>CAXTYH010000026.1:0-73868 GCA_964248405.1 uncultured Bryobacteraceae bacterium
AAAAACGGACAGATCATGTGTTAATAAAAGCGACATCTTGACAAACTAACAACAGCGCCTCCATCGAAGCGGTAAAAGAGACAGCCAGGTCGGGTGTATGCAATTGATAAACATCGATGCGGTCCAGACGCAGTCTCTTCAGGCTTCCTTCCACGGCTTCGGCCAGATGTTTGGGGCTGGCGTTGTGCGTCCATTGTCCAGGGCCGGGGCGCTCCCATCCGCCTTTGGTCGCCACAATCACGCCGCTCTTATAGGGAGCAAGTGCTTCGGCAAGTAACTCCTCTGATGTGTTCGGGCCATACGAGTCGGCCGTGTCGATAAAGTTCACCCCAAGTTCAACTGCACGTTGAACGGTACGGATTGCTTCCCCCTGATTTTCGGGCGGACCCCAGATGCCTTTTCCTGTGATGCGCATTGCGCCGTAGCCGAGCCGATTCACAGTCAGGTCTCCGCCCAGAGTGATTGTGCCGGCTGCACCTGCGTTCAGTTCTTTCACCATGCTTGTTCTCCTTTCCCATAGATACAGTCCATCGATTTCATTGCACACTGCGAAAATAGAAATTCCTTGCCGCTTCCCCAAACCCAGCGACCACAACACCCGGACCGCATTGCTTATCTAGCACTGGCCGCAGTCTGCTTCTTCTGGGGCACAACCTACCTTGGGATTCGGATCGCGATTGAAGAGATTCCACCTCTTTATTTGATCGCCGGCCGCTACGTTATCTCTGGCGGCATTCTGGTAGTTGCCGCGGCACTTAGCCGAGCCTCTTTTCCGCGGGGCCGCGCACTGCTCTTAACGGCCATTTATGGCGCCCTCTGCATTGGAGTAGGCAATGGGTTTCTGGCCATTGCCGAAGAGTATGTGCCAAGTGGATTAGCTGCTCTGTTCTACACCACTTCACCTTTCTGGATGGTCAGCATTGATGCGTTACTACCGGGTGGGAAAAGGCCATTGCTGTCGACTGTCGGCGGACTGGTTATCGGGCTCGTTGGAGTCGCATTCTTAGTTGTTCCATCTCTTTTAAAGGAGGGGCTGGGCGGCCGTACTGTATCGGGTTTCGCGCTGCTGGAGATAAGTGCCCTTGGCTGGGTACTCGGTGCCTTGCTGCAGAAGCGGGTTGTCACCGTTGCCCATCCTTTGGTGGTGGGGGCGGTGCAGCAGCTGGCGGCCGGGCTCGCTGTGTTTGCGCCGGCGATGATCTTTGAGAAAGCGCCGCACTCTATTGGGTGGCACTCGGGCCTGGCTGTTGGGTATCTGGTGGTCTTTGGTTCTCTGATCGGGTTCAGCTCGTTTATTTACTCGATGACGAAGCTGCCCGTGGCAATTGTCTCGATTTATACTTTTGTGAATCCGATTGTGGCAGTCTTTTTCGGTTCGCTGCTTTACCGGGAGGCGTTCGGAACTCGCGAATTCATTGCAATGCTGATTATCTTTGCCGGCGTGGCATTAGTCCGCTGGAGCGAGTCGAACCGTGGAAAAAAGCCCAAGAACCTGCGCGACGTATCGCTGACCGAGGTTACTTAAAGTCGGCTTGATTCTGCCGATAAATCTTGTCGAGCTGGTCAGCAATTGATTCCACGAACTGCAGCCGAATCTGGAGGACTCCAATTCGGTTCATCAGCTCGTTGATATCCTGCGCGGTGAACTTTTCGCGACCGGCTACTATCCCTGTCGCATGGACTCCGTCGTCCACTGCGGCCTGCTGCATGCGATACAGAATATCCTGCTCCTCATAGACGTCTGCAAACCTCTGGGCGTCCTCGTAAGGCATATAAGCCAAGGCTCATGTCGACTGCGCTGTCCGCCAGCTTACGTTGCAAGCACTTGTAAGGAGATGTTGATTGACATGGAATCTGACGGTAACGGGCCCGGGCGCATGGTCTTCAGAACCGTCAAATCCTGAGTTAGTGCCTTTTTCTGGGTTTGTAACCGGTCCCTAACGGCAGCCAACGTCTTGCGATTCTGTGCGATTTCACTATTCAGGCTCGCTTCAGCCTCATGAGCCAGGTGTCGATGGTGCTGCCATTCGACAATGCCTTCAATACCAACTGCAATCAGCAATCCAATCGTAATAGTCAGCAGGTGAAGGAGGAAGTCTCTCCAGCTATGAATCGGTTCGTGCGGCGGGTGGACGTCCAGGCTCAAGTCATTGCGATCGTAACATCCTTATGGAACTGAAATCGCATGGCGAAATATACAAGCTGCGCCAGTAAGAAGTTCAGCCCTTCGAATATTCTGTCGTAGGTAAGTGCTTCGATTTGGCCGAATTGTTAGTGCTTTCGGATTTGGAATCTAAGGTGCAAGATAGTCATCGCGACTAAGATTCAGCTCAGGGAAGAATGGCTGCTCCGCTAATAGACCCACAGCAGTAAGTCTCACCACTTCCAACCCCTTTTGCCTCCCATAAGACCCCACCCGGCCGGCTTCCCTGAGCGATCATCCGGCTTTTCTCACTAATGACCCTTCGTATTGTCTCGCTGCTTCCGAGTGCCACTGAGATCGTTCATGTGCTCGATTTAGGGGCGTATCAGGTTGGTCGATCGCATGAGTGTGACTTCCCTTCGATAGTGAAAGACCTGCCGGTCTGCACGAGCTCTCACTTCGACAGTAGCGTTCCAAGCGGGCAGATCGACCAATTGGTAAAGAGCCGGCTGGCTTCGGCCATGAGCTTGTATGGGGTTGACAATGACATGCTTCGTCACTTGCGGCCTACTCATGTGATCACGCAAACGCTATGCGATGTATGCGCAGTGAGTCTCACGGATGTGAAGGCGGCGTTTGCTGTAGACACCGGCGTGCAAGCCCAGATTGTGGCGTTGGGTGCCTCGCAACTTCACGACGTCTGGACCGACATCGGACTCGTGGCAGAGGCTTGTGGAGTGGCAGAGAGGGGCAAGCAAGCCGTCGCAACACTTCAGTCGCGCGTCGACGACTTAGCTGAGCGGGCATCGAGGGCCAGCCGGCATCCGCGCGTAGCGGCTATCGAATGGCTGGATCCATTGATGGCCGCAGGCAACTGGGTGCCCGAACTGCTTGCGAAAGCAGGCGCAGAGAACTTGTTTGGCCGGCCGGGAGAGCACTCACCGTGGATGCAGTTCGACGAACTACGGGCGGCTGACCCGGATGTGATCATCGCTCTGCCGTGCGGATTCGACTTAGCTAGAACTCGTCTGGAGATGCGGGCTCTAACGGCCATGCCTCATTGGACAGAGTTGACGGCTGTTCGAACTGGCAATGTGTTTCTATGCGACGGCAACCAATACATGAACCGGCCCGGTCCGCGACTCGTCGAGTCACTACAGATCTTCGCTGAGATTTTGCATCCTGACCTGTTCGCCCCGCAGTTGCAGGGCGTTGGTTGGCAGCGCTACTAGTGAGTGGCAGACGCAGTTGGAATCATAGGCGAATTACGACCCGATGTGAAGATTGCCTTCGGGCAGACCGCGTGTACGCCCTTCTTGCCATCCACTAACTGGGTAATCTCCACATCGACGGCGACGCTGGTGAGCATGTAAGCATCATCGCGGTCAAGATGCTTTTCAGTCATGAGGAAATCGATCATCTCGTGAGTGGCTAACTCCACCGCCTTACTCAGGTCTTCGTTAAAGCCCATGGTTATGTAGCTCCCGCGAGTCTCAGCACGCGGCCAACGAATGAACGCGTTCTTGTGCACGATGAATGTAAACGTGCCGGTAAGTGAAGTCTCCATTGCCGTGACATCCACTTCCCCATTGCCCATGCCGGCGTGCCCGTCACCCACTTCAAAGAGAGCGCCCTTTTGGTGGACAGGAATGTAAAGGGTGGAACCCGCAGTAAGCTCTTTCAGATCCATGTTGCCGGCGTGTATCCAGGGTGGGGCGCTGTTCAGCTTCGCGTCGCCAGGCGGGGCAATACCCATGCTTCCAAAGAACGGCTTCAGTGGGATCTGAATGCCCGGCGCAAAGTTCGCGACCATGCGCTGACGATCAAGCGGGATGATCTTCGTTCGGGAGTAAGGATAGTCGTCCGGGAAGATGCCAGTAGTTGGTCCGAAGCCGTTGTAGGCATAAGGGACATCAAGCGAGATCTTCTCGATGTCTACTTCCAGTACGTCGCCGGGCTCGGCCTCTTCGATATACACGGGGCCCGTCAGCAGGTGACCTCCGGGACCCCTATCGCCGGTTGGGATCTTTTCGTAAATCTCTTTGAGTGCAGGCTGCAGATCTTCGGGCCGTAACCCGGAAGCAAGGAGCCGATTTGGGTTGCCGGAAACAGTCTGGATCTGCACGCGATCGCCAGAGTGAATCCGGAGAGCCGGGCGTGCGTGCGACCAATAATAACCCCAACAGACTGACTGCGGAGAGACGGCGAGAGTGTGGGTCTCAGCAGCTAGGAGCGAACCGGTTGCCAGCAGCAGTGCTAACGCGAATGGACGCATGGTCCATCATACGGGCAAATGGTCTTCAAGCGGCAGCTCGGACGCTCTTCTCAATCGCATTAGCGATCAGCTCACCGTGAAAGCGCCCGTTTTCAATGAAGATTTCGTTGGTGTGCGTACCAGCCACGATGACTCCGGCCAGATAGACGCCGGCGCGTTCGCTTTCCAGCGTCTGCGTGTTCGTGATGGGTTTGGAGGTGGCAGGATCAAGGTGGATTCCGTGTTCGGCCATAAACTCAAAGTCAGGACGATACCCAGTCATGGCAAACACAAAATCGTTCTTGACGGTAACTGCGCCTTCGGGAGTTTGCAGAACAACCTCATGCGGGAGAATCTCACTTACCGTGGTATGGAAGAACGCTTTGATCTCGCCGCTTTTGATACGGTTTTCAATGTTGGGCTTGATCCAGTACTTCACGTTGTTCGAAATTTCGCCGCCGCGGTGAACCACCGTGACGCGTGCGCCCGTCCAGAAAAGTTCCAGCGCAGCAATACAGGCAGAATTCTTAGCGCCTATCAGCAGCACGTCCTGGTTGTAATAGGGGTGCGCCTCCCGGTAGTAGTGTATGACTTTATCGCTGTCTTCGCCCGGAATCCCAAGCTTGTTCGGGATGTCATAGTAACCGCTTGCGAGAATGATTTTGCGCGCGCCGTACTCATGGCGTAAACCATCCTGCGTCTCAGTGCGGATGGTGAAATGCTCGTCTGCGCCATCGAAGCCGAGCACGCGTTCGTACTGGTGAACATTCAAGCCATAGTGATCGGAGACTCGGCGGTAATACTTCAGAGCTTCCGTCCGACCTGGCTTTTCGTTGAGCGAGGTCATGGGTATGTTGCCGATCTCCAGAAGCTCCGGCGTGGTAAAGAAGACCAGGTTGATCGGGTAGTGGTAAATCGAGTTGACGATGCAGCCCTTATCGAAAAGGATGGGCTTCAATCCGCGCCTCTTCAACTCAATGCCACAAGCCAGACCTGTGGGGCCTGCACCCACAATCGCTACGTCGAAAGACTCGTTATCTCGAAGGGTTCTCACTGTTTCAGCAAAGCCTCAACTTGTCGGTAGACGTTCTCGAGTGCAGAGGGTAACGCGCTACTATCTTTACCCGCGCCTTCTGCCAGGTCGGGCCGCCCACCGCCTTTGCCGCCGGTTGCCTTTGCGACCTCGCCCACCAGTTTGCCCGCTTGTACTTTGCCGGCAAGATCTTTACTGACAGCCGAAATAATCGAAACCCGGCCGTCGTTTACCGAGGCAATCACGATGGCAGCGCTACGAAATTTGATGCGCAATGCATCAGCCATGGTTCGTAACTGCTTGGAGTCCAGTCCTTCTACCTGCTCGGCAATGACCACCGACTTGCCTACCGGTCGGCCCTTGAACTGGCTTACCTGGTGATGGACAAGCTGCTCTTTCAGCGTGCTGATTTGCCGCTCTAAAGCCCGGGCATTTTCCAGCGCTTTTTCGAGTGACTCGATAACGCCCGACTGCGAAGCATGCAGCAGTTCACCGGCCCTGGTCAGTTGGGCTGAGGCTTCCTGAAACCGATCAAGGGCCACATTGCCCGTAACCGCTTCGATCCGGCGAACGCCTTGCGAGATGCTGCCTTCCCCAACGATTTTGAACAGGCCGATGTCGCCCGTTCGCACCACGTGCGTACCACCGCAGAGCTCGCGGCTGAAGTCGGGGATGGTCACTACTCGAACCTGCTCGCCATACTTTTCGCCGAACAAAGCCATTGCGCCGGTGGCAAGCGCTTCGTCGATGTTCATGATGTCGGTCACCACCGGCTGGTTCGCGAGGATTTGTTGATTCACCAGGCGCTCGACTTCGGTGATTTCGTCGTCGGTCAATGCCGCGTAGTGCGAGAAATCGAAGCGTAAACGAGCGGGCGCAACAACGCTTCCCGCTTGTTTGACGTGTGTCCCAAGCACCTGGCGCAATGCGGCTTGCAACAGGTGGGTGGCGGTATGGTTGCGCATGACGGCAAGCCGCGCCGTCTTATCAACTGAAGCAAGCAGACGAGCGCCCACCTGAAGTGGTTTAAGGAGCTGGGCTTTCTGTACCAGAACAGTGGGGGTCGCCTTGTAGGCGCCTTCGATTAGGGCGACGCGCTCGCCTGTCTCGCGATCGAGTAGCAGACCGGTGTCGCCGACCTGGCCGCCTGACTCGGCGTAGAACGGCGTTGTTGGGAAGACAAGCTCGGCTGAACCTCCGTCAACGGCGGCTTGCGACGGGTGCTTGTCAATCAGCAGAGCCGCCAACTCCACCTCCGCTTCCAACTGCGTGCGACCGGTGAACTCAACCGGCGGCAATGTTTTGAAAACGTCGGCAACCTGCCCCTTGTCGGCTCCGCGCCAACTGGCCCGAGCACGGGAACGCTGCTTGTCCATCTCGGCGGTAAAGCCCGGGCGGTCAATGGAGAGGCCGAACTCGCGGGCCATCTCTTCCTGCTCGTCCAGCGCAAGACCGAACGTATCGTACAGCTTGAAGGCGGAAGCTCCGGGCAGAACCCCGGCTGCGGCCGATTTGGCTTCGTCTTGAAAAAAGCGCTCGGCAACTTGAAAGGTGGAGGCGTAACGCTTTTCCTCCTCGAGGACAATCAGCGCAACCCGGGCCCGACTTTCTTCCAGTTCCGGATAAGCAGGTGCCATGAGTTCCGCTACGAAAGAGGTGAGCTTAGTGAAATAGCCATAGCCCTCGGCTGCACCCGCGAGTCGGCCATTACGCATAGCGCGGCGCATGATCTTGCGGAGGACGTAGCCGCGACCTTCGTTCGAAGGCAGCACACCGTCGTGAATGAGGAACTCGGCCGCACGAGCATGGTCGGCGTTGATCCGCAGCGCGGTTTCGGCCCGGGCATCAGCACCGCGCTGAACGTGAAGGAGTTCAGCGGCCCGCTCAACAATCGGCGCAATCAGGTCGCAGTCATAGTTTGAGAGCTTGCCTTGCAGAATGGCGGCCACTCGCTCAAGCCCCATGCCGGTGTCGATCGACGGACGCGGCAACGGGGTGAGTTTGCCATCGTGCGCACGGTCGTACTGCATGAAGACGAGATTCCAAATTTCGACAAAGCGTCCGCCACCATCCAGCGGGAACTGTTCCCCTTCGCGCCCCGGTTCAGCCGCTTCCGGACCTAGATCGAAATGCAGTTCCGAGCAGGGACCGCATGGACCGGTCTCGCCCATCTGCCAGAAGTTGTCCTTTTCATCCAGCCGGAAGATGCGCGATTTCGATACACCGGTGACATTTTGCCAAAGCTCTTCGGCTTCGTCATCTTCGCGGAACACGGTGATGTAGAGCCGGTCCTTCGGCATCGCAAACCAATTGGAGCCCGTTACCAGCTCCCAGGCATAAGCAATCGCGTCGCGCTTGAAGTAATCTCCGAACGAGAAATTACCAAGCATCTCGAAAAACGTATGGTGGCGGCGGGTGTAGCCGACGTTCTCCAGATCGTTATGTTTGCCCCCGGCGCGAACACACTTCTGGGAAGAGGTCGCACGGAGGTAGTCGCGCTTTTCCAATCCAAGAAAGATTTCCTTGAACTGATTCATGCCCGCATTGGTAAACAGCAGGGTGGGGTCGTTCGCAGGGATTAGCGATGAGCTACGAACAATCTTGTGATTCTGGCCGGCGAAAAAATTGAGGAAATTCGCACGGATGGCGTTACCGGTCATTCCCTTCAGTTTCGCATCCAGACCGCATTCGAAAGCTACCGGGCAGACGTATCGGCCGCCCGGCTACTCTTGGCTTTTGCGAAATCACCGGCTTTGAAAATACTAATCTCGTCCGGGTTGATGTATTTGCGCAGGACGGCGTTCACCTGGTCAGGCGTCAGTTTGGCTACACGGCTCTCCAATTGGGCGTCCCAGTCCATCGTTCGACCCCAAAACGCCTGATTGGTCAAGCGACTTGTAAGCTCGTTATCCTGGCCACGACTGACCTGCCGGCTTTGTAGCCACCCAGACTTCGCAGCTGCGATCTCGCCGTCAGTGAAGCCGGTTTGAACAGCACGCTTGATTTCCTCATAGAAATCGCTTTCTACTCTGGGCGTGTTCTGCGGCGCTGATATGGCGTATGTCAGGAACGAGGAAGCATCTTCCTTTGTCGGCACACTCAGTTGCGATCCGACGCCATAACTCAAACCGTCTTTTACGCGAATGCGGGTAGCCAAACGCGAGTTCAGGAACCCGCCGCCAAGCATGTAGTTGCTGAGCAGCAAAGCCGGATAATCGGAGTTGTCGTCTGTCATCTTCAGCGGTTGTATAGCGATAAAAACTGAGTTGGCCTTATCGGGAGTCTCAAACGACTGATTCACGTCAGCCACCTTCCGGAAATTCGTTTCCACTCGCCGGTATTGAGCTTTGCTGGTCCAGCCATTGAACAGAGTTGAGAGTGACTTCTGTAGTGACTCAGGTTCGATGTCGCCCACGGCAGCGAACTCGGCTTTATTGGCACCATAAAACTCGGCGTAGAAGTCCTTCACGCTAGAGAGCGTTGTGCCCTTGACTTCCGCTATCTCTTCGTCAATGGTTTCCACATAGCGCACGTCGCCCTTTGGGTACGGATGAATGTGTCGCTGTGCATTCTGAAAAGCAATGGTCCTCGGCTCGGTGCGCTGCTCTTCGAGTTCCGTCAGTTGTTGCTGCTTTAGCGCTTCAAATTCGGATGCGGGAAACGACGGCTCGCGCAGGATTTCGGCAACTAATCGCAGTACCTGGGGAAAGTTAGCTTTTGTCGTTTGAATGCTGACGGTGGCTCCCGTGGCAGAGCCGTTGATGCGGACCTGTGCTTTCAAACGATCAAATTCATCGCTAATCTGCTGGCGAGTATGTTTGCTGGTCCCGCGATTCAGCATCATGGCAGCAAGATGGGCTTGAGGAACTTTGCCCTGTAGATTCGATTCGTCCCCAAAGTGCAGTTGCATGTTGGCGTTCACAATTTCGCCTCGTGTTTTCTTGCTGATCAGAGCAAGCTTGATTCCGGGCTGGAGTTCGCCCCGAATCGTCCGCTTGTCAATGTTGGCCGGGCTAGGGTCAAAGCTTTCGCCGGCTGCCATGACTGCACCGCCCTTATAGTCCTTCACCAGGGCAAGGACGTCAGGCGTAGGAGGAATGAGGGCGCGATCCGGCTTATCCACCGGAATGAACAAGCCCACTGTTCGATTGGACTCTTTCAAGTAGGTTTCGGCAAAGCGGTCCACCTCCGCGACCGTGGCGTTCTTAACCCGATCACGTGTTAGAAAGGCCAGGCGCCAATCACCCGCTGCAATGTACTCGCTCAAAAAGAGGCCGAGCCGCTCTGAGTTGCGCGTGAGGAGATCGAACTGCGTTTCGGACTTGGTCTTCGCTCGGCTCACTTCGGCTTCGGTAGGGGGATGGCTTTCGACATCGTCAATCACACCTAATGCGGTTTTCTGGATCTCGTTAAGGTCAGAAGATTTGGTCCCTTGCGCGTACAACATCAACATGCCAGGCTCCCGGGAATCTGTGGCAAATGCGCCCACCGAGCCGGCCTTCTTTGTCTCGACCAATGCTTTGTACAAACGTCCGGAGGGCGCGTTTCCGAAGATATCTCCCACCAGGTCTGCGAGTGCTCCGTCAGGACTCGCCAGTGCAGGTACGTGCATCCCGACAATCAACACCTTTGCATCACCAACCCGGCGTAGCGTCACCGAGCGCTCTCCATCTTGCGTGGGCTCTTCGGTATAAGTCTTCTGCAGAGTGCGCGTTGGCCGTGGAATGGAACCGAAATCTTTCACGATCAAGGCCAGTGTCTTGGCTTCTTCAACGTGGCCGGCTACTGTCAGAACTGCATTGTCCGGTTGATAGTACCTTCCATAGAACGCCTGCAGCCGCTCAATCGGTACATGCTCCAAGTCGGAGCGGGCGCCGATTACAGACTTTCCATAGTTATGCCATAGGTAAGCGGTGGAGAGTACGCGTTCGAAAAGAATGCTGGTCGGGTTGTTCTCGCCCATCTCCAATTCGTTGCGCACTACGGTCATCTCGCTGTCCAGATCCTTCTTGGCAATATAGGAATGCACCATGCGGTCGGCCTCCAGGTTCAGGGCCCAGCTCAGGTTGGTATCGGTCGATTTAAACGTCTCGAAGTAATTGGTTCGGTCGTAGTCCGTAGTTCCGTTTGGGCGGGCGCCGTGCTCGGTCAGCTCCTGAGGAATGTTGGGGTGATTCGGCGTGCCTTTGAACATCAAATGTTCCAGCAGATGCGCCATTCCTGTCTCGCCGTAGTCCTCATGGCGCGAACCAACCAGATAAGTGATGTTGACCGTGGTTGTGGTCTTGGTCGGGTCAGGGAACAGCAGAACGCGCAGGCCGTTCGAAAGGTCATACTCGGTGACCCCTTCAATGGATGGTCCGCGCGTGATTTCAGGCGGAAGTGCTTGCGCGCCCAAACAGACAGACATCAACAGGCCACAAAATGAGATAGGGACAAAACGCATAAGAACCTCAAAAAAGATCAATGAATAGAGTTGGGGCGATCAGGGAACGACCGTCGCCTTCTTGATATGGTCCAGTTTCGGGAAGTGCTCTTCCAGATACGGGTTGCCGTTTTCGGAGATGGCAGCCTGACTGGGCCCGGCTCCTTGCGGCGCGCCCTCACCATACCCGGTATAAAAGTTAAGTACGTTGTCCATGCCGCTGATCACTTCGCCAAAGGGCGTGAATCCTTGCGGGTCCAGAGCCTCACTATTGTCGCGCAGATTGATGAACACTTGAGTGGTGCGAGAGTTCGGCCCGGCTGCCGCAAACACCACTGTGCCCACCTTGTTCTGCACCTTCTGCGGGTCGTCTCTAATCTGGATCTCGCTCCAGGTCTTATTCTTCTCCGGATCGCCGTTCATACCCCACTGCACGATGAAGCCTTTCAGGGCACGAAAGAAGTAGTTGCCGTTGAAGTAGCCCATGCGCGTCAGCTCGTAGAAGCGATCTGCTCCCAAGGGAGACCAGTCGCGATGAACCAGGATGACGACTGGCCCCTTTGTGGTATCCAGCTGCACTTTGAATTGAGGGGGAGCTGGCGCCGACTCGGCCCGTTTCTTCGACCCTCCACACCCAGCCAGTAGTAGAAGGATGGACAGGAGCAGCAGATAGCGCTTCACTTGGCGTCCCTCCAGTTTGGGCCGCTGCCTACCTCGGCAACCAATGGCACTCTCAGTTTGTACACGTTTTCCATCTCCGATTTGACTAGTTCTGATACTGCTTGCAGTTCGTCCGACGGCGCTTCCAGCACCAACTCATCATGGACTTGCAGCAGCATGCGCGACTGCATCCGCTCGCGCTCCAGGTGCGCCGCGATTCGGATCATAGCCACCTTGATCAGATCAGCCGCCGTTCCTTGCAGAGGCGTATTGACCGCTGTGCGTTCGGCAAAAGAGCGCGCTGCAGGGTTGCGGCTTTTCATGTCGGGGATCGGCCGACGTCTTCCTAGTAGGGTCTTGCTGACTCCGGTTTCACGCACTTCTTCCACCGTACGGTCAATGAACTCGCGCACACCTGCATAGCGCTCAAAGTACCGATAGATGTACAGTTCGGCTTCTTTGCGATCAATGCCGAGCGTCTGGGCCAGGCCGAACGGCGTCTGGCCGTAGACGATGCCGAAGTTGACAGCCTTGGCGGACCGGCGCATCTCTGGCGTGATCATCAGCGGGTCCACTTTGAAGACTTCAGCAGCTGTGCGCGTGTGGATGTCCTGGCCATGGGTAAAGGCATCCACCAGAACCGCATCTCCGGACATATGGGCAAGCAGGCGAAGCTCAATCTGAGAGTAGTCGGCGACCACCAGCGTCCAACCGTCCTCGGGAACAAACGCAGCGCGGATCTCGCGGCCTTCCTCAGTCTTGATAGGAATGTTCTGCAGGTTCGGGTTCGACGACGAAAGCCGACCGGTAGCTGCACCAGTCTGGTTGAAGGTTGTATGAACACGGCCAGTCATTGGACGAATCAGCAACGGTATTGCATCGATATAAGTGCCTTTTAGTTTCGTCAGCTGGCGATATTCGAGGACCAGTTGTGCCACCGGGTAGCCGGCCGCCAGCCCTTCCAGTACGTCAGCAGCAGTGGAGATCACTTTGCCCTTACCGAACTTCACCGGCGAGGGTAGATTCATTTCCTCAAACAGCACCTTGCCTAGCTGCTGGGGAGAGTTGATGTTGAAGGTGCGACCCGCCAGGTCGTAAACTTGTTGCGCGATGGCTTCGATTCGTTCTGAGAGCCGCACCGACAACTCGGCCAGGACATTGGTATCAACACGGATACCGGTGCGCTCCATTTGCGCAAGGACAGGCGTCAGAGGCAGGTCGATGGTGTCGTAGACATCGCGCAACTCCTGAGAGACGACCTGCGAACGCATCAACTCAGCGAGAGCAAAGGTGGCTTCGGCCTGCTGCTCGGCTGCGGCATTCAGTTTGCGATCGAGAAAGCGTTCGGCCAGCGACTCGGGGCTGCAGGCATTCGGCTCAGCGTTCAGCAGAAACGCATAGAGCATCACGTCTTCGATTTGGCCCTGAGGAGTGAATCCAGCTTCGGCAGCAGCAAGGGAGAACGCCTTGGCGTCATGGACTATTTTGGACGTGTCCTGGGATTGAAGTACCGCACGCAGCGTATCGAGGTGAGTAAGCGGCACCGCACGGCCCTCTCCTATCGAGTACGACAAGCCCACGAAGCGGTTCGTCATATCCAGCGCGACCGCAAGCGGATGCGTCTCGGGCCGCTTATCCAGCCAGGCCCCGATTTCTTCAGCGGTCTCGATCGGCTTGTAATCGCGGGTAGCACTGTCATCCTCTACCGGAAGATCCTTGAGCAGACTGAAAAACTCGAACTCTTTATATAAGACCTTCAAGGCAGAAACGCGTGGCGACTGAGCGCGCAAATCGGCAAGGTTCCACTCCACCGGCACCTGGGTGTGAATCGTGGCGAGTTGTTTACTCAACAGGATCTGATCGCGATTGTTCAGCAGGCTTTCGCGATACATCTTGCGCTCAACCTCACCGGCTCGGTCGAGCGCTGCTTCCACCGAACCGAAGCGCGTGATGATGTCTTTGGCGCCCTTGTCGCCAATGCCGGGCGCACCGGGAATGTTATCGATAGAATCGCCTTTCAACGCCAGCAGATCGGCCACCTGGGTCGGCTTAACGCCCATGAACTGCTCAACCTTTTCGGCGTCGTACCACTCGTCGTCCTTCATGGGATTCAGCATGAAGACCCGTTCGTTCACCAGCTGCAGCATGTCCTTATCACTGGAAACGATCACTACCTCCAAGGGCTTGGCCGGTTCGCGGCAGGCAATCGCGCCGATGACGTCGTCGGCCTCATAGCCGGGAAACTCGAGGATTGGGATCTGCATCGCTTCCAGTAGTCGCCGGATGTGAGGCAGCTGCTGGCTGAGGTCGGACGGCATCTCCGTACGGTTGGCTTTGTATTCGGCGAAGGACTCGGAACGAAAGGTGGGAATGGTGCTTTCGTAAATAGCTGCAATGTAATCGGGCTTAAAGCTGGTCAGCAGCTTCCGCACCATGTTGTGGAAGATGAAGATTGCTTCGGTAGACAGGCCGGTTGCGGTGCGCATGGGGGGAGCGCCGCTGCGGGCACGAGCATGGTAAGCGCGAAAGATGAATCCGAAGCTGTCGATCAGGAAAAGACGCGGAGTCGGCAATACCTACAGCATAAAAGGAATCGACTGGTACCATCGGCTTTCGCAGGCTGCATACGTGAATTTTCGTTATCCCGCTTATCTGGATCTCACCGGCAAAGGATGCCTGGTGACGGGCGAAGGTTATGAAGTAGCAGGCAAGGTGAAGGCCCTGGCGGAGGCTGGCGCGGTGGTTCGTTACGTGAACGAGACAGCTGTCCCAGAGATTGAGCATCTGGTGCAGGATGGGTTGATCTCTTGGGAGCGGCGCAACTTCCTGCCTACCGATCTGGACGCGTGTTTCCTGGTAATTACCAGCCGGCCCGATAACGCCGAAATCTTCCGTATGGCAGAGCAGCGGGGCATCCTGTGCAACGCAGTTGACGACCCCAGAAACTGCCGGTTCAGCCACGGCTCCATTCATCGCCAGGGCGAGCTCACCATCGGCATCTCGACAAATGGGGTTGCGCCTGCTGTTGCGGTTCGATTGAAAGAGAAGCTGCAACGCGAGGTAGGGCCTGAGTATAAAGAGTTGCTGGATCTGTTAACGGAGTTGCGCAGTCAGATTTCGGCCGAGGTGACGGGTTTTGAAAAGCGCAAGGAGCTTTGGTACCGCATTGTCGATTCTGAAGCGCTGGCGCTGTTCCGGGCAGGCGAGGGGAACAAGGCAACGAGCCTGGTCCGGCAGATGGTGGCAGAGGCGATCAGCAGCACTTAGCGTTCTGGAACTTACGGCGATGGCGGCCATCGATATAGCAGCGCCACGTTTCACCTGAATGCACGGCGCCGCTCTGTTGTAGATAACGACGATAACCGCCCTCATCTGCTAGTTCGCGAGCCAGAGAAACAGCTAGTTGCACCAGTCGCCGCAGGAGCTTCATATAGTCTCCGCCGTAATGGAAGAGAGAACGAAAGGCGCTTCGGCTGTGGCCGCGGACCGGGTGCCCCGGAGCAGATTGGCCCAGGTGTGTACTGACTCGAAGATAATGATCGTGACTAGCAGGAGAAACAGCGCGGTCAGACCCGCATCCAGCCTTTCATTGAAAATGATTGCTTGCGTCTGAACCACTTTGTCCGCAGTGAATTGACCGCTTCCCAGAAGAGCGGCCAGAGCTGCCGCGTGCGAAAGGAAGCCAAGATGCGGGTCGGACGAAAAGATTTTGGTCAGCCCCGCGCTGAACGTCACGATGACTATCCAGAGCAAAGGCGCAGCTGTCACAAGAGCGTAGCGGTACCCGTGCATCTTAATCAGGACGGTAGTGGCAACGCACAGCGCAATGGCGCTGAGCAGCTGGTTGGAGATACCGAAGAGCGGCCATAGCGAGTTGATCCCGCCGAGCGGATCGATGACGCCTTGGTAGAGGAAGTAACCCCACAGGGAAACCACGATGGCGCTGGTGACCAGCGTGCCTGGGCGGCCTTTCACCCTGCCGGCGAGTGCAGGAACGTTCTGGAGTAGATCCTGCAGCATGAAGCGACCCACTCTGGTCCCCGCATCGATGATCGTCAATATAAATAGCGCCTCGAACATGACAGCGAAGTGGTACCAGAAAGCAAGCAAGCTTCTACCGAAAGCTCCCGAACCAAATACGCCACCAAAGATCTGCGCCATGCCGAGAGCGAGCGAGGGAGCGCCGCCCGTGCGGCCGTACAGAGTCTTCTCTCCAACATCGTGCGCCAGCTGTGACATTTGGTCGACCGTAACTGGAAAGCCCCAGGAGGAGACAGTCTGCACAATGGCGGCCGGAGCCGTGCCGACAATACCGGGCGCCGAGTTAACCGCGAAGAAAACGCCCGGCTGTAGCGAAGCTGCGGCTACCATCGCCATAATGGCGACGAATCCTTCCAGCAGCATGGCGCCGTAACCGATAGGCCAGGCGTGTGATTCTTTTGCGAGCAGTTTGGGCGTGGTCCCGGAAGAAATAAGCGAGTGGAATCCAGAGATCGCTCCGCAGGCGATTGTGATGAAGCAGAACGGAAAGACTTTGCCGGCGAAGATGGGTCCGGTTCCATCCACGAACCGAGTCAGCGGCGGCAAAGCCAGGGTTGGATGATTCAGTAGGATTCCCCCAGCGAGCAGAAACATGACGCCGAGCTTGACAAAGGTGCTGAGATAGTCGCGCGGAGCAAGGAGAAACCAGACGGGCAGGGCACTGGCAAAGAAGCCATAGATCACCAGTGCAATCGACAGGGCGACGCCGCTGAATGTGAACCAGCGTGCCGCCGGGGAAGCAGCAACGACGCTGCCGCCATAGATACTCAGCATGACCAGACCGAAGCCGAGAAGAGAAGATTCGAGAACTTTGCCCGGCCGCAAGAAGCGCAGGTAAAGGCCCATCAAAATCGCAACGGGCATGGTCATGGCGATAGTAAACGTACCCCAGGGACTGCCTTTCAGGGCGTTCACCACAACCAGCGCTACCACCGCCAGCAGCACAATCATGATGAGCAGCACCGTAATGAGCGAAACGAAGCCAGCGACCTTGCCAATTTCGTCACGCGCGATCTGGCCGAGCGTTTTGCCATTACGCCTGACTGAGCAGAACAAGATGATGAAATCCTGAACAGCCCCGGCCAGCACCGCGCCGACTAGAATCCACAGCACGCCGGGAAGGTAGCCGAACTGCGCGGCAAGCGTCGGGCCGACGAGCGGACCTGGGCCGGCGATGGCTGCAAAGTGGTGGCCCATCAGAATCCACTTGTTAGTGGGCTCGAAATCCTGACCATCCTGGAAACGTTCGGCGGGTGTAGCGCGGCGATCATCCAATTGCAAGACGCGAACAGCAATGAACCTGCCGTAAAAGCGGAAGCCTAGCAGAAAGATAGATACCGCAGCAGTGATGAGCCACAGGCTGTTTACCGGTTCGCCACCGCTGGTTGTGAGTACGGCAAGAGCGAGCGCGGCGAGGACGGAGAGAACAGCCCAGACAACCCGGGCACCGATTCGGCGAAGCATAGTGAGTTCCAAGATACAGCGCGGCTGCTTCGGAAGTTAGGAGCGAATCTGTGTGCGCCAGGTATTGGTGAAGCTGCCAATCGCTTCCGGCATTTTGCGGCGGAAGGCCATGCGCAGAACTTCCAAAGCCGCCCAGATGAGGAATGCGATCGTGATGGACGTTCTTGCCGTCTGCCCGCCGACCGTGCTTCCAAGGGCAAACTGAGACGCGAAAAGCACGAACATGGCAGCTGCCTCCCACCAGTCGAAGCGCATGTTGACCAGGATTGTCAGAGCCACGACGCTTTGGCTGATAGTAAGAAGAAGTTCGGACGATTGCTCGGGATTCAGATGGAGCGCGCTAACAGAGCCATGACTCAACGAAAGCACAACGGGAAGCATCGCGATCAGCAGCGTCCATTGGTTGATGTTGCTGGAGGCAATGTTCATTAACGCCACAGAAGCCTTGGATTCCTGCCGGGCGAAGTAGAAAGTCGAAAGCAATTCGGGAAACTCGGAGATGACCGGCGCCAGCCATTGGATAACAATGAAGCTTGGAATACCGATGGCGGTAGCCAGGGCGATCAGGCTGCCCAGGAACGGTTCGGCGGTGAGATAAATGATTGCGCCACCAATGCCGAAAAGGCCGAAGATGGCGAGAGTGCGATAGAGCGGCCGCGCAGTCACGATCTTCTTTGGAATGAGCTCGAGATCCTCCATGCCTTCGTGCTGCTCGGGCGCGAGTCGCGACAAGATTGCCAGGTAAGCCGCGTAAAGCCCAACCAGCACTACCGCGTCGTACAGTTCCAGGCGGCTCTTCCACCAAACGAAGGTTACATAGAGCAGCGGCAAAGCCAGGCCAATAACTTCGACGCTGTGATGATGATCCAAGTCAATGGCGCGCAGCGGTTGCTTCGTACGCTTGCGATGAACGATGCTCGCCGTTAAGTAGATAGCAGGCCAGGCAAGACCAGTGAGAAGTCGAAGGGCACCGGTCAAGTTGGCCAGCAGCAGACTCGTCTGCTGTTTCCAGGCGAGTACTGCTTCCACCGCAAACTCCGGCAGTGTCTGCATGAGCGCCAGAATGGCGAGTGCAAAACCTTGCGCAACGAAAAACTGGGCCGATTCCGCGCCCCAGGTTATCAGCATTGAAGCTGTCAATATGCAGAGCGTGGTCCAGACCGTTCCAATCGCACTGGCATGAGCAACCGGCACGGCAGCAAGTAAAAGGCAACCGGCTAGAAGAGGGGCAGCCGCCGGCGGTCGTTGATCAGGCAAAGGATAGGTCAGCATCGAGCTGATCGCCCCGTTTGTGCAGGATGGAGTGTTTTTCAAAAGCTGGGGATTTGGCTGAAAAGTCGACGCGATAGTGACCGCCCCGGCTCTCCTCGCGCGCCAGTGCCGCCTGGGCAATCAGCACGGCGACATCTCGCATATTTCTCCGCTCATAGTCGGCGCGCGAAGCGTCACACATGGGCAGCAGCATCTGGTCCTGTAGCTTACGGTAAGCAGCTTTCAACTCCGGTCCGGTGCGCAAGATACCACAGGAATTCCAGCTTAGCGTGCGTAACTCTCGCTCAGGCATGGGAGGAAACAGCGGGGTGGAAACTGCCGGATTTCGGGACGGCAACGGCCCGGCCGCCTCCCGCATGGCACGCCCGGCGCGCGCGCCAAAGACCAGTGCTTCCAACAGCGAGTTGCTGGCCAGTCGATTTGCCCCGTGTACACCAGTGCAGGCAGCTTCTCCGGCGGCAAACAGCCGTTCTACTGTAGTGCGCCCGAAAAGGTCTGTTCTGACTCCGCCCATGGCATAGTGAGCTGCCGGACGAACAGGCGCCGATCGCGTTTTCAGATCAACTCCGTGTCGCAAACATGTCTGATACACCCGCGGAAAACGCTTGCTGATGAAGCCGGGCGTCATATGTGTCAAATCGAGAAAGGCGCTGTCGTCGCCGGTAGCGCGCATCTCCATGACGATGGACCGGGACACGACATCGCGCGGCGCCAATTCCCCCATCGGGTGGTAACGGGCCATAAAGCGCTCACCACTGCCGTTACGCAGGTATGCACCCTCGCCTCGCAGCGCCTCGCTCAACAGAAATCGGGGTGCACCTGGGACATATAGCGCTGTCGGATGAAACTGAACGAACTCGATGTCAGAGATTTGTGCGCCTGCACGAAATGCACAAGCGACGCCATCTCCCGTAGCTACGTCCGGATTGGTGGTGTTCTCAAAGACACGTCCCAAGCCGCCGGTTGCCAGCAGAACGGCCCGAGCCAGCACATGCACCGTGGTGTTGCTCTTAACGTCCAGCGCAGTGATGCCGATTGATTTGCCATCCTCCAAAATCAGATCAGTCACGGCAGAGAAGCTGCGAAAGGTCACGTTCGGCAATGTTTTGACGTGTTGGCGGAGAGAACGCACAATCTCGCGTCCGGTCGAGTCTCCATCGGCGTGCAGAACCCGATTGCGTGAATGTGCGCCCTCGCGCGCAAACAGCAACCCACTTCCGCTCCTGTCGAACGCAGTGCCCCAGCCGATCAATTGTTCGATAGCCGAAGGTCCCTCTTCTACCAACGTCACCACGGCATCCACGTTGCAAAGTCCATCGCCGGCGGCGATAGTGTCCTGCTCATGCAGTTCGAGCTCATCATCGTCGCTGAGTGCGACAGCAATACCGCCCTGCGCGTACTCAGAGGACGATTCAATCAAGCTGTCTTTGGCAACAACTAGAACCGGGCCGACGCTTGACAGTTCAATAGCTGCTCGTAAACCCGCAACCCCGGCCCCCACGACAACAAAATCAGTAACTATGTGATGGGAGGAGGCCGTAATGACCACAATGGTACAACGGGTTAAAGATGCCGGTCTTCACGGTCCAGACGCCCGGCTGCGTCTACCCGAACATAGTTGAGCGTGGCGTCATTCACCACCTGACACGGTATCTGCCGGAGAAAGCCGGTCAGATTTTTGTTGTTACTACCGAGGATGTCTGGCGCCTGCATGGGGCGTTGTTGCGGACCCAGTGGACTAAGCCTGAGCGCTGGCATGCCCTCTTCTTCCCGGGAAGCGAATCGAACAAGCGGCTTGCGATTGTCGAGTCGCTTGCCGATCAAATGCTTGAACTCGGCGCTGACCGCACGAGCATGGTGATCGGCTTCGGCGGCGGAATCGTAACGGACGTCAGCGGCTTCTTAGCAGCGATATACATGCGTGGAATTCCGGTCCTGCAGATTCCAACGACGCTGCTTGCCCAAGTGGATGCGGCTACGGGTGGTAAGACCGGCGTGAACCTGCAAGGTGGTAAGAATTTGATCGGGAGCTTTCACCATCCACTTGCAGTGCTGATCGATCCTGATCTGTTGTCAACCCTGCCCTCACGGGAGGTGCGGGCCGGCTTATTTGAAGTGCTGAAGTGCGGTGTGATCCGGGATCCCGCCCTATTCGAATCGCTGTGCCGCCATGCTGCGGAGATCTTAGCGCTTAATCCCGACTTCCTGGATAGCGCCATTGCAGATGCTGTGCGCATCAAATCAGAAGTGGTTTCCGCGGACGAGCGCGAAGGCGATCTTCGACGCATCTTGAATTTCGGTCACACGATTGGGCACGCGATGGAAGCCGAAACCGGATACACGCGTTTCCTGCATGGAGAAGCTGTCGGTTGGGGGATGCTCGCTGCCGTGGATCTTGCTGTCAAACTGGACGTGCTGGATGCTTCCACAGCTAATCGTATGGCGCAAGCAATCCACCGCTATGGACCACTTCCATCCGCTCATGATTTGTCGCCGGATCACCTGGTCAATCGCTTGCTGAATGACAAGAAGACACTGGGCGGCAAAGTGCATTTCGTCCTGCCCACCGCCATCGGTGAGGTCCAGATTGTCACGGGCATAGCCGACCACGTAATCCGTCGAGCGATTGTAGACACCCTCCAATGAAGTCACCCTCCACCGTAGCGGCGGTTGCCCAACGCGGTACCACTCCCCCCGGCACTATCAATGAAGAGCAGGCTTCGCAGTGGGTCGAGCGTATGTTCGGCCAGATTGCGCGCCGCTACGACTTGCTCAATCACTTGTTGTCCTTCAATATTGACCGGGGCTGGCGACGATTTCTCATGAAGCGGCTCGCTCTTACCCTAGGCAACCCACAAGCCCGTGTGCTTGACCTGTGTTGCGGGACCGGAGACGTTCTGCTCGACTTCGAACGCATTGCAAAAGCGCAGATTGTCGGCGCCGATTTCTGCCACCCGATGCTGACCGCTGCTGCGCACAAGGCGAGACGACGTGGTTTCCGAGCGCTGCTCTTAGAAGCTGACGCCCTGCGCATGCCAGTTGGAGATCGCAGCTTCGACGCTGTCGCCATTTCTTTCGGCTTTCGCAATCTGGCCAATTACAGTGCGGGTTTGGTCGAACTGCATCGTTTGTTGAAGCCAGGGGGCCGCCTCGCCATCTTGGAGTTCTCGCACCCCACAAACTTTTTCATGCGCCTTGCGTATGGCTTTTATTCCAAGATTCTGCTGCCGGTAATAGGAACCGTTATCTCAGGTTCGCGCGACGCTTACACGTACCTGCCGGACTCCATCCGCCGCTTTCCCAAAGCAGAACAACTGCGCAGCATGATGGAGAGCGCCGGTTTTGAGAAGACTGAAGTGCATCTTCTGACTGGAGGCGTGGCGGCACTCCACCTCGGGAGCCGTAGCCAAAGCATTTAGCCGTCAATTGAGTACTTGCAATTGCATGAGCGAACGGCACTATGGCAACTGGAGCGCAATCAATTGGGCGCCGGCACGTTCACCATCGTCTGTCTCATCGGCCGGCGTGAAGTAGCGAGGGTCCAGCAGGCGCTTGGTTTCAATATTCCCCATTGCGCCAATCAAGCTTTCTTTAACTGAATGGCCTTCCCCTTCCATGGTGGACAGAAAAGTACGAATCGTGTTGCGAACCGTGCCGGTTTTTTGCGAACAGCCGCAAGGAATTACCGGTGCGCCCATTGCTGCGGCGAAGGCAGATGTAAGGTCTTCGGTGACGTACACCAGCGGTCGAATCAAACGGAACTCGCCGGCGCGCGACAGAGTAACTGGCGGCAGCGCACTCGTGCGCCCTGTGAACATGGCGTTGCGCAAAAAAGCTTCGCAGAAATCGTCGGCAGTGTGGCCGAGCGCGACTACATTCGCACCCAACTTCCGCGCAACACTATACACTGCTCGACGCCGGAAACGGCTGCACACGTCGCAACCATGATCAGGTTGGTCCTCAATGAGATCGATCGAAGCCTGATCGTGCACGTAGGTCCAATCGATGTTGCGGCTCCGGAGGTATTCGCCTACTGGCTGGATAGGACGCAGGAACTTGCCTTGCTCAATGGTGAAGGCGCTTACCCGAAAGTTGATCGGCGCCCGCTTTTGTAGGAGGACCAGCGCCTCCAGCAAGGTCAGCGAGTCCTTGCCGCCCGACACTCCCACAGCTACATGATCCCCATCCCGGATCATCTGAAATCGGCTGATCGCTTCTCCTACTTTCCGGAGAATGGTTCGTTCCAGATGCATACCTTAACCATACCGGAGGTGAGCGCTTGCGCTTAGGCAGCCGGATCCTACGTTTTCCTTATAAATCTGCGAAAATAGAAATACGGTCGCCCGCAGATTTTCGGGAGCCGAATCTATCTGCTGCCAGCTGGGATCCAATATTCGGAACCTTAGGCAGTTGCCGCAAACCGCACCGCTGTGAATACACAAACTGATTCTTTGAACCACCCGATCCTTTCTCTTCCCTTTGGATTCTCCTTCGAAGAGCTGTATCAGACAGCGGGGCTTCAACGGCTGGACGAAGTTTTCATCCAGGAGTTAAGTAGAACTGACGATGGCTTGAGAGACAGGCTTGAGTCTGCCCGCCGCGATCCTTCCGCCCTGGCCGACAAACAGTATTCCGAGTTGCTGATCGCACTGGCGCCCTATGTGGAAGATTTTCTAGGCAACCTGTTCGGCATTGAGCGCGAACTTCGTGATCTGCAGGCGCGGCATTCTGCGCTTGCGCCGCTCTACTCAGTGAAGCGGCGGTTCGTGCAGCGTAAGGCTCTGACCGGCTACACCGAAGAGCGCGCTATTGAGCTCGATGGCCTCGGCCTGCGTGCTCAATTGGAGATGCTGACGGAAGAGCCATTTTCTGAATTGAGCTTCGCCAACCATGTCAATCGTTGGTTGGAAACAGAAGTCGAGCACGCGCACCATCTTCAGCTAGCGAGCCAGTATGCCGCTTGGGCCACGTTGTCGCCGGCAGGCAAGCGGAATCATGCGGACGGCATCCTGTTTAAGATGCCGCATAAGCTGGACATGAACCACCTGGTGCACGCTGACGCCGTACGCGAAGGAGAGCTGGTGCGGCTGGAAGTGAGCAGTGACCACTGGCGCTATCGCGAAGGCTTTCAGTTAACGGATCCGGGCACTGACCTGACCGGCGCGCTCGACCAGGCCCACTACTGCATCAAGTGCCACAACCAAGGTAAAGACAGTTGCTCCACCGGGCTGAAAGAGAAGAACGGCGCATACAAGTCAAGTGTGTTCGGGGTAGCGTTGGCGGGCTGTCCGCTCGACGAAAAGATTTCGGAGATGAATACCCTGAAAGGCCAGGGTAACCCAATCGGCGCGCTGGCGGCCGTGACAATCGACAATCCGATGTGCGCCGGGACCGGGCACCGCATCTGTAACGACTGCATGAAGGCTTGCATCTTCCAGAAGCAGGATCCGGTCGATATTCCGCAGGTAGAGACGCGCACCCTCAAAGACATTCTTGATCTGCCCTGGGGTTTTGAGATCTACAGCCTGCTGACACGCTGGAATCCGCTGAACATCGTCCGTCCATTTCCGCTTTCCGACTCTAAGCGCAAGGTGCTGGTCGTCGGATTGGGACCCGCGGGGTTCACGCTTTCACATCACCTGATGAATGACGGCCATACCGTCATGGCGGTAGACGGGCTAAAGTTGGAGCCGCTGCCTGCGGACATCTCGGGTGTTGATCCCTATGGGCATCGAGTCGCCTTCCGTCCTATACACGACATCACCGAAATTTACGAGCGCCTGGATGAACGAGTGATGGCCGGTTTCGGTGGGGTTGCCGAATATGGAATTACGGTGCGCTGGAATAAAAACTTCTTGAAGGTGATCCGGCTGTTGCTGGAGCGCCGCGGGCAGTTTGCCATG
Organism: uncultured Bryobacteraceae bacterium; assembly: GCA_964248405.1. Classification (GTDB taxonomy): domain Bacteria; phylum Acidobacteriota; class Terriglobia; order Bryobacterales; family Bryobacteraceae; genus Bog-105. The sequence goes on from CAXTYH010000026.1 coordinate 24,196, forward strand.
TATGGCGGCGTTCGCTTTGGCGGCACCATGACGGTGGAGAGCGCTTTCCAAATGGGCTTCGATCACATTGCTCTCTGTGCCGGAGCAGGCCGGCCCACTGTTATCCCGATGAGGAATGGTCTGGTGCGCGGCGTGCGGCAGGCTTCTGACTTTCTGATGGCCTTGCAATTAACTGGCGCAGCCAAATATGAGTCTCTGGCGAACCTGCAGGTTCGGCTCCCCATTGTGGTGGTCGGCGGCGGTTTAACTGCCATCGATACCGCAACTGAGTCGCTCTCCTACTATGTGGTTCAGGTTGAGAAGTTCCTGAAGCGCTTTGAATTGCTGGCGCAAGAGATCGGCGAACAATCGATCCGGGCTCGTTGGACTCCGGAAGAAGCCGAAGTCGCCGAAGAATTGCTCCAGCACGCTCGTGCCATTCAGGCCGAGCGCAAGGCAGCCATTCGCGATGGCCGTCGTCCCGCCATCATCGAACTGCTTCGTTCCTGGGGTGGCGCAACCATTGTCTACCGCCGCCGCATGATTGATGCTCCCAGCTACACGCTTAATCACGAGGAGATTGCCAAGGCCTTTGAGGAAGGCGTAAGCTTTGCCGAGTGTCTGGCCCCGCAAGAAGTGGAAGTTGACGAGTACGGGAGTGCCAAAGCTCTGCGCGTGGAACGTCAAGGGTTCGATGAAGCTGCCGGCAGCTTGATTGCCACCGGAGAACAGTTCACCTTACCGGCGCGCAGCATTCTTGTGGCTGCCGGAACGCAACCTAATACAGTGTTGGCGCGTGAGGACGTAGATCATTTCACGCTTGACGGCCGCTACTTTCAGGCTGAGGACGAGGAAGGTCAGCCCGTTAGTCCTGAGCGCAGCGTGAAGCCGATCAAAACACATGTACTGATTTCCCATCAGCCGGATGGGCGCGCCGTCAGCTTCTTTGGTGATCTGCATCCTTCGTTCTCGGGCAACGTCGTTAAGGCAATGGGCAGTGCGAAACGCGGTTTCCCCGTGGTTTCAAGAATGCTGGCTAAGCAGCAGCAGACTGAGCCTGCTCCTGAACACCTATTAGCGAAGCTTGATGATGAGCTGCGGCCGGTGATCGACGACGTTATTCGATTAACGCCGAACATCGTTGAAATTGTTGTTCGGGCTCCTATCGCGGCGCGTGCGTTTCTGCCCGGGCAGTTTTATCGCTTGCAGAATTATGAGTCGCTGGCGCCGCGTACCGACTCGACGGTCCTGGCCATGGAAGGTCTTGCGCTCACTGGGGCCAAAGTCGATCGGGAGAAGGGTCTGCTCTCCACCATCGTTCTTGAAATGGGTGGCTCTTCGGATCTTTGCGCGCTCCTCAAACCAGGTGACCCTGTGATCTTGATGGGTCCAACCGGTACCCCGACCGAGACGCCCGCGCGCGAAACTGTTCTGCTGGCAGGCGGCGGTCTGGGTAACGCAGTGCTGTTCTCCATCGGGCAGAAACTGCGTGAGGAGGGTTCCCGCGTTGTTTACTTTGCCGGCTACAAGAAGATCATCGATCGGTACAAGATCGACGAAATCGAGCAGGCTGCCGATGTCGTGATCTGGGTTTGCGACGAGCCGCCGGGCTTCACGCCTCGCCGTATGGAGGACAGTGCTTTCGTGGGAAATATCGTAGAAGCCATGACCGCTTACGCGCAGGGTGATCTTGGTGATCCCCAAATTCCTTTGAACACCGTTGACCGCCTGATTGTCATCGGATCCGACGGCATGATGAAGGCTGTGCAACAAGCTCGCCACTCGGTGCTGCGTCCTTATCTGAAGCCTGATCACCAGGCCATCGGCAGTATCAACTCGCCCATGCAGTGCATGATGAAAGAGATCTGTGCTCAGTGTTTGCAAATGCACAAAGATCCAGTGACTGGCAAGGAGACGGTGGTGTTCTCCTGCTTCAATCAGGACCAGCCGCTTGATCATGTGGAGTTCAGCAGTTTGCGTTCGCGCTTGACCCAGAATGGCGCACAAGAGAAGTTAACCAAGCTCTGGGTTGATCACTGCCTGCGTAACATCGGAGCTCGGCCGGAGTTAGTCAGCCAGTAAGTCAGTTCGCTTCGACTAACATGGATGGCGTATGCGTTTCCAGAACGTGCGCCGTCCTTTGTGTCGGGTTATTTTAGCTGCGGTCTCGACCCTCGTGTTGAATCCAATTGTTTCCCGGGCTGCGGATTCCGACAGCAATTGGTGGAAAGCCGCGGTGATCTATGAGATCTATCCGCGCAGCTTCGGCGATGCAAACGGCGATGGTATCGGAGACCTGAACGGCATCACCGCACATCTCGACTACTTGAAGGATTTGGGTGTTGACGCTATCTGGATCACGCCGTTTTTTCCTTCGCCGCAGATCGACTACGGGTACGACATCTCCGATTATCGAGGGATCGATCCTCAGTTCGGCACCATGGCTGATTTTGACCGCTTGATGGCGGAGGCCACCAAGCGAAACATTCGTGTCATTGCCGATATGGTGCTGAACCACACCTCCGACCAGCACCCCTGGTTTATTGAGTCCAAATCGTCACGCACCAACCCGAAGGCCGATTGGTACATCTGGCAGGACGGCAAGGCCAACCAGCAACCGCCGAATAACTGGATCTCCATCTTTGGGCACTCGGCTTGGCAGTACGTCGATACGCGCAACCAGTTCTACTATCACGCGTTCTATAAGGAGCAGCCCGATCTGAACTGGGGCAACAACGATGTCAGGAATGCGATGTATGACGTGCTTCGCTTCTGGATGCAGAAAGGTGTAGCAGGCTTTCGCCTGGATGCCGTGACTCACCTGTTTGAGGATCCCGCGCTGCGCGACGAGCCCATCACATCCGGCACCAATAAGTTCGGCGATCCTAACCACGACACGGTCTACACAGACAATCTGCCCCAGGTGCATGACGTTCTCCGTGAGCTGCGCAAGGTAACGGACGAGTATCCGGGGCGCGTTCTGATTGGCGAGACTTATCTCAACAACGCTAACGATCTGGCTCTGATGTATGGCAAGAACAACGACGAACTGCAATTGCCGATGGATCTGCAGTACGGCTTCGTGAACAGCTTCGATACAGCCAAGGCAAGGCAATTGCTGGTGGACGCCGAAACCAAGATCAAAGGCAATACGCCGCTGTTTGCCTTTGATAACCATGACAACCCGCGCAGCACCGAGCGCTACGACCAGAAAGGACACGCCGATGCCGTGGCGCGTTTAATCGCCACGCTGTTGCTGACGCCTAGAGACTCCGCGCTGCTCTACTATGGCCAGGAGATTGGCATGACCGATCACTTGCCCAGGCGCAAAGAAGACGTGCAGGACCCGATCGGCAAGATCGGCTGGCCTCGTGAAAAGGGCCGCGACGCGGAACGAACCCCGATGCAGTGGAATGCTGATAGTCAGGCCGGCTTCAGTACAACGAAGAAAACCTGGTTACCGGTTGGTTCCGATTATAAGACGATCAATGTGGCAGATGAAAGTAAAGATCCAAATTCACTGCTGAACTTTTACAAGAAGTTAATTCAGCTCCGGAAGAATAATGCGCAGCTCCGAGAAGGAGAATTTGTGATTGTGGACCCTAACAACCCATCCGTGCTTTCGTTTATGCGCCAGACCCCGGACGGTAAGTCGGTGCTGGTCTCGTGTAACTTAACGGCGAAGGCACAGTCACTTTCTATTGAGGAGCTTGCCGGCAAGTCCGGCGATGTGCTGATCTCTTCATCGCCAGTACAGATCGCAAACGGTAGATTCTCCCTGCTGCCATTCGGCTCGGTTGTAGCTCAGTTGCAGTAGAACCTTAGGCTATTTGTAAAGCCGGCCGTACATCCATGAATATGGACGAAGCCCTAAATTCCAACCTGCCACGTATTCGTTACCATGAAATGACTCCATGGACGCCACTACTGTTGACCTGAAGAAAACGGTCAACCTGCCCAAAACCGAGTTTCCGATGCAGGCAAACCTGCCGGTTCTCGAACCTCGACTGCTTGAAAGGTGGGAGGCTTCAAACGTCTATGGCCAGATTCGACAGGCTCGCGCCGGGGCTCCCGAATATGTTCTTCATGATGGCCCACCCTATGCAAACGGCAATATTCACCTGGGCACAGCGTTCAATAAAATCCTGAAAGACTTCATTGTGAAGTCTAAGACGATGGCGGGTTTCGACGCTCCGTACATCCCTGGTTGGGACTGCCACGGCCTGCCGATCGAGATCAAGGTGGACGCTGAATTAGGGAAGCGCAAAGCGGCCATGACAACGGCTGAGATTCGCGGCGAGTGCCGGGCATACGCAGCGAACTTCGTTGACATTCACCGCCGCGAGTTCAAGCGCCTGGGTGTTTTCGGGCGCTGGCAAGATCCCTACCTCACGATGAGCGCCGATTACGAGGCCGTGATCGCTGGTGCATTCGTCGACTTTCTGCATAGCGGCTCAGTCTACAAAGGGCTCAAGCCGGTCCACTGGTGTATCAAGGATCGTACGGCCCTGGCCGAGGCGGAAGTGGAATATGAGAACCACTCCAGTTCCTCTATCTACGTTCGATTTAAACTGCTGTCTGATCCGGCCACCCTCGATCCATCGCTGGCGGGCAAAGCGGTTTCTTGCCTGATCTGGACCACCACGCCCTGGACACTTCCAGCGAATCTGGCCATTAGTTTCAACCCGAAGTTTGAGTACGTGGCTGTCGATACTCCCCAGGGTATGACGGTCGTTGCGGAAGGGCTGCTCCCACAAGTCTCAGAAGCGCTCGGCTGGGATGCCAGAGTGGTCGCGACGTTTCCGGGCACGAAGCTGGAGCGCGCCGTTTTTCAGCACCCGTTTCTCGAGCGCGAGTCACTTGGCCTGCTAGGCGACCACGTCACGCTGGAGCAGGGAACTGGAGCCGTTCACACTGCGCCTGGACACGGGCAGGACGATTTCGTCATCAGTCAGCGTTATGGTTTGCCGGTCTACTGTCCCGTTGACGCAGCCGGTCGTCTTTTCCGGGCTGAAGGCGCAAGCGGCACACTACCCGACGAGATCATTGGCAAAACCGTTTGGGAGATCAACCCGATCATCATCGAGATTTTGCAGGGGCGTGGCGCGCTAGCTGGACAGAGGCGGCTGGAGCATAGCTATCCTCACTGCTGGCGCTGCCATAAGCCGATCATCTTTCGCGCCACCGAGCAGTGGTTTATCGGCATGGATCGCGAAGGCCTGCGCACACGTGCCCTGGAGGCAGTACGCGACGTCCAGTGGCATCCTGATTGGGGCGAGGAGCGAATGTACAACATGATCGCTTCCCGTCCCGATTGGTGCATCTCGCGCCAACGCGTATGGGGCGTGCCTATTGTCGTGTTCTACTGCGATAGCTGTACCGAGCCGTTCATCGATAAGGCCGTTCAGTTACGTGTGGTGGAGAAATTTCGCCAGGGCACGTCCGATGTCTGGTACTCGGAGACAGTGGAGGAACTGATGGGTCCGGGCTGCCGTTGCTCCAAGTGCGGTGGTAGCAGTTTCCGCAAGGAGACCGACATTCTGGATGTCTGGTTCGACTCGGGCTCAAGTCACCTGGCTGTAGTCACGGGCAACAACGCGCTCCATTGGCCGGCTGACATGTATATCGAAGGTGGCGATCAATACCGTGGATGGTTCCACAGTTCGCTCCTGATTGGCGTTGGGCTGCGTGCCGCTTCGCCGTATCGCGAGTGCGCGACACACGGCTGGACGCTCGATGCCGAAGGCCGCGCCATGCACAAGTCGCTCGGCAACACCATCGAGCCGGAGAAAATTATCAAGCAGTATGGCGCTGATCTGCTGCGACTGTGGGTTGCCTCTGTCGACTTCACCGAGGACGTGCGCTTATCAGACACGATTCTGAAACGCCTTGCGGAGGCTTACCGCAAAATTCGCAACACCATCCGCGCAATGCTCGGAAATCTCTACGATTTGCACCCTTCCGATCAAGTGCCTGGCGAACAGCTCACCACCCTTGATGTCTGGCTCCTCACTGAGGGGGAAGATCTGGTCCGTCGTTGTCGTGCCTTCTACCAGCAGTACGAGTTTCATAAGGTTTACCGGGCCATCTATGACTTCACCATCATGCGACTGAGTGCCCTGTTCATCGATGTCTCGCGCGATCGCCTGTACACCACCACGCCTTCGTCGCAAGTTCGGCGGAGTGCTCAGACAACGCTGTACCGCATCACTACAGCGTTGGTTCGACTGCTGGCGCCGGTGCTGTCCTTTACATGCGAAGAGACCTGGAGCTATCTGCAAGGTCCGACCGCTGCCGGCGAAAGTATTCATACGCTACTGTTTCCCGAACCCGGCGAGTTGACTGCCGGTATCAGCGATGCTCAGCGCAATCGGGCCGGTGACTGGGGGCAGATGCTTTCTACCCGAGACCAGGTTTTGAAAGCCCTCGACGGCGCGCGAGAAGACAAAGTGATCGGCTCTTCTCTGGAAGCGGCGCTCACCTTGCAGGCGACGGGTGACACATATGATTTGTTCAAGCGTAATGAGAGTGATCTGCCAATGTGGTTCATCGTCTCCCACGTAGATCTGCAGCCTGGGTCAGGCGAACCGCTTACCGTCTCAATTGATCGTGCTCAGGGAGACAAGTGCGAGCGCTGTTGGAAGTACAAGCTGGATGTTGGTTCCGACCGGCGCGTGCCGACTGTTTGCGCCGACTGTGCCGGAGTGCTTGAACAGACAGGACACCTGCAGTAGATGTCAGGATCGCGCCTCATCTTGGGACGGCTTACCGCAATCATAGTTGCCCTGCTGATCATGGTCGCTGACCGTCTAACGAAAGTGATGATTCAACATGGAATGAACAGTTTTGACGAGGAGCCTGTCATCCCGGGCTTCTTGCGAATCACTCACCTGGAGAACCCGGGTGCGGCTTTTAGCTTTTTGGCGGAAGGCAATCCGATTCTTCGGAATGTGGTTCTCTTAGGCGTTACATTCGTGGTGATTGGCTTCGTAGCATACGCTTTGTGGAGCCGCAAAGGTGCCTACACCAGCATTGTTTCGCGCTTTGCCCTAGGCCTCATTCTTGGCGGCGCAATCGGCAACTTCTTTGATCGAGCGACGCGCGGAACCGTAACCGACTTCATTGAGGTCTATCACGGCTCATGGGTCTTTCCCGTGTTCAACATCGCCGATAGCGCAATTACAGTGGGCGGTGCTCTTCTTGTGTTGGAAATGCTCTGGCCCCGCCACCGGACGGGAAGCATCAAGGACAGAACAAGCCCTGCCATCCGTTAACTTACATGTTTCCCAAGCTGATCAGCATCGGTTCGTTCTACATTCCCACATACGGCGTATTGGTGGCGCTCGGCTTTCTAACTGGATTGAGCGTTGCCATGCGGCTGGCCCGTAAGGCCGGCCTGCCTGCAGAAAAGGTGACCAATCTCGCAGTCTACTGCGCCATGGCCGGCATCCTCGGCGCCAAGCTGTTCATGATTCTCTTCGACTTGCCCGAGTACCAGCAAAATCCCGGGCGCATCTTCACACTGGAAACACTGCAAGCCGCAGGAGTCTTTCACGGGGGTTTTATCGCTGCCTTCGTTTTCGCGGCCTTCTACATGCGGAAACAGATGCTGCCGGTTTTGCCCACCATGGATGCTTTTGCTCCAGGCGTAGCGATTGGGCAGAGCCTCGGACGCTTGGGTTGTTTTGCGGCAGGCTGCTGTTGGGGCCGGCAGTGCGATCTACCATGGGGCGTTCGCTTTCGTTCGGACTTTGCTGCGCCGGTGCCGCTGGATCGAACACTGCATCCGGTCCAACTCTACGAATCTATTGCCGACCTGCTGATCTTCGCCTTCCTTTACCGGCAAGCCGGCAGGAGCCATCGCGGGGGCCAGATCATCGGGCTGTACCTGGTGCTGTATTCAACTGTTCGGTTCATCATTGAATTCTTTCGGGAACACGAGCAATCACTAGTCGGTCCGTTCTCGCTCACACAGTGGATCGCTCTTGGACTGCTGCTACTAGGTGCGGCGTTCCTGGTGCGTGGCGGCGCTGCGTCGCCCGCGCCCAGCCTCAAGTTTTCGGAACGTTAACTGCCTTGCCGGTCCTGACCGACTCTTTGGTAAGGTCGATGATCTCCATCACTTGCGTATTGATATCGACGGCTGTCAGGCCGGCTATCGGTTGTTTTGTCCGTAAACGCGAAATCATATAAGCCACTGGTTCGGATTCATCGGGCGCCAAGGGGTCTACGGTAAGGTCTTTTGTCTCCTTCCCTTGCTTTAGTTGCACACCTGCACGACTTATATAGATCGACCCGGGTGCTTTGCCATTCGGATCAGGGCGTCCAAACACCTCCAGATCTTGAAAGCTGCGCGGCAGATCCCAACTACCCTCGAAGATCCCGACAGCCTTTGGATAGTTCAGCACTATCGTTGCTGCGTCTTCTACCTTGGGAAATCGTTCGGGCCGCAGATGATCGACACTGGCGTACACACTGGTCGGCATACCCAGGTACCAGAGACTCCAAAGTACGTTATAACAGCCAAAGTCCATCAACGCGCCAGCGCCATTCTTCTCTGGGTCGGTCAGCCATGCAAAGAAGTACTTGTTCATGACGCCCTCGCTGCCCGGGCCGCCGTGACCCACGACACCGTGAAGTCGATACACAGTGCCGACATCACCATGATCAACGGCCGCCTTGGCGGTGTAATTCGATGGCCACCAAGCCATCTGGTAGTTCGTCATCACCTGCACGTTGTACTTCTTCGCCAGATCCGCTATTTTTCGAGCATCAGAAAAGGTACTGGCCAACGGCTTCTCATAGATCAGGTTGATGTGCCTTGGCGCACAAACTTCGGCTATCTCCAAATGTCGATTATTTTCCACGAACGCCCAAACGATGTCAGGCTTAGTTTGCTCCAGCATCTTGTGGTAGTCGGTAAAAAGAAGTTCGCCCCGGACCCCGAGCTTAGCTGCCTGCTCACGCAATTCCTCATTGGGCTCGGCAACCCCAACCAGCGTGGCAGGAGTGCCGGAGACCATCGTGCGCAAGTGTCCCCAAACGTGGGCGTGGACCAACCCCACAACAGCAATCTTTGTCGTTGAAACTTGCTGCGAAAAAGCTGAACAATACGCCAAAAAGAGCAAGAGGGAAGCGCGATTCATACCTGCATAGTACATGCGTGCTGCCACTCGCTAGTAGTACGAAGCCTCTATAGAATCTGAATGATCAATGTTAAAGTAAGAGCCTCAGGAGCTGAAAACGTAGTGACTGCTGTGCACACGCGCCACTTTTTTGCCCGAACCACCTTTTTTGCGCTGATCGGTCTGGGAAGCCTCGCCGGTCTCCCCCGGGTCGTTTCCGCTGCCAGTCCTTCAGACCTGCGCAGAGAAGTTCTTCAACACGAAGCTGACGGCGATCTCAGCGGCGCTCGTACCTTGTTGGAAGGTCGAAATTCATCAAATCCGGAAGTATTGGCCGAGTTCCTTGACCGGCACGATGACCCAGGTAGTCGCGACTTCTACCTGAAGTGGATTGCCGCTTCGGACAACCCAGCGACGCGCCGTTCTGCTCTTCGCCAGCTAGTTCTGAATGATTTCACCCACGATCGGACGAGCGAATTCGCTGCCGATTTGGCTAGGTACCGCAGTGAAGGCGGAACAGATTTGACCGAGCCGTCCAAGCTCGAACAGCCGGTTGCCTACTCAAAGATTTCGATACCTGGGCCTATGGCGTCCTTCGCACGAATGGCTGCACTTTCGCCTGATGTTGCCCCCGAAGAGCTGCTTCCTGCCTTCGCCCGCAACGTCGTTACGAATGGTTATGAGGCGTCCGGCAATGAAGCTCTGCAACAGACCGAGTATCTGCGGCTGGTCGTTCGTTATCTGGCAGAGGCTCGGGAACTCCAATCGCTGGCCGGCAGCAATCGCAAGATTGTTATTCCGAACTGTGATAGCGAAGAAACTGGCCGACTGTTGAAAGCTCTTGGCTATCGAATGCGCGGCTCCTGTGGCAGCGATATTGTTCTCGAGACTGTCAACCCGACTCGCGCCTTTCTAACCGTTGACTCCGGCTTTCCTCTGGCCGAACTGGAAGCTGATTTGCGCGCTAATCACCGCTTCGAACTGCCTTATGCTCCCACTGAGGTGCCGGTCCTTTATGACGCGCATTACTGGATGACTGCGGCGGGCCGCAACAACCAGCCTGAGTTCATTGACGCGTTCCTCTCTGATCCGTCTTTGTGCCGTTTGTATCTGGGGCTGTCTCACGTTGACCGGCAGACGGCTGAAGCACTTCGCCACCAGGCGTCACCAGCGCGGCTCAAGGTTTATGCGCATGTGCTCGACTTTTACGGCGGCATGTTTCAGGTCCGAGATGGAATGGCTGTCGTCCCAGGCTCTCCTCGCGGTTGGCAGTCGCTGGTCGGTGCATCACCCTCAAACCCCGGCCAATTCTTTGAGAAGCTGCTGGCCACCGACGATGGCTGGGCGGCCAGCTACTTCGACTCACTCTCGCGCATTAGCGGGCCTACGGCGGATTACCTTACTCAGCCTGATCGGTTGCGCCGCTTCTACGACGCACTGCGCGGTAAAGTCACTACTCCCGGCCCTGCTCGTCCTGTATTCCGCTCCAGCACTGAACTGATGCTGCTCACTACGGCTCTCCGGATCGATCCCAATGGGCAGCCTCATATCCCGGGGAACCTCGAAATCTGGCAGAATCTTTTCATTAAGCATCCGCATGGCAAGTATGATGGCAAGCTGACGCGGTCAGCAAGTTCCTGGCGAAGCAGCGACGATCTGTTAGAGGCGTTGTTTGGCCTGAGCCGCAAGACGGTTGAGAACGAACCGCTGCGCATCTTCCTCGCCTTGAACGACATTGATCGCGAGCGAGCCCGGCCCATATCCCCGGCGCTGGCACAGCGTCTGGTTTATGCATACCGCGCCTACAACGCGCAGTATTCGCTTTTTGCTGACGTGCCGGAGCTTACCGAAGCATCCATCAACCACTACCTGGATGCTGCTGTCGACCTTTCCTCCATCAGGGATACTCCCTTGCGTGCCGATGCGCTTGGAGTGTTCCAATCGGAAGTGGAGTTGTGGCGCATTCTTTCTGTTCGCGCCGCAATCAACTCATCTGGGGTGGATGCAGCTTTCACAAAATTAATCGCGCCTTTCGGGAAGTTCCATGACGAGGCAGGACTTTTCGATGCGGGGCGGTCCGGTCTTGACGTGTTGCTCAGCGCAGCCCACGCGCGTAACTTAGATTTGCATTCGCGTCAGGAGCAGTTTACTGAACTGCTCGTGGGCAAACTGCAGCCCGGTGATACTGCTTTGCCGTACTCACCTTCCGAAACATTTCTCCATGTCTTCGACGCGCAGCGTCTCTTCACTGTCGACACTCTCATCACCTTGGCCGATACCAAAGGCAAGCTGGATGGCAAGATGGGTAAGGCTTTTAACGAGCAGATGGAGCGCATTTCTGAGAGCGATTCCAGCCGCGCGTCGCTCTCTACCGAGGAGAGGAATTCTTACTCAGTTGGTTACTGGAGTAACCGTCATTTAGAAGCAGAGCGCAAGTTTAATCTTCAGAAGGCGTCCGATCGCAAGGACATCCGCGACGCTCTTGCGCCATTTCTCCGCGACTCTCTGGTCGGCTTGCTCTATGCTTACTACGCCCCGGCTGGTTCTCAGCTTCTCACTACCAATCCACAGCTGGTGCGGTCGCACGATTTCATTGGGCCGGAAGGCTCCTCAGCCAGCTGGCGGCAAACCGAGGTCAGCGGCAGCGGTTGGCCCGCCAGTGCTGGGGGCCGCCTCACCGGTTCGCTCGTCGCTCTGCCTTACGCCATTGCCGAAGCCGAACAGAACTTTCTTTCCCCGAAACGGGAGCAGGCTCTGATCTGGGCCGACCTGGTCCCCCAGATGATTGCAAATGTCACCGTCACGCGATGGCGTAATATTCGGCCTGAACAACTCCGCTATGTTGCTCTGCATATTCAACGAGGCCGTAATCTGGTGGCCACGGCCGCGCTTGATCCTGCCGTTGAGAAACCCGTACTTGCCAGTTACGCACGCTTTGTGTCCCCGGCGCGTGTTGAGTGGTTGAAGGACCATCTTCACTCAAGCCGCTTCACTGATACGGCCGCTGAAATTCCGACTTCAGTTTTGTATGCGATGGCCGATGACCCAACGTTGAAGACTGTCTCGGCAGACGAAACTTCCCGGCAGATGGAAGCTCTTTTAGCCGAGAACCCGACCAGCCTGAAAGCAGCAGTCATCAGCCGAACTTTCGGAACGCCTAAACCCAATCTCACCCACTCTTACCAGCCCGGCTTGTTGTATCTCCGGACCTTTCCGGCGCTGATGGGCTTCTCCAGTCGAATCCTCGCCGAAAGTTGGGAATCGAACAATCTTGCTTATGCAGCACTTGCCGACCAGGTGGGAACACCCATCAATCAGTTGGACGCATATGTGCCGGAGTGGAATCGCTCGGCCATTGAGAATATCTTTGCCACGCATCTGGAAGACTGGCCAGCCTTGCTCCGTTCACTGCAGATTACGGCCCGAAACGTAAAGCAGCAGAGTGGGCAATCTCCTGTTCATATGGCAGGCAATTAAAGGAATTCACAGTGCAGAAAATCCTCGGAATTACGGGTATCGCGTCAGTTCTTTGTTTCTTGGCTTCCCTGCCGCTTCTTACGCCCCGGTTGCACGCCGGGCAGGATGGAGATCAATCCACCTTCCATGTCAAGGTGGATATGGTGGTGCTTACATTTACCATCACCGACAGCAAAGGCAAATACGTAAACGGCATCAAGCCGAAGGATCTCAGGGTCTTTGAGGACGAGATCCCACAGAAGCTCTCCACTTTTGCCGAAGGAAACCACGCACAACTGCAAGTTTTGGCAAACAACGAGACGCGTCCTCTGCAGCCAGGAGAAGCTGGGCCAGCTCAATCAGGCGCCGTCAATTTGCGGGCTGACGCTACCGGGACCAACGTCTTCGTTTTATTCGATACCAGCAACTACATGTATCGGGGATTTGTCTACGCTTCCGACGCGATCGCCGATTTCATCCGCGGGCTAGACCGTGCTGACTCTATTGCGGTCTACACATACAGCCGTAATCTCAATCGCGCTGTTGCGCTGAATCGTGACCGCGCTCTTGCCATTGCCGGCCTCCGTCGCGCAGTTGCAGGCGATGACTCGGCTCTCTACAACTCTCTTCTGCTCACATTGCGCGATGCTGCGAAAGTGCCCGGTCGGAAGGTTGTCATCGTCTTCTCAAATGGACCTGATAACGCGAGTATGGTGGCCCCCGATGATGTCCGCGCTGTCGCGGAAGACGAAGGAATTCCTATTTACGTCATCTCCACTAATGAGGTAAGCAAGGATGCTGTCTCCAGCAGCATTTTCAAACGCATTTCTACCACTACGGGCGGAAAGAGCTACTTCGCAAAGACGTGGCAGAAGCAAGTAGAAGCCTTTGAATCGATTCGTGAGGATCTTGGCAACAGTTATACCGTCACCTACTATCCGCAGCCTAACCCGAATGAGGGTTTCCGAAGAATACATGTTGACCTCCCTGATGAATCGATGAAGAAGTTCAAGGTCCGTGCCCGTCCTGGTTATCGGCCTCAACGCGGCATTTAGCAGCAACATCGGACTACGCTGGCTCTTGATCGGGAACTCTCGAGCTTCTGAAACGCCGCCTTTCTAAGGGCTGGTTCTTCTCGAGTACTAGATGGAGAAGTAATCGTTTAGCCTTTATAACCCTTACTGGGACTACAAGACAAACAGGTTCGGTCGGTCCACAATATCCTCAGCGGTTGACTGGTCAGAGTCACTGCGCCGGAGGGAAAAGGAGATCTTGCATGCTCGTCTTAGCTTCCCTTAACCGTTTTCTTCAGCACATCTTTGCTCGCCTGATTGAAAACGAGCTAGCGGTGTGTTCTGACTGCCGTACGCTTGTCGAGCGACGGGCCAGTTGCCAATGTGAGAACTGCAATGCGGACCTGTGTGATTCTGAAAATCACTATACCTTCGACGGGTATCGTTATGTAGCGGGTTGCCAATCCTGCGATGGTTCGGGTGCATTGGGACGCGCAAAGGTTGACGTGAATTCAGCTTCCGTTCAGATCACAGCCGGGCATGTCTTTACCTTTGGTGCTTACAGGCTTTAGCTCCAATCTTGCGGGCAAAGTAGAGGGGCAAGTTCTATGAGCCAATAGGATACCGCCCTGGTATTCCCCACTCCATTGCTAGTACCAGAAGATGGCTATCTGGGTGCGCTTTCGGCCACAATAGTGAAGCTTGCAACTTTCCCAGTCTGACATCCAACGGACCCATGCTCGCCTTGCCCGTGGACTGCTCCTTCGTCTCCGGCGTCTGCTCAGCGGCGACTCCGGGTGGGCTCTCGGCCTGTGCCTGCTTCCCCTGTTGGTTCACATTCCTGCGTGGATTCAGAAACTTACCTCTGATCCGTTGTACTTTACAGCAGTACTTTCTACTCACCACCGTCGCGGCATCCTTGCCGGTCTGCCGTTCATCGATCCAAACGCCGGCTACACCATTCAGGCCCTCGGGAAATTATCGGCTGATGCCTGGCTGAGTGGTCACGTTCCTTGGTGGAACTCCTACATGGGTGCAGGCGTACCGTTGGCAGCAGAGATGCAACCAGCCTCTTTCTACCTGCCCTTTGTGCTGCTGCTCCACTTCCAAAGTGGCACCTTCTGGTTGAAACTTATCCTACAAATTCTCTCTGGAGTGGCGACTTATGCATTGTTACGCAAGCTGAAACTGGCCCGTCACGCTGCCTTCGCCGGCGCTGCTCTCTATGAGTTCAATGGCACCTTCGCGCTGCTCTCGGATATGCCAATCATGCCTCTCCCATTCCTTCCGCTTCTGCTGCTCGGAATCGAAATGGCTGGGGACATGGGAGGCCGCAGACCTCTGCTCAGTTCGGCTCTTATTGGCGTTTCCATTGCCTACTCTCTGCTGGCGGGCTTTCCCGAAACGGCGTTCCTCAATGGCCTGCTTGGCTTGGCTTGGGCTGTTTATCGATTGTTCACTGTCGCTGGTCCGTACAAATTAGCGTTCGTACGCAAGGTGGTCATTGGTGGTGTCAGCGGAGTTCTGTGCTCGTTGCCCCTGGTTGTTCCGTTCTTTGAATACCTGAAAATCGCGCATGTAACTCATGACGGTCTGGGTCACGTTGGCCTGAACAAGGTCAGTCTTGCCGGACTTCTCTTTCCCTATATCTTCGGATCAATTTCGCGCTTTACTGATTCTGTCGGTACGCCTCTGCTTGGCGATCATTGGGGCCAGGTTGGCGGGTACCTCGACATCGTTACATTCACATTGGCCCTTACCGCGCTTTTTGCTCCGCGCCCACGTCAGCGGATGGTCCTGCGCATTCTTCTGTTCTCCTGGATTATTGTGTTCGTCGCTCATACCATGGCGGTTCCCGGCGTCGGGCGTGTATTGAGCCTGATTCCCGGCATGGATTCCATTGCTGTCTTTCGTTACAGTGAGCCATCCTGGTCCATGGCGGCCGCTATCCTGGCAGCCTTCGCCGTCAATGATCGGTTGACCACGCAAGTTCGCAGATTCTCCGTCACGCTTTGGCCTGCGTTCCTCGCCGTCGTGCTCGGAGGGTACTCTATCTTTTTAGCGACCGATCTCCTCAACCCGCTGCTTCAGGATCGGGAATATGATTTCTGGTTTCGTACCTCGTTCCTGTGGCCTGCGGCATTTCTGGGCGCCATCACTTTCCTTCTTCTCCGGTCTCCTACTCGTATCCGCGCTCACTGGCTCACCGGGTTCATTACCTTGAACGCACTCGGCTTATTCGTCGTTCCGCAGCTCTCGGGTTTTCGGAACAACAGGATCGATACCGGCCTGCTTCGCTTCCTGCAAGAGCACGTCGGCCTCTATCGCATTTACACCTTAGGCCCACTTGCTCCGAACTATGGTTCTTACTTCCGAATTCCAACAATCAATTACAATGCTCTGCCGATACCGGCCAACTGGATTGGGTACATCCATTCATCCCTGGATGCCGGCGCTCATCCTATTTTGTTCACCGGCTTCATTCCTGCACCAATGGCTGATCGCCAGCGCGAGCTTCGCGCGCACATAGCCGGGTTTGAGAATACCGGAGTTCGCTATGTGCTCGGCAACCCCGACGCAGATCCTTTCGGCGAAACCGACGTACTGATTGAGACAGCGGGTCAGCCCCGGCTTGTGTACCAGGGCATCGTTGCCTCGGTTTGGGAATTGCCTTACCCGGCTCCGTACTTCACAACGCAAGGCGCCTCGTGCAGCGTGACAACTTCAACGCGCGAATCCGTTCAGCTCAACTGCCCCGGTCCCGCCACTTTGCTGCGCCGCGAGTTGTTCTACCCGGGATGGCAGGCATCGGTGAATAACGCCCCCTTTGTTCCAGTCGCGCAAAGCTCTGTCTTTCAATCGTTGAAGGTGCCGGCTGGCCAGTCATCCGTTCGCTTTCGCTACCTTCCTACACACAGTGGCTGGACCTTCATTGCCGCATTGGTCGGCTTTGCCACTATCGTCTTTACTGGTTTACGACGAAGCGCCCGGAGTTCCTGACCTCCTGGTTTGCTGCGGGCTTATTGGTATGCTGATCGGGTTCTAACAATGCCCTCGCTCCCTAGCTCCTTGTCACGGATCTGCGTGGCTCTGGGCTGTTCCTCAATCGAAGAACTAAGCCGCATCGCGGAGCGTGAGTACAAAGACGGCAATACCTTTCTTGAGTTTCGGCTCGATCAGTTGCCGAGCCCCGAATCAGGCATTGAACTAATACAGAGTTTTTGCACCCGCTACCCCGGCGCACAGATTCTCGCTACTTGTCGCCATCGAGACAACGCCGGAGGCTTCCGCGGCACGGTAGCTGAGCAGATCGGATTGCTGAAGAACGCCGCGCACGCCGGTTCGGTAGCGGTCGATTTGGAAATCGAATCGGCCGAGATCGCAGGAGCTGGAATTGCGCTTCTGCGCGATCGAGCGGCGCTGATCATTTCTTATCACAATTTCGCCGCAACGCCCGCGCTTGACCCCATCAAACGCCGCCTTTTGCGCATACCTGCCGATGCTTACAAAGTGGCCACTACCATTCGCAAACCGGCCGACATGCTGCGCTTGACAGTGTTCATGCGAGCCCACGCCGAGGCTCTGCCGCTGATCGCACTCGGCATGTCCGAAGCCGGTCTGCCTACCCGCATCCTTGCTACCGGCTTTGGCTGTCTTTTCACATACGCTGCCCCTGCAGAAGCTGAGGGTACCGCGCCAGGCCAGATCTCCAGCAAGCTGATGCGAGGTCTGTACCGCTCCGATAAACTGTCCACCCAAAGCCGAATCTACGGAATCATTGCCGATCCCGTGTCCCACACCAAGAGCCCGCTCATCCATAACCGGGCCTTCCATTCGCGGCGGCTCGACTCGGTCTACCTGCCGTTTCTGGTTTCGAGCGCCCACCTGGCCGAGTGGATGAAGCTGGCAAGTTCCTTACCGGTTGCCGGCTTTAGCGTGACCATCCCGCACAAGCAGCGCATCCTTCGCCATCTCGACGTTGTGGAGCCGCTCGCCAAACGCATTGGCGCTGTCAACACAGTGTGGCGCAAGGCCGGTAAGTGGCGCGGAACCAATACCGATGTCGATGGCATCGTCAAGCCGCTCAGCCGTCACCTGCGTTTACCTCACGCTTCTGTGCTGATTGCCGGTTATGGAGGCGCCGCACGTGCCGCCGCCTTTGCTCTGGTTGAAGCGGGTGCGCGTGTCACGGTCACCGGACGCGATGACAGGCGCGCTGCACTCCTCGCCCGAGCCGTCCATGCCGATGCACTCTCCCTGGCGGAAGCATCGAAATCGCGGTTCGACGCGCTCATCAATGCCACGCCGGTCGGCATGTTCCCGCACCCGCCAGAGTCTCTATTCACCGAAGCGATTCCAGCTCAATGTGTGTTCGATATGGTTTACAATCCGCATGAAACCGAACTGTTGAAAGCTGCTCGCGCACAAGGCTGTACCGTGATCCATGGCATAGAAATGCTGCTTGAGCAAGCGAGCCGTCAGTTTGAAATCTGGACTGGCGAGTCCGCACCTGCCGCAGCCATGGCCGCTTCAATCGTGTAGCGAGTATGCGCCGCTTATAATGGCGAGATGCGAATTACCCGCCGCCAGTGGAGTTTCCTCCTTGGTGCCGCTCCACTGGTTGCGCAAAGTTCCGCCCCACCCCTCACCGGCAAGCCGCCTGCGCCTACTATGCAGAAAGCGCTGGACGATGTTCATCAGGTCAGTCAGCGTCTGGCTGGACTCGAAGTACCCATGAACGTGGAGCCGGCATTCTCGTTCAAACCGTGACGCATGGATGAAGCTTCTCTTCCGTTTGCGACTGTCGCGCAACTCAGCACGGCGCTGCGGAGCCGTGAGATCTCCTCACGGGAGTTAACTAAATTCTTCACCAAGCGTTTGGAAGAGTATGGTCCCGAATACAACGCTTTGGCATGTCTGCTGGAGAAGCGTGGCCGCGAGCAGGCGCGCGAGGCCGACGACGAGATCAAGCGAGAGCGCTTACGTGGTCCGCTGCAAGGAATTCCGTACGCAGTTAAAGATCTAGTTGCGGTTACCGGTTCTCCTACAACGTGGGGCGCCAAGCCGTACGAGCACCAGGTATTCGAGGAAGATGCGCAGGTGGTGCAGCGCCTTGATGCTGCTAAAGCAGTCCTGATCGGCAAGCTATCCATGGTTGAACTGGCGGGCGGCGGCGGATATAGTTCCGCTTCCGCCTCTCTACAGGGGCCCGGTTTGAATCCTTGGAATAAAGGACACTGGTCGGGTGGCTCGTCCAGCGGTTCAGGCGCGGCTGTGGCAGCAGGGCTCGTTCCCTATGCCTTGGGCTCGGAGACATCCGGCTCTATTCTGACTCCGGCCTGTTTTTGTGGAATCACCGGCTTGCGCCCGACGTATGGGCTGGTAAGCCGTCGCGGATGTATGGCGCTCTCCTGGACCCTCGATAAAGTCGGCGTGCTGGCCCATACCGCCGACGATTGCGGGCAGGTCCTGCACGTGATGGCCGGCGCTGATAGTAGCGACCCCGGGTCTGCGGGAAAGAGTTACTACTTCACACCCACTTACTATCAGCAGATCAGCGAAATGAAAGTCGGCTATGCCGAAATCGATTTTGCTGAGTGGCCTGATGAAGCGATTCGGCCTGCCTTCGCCAACACTCTCTCGGTCGTTAAGTCCATGCGACCTCAGATGCAGGAGAGTCGCCTGCCCGACTTTCCCTACGGCCCGGTGATCAGCACCATCATTGATGCGGAGGGCGTCTCTATCTTTGAAGTGCTGATTCGAAGCGGACAGGTGGACAGCCTTGCCGACCGGAGCCAGGTCGATGGCTTAAAAGCAGCGATGAGCTACTCAGCGCTCGATTATCTAAAAGCCATGCGCGTCCGGACGCAAATTCAAACAGCATTCCGGGAGCTTTTTGCGGACATCGATCTGCTGATTGCTCCAACACGCCTGACCCTGCCGGACCGCGCTGATCAGCCTTTCGACACCACACAGCGCAAACGTCCCGAGCAGCGCGGCGTTGCCTCAGGACTTGTGCAAGCGACTAATCTTTGCGGTCTGCCCGCCATTACCGTCCCGTGCGGGTTCGTAAATGGGCTGCCCATCGGCATGCAGATTGTCGGGCCGCCTTTTTCTGAGAACCGCATCATCGCTTTCGCGCGCGAGTTCCAACTTCGTACAGATTTTCACAAACAGCATCCGCCGCCACCCACCACCGGCGCGTAAGAGGCTGTGCGACCGTCTGGTGCAAAGGCAGAACCTGCGCTCGAGTAGTCTGGAAGTGCCAGTCATCAATATATGGAACTTCAAGGAAGACATCTCATCGCCAGTGAACCCGCTGCTGGGGGCGCACAGACACTCGCAGCGGTAAATCCACAAACTGGTTCGGCTTTGGAGCCTCTCTTCTTCGAGGCGACCCAAGCCGAAGTGGATCGCGCCATGGAGGAAGCGGCTGCGGCCGCGCCGGTTCTGAGACAGACCACCAGCGAAGGGATTGCAGGCTTTCTGCTTGCGATTAAAGATGAAATCATGGCGCTGGGCGATGAGCTGCTTCAGCGCGCTAGCGAGGAATCAGGGCTCGACCGTACACGCCTGCAGGGTGAACGCGGACGCACGGTAAATCAGCTCAAATTGTTTGCCGATCTGGTCAGCGAGGGCTCGTGGGTGGATGCGCGCATCGAAACCGCGCTGCCCGACCGCGAACCCTTGCCGCGCCCGGATTTACGCCGCATGCTTCAGCCCATCGGCCCGGTTGTGGTTTTTGGCGCCAGCAATTTCCCACTTGCTTTTTCCGTAGCGGGCGGCGATACAGCCTCTGCTTTCGCAGCACTAAATCCAGTGGTGGTGAAAAGCCATCCGGCCCACCCCGGCACCTCAGAACTAGTGGCAAGCGCTGTCGCCAAAGCCGTTAAGAGCCAAGGCTTGCCGCCCGGTACGTTTTCGCTTCTGCAAAGCAGCAAACCCGAAATCAGTCTGGCTCTAGTGCGACACCCGCAAACACGAGCAGTCGGCTTTACTGGCTCGCTTCGGGCCGGTCGTGCCTTGCTTGATGAATCCGCCAAGCGGCCGTCGCCCATTCCGGTCTATGCAGAGATGGGGAGCGTCAATCCAGTCTTCCTTCTGCCCGGTGCATTGAAGGCCAAAGGAGATGCCATCGTTGAAGCACTCTTCAAGTCGGCTACCGCTGGTGTAGGACAGTTCTGCACATGCCCGGGAATTGTGTTTGCAGTAGAAAGCGAGAGTACAACACAATTTCGGGATAAGCTGGCCGCTGCTTTCCAGACTGCACCTTCCGGAACGATGCTTAACGCGAACGTCAGTAAAGGCTACCACGATAAGGCGGAAGAATTGGCCAAAGTTCCCGGCGTGGAAACGGTACGATCGCAAGCTAACGGAAAGCCCGGCAGCATCAGCGCAGAACCGTATCTGTTTACTACGAACTTTGAGACTTGGGTAAACAACAAGTCTCTACACGAGGAGATCTTCGGACCGGCGACCATTTTTGTGCAGGTCAAGTCGGAGGGGGAACTCAATGCCGCTGCTCAGGCTCTGGAAGGCAGTTTGACCGCAACCATTCACGGCACAAGCGAAGACATGAATATCAGCCGAGGGCTGGCCGCTGCCGTGAGCCGTATTGCCGGCCGCGTGATCATGAACGGCTTCCCTACAGGCGTAGAAGTAGGGACGGCTATGAATCATGGTGGGCCTTATCCGGCTTCTACTGACGAGCGCACAACTTCCGTGGGGACAGCCGCCATCTTGCGTTTCGCTCGCCCCGTCTGCTACCAAAACTTCCCGCCTGACCTGCTGCCTCCGGAATTACTCGATGGGAATCCGCGCGGCATCTGGCGATTGCTTAACGGCACACTCACTCGCGATCCGATCCAGGCCTGACACACCATGGCTGTAGAGATCCCCATCGGCGTCGACACCTGTCAGATAAAGTGCGGCAAGCGCAACTTGACCGTTACGAATCTCCAGAAGATCTTCTGGGCGGAGCTCGGCAAAACGAAACGCGACTTGCTTCTCTACTACGCGGCAGTTGCGGACGTACTTCTACCCCATATCAAAGATCGCGCCATGGTTATGAAGCGATACCCCAACGGCATCGAGGGTGACTTCTTCTTCATGAAGCGCGCTCCAAGCTACCGGCCGGAGTGGCTCCAAACTTGTTCCATTGAGCATCGTTCCGGCAACGTGATCGACTTTCCTGTTGTGCAGGACATAGCTTCTCTCCTCTGGGTGATCAATCTAGGTTGTATAGATTTGAACCAATGGTACGGCCCTTGCGAAGATCTCAACAGGCCCGATTACGTGCACTTCGATCTTGATCCGGTTGCCCCGGCCGGTTTTGCTGAGGTCCGGCGCGCGGCTCTTATTGTTCGTGACTTCCTGCGCTCCAAAGATGTGGAAGCTTATCCGAAGACAAGCGGCTCACGGGGCATACACGTGTATGTGCCCTTGCAGCGCAAGCCATTGCAGAAAGAAGTTTGGACCGTAGCCAAGCGTTTATCGTTTGAGCTTGCGGCCGCTCACCCGGACCTGCTGACAGCCGAGTACAAAACTGAAAAACGTCCCCCTGGGCGCGTGCTGGTGGACTACAACCAGAACGCCTGGGGCCGAACGCTGGCCTCCGTCTACTCCATTCGGCCTAAGCCGCAAGCAACTGTTTCCACACCAATTACCTGGCAGGAGATTGAGGAAGGAGTTGAAATAGAACAATTCAATATGGACACTGTTCCCGCTCGATTAGAAAAGCTGGGAGATCTATTTAAGCCTCTGCTGATGCAGCGCGCAAGGATCACCCTGGCGCAACTACAATGAAGCTCCCGATTCCTACAAACTTCCCGCCGATGGAAGCCGAGATGGCCCGCGAAATTCCAACCGGCGCCGACTGGCAATATGAACCCAAGTGGGATGGCTTCCGCTGCCTTGCCTTTCGGGATGGCGACGAAGTGGAGTTGATCTCGAAGTCGAGTCAACCGCTGGCCCGTTACTTTCCGGAAGTGACCGCAGCTCTGCTGGAACTGCGGGCAGAGCGGTTCGTGTTGGATGGAGAGCTGATTGTGACTGAGAAGCGTAGTCTCGATTTCGATGCCCTATTGCAACGAATTCACCCGGCAGCCAGCCGGATTAAGAAGCTCTCAGCCGAGACGCCGGCAACCTTCATGCTCTTTGACCTGCTGGTAGACGATAAGGGTGCTGACTGGACCAATCACCCGCTTCGTGAGCGCCGGAAGACGCTGGAATCCTTCGCGCATGAATGCGCCTCTGGTCTTCCGCGAGTACGCTTGTCCCCTTATACATGCGACTTTGAAACTGCCAGGAGCTGGTTTGAGCGCATGGCCGGCCCCTTAGATGGAGTCATCGCCAAGCGAACAGACCGTCCCTACGATGCAGGTGCGCGCAAGTCGATGTTGAAGATCAAGAATCTGCGAACTGCCGATTGCGTGGTCGGCGGCTTCCGTTACGGAACCGGGGCAAAGATTGTGGGCTCTCTCCTGCTCGGTTTGTATGGCAACGATGGACTGCTTCACCACGTCGGCTTTACCTCGGGCTTGGCGCGTGATCAGAAGGCTCAATTAACAGGGCAGCTGGAAGAGCTCATCGAGGAGCCGGGCTTCACTGGCGAAAAACCTGGTGGCCCGAGTCGATGGAGCACTGAGCGCAGTGCGGAGTGGAAACCATTGGCGCCGCGCTTGGTTGTCGAAGTCCAATACGATCACTTCTCAGGCGGGCGTTTTCGCCATGGCACGAAAATCCTACACTGGCGACCCGACAAGCGCCCGGACCAATGCACCATGCGACAGGTTGAGCACGAGTCTGATTCACCGCTGTCGCTTCTAGAGTAGCCGGGATTCAGGACAGCGCTGCCTCGGCTCACTATCCTGAATCACCACAAACCTGAGTAACTACTTACTGCTGAGTAGTGCTGGAGGAGTTCGTGGACGAAGCAGTTCCTGTCTTGTCCACGTTCTTGGTCTTAGTAACGTGCTTCTTGCCGTGCTTGGCTTTCGTTACGGTCTTCGTCTCAGTGGTAGTCGTGTCCTGTCCGGCTTTCGGAGCGGGCGAGGCCGCTACCAGAAAAGGAACGGCTACTGCTGTCAAAATCATCGATTTCATTAGTGAGTTCATAGTCTCTATTCTCCTTCAGGGTCTTGTCAAATCTCGTGCTCGGCAGAAGCAACCCGGTTGATGGCTAATTGTTATTTGGTTTAGCCGGGCCGTTCCACCGCGTGTGCGTTCTGCACAACTCTACTTTCGTCGTATTTCACCCACCACGCCATCGCGGGAAGACGTGGTTTTGTATCCCGTGTTTGGGGGATGGCGCCAAACAATTCTTAATGAAAGAATCAGTATCGTGCGATCCTATGACGCAATCGGCCGGCATACTCTCCAGCGCTTTCTGCTTTTAGGCTTGGGTTTGTCCGCATTGCTGTTGCTCGTCGCCGTGCTGGTTGCTGTCAGGACAGCCCGTGAGATCGATAGAGACACGCAGACTTTTTCAACAGAACAGGTGGCTTCCCGCAAAGCGATCGACGACATTCAGAATCAACAGATCAGCCTGAACGACCGCTGGATGCGGCTCGCTCGACGGAGCGACGTGGTTAGGCGGGAAGAAATTCTGGCACAGTTGGCGGAGGCTCGGCAGCAAATGAGCGGTGCCCTGAATGCGGCGTATCAACGAGCAGAGAACTTGCGGCAGAGCCTGTATCTGGAGAGCCATGGCCTCTTGCGCTGGACCGCTTGGCTGTTCGCGGCCTGCATTGGATTGTCACTGGCCTCGGCTACCTGGGCGGTTCGCTCCACAGCCGGGCTCTTCTCAACTTTGCAGCAACAAGCCACGGACTTATCCAGGTTGCAGTACCAGTTTCTCGAGACACAGGAAGAAACTGCGCGCCGGTTCAGCCATGAGCTCCATGACGAATTAGGCCAGGCGCTGACTGCAATCAAGGCAAACCTTTCAGCAATGCAAGAAGGCGGGGATCCAACGCGCGTACAGGATTGCATGGCGCTGGTGGACCGTGCCATTCAAGACGTGCGTGACATGTCTCAGCTGCTGAGGCCGACCATCCTGGATGACTTCGGATTGGATCCGGCCCTGCAAGCCCTGGCGCAAAGCTTTTCCCATCGCACTGGCATTCAAGTTACCTACGGCAGCGAAGGCGAGAGTCGGCGACGAATGCGCGATAACACCGAAACCAACCTCTATCGGATTGCGCAAGAAGCTTTAACTAACATCGCGCGTCACTCGAAGGCCCGAGCCGTAAAGATGCTTCTTTCGGCGAAAGGCGGCAAAGTAACTTTGAACGTGGACGACGACGGCCAAGGTTTCGACCTGACACACCGTCGCCCAGGCGCCGGTTTAGGTTTGGCTGGAATGGAAACCAGAGCCCGAGGCTGTGGAGGACGATTGAAACTGGAAAGCGCTCCCGGTAAAGGCCTGAGAATTGAAGTTACATGCCCGCTTGATTAGCCTGGACATCACCATGCTCGTAGACTTCAACGAGCACTTCTCTGTTATCCTCAACTCTCGATGCTAAAGCTCTCGTGGAAGCAACGGATACTTACTGCGCTCCTCTACGTAACTGCGGCAGCAGCAGACCCGTCGCTGCCATCCCTTGGGGAACCCGCCATCTCGCCTGATCGTTCGGAGATCGCCTTTGTATCAGGCGGTGATATCTGGACTGTGCCGGCGAAAGGCGGCGTTGCGCGACTGCTGGTGGCACACCCCGCTACTGAGTCTCGTCCCATGTACTCTCCTGATGGAACAAAGCTAGCCTTCACTTCGGCGCGCACAGGTAACGGTGACATCTACGTTCTCACGTTTGCCACTGGCGACGTCAAGCGCATTACGTTTAGCGATGCACCTGAAAATCTGAATGGCTGGTCGCCAGACGGCCACTGGCTCTACTTCGATTCCACCGGCAACGACATCGGCGCCACTTCAGACATATTTCGGGTCAGTGTGAATGGCGGTACGCCGCTGGAAGTCCTGCATGATCGCTTTTACAGCGAGTACCGCGGTACGTTATCGCCTGACAATACTGAAATCGCTTTTGTCACCAAGGGTCTTCCTCAGCAGTGGTGGCGCCATGGCCATAGCCATCTCGACGAATCTGAGATCTGGGTGAAAGGCATAGCTGAGAGTTCCGAATACAAGTGTCTGGTGGCCGAAGATGCGAAGCAGGGTTGGCCGATGTGGTCGGCCGACGGTAAGGATCTCTTCTATACCTCTGACCGGACTGGAAGTGAGAACGTTTTTCGCGTGCCGCGCGCGGGTGGGCTTTCCAAGCAACTGACTAAGTTCGAGGACGGGCGCCTGCTATGGCCCTCCATAAGTTACGACGGACGTGAAATCGTCTTTGAGCGTGATTTCGCAATCTGGAAGCTGGATACTAAGTCGGGCGCAACGTCTCAGATCCCAATCCAATTACGCGGGGCATCCTCAACCCCTGCAGTTACTCACCTGAATGTAACTCAGTTCAGTGAATTAGCGCTCTCACCAGATGGAAAGAAGATCGCGGTGGTAGCGCATGGTGACATTTTCGCGGCGCCGGCGACCGACGGAGGCGAAGCCCAGCGGATTACCAACACGCCCGGACCAGAGACGAGCGTTACCTGGGAGGCCGACAGTAAGCGCCTGCTTTATGTATCGCCACGCAACGGCCACAAACAGATCTTCGAATACGATGTGACCGGGAACGTCGAAAAGCAACTGACCGAAACGGATGAAGAAGACGAAAGCCCGACCGTTTCGCCGGACGGTAAGACGCTGGCTTATGTGCGAGGCGAACATGCGCTGCATGCCTTTGACTTGAAGACAAGGGCAGACCGGGAACTGGCGTCCGGTGATTTCTACCAACCGATTTTGAGCTGGTCACCGGATAGCAAGTTTCTCGCATACACGAGCCAGGGCGCCAAATCATTTCGCAACGTGAATGTTGTAGGACTAGAGGGCGGCGTAGGGCAGCCGGTAAGCTTTCTGGCCAACGGCGAAACAGCACGCAAAATTGCCTGGGCACCCGATGGCAAATATCTTCTTTTCGGGACGGCGCAGCGCAGTGAGCCGTCTCAGATGGCACGCGTCGATCTAATCCCAATGCTGCCTAAAATGCGCGAAGAACAATTTCGCGAACTGTTCCGAGATCGCGATCCAGCGCCAGAGCAGCCAAGTACGAAACAGCCTGACCGTACGCCACCTCCGCCTGCCAGCCCGGCCGAAACTACCTCCTCCCCAGTCGATGCGACCCGTAAGGACCCTGTAAAGAAGGAGCCTACACGCGTTGTGTTCGAAGGCATTCGGCAACGGCTTACATTTCTGCCGGTTGGCTTCGATGCGGATGAACCGCTGATCAGCCCGGATGGAAAAACGGCGGTCTTCCTCGTT
This sequence comes from uncultured Bryobacteraceae bacterium, assembly GCA_964248405.1. GTDB lineage: Bacteria > Acidobacteriota > Terriglobia > Bryobacterales > Bryobacteraceae > Bog-105. Next base: position 51,141 of record CAXTYH010000026.1, read on the forward strand.
ACTACCGGAAGCCAGCGAAACTTGTACTCCTACTCGCTCGATGAACTGGCCATTGAGCCAGCCTCGGCAAAGCAGTTGACCTCAACAAGTACACCAAAGTCGTACCCCTTCTTCACCGCAGATTCCAAGACGCTCTTCTTTCTCGACGGTGGACATGTTACGTCTCTCCTCATAGATACGCGCATCCCGAAACCAGTAGCTGTGACAGCGTCCATGGATGTCGACTTCGACGCCGAGAAGTCAGCAGTGTTTGAACAGGGTTGGGCGGTGCTGAACCGTCGCTTTTACGACCCCAAGTATCGCGGGCAGAATTGGGCTATGCTGCGGACGCACTACGCGCCCTACATTGTAGGGAGCCGCACGCCTGATGAGATGCGTCGCGTAATGAACCTGATGATCGGCGATCTGAATGCATCCCACTCTGGGATTAATCCAGCACCAGCAACGGCACCCACTGCTCCGGCGACGACCCCGTTCTCACCCGCCTCGACCCCGGTTGGGCACTTAGGGCTCCGCTTCAATCGAGAGCTGTACGAAACCGGAAATGGATTGGTTGTGAGTGAAATTGTCCCACTCAGTCCCTCGGCACTCGAAGGAACAATCAAGGTGGGAGACCGGCTGCTGGCGGTAGATAATCAACCGCTAGGTTCCCAGGGCAATCTCGATTCCCTCCTGCAAAACAAGGTAAATCGACGTGTTGTACTGCAGGTGGAAGCAGGCGGCGGCGAACGCAGCAAGCGTGACGTTGTGTTGCGGCCATCGTCGCTGGCTACTGAGAAAGGCTTGCTCTACCGATCGTGGGTTGAGGCAAACCGCGCCTATGTAGAACGCCATAGTGGCGGCAAGCTAGGCTATGTGCACATTGCCGACATGTCCCAGCAATCGTTGAACCAGCTCTATATCGATCTGGATGTACAGAACCAGACAAAGAAGGGTGTGTTAATAGATATCCGCAACAACAACGGAGGCTTCGTGAATCAGTACGCTTTAGATGTGTTCACGCGCAAAAACTACTTAACCATGACGCCGCGCGGCTCCAAACCTGCACCGGCCCGTCCCTTCCTGGGCCAACGGGCGCTGGGCTTGCCTACTGTGCTGCTGACCAATCAGGCCTCACTCTCGGATGCTGAGGACTTCACGGAAGGCTATCGGGCGCTGAAGCTGGGCAAGGTTGTGGGCGAACCGACGGCGGGATGGATTATCTACACCGGCGGCGAACAATTGGTTGACGGCTCAGTTCTTCGCATGCCATTCATTCGCGTACAGACTGGAGACGGTACCGATATGGAGATGCACCCGCGCCCGGTGGATATTGCAGTTGAGCGCATGGCTGGTGACTGGCTGAAGGGTACTGATACGCAGCTGGATCGGGCAGTCAAAGAGCTTGCGCAGGAGAAAAATCCTTAAGGTTGAATGCGAACCATAGCCGGAATTGCTGGACCTCGGTGACCCTGCGTCTCCCTTTTACGAGATTCTCGACTTTAGAGCACTAGAGCCGATCCGCCGGGCTCGCACGAACGATGCTATGCCAAAACCGATCATGATTGTGGCGAATACAATTGAGATAATTAGGGCAAAGCTAGTTTGTTCGTCCGGCTTAGGCCCGCGTAGGATTTGCAGAATCTTCATCAAAGCCGGCAGCGCGAGTATCAGAAACAGTGCGCCCACTGCCTGATTCCAGATGATTCGAGCGGGCCGAACTACTTCCGGAACAACTGTTCTAGCAAAGGTGGTTGCATGATGTGGCTTCACCGAACGAAGAAATCGGACGGTCTGGCCAAGCTTATTCACGCCTTCATCGTAACAATCAGAGGACAGGCGTGGCGGTCAAGACCAACTGCATTTTGTGCTTGCTGGTGAGATCGTCGGACGAGAAGATAACGGTCGCTCTCTTTGTGGGCACCAGCAGTGTACTTTTCCAGGAATTTTCGCGCACAACAGGGCCATGTTCCGGGTTGCTTCCAATCACTGGCTCTTGCGATAGTGTGTTAATCACCGCTTCTACTTCTAGAGCGAGCCCTCCTGGGATCTCCCGTAATCCTGAAGCATCAATCCTGACATCAAGCGAATAATTCTGGTACATGTTCGGCGAAACCGGTAAGTTCACATGAGAAGCCGTCCGGATTATGCAGACTTTTGGAGAGTTTGTGACGGAGGTTGTGTCATATTCGCGGCTGTTTACAATTTTGGTTCCATCGACTTCCTGAATGGCAAAATGCAACCGATAAAACTTATCAAGCGCGGGTGGCTCTTCGGCTCGAGCGCTTAGCGCCACAATGCTTGAAGCTGCCAGGATTACAAGACACACCTTCATTGTTTCTCTACTCATCTAGACCGTTCCTCCGCTAAAGAGAGCATATTCAATGGTTCGACATGTAGCCGTTCCACACTACGGCTTGGCACATCCGCGAACGCTGCTGCCGCCTCTGCAGGTGATTGCAGAACAAACCGCACCAACGCTCGTTCTTCACTCGTCATGGGCGTAGGCGAAGGGAATACCGCTTCCTTTACTGGCTGCGACGTTCGCTTCAATCTCTTCCGGTGTGCAACTTCGTGTAGAACAGGTTGGCCAGGCAGCCTCTTCTCTCCCTCCACCTTTTTTGAAGTCACATACAACGTCGGGCTCGGTGGCGGTACTAGCTCCCGTCCAATGAAAAGGCCGAGAAACGATGCAGCCAGCACCAAGGTGGCCAGAGTATATACTCTACGTCTGCCTCGCCTTGAGTCGGCTCGGGAAACATGCTGAAGGATTCTTGCTTCCAGCCCAAGCGGCACCTGCGGACAATCCGCTAGCGCGCGATCCAATAAACGATCAAGTTCGCACGGCGGCTTATTGTCCATCGCGTACTCTCAACAAAGCCGTCATTTTCTGCTTTAAAATTCGTCGAGCTCGACAAATCCGGTTCCGCACTGTGCCCTCCGGAATGCCCAGCACAGCCGCAATTTCGTTCGACTTCAGATCTTCCGTTGCCGACATCAGTAATGGATCGCGCAACTCCGGCGGCAGCGAGTCAATCAGCCTGCGCACATGTGCATCCCAATCTGCGGAGGCCGACGCCTGCTCAGGGGTCAGCTCCGTCGAAGGCTGCTCTGGAATCTCATTCGTAGCAGGGTTCTTCCCGCGTCGGCTCACAGCAACTCGCCAGGCAATACGTGCTAAGTAAGCGCGCTCGTCCTTAACTTCTTCCAGGTTTGCTTGCCGATAAACCTTCAGGAACGTCTCCTGCACCACATCTTCAGCATCCTGTGCGTTTCTGAGGACAGCGAATGCAATGCGAAACACAAAAGACGTCTGCCGATACACCAGCGCCGCAAACAACTGCTGGCGGGTAAGGCTTGCATCGTGCGACGCCTCTGCTGCTTCCCAAGTCATCGATTGTGCCAGTTGCCCCATCTGGAACGTCTTCACAATCTAAGACCTTATGAGCAGGCCGACTGTTCAGGTTTGTTTTTAGGAGAATCTTAAGGCTAAGCTTCGCGATGGCGACTGCCGAGAAATACACTGGCGATGTTCACCACCTCACCAACCACTTCGTAAACAATCAGGTAAAGCCGGTGAGTAAGCTCGCGCGTACCTTCGCGTCGACCGGGATGACCAAGCCTGGGATGCAAAATCAGCTGCTCGGCAGCGTCGAAAATGCCGGCAATCACCTGTTCCGGGCGGGCAGACCCAGCGGCGGCGAGATACTCATGAATCTCTTGTAGTTGGTTGCCCGCCGTTTCCGACCAGCGTAGCCTCACTTAGCTAGGTGTGACTTGCCGGCAATCCGCTGCTTCAGCTCGTCCGTCGAGATAGTCCGACCGGCGCGTACATCTTCAATGCCCTTGTCGATTTGCTCAATCTGCCAGCGGTGGGTTGCCAGGTGAGCGGCGATTGCTTCATTGATAATCCAGTTGCGAGAACGGTTAAGAGAAGTAGCCAGCCGATCAAGATCTTCCTGCGTACTTTCCTCGGTTCGAAAGCTCAATGAGACACTCATGGATACTTTGTACCACTTTGACCAGCGCTCTTACAAATAGCAGCAGGCCTATTCCGTACGGTTAATGTCCCACTTCCTCCAAGTACCGTTCAGCCTCAATGGCCGCCATGCACCCGGCACCTGATGCGGTAATCGCCTGGCGATAGATACGGTCCTGAACATCACCGGCATGAAATACGCCCTTGATGTTGGTTCGAGCGCCGCCGTGTGACACCACATATCCGTCCTCATCCAGATCCAGCTGCCCGACAAACGGCTTGGTGTTTGGAATATGACCGATTGCCACAAAGAAGCCGTCGACTGGCCGATCGTAAATCTCGTGTGTCTTTAAGTTGCGCAACTTAACTCCGGTGACTTCGCCCTTCTCGACGTCATACACATCCTCGACCACCGTATTCGTAACCAGCTCAATCTTTGGGTTATTCACGGCGCGTTCCACCATAATCCGCGACGCCCGGAACGAATCTTTGCGATGGACCAGCGCCACTTCGCTGCCGAATCGGCTCAGGAAATTCGCTTCTTCCATGGCGGAATCACCGCCGCCGATTACCATAATCTTCTTGCCTTTGAAGAAGAAACCGTCACAGGTAGCGCAGGAGCTGACACCGTGGCCAATCAACTTCAACTCATTGGGCAAGCCCAGCCAGCGAGCCGAAGCGCCTGTGGCTATGATGAGGGTGCGAGATTGGAACGTTTCCCCATCTTCCAGCGTTAGCATGAACGGTGCGGCACTCAGATCCGCACTCATTACTCGCCCGTGCCGGTAGGTTGCACCGAACCGCTGAGCCTGATCCTTCATATTCTGGACCAGGCCCGGACCCATCACTCCTTCGGGGAACCCAGGAAAGTTTTCGACTTCAGTAGTAATGGAGAGCTGCCCACCGGGCTCGTGGCCTTCTAAAACTAAGGGCGCAAGATTGGCTCGGGCTGTATAAATCGCGGCGGTGTTCCCGGCGCAGCCCGAGCCGAGGATCACCACATTCAAAATGTCGTTCATTGCAGAAAGGAGACTATCTTAGAAAGAAGTTAACGAGGTGGAAAGAAGCCCACGAACCAGAGTATGCCAGCACCAACATATAAGAGAACTGAAACGCCGGCCACTTCCACCCGCCGGTCTCGCGTTTCACCACGGCCAGAGTAGAGAAGCACTGCATAGCAAAGGCAAAAAACACCAGCAGCGCCACTGCCCCGGCAGCACTGAGATCGTGTCGAAGCGCGTGCTGTATGCCGGTTGACCAGTTAGTTGACTTTTCGTCTCCTTCGATGCCGTAAATGGTGCCGAGGGTTCCGACGATTACCTCACGCGCACCCAGCGACGCAATTAGGCCGATGCCGATCTTCCAATTGAAGCCAAGAGGCTTAATGAGTGGCTCAATTGCTTTGCCGACCATCCCAGCAAAGCTGTGTTCCAAGTCCGGAGCTTTTCCATTATGCAGTGGCAGGTGCGCCAGAACCCAAAGCACAATGGCGACACAAAGAATCACTGTACCGGCACGATGCAGGAAAACTTTCGCGCGGTCGAGCAAACGCAGGCTGAGGGAGTGCCAGGTGGGCCAGCGATATGGCGGCATCTCCATCATGAAAGACGTTTGCTTGCTCTGCAGCACCGTCGATTTCAGTAATCGGGCAATCAGCACTGCCGCCACGAACCCGAGCAGATACATTCCCAGCATAGCGGCAGCCGGTAGCGACAGCACCCCTCGCAGAATCGGGATGTTCGGCACAAAAGCAGCGATGATCAGCGTGTAAACAGGCAGTCGCGCCGAGCATGTCATCAGCGGCGCAATCATAATGGTCGCCATGCGATCGCGTTTATTCTCGATCACACGAGTGGACATAATGGCGGGCACTGCGCAAGCGTAAGCCGACAGCAGCGGGATGAACGATTTGCCTTGCAGCCCGAATCTGGCCATGGTTCGGTCGGCAATCAGGGCGGCACGCGCCAGATACCCCGAATCTTCCAGAACGCCGATAAAGAAAAACAGCAGGAGAATCTGCGGGAGAAAGACCAGCACCGAACCAACGCCGCTCCAAATGCCGTCCACCAGTAGCGATCGCCAGGGGGAGTCAGGAAGCACCGTCTGCATCCAATGACCGGACCACAGAACTGCCCACTGCAATCCGTCCATAATCGGCTGAGCCCAGGAGAAGATGCTCTGAAACACTGCAATAACAACTGCGATAAATATGAACGGTCCAGCAACCGGATGGAGGAATACCGAATCCAGCCGCCGGGTCCATAGGGGCGGCGCAGGTGCTTTGTAAGAAGCCCGAGTGCCTACCGCGGCTGCCCACTGCCGGCACTTTGGTACATCCTGTAAGACAGGCAACTCGATCCTGGTGGGCGGGGCATTCAAGCGCGCCGCGGTACCTAAAAGAAACTGTTGGATGCGATCCAGCCCTGTGCCCTTTGCAGCACTAATCAGAGCGACGGGACATCCTAATTCGGAAGACAACGCACCGACATCCACCTTGCCACCGCGCAGAGCAAGATCGTCTGCCATGTTCAAAAGAATCAGGGTAGGCAGCCCGAGGCTTAGAATCGGAGCAGCCAGCACAAGATGCCGCCCCAAATTGGTGGAATCGAGAATCAGAATGACCGCATCAGGCTTGGGAAACTCGGCCCGCTGCCCTTTCAGAACGTCATGGGTGACCTGCTCATCTTCGGCGCGCGGATGCAGGCTATAGACGCCGGGCAAATCCACCAGGAATACTTCCTGCTCGCCTTTCAGTTTGGCGCGCCCGGTGCGCTGCTCTACCGTCACGCCAGGAAAATTGGCTACCTTCTGGTGAAGTCCGGTCAGCCGATTGAAAAGAGTGGATTTTCCGGCATTTGGTGGCCCAACAATCGCGACAATGATGTCTCGAGTGCCGGCAGGGCGGGGCGGGGCAATGGTGGGATCAGGCAGTAAGCTGGCGCGGGGAGAGGAATCGTGGCAGCTGCTCATATCCCGGCCCTAGGACAGCACCACTAAATCCGATTCCGGGTCGCGGCGTAGATAAAGCTTAGCTGCCGTATCATCTCGGAGCGCCACCTCTGAGCCATCCACGCGGAAAACACGAGGGCCGCCGCCAGGGGCACGCCTGGCTGGAATGACCTCATTGCCGGGCAGAAACCCAAGCTCCATCAGCCGCCGCGCCAGATCTTCAGGCAAGTCAAGCCGGTCAATAATACAACGCTGACCTGAAGGCAAGTCGGCTAAAGTGTAGGGCGCGCCGCCGGCCGCAGCGCGTTTTGCAACGCTTCTATTCCAGCCCATTGCGAATATAAGACCAGTTTAGTACGACTTCTACAACGGCCCAAATACCGAACAGTTTCCGTCGAATATTTAGCGCTGATAGGAGATTTTACGCTGTGAGAAGGAAGATGCGTGCCGGGCTGGGAGGCAGGACAGAAAGAAACCGGAGCCTCACCGCTCTTAAACAGAAGTGAGACCCCGGTTGCTGTGTGTTCCGTCTCCGAAAGCCGTTAGAAGATCAGCTTGGCTCCAAGCTGCAAGATTCGAGGGTCGTAGGTGTCCGTTACTTTGCCGAAGTTCCCGTCCGTTAACGTTGTATTCACATCGTGGAACTGGGTGTGGTTGAACGTGTTATAGGTTTCCACTCGGAACTCAAAGCGAGACCCTTCCCGGATAGGCAAAGCGAATGACTTAAACAACGCCACGTTCCAGTTTGCCCGGCCCGGACCGCGAATGGAATTTCGGCCTGCAGTACCAAACTGAAGCGGAAGCGGCGCACCGTAGGTGGATGTGCTGAACCATTGATCGACATTTTGCGGATAGGTCAAAACTCCAACCACGTCGGGACGGCTCGTTGTTCCACCGCCGAGTCCGAGATTGTCCTTGCCGGCAAGCGGAGTTAGCGGAGTGCCAGTTTCAAGCATCGTGATGCCCGAAACAGTCCAGCCGCCTGCTGCCGTTCGCACAAATCCGCGAGAATGTGCGAAGAAGGGGAGATCGTACACATAAGAGAAGACCGCGATATGGCGACGATCATAGTTGCCGCTTGCACGATCGTAATTGCGATCAAACGGATTCGAAATACCAGTCAGATCGCCGGATACCGAGTCGATTTCATGTGAGTAGGTGTAGGCGCCTTGCAGACTAAGACCATGTGCATTCCGCCAGTTCAGACTAATCTGAAGTGAGTTGTAGTTTGAGTTGCTGGAAGCCTGAGTCATAGTGATATTGCCGAACCCTGGGTAGATGCGGAACGGATTGGGATCCAGATTCGAGGCTCCAGATATGCAGTTTCCACCGCACACGGCCAGTCGCTGCGGGCTGTTCAAGGGTAGAGTGTTAACGTTCAATTGTTCCGGCTGGTGATAGTCTGCAGACCCGACGTAGGAGACGTTCAGAACTGCCGCTTCGAACACTTGATGTTGTATACCGAAACTAAACTGAGCCGCAGTCGGATCTTTATAGCTGCCGCGATTGAGAGCAGTGAAGTTAGAAGGAAAGAACGGCTGCGTGGCCACATTTCCAGTTTGATCGCTCTGCTTCGGGTTTGAGAAGTACACGTTGTTTGCGCTTGGGTCAATGGAGAAGGGTGGGTTCGGACCCATGTTGTAGACATCGTTTCCCTGAATGCGCTCATAGAAGAGGCCTACGCCGCCGCGTATCACCGTCCTCTGATTCCCAAAAACGTCGTAAGCGAATCCGATGCGCGGGCCCCAGTTATTCCAATGATTGTTCACCAGACCATTGGGAATGCCGTTCTTGCCCGCTAATCCGACGCCGTTCAAGTAAAACGGAGTACTCGAAAGAGCAATGCCCGGTACAGTTGCAAAACCAGGCCCATTCTGATCTAGGCTACCGTCCGAATTAAATCTGGGTTGGTTAGCCGGGTTGTATAGCCCTTGATAGAAATTCGAGAGACGTCCGTTGGCGTCATAGGCGTGCGGAATGCCTTCCCACCGCAAACCAAGATTCAGCGTCAGCCTGTTGTTTACTCGCCAGTTGTCAATTGCGTAAGCGGCAAACTGGTTGAAGCGTATGTTCACCGCGTCTTGTAACGCAACCTCAGAATAAGTGTGGGCATAGCCAAGCAGAAAGTCTGCGAACGAGTTGCCTGTCGCGCTGCCGTCGAAGGTGAAGTTGCCGTTTGTATTCCCGAAAATATCCTGCTGCTTGTAGCTGCGCAAGTAAGATCCGCCAAACTGCAAATTGTGATTGCCTCTCGACACCGATAAGTTGTCACCGATCGCATTGGCGCCGTACACGTTGTTCCACGGCCAGGAACCTGTGTCGTAGTTGACGCTGTAGGGGTTCCCTAGGTTGATGACGGGAAGCCGGTTCAGATTGTTCGCCGGAAAGTACTGAGGCACGTTGAAGTCTGCGGGTCGCTGATAGTTACCCGTTGGAAACAGATGGAGCTTATTGCCGTTGAAGTTGTAACTAATCTCGTTCACCACCGTTGGGCTGATGCTGTAAGTAAGATTAATCACAGTGCTGTAAGAAGGCGCGGTAAGTAGCGTGCCCACGGTCGGATAAGTGTCGCCGCTCCAGAGGCTAGTGGCATAAGACTGTGCGCTTGAATCCCAGATCAGGTGCCCCATTAAAGCTAGTTTGTCGCTGAAACGGTGATCTACACGGACGATCTCTTCTCGTAGGTTAGTCGGAACAGGAGCTGCTTGGGAATAGCGCCCATCCGCCGTATTGGGTTTCGGAAAGGCTCCTGTGTTCAGGAACACCAGCGCGTTCGGATCCAGCAGGCTGGTGGGAATCTTGTTTCCCGGAAAGGGCTGGCCGGGAACTACCCCTGCTGCTGCAAACCGGGCCAAGGCAGCCGGGTCGGTGGTGGTAGGCACCTTGATCGGACTACCGACTCCGCTAAAATCGCCGGTAAACGCGGCACTGGGCAGCGCAGTGACGGTAATCTGATTACCCTGGATCAGCTTGCGCCATTCCATGTTGTAAAAGAAGAAGGTCTTTTCTTTGCTGCGGTTGTAAACATGCGGAATGAACACCGGACCGCCGACGTTGAATCCGTAAGCGTTGTAACGCAACTCCGGTTTCGCCGTGCCGTTTCGATTAGCGAAGAAATCTTTGGCATCAAACGCATCGTTTCGGTTGAACTCCCAGGCCGTGCCATGAAACTGTTTGGTGCCGCTTTTAATAGCCATGCTGATGGTGCCACCCGAAGCAGCGCCAAATTGCGCGCTGTAATTGCTGGTCATCACGCGAAACTCAGCCAGTGCGTCCGGAGAAGGGTTGACGATCATGCCGCCGCCACCGCCGCGATCGTAGGCTTCGCCGCCGTCAATCTGCCAGATGTTGTGCTCCGGTCGTTGCCCGTTGAAGCTGATGCTGTTGTTACTAGCCAATGCCGTAGGAGCATTGAAATCCGAAACCGTACTGGCTGCGCCCGGAACCAGTGTGGCCAGTTGTACCGGATTGCGACCGTTGGTGTCCAGATTCTCAATCTGCCTGCCGGAGATCACGTTGCTTTGTTCATTAGTCTCCGACTGTACTTGAATCGCGTTCGCCTCGACCGTAACGCTCTCCTGCGCCTGCCCGATTTGTAGCGAAGCATCTTCGCGCAAAGTTGCGTTGACGTTTAGAACAATATCCTTGCGCTCGTATTTCTTGAACCCCGGCGCCTCTACGGTCAGCATGTAGCGGCCAATCTGCAACTGGGGCGCATTGAATGCGCCGCTTCCGTTGGTGGTCAGGTTGCGGCTAGCACCGGTATTTGCATCGGTAATAGTCACTGTTGCATTGGGTATCACTGCGCCGGCAGGATCGGTCACCGTACCCAACATGGTTGCCGTTTCCTGCGCCCAGCTTGTTGCAGAAGCGAAGGCCAATCCAAAAAGACAGAGAAGCACACGTGGCAGTCTCAAGAGAAATCCCCTTTTCTAGCTTTAAAGCTGACGGAGATCATATCAAAGTAGTTGGAATCAAGTAGGTGCTAGCGATTGCCGCTTACCTTCATGACGAGATCGTCATTTCGCTCGGCGTGGAGCGCCTGTACTTTGCGTCGTTCCGCTTGCGCCTCAGCACTTTGGCCGACTGCCGCGTAGGCCTGTGCCAGACGGTAGTGCACTTCCGGACGCCTGGCGTTTACCGTGATCGCTTGCCTGAACTGATTGATCGCGCCAGGGTAGTCCTTCGCTGTCTCAGCAATGATCCCGAGGTCAAAGTGTGTAATCCAGAGCTTATCTTCGGCCGCGATTGATGCTCTTAGACAAGAGAAAGCATCCTGGCTGTTGCCGGCTTTCAGCAAAGCGTCCCCCAAGTAGCCAAGCGCTGCATAGCCGTTTGGATTCGCCGTAAGTTCCTGCCGGAATTCGGCGATCGCCTCGTCGTAGTGCTTGTCGCGCAACAGTAGATAGCCGGCGCCAAAGTGAGCGCCCCGAGTTCGGCCGTCCCCGGCGGCAAGGCGAAACTCCGCCAGGGCATCTTCGGTTTTGCCCAGCCCGTCATAGGCCTCTGCTAAAAGCAAGTGAACCTGCGCCGAGTCTGAATTGATGCTGAGCATGCGCACAAACTGCTCCCGCGCTTTATCGAATGCATTTGCCTGCAGATAAGCGCGAGCCAGCGTCAGTTGCAGTTCCGCATTTGCCGGCTCGTGTTCTGCCGCCCTCTCCAGATAGGGGATGGCTTTGGCCGCCTGACCTGTTCCGTAGTAGCTCATTCCCAGCAGTAGGCGAGCTTGCTCTGCTCCTTGCGGCAGCGCACCTTCTGCAACCGTCAGTGGCTGAATGGCACGCTCGAGTTTTCCGGTCTTGAAACAGGCAAGCCCCAGGTTAAAGTTCGTCTGTGGGTCATGGGGACTAAGTCGAAGCGATTTACGGTAGTCCTCAATAGCCTCTTCAAAGCGACCCTGATGCGCGAGGCAGGCGCCCAAGCTGGTCCAGTAGCGATAATCTGCCGGGGCGGCACGCGTCAACTGCCGCCAGACTGCCTCGGCAGCAGCCCAGTCCCCACTCTGCTGAAGTGCGAGGGCCTGCTCTGGATTTTGTGCCGCCAACTGGACATCGAATGCCATGACGGCACACACTGCGAGAAGAGCAAAGCGCGCTCGCGGGAGCGCACGCCAAGGCCGGACTGAAACCTTCCCGAACAAAGTTGCTTCCAAACATTCAGAGGTATCACGTACATGCCAAAAGACGCACACAAGAAGGCCGCTGAGCACCACGAGAATGCTGCAAAGGCCCACAAGACAGCCGCAGAGCATCATGAAAAGGGCAACCATGAAGAGGGTGACAAGCACTCTCAGGCTGCGCACGAACACTCTGCTAAGGCGCACGAGACTTCAAAGGAAGCTCACTCTAAGTCAAGCGCAAGCAAAAAGAAGTAGAGCGGCCGGCGGGATTCGGCTCAACCGGTCCCGCCGCTTCTTTTCGCAGGCGAAAGTCACTTAATTGCGTCCCGGTGCTACCAGGGAGTCCGCAGCCTCCTGGGCCGCGCTTCTACCCTGAATTTGGCCGGACGTTGAAATAGCCGGGGCACGATAGAAGTTAGACCGCAAGTAAAGTTCATCCAAGAATCTGACAAAAACCTTAATGACTGCGAGAGCCGGAATGGCCAGCACCAACCCGAGGAGTCCGTACAGGTCACCCGCAATGATAAGAGCTGTAAAGACAAGCATCGGATGTAACGCAAGCTTTCCGCCGATGATGCGAGGCGTGAGGACATAGTCTTCAGTCATTTGCGCAATTGCAAACACCACTGCCACACCGACCAGACGCCCGGTTCCTGCCCGATCCAACGCTGCAAAGGCCATTGCAAGTATAAAACCGCTGGTAACTCCCAGGTAGGGAATTATGCCGAGCACACCAGCAATGAGGCCGATCCCTGCCCAAAGGGGAACCCGTAGAATCAATAGACCCGAGCTATAAATTACCGCCATGATACACGCGATCAAAAATCGACCTCGTACATAGGCGCGCAAAACGTTCCCCACCTCGTCGAATAACTTCGTCCCTACTCCCCGATAACGAAGCGGAATTTGATTCTCCAGCGACTGCTTCAACCGATCGAGATCCAGTAGAAGATAGTAAACAAAGAACGGGACGATCACCAACCCCACTGCGGCTGAGCCCACACTGACAAGACCGAGCAAGCCCCTCGAAAGCCATGTCCCCACACGAGAGACTAACGCTGTGGGTTGTTTCTGGAACTCCGTAATCGAGGACTGCAACTGCCCGTACATCTCCGGACTCAAGTGCTCCTGCGCATATTCCAGAACTTTTTGCGCTCTTGCCGCCACAGCCTTTAAGGCAAGCGGCAGCTTGTCAAACGATTCGAGTAATTGATGATAGACGCTGGGAAGCAGGAAGACCAGGACCATAGCTAGGACCAGAATTGCGCCGAGCAGTGTTAGTAAAACCGCCGAAGAACGCGAACGGCCCGTCTGTTGTACCCGGACCGCTAGAGGCTCAAGCATGAAGGTGAGGGCAAAGGCAAGCAGGAGCGGAATTAGTATGCTGCCGCCTACTGTGACAAGTAGATACAGCAGACAACCCACCAGCAAAGCAGCTGGAACATAACCAACCCACCAAAATGGCGGCTGCTTCTCTAACATTCTTCCTTGGTCCATATACTCCTATTTGTTGCTGAACTAAGTAGCTTTCCTACTTCAGACTACAGGTGTCTTTGGAATACAACATACAAACGTACTGGAACCGTTTCAACGAGATCGGAGCGCCATCAAGCCTTCTTTTGTAATCTGTCGGAAACGGTTCAGGTAAGGAAGTCCTCTAACTGAGGAGCGAATATGCCGGATAGAAATCGGCACGCGTTGGAAGGAGAAGAATAAGTATGGGATTCATTGCTTGGTTGATTTTAGGGTTGATTGCTGGCTTTATCGGGAGCAAAATTGTAAACAAGCGGGGTGAAGGGTTATTCCTCGATATCATCTTGGGCGTTGTAGGAGCAATGGTGGGTGGCTGGGTGTTCAGCATTTTTGGCGCTCAAGGTGTCACCGGATTGAACCTCTGGAGCTTGCTGGTTGCTGTTATCGGAGCTATCCTCGTCCTTGTCATCTATCACGCACTGTTCCGGCGTTCGGCTTAGTTCTGTGGTAGCGTAGATCCAAAAGTTCTAATTAACGGCCCGAAGGCGTTAGTTGTAACGGCGCTTTCGGGCTGCATCGGCTTCTTTGTAACAGTACAGTGCTTATAGTCGTCTGTTTCGATTAGATGGTACAAAAAGATCTTACTCCTCGGATCTGCTGGAAATCGGTGTCGATCATCGGCACGGTCCTTCTCGCGTTTATCTTCTTTTTGTTGCTCGTTAACGACCATCTCTTCCTGGACAGCCACCCAGCGTCTCAGGTCTTTGTTCCTGCAAGAAATCACTAAGGCTGGCCACCGCAAAACTTTCTTCGTTGCACGCCGCTCTGCAAGTGGCGCATCCCTTCCGGCGTTCTTGAGACCGCTACTCCATATCTAGGCCGCTCGCCGCTCGTTATGATTGTCGTTTAAGTGTCGGCCTTTCGCTATGTTCCCAACCTTATAACAGCTTTCCGGCTTGTCGGGTCGCCCGTAATGGCGGTTTACCTTTTACGAGGCTATTATCGGACGGCGCTGGTAATAGCGATTTTGGCTGGTATTAGCGATGGTCTTGACGGATATGCTGCCCGGAAGCTAGGTGCGAAGGGTGAGACCGGAGTCATTCTTGATCCCCTCGCGGACAAAGCAATGCTCCTCACGCTCTTCATCACCTTGGGAGTGATCGGTGCTATCCCCTATTGGCTCTTGATTTTGGTCATCGCTCGCGACTTGATTATTGTCGGGGGCGCAGTGCTGCTGCGAACCTTGCGGGGTCTCAAAGGGTTCCGTCCGACCAGGGTCGGCAAGTTCAGCACCTTCTTTCAAATCATTCTAGTCCTATTGGTTCTACTCCAACTCTCCTTCCACCATTTCTTCGTGCTCTTTCTCGTTCGAATGGCTATCGCGTTAACCGCAATCTTCACGACTCTGAGCGGTTTAGACTACATTCGTAAAGGGTGTCAGTTGGCTGGCTGGATTGCCGCCGAAACTGTCGGAAGCTAGAAGATTCATTGACGCCAATAGCACCTGGGAGTAGCCTAATGGTATGGAGCCGAGCGTCGAAATTTATCTGCCCTCACGTTCATACGCGAGGGTAGGCTGGGCTGCCCTTGCCGGCTCCGCCGTTTGCATTGCTTGTGGATTTCAGGCGCGTTATGCTCTGATTCCGGGCGCCTTGTGTGCACTTACCGCTTTACTCTTACTCTGGCTTTCACTTCGACCGCCCATCCGCGTCGGGCACAACCAGTTCAATATAGGCGAGCGTGCCATAGCTTGGCGCGAAATTCGGGAGGTAAATCGAAGCCGGTTTGTGTCCCCGCTGGTGGTGAGGTTAAAGCTGACCAATTCGCGTCGTAAGCTCTTGATCTTCCCTGGCGAACCCGAGCGCATTGCCAAGCTGCTGCTGCAACTGCGTAAGCATTCCACTCTGGCCACCTTCGACGGCATTGCCTACCGTGACTATTGGACCTGGAACAATATCAAGGAACAAACCGGTGCTGAGTCGACTGAATGCGGCCCTGTTCGTATGCTGAGCCGTGACGACGAGAATGAGATTGAGCGGATGTACCAGAAGCTGAAGAGTGTCGGGCGGCTGGATGCGCGCAGCAAAGATCCTTCGACAACCTCACACGAGGATTAGCTCTGCCTTTTCAATCCCGGCGCTTCCGATTGCAAGGTCGAATCGGATGCGCTCCCCTGCTTCTTGGAAGCATTCTAATCGCAGTCATTCTTTATCTAGCGCGCGTCTCAATACTAACCGCCGCGGGCCAGTACCTGGTTGAGGGTGATCCCGTTCAGAAGTCTGATGCCATTGTGGTTCTTGGCGGAGACGAATATGGCGATCGCATCTTAAAAGCGGCTGAGCTTC
Organism: uncultured Bryobacteraceae bacterium; assembly: GCA_964248405.1. GTDB lineage: Bacteria > Acidobacteriota > Terriglobia > Bryobacterales > Bryobacteraceae > Bog-105. The sequence goes on from CAXTYH010000026.1 coordinate 66,988, forward strand.
GAAAAGCTGGCTATGCTCCGGTCGTGCTGGTAAGCGGGCCGCTCACACTGCTGGGCCATGAATCGGACAACATGATTGAATATGCGCGGCGCAGTGGTTTCCCCAATGCGCTCTTCACTCCGCTGCCTCACGATAAGAGCTCTACGCGCTCCGAAACGGCCTACATAGGCCAGGTTCTCAAAGGGCGCAATGTCCGGCAGATTATCCTGGTAACAAGTCTCTATCACACGCGACGGGCTGCTGGGCTGATGCGCTCGCAAAATCCATCTCTTCACGTGATTGTGGTTCCAGCTCCAGATCCTTTCTTTTCGCCTGGTACCTGGTGGCATACGCGCACCGGCCAGAAAACTTTCATCTATGAATGGCTCAAAACAATCGCTACGGCTATGGGAGCCTAGATGCTCAAGTCTGTAAGAACGCTCCAGCCTTATCTCGTTCGTTACCGCGGCGGCCTGGCGCTTGGAATTGGCTCGCTGCTGATGAAAGACTTGCTTGTCGCATCGCTGCCGATCGTAATTAAGTACGGGGTCGACTCGCTTACCAAGGGTTTCCGCTTTCGCACCGTCCTGCTCTTGGCCTGTTTGTTGATCGGGCTCTCGCTTTTGAAGGGACTGTTTCAATACTGGATGCGGGTGATCCTCATCGGCGTCTCGCGCGATATCGAGTTCGACCTTCGCAACGACTTCTTTCGCCATCTGGTGGAACTGTCGCAGGATTTCTTTTCGCGCTACCGCACGGGTGACATCATGGCTCGCAGCACCAACGATTTGAACGCTGTCCGCATGATGCTGGGCCCGGGCATCATGTACTGGAGCGAAACACTCGTCATGCTGATTCTGGCCGTTGCCGTCATGGCCCGTACTGATCTGTCTCTGACGCTCATCTCGCTCGCGCCGGCGCCGTTTGTCTCGGCTGCCGTAATCTTTTTCGGGCGCAAGATCCACTCCCGCTTCGAACAGATCCAGAGGATGTTCTCCGATATCAGCAGCCGAGTGCAGGAGAACTTATCAGGCGTGCGGGTGGTGCGTGCCTATGCGCAAGAGCAGGCCGAAGTGGCGCAATTCGAAAGCCTGAATCAGGACTACATCCGCGAGAACATAGGGCTTGCGCGCATCCAGGGAATGTTTATGCCGCTGCTGCAGGCATTGATCGGCGTTACCTTCCTGCTGGTGCTTTGGGCTGGTGGCCGCCAATTGCTGGCTCACAAGATCAGCCTGGGCAGCTTTGTCATGTTCAACACCTACATGGGCATTCTCATCTGGCCTATGATTGCTTTTGGCTGGGTGGTGAACCTGATGCAGCGCGGGACAGCATCGCTGAACCGCATCAACGAGATCTTGCATGAGAGACCGACGATAGCGGCGCCCGAGTCGGATGAACTTGATCCGCTGCAGTTCTCCGACGAGATTCAGTTTCGCAATGTAGGCGTAAGCTTTGGCACGCGCGAGGCGCTTTCCCGAATTGATCTTACCTTCCACTCCGGTCAGACAGTTGCAATCGTTGGTCACACCGGCAGCGGCAAGACTACACTCGTCAATCTGGTTGCACGATTGATGGACCCCACTACCGGTACGGTCGAACTGGGCGGAGTCGATCTGCGCCGATTCTCACCCGAAGCCCTGCGTCGCCAGATTGGCTTTGTTCCCCAAGAGACGTTTCTGTTCAGCGCCACGCTCGCCGAAAACATTGCTTGGGGTGTTCCAGAGGCGACGCCCCAGCAGATTCAGTGGGCGGCGGAAGTGGCCGGGCTGGCCAGCGATATCGAAGGGTTCCCGAATGGTCTCCAAACCGTAATCGGCGAGCGAGGCCTCACCCTCTCCGGCGGTCAAAAGCAGCGTACCGCTATTGCTCGTGCCATTCTACGGAATCCCCGTATCCTGATCCTGGACGACGCACTCTCCAGTGTCGATACCGTGACCGAAGAGCGCATTCTCAATGCCTTGGCCGATGTCATGCGCCATCGCACTACCGTCTTGATTTCCCATCGTGTCTCGACCGTGCAGAATGCAGATTGTATAGTCGTGTTGAGCCAGGGCCGGATTGTGGAGTCGGGCACGCATGCGCAGTTGCAGAACCGGGGCGGCTACTACTCAGAGCTTTATCAGAAGCAGATGCTCGAAGAAGAACTGGAGGCAATTTAGCTATGGCAGTTTCTCGCCGGCAATGGATGGAAGTCGCTTCGACAGCGGCAGTCGCTCTTGGATCAGGGTCGCTCGCGGTGGCGCAAGACATTCGGCTTCCACCGGCAGATATCAAGCTCGGCATAGCTTCTTACTCGTTTCGAAAGTTCACCCGCGCACAAGTCATCTCGATGATGAAGGCGCTGGGGACGCCATATCTCAATGTAAAGGAATTTCACCTGCCGTTGAACAGCACGCCAGCTGAGATCGAAGCAGGCCGCAAGGAGTTTAGCGACGCCGGAATCATCCTGGTTGGTTGCGGTAACGTCACTTTCGATAAGGACGATGAAGCTGACATCCGCAGTAAGTTTGAGTACGCCAAACTTGCCGGCTTCCCGCTGATTGTCTGTGCTCCTACGGAGGTAACCCTTCCCAAACTGGAGAAGTTTGTGAAGGAGTACAACATCAAAATAGCCGTTCATAACCACGGCCCGGAGGACAAGCATTTCCCGACGCCGGAGAGTGTTCTCAATATCGTCAGGACGATGGACCCTCGCTGCGGTCTCTGTATTGACATTGGGCACACCTCACGCACAGGTACGGACATCGTCAAGGCCATGGCCGATGCCGGGCCACGCCTGCTGGATATGCACGTGAAGGATCTGGCCGATCCTATGGTGAAGACCAGTCAGGTAGCGGTAGGCGATGGTAAGCTGCCGTTTCCGCAGATCTTCCTCGAATTAGCCAGACTCGGTTACCAAGCTTCGGTCAACCTGGAATACGAAGTTGAGGAAAACAGTCCCATGCCGGGCGTGCAAAAAAGCCTGGCTTATATGCGCGGGGTTCTGGCTGGTCTAAACGCGGATCGCAAGCAGGGCTGAATCGCCTTCGGAAACGCCTGACCTACCTGCCCGCCAGCATGGCTAAACCACTTTCCGCGCCATACGAATCCAGCTCCGGCATTTCGATCAGAGTTTTAGTGCCTTCCCCTGGCGTACTATCCACGGTCAATCGGTAGCCGCTGCCGAATAGAACTCGTAGCCGCTCGTTAACATTGCTTACGCCAACGCCCTGACCTTCTTCGAAGAGTCCGGCCAGCCGGTCCTCCTTAATGCCCAGGCCGTTATCTTCAATTGCGATAAACAGGCTTGTTCCCTCCAGCCACGTGCGCAGCCAGACCGTCCCGCCATCGATCTTGTTGGCAAGCCCATGTTTAATGCTGTTCTCGATAATCGGTTGCAGGATCATGCTGGGCACCATTCGGTCCAGTGTGCTCGGCTCGATATCTTTCTGAAAGCGCAGTTTGTCGCCAAAGCGCACGACTTCAATCCCTAGATAATCATCGATGAAAGAGATCTCCTCGCCCAGGGGTGAGAAGTTCTCCGTCTTGCGCAGTAGCCGCCGCAGGATCTTCGACAGCTTCAGGATCATACTGCGTGCTCTGTCAGGGTCCAGTCGAATCAACGTCGAGATCGAGTTCAGCGTATTGAACAGGAAATGCGGGTTGATCTGGTTTGTCAACGCTGTCAGGCGTGCTTCAGTCAGCCGAACCTGCTGCAGTTCCAGCTGTCTCTCGGTTCGGAAACTGCTCCAGATTCTAATAGGAAGCGACACGGCAAACAACGTTGTCACCGCGCAGATCAGGAATGTTCCCACATCGGGATGAAACCCTCCCCCGAAGATGAAGAAGGTCCCATGAACAGTAAAGGTGAGGACCACCGCCCATCGCAGCGCTTCGGTGATGAACACTATGGCGTTACATCCCAGGTTGAACGCAGCGCGATCCACCACCCGCCTCTGTATCTCACTACGGTTCATGCGCGAGACCTGGCGCAGCAGTCGGTATAGATTCAAATCCACAAACGGGGAGAAGTGCCAGACGTCTTCTTTCTCCGGAGCCAAATCGTGCATCAGAGCTCCTAAAATGCCGGCAGCTGCAAACAGCGGCATAGACATGAACTTGCCGTCAAACATATCGGGCAGCGATACCAGCAGCCCGGTTACAAGGCCAGTCACATAGCCGCCTAACAGTCCCGCTATTTGCGCGCCCTCCAGGGCTAGATCAATAGCCTGATATTGGTGGTGGCTCAGAATTCGAACGCCTGCACTGGCCCCGAATATGACCGAGAACGTAAACGCCAGTTGGAGCCGTTCGGCGACCGATCGCTCATCGCGCAGCAGCCACTTTTGTATGCGCGCGAAACGCATCAAGATGCTGGCGATGGAGGCTGCCACGGCCACTTTCACCAGCAGGGCCGCTAGTTGCTGCTGATCGAGCATGATGGGTGAATCGGAAAGAGCTTCATCTGGCTCCTATAATAGGAGTGTCTTTGCTGCCTTCCGATTTTCAGTTGAAAAAAGTTGCTGAAGCCAACTTCCCGAGCCGCTTCGGGAAATTTCGAATTTTTGGCTTTGAGGGCGTTCGGCCTACCGTCACTGAGGAAGCTGTCGTGCTCAAACTCGGCGATGTCAGTCCAGCTGGCGGGCCGCTACTGGTTCGCATCCATTCACAGTGTCTGACCGGCGATGTGTTCCATAGCCTACGCTGCGATTGCCGTGCCCAGTTGGAGTTGGCGCTCGATCAGATTGTCATCGAAGAACGGGGCCTGCTGATATACGAACACCAGGAAGGTCGGGGTATCGGGCTGCTAAACAAGCTACGTGCTTATGAGCTGCAGGATTTGGGCCGCGACACGGTTGAAGCAAACGTAGAGCTTGGGTTCAAAGCCGATTTGCGAGACTACGCCCTGCCCGCGGCGATTCTAAATTACTTCGGCGTCAAGCAGGTGCGTCTGCTGTCTAACAATCCTGACAAGCGAGCGGCCTTGGAGGGGGGCGGTATTGAGGTGGTGGAACTGGCGCCGATCATGGCGCCGCCTCTGGAGACCACCGCAGCGTATATGCGCACCAAGCGCGAAAAGCTCGGCCACCTGTTCTAAACTCTAGGAGAGTCAGGGCCCTTAGCTCAGTTGGTTAGAGCAGGGGACTCATAATCCCTTGGTCGTAGGTTCAAGTCCTACAGGGCCCACCACCTTCCATAAACCCTGAGCAAGCGTGATTGTGAAACTCTTCCTTTTACTTCTTGCTGCGTCTGTGCTCCAAAGCGCACCGGTCGAGATCTACTCGTCCAGGCAACTCGCTGACACCACCGGTAAGTTGCTTCAAAAGAGGAGCCAGTTCGCCAGCGCCGACCTGGCTCGCTACGGCAACCACTACACAATGCTCGCGGTGCGTGACCGGACAGGCTCAGCGGAAGTACACGAGCACGAGGCCGACATCTTCATCATCGAGAAAGGTGAAGCAACGCTGCTCTCCGGCGGCAAGATTGTCAATCCACACACGCAGAGGCCTGGCGAAATCCGCGGCACCTCGATTGCCGGAGGCGAACGTCATCCTGTCGCGGCTGGAGATATCATCCATATCCCAGCCGGTGAGCCTCATCAGCTGCTAATTGAAACAGGCAAGCCTTTTTCCTACTTCGTGGTTAAAGTTACCGGACAGTAGAGGCTGCAGCCGGGCCCCTGGCACTGTACGACAAGCCACAGGGGGAGTAAACTTGCCTCAGATTTAGGACGCCTTCCATGCTTAACAAAGTCACTAGCTCGGTAGCAACACTCTTCCTCTGCGCTCATTGCTTACCTGCGCAAGTCTCTGTTCCAACTGCACAGAAGTCGAACCTGCGCACCAATGCCAACCAGTCCGAAACAGCGCTTACTCCGTCCAACGTCGAGAGCGCATCGGTTCAACTAAGTGGCTTGGCACGGCAGCGCTGGCAGGCGTTCAGTCTATCCGGTTGTCGATGTTATCGTTGACGGGCTCTTGCTTGGAGGGAGTTTGGGGTTAGCTGGACATCTAGCATACACAAGCTTCACCACACCACCTAAGAATGCTTGGGATCTCAATGGCCGAGAGCGCCTGGCTCTCCCACCTCTGCAGAACGCTTCGATCATCCCAAGGCTGGCTACAAGAATATTTGTCCAGGGCAAAACATCAATGAAGTAGAAGAACAATGACACTTTCTTTTTACCTTCAGTACGAGTTAGGCGCGCCGGGTGTTCAAGCAGAGAAGAGACGCCGATCAAAAAGATAGGGTGCCGGGATCTCGGTTATGATCTGCGGGAACGCAGGATGCTTCGATTCAGTAGGTAATTGGATTCATTGGGAACAACAGCCGAGGACACACGCAGAACAGCACTACTTGAACTGCTGATCCAACGGTTGCCTAATAGCTGCGGCGGTAATGCGCCCAAGTTGATCCGTAGTTGCTCTTCGGACAAGATTCCGGACTGAAGTCGTTACATGCTCCCGGACAGCTTGTCGGACCGCCACCGCCACAGTTTGTTCCTCCAATGAAATCACTGCAGTTGGAGTTGCAGCCTCCACAAACAGAGCCTCCACAGGTCCACTGATTTGCAGTTTAACTGAATCCAAGCGCGGTGCCGTTATTGCAAGCTACCATAGCTGGGGCGTTTGTACCCGGGCAGCCTTGGCTCAGGATCGACCTATTGTAGGTTGCAGTTGCAGCATCGACAGATAAGAGGTCAACAGTGCCAAGAGGTAGGATAGTCCCCCCGTCTGAATATTGATGAATGCGCTGGTCGCCAACCCAAACTTGGTCTGGCATTGAGTAGATTCCGTAGATAGAAGGATTGAGGTTGTAGCCTGCAACATAGACGTCATCCGGAGGAATCGCCCCCTGGTCAAAGTGATAAAGCAACAATGTTTCTGTAAATTAGGTTAGTCTTGATCTGGCGAGTACAA
>CAXTYH010000027.1:0-72814 GCA_964248405.1 uncultured Bryobacteraceae bacterium
AAAAACGGACAGATCATGTGTTAATAAAAGCGGACATCTTGACAAACTAACAACATGAGGTATAAAGCGGGTAGTGGGTCAGTTTGCAAATGCAACGAAGCAACCCGGACAGGCCCGAAAGGGAACAGCCTAAACAAGCAAGCCTTCAGTCTGGTCTAGTGGCCAGTTACGAGAAGGCCGAGGACAGAATGTGCCGAGAAGCAGCAATGAAGAATCCGCCTGTATTCGGCTCGGGGGTTAAAGGATGGTCACGCAAGAGCCTTCGCGATGGGCGAAGAATACGACCCCGGACTCTCGGCGTGAGGAATGGTACTCAAACTTCGAGGCTCCGTTCAATGTGGTAGGACGATAGGTAATAACTATCGCTTAGCAGCAACGGGAAAAAACGCTTCAGGCGACACGTTGAAGAAGTTGCTCAACTTGATGATGTGGCGCTTTGAAAGCTCACGGGTGCCACTCAGGATTTCCGACACATGACTCTTGCTGTCAATCCCAGGAACTAAATCTGCTTGTTTCAAGCCGCGATTTTCCATGAGCAACTTGAGTGTCTCGACAGGATCAAGTGTGATGTCGAGGCGATAACGCTTCTCGTATTGCTCAATTAAAGTGGTGAGAACATCGCAGTAGGCCTCTTCTTCTGGTGTCGGGTTCTCAGCAAAAGAATATGCTTCAAGCTCTTGGATAGCGGCCTGGTTCTCCTCGTCCGTGGCGATCGTACGAGCGACACCGTGGGCGAATAGAGCTCCGTATTTTTTGGCATTGAACGCTACTGCTGAACTAGCTGCACTCATTTCGATCTCCTGAGTTCCTTCTCTAATGCTTCTCTTTGCTGTTGCTCTTTTTCTAGAACTGCCTTCCAGGTGTTTTTGCTGTACTCGGCGTGGGTCAAAAAGCTTTTGACCCATATTATTCTCTTTTGATAGTTGATCATGGCGATCAAGCGGAACTGGTTGCGACATATGTTGAAAACCGTGTAATTCACCTTTCTCACCGGGACTGCTTCTGTCTTGGTGAAATCTTTCTGCACGTCCAGAACTTGCGTCCACTCCGCTTTTTCGGCCACTCTTACCCAAAGCGCTAGTTCGCCTTTGGCGTCGGCGTATCTTCTCTCTTTCGTAAAAGCCATTAACGTGGACTGTGCAATGATCCTCACTTTTCCTCAAGCGTAGTTCCCGAATCGGGAACTTGTCAACCAGGAAGTGCTCCGATGTGCCAATTCTTCTCACCGGGTTTGTAGAGAGGCGACGCCGGAAATCTGGTAAGTCCATCACGATTCAGGGACTTCGGCCTTCTTGCCGAAGTGTGACTCCGCCATGGAGATGGCCGCTCGTTCAGTGAACACCCGCAGTCGGAATGTCTAGTAGGTCGCAAGAAAGGGAGCCATGATGAGTCCAACCGAAACCGCTATCGCAGGCGTGTTCACCCGTCAGGACATAATCAGGAGCATGGCTTTTGCGCGAGAGATGGCATTTGCCAAACAGCTGGCTCACCAGGCGGGTAGTCTCGCGTCGGACTATCTTCGAAGCGGAGTCTCCTCTGAGATCAAAAGTGATAGTTCGCCCGTAACGGCAGCCGACCGCGCTTGCGAACAGCTGATTGTCGACAGCATCACCCGTGAGTTTCCCGATGACGGCATTCTCGGCGAAGAGGGCGCTAGCAGGCCAGGTCAAAGTGGCCGGAAGTGGATCGTCGATCCGATTGACGGTACGCGCGATTACGTCCGTGGGATCCCGCTGTGGGCGGTTCTTATTGGGCTTGAGCAGGATGGCGAGATAGTTGCCGCTGCAGCCTGCAATCCCGGGCAGGGCCTTACCGTCTGTGCCGCCAAAGGGTCGGGCGCTTGGTCAGACGATGTGCGCCTGGCAGTTGCCGACAGGACTGATCCAGGGCAGGCGGTGCTTTGCTTCAACGGTTTCAATAAGCCCGGAGCTCAGCCGTTTGCGGACCGCTTGATTCCTTGGGCGAGACAGTTCGGTGCAGTACGCGGCTTCGGCGGGTCTCTCGATGCTATGCTCCTGGCGCAAGGCAAAGCCGATGTCTGGATCGATCCGAACGCCGCGCCGTGGGACTTGGCCGCACTGAAGCTGATTGTCGAAGAGGCTGGGGCGAAGTTTGGTAGTTTCGCGGGTGAAAACTCGATCTACGGCGGAAATTGCTACGCCTGTGTACCAGGGTTGGAGAGCTATGTTCGGAAGCTGTTCATCTAAGGCTCCGTATACTCGGTAAGTGTGACGGCCGATATCCTTTTCCACCTGCTGGCAAGATTTCTTCATGTCGGCTCAGTCGTTATCCTGCTGGGCGGAATCTTCTATGCGCGGCAGATTCTGGTGCCCACCCTGAACCGACTGCCCGAGCCTGAGCGCCTGACCACCTCCGCCTTCAGCCACGCGCAGTTCAGAGGTATTCTCTTGACTCTGCTGGCCGTAACGGTGCTTTCCGGATTCTATAATTTCTATAGCTACTCAGGGCCAAAGCACAGCTCGACTTACCAGATGTGGTTCGGCATCAAGATGCTGTTGGTGCTGCATGTGCTAGCGACCGCGATTCTCTGGTCAACCTCAAAGCAGAGTGACGTGCTGGTCGGGAGCAGGAGCAACCGCCGGCTTTTCAGCCTGATCGTTTCGGGCTTTGTCATCGTCTTCATTTCGGCATACCTCCGTTCTCTCTCGCAGCGCGGCTTATAGTGCATGGCGCTCATCGAACAGGCAGTATGAACGGTTATCAGGCTCTGCGGACGCAAGCCGCTTATTTCGTTTTATCGGGGCGCGGTCTGCTGAAGCTGACGGGCGAAGATTGTGCCCGGCTTCTGCATGCCATGAGTACGAATCATGTGAATGGACTTGCTGCGGGGCAGGGTCTGCTCGCTTTCTTTCTTTCGGCGCAGGGGCGAATTCTGGCTGATGCGAACATCTATAACCTCGGTGAAAGTTTTTGGCTCGATACTGAACCGGAACTTGGTCCGAAGCTGCGAGACCATCTCGATCGGTTTATCATTGCCGACGATGTGACGATTGACGATGAATCCAGTGCCTATGTGGCCGTTGGCCTTGAGGGGCCGGAGTGGGCGCAGACAGCGGTACAACTGGGGATCCCGGTTCCATCTCTGCCCTTGGGCACTCTTGAATGGCGCAGCGTTTTTGTCAGCCGGGCAGCAGCTACTGCGGCCGACGGCCTTCGCATCTTCATGCCAGTCGCTGAACAGGAGAGCTTGATTAGTAGCTTGCAGGCAGCAGGCGTGCCTTTGGCAACGACAGAGGAGGCCGAAGTGGTGCGGGTGGAGAATGGCATTCCGCGCTATGGCCAAGATATTAGCGAACGATACCTTGTGCAGGAGACCGGCTTGTTATCAGCAATGCATTCGAATAAGGGCTGCTACGTTGGCCAGGAGATTGTGGAGCGCGTCCGGTCTCGCGGCCAGGTGCATCGTCATTTGAGCCGTATCCAGATTGAATCCAAAACCGTGCCTTCTATAGGCGGTAAAGTATTGCTCGATGGCAAGGAGGTTGGGGAAATTACTTCCGCTGCTTATTCACCAACTCTCGGTAAAGTAGCTGGTCTTGCTTACTTGCGTACCGAAGCACTTGATGCGAACCGGGAATTGCACTTGGCACAGGGCGGAGCAGCGGTAACGGTTTCCCGCTGAGCTCATGGCTTAATCCCCGAGCAGTTTCCCGTAGGACTCTAGCGCTTCAACGTTGTCGCATACTGTCTTGACTGCGGCGGTAATCGGGATAGCCAGTACGAGTCCGATGCCGCCCCAGATCAATCCCCAAAACATCAGGGAAATTGTGACGACCAGCGGATTGAGTCGGACGCGTCGCCCGATGATCTTCGCGTATAAGAAGTTCATTGAAAACAAGTGAAGGGCAGCGGTGATCAGCACGGCGGTCAGAATCATTTTGAACCTGTTCGGCACTGCGACGGCAGCCAGCACGGGCGGCACTAAAGAGAGCGGCAGGCCAAAGGATGGGACAAGGCTGAACAGTGCGCTCGTGATTCCAACTAATGGCCAATAAGGAATGCCCAGGAAGAAGAAGGTAGTTGCACTTAAGCTGCTGAGGAAAACCCACAGCATAAAATTGCCCAGCACGTAGGCGCGCGTTGCATCCCCAATGCCAATCCAGGTCTTGCTGATGACGTAGCGATCCTTTCCATGAAAGATGCGGATTGCATTTTGGCCCAGCCGATCGCGCCAACTGAGCATGAAGTACAGCAGAAACGGCACGAACGAAGCCAGGAACATTAAACGAAAGTAGGGTGAGGAATAACTGTAGAGTGTGCTGATAAACGGCGTTGGATCTTTATGAATGCGAACTTCTTGGATGACAGGGTTTGCCGGCGGCAGTTCAATGGGATTTGAGCGGCGGCGTGCACGGGCCTGCATGGCTTGCTGCGGCTTCTGTTGGATCTGCTCGCCTTGCTCCCGGAGCGTTTTCGGTACCAGCACGTTAATGCTGTCGCTTTCGAACTGGTCCAGGCGGTTGCTGGCCGAGTGCCAAAGCTCGTTCACACGGGAAGAGTAAGTGGGCAAGTCTTCGCTTAAGCGGGAAAGCTGCGTCCACGCAACTACTCCGAGAAAGTACAACAAGACGAAGGTAAAGCCCAAAACGCCGAGCGTGGCGGCAGGTCGAGGCAGGCGCAGTTTCATCAGCAGGAGCACGGCTGGATCGAGAATAAAAGCGAGAATCGCTGAGAGCATGAGCGTGACAAAGAAGTCGCGCCCGTAGTAGAGCAACCCGATCAGGGCCGCTACCGCAATCAGTGAAGTACGTATACCGAAGCGATTGTGAACGACAGGTTGCGAGGTGCTTAGGAGTGCCAAGGCGAATAACGGCTCGGTAGTCGTACTCTAGCATTCCGTGCCGTTCCGCGGCTGCTGCCAGACAACCAAAGTCGATTGGGCGAGTGCGCTACCGGCGCGCAATTGCAGAAAAGCCAAGCTGCTTCCCGACTAACTTGTCGACCATCCGTTTGGGCAGGAACATCGGCAGGCTCCAGTTGCGGAAGCGCTGTGGAACAACGGCGTAACGAACGCGCGGCCGTCGTGTTGTGAGAGCGTGAAGAACCACTTTGCCGATCTGTTCAGGCTTTAAACCTTTCCGACCTTCCTCAATGAAATGTTTCACGAATCGCTCCAGGAACGGTGCATATTCAGTGTCTTTGTACCGGCTGAGGTCTTCTCCTTCCGCCTTGTTCCAGATAGGAGTGACAACGGAGCCCGGACCGATGACAACAACATCGATTCCAAAGAGCAGCAGTTCGCGTCGCAGAGACTCTGACAAGCCCTCCAGCCCGTGCTTGGAAGCGGCATAAGCACCGATAAAGGGCGGCCCCAGCTTGCCTGCGACCGAGCTGATATTGATGATGCGCCCGGGTTTGTCAGTGCGGGTGCGGTCTGTTCCCAGCAAGGGTGCGAAAGCCTGAATTACCTGCAGCGGGGCAATCAGATTTACCTCTAATTGACGTTTAAAATCCGAGAGGGGCAGATAGATCAACGGGCCACCCACTGCGATGCCGGCGTTGTTGACGAGCCCGGCAAGTGAGGATCCATTCAGTTGATTTGCAACTAGAGCCGCCGCCTTTTGAACAGCGGACTCATCGGTCACATCCATCAACAGCGGTGTTACACAACTACCAAACTCCGACTTCAGACGATCCGCGTCTGCTTGCTTGCGAACACTCCCAAAGACTTGAAAGCCTTTGGCGGCCAGCACCTTCGTGATCCCCCAGCCGATGCTGGTCGAGGCTCCAGTAACAACTACGCTCTTTGACATTGATGTTTCTTCCTCCGTAGGAGTTTTAATCGGTGAAGCACCCAAGAGACAGGGCATGGCTCGGCTTTCTTTACGGGCGTTGGCAGCATCGCTCGGTTTGGCTCCGAACGCATTGTACCGATACTTTCAGACCGCGCGGAACTGGAGTCGGCTCTTTCGGACGCCAGTGCAGGGCGGCGGCACAAGGCGCTGCAGAAAGCAATTAGGAGGAGGCAGTCAGACCCAGGCAATCGTCAGTATGGCGCGAGCTTATCTCAAGTTTGCTCGCGAGCAACCCGGCTCTACGAGGCAATGATGCAGCCCGGTTCTGCCTCAGGAGAAAGGTCTCAGCGCCAGCAGGAGCTATGGGCCTTTGTGGTGGAACAGGTGGCGGGAGTTGCGAACCCGGCCGATGCCCGCAAGCTGCCCTTGCGTTGTGGGCGTTACTTCACGGGGCCGGGCTAAGCGCCGCCGGTGTTTTCAATCGTGGCAAACCAGCGTCGGGGTTTGACTTCAAGTTACGGGCGTGGCTGGCGAAGCCGGCCAGAACACAGAGTCTATGAACGAGAACTCGCCGGCGATCAAGTCGAAAAGCGAAGGGCGAGACAATCTCCTATAATCCGAGGGAATGGGCGGCGCTAGAATCCTGGCTCTGGATGTTGGCAAGAAGCGGATCGGGTTGGCCGTCAGCGACGAACTGGGTCTGACCGCCCGCGGTATTGAAACTTTGTATCGCACGCGCATTCGGGATGATCTGGCCGAGCTTCAGGCCGTTTGCACACGCTGGGAAATTGGCACTTTGCTCGTTGGCAGGCCGCTGCACATGAGCGGCGACGAGAGCCGCCAAAGTGAATATACTCGCGAGTTCGCCGAGCGGCTGGAAAAATATGTTCGCCTGCCAGTGGTGTTCTGGGACGAGCGGCTGACCTCAGCGGAAGCTGAGCGGATGCTGCGTGAAGCCGGCGCAAACCTCGAACAAAAAAAGAAAGCTGTGGATCAAATGTCAGCCGTGTTGCTGCTGGAAAGTTATCTGGGCTTCCGGCAACTGGCGCTGGCCAGTCAGGACGGCGACCTTGGCCGGTAAGCGCACCAGGCACTTTGGGCGTACCCTGCTGATTCTGCTGCTGCTTGCGGTCATAGCGGGCGCATTCACAGTAAATGCTGTTTACCTAGGGCCGTACGGAGGCCAGGACACTGACATTTTTGTGGATATCGAGCACGGCATGAGCTCGCGCGCTATTGCGAACGAGTTGGCCGAACAGGGCCTGGTTCGAGCACCCTGGGTTTTTCTGCTTGTTCGAGCATTTCACCCGCGTTCTGCCTTGCAAGCTGGCGAGTATCGCTTCGAAACGAGCGAAACACCCTGGCAGATTCTCAACAAGCTTCGCAAGGGACAGGTTTTCTATGAAGAGATAACGGTGCCGGAAGGGAGCAACATGTTCGACATCGCTAACATTCTGCGCAGCGGAGACACGGTGCGGCCGACTGACTTTCTGCGAGCGGCTTCTGATCCGGCTTCGATTAGAGATCTGGACCCGCACGCACCAAATCTGGAAGGCTTCCTGTTTCCTTCCACATATCGTGTGACGCACAAGACCACGGCCCGACAGTTATGCCGCGCCATGACGTCTGAGTTCCGGAAGCGGTGGGCGGCACTGGGCGGCGCAAACCGGCAACGTGATGTACACAAGACTGTGACGCTTGCTTCGCTGGTCGAAAAAGAGACAGCTGTTCCGGCCGAACGACCCATGGTAGCGGCGGTTTACGCCAATCGCCTCAGTTCAGGCATGCTGCTGCAGTGTGACCCAACGACGGTCTATGCCGCGTTACTTGAGAATCGCTACCACGGCACTATTCACAAATCGGATCTGGCGAGCGCAAACCCTTACAACACGTACTTGCATGCGGGGCTGCCCCCGGGGCCGATTGCCAACCCAGGAGCTACTTCGCTGGCTGCTGCGCTTAAACCGGCAGATTCGAGCTTCCTCTACTTCGTGGCGAAGCCGGATGGTTCCGGCGCCCATCACTTTTCGACCACTTTGAATGAACACGAGACTGCGGTGGCCGCTCTGCGTCGAGCAGGGAAATAACGGGAGGCATCGCAGTTCGAAGTGCAGCCAAAAAAATCGTTGAGCAAGCCGCCAGGCAGGGGAATGGTTCTCCTCGACCTAATTGAAGGCCGTGTTCATTGCGTCCAGTTCTTGCCGTAGCGGCTGTAGATCGAAATCCACCAGTCGGAAAGAACTCGGCGGTATTTGGGACAGACGATCTGACGTCCATTGAATGCCCGCTTGCAGTTGTGCCAACTCGGCGTCCCACCATGGTCCGTTCCGCGCAGGTACGTAGAATGCTTGGCAGTTTTGAAGGTGACGCAGGAAGCCGGCCAGAAGTCGCGAGGAGTAATGGTTGAGAAGAGGTTGAACGTCGGCCCCGCGCTGGATGGCGCGCAGGACAGCTGAAGCCAGGATCGCTTCGCGAACCGCATTACCGGCACCTTCGCCGCAAATAGGATCGAACCCCATTGCAGCGGTGCCGCAGAGGAGCCAACCTGGAACGCACAGACGGTCTGCGATTCTCGGATAAGCGGGAAACGTAAGTGAAGCCTCGCTCAACCAGTCCACCTGCTCCGCAATGAGACGGCTTTTTCCCAACAGAGCATTCGGGCTGTTGCCCACGCCCAGCAGCGATCCTTTCCCGGAGCCGGAGGGCAGTAGAAACAACCATCCATCAGGCAGCGACTCAACCCAGCAAGACTCAGTGTCTGTTGTCTGTTTCAGATGAACTTGTACGGCTGTCGCAACACGCGATCCGAACTTTTGCTCCTCACTCGATGTGCTCTCCTGCTTGCGTGAAATGAGTTGCCAGTCCGGGTTATCAATCGATTGTCCGTCAACCATGTCTAGACAATTCCAAAGCCGCTGCAGCAAAGCAGCTTCCGACACGGCGATACCGGAGTGCGGAAGAGTGATTGGTTCGGGCTGCTGACCCCAGAGAACAACACGTCTGCTGATGACTGGAAGATCGTCGAGCAGGCTGGGATTCCCGAAGACGTCATCGAGGAGTCGCTGAGTGCCTGGGCTTACCAGGACGCTTAGCTGGGAGGAGCGACCGCTGCGTTCAACACGGACGTCGACATTGCTGTTGCGGAGTAGCTGAACACAGCAGCATGCCGCAACGCCGTCACCCTGTACCGCGACAGTGGGAAACAAGGCCCTTGTCCTCTGATGATGAAACGCGGTGGAGGTGCATAGCCGCCGCAAGCAATCCTGTTACGTTGGCCACTGCGAAACTCACTCCGCTCAAGTTACGCTCGGGTGGAACGCCGGGGATGGGACGGGGAAAGCCAGAGGCTGCGTACACCGTAGCACCGTTCATTTCGGTTTGCGCAAATGCTTCGCGCGGACAGGCTTGATCCAGAACCACTCCAACTACTCCGGGCAGCGAACCGGGAAAGGCTGGCCGGCCATTCATCTGGTAAGCGGCCACAATGCGGGAGCCGATCGCGACAGTTTTGTCGATCCTGCTGAGAAAGTCTTCCCGGTATGCCTCGTTAAGCGTTCCCAGCGAAAGATTGATCAGATCCATCTTGTGATCAATGCACCAATCCAAGGCACGAAGCAGGACATACCCTGAGGTAACCAGCGCGCGGTCGAAAACCTTTACCGCAAAGATCTCTGCTTGAGGTGCTTTCTCACGAATTGCTCCTGCCACTGCCGTACCGTGGCCGAGAAGGTCCAGCCAGTCATCGTCTGAATCATTCTCCAGAATGTGGACTCCACCTGCAATGGGCTGAACGTGAGGATGTCGTGGATTCGCTCCACTGTCGATGACGGCAACACGAACGGGGCGCCAGGCGCGCTCATTGCTCATGCAGGCAGTGCAGCCCCTACCAGTTTCTCTCGAAAGTGCCGCGATAGGGCAGAGCCGGTCTCCCGTAACTCCTGGGGCCTGCCGCTCTCGACAACACGTCCGTCCTCCAGCACGATTACCTGATCCGCAATATCGATGAGCGCAGGGCGATGAGTCACGACAATGATTGTGCAAAGAGATGTGAGCTTGCGCAATGTTTGACTCAAGGCAAATTCAGCATGAGGGTCAAGCGCAGCACTGGGTTCATCCAGAATCAGGACGCAGGGTTGCCGTAGTAGTGCGCGTGCTATGGCGAGACGTTGCCGCTGGCCTGCTGAAAGGGTCAGCGCGCGCTCGCCAAGTACGGTTTCGTACTTGTCTGGAAGCGACTCGATGAAGTCGTGGATGTCAGCCTTGGAAGCAACTTGCCGGCAATCTTCCAGAGAGGCGTCGGGCGCAGCAAACAGCAGATTCTCTAAAATCGATGCGTGAAAGAAGAAAGGCGTTTGATCCACGGTGGCTACTGCGCCTCGCAAGTCGGCCAGGCGCAGCTTCGCAATGTCTAAGCCGTCGATCAAAATGCTGCCGGAAGCGGGATCGTAGTACCTGATTAGTAAGTCGGTCAAGGTTGATTTGCCGGCACCGCTTGGCCCAACCAGGACGCAGGTAGTTCGGGGCTCCACGCGAAAACACAAGCTGTGCAAAACCTGCGCACGTCCGTCATAGGCGAACGAAACACAATCCAGTTCGACCGACCCTTGGGCTAATTTGACCGGCATTGCGTTTGCCGCCTCAGCCACTTCCTCGCGCTTGTCAAGTAGCTCGAAGACTCGACCGAGCGAAACAGATCCCGTGATCAAGGCAGAGTACAGTCCCATGAGGCTTTGCACTGGTGAGAGCAGGCGCGAGTGATAAGCCATAAAGGCCATGAGGCTGCCGATTGTCAGCACTCCGCGAATCACCAGGTTTCCTCCGTAAAGGAACAACACAGCAACCGAAACGGTCAAGACCGCACTTGGTATGGCGCCCGCCAGAAAGGAGGTGACCTGCATGGAAAGCAAGCTTTGTACGAAGCTCCCATTCAGCCTTCGAAACTCCTGGTTCTTTCGCTCGCCGGCATTGTAAGCAACTAGCAGCCGAATGCCTAAGATTGCTTCGATAAGGAAGCTGCCGATGTTTGCGCTCTGCTCGCGCATGTCCTGCACTTGTTGTCGAAGGCGGCCTTGGTAGGAACGCATCGCCCAGATTCCCGCCGGTACTGTCGCCATGCTGATGACTGCCAGCAGCGGGTTAAGATAGACCATCATCGCCGCGTTGCCCACCAGAAATAGCAGATTTGTTGGAAGCGAAAGAAGCGTATCCGAACTGAGCCGCTGAAGCTCGCTAACGTCGTTGTTGATTCGGGAGACAATATCCCCGGCCTTGGTTCTGGCAAAGAACTGAGGCGATAGCGCCTGCAGTTTCTGAAAGGCAGCGAGTCGAATGTCGAACAGGATCAATGCCGACATTTTTGTGTACAGATATGTGGAAAGGATGCCGAGCAGGAATGAGAGCCCGGCGCAGACGCCCATCCAAATCGCAAAAAGCTGCAAGCTCCTGAAATTGCGGTGCTGCAGTGCATCGTCGATGAGAAGCTTGGTGAGATAAGGCTGGGCGAGCGCCACCGCCGTTGAGACGAAACTGAGTGCAATCAACGGCAGGAACCGCAGCCGATGCGGGCGCAAGAAGACAAGAGCCCTCCGAAACAAAGCCAATGGAAGCTTTGGCCGCACTTTGCGATTGCGTCCAGTGAAGAATGTCATAGACGAAAACAAGGCGGCAAACACGGCCGCTGCAGATCGGGCAGTGGTGCTACGAGCTGCAGACTTCTGATCTGGAACGATCAGTATGGCACGGATGATAACACGCTCTTGAGGTGGAGTGAAAAGCATGCTACGCTGACGGCGACATTGAGTTCGCCCGGAAGCAAGCTCCTTGCCGAAGCCCATTGCGATTGGGTCAAGAGAGAGTTTATGAAAAGCGTTGTTCTGGTTCTTTGTATGGTCTCGGGGGCTCTAGGTGCGGGCAATCGCGATAGAGTCGGCAACGCGAGTGAGACCTGGAACCCGGGTGCAGCAGCCAAGTACCTGGATGCTCGGGCAACATGGTGGGAAAGCTGGCCAAGCTCTCAACGCGACCACGGCACGGTCTGTGTTTCATGCCATACGATGCTTCCCTATGCGTTCGCTCGGCCCAAGCTGAGCACTTCTCTCCATGATGGAAGCACGCCGACGCCAGAGCGCGAGATGCTGGAGCATCTTCGAAAGCGAGTCTCGCTGTGGAGCGAAGTACAGCCTTACTATCTGGATGCAAGCGCCGGTCCTGGTAAGTCGAGGGAGTCCCGGTCCACAGAATCTGTTCTGAATGCGCTCATCTTATCGAGTTATGCCTCCCAGGGGGGACACCTTGATCCATTGACGAAAAAAGCTTTCGATTCAGCATGGGCTTTGCAGCTCAAGGCTGGCGATCAGGCCGGAGCCTGGGACTGGCAGGTGTTTCATCTTTCGCCGTGGGAGGGTGGAGAGTCGCAGTACCAGGGCGCGACGTTTATGGCGCTCGCCACTGGCTGGGCCCCTGCCGGCTATCGCAAAAACCCAGCCATTCAGGCGAACCTGCGATTGCTGCGGGCGTATCTCAAGCGAGAATATAGTAAGCAGCCGTTATTGAACCGGATTGTTCTTCTCTGGGCGTCGAGCAAAATTCCAGGCCTGCTCAATAGTGGCGAACAGCGTCAGCTAGTGAGTTCTATCCTCGAGCGGCAACGTTCGGACGGTGGCTGGAGCCTTTCGAGTTTGGGGAGCTGGACCCGATCTGATCATACGGCGCAAGAAACTGAAAGCGATGGCTATGCAACCGGGCTCATCACGCTGGCGCTTGAGAGCACGTCAGCAAAGCGCAGTTCGGATGCGATCGCTTCTGGGCGCAACTGGCTGGAAAAGCACCAGAACAGGGAGGATGGCTCCTGGCGAGCTTATTCCCTCAACAAGAAGAGAGATCTTACAACCGATGTCGGCCACTTCATGACCGATGCAGCAACCGGATACGCGGTGCTTGCTCTTGCTCAGTAGATTAAGCTACTGAGCCTTTCTATCGGCAAACTGATTCAAGAACCCTGGATTGTTGTCGGCCAGAGATCCATAAATGCCCAGGCAAATGTCGGTCCAGTCGCGGATCCAGTCGCAGTAATGGAGGTTGGCGTGGCCGGTGTCTCCGTAGCGAACAAAGGCCTCATGATGACAGCCGCCGGCGCACAGCGGGCGTGCCCAGCAGGTTTGGCAATCGTACTTGTTGCCGATGTTTCCGCGATCGAGGAAGTCAGCTTTGCGAGCGGTGTCAATGCCCGTGCTGATGTGCCCCAGTTTGTGAATATCGGAATCGACAAAGCGGTGGCAGGGCGCAATGTCGCCCGAGGGACCAACGCCAACAAGCCCCAGCCCGGCTCCGCAAGGATGTGATTTACTAATGCCCTGATGGAGTTCAGAGAGCGTATCGCTCACATTCGAAAACCCATGATGCTGGTTCCTTAAAGCAAAGCTCAAATATTCTTGCGACAGCGCCCGGAACTGGTCGAGCACTTTGTCCATGCCGCGTTCGCCAATCGAATAAAGCCGGTCGGGCGAGGTCGTCACGGGCGCGATGCCTACCTCATAAAAGCCGAGATCATGCTTCAAATGTTTATAGATGCCGAGCACATCTACATCGGGCGTCGTCAGCGTGACACGCGCCACGATGGGACGTGAGCGGTGCCGCGCAATCAGCTCACGGATTTTGGGAACGATGATGTCGTAGCTGCCGCGCCCGTTTGCAAAAACACGGAACTTGTCGTTCGTTGCTTTTGGGCCATCGATGCTCACGGTAACTCCGATGTCATTTTCGGAGAGAAACTCAATAATAGAAGTGGAGAGCAGTGTCGCGTTTGTGGTTAAGCTGAAGTCGATGGTCTTTCCATACTTGGCTGTTTCGTCGCGCGCATAGCCGACGATTCTTTTTAAGAGTGGAAAGTTCATCAGCGTTTCGCCGCCGAAGAAGGTGATGTGGATGTTCTTGCGGCTCCCGCTCTCGCGAATCAGATAGTCGACGGTCTGCCGGCCCGTGTCCCAGTCCATGAACTTCGCTTTACCCTCAGGCGTGGCTACCTTGTCTTCGCCGAACTCATAGCAGTATTGGCATGAGAGATTGCACTGGTTGGTGACGTTCATCACCAGCGTTTGCAAAGGGAAGTCGGCCGGCGGCTCTTGAACAACATTCTCGAAGCCGTTAGAGTCACGGATGGCTCGAAGTTCAAAGAGTTCCCGAACAGTTTCGGCAATGTCAGTTGCGGCAAAGCCACGCGGGAGCAAATCTGAGACTACTTGTTCGGATGACGCTGCCCCGGTGCGGAACCGATCCAAGATCGCCCCACTGAGTTCGTCCAGTTGAAAAATTCCACCACTCGGAACCAGATAAAGAAAACGGGAATCTGCTCCGGCAAACTCGCGGAACTCTCCCGTTGAATACATGCTGCTCACGTCGTCACCCTCTGTTGGCATCTTGCGGAGCATCGAATCCGGAGTGGATGCGCGCTCCCGTTACCTGCAGACGTACTCGGGCTGCCCGGATGCAATGGATGCTAGCACTTGGTGAGCCAAGCTGTCAAAGAGGCAAGAATCTCATTTGTTTGTTGCTCTTCAGTTTCAAGACGTTGTATGATTTGTCAACTGCCATTGGAAGATCGCCACGGCGCGTCTTCAGCAACTACCCCGTTCCCTTAGTTGCCTCTTCCGGCTGAGTTGTTAGATTGAGGCCTCAAGGGACCTGATGCGAACGCGACTTACAAGTACAATTCTGTTTAGCCTTCTGTTGACTGCTTCGGCGGCCGTTGGCGAAGATACATCAAAACCCGATCCGACCAAAGAGACCGAGGGCGGAATTCCGGTTACGGATCGGCTGACGATTGCCAAGTGCGGCGGTTGTCACACGGCAGATTCCTACGGCAACCTAAGTCGAATTTCCTGGATTAGAACTACCCCGGAGGGCTGGCAGGAGTCGATCAAGCGAATGGTCCAGCTCAATGGCGTGAAGCTAGGGCCTGATGATGCTCGCCAAATTGTACGATACCTTGCCAACGAGCACGGGCTGGCGCCCGAGGAGACTCAGCCGCATCGCTGGTTACTTGAGATGACCCAAGTGCAGACGGAGGATATTCCCACTCCCGCTATTCGACGCGCGTGCACAACCTGCCATACCTTTGCAAAACCCCAGATGTGGCATCGCAGTGCAGCCGAGTGGCACCTGCTGAAGAACATGCACATTGGTTACTTCCCGCTCAGTCAGTTTGTGGCCTTCTCCGATCATACTCCGGCAGGCGCGGACCGGAGCGCTCCCAAACCAAAGGCGCCAGTGGATGAGGCGGTTGATTACTTCAGCAAGAACTATGGTTTGTATTCATCAGCCTGGTCAAACTGGCGAGCGCAGATGACGGATGCCGACCCGAGCGGTCACTGGTTGTTGACCGCCAGTGCGCCCGGCAAGGGCAAGTACTTCGGTGAGATGACGGTGACGCGAGTTGCCCCGGGCGAATTTAAGACAGAGACGACGCTGACTAGCGTACGTGGGAACGAAAAGCTGCTAATGCCTGGAAAGGCTTTTCTTTACACCGGGTATGAGTGGCGTGGATCTGCCAAGAGCCCACAATTTGGAGCACTGCGCGAAGTAATGACTTTGACGCCGGACCAAACAACTTTGCAGGGTCGCTGGTTCTGGGGAGCTTACCAGGAATTTGGTTTTACTGTGTCGGCGCAGCGGGACAATGCAAGCATCGCTGTTCTTGGAACCGATGTCGTTTCCCTTCGGGCCGGTGCAAAGGCAGAACCAATGAAGATTTTCGGCCAGCGTTTTCCCTCTGACTTGAAGGCAAGCGATTTTGATTTGGGCGCCGGTGTGAAAGTCAGGGACGTGGTCTCGATTGACCCTAAGTCGGTGAGCGTTACCGTTGATACTGACCCGACAGTTTTTGCCGGTAAGCGAAGGATTGCTGTTCGCGGACACGTGGCCAACGATGCTTTCAGCGTTTATGATCATGTGGAATACATCAAAATCAGCGCTGAAACAGCACTTGCGCATGTGGGCGGCACAGTTGGCAAGAAGGGGTATGTGCAGTTCGAGGCGCATGCATATTCGAACGGCCTGGATGGTCTTCCGAATACAGCAGATGACGTAGACTTAGGTCCAGTTAATGCTAAGTGGTCGGTTGAGGAGTTTATCGCCCACAATAACGATCACGATAAAGAGTTTGTGGGATTTATTGATCAGACAGGGCTGTTTACGCCGAGTCAGGATGGCCCGAACCCTCAGCGGCGTTTTTCTGCAGACAATATCGGCGACGTCTGGGTAGTGGCAAAGTACGCCGGCAAGGACCCGGCGGCTCCCTTGGAAGCTAAAAGTTATCTTGTTGTGGCAGTGCCAGATTTCCTGCGGTTTGATTCCCCGGAAGTCGCCGGTACTAACTGAGACTGACACTTAGTCAGCAAGAGAGAGAGAACATATGAAGCATCTACGAGCAATCAATACAAAGGCTAGTCGAATAGAGGCGCAAGCTAAGGCCAATGCGGAGGATGTGTTCGGATTGCAAAGCCGGCCTGATCCCTCTAGGCAGCCACATACCCCAGTTGGTTGCAGTCTGGCTTTCTTTCCGGGCTGGGAAGTAGATTCAGCAGGCGGCACTGCAGGTCTGTGTCAGCCGGTAGAGCGGGATCTGTACGATTGCTATGCAGACTGCTTCTGGCCTGCAGCGGTGCCCGACCATCTCAATCGTTATCCGGACTGGTCAAAGAAGTGCGCCGCAGCTACCCAGGACTGGCGCAACCTGGATGTGGTTTTTCCTTAGTTCCTTGCTGCTCGCTTAGGCCCGTTCCTGAAACATGAAAATAACTACTCTCGCTCTTCTATTAAGTTTGTTATTTGCTGAACGCTCGCAAGCAACCATTTACCTCGGCACTTACCAGGGTGAACTGTTAGCGATTGATGATTCCACTTACGCGGTCACAAAGCACATTAAGCTGAAGACCGGCATCCCTCGGGAAATGGTTCTGATGCCGGATAAGAAGAGAATCCTCCTGATGACGAATCAGTACTCAGGGTTGGAAATTGTTGATCTGGAAAAAGGCGAGGTCGTCGAATCATGGAGCATGGATACACCAACCACGCGCCTGCGGCCCACCAGCATGGCGGTTGACCCGACAGGGCGGTATGTCTACACCATGTCGGCTAAGTACACCAAGATGCCTGACCGATGGACGATAGACGATGAAAAGCTCTCTGTCATTGATTTAACCACCCACAAAGTAATCCGGGAGGAGCTGTTTCCTAAAGACAAAAAGCCGGATTCGTTCGGGATGTCATTCCGAGTTTCGCCTGATGGTAAGAACCTGTACTTGTTTGGTAACTCTGTTCTTATTTTCGATACCGCAACTCTGAAGCTGGTCAAGGAAATCGATCTGGAAAAGCCGGTTTATCCGGGAATGGCGCGAGTAAACTTCATCCCGGAGATTGATCCGCATGATTCTCCCGATTCGGTTACTGCGCTTTTCCAAACAGAAGATCCGTACGTTCATCGGCGCATCTTTGGACTGGCTAAGTTCGATCTCAATACGAAGGCGTTCAGCTTCAATCCGATAGGAACCACCGTTCCCGGCAAGAGTGAGGACGGCGGCATGTCTAATGTTCGGCTCTCAGCCGATAGGAAGACCGGCTTTGCAGTTGCAAGCTTCGGAAGTCACGGCGACAAAACATGCCAATTCTGGAGCTTCGATCTTGGGAAACAATCGTTGAAGACGCGAGAGGAGTTTCCCTGTAACAGCCGCTTCTATTTCTCTAATTCTTACGACGGTAAGGATCTGCTGATCTACGGTGCAGGCTTTGAAATTGGCGTATACGATGCTGCCACCCTGAAGCAGAAGAAGGTGATCAATCTTGGCTATGACGTCACTATGTCGGGGCTGATCATCACGCCTCCTACGCCCGCTCAGGTAACAGGCACCACGGCCACGGCTTCATCCGCACGTTAAACTAACCGCCCTAGGCTTCCCCAGATCCGAACCGCTCACTGTGTGCGTGGTTACCGAGCCAGTAACGGAGCATGCATGCGCACGTCTACTTCAGTACAACAAGGCTTAAATAATGCGATTGTTTAGCTTGACTAAATGGTGCCGCATCTACTACTATCCTCGTAATCTCTAGACAGCCCTCGTTACGCTGTCAATCAATCTCCGTAGATTCCGTCCGAGAAATTTTTGTGGCCGCACGGCCAAAAGGAATAAACGTGAAGAGTCTACGATTAAGTGCACTGGTTGCCTTCATTCTTCTTGCTAGTGGGCGCAGTGAGGCGCAATCGACATTTGGGGAAGTACTTGGCACCGTGAAGGAGGCATCCGGTGCAGTGGTTCCAAATGCTGTGGTTGAGATTGTTAGTCAGGGTAAGAGCACTGTCAAATCAACGGTGACAGATCAAACGGGAAGCTATCAATTCGTCAATATTGATGCCGGCACGTATACGGTTTCCATAGTGGCCACCGGATTTCAGAAGGTTCAGTTTTCGGCATTTGACCTGAGTGCTCGAGAAACAAAGCGAGTGGATGCAGACCTGAAGCTGGCAACTCAGCAGCAGACGGTGAACGTGGAGTCCACCGCTGAGGCCGTTGTCCAGAGCGACGCTTCAAACATAGCGGTCACTAAAGGCAGTCTGGAACTGACGAACCTTCCAGTAGCAATCACGACCCGCTCGACTGGGTCGACCAGTGCTTTCTCGACTTTGACGGCGCAGCCAGGAGTGCAAGCCGATGCTTCAGGCAATATATCCGTTGCCGGGGCAACACCGTCCCAACTTTCGATCACCATCGATGGAATCAGTTCAGTGGGCCCAGGAAGTATGGGGGCACTCGGAGAGTTGTTTCCATCTTTCAATGCAATCGAAGAGATCAAAATCAGCGAGACGTTAAACCCGGCCGAGTATGGCGGCGTGGCAGATATTACGACAGTCTCTAAATCAGGCACGAACCAGTTCCATGGAGGAGCTTTCGAAAACCTGCAAAACAGCGATATGAACTCGGCCGATACATTCAGCCACACGACTCCAACGGTCAAGATGAACGACTTCGGAGCTTATCTAGGCGGGCCGGTGATCATCCCCCACTTATATAACGGTCACGATAAGACCTTCTTTTTCGGAAGTTTTGAAGCGCTTCGTTTGCCTAAGCAATACACTGTGGTTGAGAGCGTTCCGACCGTCGCCATGCGCAACGGTGATTTATCGGCCTACGCGGATCCACTTACGGGGTATCCAGGGAACAAGATTCCGACCAGCCAGATCAGCCCTTACTCTCAGAAAATTCTAAACAATTTTTACCCTCTTCCGAATTACGGGGATACAAACGCAGTCGCTAATAACTACCTCGCTACTTTCAATGTTCCTATCAACAGCGCGCAGGGCGACATGCGCGTCGACCAGGTACTAAATTCAAAACAGTTGCTCTACGCCCGGTATACATACAAAAACCGCCGTGTTTTGGATTATGCGAGGGATAGTTCAGGTAACCCAGGATCGGAGCTTCTGGGATCAACCTCAAAGCCGGAAATTTATAACGCCTTTACCGTTGCTCACAACTGGATGATCACCCCGGGACTTGTTAATGAAGTTCGTGGCGGATTCACCCGTATCCATAGAGATGTCACGTTCGGAGTTACTGCCCAGCAAGCAGCCAGCGAACTAGGACTGACTAATCTCCCCGGACCACTTCCGCCTGGTTATGACATTCCAACTGTCAGCATATCCGGGTTTATCGGCATACATAGCCCGACCTCTTACCTGACGCGGAAAGAAGGGACCAGCCAGGTTTTGGACACACTGACTTACACCCGAGGCAAACATACCATGAAATTCGGTGGTGATGTTCGCAAACTCAGTAGCTTACATACTCAGGTGTTCAGCGATGATCGGTTGGGCAACTACCAGTTCAATGGATCGGCAACAAGTGCGCTGCTGGGGAACGGCTCAGGCACTCCGTTTGCTTCTTTTCTGCTAGGTTACCCAGATTCAACCACCATCGGCACCGTTATCAATCCAGATACTTACGCTTACGCAATGCATTATGCGGTCTTCGGGCAGGATGACTGGAAGGTTTCATCCCGCCTAACTGTAAACTTCGGTCTGCGGTGGGAGTACCATCCCTCATTCCATGACCATAACCAGAATCTTGCCAACTTTGACCCCGATTACACCAGCATTCAGAACGGCCAAACTGTACGCGGAGCGGTCATCCTACCTTCGACTAAGACTTATGCGATCCTGAATCCGGGATTTGTGCAAGCAATTGCACCAACGCCCATCTTTACTGCTGCGCAACTGGGTATTCCTTCTAATCTACGCTTTCCTAACAAGACGGACTTTGCACCTCGAGTAGGTTTTGCGTGGCGAATGTTTGGAGATAACAAGACCGTGCTTCGTGGCGGGTACGGCCGGTATATCGAAGCCCTCTTAGCGAGCGGAGCGATTGACGGGTGGGCCGTTGAATCCAGTAACTTAGGGACATTTACTAACTCGCTGGGCGGCAACGGGCTTCCAGTTTATAGCTTGCCTTATTCATTTCCTTCGAACATCTCGCAACCTGGTACTCAATTCTTTGATCTGGCTTCGAATCTGCATTACAAAGATCCATACGTTCAGCAATGGAATGTCACGCTCGAACGAGATCTAGGAAAAGGCATCGGTGTGCGAGCTTCCTACGATGGCAATCACGGCTCAAACCTTGGGGTTATCTCAAACATCGATCAGCTTCGGCCGAATACGCAAGGCTATAACGCACTCTCTGGTGCTACTCCTTTTCCTCTGATGTCCGATATCCTGTCGCAAGAGTCAGTAGGTTTTTCAAATTACAACGCAGGAACTGTCGCGCTTCACAAACGAAGCAGCAACGCTCAATTCGAGCTCAGCTACACCTATTCACGAAGCCTTGCGAACACCAACGGCGCAGCAACATCTCCCGCTGGAGCCTTCGCTAATGAAATGGGTAATACGCTGAGCGATCCGTACAATCCTGGGCTTGATTACGGGAACGTACCCTACACCAGACGCCATCGCGTGTTGGCTACCTTCCTTTATGAACTGCCGTTTGGGAAAGGACGAATGTTCTTCAACAGCACCAACAATCTGACAGATCGAGTCATTGGCGGCTGGGAGCTCAGTGGAGTACTGGTCTTTCAGAGCGGTCCCTTCATGACCGTATCCACAAACAGCGATCCGTCAGGAACAGGCTACAATCTTTTCAACGCGAACGGTGGAAGAGCAGATCGTGTTTCGGGCACATCTCCCTACGCCGGTCAATCCATTAACGCCTGGATCAATCAATCAGCATACGCGGATCCTGGTAATAATATCGGGCGGTTCGGCAATGCCTCGCAAGGTGATGTCGTCGGACCTGGTAGCCAGATTGTTTCACTTTCTCTGTTAAAGCGCATTCCGATTACTGAGCGAATTCGATTCCAATTTGGGGCGCAAGTGGCTAACTTGTTTAACCATCCGAACTACGCGCCGCCTTCAAACCTGACGGTAGGGGTGCCGGCTTTCGGCCAGATTACCTCGCAGCAGTCGGCTGAGGGTGGCGGTCCTCGTTCAATGCAGTTAACAGGACGCATTATCTTCTGAGATCTGCGCTGCAACTCAAGGGACAAGATTCCATCATGAGTTCCGGTACTAAAAAGCCGATAGATTGATTCGCTCCATTGACTTTGTCGATCCTAATGGATAATCATTAGGATCGTACAAGAAGTGAGCTTTCAGCCAGTGTATGTCTGACTGTTTCCCCGGCCCGGTAAGCCGAAGGTTTAGGTCTTTAGGGGAGTTATGAGACGTACTGGAATTGTTGTTCTTTTTTTCTTGTTTGCCGTATTGAGTTCGGCCCAATCGTTGACTTCGATTGATGGAACGGTGGCGGATCCAAGTAAGGCCACCATCCCGGGTGTAACCGTTGAACTGGAGAATACGGGCAACGGCTCAAAGCGTTCGGCCACCAGCGACGCACAGGGGCGTTATGCCATCCAGCAGCTTACTCCAGGTACGTACAACCTGACCGCCAGCGCCGCCGGTTTTTCCAAAAAAGTGATTTCAGGTGTTGTTCTGCAGGTCAATACACCCGCTACGGTAAATGTGGATCTTGAAGTCGGTTCAGTGTCTGAAACAGTTGCCGTCAGCGGTGAAGCGGAACAGGTCAACACAACCGATGCCTCGCTGGGTGCCGCCATCGGAACGGTCCCGATTACGCAGTTGCCGTTCGAAGCACGCAACGTGGCTTTACTGCTGGCCCTTCAGCCTGGAGTAACTTACTTCGGTGAGAATAATCCAATCAGCGGATCAGTGAACGGCGGCAAGACAGACCAGGCCAACATCATTCTGGATGGGGTTGACGTAAACGACCAGAATACGGGGCGGGCTTTTCAAAGCGTGCTCCGCGTGACGCTGGATTCTACCCAGGAATTTCGAACCACTACTCAGAACGCCACAGCAGATCAGGGGCGCTCCTCTGGGGCTCAAGTCTCGCTGGTTACTAAAAGCGGCACCAACGAGTTGCATGGCTCAGCCTATGAGTATCACCGCAATACTCTGACTTCCGCCAACAGTTTTCTGAACAACATGGATGGTGTAGAGCGAACCAAGCTGATCCGCAACGTATTCGGCGTTTCAGTGGGTGGACCGATCATTAAAAATCGTTTGTTCTTTTTCGGCAACTACGAGGGGCGGCGCGATGCGAGCGAAGCGAATGTGGTTCGCACAGTACCTACTGCTTCGTTCCGTGCGGGCACAGTGACCTACCTGCAAAAAGGCGGCGGCATTGGGCAGGCAACTCCGGCAGACCTGAAAAGTGTTGACCCACTCGGCTTGGGCGTCAATCCTGCTGTGCTGGCTGTGTTGAATCAGTATCCCTTGCCCAATGACAGTTCCGTCGGCGACGGCTTCAATACAGCTGGATTCCGGTTCAAAGCGGGTGTGCCGCTTACGTGGAACACTTACATCGCTAAACTCGATTATCAGGTAGATCGTTCGGGCAAAAATACTCTATCGTTGCGCGGCAATCTGCAAAATGACGACTATGTGGATAGCACGAATCTCAATTCGCTGGCTCAGTTCCCGGGACAAGCTGCGGCTTCCCGGGCCCTGGACAACAACAAAGGGTTGGCTGCGTCGTGGATCTCAGTGATTCACCCTGACCTGGTAAGCACTTTCCACTACGGCTTTACGCGTGCTAGCGGGGAAACCACTGGCGCACAAACTGCCAGTCAGGTCACCTTTCGCGGGATCGATCCTTTGACCCCGCAAACCAGGGGACTCTCCCGAACCGTTCCGCTCAATCAGTTTTCCGAAGACATGGCGTTGACCAAGGGTGCGCACGACATACGGTTCGGTGGAGTAGCAAGAATCATCAACAATAAATCTGTCAGTTACCAGACTGCGTTCAGTGATTCTCAAGTAACTTACTCGTATATCGCAGGCACCGGACGTTCGTTCCTGCTGCCTGATGTAGCTTCGTCCTTTTCTTCGGCATACCGAACGGCAGCCACGGACTTACTTGGCATTGTTAGTTTCGAAGACACGACGTTCCGATTTAACCGGGACGGTTCTGCGTTACCGGACGGAGCACCGGTACGCCGTAATTTCGCCGATAAGGAGTATGAGCTGTACGCAATGGATTCGTGGCGGGTTCGCCCAGGCTTAACGGTGACCTATGGGCTTCGCTATAGCATTTCTCCTCCTATTCATGAAGTGAATGGCAATCAGGTTTCGCCTACCGTCAATCTAGGTGACTGGTTCACTTACCGCGGGGACTTAGGTGGGGCCGGGCTTCCGCAGAGTCTTGCCGGTCCGCTTAGCTTCGTTTTGTCGGACAGCAAAGGCGGTTCGCCGCTTTACAACATGCAGAAGAAGAACTTTGCGCCCCGCTTTGCTTTTGCCTACTCGCCGCAGGGTGACAGCGGATGGAAGCACAAGTTATTCGGTGGCCCCGGTAAAACATCGATTCGAGCAGGCTTTGGGATGTTCTATGACCTTTTCGGGCAGAGCATCGCGCGATCTTTCGATTCGGCAGCGCCCGGTCTTACTACGGACATCCAAAGCGGCGCCGGCGTTTACGGAACCTCGGAGCTGCCGCGATTCACGAGCGTGAACAACGTACCTACTTCGTTCTTCATTCCCACTCCCCCGACCGGAGGATTCCCCTACACTCCCCCTGATGGCGGCTTTGCGATTGCTAACAGTATCGACAGCGGCATCAAGCAGCCCTATACGATGAACCTGAATTTCACAATCGGTCGCGAACTGCCGAAAAACTGGTTTGTCCAGGGCTCTTATGTGGGGCGGCTGTCCCGGCGTTCCATTGCCAACGAGGATCTGGCGCAAACCACGAACCTTCGTGACCCGCAGAGTGGAATCACCTATTACTCAGCGGTGAACGATCTTGTCCTGAAAGCGCGTTCCAACGGCGGCAATGGAGTGAACGTAAACACCATTGCTCCCAATCCATTTTGGGAAAATCAGTTTCCCGGCCTTGCAGGCGGGGGACTCACGGCTACCCAGGCTGCGTACAATGTCTTTTCCCAATATCCGCAGGACATTAC
This sequence comes from uncultured Bryobacteraceae bacterium, assembly GCA_964248405.1. Lineage (GTDB taxonomy): Bacteria > Acidobacteriota > Terriglobia > Bryobacterales > Bryobacteraceae > Bog-105. Next base: position 24,282 of record CAXTYH010000027.1, read on the forward strand.
TTCGGGATTACAGGTGGTCGACCAGTTTTGTGATCCGAGCTGCAGCAAGCACGGGCCTTACTCGATGTTTAACTCGCAGTACGCAGCACTCTTCGGTTTCCGTTCGGTCGGCAAAGGCGATTACCACGCAATGCAGTGGACCGCGAAAAAACAGTTCTCTGAAGGCTCGCTCTTTACGTTTAACTACACCTTCTCCAAATCCATTGACCTAACATCGGCTGCAGAAAATCAGGCGGCTTTTGACAATCCGAACCTTGGCTCTTCCGGCATCATCCTTAACTCCTACAACACCGCTCTCAACAGAGCCGTCTCCGATTACGATATCCGGCATCAGTTTACTAGTTTCGGCGTGTATCAGATTCCAGTCGGTAACGGAAGAAAGTTTCTCTCCAACAGCAACGGAGTAGTAAATGCCATCCTTGGCGGATGGCAGTTGGGTGGCATCTGGACTCAGACCTCCGGCTTACCGCGCAGTGTTAATAACAGTGGTGTCTGGCCCACAAACTGGAACTTTTCGGGCTTTGCACAGCAGGTTACTCCATTAGCCACGTCCAGCGGCAGTACCAAGAACGCGACCGGCATCTCCGGCGATTCAGGGCCGAATATCTTTGGTGATCCAAAGATCGCCTATAGTTCTTTCGACAATGCACTTGCCGGACAGATCGGTTCCCGAAACGTTGTACGAGGGGACGGGTACTTCTCAATCGATATGAACTTAAATAAGCGCTTTATAATGCCCTTTAATGAGCATCACTCTCTGCAGTTTCGCTGGGAGGTGTTTAACATCACAAACACCGTGCGGTTCAACGTGGCCACAGCGAGCCTGAATTACAACAGCAACGGTTCGTTTGGAAAATATATCGACTTGCTGAACCAGCCGCGGGTAATGCAGTTCGGTTTGCGCTATGAGTTTTAGCCGGATTGGTTGACATAGGTTCGGTTACTTATCAGTAAGAGCATCATTGAGGCCGCGCTGTCCGGCTAAGTGCAGGGCGGCCTCGGCCCTCAGTCCAAACGCCGATGGCGTAAGCCCGTCGGCAAAGGATTCTGACAACCTGGTTATTATCTCCTTGCCCTTAACGTTGCCTTGGGCATAACCTCCGAAGCGTCATTGCTCATCGACCCTCTTGATTGCGCCAATGCCCCCAGGGAGCAAACACCAACATCCTTTTTCAGATCTGTTGCAGGAGTTTGCCCGAGGGGGGCTCCGCGATATTGCTGCCCTACGCCTTAGTGAATTACCGAGACGGCGGGCTGCTTTTTGTGCGGCTCGCGAGATACAACCGAACGTGGTCCTTTCCGTTGCAACCTCGCTCGAAGCCTACGAATCGTAAGCGATAGGCCTGTGTACACCAGCATGCAGGCGCCGAGTGATGCAAGTGCACCGATCACTTGCCCCGGCAAACCGCCGTACTCGCCCGTATGCCCAAAGCGAACAGTGGCCAACAGTCTTAGCGATCTTAAGTGAGGGTCTTGAGGAACCGAAACATATTCGATATTCCGGTTTGCGAATTCGACGATCTGCCGTTCAAAGGAGAGCATCACTCCGGTCGCGGCCATGATGAGAATGAACACGCCGGCACTAACGCCAGCCGACAGGTGAAGCCAGAAAACAGTCTTACGAAACATCGATTCCTTGTTGTCTTGAGGCTAGCTTGAGCGGTTGATCTGAAATTTAGCTTAAGAAATCGCTTCCGCAGTCAAACGACTAGTGGAATCTGCTGCAATGAATTTCAGGAATAAGGCGCGCCTGTCAGCCCGCCCATGATGGAAGAACGATGCGCGTGCTGCTTGTCGATGATGATCACGAAGTAGCCGACTATGTGCGGCGGGAACTTGAGGAGGAATCCTTCAGCGTCACCGTTGCGCATGATGGCGGCAGTGCCCTGCTTTTAGCGAAATCATCGGCCTTCGACATTCTTGTGCTGGACGTGATGATGCCCTTTATGGATGGTCTGCAACTCACGCGCAATCTGCGCAGACAGAACATTCTCACGCCGATACTCTTATTAACAGCCCGGGATGCGCCGGAGGAAATTGTGCGCGGACTGGAAGCGGGCGCGGACGACTACCTCACCAAGCCGTTTTCATTCGATGTGCTTTTAGCTCGCATCCGCGCTCGAACCCGAAGATCCGATCAAAAAAACTCGCAACTCCGCTTCGCCGACCTATTTATCGATTTAGCTGAAAACAAAGCCTGGCGGGGCAAGCGCGAGATGTCTTTGACGCGCACTGAATTCGCCATTCTCGAGTGCCTGTTGCGTGCGGCCGGCCGGGTAGTAACGCGGGACAGGCTGATCGATACCGTCTGGAATGATCGTGAGGTAAGTGCAAACAATCTCGACGTGTTCATCAAATTCCTGCGTTCAAAGGTCGAAATGTCTGGTTTACCTAAGCTGATTCACACGGAGCGGGGACTCGGCTATAGTTTGCGCCAGGACACGATTTGAATCGACTAATTCCACGCTCACTGCGCGCCCGCCTTACAGTCTGGTACTCCTGTGTCCTGATTTTAGTTGCAGTCATACTGGCAGGCGCGAGCCGTTGGGCACTGGCAGTCAGCCTCGATCATGCTTTGGATCAGAGTTTGCGCTATCGCCTCATTGGGCTGCACGGTTTTATAGACGACAACAGTCGCGATGGGCTGGATCCGTTGGCGTTGAGACTTGCCGGTTTGGACACGCTCGGTGAGCTCTTTCAGGTTTTCGGTCCGCATGGTGAACTGATGGCCCAATCGAATGGTTTGTCGCGGCATCACGTCAGCACCGACCCCCCGCCTAATCCAGAAGCGGGTATGCTCTTTCGGCGTGCCGGGCCCCGATGGTTCCCCGTGCGCATGGCCACGCAGCGCATTTACATTTCTGGACAACCGCTCATCATCGAAGTAGCAGATCCCGAGCGCAAGTTTGAAGGCGTTTTGAACGAATTCTATTCCGTTCTGTATATCGCGCTTCCGATCGTGTTGGCTCTGGCGGCCTTCGGTGGGTATTGGCTTAGTGGCAAGGCACTCGCGCCGGTGGACCAGATCATCGACGATGCTCGTGCCATTGACCCGGCGAACCTTTCCGTTAGACTTTCTGTTCCTGTTTCCGGCGATGAACTGCAACGGCTCTCGGAAACACTCAACCAGATGTTGGGGCGTGTGGAGCAATCGGTTCTGCAGATGCGCCGGTTCACAGCCGATGCTTCGCACGAGTTGCGCGCGCCTATGACGTTGATCTACACAGCCGCACAATTCGCGTTACGGCGTGATCGCAGTTCAGACGAGCTGAAGGATGCTCTTGGCAAGATCCTGCGGGAAGCAAAGCGCTGCACGAACTTGATCAATCAACTCCTTTCCTTGGCTAGATCGGATGAGGGCGGCGAACGGGTGGAATTGATTCCAATGAACGTGGTGCCTTTGATCAGAGAGGTTGCCAGGGAAGTGGCGATGGTTGCGTCCGACAAAGAACTTGAGGTGTCAATTAAGGTGACGGAAGACGCAGTACGTGCCGTGATCGATGAACATTCGTTTCGGCGAATGCTGTTGATTTTGCTCGATAATGCCATCAAGTACACACCAGCCGGCGGACGAATTACCGTGTCGGTGATTGAAGACGCTACCGAGGTGGTGATCGCTGTCGCGGACACTGGGCCAGGGATCCCCGAAGGCGAGCTGCCGTTTCTTTTCGACCGGTTCTGGCGAGCCGATAAGGTGCGTTCCCGAGATTCAGGCGGAACCGGCTTAGGGCTGGCAATTGCTCGCCAAATCGCGCGAAGTCACGAAGCGGAGCTAGCGGTGGAAAGCTCCATCGGGCACGGGTCAACGTTCACGATCCAGCTTCCGCGTGAAATCGGCTGAGCGCACCTGGAGCAAGCAACAGCTTCGATGCTCACAGATGTTCGCTTCTTAAAGGCACGCTTAAGGGGATTGGTGCAAGCTTGGACTATGTGCAAGCTGCTCCCGCCACGCATTTTTGCTCAGGACTGAAACGAGCGGGCTCAGTTCTTTTGACATGCGGCATGTTGGCCCATGCCCAGCAGGTGGCGCCTTCTCGCGAAGACTCTTTGGAAAGACAGCCCAGGTTTCAGAAAGCTTTAAGGTTCGCAAACGATGCTGGTCGTATTCAACAGTTGACACGCAAAATGCGCCGCAAATATCCGCAACTGAAGTTCGGCCTAGTTCTCGTAACGGGCGCCCTCATCGCGCTTATGCTCTGTGTCCAATGTGTGCGAAGCTACCTGTACACCGATGCTGTTCTGGTTCCGCAGCAAGCCGAAAACGAGGCGCATCGACAAGCGGGCGCACTCAGCACTGCAGCACAATCTGCCGGAATTGCCGACCCACGCAGCCTAGGGCCAGTCATTGAACATTCCCTAGAGGCAATTCCAGATCGAGTGCTTTGGATGCGGGTGCTGGATCTGAACAGCAAGGTTCTCGCGCAAGGTGGTAACCCGGAAGGCACACCCAAGTTCCCATCCCGGTGGTGGAATCGAGTAGAAAAGCACGAGAGACTCGGTACGGTAACCGAGACAGCGCGTGGCAAAGCCCTGGTTGTCATGCTCCCGCTCCGGATGCCTCATCCACCACCTACGGCCATGGCCGAATCTGGTTCGCCGAATGAACAACACCAGCCTTTCGGCACAAGTCAGGAATCCACTTCGCGCGATTCGCACGGTGGAACGAATGGCCCACGCCCAGCGTACGTGCTCGAGACGGCCATTTCGCTGAATGCTGTTGCCAGCTCATTTGCGGGCCTTCGACAAAATCTGATCCTCGGCGTCATTGCATCCATTGCGCTGTTACTATCCGTTGCGGTAATTGGGCTGCGCGCTCCACATTACGTCAGGGGCAAATACCTTGAGAGTGAAATGCAACTTGCAAAGCGAGTTCAAAGCGACCTTCAGCCGAAGGCCCGGTCCGTTTCTTCCTATGTTGAGTTCGCGGCCCGCGCCGTTGCGGCCGATCATGTTGGAGGAGACTTCTATGACATCTTTGAGGCCGAATCCGACAAGGTTGTCATCGTTCTGGGAGATGTCTCGGGCAAGGGCGTTCCCGCAGCGCTCCTGGTAAGTGTTCTGCAGGGTTCGATACGCTCCTCGACCGCATTACAACATGAATCTGCCTGCGAGCGGATTAATCAAATGTTGTGCGAGCGAACGGCGTGCGAGCGGTTTGCAACATTGTTCTGGGCCGTTTTCGATCCGTCTACCAATACATTGCGCTATGTGAATGCCGGTCACGCCGCGCCGATGCTTGTACGAAGTTCTGGCGAAGCTATGGAGCAATTACGCGAGGGCGGCCCGGTCCTCGGTTTACTTCCTGGCGCGCTCTATTCGGCAGGGATCGTCAAAGTTGAGGAAGGCGATAGACTCGTCGTCTACTCGGATGGCATCAGCGAAGCCGCGAGCGAAACCGAAGAGGAGCTTGGGGATGCGCGGATTGCGCAAATCATCTTAGACTGCCGCGATGCAGGGCCAGAACTATTGTGCGATCAGATCATTCAACGGGTGACCGCGTTTGCAAGTTCCGAATCCCTGCAGGACGACCGCACGTTACTGGTTGTCAAGTTTTCTCAACCGGAAGCTCCCGTGGGCGTTCAGAAATGCGGAGAGCCAGTTGTAGCAGCTGTTGCTTGATCGCAGTCACACAAAGGTAACTAGAACACGATGAAGCTTTCCTTGATTAAAACAGCCTGCGGTGTTGCTGCTGCGGCATTCATTTGCCTGTCGCTGACGCGTGCCCAGGAGAACACACAAACCTCCCGAATCGTGGGCGCCGCGAACACCTTTCTTGCAACACTCGATCAGAAGCAGCGGCAGGCAGTGCTTTTCCCCTTTGACGACCAGGAGCAGCGCAAACGCTGGTCCAACTTTCCTACCGGATTCGTTCCGCGTAGCGGCATCAGTTTGAAAGAAATGAGTTCATCGCAGCGTGATGCTGCAATGGCTCTATTGACAGTTGTGCTCAGCCCCATGGGCTTGGAAAAGGTGAACCAAATTCGTCTCGCCGATGACGACTTCAAGGCCAATGGATCGAAAAGAGGTCCACGTGGCGCTGGCCCACAAGGTGGAAACGGCGGCCCTCCGCCCCCGAGACTTGGCAGTTCGCCACCGCAATTCGGCGGAAGAGGCGGTCCAGGAGGCCGACCTCCATTTGCCGGTGGAGAGATGTTCGGAAAGGATCTCTACTACATATCCTTCCTGGGAAATCCCTCCCCGACCGCTCCTTGGATGCTTCAATTCGGGGGTCATCACCTGGCGTTGAACATCACTATCGCTGGAAGTAGAGGCGTCCTTACTCCGACGCTGACTGGTGCTCAACCAGCGACATTTACCTTGAACGGCCAAACCATACGTCCTTTGGGACGAGAGAGTGACAAGGCGCTCGCGCTGCTGCAGTCTCTCGACGAGAAGCAGCGGCAGCAAGCTGTCCTTACTTATCGTGTTCCGGATCTGGTCCTTGGCCCTGGTCAGGACGGTAAGAAAATCACTCCCGAGGGACTGAAAGTATCCGGGATGAGCGATAAGCAGCGGGCCATGCTTCTAAATTTGATTGCCGAATGGGCGGGCATTATCAATGAGGATTCGGCCTCTGTCCGCATGGCAGAACTCAGAGCCGACCTGAACGAAACGTGGTTCGCCTGGAGCGGTCCTACAACATTCGAGCCAGGCACTAACATCACCGCCTACTACCGCGTGCAAGGCCCGCACCTCGTCATCGAATATGCGCCCCAGAATGATGAGCCTGCGAACCACATTCATACGATTTACCGCGATCCCACGAACGACTACGGACGGCAGTTCAGCAATTAATGAGGACGAAGCTGGCGATTGTCGTAGCGCTTTTGTCATTCGCCCTGACTGCGTTGGCGCACAGACTCGACGAATACTTGCAGGCTATGATCGTTTCGGTCGAGCAAAGTCACATCCATGCATCCATGCGACTCATTCCGGGAGTGGCGGTATCTTCCACCGTGATCGCGGCCGTCGATTCCGACGCCGACGGTGTTTTCTCCGAGGCCGAGCAGCAAACGTACGCTCGGGAAGTTCTTGGTGATCTGTCGCTCAGCGTAGACAGCCACGCGTTGAAGCCGCGCCTGCAAGCGGTAAGTTTTCCGACGGCAGCAGATATCAAGGCAGGGCTCGGCGAGATCCACATCGAGTTTGATGCGGATTTGCCGACCGGAAGGCCGCACCGGACGCTCGTGATCGAGAACCACCACCAACCGAGAATATCCGTCTACCTGATGAACTCTTTGACGCCGCAAGACCGGAACATCAGCGTGATCGCACAGAGCCGCAACCAAAACCAGTCTTACTTCCGGCTCGACTACGCCCAGGCAGACCCTCAACAGAATTCGTTCCTTTCGCTATGGCGCTCGCGTCTTGTGACGCGCCTCGCCCCTTTCGAAGGCGTGCCCAGCATGTTCCGACTTGGCATACGGCACATCGCTGAAGGTACAGATCATCTTCTGTTCCTGATCGCACTCCTGTTACCTGCACCTCTGCTCGCTAGCCGGTCTCGTTGGGCCGGAGCCGGCAGTATGCGCCACACTCTTGTTCAAGTTGTGCGAGTGGTAACAGCGTTCACCATCGGCCACTCGGCCACGCTGGTATTAGGAGCGTGGGGATTGGTGTCTTTGCCTAGTCGCATGGTCGAAGTACTGATTGCTGTTTCCATTCTGGTCTCCGCTATTCACGCTGTGCGCCCACTGTTCCCCGGACGTGAACCTGCAATCGCGGCTGCTTTCGGTCTCATCCATGGATTGGCTTTCGCTACGACCCTGCAGAATTTAGGCCTCGGTTCCTGGCAGCGTATTGCTCCCATACTGGGATTCAACCTCGGCATCGAAACCATGCAGTTGATCGTTGTGGTTGCCATCCTCCCTTCGTTAATCATCCTGAGTCGGACTCCTGCTTACACAAATTTCAGATTTGGTGGTGCCCTGTTCGCTGGTTTCGCTTCCCTCGGTTGGATTGTCGAGCGCCTATTTGACGTGCCTGATCTCGTGGACGGATTAGTGAATCGGGTTGCGCAGCGCGGAGGGTGGATCGCGATTTTGTTACTCGCTCTCAGCATCGCTTTGTGGTTGCGTCACCATGCGAGATCCGGCCGCGGGATTTATATAGAGGCACCGTCTCGCCAAAGCCTGGAGGGAATCTGAACCAGCCGTCGGCTTGCACATCCCTTCGCCAGTTCGCCAGTTAGAAGAAGCAATTCATGAGTAAACTTGCACCTCTCGCCTTTGTCTCAGCCTTAGTTTGCGTCGGGTTGTTTGGGTTCTTGGGGAAAACCGGAAAGGCTGCTGGCGCTGCTACGCCAACCTCTGCTGAGGCGCAGATACAGAAGGTGGTGGCCGCCACAACGGCTTTCTTGAACTCGCTGACAAATACGGAGCTCGAGGACGTGCAGTTCACCTTTACGGCAGAGAAGACAGCCAAGGCCGCCCAGTTCAGCAGAGCCGCCATGGGCGGGAAGCAGGGCGGCCCAGGCGGTGGTGGAAGTCCGGCGAATGGGCCCGACACTGATTCCGGCACGCGCCAAGCCAATCCCGCACAACAGTCTCGTCCGCATCCTGGAAACAGCGGAGGTCGCGGGGGTGGCCCCGGTATCGGCCCTCCTGGAGGATTTGTCGGCGAGCAGTATGGCCACGCGGTCTGGTCCAACTATCCGGTCAGCGACGTGCCACGCCCCGGTCTGCGCCTGGGCAATCTGACCGCCGCGCAGCGTGACGCAGCGCTGCACTTGCTGCAAGTAGCACTGAGCCCCAAGGGTTATCAAAAGGTTCTGGACATTATGGGCTCCGACGAAGCTCTATCGAAGAGCGGCACGCCGTACTGCTCGGGTGCAGCGTGCTACACCATCGGCATCTTCGGAGAGCCAAGCACCGCTAAGCCTTGGATGTTGGAGTTCGGAGGACATCATTTGGGGCTGAACATCACGATGTTCGGAGAGCACGGCGTGATGACACCGACTCTAACCGGCGCTCAGCCTGCGGTCTACACTTCCCATGGAAAAACCGTGAGGGTACTGGCTGACGAGAATGACAAGGCGTTCGCGTTATTGAACGCGCTGGACGACAGCCAACGGAAGCAAGCCATTTTGAATTACCGGGTAGACGATTTAGTAACCGGTCCCGGCCATGCCGGCGAGACCATTCAGCCGGAAGGTCTGAAAGCGGCTGCGATGAATGAGAGACAGCGGGCCATGTTGCTTGCTGTGATCTCGGAGTGGGCCGGCATTGTCAACGATGCCTATGCGCAACCGCGTATGGCCGAGATCAAGGCTGGCCTGGATGAGACTTATTTTGCCTGGAGTGGACCGACTACGCATGAGCCCGGGAGAAATGGCACGTCGTACTACCGCATTCAAGGGCCGAAGCTAATCATTGAGTTTTCGCCTCAAGGCGTAGGCGGCGATCCGGCCATGCATGTTCACACGATGTACCGCGATCCCACGAACGATTATGGACGCGCGTTCACCAGCAACTCAAATTAGAAAACCAGCGCCTCGAGCACATGGGATCAACGAAGGAGAAAGATGCGATTAAGAATTCCTGAATTGCACTTAGTGGCGTGCGTGATTAGCCTCTGCATCCCAATTGGCGCCAGTGCTCAGGCACCGCCAACTCGGTTCATGTTTGGCGCTCTCGAAACGTAACCATACGCTCGCCATTATGGATCCGAATACGCTGCAGGTCATTGCGCGGACGGCCGTGGGCCCCGATCCTCATGAGGTGATCGCATCCTCAAATGAAAGCCAGCTTATGTCTCGATCTATGGAGGTGGCCGTTACCATGCTCTCTCGGTTATCGACCTGGTCTATGTAGGCTCGAAGCCGCCGGTCTCAGCTGAGCGACTCAGACCTTGAGCAGTTCGCAGACAGAATCGCCGACCGCCTTGCCGAGAGGATGAGAGACCTGCTTACGGAAGTTCTTGGAGAAAAACAGTTAAGAGCAGAGTAGCTACTGGACGAGCCCGGGAATTTGGGGGCAAAGCGTCGAAGCAGCAGACCCCTTGCCCGGCGATCAGCTTTACGTTCACTGCTGTGCCAAGGTCTTCTGATGTCTAGGGAGGGAATACCGTAGTCAATGCTGGTATCACGTACAGTATCATCAAAAGGCCGTGGAGAGAGCGCGGAAGATCATTGTTGAAATCCCGCCCGAACTGCTGGACAAGGCTCAACGCGCAAGTGGCGTTGGAATCACTCAAACGGTCCGCACGGGTCTGCAGCTCGTTGCTGCCTCCGAGACTTATTCCAAGCTATTAGCTTTGCGTGGCAAGGTTCGGTTTACCCGTACATCGGCCGACCTAAAAGTTGATCGATGATCGCAGCTGACACGAGTACGTGGATTGCCTTTTTTCAAGGTGAAGCTGGTGAGGATGTTGAGCTACTCGCGCGGGCGCTCAGTGACCGACAAGTTGTAATGGCCCCTCCCGTTCTCACAGAGTTGATGAGCGACCCAGGTATCCGTTCTGAGATCTCTAAAACTCTCTCGGAAGTGCCACTCGTCGAAATTCGGCTTGGGTTTTGGGAACGGGCCGGTGCACTTCGCGCGAAGGTCTTGGCCAAAGATCGCAAGGCATTATTGGGTGATGCGCTAATCTCCCAAACTTGCGTGGACGCTGGAGTTCGCCTCTTGACACGCGATCGGGACTTTCGATCATTCGCAAGAGCAGCTGGCTTAGTACTGTTAACCGAAGTTGGCTGATACGTAACTTCGCAAGCTAAGCCCTCTAAGCCGCGACAATATCTGGATCGGCAAATGAGGCCGAAGCTGGAAACGATCGGGCTGGAATGGGCAAGATTCCAGGTTCTGCGCCGGACAAACGCAAGCTTGTCGAGAAAAGCCAAGATCGACGATAAGGTTTCCGCTGATCAGCGGGGCCATGGGCTGGGAGTGAGCATGGAGGTCTACTCCCACAGCGATCTCGAACAGAAGAGTGAAGCAGTGCATCGCCTCGAATCTGAGGTGATTCAGTAATGAAACCCGCGATTCAGGCAAGGGTTGGAAAGAAAACGGAGTAAACGGAGTAACGAGTGTTTTTCGGTTCTTCCCAAGTTGCTGATTCTATGGAGCGGGAGACCGGGATCGAACCGGCGACGTCCAGCTTGGGAAGATGTATAGAAGTTGAAAATAAACAACTTATGCGGCCATGGCGATGCGTTCTGACTATCAAAATGGATCGAAAACAAGCAAAATCCGCAAAACGGCGCTTAACGGAGTAAACGGAGTAAAATCCGCCCCGCCCGTGAATCGCCCTCTCCCACTGTCTTTCTGAACACACCTGAATCGCTCAACCCGCCGCTTCGCGCGGCAGTAAGGGAGCGAATCAGAGTTGACGAAAACACCAAAACCATCATGCGGGCTCGAACGCATCGGCAGCGTCGCCAAAGCGTCTTACCCCGAGTTCATCGTTTCCAAACAGAAATTGCGGCAGGCCGAGGCCATTCAGCTTGTTCGTGCCAATCGAGACACTGGAAATCGGAAGCTTGGGTTTGCCTCCCGCCCTTTTGTTCTTTGCGGTCTGCCTGTCAAGCGTCCCGCGCGAGGGTGCCTACTCCATGAGCGCCGGAACGGTCACTTTCTACTCCAGGTCACTGGCCACCCATCTTATGGATTGCCTTGGGGGCAGGATCGCCTCGTCCCCATTTTCCTGGCAACATTGGCTATGAAGCAGCAGAGACCGACCATTACCTTTCGGAGTGCTACCGAGATGCTCGACGTTTTCGGCATGCAGCAGGGCGGGTCCCAATATCGCCGGCTAGCCGCCTCCTTTCAACGAATCTTTGGAGCGACCATTTTCTTTGGCACTGACGTCCAACGCGAGAAGGCGTCGGTCACACACCACGCTCGTTTCAACTTCATGCGGGAAGCCCGGATTTGGTTCTCGCGTGATCCGAGCCAGGACATCTTGTTGGACGGCTTTGAGAACGAAATTGTGCTGAGCGACGAATTCTTTTGTGAGGTCACGCAGCACTCCATTCCGGCCGATCTAGAAGCGGCTAAAGCTTTGTCCTCCGCTCCGGCGGCGCTGGACCTCTATATGTGGATTTCGTATCGCTGCTTCACCGCTAAGCACATTGAACGAGTCCCGATCTTTGGGCCTTACGGTCTTGCCAATCAGCTTGGTAGCGCAGACTACGCGAGGCCTCGAAAATTCCGCGAACGGCTGGAGCGCTGGCTGGATCTGGTCATTACCCTGTGGCCCGCCTGCCCCGCTCGCATCGCGTCCGACGGCAACCACCTTCTGGTGCAACCGGGCGTCGCACTCGCCGAGAAAGGAGCGTAAGAAAATGGCATCTGCTCCCTTTTCACCGAATACTTCAAACCGCCAGCGAATCACGCTGGCCGATATCGATGCAATTGTGTCCGCGCGGCTTGGACCAACACGCGGCTTAGGCAAGTCTCAGCCGGCATGTTTCAATCGTCAAGTCGCCATGTACCTTGCCAGTCATGTGGGTCGATGGAGCACGACAGTCATCGGACGATTCTACGGCGGTCGCGATCATTCGACCGTAGTGCATTCAATCCAGCGGATCGAGGCAATGCGCGAGGTGGAACCGGATCTTGACGGTTTGTTGTGCGACCTCAAATCCAGAATTGGTAACGATGCCGACAGCGCGTCAGAATGTGCCCGGCCCAGTTTGGTGATGAGAAGCGCAACACCAAAGGAACAAGAAATCCAAATGCTGGCCCGAGAGATCGCCTCTCAAGTCCGCGATCTCGTACGCGAGGAGATCCGCTCCAAGCGGGAGGCCCGGGAGTTTGGGGGCGATTCTGGTGAATAGCTCGCTTCCTCCTATTTGGCGATACGGCGTCACTGGGACTCATCAGTCTACAGGTTGGGGGCGCTTCGAGAAGAGTCGCACGAGGTGTCCGCGAAACCCTTTTCCGAGGAAGATTGAAACATCAAGACTGAGGGTACGACTGATATCTTGAGTCGGCTTACGAGGATAGCTCCTTCGAACCTTTCTTCTGTGCCTCACTGCGCATGGCGCCGTAGTCATATGGTCCCTACGGCTTGTTCAAGCATCGCCCGCACGTAGGTGTCCTTGTCTTCCTCCTGGAACAGAATGTGCCTTATCGCCATTTCGTTTTTGTTCATGCCCCACAACATGCGCATCGTGTGAGATGGCGTATTCGAGACGATGAATGAATCGAGATGGACTTTTGGATCGCCTAGCCGTTGCTCAATCTCCTTCACAGTCTCGTAGAACTGGATTTTGGGGTCGGTAGGGCCCAGATTTCGAATGCCTTTCGGATCAACGAACACTATGTGCTGTTCGTTTCCGGCAAGCAACCAAATAATGAAGTCGGGGTGGAAATTTCCAGCTTCGAAGAAGCCGACGCCACGACCCTTGCTCAGATTGCGAAGAAGGTACAACTCCCGGTGAGCGAAGAACTCTGCGTTTCCGTCGTGAAAGTCTCTGAGGTCCTCGACGAAACGCTTTTCCCCTTTGTTCAGCGGAACCGGGCTGATTTCGACGCCGTTCTTGTCTAGGTACAGCAGCGGCTCATATAGGTGGCGGCCAAACCAGATTGCCTTGAGGCCTTGGAACTCCCATGGCTTGAGGTTACCTTTCTCGATCATCATCTTCAGCTCTTCGAGCTTTGCGACGATCTCGTCCTGCGATCTTTCGATCAGAATGCGGTAGTACGACTCTCCTGTTTCATCTTTCACGCCTGGAAAGTTCGGATCGTTCTCGGAGAGTTCCTGAAATTCCAGGTGAGGCAATTCCCATTCGCGCTTTCGGAACGTGTAATAGCGCTCTGTGTATTTCTTAAGTAGAGCCAGTGCGATCTCCTGCCACAGCGTGACCCTTTCGAACGAGTCGAAGGCTAATTCTTCCGCGGGAATTAGGAGTTGATACCAACTCTGATCAGCGAGAAGACCTTCAAGTTGGCTTCGCGGGATGTTCAAGTTGTACCAACCCCGTTCGGCCTTGAAACGTTCGAGAGCGAAGTAGACCTGATCGATGTCGATGAAGGCAATATGCAGCGGGGTCAGATGGGTCTGATTCCGCGTTGTTTCGTCATCACCTCCCAACACGCCGCCGGATTTCATCGCTTGGATCTTCGGATACCAGTTCAGGACTACCTGATTTTTCTGAAGGTATACCGTGGAATGCTCGACTTCGGGATCGGGTTTCCGCAGGGTGGGTACTGGACCGAGCTTGCGAAATGCGTCACCGAACTCAGTGCTGACCCCGTTGATAACTCTCTTGAGCCGGATCATCTTGAGCTTCTGCGTCCCCAGGTTTTTGATGACCGGCAAGATAAACTCAAAGCGATCGTCATTCGTGGGCAGACCCTCCTTTTCCAAAAAATCGCGGAACTGGGCCATGTAATCTGCACGAATGCCGAAAATGGATAGAGTCTCTAATTGACCGACGTACTTCGGACGGTTGACGTCATCGGGAAGCTGGGTTTTACCGCTGCGCTTGAGACTGTGATTATAGCCTTTCAACCGTACTCCACGGCCAAAGAGCTGGATGATCTGCGAACCCTCTGACTGCCCCACATTCATGAGGCCCATAGTACTGACGCGCCAGCTATTCCAGCCTTCGGTGAATTTCTTGGATCCGATCAGAACGTTGACCGTCGAGTGAGGCTTGTTGATTTCATGGAAGAGCGAGCCTCGAAATTCGCGGTCGCCCCCGTGCAGGCCGCTCTTTTCACAGAGTTGCACCAACTTCGCATCGTCGCCGACATTGATAACGCCGAAAGCCTCATTGTCTCCAACGCGAAGCGCAACCTCGCCGGCTACCCCCTTCAGATTCTCGATGTGGAGCAAGCCGCCACCTGGCGCGTTGAACAGGGTGGCCAACGTCTCTTCGAAAACCTGAATTGCAGAAAGTCCGACGGCGTTGAGGTAGGTGAATCGGCCGACAAACAGATTTGTTCCCTTCGAGGAGACCAGTCCCTGGTTGAGGACGCGCTCAATGCGTTGAATACTTCCGACGCGATCGGAAACGTATCGGGACAGAAAACGAAGGACCTCCACGATATCCGATGCGTCCCGAGCAGCGAGAGTTTTGGTCACGCTGCCGCCTACGAAAATCCAAAGCGGCTTTTCGATGTTGAATGGTCGGAAAGAGAGTTCCTGTTCTTTGTGCAAGCGCTGCTGTTGAAAAAACGCTAACAAACAGGCAACGAGGTATAGTTCTAGATCGTTATCTTGTGTCCCCTCATCGAGGTTGAGGATCTGGTAGTCCTTGCCGAACCCGTCTCCATAGAAATATCGATATGAATAATCGAACAGGATACTTTTCGCGTAGAGGTCGGTCAGTCGCTTATTGCCCTTTACCGCTTGTCCGAACGTAGCTGAGTACTCGAACGAAAACCCACTCTCACAAAGTTTTCTGCGGAAGTCCATCCAGACTCCCTCTTCGCCACCGGATGCGCCTCTATGGCCTTCGTCCACCAATACGAGATTATTTCCTTCGAAGGAATCAATCGCGATGGTTTTCTCTCCCATCTCGTCCTTCAGTTTGTGAATGTCGAGAATCTCCACAGCGTGGCCGGCGAATAGACCTCTGCCATCTTTGTTGAATAGTTCCGCCGTGATCCCTGCCGTCTCGAACTCTCGCAGGTGCTGGTGACTCAAGCCTTCGTTCGGGGTGAGGAGAATAATTCGGTTGAGTTCGCTTCTTCTGTCGTGCTTGTCCAGGTAGTACTGATATTGGAGGATGTTGGCGTGCATCAGCAGTGTCTTGCCGCTGCCGGTGGCGCTCCAATAAGCAATCTTGTTCAGTTGGGGCCAAGCCTCTTCGCCTTCGTCCAAATTGGAAATCTGATCCTGTTCGGGCTTGTCAGTGTTGTAGATCGAAATCTGCCCATTTAGAGACCTTCGCAACTCATTCGGGTCACGGAAGTAGCGGTCGAGGTAGATTTCCGTGAAAAGCAGGGTCAAATACTGAAAGTACTTCCAAACGACGGGCTCATCCCCCCGTGTAATCCGGCGCTCGTTCAGGCTGATCGTGTGCTTGACGACGTTTTGATCGTATTCGAGCAGTAGCTCCGTAGGGAGTTGGGGCAGATTGAAGAAGTGGGCGGTAAGCGCGTGATGGTAGTTATGGACGTTATTTTCGTCGAGTCCTTCAAGCTTTTCGTTACGCAGATGCTGGGCCAGGTCCTCGAACCGTCTGGCATTAAAAAGTGAGAGCAACCACTGATTCAGGACAAGCTTGTATTGGAACGGCACCTGAGATCGGTTGTTTGCTCTTCGTCGCCTAGCAACTGATGCGATTGTTGCTGGGGCAGAACTCTTCCAATGCCCGCGCATCATCAGTGGCCCTCCGTGTCGAACATCAACCGATGGAAGTCCTCTTCTATGAGCCTTACCTTCCATGTATCGTCCGGCAGCTTCAGGTTCTCAAGATTATTGTCACCATTGACATAGATAAGGTCGAACTCGAAATCCTTCGTGCTGATCTTAAGACGATCCTTCATCCACACACCCAGGACGACATTGTCCTGTTCTAAATCTTCGGTTAGCTTGCGCCAAACGATAAGAATTCTTCGACCGTCAGCTGCCGTGCCCTCTACGATTCTGAACCACCACTGTCCAGCAGGATTTTGCTTTAGCCTGCCCACAAGCTGAAGCCTGTTTTCAGTGTCGCGCTCGAAGAGAGCTTCGAAACTTTGGGGGGCAGCTATGCTTCGTACGGTGAGGCCAATGAGCCAATTGAATGTTTCCAGCAAATCGACGTTAGTTTCGCGGCTCTCATCCGAGCCAGACTTCTTGATTTTTAGCTTGTAAGCAGTCGGATTGGCAAAGTCTTGCACATTCAACAACGATTGGCTTCCTCGCGTTTCAACATCCAGCATGTATCGAAGGAGGTATTGTTCCTTCAACTGATCGGCTCCCGCCGCCTCTGGCGTATCTAGAAGAGCTCTCTGTTTGCTCGTGCGCCTGACTTCGAGGTTATTGATTGTGTCCTCGTAAGATTCCAACCGAATCACCTTAGTGATCCGGGGACTATGGGCAGCTTCCAAATCGTTGGCAGGACGCAAAGGTTTTCCGCCGTCCCAGATCGGAGAAAAGGCAACTTTCTTGACTCTCGGGAGCAACACGGAATCGAAGTAATCAGCCATCTCAACTAGAACAAATCGTCGAAAGGATCGGTGAGCGCGATTCGTTTCAATCACCGCGTGGGCAGTCGTTCCAGATCCCGCAAAGAAATCGAGAACTAGGTCTCCGCTCTGCGTAGTCTGGCGAACAAATCTCTCAATCAAGAGGGGAGGCTTTGGATTGTCGATTAGCCCTTTTCTTCCAAAGAGAGCTTCTAGTCGTGGCTCTCCATCAGCGTACTGTCTAATTACCGAGGTGGAAACCATCGTTTCTACCTCGTGTAGAAAGTACTTCAGCTGAGGGATTGAACGTTCGTTTTCTTTAAATACAATCCGGTCGTCTTTCTCGTATGCCACAAATGATGGTCGATCCCCCACGGCTTGGAACGGAAATGCCCAACCTCGCTTTGGTGGCTTACAGGGCTTTTGGGTGGTCGGATGCAAGGGTCTATAGAATCTGTAGTTATCCGAGTCTGCATTCCTGATCGTGACGGACTGTTTTCCCGCAGGCATTGACGGTTCGACCTCACGCCAAATCCAGATCTTGCCGCCCTTCGCCCTAGCCTCATCTTCTTGAACTAGCCTGCCGTTCCGATCTCGGTACTCGGCTCGTTTGTACGGGTAAAGACCCTTCCAGGGGTCGCTCTTTACAGCGTCGTCTTTGGATTGGCCTTGTTCGATGGCTTCATGAACATGGCGAAGTTGATGTGCCTGATAAAGGTTCTTAAGTTGCGTCTCAATCTCGGCCGTCGGTGGAAACTCAGCTTGGAGGGACGTGACGAGATCCATTACGTCGTTGAGTCCAGGCTTCGGTTCGCGAAACATATTCCGATCGGCCTCGACCGCTTTTAGATCTCGCGAAAACACCTCTACATACTCGTGGTTAGTCGAGTACGTCGGAGAGTTGTTACTCATTGTGTCTCGTACCCAAATAAGCTCTTCTATGCGATTGCCATGCCCGAACGTCTCCCGGAGCTGCCACTCCAAGCTAGATCTTTCAATCTCGTTGATACTCGAAAAGATCACCCCATTGTCCGTCAGAAGTATACGAGCGAGTTCTAAGCGGTCCATTATCATGCTGGCCCAACTTGAGCTCTTGAAAGAATCTTTATATACAAAGCCGTCTTGGCCAGTGTTGTATGGTGGATCGATGTATATGCATCGTACTTGGGATTTGTAACGAGCTTGGGCAAGCGACAGGGCTTGGAAGTTTTCGCTTTGAACTAGCACCCCGTCGAGGTTCTGATCAATGTCACCAATTGCTTCAAGCAATCGCGCCACGAACGTATGGTTGAAGTGTCGTGTGTCGAGCATCAGTGTTGGGTAGCTTTGCAGAAATTGAGCGGTAAGGGGCACCGTGTACTCTGCCTTCACATCACTCCCTGCGAGATGGATTTCATTGATTTTGAGTAGGCTTATCCACTCTTCTCGTTGCGCATTATTGGCAACAATCTCCTGGTAGAATTCACTCGGGATACAGCGCAACGAGATGCAGTAGCTGGTCTCGATTACGAACTTTTTTTTCAGCCATAATCTTCTCTGAAAATTCTCCAATTGAGCGAGAAAGGAGATAAGTTTGCCCGCGACTTGGCGGATCACTCGGAGCTTCGATAAATACTGCTCGACGCGGGGCGCTGCTTCATTTTCCACGTCGTCAAGGTGCATAATTTCATTCTTGATGTAGAAGTCCAGTTCGCGTCTAAGAAATCCACTTAGGTCCTTGTGGACGAAATAATCGAATGCGGTGCGAGCAGCATAGCGACGCAAATGCACCTCGATCCGTGTGTATTCAGCTTTTCCGTCATTGTGGGTGATGTGCGGTTTTGCCAATTCCACAATCCAGGGATTGAGCGGCACGTCCTGGATCTCCAGAATCCTCTTAGCAGCAATGGAGATCAGATCCTTTTGAGTAGGGGGTTTAGTCTTTCCCTCTCGTAGGTCTTCCGACCAATCAGTCAGCGCTGCCGGCCGGTATTCAAAGCGAACGGCAAGCTCTTTAGCTTCGTTGCCTTCCTCCTCCGTAATGAAATCTCGCCCGGACGCCCCAGGGGAACATAAGATGAATACGCGTTCTTTGCCTTCTATTGCTTTAACATTTCCGTGCTCACCCTCGACTGCATCGGCGAGTCGAAAATGAACTCGCATAGGACTCATCTCATCTTCCGGTCGCAAACGGAATGCGTAGTCGTGAAGGTACTCGCTGGTCTTAATGTAGAACTGGTCTTGGTTTGCCCAGTGGAGTTTAACTTCCTGGCCCTCGTAAGGAATGGAGTACACCCCCGGTCTGTAGACTCGTTTTGCAAGGAAGTCGCCATCTGAGTAGTAGCGGCGAAAGAAGCTGAAGAGATGGTCGTAGACTTCGTTCTCAAGAGCGCTGATATCCACGGCATCGTTTGCGAGCTTGGCACGAAGCTCCTTTACCTTGGGAAGAGTATCTGGGTCCGCTCCTAGCGAAGTAGCCTGCTGGACGGCGTTTGTCAATTGCCCAGCCAACTCAGCCTTGTCGGCAGTCTTGTACATCTCGAAGGCTTTTTTCACCTGAGGCAATAAATCCGTTTCCAGGAACTGCGTCACCTCCGCACTTTTCGCGTGCATGATGCGATAGAGACCAAAGTCAAGATCGGGCTGATCGAGCTGAAAGAGTTCCTTTAATAGACCCTTTAGCTTTTCGTATTTCTGATTCATCTAGCGTCTCGGTTGTGTTTGAACTCGGTTGCAAAACTGGGCTTACTCAACGGTCCAGCCAATGATGAATAGATTCTGACTGTCGGTCCGCTGCGAAAGCCTGCGCTCCAGCGATTGCACCAGTGCGTCGCGTTTTTCCATGATTTCGTCTTCTACCTTGAAAATCTCTTGGCGTTGTCGCCGCTGCTGCCGTTCCAACTTCTGCAGCTTCTCTTGAATCTCGTGCTGTTCCTCAAGAGTGGTCGCCTGGCGGCCTTGCCGCCGGAGCGCTTTTATCTGCTCTTTGGTGTCGAGCAACGCCTTTTCGGCGGCAAGCACCATATCGTCCGCCCACTGTTCCAACTTCTCTCGCGCCTGATTGAAGTGCACGCTGTTTTGTTCAAGCGAACGACTGATCGTTGCTTTTGCGTGGCGCTCACCTTCCGCGTTGAGACGATCACGAACATTGACGGGTAGGAAATCGTCTTCACTGACCCGGCCCGCGCACGCGAATAGTTTTTCCACGGTCTCCGGGTCCAGCGAAGCACCACTGTCGTCAAAGCCAGAAAACAGAAGGTATTCTTCCCGGTCATAGGAGTCTATGGTCAGTCGTGTCAGGCTAAGAAAGCCGCTCTTCCCCTTGAGCCCCTCGATGACATGGATGCGCGTCGGATTATTCGTTATATCGAACACGACGTGGGCTGACGGTGTTTGGCCGGCTTTTCCGGCGGCTAATACGTGTTCACCGAGGGGATGCGAAAGCCTGTAAAGAAATCGGCTACGTTCCTGCCCCACATCCTCCTCTTTGCCCGGCCTCGATTTCGAGATCAGGTGATATCGGCCGAGTTCAATCTTCTCGTTCGGGGTATTCTCCAGATCGAAAGAAAGATCCGGCTCGTGAAAGTGTGCGTTTCGGTAAAGGATGAAGCGCGTAAGAGCCCAGAACCGCTTGCTGACGCGATCCAGCTGGGCGTTGGCGTCGGTCAGTTGGAGACGGAGTCGCTGATGAACATCTTCGTCGAAATGCTCAAACAACTGTCTTCGGGTGTCGTCCATCCTTAAGCGAATTCGCTCGTCCATGTCGTCCTGGAGCTTGCGAAAAGCGGACTCAATTTCGTCGGAAGTTCGACACTCCTGGTAAATCGCAAGGATGCGCTTTTCAAAGTCGACACCGGACTCGATAGAGCCAAGAACTTCGTCGGACGCGCCGAACACCCCATTGAAGAGGCTGAACTTCTCTCCCAGGAGCTCCAGAACGCGCCGGTCGGCTTCGTTTCTCTCATTTAGAAAGTTAATTACGACCACGTCGTGCTTCTGTCCGTAGCGGTGGCAGCGCCCGATCCGCTGCTCAATTCGCTGCGGATTCCAGGGCAGATCGTAGTTGATCACGAGTGAGCAGAACTGAAGATTTATACCCTCTGCTGCAGCCTCGGTTGCTATCAAAATAGTAGCTTCATCCCGAAAGTTCTCGATCAATGCGGTACGCACATCGACCGCGCGAGAACCGGAGCCTCTACCGGTCTCGCGATTTTTCTTCGCCCAGCGTTCATAGATTGCAGTCTCCGCCGATCCACTGTTCGTGCCGTTGAAAAGTACGACCTGGTCTTTGTAGCCGTTCGCATCCAGGAATGTCTTAAGGTAATCCTGCGTGCGCCGTGACTCCGTGAAAATAAGGGCCTTTCGAGTGGCACCGGTGGAGGCCATTTGCTCGAAACCGATATCAAGTGCTTTAAGCAAAGTATGGGTCTTCGTGTCGATCCCGATTGCGCGGGCCCAGTCGCCGAGGTGGCGGAGACTTGCGATCTCCTCCTTCAGCTTGTGCCGATCAATGTTTATCGGATTCGACTTCGACTCGCCCAAAGATTCCTCATCTTCCGCCAGAATCTCGTCGAGCAGGTCATCTTCGATTTCCTCGGCTTCGATGAGGTTCTCAGTGAACTCCGGGTCGCTGACGGTTTGTTCATCCCGGAGCGTTTCGAGGCGAACGCGAAGAGAGTCGAGAGTTCCTGCTATCGCCAGCGACGACGAGGCGAGGAGTTTTCGGAGGATTAGGGCGGTTAAGTGGCGTTGCCTTTGCGGCAGAGCATAGCTGTCCGGGCGCTGTAGGAACGTTGAGACTGCCTCGTACAGCGCGTGTTCGTCGTCGCTGGGTTTAAAAGGCCGCGTAATCGGGCGGCGTTCGGTATACCGGATGAACTCCGTCACCTGATTGCGAAGCGTCCGTTTGCAGAACAAGGACAGGCGTTGACGAAGGTCGGTCAGGCTGCTTCCGGCGGTCACGTAGTGCGACCGATAGGCGTTGATGTCGCCAAATAGATGATCATCAATGAGCGTTGAGAGACCGTAGAGTTCGAGGAGCGAATTTTGCAGTGGCGTAGCAGTAAGAAGGAGCTTTCGGCAATCCTCGGTGGCCCAACGGATACCCTGGCCGACTTTGTTGCTTGGCCGATATGCGTTACGGAGCTTATGAGCTTCGTCGATTACGACCAGGTCCCACGTGATGGTCTTTAGTTCGTCCCGGATTCTGTTGGCATAGTTCATCGACATGATGAGGACGGCCTTTTCGCTCAGCGGCACATTTCCCCTTCGCTGCTCGTTACGAAAAGTGTGTGTGTCCAATACACGACTGGGCAGATTGAACTTTTCTGCGAGTTCGAGAGCCCACTGCTTACGAAGTGATGCCGGACAGATTACGAGCAACCGCCGTTTTCGCTCAGCCCACATCTGGCACAGAACAATGCCCGCCTCGATCGTCTTTCCGAGGCCCACTTCATCAGCCAAAATCACTCCCTTTGACAGCGGTGACTCCAGCGCGAAAAGGGCTGCCTCTATCTGGTGGGGATTAAGGTCCACCGCTGCGTCAAAGAGAGACATCGATAGACGGTCTAACCCGTTTACGGCTTTCCGCGTCAAGTCGTGCGCGAAGTATTTGGCATGATAAGGCGTCAAGCCATGCGGGGGTGAACCGGTTCTTAACGGTGGTTGGGGAGTCGAATCGGCATTGACCAGGTTCATCGAAGCGGTTCCGTTCCCTCATTGAGAATTGCCAGATAGGGCTCGTAAACAAACAAGCGATGCCGCTCTCGGCCGGTGGTCTCCCGGAGGAGTCCAAGTTGCCTCATGTGCTCTAAGGACTTTGCCACCGTGGGGGGCGAAATGCCGATTTTCTGCGCCGCCGCCGGAATTGAGACGATCGGGTTGCGCTGCATATGCTGAAAGACGCGAAGGACTGAGGCGGCCGGACGGCCAAGCGCGTTGATCTTTCTTTCGTGCTGCTCGAATAGAGCAACGATTCGGCGGGCTGCGCTCGCGGCTTGATCGGCGGTTTCTTTCACGCCAGTAAGAAAAAAGTCGAGCCAAGCTTCCCAGTCCCCTTTGGCCCGAACACGATCTAGCAGGTCGTAGTAGGCTGGGCGGTGCGTTTTGAAGTACAAGCTCAAGTAAAGAATCGGTTCCCGAATAACATCTTGAGCGCAGAGCAGAAAGGTGATCAGCAACCGTCCGAGCCGGCCATTGCCGTCGAGGAAAGGGTGAATGGTTTCGAACTGAACATGCACAAGCCCGGCCTTGATTAAGAGCGGTAAGTCCGGGCGTTCCTCGTGAAAGAACAGCTCAAGCTTGCCCATACAATCGGGCACCATGTCGGGCGGTGGCGGCACGAAGGCTGCATTACCAGGACGCGTGCCGCCAATCCAGTTTTGACTGGTTCGAAATTCACCGGGCTGCTTCTCACTCCCACGCCCGCCCGACAGAAGTATTTCGTGGATCTCTCGAATGAGACGGAGCGAGAGCGGAAAACCGCCGCGTAGCCGCTGCAAGCCATGATTCATTGCCGCAACGTAGTTCGAGACTTCCTGGACATCTGAAATCGGAACGCCAGGCACCTCGTCGTTCTCAAACATCAGGAGGTCTGACAGAGACGACTGCGTTCCCTCAATCTGGGACGACAGCACGGCTTCCTTGCGAACGTAGGTGTAGATGAATAACGAGAGATCAGGGAGGATAGAAGCTAGTCCATCGAGTCGGCCTAGTGCTCGATTTGCCTGCTCCAGAAGCTGTTGCAGCCCATCAAGGCGAACTGGCGGCAAGGGCGGCAGTGGCGGCGGAACAAACGCTCGAACTGGTTCGTTGCCATAGCGGTTAACGACATAACGGCCAAGCCTCTGGTTTTGCTCGTCTTCGACCAGCGGAAAGATCCTTTCGTTAGCGGAGTGCTTAACGAAAGGATACACCCACTTCGTTTCGTTCGCTAGGAAATGTTAGACTCACCACTTTCGCTGTGCTCGAAGGCATCGAAGCAGCTCGCTGACGAAAGCATTCTGACTCATTCGGTTAGGAGGGGACGAAGGTGGCAGCGAATGGAGGCGATCGGGACAGGGCCGAAATATCGGGAGTCAAAGCTGCGGGCGTTAAAAGAAGAAATTACCCATACAGCGCTGGGCGTGACGCGGTATCTACCGAAGGGCCAATGCTGGAGCGGGCGATTGTTTGTATCGAGCGGCAGCGCTGCGCTGTTCAGTAGTAGTCCGCCGTTCACCGCGACGCCACGTAACGATACTTCCACGATATCGCCAGCCATGGCCACTGTCGGTTTCATTAGCGGTTCCGCTCCATCTGGACAACTTCCTTTTCCGCGATAGCCGCGGTTTGCAGAAAGGGACGCAAAGGGTTCCGCTGGACAGAACTCGACCAGTTTCGCCGATTTCACTATAGTTGTTCGGTAGAGCCCAATGGGAAGAGACGTTGACGCGTTTACCCGAAGGCCGACCAACTGGAACGTTGTAAATAGTCCGACGATCAAGACTCCGGCGCTAAGAAGGGCCGACCGGCCACGCGGGGTCGCTGTCAACATGAACTAATTCCTCGTTGTCTTTTGCGGACGATATGGGCTCGGACCTCATTAACGCAATACGATGGCAGCTCTTGGCGTGAACTTCGTATATCGTTCTCGATACCCCATCGGCGGGCGTGAACTTGCGCTGTTGGATCGAACCCTCGACGTGTATGTTGTCGTCCTTCTCGAAAGAAAGCGCAATGTCTGCGACCTCGCCGTAGAAGACCAGGCTGTGCCAATTGCTGTGCGTCTGCTGCTTTCCGTCGCTGCCTTGATACTTGTAGCTTTCCTTTAGGCGAGCGTTGGCCACTTTCGTCCCTGAAGGGAGAAACCGCGCCTCCGGCTTATTCGCCAAATAACCCGCCAACTCTATTCTGTTCTTCTGCATATCGGGGCTAATCTCCTGATTGAAGCTCTTCAAGGAAGCCCTGTTCCAGCGGACTTATCGGTTCTTCCGTTAGCGCCTCCTCCGGCCTGCTGATCACATTTATAGTTTTCGCCGCCGGCTTCTGCCGAATGACACGGCGGTTCTCGATGCTAAATAGATCGAGAGGCGGCGTGATGCTGGATCGGCGCTTCAGCTCTGGATCGGAAAAGTAAAGCATCTGCATACCGAGAATCGGGAAGTGCCCGGAGACGAAAATCAGCATGTCGCCGGGTGCCGTGATCTGCTCAGCCGCGCCGCTCCCGGATTTTTGAGGCGGACGCAACCGCATGACTTCGTCTGGATTCATGAGGGGCCGCTCAATGTGTTCGACGCTGCCGTTCATGTGCGACATCACAGGCGAGAACCGGGAACCGGAGTAGCTAAAACTGGCTTTCTGTACAGTGGTCGTCCCCGTCATCTTGGAGAGCAGCTCGGCCGTCTCAACCTGGTTAGGCGCATACGCAATTCTGACGTGGCAGTTCGATACGATACTCTCGTTCTGGCCGTAAGCGTCGACAACCTGCCGGATGTCTTGTGTGATCAGATATGCCTTTAAGCCGTATCCGGCCATGTAGGAAAGTGCATCGGCGAAGATTTCCATCCGATTCAGACTCGGAAATTCGTCGATCAGGAAAAGAAGTCGGTGCCGGTTGCGCCTCTGTTCTGATCCGTCGAAAGCCATACGCTCGGTCAGCCGGTTGACGACCATTGTGAAGACGAGTCGAATGAGGCGACGGAGCCGAATCTTGTCTGACGGCGGCACGACCAGGTACAGGGACACGGGACGTTCGAAGTTCACCAGATCGTCGATCTTGAAATCACTTGCGCTCGTGTTTCGGGCTACGAGCGGGTCGCTGAATAACGCCAACGCTGTTTTTGCAGTTGACAGGACGCCTGAAAGTTCTTTCGCGTCCTTGTCGAGCATCTCTTGCGCTTTTTCCGACACCACAGGGTGAGTCGCGGTTTGCAATCCGCTCGTTGTGTGCCAATCGCGCTTGAACCCCGGGTCATGCGGATGGCTAAGCATTTCGTTCAGAGTGTCTCGGAAGTCGATTCCGGGGCGGGTAAAGTTGCGCGCAAGGTCAGCCAAACTGGCAACACGCCCTTCATTCGCGGCGTCGTAACAGACGTGCAAAATCATCCCGGTCGTCAGTGAGGCTGCAGTATCTTCCCAATGCCGTTCCATCGGGCTGTCTTCACCGCTGCGGATGATCATATCCGCGATGTTCTGGGCGTCAGAGACGTCGCGAGGCGTGAATAGGCGAATCTCGGCAAGCGGGTTGAATCGGGAAGAAGAGTTCTCTTCTACTGGCGAAAACTTGAAGCAGATCTGGCCACGCTGGGTCCGAAACCCGGCTGTCTTCGCATAGTTCTCGCCCTTGATGTCGTAGATGATTGCGCTTTCGCTCCAAGACAATAGCGTTGGAATGACGAGCCCGACACCCTTACCTGATCTGGTCGGGGCGAAGGCGAGTATGTGTTCCGGCCCGTTATGACGCAGATAAACGAGTCTTTCATCCGAACTGTCGTACCAGCCCCCGACGTAGACACCCTCGTGGCATGTAGCAAGGCCAGTTGCGTCGATGTCCTCCGGCTTCGCCCATCTCGCGGAACCGTGAAGGTCTTCGGCGTTTTCCGAAAGCCGTCGCGCTCGCCGGTTTGCCGCGGCGACGAATATCAGCAGCGATATCATCGAACCGCAAAAGACTCCGATTTCGGCTTGAAACAAAGGTTTGCGCACTCGCTCGTCCCGGCTCGTGCAGTTTCGAAAACCCCACACGCTCCATGCAAAGGGTTGGTAAGTCGCGAACAGTTTGTTCTTGACGAGCGGTTTCCCCAACGCGTCCTGATATCTAAATCGCGATGCAACGTATTGCGTTGCTGCGGCATTGATCAAAGTGAGGGCGATGAAGCCGACCAAAGTGGAACGCCAATCGTAGCCGAAAGGAAATCCACCCGGATCGCGCGGCGTTCTATAGGCGTTCATCGTGCGAGTTCCGCCGTTCTGCTCCGCTCGCGCTGCTCCCGTATTTGTGTCTGATTGTTCTGGTAGGAAATGACGACGTTATCATTCAGGTTAGGCGAATCCGTAAGGAGTTGTTTGAGATGAGCTACCGCCGTCTGACCAGAAAGGCTTTGAATAAGATGGTGCTCCGTTTCTCCGATGATGCGACCCTTATAGATGCCACTCTGGGTTTGTGCCACATACGTGCGAGCTTCCTGTCCGAGCTCTTTGACGGCAAGTTCGCGGGCCTCCTGAAACGATTCCCGGAGGTCGGCGGAGTTGACGCGTTTGCCTGATTCCTCGCCAGTGCCACCGACCGGCGTGTGATGATCGTTTCCGAAGCGCTTATCATGCACACTCACCGTCCCTGAATCGCGTTCCGTCCGAGCAACGAAGCGATTTGTTTCTTTCTCGGGCGCATCGCCGATTTCCTTCGAGCGCTCTCGATCGAGCCCCAGAATAAAATCGGCTGCTGCCGTAGCGTCGTGCGCGGCTCGAAAGATCTCGCTCTTATCTTTTTGAAGTGCCTGAATCCAGGAGCCGACGTAAGCAGCGTGGTTTGCAGTATCGTGCGGTATGCCAGTTTGAGCAGAGATGAAGAGGCTCGTCAGTTCGGCCCGCAGTTCCTCTCTTGCATAAGCCGGATCGCCGAATCGATAGGACTCGCCCAGAGTGGAGCGGTCGAGTCGAGATGGGTGACCGCTCCAGTGCGCCAGTTCATGGAGTGCCGTTCCGTAATAGCCCGGAGCGTCCAAAAACGATTCTTTGGGCGTTAAATGTATGCTGTCCGTAGCCCGGTTGTAGAAGCACGAGTTCGACTGATCGTGATGAATCTTTGCGCCGGATGCGTTCAAAATCCGATCACCAGCTTCTGCGGGTTCGAATGGCTGGCGTTCCTTCTGGTTAAGAGCCGGGATGCCCTCGACCTGTTGCGCGTTGAAGACCGTGTACACCTTGTGGATGAACCTCGGTCTGTCGTCCTCCGCCGCAGATCCATTCCGTTCGGATTCTGCTCGCGGCAGCGGAGGCTTTACGTCCCAATACTCGATCCGAGTACCTTGTTCACCTTTCTTGACCTGCCAATCGTTCTCCGCTGCTTGACGATAGGTGAGCCAGCGAGGATCGGTAAAGCCTTGCTCCAGCGCAGAAGCCATGAGGTTGACCGCATTTCCGCCGCGGTATTCTTTCGCGCTGGTTGGATTGTAGGGCATGCCGAATCCTTCCCAGGGCTTCTGCCAGGGTGCTACGCCCTCTTCCAACATCTTGATGATTGTATTCGTGACCTCCTGGCGATGGTCGCGCTCCTGGTTTCCCCTTCCACCTTCAGGGCGGGCCGAGTTGGAAAAGCTCATGCGGCATCACCCCCGAATTCGGTATCGTGCTCTTCTAATGTCGACTGCTGCGTCTGATCCGGCTCTTCATTCTCAAAAGCGGAATCGGCAAGTGGCTCACCGCCAATCCCCTCCAGATCGTAATTGCGTTCTCTAATCAATGCTGCCTCCTTTGGATCGACTTTTGAATCCTAATAGGCAAGCTGCGGACAGGGGTTGACGTGACAGCACCTTTAATGCTGGATATCGGAGAGTAAGTCAGCACATTGTTCTTACTTATTTATTGGCGGTCCGCGCGGTGAGCTGGCCGCACAATCGCGTCCGCTCTACAACCAGGTGTGATTGCAGCGACGCTGATAGGTCAAGCCGAGTTTGTGGATTGGACGAGCGACAATCATCTCCGGCACTCCCGTTTCGTGGCATTGCGAGAGAATAAAGACCCGAAGAGCGTTCGGCGCGAAGGATGAAAGCGGTCCCGACTACAATCGGTTGAGTGAGTGACACGCTTCCTCTCTTTGAGGAACCTACTGCGCCGTTTCGACGAGAGCTTAAAGAACGGCTGGATCGGTTGGCTCGGAACCGGATCTATTTGGGGACGAGCTCCTGGAAGTATGAGGGTTGGTTAGGGCAGATTTACTCCCAGGAACGCTATTTGGCTCGTGGCCGTTTTTCCAAACGCCAGTTTGAGCAACACTGCTTGCGCGAGTACGCGGAGATCTTCCCGTTGGTGTGCGGTGATTTCTCGTTTTATCAATTCCCGACGGTCGCCTTCTGGAAGCAGCTGTTCGAGAATTCGCCGTCACAGCTTCAGTTCTCGTTCAAGATTCCGGAAGAAATCACGCTGCCATTCTTTCCATCGCACCCTCGCTACGGTCTACGCGCGGGAAAAAAGAACGATCAGTTCCTTGATTGTCCTTTGCTCGAAAGAGCGTTCCTCCAGCTCCTTGCTCCTTATCAAATGCGCGTGCCGCTCTTGATCTTCGAATTTGGCGCTATCTGCGGTGAGCTGTTTGGGGCGGCGGAATTTGCAGAACGCCTACAAAGATTTCTGAGTGCATTGCCGAGCACCTTTCGCTACGCCGTCGAGATTCGCAACGCGGCGTTTCTGGAGGAGCCGGCGTATCTGGCCGTCCTAAAGGAACAAAGCGTGTCGCATGTCTTCAACGCCTGGACGAAAATGCCGCCGCTGCGGGAGCAGGTCAGGCAGGAAACTGCGTTCACAGCCAATTTGACCGTCGTGCGAGCACTGCTCAAGGCTGGTCGTAGCTATGAACAGGCTGTCTCGAACTTCTCTCCTTATCACACGATCCAAGAGCCGGATCCTGGTTCACGCCAAGCCATTCGAGACGTTATTGTGCGCTCGATGCGTCGTGGAGAGCCAGCCTACATCTATGTGAATAATCGCCTGGAAGGCAACGCTCCTATGACGATTTACGAGATCCTGACCGACCTTGATCTTTAACGGGGCTCTGTTGCCTCAGTCGTAATATCCTTCGACAAACCAGGACTGTGTCGCCAGGTCGCGAAAGACCTTATAGAGAACCCCATTGGCCAAGCGGATGTCCCACTCCTCGCGCTGCCAGGCATCGATCTGCCACCAGTGGCCGGAGCTGTACCAGGGCCCGCGGGACAGACAAACCGGTCCCTGAATACCGACCGACTTGAGAAACGTCGGCTGCTGTTCAAATTCTACTTGCGCTGGTTTTGGCGGGCGGAACCGCCGAAACGCGAGTGATAAGTCACCAGCTGGCAATACTTTTGCCTCCCGCGGCGCCGGAGAAAACGGCTTCATCACAAAGCCATCGGGCTGATGCGAATCCAGCAATACGGCGGCGCCGATGCGGTCCGCCCCGACCATACGCCGCACTCTGGCAACTGTCAGCTCTAGTTGGTCCGGAAACGGATAAGCAGCCGTAAAGAGATGTTCTTGCGTTGCTTTCGGAGCTGCCGGTTTCAACTCCAGCTGCACGCCGTGCACCGGTGCCGGTGCCGGATGCTGTTCGAGTTCCTGGTGCAGCAGCTTCAAGAGCGTTTGGCGATCTTGTAAGGGAACCGGCAAACGCACCGTCAAAACATAGTCCGGCTCGTTCGCGAGTCGCAGGGACACACGAACTTCGGTTGTGGCCAAAGAACGGGCGACTAGCTCCAAACACAGTTCGAAGAGCAGCCGTCCCAGAATAAAAAGCAGCGGTTCTGTGGTCGAGACTGGCTCGTCCCAGTCCGACTGTTGAATGAAGCGGACCACTTCCCCGACCAGTCGTAGCCGTCGTTCGACCGCACCTTGTGCCTGCCTTTGCCAGTACAGCCCCTCATGGCCACAGCGTTCCGCAATGCTTAGTGGAGGCAGTTCAGCAAACTGTCCGAAGGTACGCAAGCCCCAGAGATGGAGCAGCTCGCCCAAAGACGAAGGGCATCCCAGTAAGTGCAACGACAGCGGCGCGAGTGCCTGCGCCTCTTGTCCTGCCGGAACCACTGTTGTGGAGTTCGTCGAGCCGCGACTCAAGTAAATCGCAGTGTCGGGATTGGACGCAAAAGCGATGCTGGCAGCGACCCCGATTGTTCGTTCCATCTCCTTTGCGATCCGGTTGGGTGAACCGAGAAGGCGCTCCAAGCCGCGCACGTCGATGGTCACCAGGTCGGCGGACGTAATTTCGACGGCGGGCGAAAAGCGTTTCGCGCAGTCGAGGAGCACCGGCAGATTTCCTGGCGCATGGAGCGCGGCGAACAACGGAGTCATCGCGCGATCCGCAAGGCGGCTTCGAAGCCGGGTCGTCCTTTACTGCACTCCAGCTGAGCGCTAATTTCGGTGAGTCGCTGACGTGAGCTCGCGATGCCTGCTTGGCGGAGGGTTATTTGTAGCTGGGCGCACGAACCTGTCAGTCGATGCTGACCGGAGACCACCAGCGCGCACCCACTCTGCTCGGCGCCCCGTCGCAGCCGAAACCAAACCGCAGCCGGAATGCGTCGTGTGAGGCGTTCCTCGATTCCCGACAGATCGAGAACCACCAAACTAAATCCGCCGGCATGCACCAGGAGATCCCCGGCTTTTAATGTTTGTTCCACGCCGCGGCAGCGAACCCATAACAAGCGCGCTAGATCGACGCCTGCCTCGGCGGCGTTTTGCGGATCGAAACTGTCCTGCGCATCCACAAGAACGCAACACTCTCCGCTCGCTGTCACGTGGCGAAATAGGGAAAGCAACACGCTGGTTCGACCGGACGAGGGAGCGCCTGCCAAATCCGTCAACGCCGCTCGCGGAATGCCGCCGCGTTGATCGAATGCGGCGATGCCGCTTGTCACGGCGGGAAGCTGCGTGCGCTTGCTGGCAGCAAGGAGGGGAGAAGCGGGAAAGAATGAGATGGCAGCCGCCATGGGATCTGCAAACTAGAATAACTCAAAAGGCGAACACAAGGCGAATCTGCTGGGTTATGATTTCTTCGTGGCTCGTCTGCGTACTTGCGTCGTCTCCTTCTGCGAAGTCAGAGGACACGGCCGTTTTTCCGTCGAAGTGACGGCAGAAAGCATGTTTGAAGCGGCCGCCCAAGCGCTGCGTCTGTTTCGGCAGGAGCCCTGGTGCTCGGAAGCCGCCTGTGCCACCGGTTACCTCGATATCGAAGTCAAAGCCCCCGCGGTGCAGTACAAGATTTTGGTAGACGATCTCGATCGTTGGGTGGACCAGTCTGGTGGTACCCCGCGAGAAACGGCGCTTCGTGAGCGGCTGAAACAGATTTTGCGGTAATTAAGATGGCAAATCGTTATGTCGAGTTGCATGCCAAGTCAGCGTTTTCGTTTCTCGAAGCGGCCTCCATGCCAGAGCAACTGGCAATGCAATGTGCGCAGAACGGGCAACACGCGTTAGCGCTAACCGATGCTCACGGCGTGTATGGAGCTCCTCGCCTGCACTACACCGCTAAACGCCTGGGGATCAAGCCGCTCGTCGGAGCGGAGGTGGGCTTTGGATCTGGACGTCGTTTGACTCTGCTGGCCGAAACGCAAGCGGGCTACCAGAACTTGACCCAACTCCTGACGAGAACTAAATTGCGGCACGGCCGACAAGGCAAGGTCGAACATCCGGTCGCCCACTTATCGGAACTACAGCAACATGCAAGTGGGTTGGTTTGCCTCACTGGCGGTGACGAAGGCTCATTAGCGCAAACCTTGCGGGAAGAGACAAATTCCCGACCTGCCGCGCGGCGTCAATTGGAAGAGTTCGTCAGGACCTTCGGCCCAAGCAACGTGTTCGTCGAGCTACAACGGCATGGACGGCAGGAACAGGAAGCGCGCAACGAAGTGCTGGTCGAGCTTGCGCGATCGCTCCGGCTTCCACTGCTCGCCACGAACGGCGTGCGGTACGCAGACAAGCAAAGCCGTCCACTCTTTGACGTTTTGACGTGCTTACGGCATAAACGAACGCTCGCTAATGCAGGCCGGCTTCTTGCCTGCAACTCGCAGCAGTATCTGCGCAGCAGTCAGGAGATGGTCCGGCTATTCGCCGACCTGCCGGAGGCAATCGGCAATACCGTGGAGCTGGCGGATCGTCTTGGCTTCACGCTCCAGAATTTGGGGTACGAGTTCCCGACGTTTCCCACGCCGGACGACGAACCCGAGATCTCGTATCTACGTAAGCGCACCTTCGAAGGCGCCTTAGGCCGCTACGGCACTGATCATCCGAAAGCCTATCAGCAGATCGAACAAGAACTCGCGCTGATCGACAAGCTGAAACTAGCCGGGTATTTTCTCATTGTTTGGGACATCGTGCGTTTTGCGCGTTCGCGCGGCTTTCTGGTGCAGGGCCGGGGCTCGGCAGCGAACAGCGCGGTTTGCTACGCATTGGGCATTACGGCGGTCGATGCGGTCGGAATGGGCCTCTTGTTTGAGCGTTTCCTGTCGGAAGAGCGGGGCGAGTGGCCGGATATCGATCTCGATCTGCCAAGCGATACGAACCGCGAACAAGTCATCCAGTATGTGTTCGAACGCTACGGAGAACGCGGCGCTGCGATGACGGCCAACGTGATTACCTATCGCGGCCGCTCGGCGGTCCGGGATGTCGGTAAGGTGCTGGGCTTTGCCGAGGAGCAGCTGGGTTGTCTGGCAGCGGCCATGCCGCAGTTTGAATGGAAAGACGTGCGCGACACCATGGAGAAGCGCTTTCGCGATACCGGCCTAGACCTGAGCGATCCGCGCACACTCCACTTTTTCCGCTTGACCCAAGAGATTCTCAACCTGCCGCGTCATTTGGGGCAGCATTCCGGCGGAATCATTGTGTGTCAGGGAAAACTGGACCGCGTGGTACCGCTCGAACCTGCGAGCATGCCCAACCGCGTCGTCGTGCAATGGGACAAGGATGACTGCGCCGACCTTGGGATTGTAAAAATCGATTTGCTCGGCCTGGGGATGCTAGCCGTGTTGCAGGATTCCATCGAGGTCATCGGTCGAGAGTATGGCGAGATCGTAGACCTCGCGCATCTGCCGCCGAATGATCCGGAAGTCTTCGACACGTTACAACGTGCGGATACCATTGGGCTCTTTCAGGTGGAAAGCCGTGCCCAACAAGCGACCCTTCCTCGGATGATGCCGGACAAGTTCTACGATTTGGTGGTTCAAGTAGCGATCATTCGGCCCGGTCCCATCGTCGGGCAGATGCTTCATCCATTCCTGCGCCGGCGGCAAGGCCTAGAGCAACCGGAGTCTTTACATCCCTGGCTCGACCAAGTGCTTGCGCGAACATTGGGCGTTCCTCTTTTCCAAGAACAATTGCTGCGGATGGCCATGATCGTCGCCAACTTCACCGGTGGGGAAGCGGAGGAGTTGCGGCGCGCAATGGGGTTCAAACGATCCGAGCGACGCATGCAGGAAGTTGAGATCAAGTTGCGCCGCGGCATGATGGAGAACAAAATCGATGGACCGACGCAGGAGCGCATCATTCAGTCCATCACATCATTTGCGCTGTATGGCTTCCCCGAATCGCATGCGGCAAGCTTTGCTTTGATCGCCTACGCCAGCGCTTATCTCAAGCAGCACTATCTAGCCGCTTTTACCGCTTGCATCCTCAATAACCAACCGATGGGCTTCTATTCTCCAGCCACTCTGGTCAAAGATGCGCAGCGTCATGGTCAGCGTTTTCGTCCCGTGGACGTGATGCATTCCGCCTATGAGTGCACGCTCGAAACGGAAGGCGATAAGCGCGCGGTGCGGTTGGGTCTAAACTACGTCAAAGGATTGCGCGTCCGATCAGCGCGGGCGCTCACGGCGGCCCGGGACTTGGCACCCTTCCGGTCTTTGCGCGATCTGGTTCTTCGTGTTCCTCAGCTCAACCAAAAAGAGCTGACAACATTGGCGGAATTAGGCGCTCTCAATGGATTGCCGCAGCATGCTGTGGATCGACATCGGCGGGGCGCGCTCTGGCAGGTATCCGCAGCGGCGCGATCGGTAGGAGATCTCTTGGAGTCGTCGGTCGACGACTCCTTGCCCTCCCCTCTCGAAGCGATGACACCAACACAACGGGTTTACTCGGACTTCGAAAATAGTGGCGTTACGATTGGGAAGCATCCGATGAGCTTGTGCCGCGCAGGTGTTGCCGAAAAAGGCATTTTGACAAGCGCCCAGGCGAAAGAGCAGTCAAACGGACAACGGGTTCGAGTCGCTGGCTGCGTCATTACCCGGCAAAGGCCAGGAACCGCCAAAGGCTTTGTCTTTCTGAGTCTCGAAGACGAGATGGGAATCGTCAACGTCATTGTTCATCCCGATTTGTTCGAGCGTCACAAAGTCGCCTGCGTAAGTGCTCCCTATCTGATTGTGGAAGGATCGCTGCAAAATACGTGGAAGGTCATTTCCGTCAAAGCTTCCTGCATAGAGCCACTGCTACTCGGAAGGCAAGTAGTTCCTTCGCATGAGTTCCATTGAAAATCCAAGTGAGCTATCCCACCGCCGTCTTGAATTTTACACGTCGGTTGCGGGTTGCCTTAGTCATCCCGAGATACAAGGGGACTTTTCGTTCGGTATCTGGCCTACAGTTTGACTAACGGTCTCAATAGGACAAAGGGCAGGTCTCGTTAGAAGCATGGGGCATTTTCGTTGCAGGCCCGGTGCTGTTGATCCTCTCTCTGCCACATTTTCATCGCGTTATTCGTCATCTTCGAATCTCTTGGGACGCCACCCGCTTAGATATCGATCAGCCAACGCTATCAGTTCCGGATCTGCGCCGGGCTGAGCCGCTTTCAGCTCCTCAATTCGTGTACGGAGTGTTTGCTCGTCGCCGAAGATCTGGATCAATTGATTCCAAGCGATTCGCGGCGACCTTCGAACGCTTCGAGTGCCCATTGCCTGGCTCACTACTTCATGGCGGCCTGAACGCAACAGTGCCAAGGTCATATCGGGAGACTGTGGTACACCAAGCAGCGGTTCTTCGGGCAGGGCCTCAGCTTTTGCTGCGAGCAGTATTCTAAGGACTTCCTTTTCGTGGCTTAACTTCGCCTCGCCAGCCTTACGCACCTCCTCGCGCCATTGCTTCTCAAGGTCGCTTGCTGCACTTTCCGATACGAGCTTATGTCCTCTTCGCTCACGATGGCCGACTATGCTGATCAATTCTAACTTGCACGATAGGTATTCAATCTTCGGTAAGATCTCGCGCACTGCGCCATCGATTGCCTCAGGACTTTTTAGCGACCTCACGAGCCGGTAGACCACACGGGTTACGACCAAGCGACTGCCGAAATCGAATATTCCTCCCTGGGATTCCGGCAATTCGGGAGAGAGATTAAGAAGAACAGCACTGGCCGGAACGACTTGCTCCGGCCGAAACTCGTCCTCGTGAATTTCAAGCGACCCGATTACGTCTCGCAACCGGTCGCCGTCTAACGAGCGGAGAAACGTGGCAAAGCCGGCGGCATCATCCATTTCCGCCCAAGCCTGTTCCGCGTCGGCAAATGTCTGAAGCTTCTCACCGACGACACGTTCCAAATAAAAACGGAAAATGTCCTCATGGGCAACTCGCCTGTCTCGAAGCCATTGCCGCTTCCAGTCACTTCCGAAATGTGAGCCTCCTATGTGATGCCGGGCCGCCGGAAAAGCACGCTCTATGAGCGCTCGGACTATTTCGGCACGCGGACCTGCCGCCTGGAGCAAAACATTGATTTGCTGTTTGAGAACTTCCCCAGTATCGCGGCTCCGGTAACCAGCGTCAGATGTCGTCGTGAGTGCATCAAGCGCTGAGCTGAGTTGCCCGAACACGTCGGGCAGAAACACGCGAATTGCCTCCAGGGCCAAGACATCTGTCAGAGCAACCCGACCCTCCAGAGCCTGCACCGCCCCATGGATTGCGGCCGCATATCGGCGAACATCGCGCATATTCCTGATCAGAGGTCGGATCACCTCCATGAAGATATCCGGCCAACTACCCTCGTCGAAGGGGCCTTTGTTATCGATATCAGAAAGTGCTCGGTCAATGGCCTGCGTGACCTGCGTAGTGAGCACGTTCACCGGAACAATAGGAATATCGAGTCCCACCTGGAGAATCTTTTCTAAGTAATCACGGCCAGGAATGCCCTGTTCTGCAAGCGCCTCCTCGACGCGGCCGCGATCGAAAGCCAAAAGGTACACGATATTTGGGAAGTTTGCCGTCAACCGAACCAATTTAAAGATGTCGCGGATTTCCGAAGTGTTCAGCCTGTCAATGTCGTCGACCACGACGACAAGCCATGTCTTGAGCGCCGCGAGTGCTTTTTCAACTTTCGCCCGACGACCCGCTACGCCTTCTTTGCGGCGCTGCAGGATCTTTGACAAGATACTCGTAGCCGCTTTGCCTCGCTCGATCCAGGACCCAACAACGGGAAGCCATGCCAAGCCTGAAAATGTTTCGCCATACTCCTCGAGGCTTTTGCCGACTTCGTCGAGCCCGGGCCGCAGCTTCAGTTGAGCAGAGAGTTCGTTGAAGAACGCGTCGACGAGCTGTTCTGTTCCGCTGAACATCCAAGGATTGAAATCGAGGACTGTTGCCCCCGATTCTTCCAAGTAATTTCGGGCAAGATTCACGAAGGAAGTTTTTCCCGAACCCCACGGTCCGAGGACCGCCACCACGAGACCTTCGGCGGCATCAAGCGCAAGGATCTGTTTCGCAAAAGATCGAGCGAGAGGCGCCCGTCTCAGCGCATCGTCTTCCACTCTTCGAATGGGATTGTCTGCAGTAACGCTGGTCGCTTGTCGGCTCGAGTTTAGCCCGGCGTCGTTCGTACCGGAAACTTGAGCCTGCTGCCCGCTGTCTCGAGCCCTGAACATTTTTTTCGTCCAATTCATCACTGGTATCTGCAATCGTACCCGCTTAACCCGGCTCGGCTGTAAAAGTCACCCCTCCTTATCCAGTTGTAAAACGGCCAGTGGCCTCATGACTGAACAGAAGTTGATCCAAATGATGATGCGGCGTGGCCGCCGCGGCAGATGCTTGCCCTTTTGGGCGCGCACATCAAGCGGATTTGAGCTGCCTACGAACGGTAATTGTGAGTGCTGGTCGAGACGCGAGTGGCAAGAGTCCATATCGCTGATATTGCAACGTTTGTGAGCGATGCGCCGAATCTAGGATCGATAAGCGCCGATCAGATCGGGGATATCGCAAACTCCGGAGCTTACATGGCTGATGCCCAAATAGCGAGTTCCGAACCAGGTTCGTACCGGATAGCCTACAACCGATGAACTGCCTTTCCCGCGTCACACGCGGTCGGCTACGACGTAAAGCCTCCGGTTGTCATTCTTCAGAATCCTTCCGCAGTAAGAACACTTGGAGCGATTGACCGAACTTTTCGACCTCGTTTCCAAACGGTAGACCATAGACAGTTGTAACCGCGGCGCAAAGACGGTGCATCAGCGTGAAAACCTGAATGATGCACAGATCAATCTCAGCGTCGGAATGCTTATAGTTGTAGACGACTCTGTCTTCAGACTCCCTGATATTTACGTAGACGGAAGCGAACGTCGCATGCGCATGTAATGTAGGGACTGTATAGCTGCCGAGATAAAGGTCGGGCAGTCCTTGGCCAACGCGATCCGCCATGGTGCCAAGATCCACGTCCCAGCTATGTGCCAATTCGGTGGTTTTGCAGTTCTTGCATTTCGTTTTCTGGAATTCTGCCTTGAACTTTGCATACGAGGAATCGACGGCAGTTGTGCAGACATCCCTCCACGCTCCATCGATTTGTTCATCGGAGAAGAGCTTTCTTGCGGCTGCAAGCGCGCGATGCTCTTGAATCGTGGCGTAATGCTGGAACCTCTCCGCCTTTTCGGGATGTTTCTGGAGGTAGAGCATCGTCACTGTTCGCTCATATAGGCCCCGTAGCAGCTTTGAGGCACCGCTTGAATATTCATTTGCAGCGAGCAACAGGATTTCCTGGGATTCTTCGATGCACACTCGGCTAAGCCCGAAAATGATCTTATCTGCCAGACTTTTGAGTAAAACCGAAGTGCTCGCGATTTGCCCGGTCAAATCCGAATAGCGGTTTACAGCATCGATTGCACCTGGCACCCGCACATCGATGCGCTCCCATTGCTGCTGCGTTCCAATGTTTGCCCGCATGTCTTTATCATGGACCTCGGGCCGTTCAAGTGTGCGTGCTTTCCGCAGCTATGTTATCGGTCCTGCAAGCCTTGCAAGTTCCTGAATCAGCTTGCATCAGACGATACATAGGACGTTACGAACGAAAAACGCGCATCTAGTCTCGATTATCTCTGCAGCTGAGAAGGGTTACGCAGGGTAGCATTCCTCGAGGGTTTTATGACCGGACCTGCGACCGGACGCACCCGCTTGCCCTGGTCAACTTGTTCAGGATCTCTGCTCTCCTCGATCGTTAGGTGGGTCCAATTTCCTGTCGCCGTGCGCAATTTCACAAATGAACCGGGGCGCAGTTCCCCACGATTTCGCGCTAACTGAATAGCAGCGTCCTGATACAGCAGGTGTATGCGCCTTCCGGGTTCCTCAATCAGCATGTACGGTTTACTAAAGTTCTGTTCGTCCTCTTCGTAACCGAGTATCCGACCCACGACAAACCGGACAGTGTTCAGGTCCGTTAATACCACCGGTAGGTTTGGATTGGACGCTAGCATGCGATGCGCGGCAAGCGTTCGTTGGCGGTCAGCTACCTGTTGCATTGATTTCAGCACGGTCTGGAAGTCGGACTTCACGATCCACCCGTCCGATTGGCTCGGCTCTGCCAAGCCGGCCTTCTGGAGAAACGCGAGCCTGGCCTGCACGTGCCGCTTCTGTTCATCTTTCGAATGCAAAGCCAGTGGATCGCACGTGAAAAAATAGCCGCTCGCAGCACCGCCGGACCGGGCGATAATTCTGTCGAGTGATGTAAGCCGCGTCTGATTGATCTCACGCCGCTCGGCCTCAAACTTGTCCTGTTCAGTCCGATATCCCAGTTGCCGGGTGCAGAGATCCTCGGCGATTTGCCGAATGCCGCATTTAATGTAATCGCGAGGAAGCTCGAGCGCCGTTCCATCGGCGCGCAACCCTCGCAGAGCGACATGAGTGTGCGGGTGCTCCGTATTGTAGTGGTTCACGGCAATCCATTCGAGCTTTGTCCCGAGGTCGCGCTCCATTTTCTCCATCAGCTTGGTGACCAGGAGTTGTAGGTCAACTCGGTCGCCGAACTCGGGCGAAATAATGACTTTCCAAAGCCTCTCATCACCTTGGGATTGCCAGCGGCCGAGCGCCTCGGCACCAGCACGAATGTCCCCGGACGTGAACGCCTCGCGAACTGCGCCCTCTCGCAGAAGGTAACGCCCATGAGCCCGCCATTGCCCTGCGATCTTGTTCCTGGCGTAGGTGATTCGCACCGCGCAGCGTTGACCGAATTTCATCGGGGAAGCTGAATGCAGGCGACCCACGGCACCATTGCGCGCAGTCATCGAAGCGTACCGGAAGACGGTCTTTAGCGCCGTCGACCACGCAATCGCTTCGCCGCCACGAGCAGCAGGGCGAGTTGGACGTACTCGAAAAGGAGCCGCCTCTTCATTCCCCTTCCGCACGTTCAGTCAACTCCTTCACAGCACTCTCTACGTTTCCAGCCAAGCCGGCTGCAACGCTCTTCAGGAATCGGTCGTATCGAAGCTTCCCGCGAGCCACCGCTTGATCCAGCAACTGGCCAGATGGTTCCGGCACACACGTCAGCAGCATCTTGATCTCGGCGTCCGCAAACGCAAATGCGGCTTGCTGAACTCGCCGGATTTTTCTCAACTCGCTCGTCGCGCGGTCCAAGCTCGAAGCAATTCTCTGTTCGGCTGCGTCGAGCGCGTTGTCCTGTCCGAACACCGCGCCGTGAACGGCCTGGCGAATAAAGGCACTCGGATTCGAGAAGCCTCGATCCCTTGACGCTTGCTTCACGCGTTCGTTCAAGTCTTTCTCCAGGCGCACAGAGCGCACGATCAGCTTCTGCTTCGGCATAAAGGTGTTCTCATAACGGTTCAGCCGCTCAAAACCACGCAGGTGACCAACTGTTTACAAACGTAGTTGGTGGGTCACGGTTCGTAGTGGTGGCAAGTGGTTGGAAAATGTAGCGAGAAGCGAAAATAGCAAGCCGCCGCGACTACCACCCTTTATGTTCCACTACCCTTCCTGGTTGGTTGTTTCCACGCCGCTGTTTGTTGCTATCTCGAAATTCCTTGATGCTATCTGAAGAATTGTGAAAGCAGCATCTGAGAACAGCGCGCTTACGGCATCTTCCGAAATATTCTGAAGTCTTCTGTCACGTTGCCGCGCGCGCAAGGCTACCGTTGTGGAGCCGGTTTGCAAGAAAGCGGGAAAGGTGAGATCGATTTGCTGCAGCTTAGCAAGCATCTGCGTGAAAAACCACGGACCAAAGCAGGCCAGGTCAGACAAGCGTGGCCGCAGATCAGGGAGTTGTTGGACCATGGACACAGTCTGAAGGACATCTGGCAGTGGCTGATCGAGGCGGGGCTAGAGATCGGGTATGCTCGCCTCTCCGACTATGTTTGCCAACTCAGACGACGTGAGAAGGCAGCCACATCCACAATCATCCCTGTACCCGCAGTGGATACTTCGGTTCAGTCCGAAGCAAGTAAACCGCTCGCCCAATTCTTGGAGCGGGAAAAACGGAAGGCCGGGTTTGCTTTCGATCCTGATCGCAAGCCCGAAGACCTGATCTAGCAACTGGTACACGATGGCAAAAAATAATCAGAACGAAAACGCAGAGAGAACCGTTCATTTGACCTTGCAAGGTAAGGGGGGTGTGGGCAAAAGCCTTGTCGCTTCTATCCTGGCGCAATACTTGAAGGCAGCGCAACGAAACGTGCAGTGCATTGATACTGACCCGGTGAACCGAACTTTTGCGCAATATTCCGCGTTGGCTGCCGACCGCCTTCAGCTCAGAGACGAACATAACCGTATCGACCAGCGGGCCTTCGACATGCTGATGGAGCGTTTCCTTAAAGAAGACCCGGCCACATTTGTGGTGGACAATGGAGCTTCGACGTTCCTTCCGCTGTGGCATTACCTGTTGGAAAACAATGCGCTCGATTATCTGCGCGAACAGGGGCGCCGTGTTTACGTTCATACCATTATTACCGGCGGCCAAGCTCTGCTCGATACGCTGAACGGCTTTCACGAGTTGGCCCAAACGACTCAAACCAAGAATATTGTTCTCTGGGTCAACGAATACTTCGGCAAAATTGAAGCGAATGGCAAGAAGCTCTCCGAGATGACTGCGTTTCGAGAGAACTCTGAAAAAGTACATGGCGCCGTAATTATCGCGAGGCGGAATCAGGATACTTTCGGGCGCGATGTCGAGGATATGATTTCCAACAAGAAGACCTTTGACGAAGTTATTCTCAATGGCGACTTGCCGATTATGTCACGGCAGCGCCTGAAAGTCGTGCAACGCGATCTTTTCGAGCAACTCGACAAGCTGGACTTTTGAACGTTTGTGGCGAATGTGAACCTTGAAGAGATCAAGCGCCTTGCAGCAGAGGTTTCCGTCGCCCACGGAATACGTCTCGATCCGGACGATCCGATGATGGCCGTGGTTACTCTGAATCGCCTGGTCTTGGAGCAGGTCTCCGCGGGTCTGCTCAAAACGCTGGCGGAAGCGACTCGGGAACTCAATGACGCCGCAGGACGGGTACAGGTTCGCGCTGGTGCTGTCATAGCGGAGGAACTGAAGACCCAGGTAGTGGCTGCTCGCCGCGAACTGAAGATTGAGGCCAGTGCCTTGGCCGTTCCGCGAGAATCCGGTTTTCAAAGCCAGCAAAGGACGCTATGGCTCGTGGTTGGACTAATAGCTGCACTGGCGCTATTCGGAGTCGGTTTCTACCTTGGTACTCTGATCGGGTAGGGGCCAAGTCATGCGATCCTTTGTGCTCTTCTTTCTTGCGCTGAGCGGGCCTGCGCGTCTAGCGTTTGTCGCTATTTGTTTTTTGCTGGTTTATTGCATCTCCCGATAACGCACAGCCCATTACCGGCTGAGACTCTCCGCTCTGCCTGCAATCGCCATAGCCTTCTTGATTGTCCGATCAACGTATTCGACCTGGCGCTTTTCGCTACCCTTATGGGTTAGATCCCGGCCTCGCAGAGCCTGGGCGATGTCCGTCTGGTCGATCCCGTGAGAGAGTGCGTAAATGGCATAGGCAAGATCGCTGCGAGTTTTGTCGCCGCCGTAGGCCGGATTGGATCGAAACTGTTCTATGGTTCGCGTTAGAGTGGTTCCTCCAGCTCTTGTTCGAGACCAATGCCGCTCCTGTCGCTTCTCACCCTCCGTCTTGATGCGCGATTCGACTCGGGAGATAAACTCATCTGCT
Source organism: uncultured Bryobacteraceae bacterium (assembly GCA_964248405.1). GTDB lineage: Bacteria > Acidobacteriota > Terriglobia > Bryobacterales > Bryobacteraceae > Bog-105. The sequence continues at coordinate 67,402 of CAXTYH010000027.1, forward strand.
TTGTCATACACATGACCAGTCGCGCTGCTTAGTTTAACGAACGGAAACAAACCATCGACGGACTGGTATTTTGCCTTGCGGTTCGTGAACCCGGCCAACCGCCCGAAGTGACGCCAGTCAGCCGCGCCAGTGTCGCCGTCAAACTGCTTGGCCAGCTCGCGCGCAGCGGCTGTGCTGACCTCTTTTGAAAGGGTCCGCGGGTGTTTCAGCCAAGCTTGGAAATTGTTAGGTGAGGTTTCCACTATTAGCGCCGGCTGAAAACCTGATACCCGCATTTCCCGAACGGAGTTTGCCTTAAGATCGTCTATGAGCGTCAAATTGTGCTCTCCTGCAGGTCGAACGTAAATATTCCGCCCATTTAGGTTTTGCAGGCGCATCCAAGTGATGGAACTTAGAAGATGTTCGACATCCCAAGTCCGTGGAATCATCACGGATTCGTTGCTGCCTTCCGCCTCCGGTTTGAATAATCCGACCTCGAACATTTGCCAGGACATTGCCCTGATTTGCTGCGATACCGCGTCGAGAGTTTTTTGCACGAGTATGGCTCTCAGCGGTAAGCCTTTGCAGGAAGGCAGGATGACTAGGATGAGAGATCGTGCCAATCGCTGAAATCATTTGCAGAAAACGCGAAACTCACCCGATTGGGGCTGGTCAAGTCGGGCGGCGTCTGAAGGAAAGTGAGAATAATGTCGGAAAACCCGAAATTTCTTGTCACTGGCCATGGCGCCCGCGACTAACCCCGTGAATGCAGTCAACACTTGCAATTTTTTTTGTCCTTTTCTCACCGATTCTGACGTGCGCAGCGCAAAACCAAGAGGCACCCAGTCGGGCGAATACGCTGCTGAAACAAGCTGACCGGATGATGGCGGAAGGTGATCGCTATCGGGCAGCACCTCTTTACACCCAAGCGGAGTCACTCTTCCGATCAGAACAAAACGGTAGAGGCGAAACTGAGGCTCAACTCGGCAAATTACGCGCCAGCACGGATCAAGGCGACTATCAGTCACTCAGAGAAAAAGCGAGGACACTGCTCCAGAACCCGATCGTGCAGAATGATGCCGATCTTAAGATCAAAGCGCTTGCGCTTGTTGGCATCGTTGACCTGAACATTGATACTGCCGCCGCAGGAGAAGACTTCTCAGAATTGTTGTCGGTGGCGACCGCAGTGCATGATCTCAAGTGGCAAAACCGGGCCCGCGGAGAATTGGCGATTCTCGCTGGAAGCAACGGCAACGTAGCGGAAGCCGGCCGAGGGCTCTTTAGAGCGATCGCATCCGCTCAGAAGATTGGGGATGTGGAGGGCGCTTTTTACTTTACTCTCTGGCTTGCAAATGGAATGTCGATCAATGGAATGGCCGACGGCGCGCTCAAACAACTTGAGAAGGCCGATCAACTTGCCAAAGAGAGTCGCTTCGAAGCGACGCCGTTAGCTCTAACGATCGCCCACATCCGGGCGATCGTCAATCTGCCTGAGGAAGAGCGCCGGAGGCACCTGGACGAAGCAGAACGTTCGTATTCTGAGGCATTCCGCTTTGCACAAAGAGATGCGGTTCCCGGAGCCGAAATCGAACTGCTGACGCAGCATGGGCAGTTGGCCCTCGCGGCCGGCAACGGAGCAGAAGCGGGGAAGTCTTTCTACAGCGCTGTCGCTGTAGCGAGGAAGTCCACTTTACCAGGTCTGGAAGTTGAATCAGCAATGGCTTTAGCCGAGTTTCTTCTTTCCACCAATGAGCCAGAGAAGGCGAGACGCATCCTCGACCGCTCTACTAATGCTGCTCACGCCACGCCTGATCGGTGGGAGTTGCCGCGTTATCTCGGAATTCAGGCAGACACAGCCGCCGCCTTGCGGCAAACGAAAAAAGCAGACCAGCTCTACGAGCGTGCCAAGACCGATTTAGAGGGCCTCCTGGTTAACGCGCCGTCGTCGCGCGTAAAAGCCTCAATGCTCGCAGCCTTCGGCCATATTTACGTGGCCCACTTCCGTCTCGCTTTGGAACAACTTCACGACAAAGCCCGAGCATTTGAGATCATCGAGAGCGCCCGTGGCCGAGTGCTGCTCGATTCCCTCCGCTATTCGCGTACATTTATTGCAAGTTCAAATTCCTCAGGGCCAATCTCTAAAATCACGGCTCTCCAACGGACGCTTCTTCAAAAGCATCTGACGAATGCAAAAGCGCGCCAACTTTTGGCTGATCTCGACGCCGCCTACGATCAAATGGGCGCTCAAGCTTCAGAAAGGAATCGGCAAGAAATCATGGTTCTTCGCGGCTCCCCGGTACCGCTGTCTTCGTTCAGTCAATCGCTCGATCCCGGTACTGTATTTGTGGAATACATCCTTGATCGGGACGCCTCGTTCGCTTTCGAGATCTCCGCTGCCGGCGAGGCAGAAGTACACCGGCTCCCTCCGAGAGCACAAATTGAAAAGCTCGTGTCCTCGTACCTCGTGGATCTCAAAGCAAAAAGGGACTCACCAGAAAAAGCCGGAATGCTGTTCGCCGAGTTGCTGCAACCCGTATTACATCGTGATTGTAAGTCGATCATCTTGGTTCCCGACGGTGCTCTCCACCTGTTACCTTTTCAGTCGCTGCAAGATGCAAGGAAAACGTATCTTGTGGAGCAGGTGTCGACCTCATTCGCTCCATCTGCCACGGTATTGAGCGCTATTCAGAAAACGGATCAGGCATCAGCACCCGACATGTTCTTGGGGCTTGCATATTCATCGACAGACGCAGGCGACACCAGCTCGACGCGCGGTCTCGGTGAGCTGCGAGGTGCCGACATCAAACCACTTCAGTTCAGCTCTGAAGAAGTCACGCAAGCAGAAACAGCACTCGGGCATCAGGGAGTTCTGCTAAAGGGAGGGCATGCTTCGGAAGCTGATTTGAAGCATCAGAACCTGTACGAGTTTCGAGTCATTCACATGGCGGCACATGCCTTCGGAGACGAGCTTGAACCTGATCGTGCCGGGATTGTGCTGTATCCCGGAGCCAAAACAGAAGACGGTTTGTGGCAGGCGCGAGAGATCAGAAAAACCAGACTTCGGGCTGATGTAGTTGTGCTTTCTGCCTGCGAAACGGGAACTGGAAGGCTGGAGGGTGAGGAGGGAATCATGAATCTCGCGCGTGCTTTTCTCGCTGCTGGCGCGAAGAGCGTGGTTGCAAGTCAATGGGATATCGACGATCGATCTACAGCCACGCTGATGGAGAGCTATTATCGTCAGCTTGCGACCGGAAAGACGGTGCAGGAGGCGCTTCGTTTGGCTCAGATTGAATTCATTCAAAACTACGGAGCAAAGGCGAGCCCGTATTACTGGGCCGGGTTCTCGGTGTACGGAGATGGAAGGAGAACAGTTTCTGCGACCTCTACTCAAACTCACTAGGAAACAGCGTGAACAGATCTTCGATAAGGTTTATCGCACCGTCTCGAAGAGCTATTACGATCCGAAATTCAATGGACTTGATTGGCCGGGGATAGCACTGGCTGCCAAATCCGCGATTGTCGGGGAAGAGAACCCAGAAACTTTCGAATGCGCGCTTCATAAACTTGTCCGTCGCCTGGGAACGAGCCACACCGGGGTCTTCCATCAGTCTGTCCGGAGGGTTCCGGCGCGGCTGGCAATCGGAGCAACATTTAGCAAGCGGCCCGGCGATGACCCGCTCTGGATCATCGAAGACGTGCATCCTGGCAGTCCCGCCGAGCATGCTGGCCTGCTGCCCGGCGACGCAATAGTTGCTGTTAATGGGCTAGCCGCTTACGCTGGCGAACAACTTACTTTCGCCATGGGATCGGAGTGGACGCTCGGCGTGCGTCGACGAGGAGAAGACATTGAAATGCGAGTTGCTGTCCCAAATCCAAGCTCGCGCAAGCAACCGCATTGCTCTCCCACGCCCATCACGTACTCTCGAATCGGCGGCAACGTGGGGTATCTCCGAGTCAGCATCTTTCCGACCATGCTCGGTCTCGATTTAGCCCGCAACTTCGACGCCGCTTTCAAAGAACTCTCCCAGTGTGAAGCGCTCATTCTGGATCTTCGCGGCAATCTCGGTGGAGGTTTGGGAGTGCTCAGGCTGATGAGCTATCTGTCGCCGGAGAAGTTGCCCATAGGATTCACGGTCACGCGAAAGCGGACTCAGCAGGGCTACGACAAAAACGATCTTCCTAAGCTTAGAAGGCTGCCGACTCACCTTCCAAATGGGCTAGCTGTCCTGCAAATGGCAGCTCAGTTCGCTGGACGCGATCCGTCCGTCGTTCTAGTTTCCGAGGGCCTCGGTTTCGAGAAGTGGCGCGGAAAGATCGCAATTCTTGCGAACGAGCACACTGTCAGTGCCGGTGAAATGGTTGCCGCATTCGCAGCGGAAAACGGTCTCGCTACCATCTTCGGGCGGCAAACTGCTGGGCGATTGATTCCCGGGTCGGGAGTGCCGGTTGGACATGGCTACATGCTCATCCTTCCCAAAGCTGAATATGTGACATGGAGCGGACTCCGGTATGAGGGCAAGGGGGTGGTCCCTGACGTTACCCTCGATCAAACACAGGAATCGCCGCAGAGTTCACAAGACCGGATTTTGTCGAGGGCTGTCGATTTTTTTAGTAGACATTTATTCTCGGCAGGAGCCTGAACGGCCAAGACTCCGTGTTCAGTGCTCAATCAATAGGCTGATCTTGATCAGGCTCTTTCGAAGGCCCGCAGTGCAGGATCGATAAATACTTCCGGACTACAGGTGAGCAATTATCGGCTCCATCCGTCCAAAGTGTCGACGGAACTAGGCAACATGCTTGTGATCCGGTACTCACCGCGGTCAAGACGTCCGTGCTGGAAGAGTGTCTCCGCTGTATCAGGGAAAGAAGATACGTCAATCTGACGGGGCATCTTCCTCTTCTGCAAGCGATTGAGCCCGCGCCCTGGCAAGGAGTAGCCAACTCCGAGTGCGTCGAAGCCTGCAGCCAACAGTGTGCCACCAATGGCAAACTCTGTTCGCGATTCACTCCCATCATCTGCAATGTACCTGCCGAAGCAGAAGAAGACCGTATTCAACTTGTCGAATCCGTTACGTCGTGTTTCGACTGAAAACGCGGATGAAGGCAAGTAACTGATAGGAGTTCACGAATCGGGACCCGATACAATAATCCGAAAATGCGTTCACACTTCACGCTCTCTCTCTCCTGGCTTGCAGTCTTCTTGGCGGTCAAACCCCGCATCTAGCCAAGAGTCCTGCCGTGTTCGGGCTGCTGAACGAGATTTTCTACCTTTCCGGGGAACGCATCCTCCTGACCGCAGGCGGCGATCCGCTGTATTTTCAAGGCAGCTTAGCGACGCCCCAACAGAACGTCTATCAGCTTAATTTCCACGTGGATGATGATTCCGGCGAAGCCGGGCACCGATTCCGCCAGGAAGGCGACCGGGGTTCCGTAA
>CAXTYH010000028.1:0-64273 GCA_964248405.1 uncultured Bryobacteraceae bacterium
GGAACCCTGGTCGCCTTCCTGGCGGAATCGGTGTCCGGCTTCACCGGAATCATCAGTATGCAAACAGTATACAGTACGGAGCCGAGTTCGTGGTTCCCATCCCGCCGATAACACGATGAATAGTCTTGACTCAGTTTCTTCTACTTGTTGCTCGCTATCCTCCTGCTGGAGCTCCGGCCTGACACTCCAGGCAGCACTGCTGCGAAGCGTTCAGCCATCAGCGAAAATGGAAGAAAATGTTGCAACTCACCGGAGCCGGAAAGCGGTTCGGACACAAGCTGCTGTTTGATGGCCTTGACTGGCTGATTACGCCCAAAGAACGGGCCGGACTCGTCGGCGGGAACGGCACCGGCAAATCAACGCTTCTTAAGACAATCAGCGGACTCGAGCCGCTGGATTACGGCTCTCTCACTGCGGCCAAAGGCTTGCGGGTCGGCTACCTGCCGCAAGACGGGTTGCAAGTGAGTGGGCGCAGCGTCTTCGCCGAATGCATGAGCGTGTTCGACGACTTGAAAGACCTGGAGCGCGAACTCGAAACATTAACCGGCCAAATGAGCGAGTTCGATCCTGCCGGCCCGGAGTACTCTGCTGTTGCCGAACGCTTCATCCGCGTAGATAGCGAGTTTCGTTCGCGTGACGGTTATGCCATCGAAGCGCAGGTGGGCGCTGTGTTGGGTGGTCTGGGCTTTCGCAAAGAAGACTGGACGCGGCAAAGTGAAGAGTTCTCCGGAGGCTGGCAGATGCGCATTGCGCTGGCGAAGCTCCTGCTCGAAAAGCCTAACGTTCTGCTGTTGGATGAGCCCACCAATCATCTCGACATTGAGGCGCGTGACTGGCTTGAGCAGTACCTGAACAACTACGAATTCGCCTATATCCTTATCTCTCACGACCGCTACTTCCTGGATGTCACAGTCAAGCGCATTGTCGAAATCTGGAATAAGAAGGTGCACTTCTACACGGGCGGTTATGAGAAATACCGCGCTCAGAAAGCCGAACGCCTTGCGCAACTGGAAGCTGCTTACAAGAATCAGCACGACAAGATTGAGCAGCTCGAATCGTTCATCAACCGCTTTCGCGCCCAAGCCACTAAAGCCAAGCAGGTGCAGAGCCGAATTAAAGAGCTGGAAAAGATCGAGCGCATCGAACTGCCTCCGGAGGAGAAGACGATCCACTTCACTTTCCCGCAGCCTAAGCCGAGCGGACGCGTTGTGGCACAGTGCAAGAACGTATCGAAGGTCTACGGATCAAAGACAATCTTCAGCAATGCCGAATTCACCATCGAGCGCGGTGATCGAGTGGCACTGGTTGGAATCAACGGGGCTGGAAAATCCACGCTGATCAAGCTTCTGGCCGGATCCGAAGCGCTGACCACAGGCGAGTACACTCTGGGTCACAACACCGAGGTCGACTACTTTGCCCAGGACCAGTACAAACAGCTCGATACGGAGGCGCGCCTGCTCGATGACCTAACGGCAGCCGCCCCGCGTTCCACCCAAACTGAGCTCCGCAATTTGCTCGGCTGCTTTCTGTTCAGTGAGGACGATGTGTTCAAGCGTATCGGCGTACTTTCAGGCGGTGAGAGGAACCGTTACGCGCTAGCCCGGTTGCTCCTGCATCCCTCTAATTTCCTACTGCTCGACGAACCCACAAATCATCTCGACATTCGAGCGAAGGACGTGCTGCTCGAGTCGCTTGAAAACTTTAGTGGGACCGTGGTGTTCGTGTCCCACGATCGCTACTTCATGGAGCATTTGGCCACCCGTGTGTTCGAAATTGCCGATGGCCAGGTGCGTGTCTACCCTGGCAACTACCCTGACTATCTCTGGCGCAAGAGCGGCGGCAACGAAGAAGCCCCGACACTTAATGATGTGTTGATCGGCGTTCCCCCCGCTGTACCGATCCCAATCTCAACCGGTAACAACAACTCGGGTGCTGCAGCCAAACGCGTGAATCCGATGAAGCGGCAACAGATGCAGCAGCACGCCCAGAAACTCGAAGAGCGAATCGCTGCACTGGAAGGCGAAATCCAGCAATCGGAAGTGATGCTGTCTGACTTCACAAGCGCCGAACAAGCTGCTCGGATCGGCACCGCCCTGGACACTCAGCGCGCGGAGCTCGATCGCGTCATGGCTGAATGGGAGTCGGTCACAGAACAACTCGAAGCGACCGCTTGAATATGGCAAGAGCTCTCGTTCAAGTCTGCTACGAACTTGCGAGTTTGGGGATCTTTCGGAAATCACGCGTGTTCTAGCTCCAGGTGGTAACAGGTAACAAACACTTGTTCAGGTACACTACTGTGACTTCAACCCTGAACAAGCAACACTTAAGCTGCAAAACCAAGAATCACGTTGTCGAACCTACTGAGGGAACCATGCAACTAGAAGCGAGACAATTGGCAGTACAAGTACATCTAGCACCCTCGCCTGATTTCCACCGCAGTCTATGTCTCCTAGTACGGAATATTTTTGAGCATAAACTCCGCTGCATAAACACATCCAACACATTACGGCTGTTGCTATGTTTGAAAGCATTACTTCTCCTCTCTTATTACAAAGTCTTTACCGTTAAACCAATGACCATAGCGTCTCAAAGTCAATTGATTCTTGAAATCAGCTTCGCCGTGCGCATCTAAAGGCTCTTGGAATTCCTGGGCCCGCGAAGCTCTATGTAGAAAATATTCGTCCTTTAATTCAGGAGCCTTGGTTCCGCGCAGATAGTGATGTAAGGATTTTCCGTCGAGTGGCTGAACCGCACTAAGCAGATCTTTCTCAGCCCTTATCTTGTTATTAACTCGACCTAGCAGCCCAGCATTGTCTGCCCCAATGAGTGTTCCGTCATCAAAGATAACGGAATCAATTTGAACAGTGACGCGACCGCCTAAGAAGTTTGTCTCGAACTGTTCAAGATCGAAGGATCTCGTCATCCGCCGGGGGAGGTCCTAATATCCGACCTCTGGCATACTTACGAGCAGCGAAATCAGCAAGAGGCGTGACCAAGTACATATCTCCAGGGCCGAGCATGAAGTGAACATCGTTTGGGACCCCAAGAGGCGGTGGTCTTTGTGCTTGTCCACGGTTTGCCTATTCCAGAGAGCTTATCGAGAAACGTATAAAGCACAGTGAAGCCCCAGATGTTCTTAGACGTTTTGTTGGTCAACAGCAAAGAGTAGGGCAACAGTTCTTTACCTGCGGATGCGTTGCTGGGTCCGACGAGGCTGACAACCTGCGGCAAGAAGCCTACGGAGCTCGAATCCATCACAACGAGTCCTTCGCCAGCCAAAGTATTCGAGATAAATATGGCTTCCGTTTGTCCGTGAGCTGTCATAAGGACTCAAAAAAAATTAAGAGCAAAACGAAGCCGCGGCACCGCCGTCAGGAGTTCTTCGGCTTCTTTCAAACGCATCGACGGGGCCGTACCCGCAGATCTCGACCTTCACCTGATCGTCGACAACCATGCCACCCACAAGCATGCCAAGGTGCGTCTCTGGCTGGCACAGCGGCCCCGCTTTCAAATGCACAACATGCCCACCTTCTCGCCCTGGCTGAACCGGTTGAACGCTGGTTCGGGCTGATCACCCCGCATCCAGCAGTTCTTCGACCATTGCAACCGCCGATTCCATAATCCAGAAACTTACCAGACAATGCTCACCTATTTCCGGCACAGCACCTGGCCCTGAGTTGACTTTCGAATCTCTTAAGCGGGGTTCGGAAAACCTCCCTCGAACGCTAGCTGAGATAACGGCTGGCGACCGCTCGGCACCTCCCGTGCACGAGTTGCTTCGGGCAGCATCGACTTATCTCCTCGCCGTCCGATCGCAACGGCCGCCTCGACGCGGTAGCCTACCGGGACATTGAGCTCAGTGAATGCCCGATCCATATCGAAGCCAACCATCGCATGCGCATACCAGCCCAGGCGAACTGCCTGCAGCGCCAGAAATCCCCAGGCGCTGCCCGCATCGAACGAGTGACTATGCGAAGGAACCGGCTTATTAGCATCGGGCGGCAACATGACCGAGTTCGATACCACCACAATCAACGCGCTTGCATTTTTCGCCCACGATTGATTAAATCCAATCAATAAGCCTAAGAATATCTCCCAGGATGGTGTGTTTCTTCGTGCATAAAGAAATCGTCCAGGCTGCGAGTTATAGGACGATGGAGCCCAACGCGCGGCCTCCAAGATCGTGAAAAGTTCCTGCTCTGAAATTTCTTCTCCGGTGAAGGCACGCGGCGACCAGCGTTCCAGAAAGAGGGGATCAATCGGGTAGTCCGCCTTACGCCCATTCGCTTCCGTCGGTTGGGTTGAGGTTGTTTGCTCCATGCAGTCAGTTTCACATCAAGGTAGTTCAACCGGCCCCCGTCCTGCAAAATGGTTTTTATGAGTACGCGTACCGAAACCGACAGCATGGGCCCGATCGAAGTGGAGAGCACCCGCTACTGGGGCGCCCAGACCGAGCGATCTCTTCATCACTTCGATATTGGGATCGACCTGATGCCGCCGGAGCTGATCCGCGCCTTCGGCATTCTCAAGAAAGCTGCCGCCCTGGTCAATCACCATTTGGGCAAGCTCAATGACGAGCAGACGCGGCTGATTGTTCAGGCCGCGGACGAGGTGGTCTCCGGCAGCTTGAACGCTGAGTTTCCTCTTCGCATCTGGCAAACCGGCAGCGGTACGCAGACCAACATGAACGCCAATGAGGTCATCTCAAATCGCGCCATCGAACTTGCCGGAGGCACTCTCGGCTCAAAAAAGCCGATTCACCCGAACGATCACGTCAATCTTTCCCAGTCCTCAAACGACACCTTTCCTACAGCAATGCACATCGCGGCAGCCACAGTTGTTCAATCAAAGCTCATTCCGGCAGTCGAGCAACTCCGGCAAACGCTTCACGCGAAGGCGCAAAATTTCGCGGACATCGTCAAAATCGGGCGCACTCATCTGCAAGATGCGACTCCGCTCACCGTCGGACAGGAGTTCTCGGGCTGGGTCTCTCTGCTTGACCGCGACGTGGAACGTTTGCGGCAGACTTTGAGTGGGCTTTGCGATCTTGCCATTGGCGGCACTGCCGTCGGAACGGGGCTGAACGCTCATCCCGAATTTGCTGAGCGTACAGCATCCGCCATCGCCAGAGAGACAGGCTTGCCCTTCCGCTCGCATCCGAATAAGTTCGCCGCGCTCTCGGCACACGACGAACTGGTTGCTGCCAGCGGCACCCTCAAAACACTGGCTGCCTCTCTCATGAAGATCGCCAATGACGTACGTTGGCTAGCCTCGGGCCCTCGTTGCGGCCTGGGCGAGCTGACCATCCCGGAGAACGAGCCCGGCTCCTCCATCATGCCGGGAAAAGTGAATCCAACTCAGTGCGAAGCTCTCACCATGGTGGCCGTCCAGGTATTTGGAAATGATGCCGCAATCGGATTCGCCGGCTCCCAGGGAAATTTTGAACTGAACGTTTTCAAGCCAGTGATCATTCACAACTTTCTTCACTCGGTGCGGCTGCTTGCCGATAGCTGTCGTAGTTTTCACGAGCATTGTGCGGTTGGCATTCAGGTGAACCGCGCACAGGTGGACCGCGATGTGGCACAATCGCTGATGCTTGTCACTGCCCTGAGCCCCATTGTTGGCTACGACAAATCGGCGAAGATAGCTCATACGGCTCATGTTGATGGAACCAGCCTGCGTGAGGCAACAGCTAAGCTCGGCTTCCTGACCCCGGAGGAATTCGATCAACACGTAAAGCCCGAAGCCATGACCCGACCTTCTTAGATTCCGGGTGAGATCTTTGGGCTGCGTCTCCCACCTTTCTCCAAAGGTTATGGCGCAAGACTCCCGCATACCCGTACCGCACTACCGCATTATCAATCTGGACCGTGACTGTGAAATAGCGGCCCATGTTGAAGTCGCAGGCGAGAGCCGTTCCCGCCGCCGCGGTCTGCTTGCCAAGTCGGACCTGGACGAAGCCGCAGGCCTTTGGATTGCCCCGTGTGAGGCTATCCACACGTTTGGGATGAAGATGCCCATCGACGTTGTCTTCCTTGATCATAACCATCGTGCCCGCAAGCTGGTTCGCAATCTCAGTCCGGCCCGAATTGCTCTCTGTCTGGCCGGCAGTTCGGTCCTGGAACTCGCTTCCGGCGCCATTGCCCGGTCCGGTCTTCAGCCCGGAGACCGGCTGCAATTCCAGGCTGTCCGGCCTGCCCTTTAGCACATGCCGTTTGCATTACAGATTGCTCTGGCCTCCATGGTGCTTGCGGCGGGATTTACTGATGTCCGCTCGCGTCGGATTCCTAACTGGCTGACTCTGAGTGGTCTTGTTCTCGGGTTTGGATTACAAATCCTGTTCTCCGGCACAGCGGGCGCGGCCCAATCCGGCAAAGGGTTCGGCCTTGCCCTGATAGTTTATCTTCCGCTCTACCTTCTTCGTGGCATGGGTGCCGGCGATGTCAAGCTCATGGCAGCTGTCGGTAGTTTGGCTGGACCGGAAAATTGGCTGTACATTTTTCTTGCTACGGCCATTAGCGGTGGAGCACTCTCACTGGTTGTGATCGCACGCAAACGCCGTCTCAAGGAGACCTTGATGAATGTTGCGACACTCTCGGCTGAGTTGATTCACTTGCGCGCGCCCGCTGCCGTATCTCCGGCGCTTGATGTAAAGAGCTCAGCTGCGATGCGTCTGCCTCATGCTGTTTCTATTGCCGCTGGTTCGCTGCTCTTTCTGGCGCTCTTCTCGCACCTGTAGGCCGCGAACTTGCCACGTCGGCAAAGGGGAATGCTTCTTGCAACCGCAATCGTGCAGATGCTACATTGAGATTTACACCCGACAGAACGGTACGGGTAAAGGTGTGTTCTATGGCAAAAGTATGTGAGCTCTGTGGGCGCGGCCCGCAGTTTGGGTGTCGGATCAGCCACGCCCACAATGTGACCAAGCGTCGTTGGAATTTGAATCTTCAGACAGTTCATGCTCGGGTCAAAGGTGCTGGAAAACGGATTCGCGTTTGCACCTCTTGCATTCGCGACGGCAAAGTAGAAAAAGCCTAGCTCTCACCTGTGCGGCTTAGCTGCCGGCCATCAAATGGTTATACTCCGGGTGTCGCTTCATGTATACCCGGATGAAAGAACAGGCCGGCTCAACTTTCAATTGTTTCTCGCGAGCGTAGTCCAATCCTGCCTTTGCCAACGCTTTCCCTATACCACGGCCTTCCAGCGGCCCTGGCACTCCGGTATGGGTGAAACAAATCGTCGTTCCACGGATCTCGTACTCCAGGACTGACCGCATCCCTTCTACATCGACTTCAAACCGTTTGTTTGCCTCGTTTTGCTTTACTTCCATGGGCAGTTCGCTCCTTCTCCCACCGTACCGCAACATTGCTCGGCAAGATAAGGCTCCAGCCCTAGCTCAGTGTCGCGTAACGGAGGCCCGCTCGCGTCAACTTGTCACGATCGAGGGCATGCCGGCCGTCAAGAATAAAGGGAGATCGCATCTTTTTGCCAATACTTTCCCAATCGAGATCGCGATATTCATTCCACTCCGTTACCAGCACGAGCGCGTCGCAATCGGCTGAGACATCGGCCGCGTTCTCGCAGATTTGAACCTGCATATCGCCATGCTCCTTCAAAAAGCGCTCCACCGCGATCGGGTCATGTACTTTTACCCGAACGCCCCGGTCGATGAGTTTTTGCGCGATCTCGATGGCAGGAGCCTCGCGTAAATCGTCTGTGTTCGGCTTGAAGGCTAAACCGAGCAGTCCGATCGTTCGACCTTTGAGGATTTTCAGTTCTTGCAGCAGCTTCTCAACCACCCGGTCGCGTTGTCGTGCGTTGATCCGCTTGGCTGATTCGACAATAGGCATTTGCAGCCCATACTCGCCGGCAGTTGCAATCAAAGCAGCCGTGTCCTTACCGAAGCAGGAACCGCCCCAGCCGATCCCAGCACTTAGGAATCGCGGCCCGATCCGGCTGTCCAAGCCTATGCCGCGCGCTACCTCCGATATATTCGCGCCTACCCGTTCCGCGAGCAGGCCAACCTCGTTAATGAAGCTGATTTTCAGGGCCAGAAAAGCGTTGGCGGCGTATTTGATCAACTCGGCGGACGCCAAGTCAGTCGAGAGCATAGGAACAGCACCTACCGACTCCGGGCGCGGCAGGTAAGTGGGAGCGGTAAATGTCTGGTCGAGGATGGGCCGATACAGAGAGTAGAGCACCTCCAGCGCCCGCTGGGCGTCTGCACCAACAACAATCCGGTCCGGGTACAGGCTGTCGTGAAGCGCCGTTCCCTCGCGTAAAAACTCCGGATTGGAAGCCACGGCAAACTCAGCGCCGTTCCGATCAGTCCGACTGTTGTATGAATCCCGCAGGAGCGAACCGACCCAGTTTCCGCTGCCAATCGGCACCGTTGACTTGTTCACCACAACCGTAAAGTCGCGGTTTACACATTGCGCTATGGATCGCGCAGCCTGTGAAAGATACTCAAGATTCGGTGCACCGGACGGAGTTGGTGGTGTGCCGACCGCGATAAAAACCACTTCCGCATCTGGAATCGCCTCGCCATAACTGCTGGTAAAGCGGATGTTTGGGGCCGCTTCTGCCAATAACTCTGCAAGATTCGGCTCATAAATCGGTATTTTGCCTGCTTTTAACGCCTCAATTTTCGCCGCATCGGTGTCCAAACAAGAGACCGAGTGCCCTAAAAAGGCGAGGCAAACGCCCGTAGTTAGACCTACGTAGCCGGTACCAATAATCGCAACACGCATTCTTGCTCCAAACCCATCCCATCCAAACGTGCCGGAACACGTCCTAGCGATCATATCGTAGGGTTTTGGCTCAATGTGAGTGCCTTCGGAAAAGTCTGAGCAAGTCAAAATTCTAGTACATGGAAGCCTCTGCCCACCGTGGGACAATTCCCAAAGTGATTGAGATAATCCGTTCTGGCGCAACAGCGGCCAGGGCCAAAGTAGCAATTTTCGATTTCGACGGAACGCTATCAGTCATCCGTTCCGGTTGGACTGAACTGATGCTTCAAATGGCGGTGAAAGAATTAGCCGCCACTGGAACACGCGAATCGGAACAAGAATTAACGACCGTTGCGAATGAGTTTATCGGCCGATTAACGGGCAAGGAAACCATTTACCAGATGATGGCCCTGGCCGAGGCTGTTCAGGCTAGAGGCGGAGGAGCACGAACCCCTTTGCAGTACAAGCGAGAGTATTTGGAAGCGCTGAACGGAAAGATCTACAGTAGGCTTCAAGCCTTACGAGACGGGGGGGCACCAGAACAGTTTATGGTTCCGGGAGCACGAGATTTCCTCCAATTTCTGACCGAACGCGGTCTTACCCTGTACTTGGCAAGTGGGACCGATGACGCCAACGTAAAAGAAGAAGCTGAGTTGCTCGGGTTGGCTTTGTTTTTTCCCAAGCGCATGTTCGGGGCGCAAGACGATTTGCAAAGCTTCTCGAAAGCCATACTGGTTCAGCGCCTTATCTCCGACTCCAGGTACGCCGGGGAAGACCTGGTCGTTTTCGGCGATGGATTTGTGGAGATAGAGGAGGTGAAACGGGTGGGTGGTACGGCTATCGGAGTCGCAACTGATGAGCCCTCCTGCCGGCAAGTAGATGAATGGAAAAAGCAGAGACTGGTTAAAGCCGGGGCGGATTTCATCGTACCCAATTTTTGCGGTATGCTAGAGAAGCCACGTATGATTTTCAGCGAGGTTAGACTTTCCTGTGAAATGAACAGCTAATCGCGCAGTAATTTACGTTTGAAACCACGCCAAGATGGCGTACGAGTACCGGATCGCCCTCAGTAAAGGATCGCCCTCTATGTCATCACTTGCTACAGCACCCGCACAAAGTTCTAGCCAACCGGCACCCGGACTTCCCCGAGTGCTAATGGCTGACGATCACCACTTGATACTCGATGCCTTAGGCGCCATGATGAGTAGCGACTTTGACATTTTCGCCGTCGACAGCTGTGACTCCTTCTTAAAAGCAATGGGGGAATTTAAGCCTGACGTCGCTGTGTTGGACGTCAACATGCCGGGTGGCGACGGCTTCTCGATCGCTCGGAAGGTCCTCGACATGCGCCCGGATCTACCGATCGTTTTCCTTTCCATGTATACCGACTCCAGCTACATCGACCAGGCGGCCAGAGTTGGAGCCAAGGCGTATCTCTCTAAGCACGTGCCGGCACACGAACTGATTAGCGCACTTCGTACTGTGCTTGACGGCAACTCCCTCCTGGAAGATAGGGGCGATACGTCGGCAACTTCAGGGATTGCAGGAAAGGCGGACCTTACGGCGCGTCAACGCGAAGTGCTGCGATTGATTGCTGCCGGCTCCACTGCCAAGGACATTGCTAACGCTTTGAACATTTCTGTTCGTACGGCAGAGTTCCATCGTGCGGCCATTATGCAGCGGCTTGGCTTACACTCCACGGCGCAGATGACGCGGTACGCCATTGCGAATGAATTTAACTAAAGGCGTTCGCCGAAAATAGCACTCGTATTATCCATAGGCAACAGTACAGGCCTCGAGATGTCTTATTTCTCGAGGGTTGAATGAAAAAATTAAACGGGTTTTGTTTGGGCAGCACAGTCATCGCTGCAATCTTGGCAGTCGGCCCGCTAGCAGTTTCTGCACAGAACGCCTCGCAAGGTAGTGGTGTCGGTGGCGCTGCCAGTAGCGCCGGCGGTGCAGTGAAAAACGGGGCGCAAGCTGCTGGACACACAATGGACCAGGGCGCCAAGCACATGATGAAGTCATCTGACACCACGTTCGCTGTCAAAGCTGCACAGGGTGGTTTAGCGGAAGTCAAGATGGGCCAGCTCGCTGCCGATAAGGCGAGTAATCCGGACGTAAAGGCATTTGGTCAGCAGATGGTAGACGACCATACGAAAGCCAACGACCAATTGAAGGCCGTTGCCCAGGAGCAGGGCATGACCCTTCCCACCGACGTCAACCAGAAGCAACAGGCCATGTACGACAGCCTTTCGAAATTGTCTGGCAATGACTTCGACAAGATGTATGTCAAGGACATGATGACCGATCACCAGCAGGATGTAAAGGAATTCACCAAAGAGTCCCAGAGTGGTAAAGACGAGAAGATCAAAGGCTTCGCTGCACAGACTCTTCCGGTAATTCAGGGTCATCTCGACAAGCTGAAAGGCATTCAGTCTAAGTTGGGCTCAGGCTCATCTTCCTAACTTCTGCCCACTACACTGGTGGACATGAAATATAGGGTAGTGTTCCGGGAGCGGGTCAATCAGCAGGGTGAGGTTTCTGAAGATCCACCCAGCTTCCTTGACCCGCAACTTGACGATGAAACCGTGTTGGACGCGGTACTTGTTTCTCGAAATGATCCAGACGCTGTGCACTCGACAGAAGATTTGGAAGAGGATGACAGCTTTTTGAGTGTTGGAACAGAAATCTGGGAATACGATGTTGTCGATGGCAAGGACCGAGACTTTAAAGACGCACTGATGAACTCAGGCATGGTAGTCGAGTATGAACTTATTGACTCGAGCGACTAATCAGGACAGAGTTTTCTAAAATCTTGTTGGGCAGGGACAGAGCATTTCAACCTCTGTCCCTTTTGCGTGTAGACCAAGACTCGTGCAGGTACTAACAATTGATGTCGGTGGTTCGAAGTTCTCCGTTGCCGGCTTTGACGGTAGCGATATAGTCTTTCGGGAAACACGTAGAACCAATCGCGAAGGTGGTCCGGTCTGGATGGTCGGACAAATCAAAGAAATCATCGCAATTTGGCGGCGCGATAAGGGATTTCGGGCGGAATGTTGTGGAATCGGTTTCGGCGGACCAGTCGATTACCCCACTCAGTCGGTGACAATGTCTACCCACGTTGAAGGGTGGGCGCAATTTCCGCTGGTAAGCAAGATAACAGAGACCGTGGATGCGCCTACTGTCATTGACAATGATGCGAATGTGGGTGCGTTAGGCGAGTCTTATTTCGGTGCCGGCAAAGGATTGCCCTCCCTGTTTTATATGACCCTGTCCACGGGCATAGGCGGCGGGATCATCCAAAATGGAACGGTCGTGCGGGGTGCCGATTCTTATGCGGGAGAGATCGGCCACACCAATATTCTTCCGAATGGACCAGCCTGTCTCTGCGGCTCCTACGGTTGTTTCGAACGAATGTGCTGTGGCCTGTGGCTGGAGCGCGATTTTGGAAAACCTGCCTCAACCTTGCTCTTGGACCCCGAGTTTGTCAGGCGCTACGTGGTGGATCTTGCACGCGGCTTGAAGACAGCACTCATGGTCCTAAACCCGCACCGAATTGTGATTGGTGGCGGAATCAGCAAGGCCGGTAATGCCCTCTTTGTGCCTCTCCGAGAGGAGTTGAGCCGGCAGATGACGGCTTGGTCTAAAGCCCGGCGTGATGTTGTGCCGGCCCAACTGGGAGATGACAGTGTTCTCTACGGGGCCCTGGTGTTGGCCCAGCAGATGACTTCTTCTGCGTAGGTGAAGCAGAAGGGATGCGGAGAGTTATGACATGGCTTCTCTCTCAAAGATTTTTAATGCTCCTTCCTGCCTTTTCGGAATAATCTCAAGTCGCAGCGCTGCGTCTTATCAGATAGAGATTTGAGGAGGTGGTGATTATGAGAAGACACAGATGCGCTGCCATTTGCCTGCTGACGCTGTTGGCCGGCTCGGCAGGTTTTGGGTTTCAGGGGTACCCGAATGGTGGATATCCGAACCCGGGATACCCGGCACAGGGGTATGGGAATCCGTATGGCGCACCTTCAGGACAGCTGCGCGCAGTCGTGAACCGGACGCAGAACGACTTGCGCTATGCTTCCGGACTCCCGACCAGGAACCAGAAAGGACGCGAGCGCATCGCTGCAGCCGAAGGGCATTTGTCTTCTCTTGACCGGAAGTTGAGCGACGGCAGAATGGGCCGGAGTGAACTCAACAAGTCAATTGATAAGCTGCGCGCCATCCTCCACAAAAACGTTCTCGAGGGCGCGTCGCGGAATGCGCTCCAGCGCGATCTCGATGAATTGCTGATGGCTCGCGACTACCGCGGTTAAGCCCCAGCTCCAGCCAGCCCAAGTTCAGAAGCACGCGACTTCATTGCTTCGATGCAGAAGCTGATGTGCTCCTCGAGCGGTAAGTTCAATTCAGCGGCGCCGTTGACAATATCGTCGCGGCTCACAGTTCGTGCAAAGCCCTTGTCTTTGAGCTTGCGCTTCACCGACGCGGCGTCTACTTCGGCAATGCTTCGTCCTGGTTTAACGTAGGCGCACGCAGTCAGGAAGCCGGATAATTCATCGCAGGCGAAGAGGGCGTGCTCCATCAGCGTGGTTCGGGGCACGCCGGAATAGTCGGCATGGGACAGGATGGCGCGACGAATCTCTTCGTCCACCCCGCGTTCGGCTAAGATCGCTTCGCCCTTCGCCGGGTGGTCGGGAGCTGAAGGATGGATCTCCCAATCGAAGTCATGCAGAAGCGCCGTCACAGCCCAGCGCGTCGGGTCTTGCCCGAATCGCTGGGCATACGCCACCATACAGGCTTCGACGCCGAGCATGTGACGCCGCAGCCCTTCATTTTTCACAAACTCACAGACGACCTGCCAGGCTTCGTCGCGGGTCATGGTTGCGTGGTCTAGGATTCTTCGATCTTGATCGACTTGATCTCGTCGCCTTGCTGGATGGCGTTTACAACTTGCTGCCCAGAGCGAACCTGACCGAAGACGGTGTGTTTTCCGTCGAGCCAATTGGTGACCACGTGAGTGATGAAAAACTGGCTGCCATTCGTGTTAGGACCAGCATTTGCCATCGAGAGCGAGCCGACCTTGTGCTTGTTCGGATTGCCTTTGGTCTCATCCTCAAAACGATAACCAGGGCCACCCCGGCCGGTTCCTTCCGGATCGCCGCCCTGGACCATGAAGTCGGGAATTACGCGGTGAAAGCGAGTGCCGTCGTAGAATCCATCCCGGACCAGAAACACAAAATTATTGACGGTCTTGGGCGCATCCTTGGCAAAGAGATCAACAATGATAGGACCTTTGGTGGTTTCGATTGTGGCGACAAAAGTCTTAGAGGGGTCGATGCTCATCGGGGGAGCCGCCGAATATTGTTTGCTCATCAGTCCTAGTGTAGGCGAGCGGATGCGGTAATCACCCTCACTCTGCCGCCCTGAGGCCGTATTGTAAGAAGGGAGCCTTCAGGCCGCTCCGGGCACGATCTCCTCCGGCCAAAGTTTCTGCTACTTATTTAGTTAATGAATCCGGAAAGCGATCTCCAGGGGCTTTTGAACCAATATGGAGAGGCGACTCTGCCTCTGACTCGCCGGCAGGAGATAGACAGTTCGGACGCACGGGGTGTGCTAGGTACACCAGCAACCACCTTGTTTCCGGGCGCGCTTAGTCCAGAAGGCGCAGTAAGCGGATTGCTGCTGAAGATGGGATGCTGGGATGCCAGTCATCGGCTGTCACAGGAATTAGGTACCCCGGAAGGCAGTTATTGGCATGGCATTGCGCATCGTATGGAACCTGATGCAGCTAATGCCGGCTACTGGTTTCGTAGGGTTGGAGAACATCCTATACTGCCGACCCTGCGAGATGGCGCCGCGCAAGTGCTCCAGCAACTTCGGCCCCCACAGTGGCGAGTGTCAGCAAAGTGGAATCACGGCAACTTTGTCGAGTGGTGTGACTACGGGCGGCAGGCGCCCGGGTCAGTGTTTGAGCAGGCGGCACTAGCAATCCAAGATCTAGAGTGGAAGCTGCTCTTTTCCTGGTGTCGCAGTCTAACTGAATAGAAGTCAAAGGATGCGCTTTTCCGCCGCAAATGCCGAGCCACAGTGCGCTCATCGGCTACACTAGGGAGTTTGAGTTTACCGGCAGGATTGCATTTCCCTCGCGTCTCGCACTGTGCCTGAAACCCGCATAGCTGAGAGCACGTCAGGGGCTTTTTCCGAAGCATGGAAAGGATTCGCTTTTAGATGAATTATCACAGGCTTAAAGGCCTGCGCCCGCCCACGTGTGCCCCTCGCATCCTGATCGTCTGCCTACTCAGCATTGGGACAACCGTTGTATTCGGCGCAGAAAGCGAATCCGGAACACGAGCCGGGCAGCCTGCCGAAAAGAGAGTCGCTGCTGGTGATTTAAGCTTGACTGGCATGCCCAGCACCGAAGGGGCGTCGCCAGCCAAGGTGCAGGTGATTTTTTCCGAACATGTTGCCGATGACGTCGCGGTTACGCCTGAGGAAAGTGCGAACGGAGGCGTAGGCCAAACAAGTAGCTCATCGGATACGGCCCCGCAATCTACGCCGCAACAAGCGTCTTCACAACAGCAGACGCCCCCTCCTGCCTCTCCACCGCAAACTCGTCCGGCACAGCCAACGCAGCAGAATCCCAATAATCCTTTTGAGAACGTACCGGTTGCACCGGACAAGCCGCCGCCGAACACTACCACTCCTTCGAACATCCAGGATGCCAAGACAGCCGTTGTTGGCGACAACATAATAGAAGGGGTAGAGTTCCGAGGCCAACGTAAGGTTCCGCAAGATACCCTGCGCGCCTTGATCGCCGTTAAGAAGGGCGATGTCTATGACGAGGAGTTACTGCATCGTGATTTCACAGCGCTATGGAACACCGGCCGCTTCGACGATTTGAAGGTAGAGCGCGAGCGCGGGCCGGCTGGCGGAATCATTCTGCGCTTCGTTGTTACTGAACGCCGAACGGTTCATACCATCGATTACGCAGGCAATAAGTCAATTACTAAGTCAGAGATTCTGGACCGTTTCAAAGAGCGCAAGGTGAGCCTTTCGCCAGAGTCACAGTATGACCCCGGCAGGGTGCAGCGCGCTCGCAACGTGATCCTGGAGTACGAGTCCGAACGCGGCCACCAGTATGCTTCGGTGGTGCCGCAGATCCGGCAGGTTCCGCCTGGTGGGGTGGACATTATCTTCCAGATTGATGAAGGCCCTAAGGTGAAAGTCGGGCAGATCATCATTGACGGCAACCATGCCTTCAGCGACAAAGAAGTGATTCGGGCGATGAAGAATCTGAAGCCCATCGGCATCCCGCACTCGATTTTATTTGAAGACCTCTTTGCGCGCACCTTTGACGCAACCAAGCTGGACGAAGATTCGGATCGGATCCGCCAGTTCTATCAGACCAATGGATACTTTACAGCTCGTGTGGTGAACCACAGTGAGAAAATCGTGGATGTCCCTGCTCACAAGCTTGGTCTTCCTTTTCTCCCGACTAACGGCAAGACGGGTAAGCAGGTCGATATCACCATGGATGTGCGGGAAGGTGATAAGTATTACCTCCGCAACTTCAATTTCGTCGGGATGAAGCTGTTTCGGACTCCTGACTTAATTGGTCGTCAGATATTTCGCATGGCTCCCGGAGATGTTTTCTCTACCGAGAAGCTGCAAAAGGGCGTTGAGCAATTACGCAAGCTGTACGGCAACTTTGGCTATATCGATATGGTCCCTGCCCCGGATCCTCAGCCGGTCCCAGGCCAGGACAAAATTGATTTGACCATCGATGTGGATGAAGGGCACCAGTTCTTCGTTCGCCGCATCGACTTCCAGGGCAACACCACCACCCGCGACAAGGTGATTCGCCGCGAGATTCTTATCGACGAAGGCGATCTTTACAGCCAGCAGTTATGGGATACCAGTATCCTCCGGTTGAACCAGCTGGGCTACTTCGAACCGCTTAAGCCGGAAGATGCCGCCGAAATGAAGCGGGATACCCGTACTAACACGGTCGATCTCTTGCTCAAAGTGAAAGAGCGCGGTAAGAACTCTATTCAATTAAACGGTGGAGTGTCTGGTATTTCCGGTAGTTTTATCGGATTTTCCTACTCGACCAATAACTTCCTTGGCCTGGGCGAAACACTTAGCTTAGGCGCTCAAGTCGGCACCTTACTAACGAACGTTACACTCGGCTTTACCGAACCATACCTCTTCGATAAACCGATACAAGCCGGCGTTACAGTCTTCTTCTCCCGCTACAGTTACGACCAGGGCAGGCAAGCGTCTATCTTTAGCGGGCAAAATCTAACCGGGCTCTATAACTCGTTAGGTACGAACAATCTGCTCAACTATATAACGAACGGGAAGGGATTTACCTCCTTTCTTAGCTATCAGTTGCGCCGAAGTTTTGCTCGCGTGGGTATCTCATACGGTTACAGTATTCAGTCTGTCAAGCCGTTAACTGACGCGGCAAAGGACTACTTTGACTACTCTAATTTCCAAAATGTAAGCGGCCCCAATTCGCTGACCGGCGTTACGAGCAGCACCATTACGCCAACCTATGCGTACAACACCGTCGATCATCCGATCACGCCGAGTCGCGGGCTGCGGGTAAATCTAAGTGCAAGTTTCTCAGGCAGCGTGCTGGGTGGAAACGTTAATACCATCCAACCCGTGCTGGATGCTGCTTACTTCCATCGCGGCTTTTTCAAGCGCAACGTAATTGGCGTTCACGTGACGGGCCGCTTCATCGGCGGCTATGGCGGAAAAGTAGCTCCGCCATTCAGCCGTTACTTCATGGGTGGCGAGGACGACATCCGCGGCTTCAACATCCTCACCATTAGCCCTGTGGCGTACATTCCGACCAGCGTATCGGTCCCAATCCTGAATAACGATGGAACACCCCGTGTGCAGCGATCGCTGAATCCGGATGGCAGCGTTTCGCTGGTGGCCGTTACCCGGTCAGCGCCCGCCTATCAAATCCTTTTCCCGGGCGGCGATACTTCGGGTGTGTTCAACTTTGAGTATCGAATACCCCTCATCGGGCCGGTGACACTGGCGCCCTTTCTCGACGCAGGTATTGACAAGCTAACATTGCCAGGACAACTAGGGCTTAGTAGTGACCGTATAGCCTATCTTAATGCCCTGTATCCGCAATCTGACTTCGGCAAGCGAGCCTATATCCCGGGCGGCACGCAGCCGGTACGTGCGTCGGTCGGCCTGGAGTTACAAGTGCTGATGCCAGTTGTGAACGCGCCGTTTCGCATATACTGGGCTTATAACCCGAGTATCTTAAATGCGGCAATCTCAGCGCCCTCGTTGGGAAACAGGGCGGATTTTCCGAACGATGCAACGTTCCAGAATTACCAACTGCAACTACAGCAGCTTGGTTCGCCATTCGCTCCTTTTGAGAAGCGATCCTTGTTCCGTTTTTCGGTTGGACGAACGTTCTAATCTGGCAGACATCAATAGGCCTTAACAAACAAACAGAAGTGACGGAAGGAATTTAGAAGTTAGATGGTAATGAAACGCAATATGATTTCGGCAGTGGCGCTAGCTTGCCTCGCCTTTGGTCTGCCCGTGAGCGGCAGTGCTCAGACACCGGGAAAAGTCGGCGTCATCAGCGTGCAAGGCGCAATCGTCGGGACTAAGGATGGACAGAAAGCTTCCCAGGAGCTGGATACTAAGTTCGTTCCTAAAAGAAAAGAGTTCGATACGCGCCAGAGTGAACTTGCCTCCCTGCAGGACCAGTACAACAAAGGCGGCAGCGTGATGAGCGATGAAAAGCGCAATCAGCTGAACCGCGATATTGATGAGAAAAAGAAGCGGCTTGAGCGTGATATGCAGGACGCACAGGAAGAGCTACAAGGCGCCCAGCAACAGATCCTACAGGGTCTGGGTCAACGCATGATGGCCGTAATTGAGAAGTACGCCAAAGACAATGGCTATACGATGATCCTGGATGTGAGTAATCAGAACACCCCGGTGCTGTACGCCTCAAGTGCGATCGACATCACGCAGGACATCATCTCTCTGTACGATAAGAATCCGGCTCCGGCGGGCTCGGCTGTACCGACCAGCACCAATGTTTCGCCCCGCCAGCCGGGTGCACCGCGCACTTCCACCACCACCGGCGCGACACCCCACCCATAAACTTTGGCGGCCCAAAGCGGCGCTTCAGTATGGCAGCCCCGGGACCTTCAAGTCCGGGGCTGCTTCTTTTCTGGCGTCGAATTAGGCGGGTACTCAATTTGTACCGCTATGGACTTCAACGCTGGGCAGCGCGCTATACATTCTTGAAACTGAAACACCCTCCCGCACGCTAGCATTAGGTGTGTTGGTCCGAGTTTTCACTGTACTTACCCTTGGGTTCGTTTCGTACGCGAACGCAGAAGTCCATTCTCTGACGTTGTCGCAGACACTGGATATTGCGTCACGCCAGAACCCCGATGTTGCTCTAGCGCGATTAGACAGCCAGCGTGCCGAAGCCAGCATCCGAGTAGCGCTGGACCCGTTTCGTCCCAAGGTAAATGCTGGTAGCGGGTTGGCTTATACGTACGGATACCCGAACAGCATCGAAGGAAATGCGCCAAGCCTATTTCAGGTAAGAACGGACATGGCGCTGTTCAACCGACCTAAGAGTTACGCGCTGGTCTCGACCCGGGAGTTGGCGCGGGGAGCCGAACAGGGCGCCCAAGCCAAAGTTGAAGAGGTGGCCTACCAAGCTGCCGATATTTTCCTTAGCGCAACACAGGTTGAGCACGAAACCGAGGCATTGACTGGCCAATTGCCAAGCTTGCAGAAGGTAGCGGAGTCGGTGGCCGCCGCAGTGACGGAAGGAAGCGAATTACCGTTGGAGCAGAAGCGCGCCCAAGTCAACCTGGCAGTGACGCAGCAGAAGGCAGAAGCGGTAAAACTTGATTGCGACTACTACGAAATGATGCTGGCCGTTGCATTGGGATTTCCGGTGGGTGATCGTGTAAAGCCGGTAGACTCTGAACTGTCATCGATTGCGTCGCCACCCAGCGAGGATCAGGCAGCCGATAGCGCCATGAAAAATAACAAGGAACTGCGGCAGATGCAATCCAGTGTGTTGGCCAAGCAGATGGATTATCGTTCGTTCAGAGCCGAGCGCCTTCCGAAAGTGGACCTGGTAGCGCAGTATTCGTTGTTCGCCAGATACAACTACGAGCAGTACTTCCAGAAATTCCAACGCAATAATACCCAGATTGGCGCATCCGTGACCATCCCGATATTAACTGGTACGGCCGCACTCGGCTACGCAGCAGAAGCGGCGATTGACGTGCAAAAAATCGGCATTCAGATGGATCAGGTTCGCAACCGCATATTGACCGACACACGACGGAGCTACGAGCAGTGGGAGAAGGCCAAGACCATTCGCAATCTAACGCGCATGCAGTTGGATTTTGCGCGAGAGGAACTGACGGTGCTGCTGGCCCAAAACACCGAAGGGCGAGTGACGATCAGCCGAGTGGAGCAGGTGCGCCTGGAAGAGAGCAACCGGTGGATGGCCTTTTACGAATCGGACCTGCAGGAAATCCGCGCACGCCTGGCAATCCTTCGGCAGACTGGTACGCTGTTAGCGGCAGTTCGGGGGTCGGCGGCAGCCACGCCCGCGTCCACCAGCAATAAATGAGTGCTCCTGACAATTCTGTTTCCGGCACAGAGTTTGAGAAAGCGCCAGCTATTGAGATCCGGGATCTAAAGAAAGTGTACGGCGGAGCAGCAGCGGTAGACGGCTTGTCGGTTACTGTTCCAAGCGGTTCGTTCTTCGGCTTTCTGGGCCCAAATGGGGCCGGCAAAACCACGACTATCAAGATACTGATGGGGCTCACGCAGCCGAATGGCGGAACCGTCCGGGTACTAGGGCTGCGGCTGCCGGAAGACTCACTTGAGATTCGAAAGCAAATCGGGGTTGTGCCCGACGACACTCTGCTGTTCGATTACCTGACCGGCGCTGAATATCTTGAGTTTGTGGCGCGGTTGTATGGGATTGCCCGACCGATCGCAAAAGACCGGGCAAGCGAATTACTGGGACTGCTGCACCTGCAGGAGGATCGGCGCAAGCTGATCGGTGAGTACTCCAAAGGCATGCGCAAGCGAGTGGCTATGGCGGCGGCGCTGATTCATCGGCCGCGGTTGTATCTGATGGACGAACCGTTTGAGGGCGTGGATGCAGTGGGCGCTCGCTTGATGAAGGACATTCTCCTCCATCAGATCAGCGGTGGGGCTACCGTGTTCCTCACCACTCACGTGCTGGAAGTGGTGGAGCGGCTCTGCGATCAGGTAGCAATTATCAATCGCGGCAGGGTGGTGGTTCAGGGGACGCTGGCTGAGTTGCGAGAGCAGGCTGCTGCAGCTGCTGACAGCTCGTTAGAGGAGATCTTCGTCAGTTTGGTTGGCGGCAGCGGATTGCCCGAAAATCTGAACTGGTTGTAGCTATGCCGCCAGCACTCGGAGCTATCATCACTGCGCAGTTTCAGATCCTGCGTAATCACCTGCCTAGAGCCGGATTCGCATCAGTCTTGGGCCACCTGCTGAGTCTTGCGTGGTATGCATTGGCGGCCACCATCGCTTTTGGGCTGGCAGTTCTGATCCCTTCTGTTCCCTTCTCAGGCCTGCAAAGGTGGCTGGCTCCTGCGCTCCTCGGAATTTTTGCGTATTGGCAAGTTGTTCCGCTCTTTACTTTGAGCACCGGCTGGTCACTACAGCTGAGCAAGCTGCAGATGTATCCCATCAGCAATGGGCAACTATTCATGATCGAGCTGATTCTGCGGGTGACAAGTTCGCCCGAGATGATCGTCATTCTGCTCGGCGGAACCGTGGGACTGATGCGGCATCCCAGCCTGCCGCTGTTTGCTCCGCTTGCTTTGCTCCTGTTCATTCCATTGAATCTGTTCTTGTCGCTTGCAGTGCGCGAGGTACTGCTGCATTCGTTCGAGCGAAACCGACTTCGCGAGATCTTTGCGATTGTTCTCTTCTCACTCAGTGTTCTGCCGCAGGTTCTCCTAAAAGCGGGCTTCGCGGAACAGTTGCGGCCCTACTTAGAGGCCGGCTCGCAGGGCCGGCTCACGCCGTGGCATGCCGAAGCTTCCCTGAGCTTAGGGCAACCCCATATTTTGGAGTTTACTGTCCTGCTGTTCTGGACTGCGCTGACGTTCGTTCTGGCACATCGAATGTTTATGCGCTCGCTCCGCTTTGAGGAGAACTGCCGGGCCGGCCGCGCGCGGAGCTGTTATCAGCCGAACAAGCGGGGGAAGGGCGGCGCCAGGCTGGTCCTCGCTTTTATATCGGCTGTTCAGAGACCCGTTAGCGACTTTGATCGAAAAGGAGTTTCGATCGCTCGTCCGTACCCCTCGATTCCGCATACGTTTTGGAATGGCCTGCATCTTCAGCGTGCTGATCTTCGTTCCGCTGGCCGCCAACACGACGCGCGCTGGAAGCACCTTTCTCGACCGCAACTTCTTTCCGGTCACTACGTTGTATGGCCTTCTGCTTCTAAGCGATGCCGTGATCCTGAATGTCTTCGGCACTGATCGCGGAGCTACCGCCGTCTACTTTGCTGCGCCTATAGGCTTTGGCGCTGTGCTACGAGCTAAAAACATTGTTGCCGTTATTTGTGTAGGGGTTCAGTCTGCGTTCGTTTTGATTTTTACAGCTCTTTTACGGCAACGCATTAGCTTGCTGGATGTGCTTTCGTCCTTCGCTTCGGCCGCAGTTGTGGGCACTTTCTTCTTAGCAGTCGGAAACCTTACTTCGGTTAGTCTGGCGTGGCCCGCTGATCCGAAACAGATGGTTCGTAAGAACGGGGGAGGCAAGATGCAACTCTGGGTGCTTGCCTGCACCTTAGGTATGGCTGTGCTGATCGGCGCCGCTTTGTTAGCACGGTGGGCTCTCGATTCTCCCTGGGCCTTTCTCGGCGTTCTAGCTGTTGAGCTGGTGGTGGGCCTCATCGTGTACAAGGTAGCCACCGATACTGCACTGGAGCGTTCCTCAACTGAACGCGAACGTATGATTGACCAGCTTTCAAAGAGCGCGGCGGTGATTGGATCGACTGGCTGAGACTAGGGCTTGGTTGCGACGCGACCTCGTTACCGGTAAGTTTGCACTCATTCGCCCGCAACCCGCCTGCGCCAGTCGAACAAAACTACTCCTGCAGCCACCGATACATTCAAGGAAGATACGGCGCCGGCCATGGGAATGCGGACCAGTACATCGCAATGTTTTTGGACGTTCTGGTGCAAACCTTTACCTTCGCCGCCGAGCACGATAGCGCTCGGGGTGGCGTATGCCACTTCGTTGTACAACTCCCCTCCGCGCTCATCCAAGCCGTAGATCCAGAACCCGAATTCTTTCAGACGGTCTAGAGCCTGAGTGATGTTCGTGACCCGTGCCACTGGCAGGTATTCCAAAGCGCCAGAAGCTGCGCGGTCAACTGTTTCTGTCAGCGGAGCGGATCGTCGTTCAGGAACCACGATGGCGTTGGCGCCTGCCGCATGAGCCGTACGCACAATTGCGCCCAGATTATGCGGATCTTCAACGCCGTCCAGTACAACCAGCAGCCGTGCGTCGTTGACCACTGCATCCAGCTCGACGTAGGTATGAACAGCGCCGAACGCGATTACGTTCTGATGCGAGCTGCCCTTCGCCATTCGATCAAGTGCTTCACGCGGTTCAAAGCGAACCGGGATATTACCAGCGCGGCAAAGCTCAACAATCTCCTGGATCCGCGGACCGGCAGCTCCTTTGGCCAGCAGCACTTTCTCCAGAGGACGACCGGCCCGCAATGCTTCACGGACCGGATGGATACCTAGAACAAACCGACTCACAAAGAAAAGGCTACAACGTAGTCTCCGAGCGGGGGCCTTTCCGGCAAGCTGGCGACTACCGGCACGGATCACCAGATACTGTTTGACATGCAGGGTCTTGGGCAGCAGCAAACTCCCAATCGCCATTCAACTTTTCATTCTTTTGTCTGGCGGTAGTACCGCCGATGTCGCCAAGGATGCTCAACGTGCCTTTCAGCGAGGGCGGGGTGAACACCCGTTCGGTGCGCAGGTCGGCGATCGGTTGAATCTTCTAGCCGATACCACTTTGGTGTCATTGGCTGTTGAACATTTTGGGCAGGGATGTACTAGCTGCATTTGAGAAAAAGTATGCCCCAGCCCGGAAGGTATTGGGACAATGGATTCAGGTCTTAGAGAATGCGCAATGGTCCAGTTTGGCCGACGTGAAGAGCACCTTCTCTTCCGTGGACTATGTGGCTCCCAACTACTACGTGTTCAATGTGGGTGGGAACAAATATCGTTTAATTACGCTTATCCGATTCCCGTTGAGGCTAGTCCAGATAAAGGAAGCCTTAACTCATGAGCAATACAACAGGTGGAGGCCCGAATGATGCTTAAACAGACCGTAAAATCAACCATTCCTAGTCGAAACAAGTTTGCTGGTAAAGCTTTCAGGATAGTGAGGCAATCAGAAAACGAGACGAGTAATTTGGATCGAAGCAAGTATGGCAAGCTACTTCACGACGTCATGCCTCAGCCAATCACATCCGAGCAGGAGCACAAGGCATGGCTCAACGTCTCTTCCAATCTGATGAAAACGGAGACGCTCACCCCTGAGGAGGAGACCCTCCTGGCGTTGCTGGGCGCTCTCATCTCTGATTACGAGAAAAAAGTCTATACCGACTTTAAACATACAAAGTCAGATCCGGCTGAGTTGCTGTCGTATCTGATGCAAGAAAACCACCTCACGCAGAGAGACTTTCCCGAGATCTCTCAGTCGAGGGTGTCTGAAATCCTTGCTGGAAAGCGTAAGATCAGTCGAGCACAAGCTCGAGTCTTCGCGGAACGATTCAAAGTCGACCCTGTTCTGTTTTTGTACTAGAGTTGAAAGTTTCCATGTGCTTTCTACCATGGAAGTCTCAGCCCGTAACTAAAGCAATTAAGCAGAGCTAGTGGGGAGGGTTCGGCGTCGAACATCGACAGCCGTAGCCTTTCGGGCCGAGTGGGCAAGAAACTCACGGTAACGCGAGTAAACTTCACCAAATACCGAGTTCCAGGAGAACTTTGCAGCGCCTGCCCGCGCTGCTTCGGACGTGGAGCGGAGCAAGTCAGCATCTCGATTCAAAGCCAAAATGGCATCGGCAAAGGACAGCGTGTCGGACGCTTCAAATCCGTCGACACCAGGACGAATAATGTACTTCGGTCCACCACTAGAGCTGACGATGGCCGGTACACCGGAAGACATCGCTTCTAAAACAACATTTCCGAACGTGTCTGTTTCGGACGGAAATACGAACACGTCCATGTTCGCGTAGGCCGTCGCAAGCTCATTCCCGAGCAGAACGCCGGCCATATCGCATCGCCTGAGATTCGCAGCAAGATACTCGCGATCGCCGCCATCGCCGACAACCAGAAAACGGTAGTTCCCCAATCCAGCGGCTATCAATCGCTTCTCGATCTCTACCAGCAAGCGCACGTTTTTCTCAGGCGAGAGCCGGCCCACGTAGCCAATCACAAACTCGCCATCAGTGCGGTTTCGTCGCGCCGGAGAGAACAACTCCGTATCAATACCACGCTGCATCAAAAACGTTGGTCTGCGTGTTCTAGAGTGAAGCATCCGGACCAGTTCCGGGTTGGGTGCAAACAAAAGGCGCGCAAACCGGTAGAACCCGAGGATGATGTGTAAAAAGATCGCTTCCGCAACGCCGCTTGCAAGGCGAAGTAATCGCTCCGGCAAAAATCCGAAGATCTGAGATAAGCGGTGAGAGCCAAACTCGTGTACGTTCGTGTGCCAGGAAGCTACCAATGGGACGCCCAGCTGGAGGGCCAGAATGGCGCCCAGTAATCCGCAGTGGCCGGGTCCGGTGACATGGACCAGATCCGGCTTAAACTTCCGGAGTGCTTTTAGCAGCCGAGCGCGATGGCGAATGAAGAGTACGTCGAAGGCCAGATCCGTTTCCAAAGGCACGGTCCAGCGGCTATGCTTTAGTTCATGTGTTTCTAG
The DNA here is from genome assembly GCA_964248405.1 of uncultured Bryobacteraceae bacterium. Classification (GTDB taxonomy): domain Bacteria; phylum Acidobacteriota; class Terriglobia; order Bryobacterales; family Bryobacteraceae; genus Bog-105. Next base: position 25,755 of record CAXTYH010000028.1, read on the forward strand.
CCGGCGTTCGGTGAAGGCGCGCGTCTCTGGCCCGGTATGAACAGAGAAGAACGGGTATCCTTGTTCTAAGGCATAGCGGGCAAACATGCGGCTGGTGCGAGCTACGCCATTCACTTCATGGAAGCTGTCGGTGAAAAAGGCAACCCGCGGAGAGCTCATAGGGCCAGTTCCTCACCTGACGAGAATGCGTATCGGAATGTTCGGCGCACGCTGCGGTGTCGCATGATGCTCAAACCTCTGATAAAGATTTGGACAGAGCCAGGCACATGATTAGCAAATAACGTGGACATGGATCTAACGATTCCATCATCGCAGCGGTAGAAGACGCGGTCACTCCATTGCTGCCAGCCTCGGCCGTGATTCTTGTGATTCTGCATGAGTTCGTGGAGGCCTTGCAGAATGCGCAGCTGGAAGGGATCACGATACTGCCGTGTAATCAGAACGTCGGTGTGACCAGATCTCACCTGCTCGACATACTCTGCGAAGCTGGAAGCATTTGTCAGATCAAGAATCGCATTCGGCTCAAGCGTATGACGGTCGCCACCGGAGATGACCGGCTTCTCAAAATCTCTGGCCATCTGTAAGGCTCTCCGGTTTTCTGCCCACCGGCGTAGGCCGTTGATCTCAAAAGCATGGAGATAGGCGCTGTACTCTGTGGCAAAACGCGCGGCCCACTCATTATGCGTCTGCTGTCCGACGCCACTTTCATCCCAGCATGGATGGTTGAATACAACGAGTGATTCGCGTGGGCTCGATAGCGTCTCCAGAAGCGTACGGAGGTGGAGCGTGCTACGGGAACGTGTGAGCGTGCTCATTTGCCCCATCAGTTCACTGGCTGACTCAGCCGGAATATTGTGCACCCCTAAGTGAAAGAACGTAGGACCGAACGGCACCGTCCACTCGACTGAGATAGGAAGATCACGGCACTCGTGAACATTACGCAGACTGATAGGAGCTTCAATGGTGTCGTGGTCGGACAGCGAGACCAGGGCTTGCAAGCCAAGCCGGTGCTGAATCTGATCGCGCTCCAGCTGCCATGCATCGTAGGGCGCTATGGGCGGCGTCCACCAGGCGCGTGAAAGATCGAGTTCAGATCCGTTGGCCTCCTTGTATTTTGCCCTGCCTCTTTCCAAAGCTACGCGCAGCGGGCTGCAGCCACGAGCAAGCTTGTCAATGAAACTAAGTGTCTCCCGGGAACAGAGAGTGTGGCTGTGTATCGAAGCGGCTCCTTTAAAGCGACACCAGGATTCGGGAGAAGACTCTAAGTGAATTCTTGTATTTTTCAAATTGTGAACCGTTTCTGGCGTTAACAAGCCAATCGGGGGTACGCAGGCCGTAAAGCTCAGAGGGCCTGACGTGAAGCTGCGCGGTGAAGAAGTTCTTCAAATAGTGAGCATCCATGTGGGGCTTGAACTTCTGATCACCTTAAAGTGACGGAACTCTGAAGCGGCACGCATTCGCCGAGAGCGAGAAGACTGGCCATCACGCTTTACACGATACAACGAAATTGAGAAAGCTGGAGGCGCAAAGCCGTGCAAAATCGGACTTGCCGGGGGACAGATCGTGACCGCAACCTTCTAGTAGTAGCACTCGGGTGCGAGTCGTCGACGGAATCAACTGGAGCGCTGCCGTAAGTTCTTCAGGTGAACCAAACGGGTCACGTGTGCCTTGTACGAAAAAAGATGGCGTTACTAACGCACCAAAGTGTCCGGTGCGAAGATCGTCCGGTTTGGCAGGGGGGTGCAGAGGGTAGGAAAGCAGCAGGAGGGCGGCCAGACCTAGATGTGGCTGCTCGGCAGCGAGCATGCTTGCCTGACGTCCTCCATAGGAGTGTCCCGCCGCGTAAACGGGTCCCTTTGAAAGATTACGCATTTGGGCGGCAGCATCGCTGATACCCTGGCGATCCACAGCGCCACTCGTACGGGCGGGCGGGCCCAGCGGGCGTGCTTGTCTGAAGGGCAGATCACAGCGCAACACAAGCAGGGAATGATTCACAAACGCTTCAGCAAGGGCTCGAAGTAGAAGCGACCGGCAGTCCGACCCGGCTCCGTGGGTCAGAATTAACGAACCGGCGGGGTCGCTGTCCGGCTGGTGGAGAAAGCCTCGAACAGAACCTTGCTGATAGGGTCGGACGGAGACGGCCATGGCTAGTTTGCTTTGATGAAGCCTGATTTTTGCCGCGCTCCAAATAGGTTCTTCAAACTCTTGTACAAACGGCGCGATAGCCACACAGAGAGCACCACTGCGACAGCAATGAAGCTGAGAAGAACGACTGGATGTGCCGTTACGAGCAGCGTTCCCACTACCGATATGAAATCGCCGACAAGACTCAGAATGATGTTTGAGAAAGGTTCGGGCGAGGTGTTCGCGGCTAGGCGCGTCGCAGTCCTGGCGCTGTGAGAAGAAGCAGCTACCCCGCCCCCCAGAAGGAGCGCAAGCAGCCGGATGCTGGGATCGAAGTGAGCGAACGCAGTGGCGGCTAGGATCGCTCCGGCCGGAATGCGAATGAATGTGTGAACCATATCCCAAGCCGAATCGACGGCAGGAATTTTGTCAGCAACGAATTGAACGGCAAACAGGACACCGGAGATAATCAGCACCCAACTATGGCTCACATAGGCGAGGTCACCCGGTAGGTGGGCAAAGCCAAAACGTTGCAGAAGCCCAAGGGTCAACACGGTCGCGTACAGGTTGATGCCGGACAGCCACGCAGAGCCCATTGCCACACCCAGCGTGGAGAGATCCATAGTCTTACCAGCGTACATGTATTGGCCTGAAACTGAATGGCGGCAATCTCTGAATATTGCGAAATTATTCCTCCTCTTGCCGTGTCCAAGAAAGCAGGAGATAAGAATGGCAGACAACAAAGACGCCGTAAGTGTTTTGAACGATTTAATTGAGACATGCAAGGACGGCGAGAAGGGCTTTCAAACAGCTGCTGAGAAGGCAAAAGATCCTTCTCTAAAAACGCTTTTTGCAAAGTATGCGTCGCAGCGGTCGGGTTACGCGCAAGAGCTGCAAACAGCGGTGACAGGGTTAGGTGAGACGCCTGCCAGCAGTGGTCACGTCGCTGCTTCACTTCATCGGGGCTGGATCGCGGTGAAAGAAGCGGTTGCTGGCGATGGCGACAAGCAAATCATCTTCGAATGCGAAGCGGGCGAAGATGCTGCTATGAAAAATTACAAGGAAGCACTGGCCAAAGCGCTGCCTTCTAGTTTGATGCAGTTAGTGCAAAAGCAGTTTGCCGGCGTTCAGGAAGCACACGGTGTGATTCGAGATATGAAGCACAGCTTGCAGGCCCAGGCGTAAGCCAGCCCTGGTGTTACCCGAGCCCAGCGGATATCCCGTTGGGCTCTTTTTATTTCAGGTCCAATAAAGAGTCTTGGCCTGGGGAAGCAGACGAGCGATGCATGACTCTATAAAGGTCCGCATCTCTTTCATCCGCGCGTTCGGATACACATACTTCAGACTGCCGAACTTAGTGCGCTTTTGCGAGCGCTTGTCTTCTTCCATCTCGAGCGGCGTCTTCGGGTACCAATCGAGCAGCACCAGCTTAGAACCTGGTGTGAATCGGTGAGTTATCAGTTCAGCTGTCAGGTCCACATCAGGTATACCGTCCAATGCAGCCCGAATGCGCTCAAACAGATTCCGATACTCATCTTCGAAGTCAACCGTGTCCATGATCGGTGCAATGGTCAGGCCCACAGGATAGCGAGCAAGAGCCATAGAGCGTAGCGCTTGTAAGCGCGCCGCGACCGACGATGTTCCACCTTCAAAGCGACGCGCTACAGAATCGGCATTCAACGAAAAACGGACGCGCGTACGGCCTGAATGACGCAATGGCAGCAGAGCCGAGACGTTGTCAAACTTAGTTGTCCAGCGTAGTTGAACCGGAGCATGCCAGTCACCGAAGTAAGTAATGCAACGGGCCAGCGCACCAGTCAAATGTTCCAATGCAAGCGGGTCGGTGTAGCAGGAGCACTCGAACGTAGTGCCTTCCGCCTCGCGTGCGTGGGAACGTGAAGTGATGGTGCCTTTGCCTACATAATTGCCCAGGTTCTCCAGGATCTGGTCGATGTTCGCGTAAACGCGCGTGATCGGCGCACCATCGAGGGAGCCGGCGAGATAGCAGTATTGACAGTGAGCCGGGCAGCCTTGCGCTAAGTGGAACTGAAAATCGGCGCTGGGCGGTATAGGTTGAAGCTTGCGGCTTCCGGGAGGCGCAACCACCAGGGCCAGCGTACCTTTGGCTTCAGCGTAGAGATTGCGGTTCCCATCCGCACCGATACTCGGCAGCCGGTCACCTTTTAGCTCTATAACATCGGAGCCGAGTGCCGCAGCCCGTGCCAAGATATCGTTCGCGTATGAAAATTCACGCGCCGACCGGGTGACAATTACCCGCCGCGGCTTCCATAAACGCGGGGTCGGGACGGCAAGAGGTTGAGCCTGCAGAATAGGCAGGCTGAGTGGAGATGCGGCCACAGTTTTTAGATGCCGTAAAACCGTCAATGGTCGGGAAATTGTCCGCTGAGTGCAGCTTTTCGTTCCTGGGGCGTTAGATGCTCAATGGCATAGCGGAGCGTTGTTCGCGAGAGTTCGCGGTAGTGATTATGGAGAAAGCGCAGGAGTCCCGGACGATCAACAATTCCAACCTCACGCAGCGCCCAGCCAACTGCCTTACGAATGAGATCGTGCTTGTCGCTCAGCAGGGAGGCCGAAATTCGGAGCGCAGGCTCAATGTTCCAGGCTCGACTTATCGCAAGCGTAGCAACGATCGCAACTCGGCGGGTCCACATGTGAGGCGATCGGGCCAGCCGGTCGAGCAGTTGATCGCCTCTGCTTTTCAGATGGTCGCCAAGAATATACGGGGCTGAAGCGTCGACCAGATCCCAATTATCGACGTGCTCCAGCTGCTGAAGGTAGAAGGAAACGATATCCGCTTTGCTCCCTGAATCGGCGCGCTTATATTGGGCCACCAGTATGGCCAGAGCAATGAATCGAAACTCGTGATGGTGAGATGCGAGCAGTTGCTGGACATCCTTGCGCGGCAAGTCGAGATGGCGTTTAGCAATCCGGCGCTGGGCAGGCACTGTCAACCCGAAAAATACGTCACCCTCGCCGTACTCACCCGGTCCAGTCTTGAAGAAGCGTTGACGAATCGCTGCAGCGGTCGGGTCAGCCAACTGCTGTACTTCGGTGATCAGGTCATGCAGATCTGCCACGCCCCGCGCCTAAACCTCCAAGCCAATCGCTCGCATTAGCTCCAGAGCATTGCTGTGAGTCACTAATCCAGGCTGCAGTCGGTAATCGAATTCAATTTGGCCGTTTTCGATACGGTCGTCAAAGTGAACGTTTGCGGCAATGCTTCCAAGATCGTTGACAATGTCGGCCAAAGCAAGATCGTGGGTCGTCAACAGACCAATCGCGCCGCCGCGCACCAGGCTGGTCACAATCGCGGAAGCGCCAATTCGCCGGTCGTGCGAGTTGGTGCCGCTTAGCAGTTCATCGAATAGAAACAGGACCGGTCTGGTGCTGTTCTTCAGATCGACGATCTCTCGAAGACGCGAAATTTCAGCAAAGAAACGGGAACGACTATCGAGCAACGAGTCAGTGACACGAATGGAAGCGCCCAGGCTGAGCGGACAGGTTCGGAGATGACTCGCTGCCACGGGCGCGCCGGCCCAAGCCAAAACGGCATTCAGCCCCACAGCTCGCAGCAGGGTACTCTTGCCTGACATGTTCGATCCGGAGACAATCAGCAGCCGCCTGGTGTCGTTAAAAGCAACGTCGTTGGCCACACATTGAAGCGGGGGCAAAAGTGGATGTTGTAACCCCGACGCTTCGTAGATGGGATCGGAGCTGTCGAGCAAATTGGGGAAGCTCCACTGCGGCCGCTCATAGGCGAGCGTGGCCAAAGAGGAGAGTGCCTCAAGCTCAGCTACTGCTCGCAGCCATGTGCCAATCGCCTGCCCTGACGTACTCCGCCACGATTCGATGCCCATTGCAATCTGTTCCCGCCAGAGCAGTGGCTGCCGGATGGCTTTAACGAGAAGGTGATCGCTGGAGTCGAGGAAGTCCATCCAGCGGCTGAGACCCTTGATGCGAGCCGAAGCGGGCTTGCCTGCAACATTCAAAGAGGCGCGCAGGCTTTGCAAATACGGAGAATTGAATGACTCGCGTTCCAGGCGCTCCAGCAAAAGCGAAAAGACCTGGAGTGAGTGCCCGTGAGTTTCAGCGCCGCGTAAAACGCGGTCAACAGGTGAGCGCAGCGCAAAAATCATCAGCGCATCACAAGCAAATAGGGTCAGCAGTTGCCAGGGACGTACTGCCTGGGCGAAGAAGGCAAAGAGGCAGACAGTGCTCCCCGTACCTAGGACAGCAGCCAGTACGCGAAGCCACGGGCTGAGCCGCACAATGGGAGCTGTGCCCCATCTTTCGATCCGATCAACCGATAAAGATGCGTGGATGTCTTCGCCCAATAGCGCCAGATCCTCGCGCAGGTCCAGGCGGGTGGAGAGTTCTGCAATCGCCCCCTGTCGCGCTAATGCTTCGGCCTGAGAAGCAGGCGCTAAGAGCCAATCGGCAAGAGTCTGCTCTCCTGCTGTAGTCCGGCTGGTGGAGAGCAGTTGAAAGAGGCTGCCCTGGCCGAATAGGTCGAGGTCATCTGCATAGACATGCGCGGAATTTTGAAAACGTTGTCCGGTGTCCGGCTTATCAATCCAGCGATTATCCAGGCGGGCAAGACAGCCATCGTAAAAGGCCAATGCCCTTGCCGCCAGCGTCTTGCGCCGTAACACTCTTGAGTGCCAGGCAGCAAGACCGATGAAAGCAAGAACGGGAACGGCCAGCATCCACGGCGCCACTAGGTGAGGGCCGAAGACCAGGTACGCAAGCAACGCTTCGGTGATGCCGAGCAGCAAACGCCAGTTTCCGATGCGTATGAACAACTGCTCCTGTACCGTTTTCGTTGAGTGCCAGCGCTCCCGCCGCCCCATGTATTCCGCTCGCGCATCCATGCAATCAAAGCATAGAGGGTTGCCCCGTTATCATCCAAAGGAGAGATGAAACGATCTGGGTTTGCGGACCTGCCTCTGCACGGCGGGCGTGTGCCTCCCTGGCTTTCGTTGCGCATGGAAAAGCTGGGGACGGCCATGGCCGAATGCATCGTTGCAGAGTACGGAGCCGATGCTTTTCTTTCACGGCTCAGTGATCCCTTCTGGTTTCAGTCGTTCGGTTGCGTCATGGGAATGGACTGGCACTCCTCCGGTATCACTACTTCCGTCCTAGGTGCATTAAAACGCGGCCTGCGTGGACGTGAGCGCGATTTGGGGCTCTACCTTTGCGGCGGTCGGGGCAAGCAGTCACGCCGGACTCCTGATGAGTTACTCGCATTGGCAAACCGGCGCGGCTTGAACGGTGATGAGCTTGTGAGAACAAGCCGCCTCACTGCCAAGATCGATAACAATGCGATTGGCGACGGGTTTCAGATTTACTTGCATAGCTTTATCGTTAGCGAAAGCGGGCAATGGGCAGTTGTGCAGCAGGGATTGAATGAGGGGAGCGGGTTAGCGCGGCGCTACCATTGGCACTCGGAAAAGGTTCGCAATTTCGCTGGTGACGACTGCTTTACCCGTGAGCCGCATTCAGCCATTGTCGGGGCAAACCGCGGGGAGATTCTGAACCTGGTGGACGGTCGGGCCGGGCCGGCGCAAGAAGCATTGCTTACTATTGCCGGGTCTGATCCGCGTCAAACACTGACCGAACTGCAGCGCCTTCTTCCTCAACATTTAGCCATGCCCCGTCATCATGAGGTGCGTGCGGAGAATGTGGACCTGAAGCGATTGGGCGCTGTGCTTGCCGTCAGCTATGAGAAGCAACTGCGTGATTTCGCTTCGCTCCTGCTGTTGGAAAATCTTGGGCCCGCGCACACTTCAGTCGTTGGCGCTGGTAGCGGAGGTGGTGCATGGCGCTCAAAGCCGATTCAAAGATCCCGCCCGCTTCTCATTTGCCCTAGGCGGTAAGGACGGCCACCCATTCCCCGTTCCGCTCAAGACTTATGATGAGACCTTGAGTGTTCTGCGGCGTTCGCTTCAGGCTGCCAAGTTGGATCGGACCGAAAAGGTTGAAGGCTTCAAGCGGCTCGACAGTCTGACAAGGCGCGTAGAACAACGCTTGGAACCGCAAGCCAACTTCCCACGTGTTCTGGAGCATGAGCGAGCGATCTCGCCGAGCCTGGGCGGGCGAACTGCTGCCGATGATCGCCGTGAACGGAAGCCGGTGCACGTGCAGCAGATGGACCTGTTTGGCTGACGGTAGGGCGGGAGGCCTAGACCGGAATGCCTGCTTTCCGGAAAACAGCGTTCGAAGCTTCGAGTCCTTTCCGTGCAGCTTCGTCCGGTGTCGCTTTATCCATGCGCCCGAAGACCTCCACACTCAGAGCATCACGGTAGCCTATCTGCTTCAAAGCTTGCAGGAACCCAACTAAATTGATCACACCCTCGCCGGGAAGCAGCCGTTGATCGTCCCGAATCCGATCGGGCGGCAGGTCCGGCGCATCGTTGAAGTGCACATGCACAATGCGATCCCGGCCTGCTGCAGCGATGTCCTGCGTCGTAGCTCCTGCATGGTGCCAGTGCCAGGAATCGAGCAACAGTCCTACATTCGGTCCGCACTCTTTGGCCAGCTCCAGCATCTCGTTCATGCGCCATATGAACTCATGCGGCTGAGCGTGACGAAAATGCAGGGGACCAAGAAACTCCAGCCCCAGACGCACGTTGTACTTTGCAAGAACTTGCGCACTGGCAGTGAAGCGCTTGACATACAGTGCACGCAGCTCAGGTTTAGGCGTATCGCTGGAAGGAAGGATATAGGTGACCATGCGCGGACAATGAACGTCGGCGGCGAACTTGGCTGATTCGGGCAGCTTGGCCAGACCAGCCTGGAATGTCCCTTCATCTTTGCGGAATTCTACTGGAAAATCGATAGCGCCTGGTTTGAGCTTTAGGCGTGTGAACAGATCGCGAGTAGCGCCTGCACCTGCTGTCATGCCTGGGGAGAGCATGATGTCGCAACCCGGAAAGCCGGTTTTTGCGGCGAGTTCGGGGAACTGCGGCCATGGCACGCGACCATGCACCAGGACGCTATTCAAAGCCAGATACATATTGTCCGTTGCGCCGAAAAGGTGAGAAAGCGGAATAGCTCCAAGCACCTTGATTGCGTCGCGTCGAGTTGGGCGAAATCGATTCACAGTTGAAAGCATACCTGCCTCTTGTGCAATCAGCATCGCAGGAGCGAGTCGTGGGTTCTAAGTCATTGCGGCATCGCTCGGTTACCAAAGCCGGACATCAGAACGACGCAAGTAGCCGTGCGGCGTCCCGGGAAAGCGAGTAGCATGACAGAAGGAGCAATGATGCCAAACTTCCATCCATCCAGGCGCGAGATGTTGACCGTGGCCGGCTCAGCCGCCATCGGCGCTCTCAGCGGATTCCGGTCTTTGCAAGCCACGCCGGCGCCGGCCAGTAGCGTGTCGATTGTACGCTGCCGCGATTACAACCAGTTTCAAACCCAGCTTTCCTCGGCCTTCGACGGGATCGGTGGCATCGACAAGCTGGTCCGGGGCAAAACCGTTGGCCTGAAATTGAACCTGACCGGCAATCCCAAGAACTTCCCACTCGACCCCAGCCTTCCGTACCGGACCGATGGGGGCAGTGTCGCTGCGGTGGTGAACTTGCTGGCCAAAGCCGGTGCTCGTCGTGTACGAATCATCGAAAGTTTCTTTCCCGCCCGGCAGGATCTCGGCTTGTGGGCCCGCTACGGGATCGATGTGAACGCCATTAACAATCTTGGTACGCAGGTGGTTTGGCAGAATGTGCAGAACCTGGGCGGCTACAAAGACTATGTGCGCCTGAAAGTGCCATGGGGCGGCTACGCTTACCCGGCGTATCACGTCAACCGCGCGTTTGTGGATTGCGACACGTATGTCTCATTCGCCAAATTGAAGAATCACTGGATTGCCGGCGTTACTATGTCGATGAAGAACAACTTCGGCAACACGCCTTGTTCACTTTATGGAAGCGATTGCGGGCCGAGCGGAAATGAGCAGGCGACCAAGGAGCGCGGCGACGTGCTGCATGCAGGCACAACCAAAGCACCTGCGGGCGTAGATCCCGAGTTGCATCCGGATTCGCCGCGCGACCCAGGCTATCGCGTTCCCCGTATCGCCATAGATCAAGTCGGCATTCGTCCCATCGACCTTGCCATTGTGGATGGCGTGGAGACGGTGCGGGGCGGGGAAGGGCCTTGGCTGGAAGGCTTGGACCGTATGACCCCGGGCGTGATCATCGCCGGCCGCAATCCGGTCTGTGTAGATGCCGTCGGCATGGCTGTGATGAGCTACGATCCCACCGCAAATCGAGGTTCGTCGCCGTTTATCCGTGGCGACAATTCATTAAAGTTGGCCGAAGCCGTCGGTATTGGAACTGCAAATTTAAGCCGGATCGAAGTGGTTGGCTTGCCTTTGCGCGAGGCGCGCGTGCCATTCGGCCCCGGTGCTGTTGGCAAGACTCTGCGCCAGCTGCAGGCGTAACTTAGTCGGTAAGAAGGTCGGCTTCCCGGTGCATGCTCTTTGCATATACTCAAGAGCATGTTTGGCGGCGTTGAAGCGGGTGGTACCAAGTTTGTTTGCGGGATCGGAACCGGTCCGGATGATCTGGTCACTGCCCACTTTCCGACAACCACTCCTGAGCAGACCCTGCGTAGCATCCAAGATTTTTTTGGCGGTCATAGTGGGGCGCCGCTGCAAGCGATTGGCATTGGATCATTCGGGCCGGTAGACCTCGACCCCGCGTCCCAGTATTTCGGTTACATCACGTCGACACCCAAAGAGGGCTGGCAGTACGTTGACCTGGCCGGCTCGCTTCGTCAGAAGTTGAACATCCCCGTAGCTCTCGATACCGACGTGAACGCGGCGCTACTGGGCGAAGCGCGTTGGGGTGCTGCCCAAGGGCTGCAGGACGCCATCTACGTTACCATTGGAACTGGTGTTGGTGGTGGCGCAATGGTGCATGGGCGGGTTGTGCACGGGCTTGTTCATCCTGAGATGGGCCATCTTCATCTCCCGCATGACTGGACAGCCGATCCTTTCCCGGGACTGTGTCCATTTCACGGTGACTGCCTCGAAGGATTGGCCTCCGGTTCGGCCATGCAGGCACGCTGGAAACAACCTGCCCACACGTTGCCTCCCGAACATCCGGGGTGGGCCATCGAAGCACGCTACCTTGCCCTGGCCGTGATGAACCTGACTGTTACTCTCTCGCCGCAGCGCATTATCATCGGCGGGGGTGTCATGCAGCAGCCGCACTTAATCCCGCTAGTTCGAAACGAGTTTGCCCGCATTATGAATAGCTACGTACGGCATCCCAACCTCAGCACCGGTTTAGACGAGTACATTCAGCCACCTGCGCTAGGAGGGCGCGCCGGTGTTTTGGGTTCGCTGGTTCTTGCGGAAAGTGTACTCGGTCAGGGGGAGGGAAGCCGCTAGTGAGACTGACTGGTTCGCTCATCAGAAGCACCATTGTTGCCGCCCTCGGTGGCTTGCTATTTGGATTCGATACCGCCGTGATTGCCGGCACAACCGCCGGTCTAACCCACTCGTTTGCACTCACACCCAAGACACTCGGGTTCACCGTCTCTGTAGCCTTGATTGGAACCGTGATTGGATCGCTGGTGGCAAGCATTCCGGGCGATCGCTTTGGCCGTCGTGACAGCCTGCGTGGCATGGCAGTCTTGTATCTGATCTCCGCGATTGGGTGCGCCTTTGCCTGGGACTGGTACTCGCTGATTGCGTTCCGATTCCTCGGTGGGTTGGGCATTGGCGGGTCTTCTGTGCTGGGCCCCATGTATATCGCTGAGATTGCGCCTGCCAAGTGGCGAGGGCGCCTGGTGGGCCTCTTCCAATTCAACGTCGTGGGCGGCATTCTGCTTGCCTACTTGTCAAACTTCCTGATCGGATTAGCTCATTTTGGCGAGGAAGAGTGGCGCTGGATGCTGGGCGTTTCCGCCATTCCGGCACTGCTCTTCTTTTTCATGTTATTCATGATTCCGCGCAGTCCGCGCTGGCTGGCACAGAAGTCACGGATTGACGAAGCGAGAAGCGTGCTGCAGCAGATCGGGGAAGAAAATGTCGAAGGAGAACTGCAGAACATTGTTACCTCTATTGATGCCGACCACGGCCACCAGAATGAACCGCTGTTTCAAGCGAAGTACCGCGTACCCATATTTCTCGCTGTCTCAATTGGAATGTTCAACCAGCTGTCCGGAATCAACGCCATTCTTTACTACCTTAACGACATCTTCGCCAAAGCCGGCTTCAGTAAGGTCTCAGGCGATGTGCAATCGGTATTGATCGGATTGGCAAATCTGCTGGCGACCATGCTGGCCATGTCGATTATCGACAAGGTAGGGCGGAAGACTCTGCTCCTGATTGGCTCTGTTGGTTGCACGGTATGTCTCGCCGGCGTGGCTGCCGTGTTCTTGTCATCGAGTCATGAAAATCTTTTGGTGTGGCTGCTGGTGGGCTTCATTGCATTTTTCGCCTTCTCGCAAGGGGCGGTAATCTGGGTGTTCATCAGCGAGATTTTTCCGAATCGCGTGCGAGCCAAAGGGCAGAGCCTGGGCAGCTTCACTCACTGGATTATGAACGCGGCGATCTCCCAGATGTTCCCTCTTATCGCTGCCGCCAACAGAGGCGCTCCCTTTGTTTTCTTCGCAGCCATGATGGCTTTGCAGTTTTTCGTGGTTTGGTTCTCGTATCCAGAGACGAAAGGCGTCACGCTGGAACAGATGCAGAAGAAGCTGGGAATTGCGTAGCTGCCCAGGGCGCGAGCGAATAGAAAAGAACATGAATACAAGCTTGACTCTTCAGGAGTATCACGCTCAGTATGACGGCAAAAATGGTTACGAATACTGGTTTGGCAGGGCGGTAAGGAAATCATCGCCGACATGGTTGCATTCCATTTTGCAGGCACTTCTCACTGAGGTTTTGACGCGGGCTGGATATACTGCCGGGTCAGAACTAGAGCTCCGAATTGATCCTGATTGGGAGCCCAAGCCCGACGTCTCGGCAGCCTTACAGACTGAGCAACCATACCCGACGCGGCCCATTGATATTGTCGCAGAAGTCCTCTCGCCTGGAGATGACATGCACACAGTTCACGAGAAATGTGCGCAATATGAACGAATCGGAATCTCCCAAATTTTCGTGTTCGACCCAGAGTCCCGAAAGGCGTGGGAGTGGGATCGCAGCCGCGGCAATCTTGAACAAATCACCGTGCTGAATTTAGATAACGGCAGCCGCATCACCCTCGACCCAGAGGTTTGGCCGGAGATGGAGCGCCGAGTCAATCGAACCTACGCTTTTAGCCGAAGCGAAGGGGGCACGCAAGATGGCCGGCATCGGGCGTTAGTGAAGGCAATTGCTCAGTAACTCCATGCCAGAGCCATGGTCTGTGCCTGCCGCGAAAAGGATGGCATCACAGCCGGAGTCAGCAGCCGCCCATGCAGTGGTGTAGAGTGTGCTCCATGTACCCGTTGCGTTCGAACGACGTAGCGGCCGACAAAAAAACCAATCGCGCCGCCAACGAAAACGTCTGACGTGAAGTGAGCCTGCGCCAGCACCCGGGACGTGCTGATCAGTACAGCATACCCATAACTTGCATACGGGACCCACTTATGGTCGCCATACTCGGTTGCAAGCACCGTGGCCAGCGCCCAAGCCTCCGTTGAGTGCCCGGAAGGAAAGGAGCTTCCGCCTTTCTCAAAGTGACCCCCGTGGTCACCCTGATCGGGACGCTGCCGACGTGCCGCAATCTTCAGCACGTCGGTCACAATGCCGGCATCTGCCAGCGCTTGCAGGCTGAGCGCGCCTGTCTCCTCCAGCTTCGAGTCGTGGCTGAGGAAACCTATTCCCAGTAATGCACCTCCAGCCGGGAATACGGAGTACCATTGTGCGGCCTTGGAAGCGTCCGTCCCAAACCGGACAGCCGTGCCGCCCATTGGCAGCGCCTGAGAAACCGGATGGTCGGCAGCCAGCAAAGCCGCCGTTCCAACGCCAGCCAGGATCCACCACTTGGCAGACGATCGATGTATGTGAAACGGACTCGTCCAGATCTCTTTCTGATCGAGCAAGACGTTGCCGACAAACTTCTTGATAAACGGGCGATCCGATGATTGCGGACCTACATACACATCCGAATCGCGAAGGTCAGTCGGCTGCTGCGCGGTCTGGCACCACCCGGGAACGCTGCTCAGAAAGGCAAGCGCCACCGCAGAGACGCAGGATCGACCGCAGACTCGAAGAGGTTCCATATCGGTTCCTCTTCAGTTAACAATCCAATACTGAAGATCTGCTGTAAAGGTCTTCCGGTTACTGTTTCCCTAAAACGAGAAGCGGAGTTGCAGGTCAAGTCGCCGTTGATTGCTGGCCGTCGCCTCGGCACCATAGCCACCAGTGATGCCGGTAGGCTGCAGGAAGTAAGGCGACGTAATGGAACCGTTAAAGGTGTTCAGGTTCTCATGATTGAGAATATTGCGTGCATTGACCGAGAGAGTCAGGTTATACCGATGATTGCTGGTCTCGCCGCCACCACCGCCACCTCGACCACCGCCGCCACCGAACCCGCCTCCCCCTCGACCACCACCACCACCACCGCCGTAACCTCCCCCGCCATTCGCGCTGGCACCGCCCGAGGTTCCCTGAAACTTGGTAGTTCCGAACCCAAAGGTCTTGCTCACGCGCAGGTTAACGCCGATAAACCCAGCGCTTGTTCCCGCATTCCGCTGAATGACGGGCTCTCCCACCACTGGATAGGGATTCAGAAATCCGAACGGCGTGTTGACCGTATCTGGCCCAGCTGTGCTCATTACACTTGGACGCGCCGTAGGCGATCCATTGCCTTGCAGATACAAATCGGTTCCCGTGGTGATATTGAACGGAGTGCCGCTATGCAACACAACAAAAGGAGAGAAGCGTAAGCCCCAGCGCGGCGTAATGGAGCCACCAACAAAGAGGCTATTTTTCACATCGAGAATGGATCGCCCGTAATCAGCAGCGTAATCGTACGGATTGGACGGGAGCGTACCCAGGCCGTCTGTGTCGCTATGCGCGTTGGAATATGTATATCGAGTAAAAAGCGTTAGCACCTTGCCAACGGTGGTGTTCATGTTCACCAGCACCTGGGTCTGCTTGAAGATGCCGTCCGATTGGTAGTCGTAAATATCGCCAACATTGCCATAAGGGCGAATCGTAGGCAGTGTGCCGCCTGCAGCTGCGGGAGTTCCTGGAGGAAGAGCTCCTTCAATCGGCACCGGAGCATTGATGTCGACTGTACGGAATTCGTGAATACCACGCGAGTTAGTGAAGTTCACTGAAAGCGTAGTTCGCTTAAATAATTGCCGTTCAACGCCGATGGCTGTCTGCATCAGGCGTGGCGATTGCAACGCATGATCAATCTGATAGACCTGCCCGGAGCTCGCTGACAGCAATGAGAGTGGCAAAGGATTTGTGAACGTCGGGTCAAACGTCTGTGGGCGATTCAATGTATAGCTGGTCAACGGTGAGCCGCTCAGATAGCGCTCCGCGTTTTCTACATTCAGAAGCTGAAAGCGATCGTAGAAGAAACCCCACCCGCCTCGAATGACCGTCTTTGCTCGCCCGCCGGTGCCTTTGCCGCCGGGTGACCAGGCGAACCCTAAGCGTGGCGCCCAGTCACTATGGTCATAGATGTTGGTCTGCGACTCCCAGCGAAGCCCCAGGCTGACGGTTAAGTTCGGGCGCGCTCTCCAATCGTCCTGGATGAATGGCCCGAAATCCATTTGATTGACTCCAATGTAAGGGTTCCCGGCACTCACCGTGTACTTGGACGGCCCGTAGCCCAAAGCGGCTACTTGAGGCGCACTTAAACCGGTTGCCAGAAGCCGCGCTGTCAGCAGATATTGATCAACCGAACTCAACTGGGTGCTCTGTCCAGGCAAAGGCTGCAAATTGCTGTCGAGCAAAGGGAACGTGCCGCCGAGAAATTGGTAGATGCCATTGAAGTTGTACGGAGTTGAATTGTCGAGCACGGACGCCCGAATGCGAATGCCGAACTTTGTCGTATGCGTGCCGAGTGTCAGTGATGTATAGTTCTGCAGTTCGTAGTTGTTAGCCAGATCGTAACTGCCCGGGTACCCCGGCGCGCTGTAGCCGGAGCCGCCCACCACGAAAGCTTGTCCAACGAAAAGCTTAGGGGCATCGCTCTGGCTGCTGTAGGTTTGCCTTTCGCGATCGAACTGAAAGTGCGTCTCGTTTACGGCCCGCGGGCTGAGTACCGAAGTCTCCACGATTTGTACAGTGTGCTCGTTCGCAAGGAGGCCATAGCCGCTGCCTCCGTAGTCGATGTTGCCAATCTGGGTGGCGGGAAGAGTAAATCCGCTAATGCCGGTCACCAGCCGATCGTTCTGCAGAAAGCTATAGCGGAAGCTGAGCGTATTATTCGCATTCAACTGATAATCCACTCTGGGACTGACGGTGGTGCGCCGCTGCGGGGTCGGGTAGTAATTCGGAGCCGCAGCCGTGCCGAATTGGCGAGTGGTCAGGAAGTCCGCTGTTGGAATGGAGGCCACAATGATGCCGTTATCGTCAATTTGCCGGCGCTCTGCATCGATGAAAAAACTCGCGTGCTTGCCTAGCGGGCCACTCACATTACCACCAAACAGCTGTGCGCGAAACGGCGGGTTGACGGTAGAGAATGGATTTCGCGAGTTCCACAGGCCGTCACTAATGTTGTAGTAACCCTGCCCGTGAAACCGGTCCGAGCCAGGCTTTGTAAACACCTGAATGCGGCCATATCCAAGCTTGTCAAATTCGGCCGAAAACGGATTTGAATTGATCCGGATCTCGCGAATCGATGCTTTAGGCGGCAGCCGTCCTCCTGTGAATCCGTCAATATAAATCTGGTTCCCGCCAGGGCCGGCCGAGGGACCTGCCAGTGCTTGCAGATCAGCTTGTAAGTCGTCTGGATCGTCGGGCAAGGCATCCAGATCCTCCTGCCTTAACACCAAGGCTGTCGCATTGTTGGACGGGTCTGTGCTCACCGCATTAACCGGCGAATCGGTTACTGTAACCTCCTGTCGCTGGGCGGCCAGCTTCATAGTCAGATCTCGGCTCGCCGACTGTCCGGACCCAACCGTCACGGCAGTAATTCCTTGCTGCTGCAGCCCCGAGTACGTGACTGAAATGGTGTAAACGCCAGGCGCGACTCCGCGAAACGTGTAACTACCATCGCCGTTCGATTGCACCTTATCAACGATGCTGCTGCTATTGGAAAGCGCGACCGTAGCTCCTGGGATAACACCCCCGGTGTTGTCTTTCACCACTCCGGTAACACTACCGGCATTGCCGCTCCGTTGCGAACTTCTTGAACGTGAAGGACTCGCCGGCACTGCGTTTCCTGTTTGGCTTGGGTCGCCGGCCTGCGCCTGCACCATTGCATTGGTCAACACAACAAGAGCCAATAAAAAGCGGGTCGATGAATAGCTCATTCGTTGAAAAAAAAGACGGGATAAGTGACCTCTGAAGTTACTGGGCTTGCCCACCCGCGTCGGCTCCTGGTCCGGCTCCCAGACTGCTCCAGTCACCGAGGGATTGCGCCTGGCGCGGAGAGGCGGACTGGAAAATCGGCTCTACTCCCGCCACCACGCTGTTTGCCCGCAGTATCGCTTTGTCACTCGGTGAGGGAGAGCCAGAGATGATCACTGCATCACCCGGCTTCAAGTCGCTTGCGGTGATGGGAGGAAGGCGGTCCAGCATCTGCGATAGGTCACCGTTACCGGCACGACCACCTCGCCAGCTACCCTGGGCCCCAGCGCCTGCCGGTGCGCCAGATCTATCCCAACCGCCGGCTGGCCCCTGCGGATTCCGCTGAGGAGGTTGAGCGCCAGGAGCTTGGCTCTCATAGGGTCGCTCAGTGTGCGAATCGGCACGCTGTGTTCCGGGTGCGCCGCCGGCACTCGCCTGCGTGCCGCCTTCCCCACCCGCACCCTTCAGATCCGGATTCAGGCGTCTTGCAAGCATGGTAGCCATCATCGGCGGCAACTTACGAAGCGAAGAGTCGTCGCTCAAGCTGACCGTTACCGCCTGCTTGGTCGCTAGATCCTTCACAGTCATCGATTTGCCGTTACCCGCGATGGAAGACACAGTGGCTGCAATGGTTCTGAAAGTGCCAGAGTAGATCTGTTGAGCAGTGATGGTAGCGCCATCGTCGGACTTCTCCCCAACCACTCTCACCTGGTCACCCGGCTGCACATCATCAAGCTTGGAGGGGCGGGCAACTTTAGGATGTTCTGGTGAGTAACGGGTGAAGGTTGCGTTGGCCGTTGTTACTGCTACCGGCTGTAAACCGGAAGGGCTGCGAGTGTTGATCGTAATTGTTCCGGTCGATTGGTCAATGGCAGCCACGGTTCCCGCCGTGCTTCTCCGCCATGCGGTCGCTTCCTCCTGGTGCACCTGCTGAAGCTCACGACCAGACATCAGCACAACGCTTCGTGCAGCAATGGCATTCGCTTCACCATCTACCTTGGATCCGCGCACGTCAATGCGATCACCCGGAGAGAGATCCGTTGCCTTGATTCGGGTTGCTGACTTCAGATCCTTAGCGCCCGGCGCAACTTTCAGCAGCGTCTTCGTATCGCCTAAATGGATAACGTGCTCGAGACCATTGCCATCCTCTTTCAGCGTGACACTCTGCCCAGCTGCATCTGCGTTGGCCACCGTGCCAATCACATGTTCAGAAGGCTTAGCAGGGGGAGCTGAGTCCTGACGTGCAAAGGCAGCGAAAGCGAGTAAACAAATTGCGGTTGTGTATTTCAGGGATTCCGAAGCGCTCATTTGACGTACCGGGGTCTAAACGTGAATCTTACTCGAACTAGTCCAGAAGCGAAGGCGCTCGAGAAGAAGGTTTTGTTACAGGGGTGACAAAGGAGGGGAAGAAACAGGGGGCTCTATCAAAAAAAGGTGCGTTAGCCCACAGGCACCGCACCTCTAAATGACGATATAAATCGAAGGAGCAATCTTAGTTCAGGCAGCGTTAACGAGCATGTCTTCAAACATCTCGTTGCCATCTTCCTGGTTCTTGTCAGCCTGCTCTTGGCACTGAATACAAAACGGAGCCCACGGTACGGCAGCAACGCGCTTGGGGCTAATCTCCTCCTCGCAATGTAAGCAAACGCCAAAGGAGCCGTCCTCTATACGGCCCAATGCAAGCCGCACATTGCGAAGCAAATTAGATTCGCGATCAAGGTTGCGAATCGCTAACTCGCGCTCGGCCGCATGCTGAACTTCGTCCAACGCATCTGCGCTTTTCTCGATGGTAATCGCGTCACGATTGCAAACAATACGCTCGAGCTCGTCCTGCTTATTTTCCAGGATCTTTTTATACTTGTTAATTTCGATATTCGTCATTTCAATTCTCCTTCAAAACCACTAGCTTAAATTGCCTTCAAACCTTCCAATCTTGTCCAGGTACATGCTTAGACGCTGCGACTCTTCTAAAGGGTTCAACATCGATACGTCAACACTGACAAGCAGAGTTCGAATCTGCTCGCAGATAATCGCAGACAATCTGCTGGATTACCAAATGCAGAAAAGAGGCTCGGATGACTATGCTGGGTGCCGTAGATCGCTGCCTGGATCACTGGCGCTTCTGCTCCGACCAGGCGGCGCTTTTCGGATTTGGAAATCATACCACGCTTTCTCTGCAATTTATACGCCATCGTTTAACTTTCGTTCCCCAGCGATTCGCCATGCTTTTTATCCTCATAGCTGGGTTTGGCCCGGCGCTGTGCAGCACCCCTGTCCTCAGGCTCGGGAGTACGAGGAAGATCAGCCTTTGGCGGAAACTTGACTTCTGAAAGCTTGCCCGCTTGACGTATTACGAACCCAGTTAAACAGACTCGTCCACTCCTTCGCTGAGCAGAAGCGATCAATTTACTGGAAAATTTGCTGTAGGGTTCCTGCTGCCTGCCTCACGTTCTGTTGAGTGTAGGTTGCGGCAACCTCAAGCTTTTCTCATCAGGTGAGCGAAAGAATGTACCTGATCCGGTAAAGTCTGGATGTTAGCAGAAGTACGCAGCCGCTGAGAATCCAGGTTTAAGGCGGCGATGATAGAACACCACCAGGGTAGTTGAATTCGCAACCTGCTTCAGCCCCGCTATTAACTGCCGACCGAAAACCCTCGGAGCGGAAGGAGAGGCTTCAATGTGTTCTCAAGTTAGAGATAGATGATGCCTTTCAGAAACAGCACCGCCCGTCCCGCAATCAGAACCCTCCTGTCTGCCATGGTGCAGAAAAGCTCACCACCACGGGGCGAGATCTGTCGCGCATACAAACTCTGTTTGCCCAGCTGCTCGGCCCAGTATGGAATCAGCGTGCAATGAGCCGATCCAGTAACCGGGTCTTCGGGTACGCCCTTGGCAGGCGCAAAGAATCGGGAGACAAAGTCGCAGTCCTTCCCCGGCGCCGTGGCAATCACAGCGAATCTGTCGATATCTAACAGACTCTCCATCTTCGGATGCAAAGCTTGGACATCCTCATGACTGCTATATCGAACCAGATAGTCACGAGCAGCTAAGATTTCCAGTGGTTCAGGACCGCCGAGCGCCCCCAGCAGACTCGGAGAGATTTCACAAGGCAGGGGAGGGCGTGCAGGAAAATCCAACTCGAGCAAATCACCCTTGCGCTGAACAGTCAGTTCGCCTGACTTTGTTTGGAAACGGAGGGAATCACCGGACGCGCCCAGTTCGGTAAAGAGCACATGAGCCGAGGCGAGAGTTGCGTGTCCACACAGCTCAACTTCGCAAGCCGGCGTAAACCAGCGCAGGTGAAAGTTACTACCCTCGGGAACGAAGAATGCTGTTTCAGCCAGGTTGTTTTCCGCTGCAATCGATTGCAGGGTGGCATCAGGG
The DNA here is from genome assembly GCA_964248405.1 of uncultured Bryobacteraceae bacterium. Lineage (GTDB taxonomy): Bacteria > Acidobacteriota > Terriglobia > Bryobacterales > Bryobacteraceae > Bog-105. The sequence goes on from CAXTYH010000028.1 coordinate 46,752, forward strand.
AGAAAGGCGGGAAGTGGGCAAACAGCCGCAGGGTTACCGGCAAAAACTCGAGAAGAGAATGCATCTACCTGGAAGACAGGAATTTCCATCTTCGTCGGATGCGGAGATAGGGCTAGTGGACGCGGACCCGGTGCTTCTCTTTCAGGACCAGTTCGTCAAAGATCGCCAGCACTTTCTTTCGATAGCTGTAGATCTGCCTGAGCGAATCGCGGAAGTTATCTTCATATCGCTGGGGCTGGAGCCACTTGTTGACAAGCGGACGCGGCACGTCGATGTCGCGACGGAGGGAATCGGGCGAGTGCCCGCGCAGGAACAGTCCATAGAAAATGGCTGCTTCGCGCTGCGGGGCTAATGGATCAAGTTCTTCCCGGCCAATCATAAAAACACATCAGAATCCGCAGCGCCACCGAGGCTATTGGAGCGACTTGGAAACCTCCTACGTCAAAAGTCTAACAATGATGTCAAGTGTCTCAGAAACCTTTGAGGGACGCAAATGGCTACTGCTCAACCCCGATTCAAGACTTCTCACGAGTGGCCGTGAAAGTTCCCGAATAGCTCTGGAAGGACCAGGAGCCCTTCAGCACGTCCGTCAACTCGCCATCAATCTTCAGCGTGCCCGGACCTACCTCGTCAGAGTCGGTAGGGAACTCCAAAGAGAGTTTGTCCTTCAAGAAAGTGCCCTTTACCGCGGCTTTGTTAGCCCATTTGCCGGAAACCTTTTCCCCGTCCTGCTGCAAGTCCGCTTGGTATGTGCGGTCGCCGCCTTCGGTGTCGAAGACAAACGTCCATTTCCCTGTTAAGGTCTTGCTTACGTCGGAGGTCGGATGAGTTTTGTCGGGCATCTGTTTCGGCGTTACCGGAGCGTTCTGCGTCGCCCCAGACAAAGCCAGGCAAAACGCACAGCTGGAGATCAAAACAATCTTGTTCATTGCTAACAGCGTACTTGATTTCAGGCGTTCGATGCAGAAGGTGCGCCCTCGAGCACAACTCGCTCGAGCTCGCCGACGCGCCCCACTTCCAGCACCAGATCTCCGCTCTCCTCCACCTCAAACACCTGAGTGAATCTGGCGCCCCAAATGATTTCGTCAAAACGATAGGAGTGGCGCGAGTAGATTGTCTGCCCAAACGATTCGTCGTAGGCTTCCACGATCACAATGATCTCCATCTGAGTTCGCTCATAGTCCTTCGCTGAAAGGCCAAATAGCGGACTCTTGTCATCGATGGGATGAACAATCGTCCAAGTCAAAGGGAGAAAGTACACCTGGGCTCGTTCGAGCGTCAGCAGATCGTACTTCCGGCTTGGCTTACCGTCGCACAGATCGACGCTCATCAGCAGCATGCGGGCTTGCAGGTTCAGCAGGTTGTTAGGGCGGCGATTTACTATCCGAAACTGCAGGCTGGTTAACCCCTGATACGGAGCAACAATCAAAGTCGGGCTAAAACCAAAGCGAGCCGAGGGCCTGGAGAACCGCCCAAACAGCAAACCAGTTGCGATGGCGAACAGCATCAAGCCGACAAGGGCCTCCAGAGCCGCAATGCTATTGGCCACCGTACCTTCCGGCCACATGTTCCCATAGCCCACGGTTGTGAGCGTATGAGCGCTGAAGAAGAAAACGTTGATGAAACGCTGAAGTTGCGTGGTTGCTTCTGCACCCCGAATATGGACAAAGGCGAAGCCCGCGTACAAGCACGCGAATAAGGTGTTCACAAGCGCAAAGCCAACCCCGATCAGCAGTAGAAATCTGGTCCACGAAGTATTGATCAAGAACAGGTATGGGTGGGCGTCACGCCAGGTGGCGCCGACACGCCGCACGTTAAAGCGTCCGTCCTTGTTCACCATGCGCTTCAAAACGCCGGTATATTGCTGGGTTAAACCCGGATCAAAGGTTGGCTGTACCATCGTTGGAATCATACTTTCTCTCGCCATCGCGATCCTTGCTGCCCTGTTACGCTGACGGTGAATAACACTCGCTATGGCACGCACTCAATCGACCATGCTTCCGCTGGGAATAGACGCCCCGCCATTTGTACTTCCCGACGTCAGCACCGGCGATACTGTCACGCTCCAAAGCTTTTCCGGTAAGCGTGGTCTGCTTGTCATGTTCATCTGCCGCCACTGCCCGTACGTCAAGCATGTGCAAGGGGAGTTGGCAAAGATCGGTTGGGATTACGCTTCGCAACCACTCGGCATCGTTGCCATTTCTTCCAACGATGCGCTGGCTTACCCCAGCGATGCTCCAGAGAGTCTCGCCGAGATGGTCGTCGAGCAGGGCTTCAGGTTTCCTCTCTGCTTTGACCAATCCCAAGACGTCGCACGGGCGTACCAGGCGGTTTGTACCCCCGAGTTCTACCTTTTCGATGACCAGCGCAAGTTGGTCTACCGCGGCCAACTCGACGACAGCCGTCCTAGAACGGACATTCCTGTCTCTGGACGTAATCTGCGGAACGCAATTGACGCTTTGCTGCAGGGGAAGAGTGTTGATCCAGAGCAAAAGCCCAGTCTCGGCTGCAATATCAAGTGGCGTTAGCGTCACCCCGGCGTGATTTCGCAGGGGAGCCACCCTATTTTGGGGCTTTTTTGCCGAAATCAAATTTCCTGAACGAGCCGAAAAGTGTCCTTCGTCCTGTGTCGTATCACCCTTACGGGATATGTCGGAAATTCCCTCTGTCTGGCCGACATCCATCCTGATTATCGCTGAAATTCTTAAGGTTTAGCTTTCATCCTGAAGCCAATCTCGTGTAACTCAGAGCCGAGTAAGGGGTACGGGCTAAGTAAACTTCCAATGAAATCTAGCTCATTCTCGCGAAATTGAGGCGTTATTCCCCCCGTACGTCTAGCGCCCCTGTGTCTTGTAGCCAACACGAATTCAGCCGAAACTGCCTATAGCCGACCCGAACAGACATCGGAGTTTTGGTGAAGAGGAGAAAACTACAAATGCAATTTTCAAAACAGATTATTCTTGCCGCCGTCGCTATGATCGCCCCCGCTGTGATTCAAGCAGCTTCCATTTCCAGCAATCCTACACTGTCAGTGGGTGGATTGACCTTCGATAGCTTCAGCTGCAGCGTCAGCGGAAGCGGCACCCTGGTGAGCCCTTCTGGATGCGGAGAGATCAACGTTAATACCATCACCCAGCCTGGAACGGGTATCCAGATCAGCAGCGGTTTCTTTGCCGCCAAGGGCTCGGTTGATGCAGTGGTCGACTACCACGTCGCCTCACCAATCGCTCTTAGCACTGTCGGGCTCTACTTCGACGGCTCGTTTGCCGGAGAAGCAATCACCAAGGTAACGGAGTCGGTGTTCAGTGGTGGCAACCAGGTTGGCTTTGCTTCGGTTGAGTGTGGCAGTGCCGGCCTAGGCGCCGGTTGCAGCCGGACCGATAATATCGTGCTCAGTGGATCCTTCACTGATCTCTACATCCAGAAAGACATCTTCCTGGCTGCCGGAAGCATGTCCAATGCAAGCACCAGCGTCATCGACCAGACCTTCTCCTCTGCTGCTCCAGAGCCGTCCTCCATCGCGCTGATGGGATCTGGATTGCTCGCTGCCGGCGCTTTCCTTCGTCGCAAAGCCAAAGCCGTCTAACCACCCGGCTTGAACCGTTAACTCTATTCAGAGAGCCCGATGTTCCAAAAGGATATCGGGCTTTCTCTTTTTTAACGCCCTTTGGAGAACTGAAAGAGAATGGAGTGCTCGCTCTCAACCGGCTTCGCATTCAGCAACGCGGGCGCGAACTGCCACAGCTTTGCAGCTGCCAGAGATGCTCCGATCACGACGGAATGCGAAGTTCGACCATGCGGCACAAATTGCGCGCTGGTCACCTGACCCGCCGTGTTGACTTTCACCAAGATTTCCACTTGCCCAGCGTCGGCAAGGATACTGGGCGATAGTGCCCGGATGTTTGGTAGTATCTGCCGCGTTGGCCGTGGCGGCTGATAACTCGAAGGCGTAGCTAGTTGCTTCTGAACAGGGTTGGTTACAGCTGGTTGCCTTCCCGGAGCAATCGGCTCTGGCGCTGCAGTCGAAGCCGGAATTGTAGGTTCTCGGGGCTCGGAAACATCCTCCGGCACTGCACTCGAACTTGCTTCAGGCACGGTGAGCTTGGCCGATGAACTCGGGCTCTCGGCAGTGGGCCTGGTCAGGTTTGGGGCAGGCGGGTTTCCAGCAGTTTCGGGAAGAGCGGCCGGTGCGGGTGCTTCTAGAGGCTTACGTTCACTGGGCGCTACGGTTGGAGGCTTCAATTGGCGTTCCGGCTCCCGACGGGAAATGTCGATGGCAGGCTTACGAGCCCCGGGTTGCTCCGGCGATAAGTCTAAGGCGGGCGGCTTGGGCGCTTCCAGAACCCGCATACTCTCTGCTTCATGACGGCCGTCAGCACCGCGCACCTCTAACTGAAAGCTGACGTCATCCGAAGTCGGGTGATACAAGATGGACCCGTTGGCCACTTGGGAGGCGTCGAGAACGATCTGTCGGCGAAGCCGTCCGTCCACTATCTCCAGAAATCCATTGCTGGCATGTCTGACTAGCACATCCTGACGATTCCAACTCAACAACAAACGGTCACCTTGGGCCTCGAGTCGGAGCCCCAGAGCCGAAGGGGGCGGAGCACTCCGCAAAAAGCGCAGCCAAGACTCGCTTCGGTCGGTAGTGCGCAAATAGTAAAGGCCACCGAAGCTGACCGCCGATGCGGCGATAAAGACGAGCGCTGCAGCAATCCACGGTGGGCGCGTTCGAGCCGCCAGGGACGGTAGTGGCGCAGAAACCAATGAGGGTGACGCGGCTGCAATTGGCGGAACCAACGTCGATATCGTCTGTACCCCAGTTGCACTGGACTGCAGTAGGCTGCCTCCGGCATCTCTCCCAACCGAACCGCGCGACTGCGCTGTCACTGCCATACTGGGAAGCGGCTGCTGCCGTGGCGGCTTGCTCGGCCTCCGCAACCAAGAAAGCGCGTGGCGCGAGCGCTCAAGCCACTGATCTTTCCAGTTGCCCTCAGGCTCTTCGGAGTCTTCACTCTCGTCCTCATAGGCCCGCATGAAGAAAACGTCCTGAATATTAGCGCCAAGCACCACTTCAACCGGCTGCTCGACTGCAGCGGGAGAGAGTCGGGCCAGACCGACCCGACGTGCGTCTTCGGAGAGCACACCCGTTGTTGCCCGGCAGAACAGCTCCAGCATCACGTCGCTCGCACCATCCGGCCGGACGATCAGAGCCAAATCATTTGGTCGAGGGAAGAACCAGTTGTGATAGGTCAGATCGCCGCCGGTCAGGCCGCCTTCCAGGCGCAACGTATACCAGCCGACTAACTGCAGAGCCGCTGTCTCGGCCTCTTTTGAAAAAAGAGTCAGGTGCTGCTGCAGAATTTGATTCTGCTCGGTGCGGTCTCTAAAGCCACTAACGGTTTTGCCGTCCTGGAAGGGGCGGAAAGCCTGGACAACAACGCTGCCTCCTTCCGCAAGCCCGTACAACAGTCCGGAAACCTCACCTGAGCTCGTGCTGAACGGCAGTTGCCGATTCACCAGCCCGTTGACCAGCTGCGGTGAAAGCTTGACTGTGAACGGCATGCGGCGCGAAGCGGCTGCCGACGAGCTTTGATCCACGACACTCATTGCTTATTTGGCTCTGCGCCAGAAAAAACCGTCGTTTAAGATGTTAATACTTTTCGAGCCCGCGCTGATTGAATACTGCTCCGGTTTGAATTCCCAGTAATCTGACAAACACTCGGTTCGCCTTGGGAAACACTCTGCGGGTCACGCTCTGGATTGGCGACTGCTGAGACGATCGCTCCCCTCATGTACCAGCTCAAGAGCTCGTTCCGGACCGCCTCGGCTAATAGGCTTGAAAGTCTTGTCTTTTGTCTCGTTATAAGAAATAAAGAAATGCTCGATTTCTTCAACCATTTTGGGGCGAAGATGGTCCAGCTTGGTAACCTCAGCGTGAGTGTGAGCTCGCGTGGCAACGGCCAACAGTCGGTTGTTCCTCATCGTTTGCCCGTCCTGTTCCGTTTGATCCGCTTCGATAACTCCAATCAGCCGAGCAGAGATCAAGCAACCTGGCGGCACGGATTCGTCCAACAGAACCAAGACGTCCAGTGGATCTCCATCTTCACCCAATGTAGAAGGGATGAAACCGAAGTCATACGGGAACACCGACCCTTCTGGCAGCACCCCTGCCAGTTCCAAGACGCCCAGCGTCGGTTCATAGTCGAGCTTGTTCCTGCTCCCCTTCGACGTCTCAACAATGACATTGATATCCGTCTGATTCTTACGAAAGGCGCTGAGTTCGGTAAGGAGGCGTGGCACTTCGTTAGGCATGGTTGTAATTTGTTCGTACCTGCCGATATATAACAGAAGCGAGTTGGAACACTAGAGATGAATGGACTCGGTTTGGCGCCGCTACTTGCGCTCACAATCATCACCCGACTACAGACGCACGTACAAGCACTGGCAGTCGGCATTGGCGGACGACAGACAGCCAGCAGCCTTACGAGAACAGTCGCTTACATCGATTCAGAACTCCGTTCGTTTGGCTACACGCCGCAACAGCAATCCTTTATGGCCGCTGAGAATACCTTTGTCAACGTTGTGGCCGAACTGGCAGGCGCGCAACATCCTGACAAGATCCTGGTCGTTGGTGCTCACTACGACACTGCCGGAGATCTGCCAGGTGCAAACGATAACGGCAGCGGCGTTGCTGCAACACTGGAGTTAGCTCGTCATTTTTCCCAAGCAAAACCTGCTCGCACCGTTCGCTTCGTGTTCTTTGCCAATGAAGAGCCGCCATACTTTCAAACGCCGGCCATGGGCAGCTATGTCTATGCAAAGCGCTGTCGTGATCGCAAAGAGGATATTGCAGCAATGCTCTCGCTTGAGACACTCGGATACTACACCGATACGCCGGGCTCGCAGACATATCCGATAGCCCTTCCCGGATACCCTGACCGCGGCAACTTTCTCGGCTTTGTCGCCAACCTCCAGAGCGCTCTTCTGCTGCGAACGGCTCTGAAAGCATTTCGCGCCGGGACGTCTCTACCCGCCGAAGGCTTAGCTGCGCCTAGTTCCATCACCGGAGTTGGCTGGTCAGATAATTGGTCATTTTGGCAGTTCGGTTATAAAGCGCTGATGCTTACAGACACCGCCCCGTTCCGTTATCCGTACTACCACAGCGCACAAGACACGCCCGAGAAACTCGATTACGCTCGCTTTGCCAGTGCTGTTCAAGGGATCGCAGAGACGGTAGATTACCTCGCACGATAACCAAGCGAGTACGCCGTTCATGAAGTCCGTCCTGTTTACTTATGTCAGCCCGCTGGGCACACTCTGGATTCGCCCTGAACCAGCCGGCCGTGTGCGGTTGGGTTTCGAGCGGGAACAACTTCGCACATACGCCTCGCCACGAGCTGCTGCCGAAGCTGTAGCACAGCAGAAGACCGGGTACCAGCCTTGGGATCTCGCTGAAGCTGCTATGGTTCCAAGCGGGCTGACAAGATGGAAGGCGGGCGCCGGCTACCGCACCTCGGCCTCACGACGGCGTCAAAAGGAAGCGGACTCTTCGACAGACGAGAGCGATCAGTCGTCTCGTCGGTGCACATTCATCCCCAAAATCAGTCAAAATTAACCGGCCCCATGATCTTTGAACTCTTAGAACACCCGGCGGATCTTGGCTTTCGAGCTCATGGCCGTACCCGGGAGGATCTCTTTGCCAATTGCGCTCACGCTCTTCTTTTCATTATTCTTGACCCGTCGGACGTCCTAGAAGAGCAGCAATGGGAGATAACGGCCGAGGGCAGCGACAATGAGTCGCTACTTGTGAATTGGCTGAATGAGGTTCTTTACTATGTGGACAGCAAGCGTACCGTCTTCAGCGCTTTTGCTGTCTCGTTTCCCACGCCGTTTCAATTGGCCTGTACGGCTTCAGGGCAGCTGCGTAATCCAGTGCAACATGCTGTTCGGCTCTCGGTAAAAGCAGTCACCTATCACCAATTGAAGGTGTCTCAAAGGGGAGAAGCTTGGACCGCGGAGGTTTACGTAGATGTCTGAAATTGTTTTAGAGCCTGTGGATGAGTATCGATACCGGATCGCACGGGACGAAGCTGCCGGAATGCGCACGGATGTGCTTGTTTACTCCAGCCGGAAGCTGCTCGCGCAGATTCAAAAGGACCAATCGCTGGTCCAGGCCATGAATGTTGCCACGCTGCCTGGCATTGTGGGGTCGAGTCTGGCGATGCCCGACATGCATCAAGGCTACGGCTTCCCAATCGGAGGAGTTGCCGCCATTGACATCGAAGAGGGAGTGGTTTCGCCGGGCGGCGTTGGCTTTGACATCAATTGTGGCGTTCGGTTAGTGCGTAGCACCCTCAGTCGCGCTGACGTGAAGGGGCGGCTGAAGCAGCTGGTTGACCAGATATTTCGCGATGTCCCCTGTGGATCCGGAACGGCTGGGCGAGTCAAGGTCAAGTCTGGCGAGATCAACGATGTGCTTACTCAAGGTGCCGGCTGGATGGTGAAGCACGGTTATGGCGAACCCGCCGACACTGAACTCGCAGAGGCCGGGGGCGCTATGGCCGGCGCCTTACCCAGCAAAGTTTCAGACCGGGCAAAGGAGCGAGGAACTCCCCAGCTTGGCACGCTGGGAAGCGGCAATCATTTTCTCGAGGTCCAGTACGTTGATCGCATACATGACCATGTAGCCGCGAAGGCCATGGGGATGGAAAAGGACCAAGCCGTGGTTCTGATTCACTCTGGATCACGCGGGCTCGGGCACCAGGTCTGCACCGATTATGTTGCACTGATGAATCAGGTGATCCCTAAGTACGGAATCAATCTACCTGACCGTCAACTTGCCTGCGCCCCCATTCAGTCCGCCGAGGGCCAATCATATTTAGGAGCAATGGCCGGGGCTGCTAACTTCGCCTGGGCCAACCGCCAGGCGATCTTGCACTTCTTGCGAGGTGCGTTCACTCGCATCTTCAACGATGATGTCCGACTTGATGTGATCTATGACGTGTGCCATAACATTGCCAAGCCGGAAGGGCACGTTGTGAACGGAAAGAAGCGAAACGTCCTTGTGCACAGGAAGGGCGCCACTCGCGCATTTCCAGCCGGCCATTCGGAATTGCCGGCTCGTTACGCCGAAGTTGGGCAACCCGTCTTTGTGCCGGGCAGCATGGGCACAGCTTCCTGGGTACTCGTGGGTCAACCAGGCGCAATGACCGAAAGCTTTGGTAGCGTCTGCCATGGCGCGGGCAGACTACTCAGTCGAACAGCAGCACGGAAAGGCAGAAATATCCAGGACGAGCGTCGCAAATTGGAAGAGAACGGAATCTTAGTTCGGAGCGAATCGCGTGACGGCATCTTGGAAGAACTTCCTGACGCGTATAAGGACGTCGACGAAGTGATTGAGGTGGTGCATGGCGCCGGTCTTGCCAGAAAAGTAGCACGTCTTCGCCCCATGTGTGTCATTAAAGGGTAGGCAAAGGAAACAAAGTCTCCGCGCAGTTTACAGTCATCCAACGTTTTGTGCGACAGCCGGGTTTGGACGCGATCAAAGAATCGGTGTGGGATTACCCTCGTCCTCCAAAGCTGGTAGCTTCTTCCCGTAAGTTGCGAATCGTGTTCGGGGGTGTGACGATTGCGGAAAGTAGTCGTTGTTACCGCATCCTGGAAACCAGCCATCCACCAACCTGGTACGTGCCCCCTTCCGATATCTGCGCCGAGTATCTGATCCAGGTTCCTGGCAGTTCCTTCTGTGAGTTCAAAGGCCTGGCCTCTTACTGGGATGTGCGCGTCCAAGGGAAGGTGAGCGCACGCGCAGCCTGGTCGTATCCAACGCCGACCCCCGATTATGCGGCCATCCAAAATTATCTGGCCTTTTATCCTTCCCGTGTCGGGCAGTGCTTTCTGGACGGTGAGCACGTAGAGGCGCAGGCAGGCGACTTCTATGGAGGCTGGATTACGTCGGAAATCGTTGGACCATTCAAAGGCGGCCCGGGCACACTTGGCTGGTAACGGCGCGCCGCTTATCCTGAGCTTGCATATGGATGACGGCAGTCAGGCGCAATTCGACCAGCTCAGGCAGCGTTATTTCCCACTCGAGTTAAACATTGTTCCGGCACATGTCACTCTGTTCCACCACCTGCCAGGTGAAGAACTGGCAGGCATCGTAGCCTTTCTGGAAGAAGTCACGAGCCTGCAATCTCCCGTACCGGTGCAGGTAACTGGTTTGCGAAGTCTAGGCAGGGGTGTCGCTTATACCTTGGAGTCTCAAGCGTTGACATCTCTGCGCGGGCGGCTGGCTGAAGAGTGGCAACCTTGGCTGACGCCGCAAGATCGCCAGCGCTTCAAGCCGCACATCACGGTGCAGAACAAAGTCACTCCGGAAACAGCAAGGGAGACGCTCGTGCTGCTTCAAGCCTCATTCCAGAGCTATACAGCAACAGCGCTTGGCCTTCACCTCTGGCATTACCGAAACGGGCCGTGGGAGCACATCCAGACGTTTTGTTTCTCTGGGTCTTAGCGTTTACGGTTCGTCGCAGAGCGCATTTGCTAGTACGAACCATACGTGTTACATAGCCGACTGCGCAGGAGTGCAGTACGAACTTGGCACGGGAACTGATGAGAAGCCGTTGGAGTCAAACCTGTCTTGGGGCGACTGGTAGAACTCTCGATGTTGTTCGCGGCCTGCTGCGGGCTCTCGTTTGTTCTCCACTGGTACACGGAGTCACGACCGACGCTGATCTCCGGAACTGTTGTGAATTGGGCAACCGGGCAGCCTGTACCGGGCGTAACCGTCTGCTGGTTAGGACTGCATGGCCCTAACAGCCTGGTCGAAACGGATCGTCAGGGGCGATTCACTGCGGTAGTCGCCCCGAGGGAATTGTACTTCCTAGTTGCTGACGACTCTCGCTTCGGTCCTCTGCTCCAAAACACCATCGGGCAGTTAGTAGCAGTGTACTCACGCGGGGAGCAACATACCGATGTCGTTATTCCCGCGATGCCCTCGACTGAACTGTCCGGCCACGTTTACAGCGAAGGCGGAACTCCAATACGGGGTTGCCAAATCACAGCGCTGACCAGCGACGGGAAACGTCCCGGGAGCCTGGCTACGGTCGGCTACAAAGACACGAACGCAGATGGAGCTTATACGTTCACAAATTTAGGGGCCGATCGCTACTTCTTGCAAGCTCAATGCCGCCACTACTTGCCGGGTGAGCCACAAGGAATCGATGTCGGTCCTGCACAGTGGCGAGTGCGCAAGTCGCCGCCTCCCTTACTGTGGCCACAAGCAAGCTCTTTGAAGCAGGCCAAAGCAATCACCCTTTTCCCAGGCGACGTTAAACGTGAGATCGACTTCCACATGCGAGCGGTGGATCAGTACTCTATTTTCGGGGAGGTGGTTTTAAGTGACGGCTCGGCATTCAGACATGACAGATTCTCAACCGACAACATGCAAATTGCTCCGGTCGGCATTATGTGTAACCACTCCTCACCTGATTGCCAAGCTTGCCGGTGGGGCGATATCGAAGGGCATTTCCGGTGCGACTTCGTGGCTCCCGGACTTTATGGCATTCACCTTCACCTTGAGGGTAATCCCCCGTACGATGAAGCCAGCAAGGAGTACATCTCTCAAGAAGCCGATGTTCCATTTGAGGTAAGGGCAGGTGACCAGAAGCAAAACAGTCTCACGGTAAGGCTGCGTGAAAAAAGGTCAAAGGTTGTCATCCCGCCGTCGCATCCCGAAACAGGTCTACTTGAGATTCACCGTATCTGCCCACCCGGAATGCCAGGCGGCTGGTCCATCGCAGTAATGGCCCGGGGAGCAACATCGCAGTATCTGCGGTCAGGAAGCAGCAGTTGTTCCGACCAAGAGGTTTGGCCGCTGCCTGTTGGCGAGTATCGCGTCTTTGCGTTCGAATGGAACCTGTCCGGAGGACGCATTGATAAGCTCTCGCCATTGCTGGAGCAGCAGGCCACTCGCGTAATAATCGCCAGAAATCGCACGACGAGTATTTCCCTGCAAGTTGCAAGCAAGGAGCAGGTTCTTGAACTCGTAATGGCCTACCTGCGCGCACTGCACGAGCCTTGATCTATCAACCGTTTAGATCGACGTACTCCACTGCCGTATATTCTCTGGTCAATAGCTAGACGTCAAACGAAAGCTCTCGATAACCCGTCACCTTCCACCGCACGGTATGAAATGATTTCGCCTGATAAGGAACTCATGACTACGTGGACACGAAGGAGTTTTCTGAGATCGCTGGCCTCTCAAGAGAGACGCACCGGCCAACCAAAAATCAAGATCACCGATCTGCGATGTGCCATCATCGGCCGCAACCCCGTTATCTGAATGTGAGGCAGCCAGTTCAACTGCACTGACGGTAGCCATTTAGCCTCTTAATCCCACTTCTCCCCACGCCAATTACCACCCTCGCTAAAATCACTTCAGGAGTGCGCTTTGCCCTTACCAATCATTCCTGCTGAGGCTAGCCCGCAGTCCGGCATCCACCGTCGTCTTCTCTCCGCCTGGCGCCGCGGTCTTATCTGGCGTGCCGTCATGGTCACCTTCGTCGGTCTAAGCCTGCTTTTCGCAGCCACTTTTCTGTATGCCTACTGGCACTACGGCAAGATCGTGGACGCGCGCATCCGCCGACCCATCTTCAACAACACGGCCCGCATTTATGCAACGCCTGAACTGGTGCGCGTCGGAACACATTGGAACGCAGAACAGATCGCAAACATTTTGCACAACTCCGGCTATAGCGTTGCCCATTCCCCAAACCCGTCTCAATTGGGTAGCTACACACTTACGCGCTCTGGAATAGAAATCAAACCCGGGCCGGAGAGCTTCAATGAGCCTGGCACTGCCAAAATTCAAATCTCTCACGGCGAGGTGCGCAGCGTCCACGGCAGCCATGGAGAAAACCTTTCTGCTTACCCGCTCGAACCACAACTGGTCACCGGGCTCTTCGACGCGAAGAACCGCTCCGTGCGCCGCCTCCTGAAGTATGACGAGATACCCAAAATCGTCCAGGACGCCATCATCTCGGTGGAGGACCGCCACTTCTTCGAGCATGGAGGAATCAATTACGTCCGGCTTGCCGAAGGCGTGCTGACACCCGTGCTCCGGCACCGCAGAATGCAAGGCGGTTCCACTCTCACCATGCAGATGGCGCGTGCCTTCTTTCTCTCGAACGAGCGCAGTGCTAAGCGCAAGCTTGCGGAGATGATGATTGCCATCCAGCTGGAGCATCGCTTCACCAAGCAGCAGATTCTTGAGATCTATGTGAACCAGGTGGATCTGGGCCAGCGCGGTTCTTTCAATATTCTCGGCTTTGGCGAAGCAGCCCAGGTTTACTTCGGCAAAGATATACGCAACCTGACCCTTCCGGAAGCGGCGCTTCTCGCCGGAGTGGTGAATGGTCCAAGCTACTACTCGCCCGACCGGCATCCTGACCGTGCTGTCGCGCGTAGAAACATCGTGTTGAATGCCATGTACGACAACAAGGTCATCTCCAGGGAACAGCTGCAATCGGCCGTGGTCGCTTCGCTCAAACTCGCTCCTCCCAACCCGGAGGCTAATGGCGCGCCTTATTACATAGACCTCGTTCGGGAGGAGTTGCTTTCCCAGTACGACGAATCTGACCTGAACAACGGTGGCCTGCGTGTCTACACGTCGCTCGACATGCAGCTGCAGAGAGCTGCGAGCGAAGCCATCGATGCCGGCATGAAGCAAGTGGACAATTTGGTACGCCAGCGTGCCGCGAAAGTTGGAGCTGCTCAGAAAGGCGCGGCGACTTCGTTACCTCAGGTTGCATTGGTAGTTATGGACCCGCATACGGGGCGCGTGCTGGCTCTCTCCGGCGGCAGAAACTACGCTCTTAGCCAACTGAATCACGCGGTCGCCAAGCGTCCCACCGGCTCCATTTTCAAGCCGTTTGTTTATGCCACTGCGATTGCGACAGGCTTGAGCGGCAATCCCGCGAATGCTTTCACGCAGGCAACCATGATCGATGCAACCGAAGGAACGTTTGTCTTTAATGGCAAAGCCTACACGCCCCGCAACTTTGACGCGAGCGAGAGCGTTGGAGAAGTCACCGCACGACAGGCACTCGCACACTCCATCAACACAGCCGCTGTGCGCGTGGCACAGTCCGTAGGCTATGACAAGGTTGCGGAACTTGCGAGAGCAGCGGGGATTGCCAGCGTGCAGCCAACCCCTGCCATGGCCATCGGCGCCTATGACGCCACTCCGCTGGATATGGCCGCCGCTTACACCGTTTTCGCCAACGGCGGTGTTTTTACGCCCCGCCGACTTATTCAATCGGTCCGTGCGCCTGATGCTGAGCCCGCCGCAACGTCCACCGGATCACAGCGCCAGTTACTCGATCCGCGCGTAGCCTTTATCCTCACCGACATGCTCCAGGCTGTCATCAATGAAGGCACGGCCACGGCAACTGTGCGAGGCAAGTTCGACCTTCCCGCTGCCGGTAAGACGGGCACCTCGCACGACGCCTGGTTTGCCGGCTACACCTCTAATCTGCTTTGCGTTGTGTGGGTCGGCAATGATGACTACAGCGACGTCAAGCTGGAAGGCGCCAAAGCCGCTGCGCCTATCTGGACTGAGTTCATGGCCCGTGCTGAAAGGCTGCCCGATTACCATGACATGGCGCCGTTCACTCCGCCAGACGGAGTTACGCTCGTCCGACTGGATAAGGCAACTAACCTCCCCGCCACAACATCCTGCCCCGACGACTATCAGGCTTACTTCATCACCAGTACCGTTCCTGTTGGAACCTGTGATCATCCCGAGGGTGAGTCGCGCAACGTCTTCCAGAAAATGTTTGGACTGGGCAAAGATCATCGTCTGAAACCGGAAGGTCCGGCTGCTCAATACTCCCCGGACGGGACACCGCTTCCCGGCCAGCCTCCACCTGCGCAGACGGATCCCACACAGCCCGATCAAAAGCCGAAGAAGGGTTTGTGGAAGCGACTCTTTGGAGGAGGGAAGAAGTAGGCGTTCGTAGCCCAGGCGGCGGACGATTGCTGAACCCCTCACAGCTACTCGTGACCCTTTGCTTCTGGCTTTGCAGATGAGGATCGGGCTCTGCTCCCCTTCTCTTCAGTTACTGCGGAATCGAGCCTTGTACCCAGAGCAGCGAAAGCCGGCGTCGGGCCTCGCCATCTTAGTTCTTCTATATCATCGAAGAGGGCAATGTCGGTCCGAAGAGTCGCAAGATTCCGAAAGAGCAGGGCCTTGTCCCATTCCCTGAACAGGGTAGAGGCTAACAGATTCGCGTTCGCTGCATTGATTCGCCACTCGTGCCAATCTCTCGGGATGCGTTCGAGTTTTCCATACTTGACGAGCACCGCGGACGACGACTTTGCGCCCCATCCAGGAAGGCCTGGATAACCATCGGCAGAGTCACCCACCAGCGCGAGGTAGTCCGGGATTGAAGATGGAGAGACGCCGAACTTGCTCATCACACCAGCCTCATCGAGTACAATTCGACGCCTGCGATTCAATTGAACGACGCGGTTCCCTTGCACACATTGCAAGAGGTCTTTATCGGGCGTACAAATGACCACCTGGTCAACGCGTGGGTCATGTGCTGCGGCCAGCGCAGCGGCAGCCAGCGCATCATCTGCCTCGAACTCCACCATCGGCCACACGATAAGACCAGCTGCTGAAAGCACCTCTTCGAGAAAAGCGAACTGTGCCCGCAGTGCCGGCTCAATGCCTTCTCCCGTCTTGTAGCCCCGCCATAAAGAGTTGCGAAATGACTCAATCACATGGTCGGTAGCAACTCCAATGTGCGTGGCCCCCGGCTTGATCATGCCCAAGATCGAAGCAAGCACGCCTCGAACAGCCGCTACCTCGAAACCGTTCGAATCTTTTGCAGAAGGCAGCGCGTAGTAGTGCCGGAACAACTCGTAGGTGCCGTCAATGAGATGAATCTTCAGAGTACGTCTAAGTTCCCCACCTGAGAGGGTACCGAAGTCAGCTCTAAGATCCGTGGCTGTACTAGACTTACTGGCATACATGGCCGATGCGCGTCGGTTGACCAGGCGATCCCTGATGAGCATGGCAGCGGCAGCTACCATGTCCGGCTTTGGAAAGCCTTTCCTAGCAGGAGTACAGCTCTATACGGTCCGGGATCTGCTGCTTAGGCGTCCGCTGGAGACTCTTGAGCAGATTGCCTCCATCGGCTACCTCGAAGTTGAGATGTTACGCAGTCAGGTCAAGCCTCTCGCGCCACTTCTGAAGCAGGTGAATTTAAGACCGATCAGTCTGCACTTTGAGACGCCGCTGCTCACCGGTCACTATAGTGCTTGGCAACATGCTGACATGCCTCCTATCGAGCCAGGGGTGACGTTCGAGGATTGTATACCGCTGGCCAGAGATCATGGGTTTCAGTATCTTGTATTCAACTATCTCTCTCCGGAAGAGCGGCTGGGCTTGGACTTCTATCGGTCTCTGGCAGATAAGCTGAACGCAGCTGCGCAAACGTGTGCCTCCGCCGGTCTCCGGTTCTGCTACCACAACCACGATTTTGAGTTCCAGCCGAAGCCGGGCGGCACACCCATGGATGTTCTGCTCGAGCGTCTGGACAAGCGTTTAGTCGGCTTGGAAGTAGATGCGTTTTGGGTCAGCATGGCGGGGGTAAGCGCCGCTGCGTTTCTCCATCAGCATGCGGACCGGGTCCAACTGGTCCACCTGAAGGACCGGGCAAAAGGAACCCCCGTCCACTACGACATCGCCACCGTTCCGAACGAGACTTTTCGGGAACTCGGCAGCGGTGATTTGCCGTTGCGTGAAATCCTACGCGCCATTTCACGCACCAGCGCCAAACACGTGTTCGTAGAGCAGGATTTCAGCCTCCAACCGATCAGAAGTCTTCGCCAGAGCTATGCGTTCTTGAAAGAGGCGAACTTTGTTGGCTAGTCCGGGTTTCTCACGAACTACAATGCCGATCCCACCTCTTGTTTGTTTCCTGCTCAAAGGGGCAGGCAGCAGGTTCAGGGCTGGCCTATCTTGGTGGCGATGGGCGCGCTATATTCGCAGGCGGCGCTGGCGTTGTGGGCTTTTATTCCGGAGCGGGTACCTATGCGGGGGGGTCTCTCTTTGGCCGCGCAGTATGTCAATATCACTGCTAACTCGGCTTGTGGATTGAGTCACTGATGATCATGTTCTTCGGGCCGGTTTCTTCCGCTACGCCGAACGGCGGAGGGCCGCTTTGGAGCTGCCTGATACTGGCAGTGGCGGGATGGGTGCTTGTTACGGGGTGGAGGAAATACTTGGCAAGAGATCCAGAGACGACCGTGCCCGTATCTAATTTAGTATTAGTCACTTTGATCAGTGCAGTCATGATCGGATTCGCCATCTGGGGACTCATGCATTGAGTTATGCCGCAGACGCGTCGGCCCCAATGACCCGAATTCCTGGACCAACTATGGGCACACCGAGCCATTCCTGCTCAAACTGGGGCAACTCGGCTAATCCCCAGGTCTACGACTTCTGTCCC
>CAXTYH010000029.1:0-59367 GCA_964248405.1 uncultured Bryobacteraceae bacterium
CAAAACATCCCCGAGTTGCTTCGGAGTCAAATTACAGAAACGATGTTACACGAACCAAACGACGGCTTATATACGGCCACAATCCCAGCGGGAAGCCCTGGAGAGTACAGTATTTTGGCACATGGGTCGGCAACCGGAAACTCCGGTGTTTCTGTAAGCCGAGCCTCTGCTGCGACGTTTAGTGTGAACACTGGTGCGGTGATTAACGATGTGAACTACGCCCTTGTGATGAGTTCCGATGGAACAAATCAGGTTACAGGGGTGAACATCATTGGCAATCTTTCAGTTCAACAAGCAGCCACATACCGATTTTGCGCCGAAGTGAGTGCAGGCGGGGATGATTCTGTCCAAAGCTGCGTGCGGGCATCATTAACGGCCGGAACCCATCCCATGTCTACAGCCATTAGTGCGCCAGAACTTATTGCTTTAGGTGGAAGCGGCACATATCCTATTCGAAAGGTAAGACTGATGCTCGAAGGCCCAACTAGTGACAAAGTTGTGGCTATGTCGTTGAACCCCAAAACCATATCAGGAATAATTCCGAGTCAATTGAGTAAAGGAAACTTCTACTTTACTGGGGTGAATAGTGCTCAGGGCATTTTAGCCAAGGACGGAACTTACTCTGCATTGCAAGTAAGTATGGGGATTTTTGGGCCTGGAGGTGCCTGCTCCTGGACCGGAATCTTGACAACCGCAGCGGGTACGGGAATCTCCGGATTTTCAGGATCGGGTTACCTCAATGCTGGCAGTAATCAAGTGATGATGCGATTTGACGGTGCGGATCTTGCCGTGGCGAACATCAACGGGCAGTTAACCCTCACTCACGTAGAGTTGTTGTGTCGGAACAGTAGACTAGCTGGGGACAATCTGTTTCAAACGCCATCATTCAGCAGCTCGCAGTTCTCCTCTAAGCCGACCTTCAGCGTGGACAAGACATCGGTCAGCGTGGGCCAAGGATCCTCAGTAACCGTTTCTCTTCAATGCGCCACAGATCAGCAAGCTTTGCTGGCCGTATTGGGATCTCCCAGTGGAGTCAATGCGGTTCTCAGTCATTCCGAGATCCTGACTGACGGAAGCTCAGTCTTGTCTATATCAGCGAGCCCAACAGCGACGCCAGGGACTTACCCACTAACACTACTCATGACAACCAGTACAAAGTGCATCCAGCGGACAGTCAGTTTGGTATTGACGAGCTCCCAAGCTCAATAGAGTGCTGAGTATCCGCAGGTGCTGATGGCGGCAACACTAAGACGCATCCGTAGCCTGTGCCGCAATAACGTCCGCTCTTAGAAGTACGCGAGGCAAGCGACGTCCGCTAGCTAGGCATTGCAGGTCTGTTTCTCAACTGCCGAAGCGCGGCTGCAGCAAGCTTGCTTCAGTAGCTCACATTCCTTTTGTCCACCTCGTCAAGCGCCTTAGCTCCGAAAGAGTGTCTAGTGAATTTATATCGGCAAGCTCAACGCGGTACGACATCTCCTAAGCGGCCTCCTTACTACGCAAACCCGAAGTTCGGACTGCGTTCAGCGTAACTAGTATTTCCTGCAACGGAAGCGGTGTAGCTGGCGAGCGGGAATCTACTCATCGGAGAAGCGCAATGGGTAAAGTAGTTGCGACATTTTTGCTGTTCGGGCTTTGCAGCTTCACCTTATCGGGGCAGTTGCCGCGTGCCAGCAGGGCAGGCGGCAGACACATGCCGGTCGCTCCGAAAGCCTTGCGCAGAGTACAGGTACGGGAATTGCCTTCCGTGCCCGTATCTCACCTCAGGGGTTACCCTCAACATCTGTGTTCCTCAGCGCCTACCGGCGGCTAGTCAGGCGTGTACTCTCCGGGCCGATGTGCAAATGCGGGGCAGTGGCCGCTCCTGCCACTGCGCTGTTGAAGCCGAGATACGGCACGTGAAGCCTTTCCAGCAGAGCTCGTAGCCACAGACCTTCAGGCGAACTGGGCACCAGGGCGACGTCCACACGATTGCGGTGATCCAAACCTAAGGACTGGTGAAGGAGCGTCTGCCCCAAGGCACTCACCGGCAAGGGCCGGTGAAATCGCCGTTCAAATTGCGATGAAATTGCCGGCAGATCAGCCAGACTGAATGTTCCGTTGCCGTTGTAGCGCAGCATTGTTTTTTCCGAGAAGAGCGCATGCATGCGACTCTCGCTCTCGGCCATACGCTTAAGCTCGTTCAGCAGCTTGGCTCGATTCTGCGCGAGCGTCAGAACCTGACGCCGGTTGTTAAGATCGTCCTCAAAGGCGTCCAGTTCACCTCTCGAAATAGCCCCGCTGTCCAGCAGTTTCCGACGCCCCTCCAGTTCCGCCGCTCGCCGGTCGATGCGGCGCTGGGCTGCCGCCAGCATCTCGGTAGCTTGCGCTTCCGTAAAACGCTCGATGGGTACTGACCCATATAGTGTGCGCGCCAGAACCCCTTCGTCACGTGCGTCGTCCAGCCGCTCCTGCGCTTCAGCTAACTGTGCGCGTGGCAGAATTCCTTTTTCCACCAGGTCGCGCGTCTTCTCCAGATCGCCTTGCAGCCGCTGAATCTTGGCGTCAATCAATGCGCTGTATTGAGGAGCTTCGCTGCCCGGGGTCGAGGAAAGCGCCAGGGAGACACAAAGGAGGAAAAGAACAAATTTCAGTGACGGATTCCTTGCCTGAAATGAAAGGCCTAGGTTTGCGGCGTGCCTCTTAGTGTAGTACGCTATCGGCAGGAGTACCCTTAGCACGACTCTGACAACTGCTTTTCCCAACACCCCGGCGACCGACAATCTTCCAATGGAGGCGGCTCAGGCCGAAACATCCAATTGGCAAACCGCAGTCGAGATCGCAGATGCCCGCAAGGCGACTGAGATCACGGTGCTTGACCTGCGGCCAGTTACTTCCTTCACCGACTTTTTTGTCATTTGTACCGTTTCCAACCCCCGGCAAGGCCAAGCCATCTGTGACGAAATCCATAAGCAAATGAAGGATTTGGGCCAGTTGCCGGTGAGCATCGAAGGCTTTGATGCCGCCGAGTGGATTCTGATGGACTACGGGGATTTCCTGGTACACATCTTCTCTGAAACTGCCCGCAGGTACTATGACCTTGCCCGGTTATGGCGGCAGGCAGAGTCTGTTCAGCTCCCCCCACCTATCTCCTTAGATTGAGTAGGGAGTTTCGCCCTCACCCAGTTGTCCTTTATACTCAAGGCAAAGGGGCACTTGTTCGGTAGAGCTGTCTAGTCAGGGCTCATTCTGCCGACCCGCTGGAAATTGATGAACCATCTGGGAACTCTCAGCCCGCGGCACTATAAAATACTCCACGCGATTGTTCAGAACTACATCGAAACGGGGGAGCCAATCGCCTCGCGTACGATTGCGCAGAAGTACCCGATGAGCCCGGCATCGATACGAAACATGATGGCCGATCTGCTGGAATCGGGATACCTCAGCCAGCCACATACTTCTGCCGGGCGCGTTCCGACCGAGTTAGGCTACCAGAGTTACGTCAAGACTCTGCTGGGCAGCCGCATCGTGCAGGCTGAACTGGACCGCTTGCATCAGGAAATCCGCCGCGAAGGTACGGTCGAGGGTCGCATTGAGCGGTCTTCACAGTTACTGACTGAGATCACCCGCGGCTTTGGCATTGCAGCTGCCATCCCTACTGAGAACCAGACGCTCGATCAAGTGGAGTTGCTCGCGCTGCCCGACAGGCGCGTTCTGATGGTAGTCATCACACAGGACCGCATGGTGCGGAACAAGGTCATCACCATTGACGACAATATTGGTTCGGACGAATTGGCCTCCATTCGCAACTACATCAACTACAACTTCAGCGGCTGGGTGCTGTCGAACGTTCATCGCGAGTTGAAGCGGCGCCTTGAATTAGAAAGTGCTACCTACGACGCCATCCTTAAGCGGGTCGGGTTGTTCCACTCGAAGGGTTTGCTGGACCTGGGTCTGCTGCCGGAGGTACATTTCGACGGGGCTGAGAACCTGATCGGTCTGGACCTCCATCTGACGCGTGAGCGCATGCGGGAGTTGTTCCGAACTCTGGAAGAGAAGAAGCGCGTGTTGCAGTTGCTTGAGCGCTTTTTTGAACAGCGTGACGGCGAGCTTTCGGTTCAGGTAGGCTTGGCGGACATGCATCCCAGTATGGGCGAACTTTCCCTGATTGGGGCACGCATCGGCCTGCCCAATGGTCTGGTAGCACATGTCGCGGTGTTGGGTCCGATGCGCATGAACTACAGCCGCGCGCTCTCGGCCGTGCTGCATGTCGGGCAAGCTTTTAAAAGCGCTACCAGCTAGGGTCAGGCGTCCTGCTTTTCGGTGGAGAGCAACTCGATTGCTTTCAGGATTGTTCTGGTGTTGTCGTGCGACGCTTTGGCCGCAACCATGCCTGCCAAAAACACGCTGCTCATGACAGCCGCCAACCCAAACGGCAAGCCCTTATGATCGTCCTTGGCCAGCATCATGGCTATCCAATCCCCAAAGGTCATTAGCAGCAGAGCAATCATTAGTATCATTGCTCGTCTTCGTTCGCGATCAACCTTATTAAGGGCGATCTGGAGTGGATTAATCGATGTTTGAGTCATGTTGTTTCCTTTTTGTTTATGATTTGACGAAGACACGACAACCCGTAAGCAAGTCGTGACTTGGTGGTTCCGACCGTAATGTCCAGGATGGCCGCAACCTCGGGGATAGAGAGCTCCTGCAGATAGTGCAGATGAAGAACAGCTCGGCTGGCCGGTGAGACCTGGGTTAGAAGCTCCGGCGTATCGAGGAACAGTTGCAGGTCGGGTTGTAAGAGGAGAGCATCTTCGCCCGACGGCGCAGCCTCTTCCTCCACAGCGGTAACGCGCCGCTGTTTCTTAATCGCCTTGAAGCAGGTCCGGCTGGCAATGCGATAGGCCCAGGGTTTGAACAACTCCGGGTCGCGCAGCCACTTGATCTTGCGGCAGATCTGTAGCAGCGTTTCCTGAAGCACATCATCGGCAGCCGTTCGACCAACCACACCTGTTATGTACCCGAGCAGTTTTCCTTGCATGCCGGACAGGATCTGCTCCAAAGGCCTCCCGCTCTCCCAGCGATGCCTGGAGGACCAAGCGCGTTTGTCGGCGGGAGTCGATCATCAAAAGTCTTCACAACCTAAGAGCGCCGTCAGGGCTTACGATGTTCGAACGCAGGCCAAAATATTCGGAAAGGGCTATGGTCTTAAGAGGCTTGTGTGTGCAAGACTACATAAGACTTTCCGATCATTGCCAGCCTCCAGTCTCCTCATCCCAGCTTGAAAGAGCCTCTTCTGTCGTCACGTATAAGATCGGCAGGCCTGATCGCTGCGTGCCTGGGATGCTTCGTCTTGTGTGTAGCTTCGAACTTCATGTTCTTCCGATCGAGCGTCGAGAACATCGGACGCGAAAGCTTCTTTCGGGAATCG
The DNA here is from genome assembly GCA_964248405.1 of uncultured Bryobacteraceae bacterium. Taxonomy (GTDB): domain Bacteria; phylum Acidobacteriota; class Terriglobia; order Bryobacterales; family Bryobacteraceae; genus Bog-105. The sequence goes on from CAXTYH010000029.1 coordinate 5,408, forward strand.
CAACCGCCTGGGTTCATCGAGCAGGATATTACAAGTGTTCGCTTGCAGATCTTGCGAAGGCAGTTGCCCGCCAGGTTACTGATAAAGCGGGGCAGCATAGGGGAGGCTGTTGCCGTTCGCCATTGGGTGCGCTTACAGCAGCAAGATGGCAGGAGCTGGCAACCGCATCACATTAGCCCCTGGGAGCGAATGGCGGGTGATTCGGAGAATCCGCTTGTGCTGCTGCCGGCGCAGCGGAATGGCGCGCCCGCAGTGTGCAAGAGCTTTTCCTATCTCCTGACTGGAGTGGCAGAAGCAGCAGGGATGAGAGGAAGGGCAATTGTCGCAGCCGATTCATTCGATAAGTATTGCCGCATCAGCCACGCGTTGACCGAACTCTGGGTGCCTGCGGTGGGCCACTGGGTTCTGATGGACTCGATGAGTGATCTCATGTACGCGCTAGGCAATCAACCGGCGTCGGCTGTTGATGTCTACGACGCGGTGCACGCCGGACACGCCGGGAGTGTCAGAACAGTGCGTGTCAATGGCGAATCCTCCAAGGCTGATCAGAGCTATGTAAGAAGCCTGTTTCAGCACCTCTATGTCGGCATGAGGAACGCGACCTTCGACGGCTATCAGGTTTGTTTTGCATGCGCTAAGCCGATCACGTTTGCCCATCTAAGCACGGGCTTCAGCTCTGATTATCCAACTGTCGGAAAGCAGACTGCACTGATAGGTAGCTTCGCGTTAGTCTGTGGCGGCGCGGCTCTGATCATTGTTGGACGGAGGCGCAAAGCAGCTTCGCCCGCTCATTGTAGCGAGTAAGCCCTTGTCAGTCATTCAAGAAGTTCTCAACCGACTCCGCAGTTTTCGTGCAAGCTTCTCTATCTTTTCTGCGCTCTGTTTAGCAGAGGCCGGTGCAGGAAAGCTTCCAGCGTTTCGCAAATCATCCCGGAGTTGCCGTGCCCTCGACAGTAACTCCTCTGCATACTGAAGCGCTTCAGTATGGGCGCGTTTGGACTCAGCTTCACGCTGCGCCTTATCACTCGGCGCCGGAGTTTGCACAGGCGGGAACCCGAGCCTGTCCTGGTTCGGATTCGGAATAGTTTGCATTTTCTGAAGGGGACAGCCTGACTTGAGCAGTTCACTATTAGGCCGAAACCCGCATAGCAGACTGCTGGTTTCGACGACTGATAGGATTTTGGGCACTCAAACTGTGGAAAACCCTTCCAATCCATTGGATGGCTACCAGGAATAACCTACTCACGTTGTTATGGTAATACGGATCGGAGCACTGGCCGTGGAAATCCGACCGATAGGAAACAACCTGGACGGCTAGCAAATGGTAGGACCCGGGCCGGAGAACGACCTTCCGAATAAGTAAACACCAGATTAACAGTGGTCGCCGGCTCCTTTGTAGGCCTGAAATGCCCAAACACGCAGACAGCTGGCACAAGTTCAACCGAAAAGCGAACTGCTCAAGTCAGGCTGTCCCTTTCAGCTCCCTTTCAGCTTCCAGCGTTTCGCAGATCATCCCGGAGTTGCCGTGCCCTCGACAGTAACTCCTCTGCATACTGAAGCGCTTCAGTATGGGCGCGTTTGGACTCAGCTTCACGCTGCGCCTTATCACTCGGCGCCGGAGTTTGCACAGGCGGGAACCCGAGCCTGTCCTGGTTCGGATTCGGAATAGTTTGCATTTTCTGAAGGGGACAGCCTGACTTGAGCAGTTCACTATTGGGCCGAAACCCGCATAGCAGACTGCTGGTTTCGATGATTGATGAAATTCGGGGCACCAGCCGTGGGAACTCCGACCTATAGGAAACAGAGATTCGATGAGAATAGAACCGCGAAGGCTGACAAATGGTAGAACCCAGGCCGGAGAATAACCTTCGAATAAGTAAAAACCAGATTAACAGCGATCGCAGGCTCGTTTGTAGGCCCGAATTGCCCAACTACGCAGAAAGCTGGCACAAGTTCAACCGAAAAAGCGAACTGCTCAAGTCAGGCTGTCCCTTTCAGCTTCCTTTCAGCTTCTTTCAGCTTTTTCAGCTCCCGCAGGCCACTTTTGATCCCCCTTCGGGCCCCATATGCGCCTGCTCCTCCGAGAAGTCAGGGCGTTTGGTTCCGGACTGCATTGCCGCAAGACACCGGATGATGTCACGCGCAAATTGAATGCCTAGGCGATGCTCACTTCCGGTGCAAGCCAGAAGTGACGGCGTTACGTGTCGCACGGCCGCCCAGCGAACTCGGTCTCACAAGCGCGGTTTGCACCCCGGCCCAAGCGGTGGTTTAATAATAGGGAAGGACGAAGGAAAGAGGTGGGCGAAAGCCCACTTTTTTATTGCTCGGGACACGAAAATGCCGTTGGCTGCAAATAAGGAGCTGGAAGCAAAGCTCACCGAACTGGGCGAAGAGGCCGCTCGTGAGACCGGGATCGAGATCGCCGAAGTCCAGGTGCGCGGGGTCGGGAAGGGGCGGCTGGTTCGTATTTTTATCTATAAACCGGAAGGTGTGACGCACGGCGATTGCGAGACGATTTCGCAACGGCTGGGCGGCATTCTGGACGAGCGGGACACCTTGCTTGAGGAAGGGTACACTCTGGAGGTCAGTTCGCTGGGTGTGGAGCGAGCGCTGACCAAGCCGCGCGATTTTGAGCGCGTGATCGGCCAAAAGGTGCTGGTTTCAACGCGCGAACCGCACGATGGGGCGCGGCAGTTCGAAGGCAAGCTGCTGGAGCTCCATAACGGCATCTTGCAGATTGAAGTAGCCGATCAGCCGGTCCGCATTCCCCTCGATCAAGTGCAAAGAGCAAAACTCCGGTTCGACTGGTAACGTTTCCCGCTACCAATTCTGTTTTCCCTGACATTCATTGAGCATCACTTGAGAGGTTGTAGACGTGGCTTCTATCTATCAGTCCATTGAAATATTGAGCAAAGAGAAGGGCATCGACCCGCAGATTGTTTTGGATGCGGTAAAGGACGCCATGCTGGCCGCAGCGCGCAAGCACTTCAAGAGCCAGGAAGAGTTAGTGGCCGACTTCGATGAGGGCACCGGCAACATTCAGATCTACAGCTTGAAGCAGGTAGTGGAGGCGGTGGAAGATCCGTATCGGCAGATTACGTTGCCCGCTGCGCGCAAGCTGGATAGGGAGGCTGCCATTGGGAGCGAAGTACGGGAGCCGAAGCCGACCGATTCGCTGGGGCGGATCTCTGCCCAGACAGCCAAGCAGGTTATTCTGCAGAAGGTGCGCGAGGCTGAGCGCGACAGTGTCTTTTCTGAGTTTCAGGGGCGTTACGGCGAGCTGGTGAACTGCGCGGTGAAGCGCATCGAAGGCTTGGACTATATCGTTGACATGGGCAAAACTGAGGCGCGGCTGCCGAAGAAGGAGCAGTCGCGCGTGGAGAGCTTCGGCGTCGGCGACCGGGTGCGCTGCGTTATTAAGGGAGTGGACAAGAGCGGCAAGAACTCGGGTGTGATGGTGTCGCGCGCGGCGCCTGAATTGGTCATGCGGCTGTTCGAGCAAGAAGTTCCTGAGATCTACGACAACACCGTTGCCATCAAAGCGTGTGCGCGGGAAGCCGGCGAACGAACCAAGATTGCGGTGTTCAGCCGGGATCGGGACGTGGACAGCGTCGGCGCGTGCGTAGGCATGAAGGGCATGCGGGTGCAATCGATCATCCGTGAGCTGCGCGGCGAAAAGATCGACATTATTGAGTACTCGGAAGATCCGATTCAATATGTGACGAAGGCGCTGAGCCCGGCTAAGATCTCGCGCGTTACCATTGCGAACCCGGCCGACAAGCACATGGAAGTGGTTGTCGACGACCTGCAACTCTCGCTGGCAATTGGTAAGCGGGGACAGAATGTACGGCTGGCGGCAAAGCTGCTGGGCTGGAAGATCGATATAAAGAGCGAAGAAGAGAAGCGGCGGGAGATGGAGGTTCACATGGCGGACATGGTGATTTCAGGGGCGCCTGTATCGGTTTTGATCGATCACGGGCTGGATGAATCGGTAGTGGAGAAGCTGGTGGCAGCCGATATCGGCACGGTGGAGCGGCTGGGCGCAATGACCCCAGAGCAGCTGGAGGCTATTCCGCACATTGATGAATCGATAGTTGAGCAGATTCGTTCATCGGTGGTATCCTTCTACGGCCAGTACGACGCAGACGAAGAGGCGGCTCCAGCAGACGCAGCCAGTGTTGAGAGGATGGTGGATGCATCTTCCTCGGGAGTCAGTGAATCTACTGGTAAGGGCGAGCATAGCGACGCTTTCGAGAACGTCGAAACGGGCAATTTGCAGCACGATATCGCTCGCCACGAACAAGCTCCCGTAGCTGAGTTGGATGGCTATGAGGTGATTGACCTCGGTCGAGTAGAAGGTCTCTCTTCTGCGCCGTCCAGCCTCCGTCACCTGGTTCAGCCTGGTGCTTCGGCTGATGCCGCGGGATCTGGTAACATCGATAATCTGGACGAATAGTCCCAAGTTTTGGCCGTTTGAAGGAGTTGTATAGCAGTCTCTTCTATGAAGAAAATTAGGATCAATGAGCTGGCCAGGAAATTGGAAGTGAAGCCGGGCGTAATACTGGACCTTCTGCCCGAACTAGGGGTACAGGAAAAGAAGACGCACTCCAGCTCAGTAGACGAAGAGATTGCTGTCATTCTGCGGGAACGATTAGCAGAAGTTGGGGCTCTTGGGAGCTATCGGGAAGGCGTAAACGGCTACTCCCAGGACGACGAGGACATGGCGGACGAATCATCGTCGACCGAACAGGGGGCCAATGAGCCCGCGGCGCAGACTGCTGAACGGAACCGGGAGACGGCTACGGCCGTAGCAGAATTGCCGCGTGATCAGGATCCGGAGACCCCGCGAGCCTCCGATATAGGTCGCACAGCTGCTGACCAAGTCAGAGAGCGGCCTGAAGGCGGGGCTAAGCTAGGCCAGAACGGAACCGCGCATACAACCGTGGCTAGGCCTTCAGCCGGCGAGGTGAGCGCTGCTGCTTCGGCAAGCCCGTCCCTTCCGCGATTTCCGCTGCGAAACTCTGAAACTTCTGCTCCTCCCTCAACGCCGATTCCGCCCGGACGCCGCATTGTTCCACCACTTGCGTCGCCAAATGCTCGTTTTGCCGAAAAAAGTGCCCCCGTGGCGCCCGTTAGCGCGTCCCCGCTACCCGCCGCGCCGGGACGACCTGCCCCTGGCTCTGAAACGGAGCGTCCATCATCCCGTATTCCCCTGCGACCGCCATTAGGCCTCGGGGGTATGCTGCATCCGCCATCAGCACCTGCTTCAGCGCCGGTCCCAACATCTGCACCCACGCAGTCCGTTAGTCCCACTGCGCCCGCTTCTCCTCAGCCTGTGACGCCGCTTCCGCCAAGTCCGGGAACGCCGACTGCTCCATCGGATTCACCTGCGGTGACCGTTTCAGCCGGCCCAGGAATTCCCGTCGTACGAGAGACGCCGGTAAGCCGACCCGTTTCAGCCGGCGTGTCTTCTCCAAGCTTGCCTACGCCGGGCGCGCCAAGTATCCAGAGTCCTGCCCCTCCTGCGCAGAGCGCGCCGAGCATTCCAGGCAGCCCTGCCGCCCCAAGTGGTGCTGCGCCAAGCCATCCCGCTCCGGCTGCTTCCGCGCCCGGCAACTCAGTTCCAGGGACGCGGTCTGTTTCTCTGCCGGCACGGCCACTGCCCCAAGCTCCAGCTGGTGTTGGATCGACGTCGCCGTCGATACCTGCGGGTCCGCGTCAACCGCTCCCTCCGCTTGAGCCTAAGCCAAGAGGAGGCCCAAACGTTCCCCTGCGTCAGCCCTCGATTCCGGCGGCTCCCATCCGATCGTCGGCACCGCTGGCTCCGCCTCAGATTCGCTTCCCGCAAATGCCTCCCACGCATGTGGTAGCTCCTGGCGGCGCGGCTGATCCGGCGGCGCCCCAGGCTTCTGCCGCATCCGGCGGTACCGCACCCGGCTCTCCCATTCCGACTCGTCCGGCGGCACCGCGTCAGGCATTGACGCCAGGCGCTCCCATTGCACCGCGGCCGGCAGCGACAACCGCGCGTCCACAGTTTGCCGGGCAACCGGCTGCCCGCCCCATTGTTCCGCCGCGACCGGACTTGGTGCAGCGATTAAAGCAACAGACGTTAGTACGGCCGGCCATCGGTTCCGGTTTTGCTCCAGCCCTGCCCACGGGTCCGCGCCCCGGAGCGCCCCCACCTCCAGCTTCGCTGCGAATGCCCGCTCCAGGACAGCCGCTCTACCGTGGACCCATCCGTCCCGGGCAGCCCCTGATGCGCGGCCCGGGTGGTGCTCCCAATTTGCCGGGACCCCCACCTGCCGGTTTACGCCGCCCTGGGATGCGTCCCATGCATCCCACTTCGCTCCGTCCGGAATCAGCCCAGCCGATGCCGACCGAGCAGCAGCGTCGGCATCAGGGCAAGCCTGTCGGTCGAGGAGGGCCTCGCAAACGCGAGGACATCGAGGAGGGCAATCTCCGCGAACGTGTCTCCAAGCGCCAGGCGTTCTTCGAACCGCCTCCCATTGATCGTGAAATTACCGTCGCCGAGGGCATCACCGTCAAGGAGCTTTCTGAAAAGCTGGGCGTGAAGGCCAATCTGGTGATCAAGAAACTGGTGGAAAAGAAGATCTTCGCCACCATCAACCAGACCATGGATGTGAAGCTGGCCGAAGAGCTGGCTCGCGACTTCGGTGCCTCTACCAATCAGGTCAGCTACGAGGAAGAGACGACGCAGGACGTCGAACTCGCCGAAGTAGACGTTGATCTGGTGAAGCGCGCTCCGGTGGTGACCATCATGGGCCACGTCGATCACGGCAAAACGTCGTTGCTGGATGCGATTCGCTCAACGAGCGTCGCCAAGCGCGAGGCGGGCGGTATTACGCAGCATATCGGCGCGTACTACGTCGAGAAGAACAACCGCAAGATCGTTTTCATCGATACTCCAGGCCACCAGGCCTTTACCCGTATGCGTTCGCGCGGAGCCAAGGTGACCGACATCGTGGTTTTGGTGGTTTCGGCAGACGACGGCGTAATGCCGCAGACATTGGAGGCCATTGACCACGCGCGTGCGGCCAAGGTTCCTATTATCGTCGCTATCAATAAGATCGACAAACCGAATGCGCAACCGGATCGCGTGAAGCAGCAACTCTCCGACCGCGGCCTGCTGGCTGAGGATTGGGGCGGCGATACGGTCATGGCCCCGGTTTCAGCTAAGACCGGTGAGGGTTTGGATTTGTTGCTGGAGTTGATTCTCCTGGTAGCCGATCTGCAGGATCTAAAGGCAAACCCGGGTCGTCCGGCGCTGGGTACGGTGCTGGAAGCCAAACTCGACAAGGGTCGTGGACCGGTAGCCACCATGCTGGTGCGCAACGGAACGTTGAGAGTCGGCGACTTCTTCATCTGCGGTGCGCTGTTCAACAAGGTTCGCGCCATGTTTGACGATCGCGGCAATTCGGTGAAGGAAGCCGAGCCGTCGATGCCGGTTGAAGTGATCGGCTTGGAGAGCTTGCCCGAAGTCGGCGACAGCTTCCAGGTTGTCTCCGATACTTCGAAGGCCAAGCAGATTGTGATCTACCGCGAAGCCAAGGCTCGCGACGTTGCAATGGCAAAGGGTGCCCGTGTTGCAACACTCGATTCGCTCCATCAGCAGTTCAAAGAGGGCGAACTCAAAGACCTCAACGTCATTATTAAGGCGGACGTGGGCGGTACGGCCGAGGTGCTGTCCGATACGCTCCAGCAGCTTTCGAACGAGAAGGTGCGCGTGCGGATTCTGCGTGCCGGTGTCGGCGCTATCACGGAAGACGACGTACTGCTGGCTTCGGCTTCCGAAGCCTTAGTGATCGGCTTCAACGTGAAGCAGGAGCGGAATGCGGTCTCCACTGCCGAACAGCAGAAGGTCGACATCCGCATCCACAGCATCATCTATGAGCTGATCGATGAGATCCAGCTGGCAATGACCGGGCTGCTGGAGCCGGTCTACAAGGAAACGATTCTGGGCCATGCCGAAGTGCGGGAGACTTTCCGCATCAGCAAGATTGGCACGGTGGCTGGTTGCTTCGTTGTCGATGGAACCATCCGCCGCGACGCGCAGATTCGCTTGCTGCGTAACGGAGACGTGGTTCATACCGGTAAGATAGACGCGCTCAAGCGATTCAAGAACGACGCCAGCGAAGTAAAGAATGGGCTGGAGTGCGGTATCTCGCTCATTAATTTCCACGCCATCAATGCCGGCGATGTGTTGGAGGCCTTCACCTCTGAGAGGATCGCCGCCGTTCTTCCGCCCCCGCAGTAGTGCCGGTTATTGGAGTTCTGACTCTGGAGATCTACGTGGAGCAGTCCTTCTCCCTGAAGGACAAGCGCCACGTAGTCAAGAGTCTGAAAGATCGTCTCCGCGAACGATTCAATGTATCTATAGCTGAGATCGATGGGCTGGATTCCTGGTCCAATTCAACTGTGTCGGTAGTAACGGTCTCGAGTGACCGTGTCTTTGCCGAGAAAGTTCTGCAGGCAGCCGAGAAGCATGCGGCCGATCAACTCGGCGGAGCACTGACCGGTTCAGTGGTCGAGTGGCTGTAACGCCAGAAGGGACGCGCCAGAGGGGACAGCCTGGCTTGAGCACTTCGCGAATTTATCGAACTTGTGCCACCTGCCTGACAACTTCGCCGAATTCGGCGTTCGGTTGAAAAACTCTTCAGAAGGCCGCTACACGGGCTCTCCAGCCCCTTTTTCCCCCGTTTGGCCGGTGGGTTCTACCGGGCAGAGACACCTTCGTGAAGATTAGGTGAAGATTAGGGACAGACGGAGTGAATATCTGGGCCCCATAACCCCTGGCCTAGATCGAGTAACCGTGTCTTTGCTGAAAGACGCGAACGAACTCACCATCCCACCCACGCGCGCCAACTGGCCTAAATCGAGTAATTATATCTTTGCTGAAAGGTGTTGCAGGCTGCTGAGAAGGATGCGACCGATCAGCTCAGCCGAGCGCTCACCGGGTTGGTTGTCTAACGGCTGTAGCAATTTGGCCACTCGTCCTACACTAAAGACAGATGGAAAATCACCGGGCACGGCGTGTTTCAGAAGCTTTGCGCGAAGAACTGGGCGAGCTGATTTCCTATGAACTCTCTGACCCCCGCATTGCGGAAACCACCATCACAGAAGTACTTGTCTCTTCGGATATGAAGAACGCGCAGGTCCGATTGCACTTCGTCAATCCGAGCGATAATCCCGATGAGACGCTGGCGGCGCTGGACCGCGCCCGGAGTTTCCTGAAGCACCAGCTGGCTGAACGCCTGACACTGTTCCGCATACCCGAGTTGCACTTTGAATCGGACGTGACGCAGTCAGGATCCCCGCGGATGGAGAGCCTGATGAAGCGGATCAAGCGTGGTCGCCCTCGCGACTAAAGGGCCACAGCGATTTCTTACATATTCGGCGTTGGGGGTAAACTCTAACCGTATTGATGCTTAACACTAAACGGAGATCCTGATGCGAATGGCACCGGTAAGTGGCAGATTCCTTGAGGCCTGCCGACGTCGCAACACGGATGTGCGACCTGTGTGGTTCATGCGCCAGGCGGGGCGCTATCTGAAGCCGTATCGAGACATTCGCGCCAAGCATTCCATTCTCGAAATCTGTAAGACTGCCGAGCTCGCTGCGACCGTGACCCTGCAACCAATCGACATTCTGGATGTGGACGCGGCCATTATCTTTGCCGATCTGCTGCTGCCAGTGGAGCCGATGGGCTTGAAGCTGGAGTATCGCAGCGGCGAGGGTCCGCACATTGAGAACTCAGTCACTGAGCCGGGAGACATCGACGATCTTTCGACGGAAAACACCGATGACTTGGGATACGTCGGCGAGGCCATCAAAGCAGTTACGGCTGCGCTAGCCGGGAGAGTTCCTGTGGTTGGCTTCGTCGGAGCTCCCTTTACGCTGGCCAGCTACATGATCGAGGGCGGCGCTTCCAAGACGTTCGTGAAAACGAAGAGCCTGATGCTCAGCAACGAGGTAATGTGGCGGCGCCTGATGGGCAAAATCGTGGACGTGCTAGGCGACTTCGCGGGGTTGCAGGTGGCAGCCGGGGCGCGGGCGATTCAAGTTTTTGATAGCTGGGTGGGCGCGCTCAGTCCGGAAGATTATGTGCGGTTTGTGCAGCCGTACTCGCGTGCGCTCATTGAGCGGATTCGTCAGAGTGGCGTGCCGGTAATTCACTTCGGCACGGGCGCGAGTGGATTCTTGAAAGAGCTACATGCGGCGGGCGGGGACGTGATTGGTGTTGACTGGCGGATGAACATCGACCAGGCTTGGATGGACATCGGACATCGTGCGGCCATACAGGGGAACCTGGATCCGGTCGCGTTGTTTGCGCCCCTGCCGGAACTGCGTACCAAGATCACCGACTTGTTGACACGCACGGGGACGCGGCCTGGACACATTGTGAACCTCGGCCATGGCATCCTGCCGGAGACACCGGTGGAGAACGTAAAAGCCGCCGTCCAGATTGTGCGTGAATTCCAGCTTCGGCATTGATGCATCGGCCGGTCGTTATCGTAGGCGGCGGAATCTCCGGGCTCGCTACAGCGTTCTATTTGAAAGAATGCGGCATCCGATCGACGCTGTTGGAAGAGTCGGCGCGACTGGGTGGCTTAATCTTAACTGAGAAAGTAGCCGGTTGCGAGTTGGAGGGCGGCCCGGACAGTTTCATCTCCACCAAACCGGCGGTGGCGCAACTTGCGGGTGAGCTGGGGATTGCGGATCAATTGATCGGCTCAAACGACGGGTCGCGGCAGATCTACATTGTTCGCAATGGGGCGCTGGTGCCGATGCCCCAGGGCATGCAGATGATGGTGCCCACAAAGTGGCGGGCTGCCCTGGAGTCAAACCTCTTCAGCGACGGGACCAAGCGGGCATTCTTACAGGAGCGGTTCTCGAAACCCCGAAGCAGAACCGGCGACTTCTCGATTCGCGACTTAGTAGTGGATCACTTCGGGGAAGAGTCGCTGGAGTATCTAACCGAGCCGCTGCTTTCGGGCGTGTATGGGGGCAACGCGTCGGCGCTAAGTGCCCGCAGCGTGCTGCCGCGCTTTGTCCAATGGGAAGAGCAGTTTGGCAGCCTCATCCGCGGCGCGCAAAGATCTACTCCGGCGCCTACGCCGGGGGGCAGTTTCTTCCAATCGTTTGTGGGGGGAATGGCGACGTTGGTCCAAGCTTTGACCGAAGCTCTTGCAGGCTCATGCACTTTCCTTCAGGCCAAAGTGGACTCTGTGAATCGCAATGACGTACATTCCTGGAGTGTCCGAGCGAATGGCCAGACGCTTGAGGCATCACACGTTGTTCTTGCTTGCGCTGCTCATCAGAGTGCCCGACTGGTAGGGCAAGCGGATTCGGCCTTATCCGAGTTGCTCAGTGGGATTCAATACTCATCGTCCACGCTGGTAGCTATGCTGTTCGACAAGGATCGGTTTGCTCATCCCCTGAATGGCTTTGGCTTTCTAGTGCCGCAGCCGGAACGCCGTGCGATTGCGGCAGCAACCTGGATTAATACGAAGTTCCCTTCAAGAGTTGCGCCCGGGAAGATTGCGCTACGTGCATTTTTAGTGGACCCGCAGGCCGCCGACTACGATTCGCTTGGTGATTCGCAACTGGTCAAACTTGTTTGCCAGGATCTAAAGCGCTTTATGGGCTTCAATGTAGAGCCGTCCGACAGCAGGGTTTACCGCTGGCCCCTCTCCATGCCGCAGTACGTAGTGGGACACGCGGAGCGATGCTCACAAATCGCCTCGCAGTTAGAGCGGAACCCGGGGCTGCATCTGGTCTCCAATTACCTGGATGGAGTCGGCATTCCGGATTGCGTGCGGCTCGGCTCGGCATCTGCTTCGAAGATAAAAGTCTCTTCATGATTTTGTTGGCGCTAAATGAACTGTCTCTGATAACAGTTCAGCTTGAACAAACGTCTACTGAACGCTAGGGCGGTCTATGGAAGTTGATAAGAACCGGCCGGCTTTGGAGGATTGAATATGAAATTGTTGACGGGAGTTGTGTTGGCAGCGTTGACTGCTATACCGGTGCTGGCCCAAAAAGATGCGAATGCACGTTTGACAGCAGCCACTACGGATCTTCGCGAGATGATGAAGGCAAGCGACAAGGGCATTCCACAGGATTTGATTCAAAAGGCGCAATGCATTATTGTGGTGCCGAACTTGAAGGCAGGTGGGTTTATCGTTGGCGCGCAGTATGGAGCGGGTTTCTTCTCGTGCCGCAAACCGAGCGGTGTCGGCTGGAGCGCACCGGGCTCGATAAAGCTCTCGGGAGGCAAGTTCGGCCTGCTGATTGGAGCCAAAGAGACCGATGTCATCATGCTGGTGATGAATAAGGACGGCATGAACCGGATGTTAAGCGACAAGTTCCAGATCGGCGGTGAGGCCTCCGGTGCGGCAGGTCCGGTGGGACGAGACTCTTCGGCCATGACCGACGCTGAGCTGCACGCCGAAATTTTGTCCTACTCACGGTCGCGTGGACTCTTCGGCGGCTTGGATATCAGTGGCTCAGCTGTCACTCAGGATGAAGAAGCCAATCGCCAGCTCTACGGCTCAAAGATTACCAACAAAGAGATTATCGACGGATCGCCGAAGGTGCCTGCTGCGGCACAGCCTTTCCTACACGAGCTGAGCACCATCTCTTCTCGCAAGTAGTTGTCTCTGCCGTCGCTTTCGCACTGGCCACTCGGGATTCCTCAATCCCGGGTGGCTTTGTCTTTAGAGAGAATAGTTATTTGCTCTTCGCTTTTCCTTTTGTAATCCGCACAGTTAGCATCATCTTCTGTTTGGCCATTGCTCTCTCTGCTCAGTCGCTGAAGACCCCCATACCAAGCGCCAAGACGCCTTCCATTGATTCTGCCGTTCCCAAAGAAATAGATCCGTTGCTGCGCCAATTTGTTGATGTTCTCTCGGTAGTTCAGACCGAGGGAGCCGACGCGCAACCGGCTGATCGGATGCTATACGGCGGCGCGATTCCTTCCATGCTGCGGCAACTCGATCCGCATACACAGTTCTTCGATCCTGGCCAGTTCGACCAATTGCGGCAGATGGAAGCATCCGAGCAGAAAGGCTTCGGCAGCATTGTGTCCGTACTTCCAGGGCAGGTAATCTTCCTGCAGACGCTGCCCGGAACGCCTTCCAGCAAGGCAGGTATTCAGGCGGGTGATGATCTGGTGGCAATCAACAATGTCTCTATCCGCTCCCTCGAGCCGGAAGAAATTGTGGAACTTCTGTCGCAAGCGCGGCAGCAGAAAATTGAGGTGTACGTGCGCCGGCAGGGCTCGGCCAGGCTGCTGCAATTTGTTCTTACTCCGGAACTGGTGGATGCGCCCAGCGTGGATCGAGCCTTCCTGCTGAAACCGGGATTCGGCTATCTGCGCATTACCAGTTTCGATCTACAGACTGCCAAGCTGGTACGCGATGCCTTGGTTAAGCTCGACGCGGCTCATCTGCAGGGGCTGGTGATTGATCTGCGAAACGATCCAGGAGGCGTGGTGACGGCCGCGCTGGATGTAGCTTCCCTGTTTCTGCCGCCGGGCTCGAAGATCCTGACCGCGAAGGGACGATCGAGCGAAGTCTCCACTGCCGTGGTTCCCGATTCAGCCAAGCCGTACACGATGAAACTGGCCGTGATTATCAACGCGAAGACGGCCAGCGCTTCAGAGATTCTGGCAGGCGCGCTGCAGGATCATGATCGCGCCGTGATTGTAGGTGAGACCAGCTTCGGCAAAGGCCTGGTGCAGTCGGTCGTTCCGCTGTCGGGAAATGCGGGCCTGGCGATCACCACTGCGTTCTATTACACCCCGAGTGGCCGGTCCATTCAGCATCCGCTGCAGAATTCGGCGCTATCGGAGACTTTCAATAATGCGCATCCGGAGCAGCGGCCCGTCTACAAGACTGATAAAGGACGCGTGGTGGTGGGCGGCGGCGGCATTCAACCTGATATCCGGGTTGGTGATCAGCCGGCTACGCGCCTGGAAGAAGTGCTGACCGCCAGCGGCGCCATGACAGCGTTCGCCACTCAGTACCTTCAGGGGCATCCATCCATCCCGGATAACTTCCGCGTGACCCCGGAACTGATCGATGAGCTAAAGGTATTCCTGTCGGCCCGGAACATCCAACCTGGAGTCGCGGAGTGGACCGCTGAGCACCCCTGGCTAACCCGGCATTTGCAGGAAGAGATCATCACGCAGTCAAAGGGCGTGGCAAAAGGGGACGAAGTGGAGGCGGCCTTCAATCCGCAAGTGCAGGCGGCATTAAAGGCGTTGACGGACGGCGGGGTTCTGGCGAAGGCTCAGTAGCGGAATGACGGGGCTACCCTGTCCAAAGCTTATTTGGTACCAACAACAAGTTCAACAATTCACGTATAGAACGATTTTTCTCGACCAGAGGTCCTACATAATTGTCAGTTATGGATTCGGAAAGGGATCCGAGATACCCGGCGATAGAACTATTGTTCTGGTGCCGTAAGAAGATAAAGAGCTGCAAATTTTTAAAGTTCAGAGACGCTCTATTAGCTGCTAAGATGAATCCCCGGCACTCGCAAGGACAGTGTGGGTTTGCAACACATCCGGTCTTTATTGTGTCTGGACTGTCATGGCCCAACAATAAACACGGGCTCACCAGAGCGACTGTCACTGCCCATTAATAACGATTGAGCTGCATAGGTAAATCACCGCGTTTGTAGAGCGGTAATCACTGTAGCAATTTCAGTAGCGACGGTACGGATTGGGTAGCAAACCCTTACTTCGCTAACTGCCGTTACTTTGTAAGACCCCAACGAACAAGCTCCGCTAACGTCGGCGTTTTGCCTTGAGCGAGGATCGCCACTCGGAAAATACGAGAAGCGATCCAAGCAATAACCAGGGTAGCGACAACTACACCAATCAGCCGAAGCCAAGGCTGCCATCCCGGGACTCCAGCGGGCGAGGCTTGTCGAACCAGCATCATGATCGGTGTGAATAGTGGGAACAGAGAGAGCACAGTAGCAAAGGTTCCATTTGGTTCCTGCAAAACCGGTGTGAGGAAGAGAAAGGGTATCATCACCGGCGCAATGACTACCAGTTTTAGGTTTTCCGCATCCCGAGTGCTATTGCAGGCCGCGCCCAGAGCTGTCGCTGCGGATGCCAGCATAGTAACCTCGGCGACCAGATAGAGAAAAAACCAGGGCATGATCATCAATGGTGCGAGCCCAATAATCGCTAAGGCCTCAAGCAGAACGACAGCCCCAACTACGTAGAAGATTGAACTTGTCAGTGCTGTGCCTGCAGCCGCAAGAACCTTCCCGCCAATCAGTTCCGCCGGACTTGCTGACGCAAGTAGCATTTCGAAAACACGCTGTGCCTTATCTTCAGCAACAGCAGAGAGCATGGGTGCCGACGTAAGGAGAACAATCATGAAAAAGAGGATCGCCACTACGAACGGCGCCGCGAAGCCCTCCGCGATTCCCCTCTTTTGCGCTGGAGCGATTCGGCCTGTCTTTCCGTCCCTCTCAATCAGATTTATGGCCTCTAACGGAACTGGCCTGAGTGCTTGATCCATCTGCTTTCCGTCAAGGCCCAGCTCTCTCAGGCGAACGCGGCGAAGCCCATCGTTCACTGGTCCGGTAAACCACCGCTCTGTCTCTCCGAAGCCGCCTTCATTTGAATACCATTTGACCGAGTCTGAACCAATCTCAAGAAAGGCAAACAACTCTTTGCTGCGCACACGATTCGACAATGCCAGCAGTTGAGCATCGGCATTCTTCAACTCGGGCGGCAGAATCTCAAATTCATACTTCGGCATTATCTGAATAGCCGTATGCTTGTCGAAGCCGTCGCGAAGGTTTTGCTGCCTTATTTCATTGACGATGGTCGCTGCATTACCGGCTTGGTCAATCACTGCGATGCGCCTCACATGTCCATTCGGCTGCCCCTTCAGCAGAACGGTTGCAAAGAAGCTGCCTCCAAAGAGCAAGGGGGCAATCAGCAATCCTATTAGAAAAGCCTTTGTTCGGACTGAGGCCAGATAGTCTCTTTTCGCAATCAACAGAGTTCTACGCACTCGGAGCCCCCACCTGATCGACAGCGGCATCGGTACCGGCAATACGAATAAATATGTCCTGGAGTGATGGCCTTGCAATGGAAAAGCTACTGACCCGTGTACGAGAAAGAAGATTTTGCAAGAGCGCCTGGGGTTCGCTGTCGCGAGCAAGACGAATCTCTTTTACCTGTCCAAGATCGCGTACCTGTTCCACGCCCGGTAAACCGATAAGGCAATCCGTGTTATCAGCCGAGATTCGAATGGTGTCGTTTCCGTAACGGTCCTGAATTTCACTTAACGTGCCATCCAGCACTTTCCTTCCCCGGAACAACATTAAAATCCGTTCGCACATCTGCTCGGCTGTACTCATGTCATGTGTGCTTAGGACGATCGTTGCTCCATTGCGGCTAAGTTCGAGAATTGCGGCTCGGATTGCCTCGGAACTCACCGGATCGAGGCCGCTAAAAGGTTCATCGAGGATCAATAACTTTGGTGCTCCTATGACCGCTGCAATGAACTGCACTTTCTGGGTCATACCCTTGCTGAGAGTCTCAACTGCATTTGATGAGAAAGGGCCCAGGCCCAACCGTTCAAGCCATTGGTCGACCTGAACTGCGGCGTTTGGTACCCCGCGAAGATCAGCATGAAATTGCAACAGCGCCCGCACGGTCATCTTCTTGTAAATTCCACGCTCCTCTGGAAGGTAGCCAATCAGCCCGAGGCGATGGAAGGAAGAGTCTGATCCAAGAACACGAATCTTGCCGTGATCGGGCAAGAATATACCTGCGATCATGCGCATGGTCGTAGTCTTGCCCGAGCCATTAGGCCCAATTAGACCGTAAACGGAACCGTCCGGAATAGCCAGCGAAAGATCGTCGACGGCCGTGACGGATGCAAAGCGCTTTGTCGCTCCCTCAAACTCCACAGTCAGTTTGGGATTCATTGCTACTGATAACGTAGCTCGGATGCTGGCTAACCCAACCAGGGTAAGCCCGAATTCGTCATTTATGGAAAATGCTTGTAGGAATAGGGTTGCGAAACTGGTCGGGCTGCCGGGATTTGAACCCGGGACCTCTTGCACCCCAAGCAAGCGCGCTAGCCAGGCTGCGCCACAGCCCGAAACTCTTTCAGTCTAGCGTAAGAGCTTAAGCCGCCCGATAAACACGGTGAGCATCGATGGCAATTTGCCGCATCATAGATTTGGAGAAACAACCCATGCCATTTGCAGCAGCGCCTGACGGGACAGAGATCTACTACCGCGATTGGGGTACAGGAGCGCCCGTCGTGTTAATCCACGGTTGGCCGTTGAACAGCGACATGTGGGAGAAGCAGGCAACGTTTCTGGGCGAGCATGGGTGCCGGGTGATCACCTATGACCGGCGTGGATTCGGGCGTTCGGGCAAGCCCTGGAATGGTTACAATTACGACACCTTTGCCGCCGATCTGAATGCTTTGTTGAAAGAGTTGGACGTCAAGGGAGTAACGTTGATTGGCTTTTCCATGGGTGGTGGCGAAGTGGTGCGGTACCTCAGCCGTTATGGGGCTGATCGAGTAGCGCAAGCGGTATTGATTTCGGCGGTTCCGCCCTACCTGGCGAAGGCACCGGACAATCCGGAGGGCGTGGACACTAAAGTCTTCGCGCAGATTGAGGAGCAGATTCGCAAAGATCGGCCGGCATTTTTGCAGAGCTTCGCACCCATGTTCTATGGACGCACGCTGTTGAACCATGCGGTGTCCGATGCGGTGTTGGACTGGACCCAGCACATGGCGTATATGGGAACACTGCGATCCACCCTGGCGTCGGCAGAAGCATTTGCCACTACCGATTTTCGGGAAGAGATGAAGCTGATCACCGTGCCCGTGCGAGTCATTCACGGCACCGGTGATGAGACTGTGCCAATTGATGCTGCCGGGCGCCGGTCCGCGAAGATCCTGCCGAACGCTACGTTAAGCGAGTACAGCGGCGAGCCGCATGGGTTATTTCTTACTTCAGCCGATAGGTTGAATGCCGAGTTGCTGGAGTTTATTGGCGGTTCGAGTCTAGTGTAGGGTGGAAAACTCAGGTTAAACAAAGCAAGTTTAAAAGCATGCAGCCTAACTCGGCTGAAGCTCTCTTGATCGAGATTCATACCTTGGCATGCGCACGGGGAACGCTAAAATTTCCGCTTGTCTTGCCCACAAGGCCAGTTGCCGGAAAGTACGAGCTTCAGGCCCGCTATCGACTATAAACTGGAGCCTGTTGCTTCCTTGGTTTCCGTCAGCATTGGACTCCTCTGCTGGCGGACAATCGCATCTGTTCCAGTGCCTATCCCTCCCCATCCCGAAACTCTCCATACACTTCTCGCTTTAGCCGCAGTGAGCGTTGCCTCCCTTGTGGGCTCACTTTCGCTCGCGCTGGGTAAGCGCCTTACGGCTGCTCTTCCTTATCTGATCGGTTTGGCCGCGGGTGCCCTGCTTGGAACAGCTTGTGCGCATCTTCTTCCTGAGGCCCTGACGCAACTCGGGTCCGGACGGAGGTTTGCCGTTCTTTTCATCATCGGGTTTCTCAGTTCGTTCCTGATCGAACGAACGCTGTATATCCTCTTCCGCAGACACGGCAGTGCGCACGGACACCAAGAACCTGCGGCCGGTGCCTCGGTACATCACGGGCATGAGCACGGGAGCTCGTCCGGCAATTTGATTGTTGAAAATATTCTGCTAGGAGCCGCTGTTCATAGCTTTGTCGATGGCCTGGCCATTGCAACCGCCTTCTCAGTCGGGCATAAAATCGGAATTGCCGCAACCATTGCTGTGCTCATCCATGAGGTGCCGCATCATGTGGCAGATGTCGGAGTGCTGATTTATAGCGGGCTCTCCAAACAGCGCGCCGTCTGGTTGAACCTGCTTGCAACTACAGGTTGTGCGACCGGCGGACTTCTGGTTTTGATCTTCGGTTCGCATGCCGGCGTTCTGATCAGTGCTCTTCTGCCGATCACTGCGGCAAACTTTATCTATATCGCTACCGCAATACTTCTACCGGAATTACAGAAGGAAAAGAGCGGAACACGATCGCTGGCTCAGATCACGTTTCTTCTCGGTGGGCTAGCACTGATGTTCTGGATCGGCTAGCTAGCGGTTGATGGCGCGATCGGTGCGGCGGTCAGCTACGATGGTGACCTCCATGTCGTAGGCGAGGCTCACCACCTGGTTGACCAGACTCTTGCCCCGCAGGCGCTCCACACCTTTACCAATGACGCGAGGCAGGAAGATCTGCCGGGCATTGTGCTCGCGCGCGTACTGAACGATTGCCTCGGCGTGATCTGCTCCTTTCAGGATGCAGGTTTCAATGTGCAGATTGCGTGCGAAGTTAAGATGGCGCTCCACTGCTTCCCGCTCGGCAGGCGGCAGCGCTTTCAGGTCGCCGCGTTCGGAGATGACCACAGCGTGGCAGTTGCCGTGAAGCATATCGGCTACTCGCTTGCCGCGCCGGATCAGCATGGCCGTCGATGGATCGTCGCTGACGTAAATGATGACGGCATCATCTAATCGGCGCTGACGAGTGGCAGCAGCGGCCGATCCGTTGTACTTGCTATTTTCCTCCTGCTCGATGCGGTCCTCCACCTCGTGCGCCGTTTGCCGAAGAGCCATCTCGCGAAGAGCCACCAGTGTTGATTCTTTGAAAAAGTTCTGGAGCGCTCGCTGTGCCTTATCGGGCGGGTAAACCACGCCGCGCTCCAAGCGGTTGAGCAAGGCCCGCGGCGTCAGGTCTACCATCACCACCTCGTCGGCCTGCTTGACTACCCAATCCGGAATAGTCTCGCGCACCTTGACGCCGGTCATGTGAGCCATCTGGTCATTCAGGCTTTCCAGATGCTGCACATTCATGGTCGTTAGAACATCGATGCCGGCCTGAAGAATGGCTTGCACATCTTCCCACCTCTTCTCGCGAGCCAAGCCCGGCACATTCGTGTGTGGAAACTCATCCACTACCGCCACAGCGGGATGACGGGCAATAATTCGGTCGGTGTCCATCTCCTCGAAAAACGAGCCCCGATATTCGACTCTCTTGCGAGGAACCATCTCGAGACCCTCGGTTTTGGCGATGGTATCTTTGCGGCCATGCGGCTCGAAGTAACCGATCACAACGTCCACGCCCCGGCGTTTTAAGTCTTGGCCTTCCTGAAGCATCTGATACGTCTTGCCTACCCCGGCTGCATAGCCGAGGAAAATTTTAAGCTTGCCAGTTTTACTCATTGTTTTGGGGAGCCGCCAGCCGGTATCCCACCCAGGGCTCAGTGACAATGAAGCGTGGATGAGCGGGGTCTACCTCTATCTTCTTACGCAACTGGCTGACAAACACGCGCAAGTACTCAACTTCTTCCCCATATTCTGCTCCCCATATAGTCTGCAGCAGCTTACGGTGAGCGACAGGCTTATTCAAATTGGAAGCGAGGTAATGGAGCAGGTCGAATTCTTTGGGCGTGAGACGTACAAATTTGCCACGGGCAATCACTTGGCGCGAGGCTCCATCGATAGTTAGTTCTTCGGAGATAACGATGGCCTGACCGGTGTCAGGAATGCGGCGCATGTGTGCGCGAATACGGGCCATCAACTCACTCACGCTGAACGGCTTGGTCATGTAGTCATCGGCGCCGGCGTCCAGCGCGGCTATCTTGTCGCTCTCGCTGCTTCGGACCGAGAGAACGATGATGGCCACTTCGGAGGCGACGCGCAATGCCCGACAGGCGGCCATCCCACCCATGCCCGGCATATTCATGTCGAGCAGAATGACGCTGGGATCGTACTCGCGCAAAGCTTCCAATGCTTCTTCGCCAGTACGCGCTTCATATGGCTCATAGCCATGCGACTCCAGAGCTGTGCGCATGACGCGACGCAGTTGCGGCTCATCATCCACGATTAAGACTCGTCCTGAACTCATGCTGTTTTCTGATGCTGGAACGCTGGGGCAGTCTTTAGAGAGAGGAAAAACTCCGTTCCCTGCCCGACATAGCTTCGCACACCCACGCTACCGCCGTGCGCTTCGGCAATCTCACGGGCGATAGCCAGGCCCATTCCGGTGCCTTGTACGGCAGATCGGTCGTATCGGCCACGGTAAAACTTTTCGAACACCCTGGATTGTTCCAGTTCCGTCAGGCCAGGCCCGCTGTCGCGAACGAAAAAGGTTAGGACGCCGTCTGTCTCCGCTGCTGATATTGAAACTGGCGAGCGTGGCGGGCTGTATTTCAGAGCGTTGTCGAGCAACTGCTTGAGAGCCTGAACAATCAATTCACTATCGGCCAGAACCGGCGGTAACCCGGCAGGAATCGTCATCTGAATGCGCCCACTGCCGCCCTTTTCGCCGAGCGATCGAAGGGCCGCGCCGATTAGTTCACCAGGAGGTTCCGGCCCCATTTGGAGCTTCAGCTTCTTGGCATCGATGCGCGCTAGATGAATAGCCTCTTCCACTAGTTGACGCAGTCCGTGCACCTCTTCCTGAATCACTGCAACCATGTCGTCGGCCTGTTGCTTGGAAAGCGGCGCAGGGTCTGCCAGCATGGAGGCTGCTGCTTCCATGGCGGTAAGCGGGGTTTTGAGATCGTGCGCGAGAGCATCGATCATCACTGATTTCAGTTCCTCACTCCTTCGAACGGCGGCCATACGGCTGGCCGTCTCCTGCGCTTGCACCTGAGCCAAGCCAAGCGCGACGGTGCCGGCCCAGGAGTTGATTGTGGCCGGAGGCAGCGGAGTGGGCCTGGTGAAAGCCATACTCCCCAAAACAAGGTTACCCAGCCGCACGGGAACAACGTTCCATTCGCAACCATCTATACGCACGGTGTTCTTTTCCTTCGCTTGCCGCAGCGCGTCGGCAGGGAACTCGCAGTCGGTCCCGGCGCGATGGAACACCTGGCTCAGACTTTCGAAGAGAACAAATCCCGTTAGTTCAAAAAGCTGGCTGCACTCATTTACCAGAAGTCGGCGCATCTCCTCACCACTGCCGCTCAGCAACAAGGAGCGGCTGAGCGCATGAAGCCGTTCTGTTTCGTGTTGTTGCATCAGCAGCTCATCCCGTTGCGCGCGCAATCGATTCGACAACTGGCCGGAGACTACGGAGAGTGAGCAGAAAGTTAGCAAGGCCACCCAGTTTTGCGGGTCAGCGATTCTAATTGAGCCAATGGGTGGAAGGAAGAACACGTCCAGGCAAACGGTTGCGACCAGCGCTGCAACTATGCCAAAAACCTGCCGAGTGGTTAGGGCAGTAACAACCACCAGCAGGAGCAGGAGAAGCGCGGCAGTGACAGGTGAGGAAGGAACAATTCGGAAGCATATGAAAGTGAGTGCGCCAATGCCGGCCAGGGAAACAAGCAGCTTCCACCATCCGGTCAAGGTGGCACCCATCAGGATCCCTTTGGCTGAAGCATAGCTTTCAATTGACGGAACGCGGTCTCGTCGAAGTTGGGCTTCAGGCGAAATTGCGTAATTTGTTTCCCGTTCGGTGCCGAACTCTGACGCTGCTGCGCCTGAGCCAGCAGAGTCTGCGCCTCAGTCTCACCCTCTTCGTGATCGATTACAAATTGCAGATTCTTCGCTGCTTCGTCGAAGAAATCTTGCCGCAGTAGAGCGGCGCCGAGGTTGAACCGATAGGTAGTGTCGTTGGCATCGCCCTCCACTGCTCGACGCAAATCGTCTAATGCGGCAGGCTGACGCAACTCACTCTCAGCAGCACCAAGATTGTTGTAGACCTCATTCAATGGCGTGGTTTTGGCGACTTCTCGAAAATAGTTCGAAGCGCCTGTATAGTCCTTGGCGCCATAAGCAGCCAGCCCCATGCGAAAGCGCGCAGAGCTATAGCGGGGGTCGGCAACTGGCACCTTTGCAAACCAGTCTAGAGCGGGCCGGTAGGCTTTTTTCTGGAGGTTGATCTTTCCCAGCTCGAAAGCAGGTCCGGCGAAATGGGGATCAATGATGGTGGCCTGCGTGAACCACTTTTCCTGCTGCTCACCGCGAGAGGAAAGCAACCCTCGCATGTAGCTTTCCTCGGCATCGAGCCGGACGAACTTCTTGGCGTTCAGGAACTGCTCAACCGGTAGGTTCGCCGCTGGCGCAATGTACTGCACCGACTGCCAGGCCAGGTGTTCCTCCAAACGCGAAAGTTCGGACAGCTTACCCGCCTCGGCTAATTGAGCGCCGTCGTGGAGCTTGCGGAGATCTAAAAACTTCGCCGAAATTTGGACCGAACTGTCGCGAAGCTGCGAGTCGCCGGGCGGAAGCACAACGTCGAAGGTCCCATAGCAGATGTAATCAACGTCGAGGCTTTGCCCAAGCTTGATTAAGGTGGCCTTGGTGAAATCAGCATCAGGCCGCAGGCCCAGACGACGCAAACCCTCCGCTCGGGAGTCGCGGCCCAGGACAATCTCGCCGGCACCGCTCAACTCGACACGCAGCGTTTCCCCTATGCTCTCGCCGACCCAGTTTAGATCAGGAAATCGGGAATCATTATGGAATTGAAGAACGAGGGTGGTAGCTGGTCGTGCGAGGGGGGCGAACAGGAGGAAAGGAATAAGAAGACGCCGAAACCGCACGTCTTCATGCTAACAACCGGCTGGGAAACTGGAGACGGCACGAAGGCACGTCTCCAGCCACCTACTTACAGGGCAGATTACATACCAGCGGCAGTAGGAGTGGTGCTTCCGAAAACGAGCTTGGTGCTGGTTCCGCCCACGCGAATCTCCTGCACTTTGTTCGCGTCACTGTATTGAACCTGAGTGCTGGAGAACTTCGAAGCGGCAGTCTCGGTGTGCACCGGAACTTCAATGCTCTGCTTGCCTTTGGTAATCAGAGCAGTGTTGTTGTCTTTCACTTCAACCTTGTAATCACCGGCTTTGAGTGACTTACCTTCGATAACCGAGTCCTGGTGTAAGGAAACCTTATAGCTGGCAGCGCTGGCAGTCATGACGCCAACAGTGGCAACGGTAAACGCAATCTTCTTCAACATGGAATTCTCCTCAATTAAGCTCGCAACCTAGCGAGCGCAGTAAGCACAACACCTACGTGGTGGATGTGCCCTCACCTACTATACGCGCTTGGGAGGAGAAAGTTCCAGGTAGATAATTTCAGCGGCGCCGGAGTACTCCAGCGCCGCTGTTAACCAGAACCCAAGGAAATAACGAACGGTACTTAGCTATTCAGCGCCCGAGAGCGACGTAAGAAGAGAGCTGAGATAGATAGACCTGCTAGCAAACTCCAGAAAGAGGCTGGTTCCGGAGTCGATACAGCTGCCGTGGTTGCACTAAGGTTGTCTACAGCCAGGATGGAGCTAGGCGTCAAAACGACGTTGTTGAAAAGTCCGGAGAATGAGGCAACACCCTCGCCATTCGGAAAGTTGCCGGGGGGTACAGATGAGGTAAAAACAGATGTTCCCACAGAGGTTGAGTTCTCAAAGGCTTCTAGCGTCAAAGATCCGGATGGCGAAAAGGCCGTTGCAAAGTTGAAAGAGACGCTTGAAACATTGGAGGAGAAGCTTATACTTACGGCACCGAGCTGGGGCGGGTTGCAGAAATCCTGGATAACAGCATTTCCCGATAAGCCTGAGAAGTTTGCTCCGCTTACATCGCATACCGAAGCTGGTCCTGAGAACGATGCAGAGAGTCCGTTCGCAGTGCTGGTGAATGGAGTGATTGATCCGGCCGTTACATCGTCAAAGGTAAAGATAGCGTCGGCGTAAACCGGAACCGAAGAGGCTAACAACAAGGTAAGAGGAAGTGATAGTGCAAATGCTCGAAATGAATTCATAATGCGTAAGTCCTTGATTGAGAAAAATTCAATGAGACGGAAGTTGACAATACAGTTTACCGTCTAAAGTTCCGAGAATCGCGACTCTTGTCAGATTGATACGGCTGCTTAGTTTTTGGGAAACTACCAAAGTACTTACAGCGAACAACCGTCTGTCTTACAAAGGCAAGGCTCTGCTGACTTACAAAGCTTTGCTGACCTGTAGATAAGAAGGATGCGATCAGTTGAGCTGGACGCATCCTTATGTACAGACCTAATTTGGAAGTATTTCGTTAGGGCCGAAGATGATCAGAGCGTGACCGCCCGGCTTGCCAAGAGGCGTGATTTCTACCGTGGGTCCGGATGAGTCAGGAAGGCTTGCTCGGAGATCAATCACTCGAATCTCACCGTCTTTGAGACCAGCCACTTCAAAGTGCGACAAGTTCAAGCCGTTATTGACTTGAATGCGAATATTCTTGATTCCAGGAGATCCGTTTTGTATTGTCACCACACCCACGTCTTTAGTTACATCTTTGACCGGGAATGGAACCGGAGCGCCTGGTTGTCGGGTTGGATCAAAACACATCGGATCGATGTAAGTTACATTGCCAGCCACGTCGGTCAGCTTGAACTTGACGTAAGAAGACCACCCACTCTCGGTTGCAGTGAAATTGATCATGCCGGTTGTGCCTGCTGGAAACTGTGGCACGGAAGCTGTTGCATTGGTTACCTGAACCGGGATGATCGACTGAAGCCCCGATTGTGTATCCTGCCCTGTAAAGTGCATCACGTAAGAGGAGCCGCTGGTGGTGTAGGTGCAGCAGGTTGCCTGCGGCGGTGTCGAATCTGGAGTGGTGATGACCAGAGCAACACTGGTCGATCTCGTATCGCTCGCTCCAGCGCCACTGATAATCAAGTTACTTGTCCCGGCAGGAGTTGAAGCGCCGGCGTTGATCGTAACAGTGGAAGAGCCTGAGCCAGCAATTGTTGAAGGGTTAAAGCTAGCTGTTGTACCCCGGGGTAGACCACTTACACTGAGTGTCACGGGGCTGTTAGACCCAGAAACTGGAGTAACTGTCACGTTAAAGCTTGCTGAAGTGCCCTGGTACAAACTTTGCGAGGCAGTAGAAGAGGATAAAGAGAAATCAGTAAGGAGTCCATAAACGGCAAGCTGATTCGAGGCTGTGGCGACGTACACTCGTCCGTTTGCGACAGTGGGTTGTACAAACCTGGCGTAAGAAGGTACGGCGTCGCGTGCCGGGTTGCCGGTGCTGTTCCATAGCTCAGTTGCTATGTTGGCGGCATCGAACGCATGCAGAACGCTATCGGGTGTGGTTGCCCACAGGATTCCAGACTGAGTACCGTTGGCTGAGACGGCCAGGGCAGCAGGCCGGTAACTGAACTTAATCTGGTTCTGGGATGAAGGAGTAGGGTTGAACTTGCCATTCACGAAGGAATACTGACGGAGCACGTCAAAGGAACCCCACACATAAAGGTTGTTGTTCCAGAAGGCCAGGTCATGAATCTGGGCACAAGCATCACTGCCGATGTTACACGGAGATCCACCAGTAGCTTGAAAACTTTGGACAGGAGTTCCAAAGCTGGTGGTATTAAAGACGTATATCACTCCATCTTTGCCTCCAGCAATCAGTAAGTTAGTTCCGGGAATCAGTAATGGGCCGCTGGAGCTGAAGTCTAAGTCATATGTATTCAGAGCGGTGTAATTAGGCGGTGGATAAGATGCCTGGAACTGCCCTGCCGAAGATAGCTGAACAAGCCGCATCGGGTAGTTCTGCTGATTAGCGTCACCTGAACTGCTGCCGGTAGTTACAGTGCCAAAGCTATTCGGAGTAGAATTTCCCGTTGTGAAGTAGATATCGCCAGATCCGTCCACCACTAAGCCGCGGCCCGATTGCCAGATGCCGCCTTGACCGCCATTCGGTGTGCTGTTGAAGAGAACCGGCTGACTCTGCAGATTAGCGGCGCTATATCCGATCACCCAACCATGCCAGGGATCGTTATCGGGCCCGCAGTTTCCAAAGCCAGCGTAAACCTTGCCATTGGCAAGCAGCAAGGCTGTTCGCTGCACTTCCGTGCTGGAAGTTCCAAGTGACACAGTGCCGTTCTGGTTGTTGTAACCAGCCCCCGGAACACTGGCCCGGATGGCCGTAGGCCCTCCGAATTTTTCCTGCCCGGTTGCGAGGTCAAGGGCATGAATAGAGTGCACGTAGCCTCCGCCCGAGGGCGAAGCCGACACCGCATAGATGGTGCTTGTGGACTGGTCAATGGTTGGCGTGCTCAGGACGCCGAGCTCCGGCCCGGTGAATTGTTGAGATGGACACCCATTAGCGGTGGGGGCTGGAACAGGCAGCCCCAGGCTTGTTTTCCAGAGTGGCGTCAAACCCGTACCGGCCGCGTCGAATGCATAGAGGCTATTGTGCATGCTTGCCACAAACACGACATCGGTCTTTTTCCCGCCTACTATTACTCCTGGAATGTAGAGCGGCTGGGCAAAAATCTGCCCGTCCACACTCCAGGAAAACAGCTTGCCAAACTGATTGGCACTGCTCTTGACGTTTAAGGGGTTGAGAATCGCTTCGTTCGCATTGGCGGAAGTTCGGCCAACAGTATACTGACCGGTTGTGACTGGTTGATTACCGACGCTTACTTGCCCAAATGCGACGGCAGAAGTAATTAAGATACTGAAGATAGCTTTTTTCTGCATGAAACCTTTAAGTAGGAATGTTTTCCCAAAGCACACAAGGCCGAGGATGTTTGTATCAGTGCAAGATTTAGTAAATGGCCGTAATCTTGTGAGCTTGGGATCTGTTTGGAACGTTTTCTTATAGTCGGAACAATTGACATCTTGCAGTCACTCTTGAAGAGTACCTTTTCCTATGTAACCTTTCGAACATAAGCTTGTTTTAGTCCTAGTCTTGGCCGACTTTCAGTCCCGGTACTTTCGTCTAAACTTAGGTCTTTCGTAGCTACGAGAGTTGCAAACCAGTCGCCCCTCGAACGGCTATTTTCCTGCTCCAGGGAAGAATTCCGGTACTCTGCGACCGTATGGTTTGTCGGGGAATAGTACGCGCTTTAATAGTCGTGAAGAGTACAGCTTTGCGACAATTAGCAAGACGATGACACCCGGCGATACACAAGCAGATATAAATCCTGTTGCACTTTCGTCTTCTGCCACGTCGTTCCAAGAGGGCTCAAATGACCGCAGGGAAAGACTAGTACGAATCTATAGTTGGACTTTCCTGGCTATCGCAGGGTTGATTCAGGCGTGGTTTTCCAGACATTATGCATTTAGTGATGGCATATCGTATCTCGAAATTGCTACTAATTACGCCAAGGGCGACTGGCACTCGGCGTTAAATAGTTACTGGAGCCCACTTTATTCCTGGATCATAGCGGCGATCCTGGTGGTCTTCAAAACAGATCCATATTGGCAGCCCGCCCTGCTGCATTTAGTCAATTACCTGGCCTATCTAGCCTCCCTGCTTGCCTTAGAGGCGCTTCTCACTAACCTGTTTCAGTTCCAGAGACGACACATAGGGCCAAAGGGCTTCTCGCAATCAGCCATTCGATTAGCGGGCTATTCGGTCTTTCTGGTAGCGAGCCTTTTGTTGATTGGGATGGGATATAACTCGCCCGACACGGTGGCCATGGCGATTGGATTCTTCCTGCTCAATTGCCTGCTGCGAATCGAAGCTGGGACAGCGCGCACGGCGACATATATTTTGTTCGGAGTTGCTCTCTCGCTGGAATACCTGTGCCGTGCAGCATTCGCTCTGTTTGTACCGCTTTACATTTTGATAGCCGCTATCCTCCTTTGGAACCGGAAGGCCTTCAGTCTCAAACCGATTGCGTACACAGTGATGGCGGCGCTCGTAGCCGCTGCCCCTTTCGTGATCGCGCTTTCTATTTCCAAAGGCCGGTTCACGATTGGTGACGCTGGAAAGCTGAATTACGGCTGGGAGGTGGATGGCGCTGCTCGATCCATCAATTGGCAGGGAGAACCGTTTGACATCGGGACGCCACTTCACACGACACATCGGGAGCTGAGTCAACCGGCAACCTTTACCTTTGCTGATTCTCCAGTTCCTGGCGCCTATCCGCTCTGGTATGAGCCGGCCTATTGGTATCAAGGTATCCAACCCCGCTTCAAGTTTGGTCCGCAAGTGAAGGTGCTCGTCAAGAGCTGGGAAGGCGTTCTGTACCTTCTACTTCGTTCTCCCATTACCATTCCCGTGCTGATTTTGGCCTACTTCATGGGATGGCGTAAGTGGCTCTCCGATCATGGCATCTTAGCTTACTGGTTCTTACTACTGCCTACATTCGTCTACATCTTTGGCTACACATTGGTCTACCTCGATGCACGCTACATCGCAGGATCGATGGTTGTGATTTGGATCTGTTTGCTTTCCAGCGTGACGGTAGCCGGCGATCGCTTCCGGTATTACGCGAACAGAGTCATACAAATAGCGGCTGTCGTTTTTGCGTTAGTTTTCGTGAGCTTTAAGCTTGCTATCCCAACGCAGGCACTGGCTGACGACCTGGTTCACCAGCGTGAGAAATTCCCGAATCTGAACAGCGTGATCGCTGAGCATCTGAGGGAATCAGGATTTCGGCCGGGTGATCGCATTGCCATGATGGGCATCTCCATCGACGCAGAATGGGCGCGCATTGACGGCTTGAAAATCGTAGGTGAAGTTCCGGTGACATGGGAGCGCGACAACCAACTGTTTCGGCGGGTGTTTGCGGACCGAACGGAACTGAAAAGTTTTTGGTGGGCTAAGCCTCAGGTGAAACAACAGGTGTACGAGGCCTTCCGTAAAGCGGGAGCGAAAGCGATGTTTGCTGATTACGTGCCCAAGGGGGCTGACGGGGCCGCTGAGTGGCAGCCAGTGGTGCCGGTGAAAGCACAGATTCCTAAGAACGTCGAAGTTGGGCAGACCAATTTCGAATCCCTGAGCTTTCGACGGCTCGATGTCACCGCTCGGGACCAAGCTGAGCTTCCGAAAAAGAAGTAACTGCCTGCTGCTGAATGGCTGCGTCTGAACCGAAGCCGTTCAGCCAATGGACATCAGGCTCATGCCGGAACCAGGTTAATTGCCGCTTGGCATACTGCCGGGTTTTGGTTTGGCAGAGACGGACGGCTTCGTCGCGTGTCATCTCACCTGCCAGCAACTGTACGGCCTGTTTATATCCCAGCGCAAGCAGTGGTTTGGCTGAGGGTGGGACGCCGGAAGCTAGCAGCCCCGCAGTTTCCTCCAATAGCCCAGTCTCAAAAAGGCGAGCAGACCGCTCGTCAAGCCGGGCGTACAAGTCCCTTCGGTCTGGGTCGAGGCCCATCTTAAAGAGCTGGACGCCGGTAAAAGTATCGCGAGGCTGCTGCTGGGTTAGGACTGCCGGCTGTCGTCCCAGGATGATGAGTTCTACTGCGCGCATCAGCTTTTGCTTGTCGTTGGGGTGTATGCGCGCAGCGGTGACTGCATCGAAGCGGCGAAGAAAGCGGTAGAGCGCCGGCGTACGGCGGGCGTGCAACTGCTGCAATCGATGACGAAGAGGCTCGCTGCGGAGCGGGGCGGGAGACAGCCCGTCGAAGAGCGCTCGCAGGTAGAGCCCGGTACCGCCGACCACCACAGGAAGACGGCGACGGCTCAGAATTTCGCCAATTGCCTGGCGGGCTAGACGCGCGTAAGCTCCCGCCGTCAGATCCTGGTTAGGAGAAGCGACATCGATAAGGTGGTGCGGAACTCCGCGACGTTCATGCAGCGGAGTTTTTGCTGACCCGATATCCAGTCCGGTATAGACCTGCACCGAATCGCAGCTGACGATTTCGCCGTCAAACAGTTCGGCCATGTGCAAGGCCAGATCGCTCTTGCCGGACCCAGTAGGCCCCACAATAGCCAGGACCGGATGAATCTGAGTCGGCTCGGTTGACACGGATTTTGGAGCTATACTAATGGCAAACAGACCGCGAGCGGCTGTTATTCCTTACTTTCCAAGCCGTTGAATGTCTTCTCAACACCCTTCTTCACGTCCCATCCGCCTCGCAGGGGCATGCTTCTCTTGCGCAATTGTAGCTCTGCTCTGCTCTGCTGGTAACGCCGCTCTTTTTGCGCAAACCGCAGATCAGGTTAAGCTGCCGCCAACTACGAAGCAGCCGGCGTCGGTAAAGGCTTCGGCGTATTATCACTTCTCGCTGGGACATCTTTATGAGGATCTGGCGGCAGCTACTGGTAATCGGAGCGACTATGTCAACAAGGCCATCGAGAATTACCGGCTGACGATTAAAGAAGACCCGAGCGCCTCCTTTCTAATTGAGGATATAGCGGAGTTATACCGCGTTTCCGGCCGCATTCGGGACGCAGTGGACGAAGCGCAAAGCGCCATTCAAAAAAACCCGGACGATTTGAACGCACGGCGTGTTCTGGCCCGTATCTATACCCAGCAGATTGGCGATTCGCAGGCCAATCACGTGGACGAAGGGATGACACGTAAGGCGATTGAGCAGTTCAAGTTCATCTCCGATAAAGACCCGAAGGATCTGGACAGCCTGATTATGCTGGGACGGCTGGACCGGGTATTGGGCAATTCCGTTGACGCTGAGGCGGCCTTCAAGAAAGTCCTGGCGGCGGACCCGGACAACGAGGATGCTACCACTGGACTGGCGAGCGTTTACGCGGATCGCAACGACCCGCGCAGTGCGTCGGCGCTACTGGAAAAGCTGACCAAGAGATCGCCATCCGCAAAGGCGTACGTGAATCTGGCGAACAGCTATGAATCCATGCACGAATATGGATTGGCAGCCGACGCCTACAAGAACGCGATTGCGCAGGATCCGACTCACGCTGAGTTGAGAGCACCGCTGGCGCAGGATCAAGCCTTGGCTAATCGATTCAATGACGCTCTAGCGACCTATCAAGAGATGGCAGAGGCTAATCCGCGCGAAGCACAGCCGTACCTCGGTATGGCTCAGATCTACCGCGAGAAGAAGCAGTTTGGCGAGGCGCGCCAGGCAATCGATAAGGCCAAGGCGCTGGAGCCGGATAATCTGGAACTGCAGTTTACCGAGGTTGGCTTGCTGGAAGAAGAGGGTAAGACCCCCGAGGCAATCTCAACCTTGAAGAAGATTGTGGATACGACTGCGAAGCGGACCTATGATCCGGCACAAAAGTCAGCCCGCGCCAGGATGCTGGAACAGTTGGGGGCGCTCTATCGCAGCAACGAACAGTATGATCAGGCAGCCGAGACCTTTCGCCAGGTTGGGGCTCTTGACCCTGAATTAACGCCGCGCGCGGAAGCGCAGGTGGTGGACACGTACCGGCTTGCAAAGCAGTACAGCAAGGCTCAATCTGTGGCAGAGGCGGCATTGAAGAAGTATCCAACCGACCGGACGATCCATGAAGTACATGCGCAGTTGTCAGCCGATCAGGGTGCGACCGATGCGGCGGTTGCAGAACTAAAAGCGTTACTGGATGGCAAGAACGATCGCGAGCTCTATATTGCGATGGCCGACATTGATCAGCGCGCGAAGAAATACGATGCCTCGTCGCAAGCTTTGGATCAGGCTGAGAAGCTGTCTCAGACTAAAGAAGAGAAGTCCAACGTCTTATTTATGCGCGGGGCCATGTATGAGCGAGAGAAGAAGTACGATTCTGCCGAACAGACTTTCAATAAGGTTTTGGAATCGGACCCGACCAATGCTTCGGCCTTGAATTATCTTGGGTACATGCTGGCCGACCGCAATGTGCGGCTACCTGAGGCGCAGGACTATATACAGCGCGCCGTGAAGCTCGATCCCAACAATTACGCCTATCTCGACAGTCTCGGCTGGGTTTACTATCGTTTGAACAAACTCCCTGACGCCGAACAGCAGCTTACTAAGTCTTTGCAGATGTCGGCGAAAGACCCGACCATCCACGATCATTTGGGGGATGTTTACTTTCGGGAAGGTAAAACTCGGGAGGCCATTGCGCAGTGGCAATCATCGTTGAAGCAATATAGCGCCGGCCCGGTATCGGAAGCGGACCCTGAGGATGTGGCTAAGGTACAAAAGAAGCTGGACAACGCGCGGCTTTCTCTTGCCAAAGAGCAGCGTCCGAAATCGGGCAGCAATCAGTAAGCCCGAATCAAATTTTCAACAGTGAGCGGAGCCGCTTTGTCTGAATGCGGCTCACCGGGATTTCAGTTTGCTTCTTGTCGTCCATCTTCAGTTGAAAGCTGGACTTGAACCACGGGATAACTTCCCGAATCTTGTTGATGTTGACCAGGAACGAGCGGTGGACGCGCCAGAACAAATTCGGATCCAGATTCGACTGCAGCTCTTCGATGGTCCGGTAGTTTGAATGCCCTTCAAAGTGGGACGTGACAACGGTAATCAGGCCGTCATCAATGGTGGCGAAGATCATGTCTTGGGCATCAACGATCAAATTGCGATTGTTCGATTTGACCAGCAACTTACTTCGCTGCAACATACTCTTTGGTTGCGCCGCTGATTCAGGCAGCTGACGATCCTGAGCCGCTTGTCGCTCTTCCAAAATGTGCCGAGCTCGGCCGACTGTCTCAACCAGACGTTCGCGCTCTATGGGCTTGAGTAGGTAGTCAAGTGCTTGCAGCCGAAATGCTTCGATCGCATAGTTGTCGTACGCAGTGGTTAAAACAAAGTGGGGCAGCACAACTGATCGCTCGCGCAGTTGCCGGATCACCCCGAGACCGTCGAGACCGGGCATCTGGACGTCAATAAAGACCAAGTCCGGCTCCAACTGCTCAATCAACTGCACCCCTTCGAGTCCGTTGGAAGCAAACTCCAGGATGTCGATCTCGGGAAAGTCTTTGAGCAGGAAGGAGAGTTCTTCACGCGCAAGCTGTTCGTCATCGACAATTAGTGTCGAAACGGTTGCGGCGACACCGTGCGACATTCGATTGCTAGTATAACCTAGAAAATTGTGTGACTTGTGGCCAAGGTTTGGTCTCCGTAACACTCCACGAAGTTAGTCACATCAGGAGAACGCTACATTGTCAACAGATCATAGCCAGAAAGTTGCGCCCGCCGAAGGGCGATTGGGCATACTCATTCCCGGGTTGGGCGCCGTAGCCTCAACCTTTATCGCAGGTGTCGAACTTATCAAGCGGGGATTGGGTCAGCCGATTGGCTCGCTGACACAACTCGGCACAGTTCGTTTGGGAAAGCGAACCGACAACCGATCTCCCAAAATCAAAGAATTTGTTTCGCTTGCCACACTGGAGGATTTAGTGTTCGGCGGTTGGGACATCTTCGAAGATAACGTGTATGAAGCGGCTGTACGGGCGCGTGTACTGGAAGCCCCGCTGCTGGAAAAAGTGAAGGAGCCGCTCTCGGCTATAAAGCCGATGAAGGCTGTTTTCGATAATGAATTTGTCCGGCGCATTCATGGGCCCAACATGAAGACCGGCGCCAACAAGATGGAGTTGGCCGAGCAGCTACGCCAGGATATTCGTAACTTCAAAGAGGAGAACGGATGTAGCCGGCTGGTAATGATCTGGTGCGGATCAACCGAGACCTTTCATAAGGCCGGGGCTGTTCATCAAACAATAGAGACATTCGAAGCAGGGTTGCGAAGTAGCGATCCGGCCATTGCACCCAGCCAGATTTATGCGTACGCGGCTTTGCAGGAGATGGTTCCGTACGCTAATGGCGCGCCGAACCTGACCACCGATGTTCCGGCCTTGCTGGAGCTGTCCAAAACACTGGGCGTGCCGATCTGCGGCAAGGATTTCAAGACCGGCCAGACTTACATGAAAACGCTGCTGGCGCCGGGCTTCAAGGCTCGTATGCTGGGCGTGAAGGGCTGGTTCTCGACAAACATTCTGGGCAATCGCGACGGCGAAGTACTGGAAGATCCAGGGTCGTTTAAAACCAAAGAAGAGACCAAGCTGTCGGTCTTGGAACAGATACTACAGCCCGATTTGTACCCGGAACTTTATAAAGATCTCTATCACCTGGTGCGCATCAATTACTATCCCCCTCGTGGCGATGCGAAGGAGGGCTGGGACAACATCGACATCGAAGGCTGGCTTGGCTATCCGATGCAGATCAAGATTGATTTTCTGTGTCGGGACTCCATTCTGGCTGCGCCGTTGGTTCTCGATTTGGTGCTTTTCATGGATCTGGCCCAGCGGGCAGGGATGAAGGGAATCCAGGAGTGGCTGTCGTTTTATTTTAAGGGCCCCATGACCGCTGCAGGATTGTATCCGGAGCACGATATCTTCATCCAATTAATGAAGCTCAAGAACACCTTGCGTTGGATGCAAGGTGAAGACCTGATTACTCACCTGGGTCTTGAGTACTACGACTAAGGAGCTGGCCGGATAGGCCGCTCAAAGGCGGTTTTACTATACATGGCGCGGCTGGCATTCGCCCCGGACGGCGATATTCGAAAGGTCGAAGAGAAGAGCAGGATCGACACGCTGTCGGAGGGCCGACGCATCCTGATCATCGGCGGCACCCAGTTTATCGGGCGACTGCTGGTGGAAATGCTAGTCAAGGCGGGACACCACGTTTATCTCCTTCACCGTAAGCCTCGCCACAACTTTGGTAAGCGCGTGGTGAACTTGCAGGCAGATCGCAACGACGCGCAAAGCGTGAAGTCGGCAGTTGGAAAGACGCGCTTTGACGTTGTCTTTGACTTTGCTTATGACTGGGAGCATGGCACGACGAGCGCGCAAGTGGAAGCGACCGCCAACATCTTTGATGGGCGTGTCAGCCGTTATGTGTTCATGTCGAGCGTGGCCGCCTATGGCGACGGCCTGAACCACCACGAAGGCGATGCTCTAGCGTCTGACGATCATCCGGCTGCCTACGCGCGCCATAAAGCGATGAGTGAGCGGGCGCTCTTTCGACTTCATCAACGTACCGGCTTTCCTGTTGTGACGTTGCGACCTCCCTTCGTTTACGGCCCGAACAATCCGTTTTACCGGGAGGCGTTTTTCTGGGATCGCTTCCGTGCAAACCGTCCGGTTATCCTGCCCAGCGATGGGCATCGACTGATGCAATTTATCCACGTGAATGATCTGGTCGATCTCTCTATGAAAGTGATGGAGCAGCGGAACGCAGTTGGGAACGCTTTCAATACGGCTAATCCCCGACCGATCACACAGCACGAGTTGGTGGTTGAACTCGCGCGTGCCGCGTGCGTTCGTGATCCGCAGATCATTTCAGTTCCACGGGATATCATCTACCGGTCGGGTGGCCAGGCGGTTGGTGAGCGGCTTTACTTTGGCTACTACTACGATCTGCCGGCTATCACTCAGATTGTGACCAAAGCGCAGCGGATGTTGGCTTTCAAACCAATCGATTTTCAGAGTGGGCTGAAAACGACGTATCAGGTTTATGAGAAGAAGCGGGGATTTGGCCGTCCGGACTTCAGCTTCGAGAGCCAACTACTGGGTAACACGCCGGCGCAATATCCGGAATCACGGTCAGCCTGACGTTTTCGGACGTAACCTGATGTGTCGCAGGCTTGCTTCCTGTGGTTGCAGCTTCAGCTTTCGGTCCTACCCTATGTGGGACAAACAACGGCTTCGAGTCAATATCGTTATTGACCTGTACGCACCATACTGCTCCGTCCACCCTGCTCCTGGATCCCCACCGCGACCAATGGAACGAAAAAGCTCTTGCCGGGTTCAAAGGTATGAATGATTAGCAAATCCACGAAGCTTTGCTGGGTCCTGGTGATTGGGCTATTTGTCAGCGGCGCAGGTTGGTGTCAGAAACCAGTCGAGGTGACTCCCTGTCAACTTAAGACAGATCCGCCGACCTACGATCATAAGATTGTTCGAGTCACCGGGTTTGTATCTCATGGGTTTGAGGACTTTACTCTTTTCGATCCGCGAAGTCCATCCTGGACCGGTGTATGGCTCGAATACGGTGGCAAAACGGGTTCTCTCACAGTTTATTTAGGTTGTGGAAAGACGCAACGTACTCGTCCGAAAGAGCTGCAAATTGAAGGCATCGTGGTCCCACTTACCCTCAACAAGCAGTTTGAGGAATTCGACAAAGCGATTCAACCAGCGTTCCACTCAGGCCAGCAGGGAGCCATACTGCGAGCGACGTTGGTTGGTCGATTCTTCGCCGGAAAGAGGGTGGAGCTACTCAAAGGCACGTCTTGGGGCAGTTTTGGTCATATGAGTTGCTGCACGCTTTTAGCAATTCAGGAGGTCGAGACATTGGATACAGAGAACCACCCAACGCTGGATTACGGTTCGTCGCTCAACCAGCCGGAGTTGGATAAGGCGGATTGTAGCTTTGGTGAATTGCTATCGGTCGACCAGTCTGCTTTATTAGCATGGCAGCGTGAAGTCGATGATGGAAAGCATTCCTGGGCGACGGACGATCCGAAGCGGGTCGCCTTTGACGCCTTGTCCCACGCCGGACACGTCAATATGCTATCGATGAAGAACCTGAAGCTAAGCAAGGAGGTGCAAGGACGAAAGGTCTACTTGTATCAGCCCGACTCGAGTCGTCTCAGTTATATAGTCGTGGTCAGCCGACCTTACTGGTTGTCCTTCTATGCGCACGACGCGAATCGGGTCCCATGGGCAGCCATTGCGGCTTACGAGTCAAACTGCGATACGTTGAATGCTACACCATCACGCCCGAAAGGGGGCCGTGGCTAAAATACACGGTTACCTGAAAGTAAGAACTTAACTGGTGGTCATTCGGTCCGGCACTACTACGCAGTTGCCCGGCCGGAACTCCTTAGCATTTATATTCGAAGTCAACCCACCTTATCGGCTGAAAGAAACTTTAGACATTCCTAGCCGCTCCGGAACCGTGCTTCTGAGTCTCGACCCCGGCTCCCAAACCATGCTGAACAGTCATGGGCATTCGATCAGTTCGCGTTTATAGCGGCGAACAGAAAGTTCGCCAGCGCCTGTAGTGAGAGTCGCTCAAAATTAAGATTGATCACAAACCGGCTGGAGATTGTTGGAGGGTGATATCGACACCACCGAACTTAACAACTTGCAGATCCGGCTCAATGGTTCCTTGATAACTAATTTCAAGCTGTTTTGTTGTTAACCACCTCATGCGGAGTTTTACTCCACCACCAGCATTGGCTTCACTGAGGACGTAGGCTTTCCGTATTGGACCGCCTCCCGGATAAGACAATACGTCGAAGGGCTTTCCCCGGTAGACAGTACCGTCCAGCTTCTTGAGACTTACAACGGTTTCAACCCACGCGCTTCCAAAGCCACCCCACTGATCGGTCCGGGCCGTTGCTAACCAGAGTCCGTCAGGCGATTTTAGTTCCGTCCTCCACACTGTGGGACCAGGGTCGTGACCACATCCTATGAATGGGATCAGAATGGCTATAAGCAACAGGCGCATCTTTGCTCAACCTCCAAACGGTAGCTGCCACACTCTTTAAAAATACAGGCTTGACTAGTTCATCCGCTTCCAGGCTTCTATGATCTTCCGACCGGTGCTTTAAAGTGCTACCTGACGTAAAAGTGGCGTTGTCGAAGGTCACTACCAAGACCTGGTCCTTACCGTTAAGAAGAAACTTCTCATCCTTATCGGCATAGTCGAGGTGTTCCAAAAGATCTGTTCCGTTGAATGAAGCTGTATTGCCTCCACCCTCGGCAAGCGTCTTGCCTTTTGCGTCGTAGTTGATCCAGACAAAACGGTGGTCCGTGATGAGCTTGATCTCCGTAGCCGTATCGGACAAGCTCCCTTAAGCTGACCTGCCCCGAAATCCGTACACTCGAGATTACACCTTATCAGCGCTTGACCCGCTACCACTTTGGGCCATTCATGGTGCGGTCCACTTCCAGGCAGATGCATTCTCGCGTGAACTGATCAGCGACCGTGAGCACGCCGATCGGCCGCTCGCCCACAAGCTTGTCGCTGACGAAATCCGCCGACCAGCAATCATCCGGCTCAACAGCTTGGCATTCACCTTCCATCCTTCACGCCGGACTTTACCCTAAGCCAAAAGAATGAATGAAGGCGCTCGGTTCGCAAGGTAGTTGTAAGCTCTAACCCTTTTCTATAACTATGTGATGCAATAGAGTTATGAACCGTAAAGCTCTACTACTTTCATTCGTCCTTGCCGGCACTATGGGACTTTCGGCTGCACAACAGGGAAGTGTTGGTGGCGATTTGAAAGACGCCGGCAAGAAAACCACCGGTGCTGTGAAGACAGGTGCTCGTAAAACCAAGCATGGTGTCGTTAAGGGTACACACAAAGCGGCATCTGCTACCGCCAAAGGTGCTAACGCTGTAAAGAACAAGACCACTGGAACATCTAATTAGTTCCGCCGGGCCCATAGTCCGTTCCAAGCCGAACGCGGACCCTGGCGTATTGCCTTACAAACCTGAGGATCTTCTGGACAACAGTCTCTAATGGCTCAATACGATCTGATTGTGATTGGCTCGGGGCCGGCCGGCCAGCGCGCCGCTATTCAAGGCGCGAAGAGCGGAAAGCGGGTCGCGCTTATTGAACGGCGCGAGGTAATCGGCGGGGTGTGCATCAACACCGGTACCATCCCGAGCAAAACGATGCGGGAAGCCGTTCTTCATCTCTCCGGCTACAACTACCAGAACATCTACGGAGTCAGCTATCGGGTGAAAGAAAAAATCACGATGGCGGATCTTGCCTTCCGGGTTCAGCACGTGATTAAGACCGAGATAGATGTGACGACGGCGCAATTGGCGCGCAACGGCATTGAAGTGATGACGGGTATCGCAAGCTTCAAGAACCCGACAACCATCTGCATAACCAATACGCGCGGCTCTGTCGATATCACGGGCGACCGCGTGGTCATCGGTACCGGGACCAAACCGGCGACCTCTGAGAAGGTTCCGATCAATGCGCGCACCATCATCAACAGCGATCAGATTCTGGACATGCCGTCGGTGCCGCGCACGCTGATCGTGGTGGGCGGTGGCGTAATTGGGGTCGAGTACACGTGTATGTTTGCGACCCTGGGCGTTCGTGTCACGTTGATTGAGAAGCGTCCGCGATTGCTTGAATTTGCTGACCAGGAAATTGTGGAAGCGCTCTCGTACCATTTGCGTGACCACCGCGTCACCATGCGCCTGAATGAGGAAGTGCATAGCGTAGAAGAAAACAACGGCGGCGCTGGAGTGGTAGCCGTGCTGGAAAGCAATAAGAAGATTACAGGCGATGCGCTGCTCTATGCGGTGGGCCGGCAGGGTAACGTCGATGAATTGAATCTTCAGGCGGCGGGACTGGAATCCGATAGTCGCGGACGGATTGCCGTCAACGAATACTACGAAACCAAGCAACCTCATATTTATGCGGTGGGTGATGTGATTGGCTTTCCGAGCCTGGCATCAGTGTCGATGGAGCAGGGGCGCATTGCGGTTGCGCATGCCTTCGACAGGCCTATCACTTCGAACCCCAGTTACTACCCATTCGGCATTTACACCATTCCGGAAATCTCTTTTATCGGCAAGACAGAAGAGCAACTGACAGACGAGGACGTACCGTACGAGGTGGGCGTAGCATATTATCGTGAGATTGCGCGCGGGCAGATTCGGGGCGACACGACCGGGCGGTTGAAATTGATTTTTCACCGGGACACGCTCGAGTTGCTGGGCGTACACATCATTGGCGAAGGCGCATCGGAACTGCTGCATATTGGACAAGCAGTCTTGATATTGAAAGGTAAAGTGGATTACTTCGTGGATACAGTGTTCAATTATCCGACGCTCGCCGAATGTTATAAAGCAGCAGCGTTTAACGGATTGAATAAGTTGTCCCGCGCTTAGTTCAGGTAATTACCATGGTGAGTGGAATCGGCGTTTCAATAACAGAGAAGATCTCGGTGGCGGTGATTACCGATCATTCAGTCATAGGCGAGGTAGTGCAGTATCCGGAAGATAGCTCGGAGATGGACAGCTTACAGGGTATTCCCGCTGAAGAACTGGTGGAGAAAATCGCCGAACTAATTGGCCGGCTGAAGACGGAAGAGCCTCCAACTCATATCGGCATCGGCATCCCTGGCATCGTACGCCATGGTGTGGTAGAGGACTCGCCCAATTTGCTCCAGTTCAAGGGGCTGAACGTCATGAATTTGGTTAGTGACGCGGTGGCTCACCTTTATCCCGATGTTCCGGTGCGCGTTCTGAACGATGCAGATGCCATGGCGGCCGGGATGGCAGCGAGCCGCGGGCAATTAGATCGGTTGATTCGGCTGTGGTTTTTAGGCACAGGCATTGGGTTTGGCCGCTATCCCGTGCATGACGGGATCTGGGAGGCTGGGCACTCGGTTGTAACGCTGGATCCAAAGGAGACCTTCTGCGGCTGCGGCGGCAAAGGGCACGTGGAA
This sequence comes from uncultured Bryobacteraceae bacterium, assembly GCA_964248405.1. GTDB lineage: Bacteria > Acidobacteriota > Terriglobia > Bryobacterales > Bryobacteraceae > Bog-105. The sequence goes on from CAXTYH010000029.1 coordinate 46,543, forward strand.
GGCATCATGGGCCAGCGGTCCATGCGTTTACGGTTCATGGATCTGGAGCCCGATGAAGTATTCGAACAGGCTAAGGCGGGTGAGACACGCTGCGTCGATTTTGTGAAACTCTGGCATCGCGCACTGGCAGCGGCAACGGCGACCAGCATTCACATGAGCGGACCTGGCAAGTTCTTCATCACAGGCGTGAATGCGAAGTTTGTCAATCTGAGCCTGCTGAATGAGTATCTGTCTGAGATGGTGAAGCTGAGCCCTATTCAGAACTACACGATTGAGATTGTGCCGGGCGGGCAATCGTTTGGGTTGATTGGTGCGGCGGTAACGGCGGCACAGGCTGCGGGTACGCTTTAGCTTCGGATAAGGTTAAGCGATCATGCGCATTTAAAAAAAAGGTTCAAGTCTAGCCGTTACTGACCGAGGTCGTTGACACCGGCCGGAACGCTACCATGGCTGAACATGTCTGCCTCTCACCTACGCGTTCTGATCTCCTCAGCCGAGATTCAAGAGCGCGTTCAGGCCCTCGCTTCCCAGATTGAATTGGACTACCCGGATGGGCCCATCTACCTCGTCTCTATCCTGAAAGGCTCGTTCATTTTCATGGCAGATCTTGTGCGGGCTCTCAAGCGGCACACCATTCGTGTCGAATTTATGGGTATTTCCAGCTATGGTTCCGAGAAGACCACATCCGGCCAGGTGAAGGTTACGCGCGACCTGGATGCAGCCATCGAAGGCCACCATGTGCTGATTGTCGAGGACATCATCGATAGCGGCGTCACGCTGAGTTATCTGACGCGAGTTCTGAATCAGCGGCGGCCCAAGTCTCTGGCGATTGCCACTCTTCTCGACAAGCCTGATCGACGCATTCAACAGGTTGAGGTAAAGTACATCGGCTTCCAGATTCCAGACGAATTCGTGGTTGGCTACGGTCTGGATTTCGCCGAAGACTACCGCAACTTACCCGATATTTGCGTGATTGAGGATGCGCCGATGCCGAGTCTCGTTGACACGCCTGACCAGTAGCGCCGTTCCGAACAGTGCCGAGATGGTTCCGATCAGTAGAACCGTTTGAACCAGCGGCGCCAGATGCGGATCTGCATCTTTGCTCAACGAATCGCCAATTAAGCAGCACAGGATGTGAACGGAGAACACCTCCAGCGAAGCCTGCCCTAGTAACTTGAGGGGTGCAAACAGTCTGAAGCTGGCCAACTGCGAACCGTAACGGGCGAGCACAATGGCAATGGCGGCGAAGTTGATGACCCGAGCCGGCCCCAGGCGCCATTTGTCGGTTAAGAAGTCCAGCAGTTGCGGATCCATCAGCCGATCAGCGCCGCCATAGCGCAGAAACAGGAATACCACGGCGACGGCAATGCTGAGCCGCAGCAGCCAGGGCGAAACCCGTTTGGAGGCGGCTTGCTCTGCGAGTTCCGCATGCTCCGAACTGTCCGCGTAGCGTGTTCCCAGAGCCAAAGCAACCATCCAGAGCAACTGCCACGCAAACAGGTCGAAGGCGCCGATGGAGTCTTCTGGAACATGCAATCCAAACAGGGAAATGTGCGTGTAAACGAAGTGGCGCAAGCCGAACTGCGCTGCGACCCAGATGCCCAGACAGATATAGATCACTGGGCTCCAACCCCTGTGATGGGCGATTCTGCGCGCCAGCGGAGTCGCCGCCATAAAGACGATGTACATGGGCAGGATGTCCAGCAGCGATGGGCGATAGACCAATGCCAGGCCCGCGATCAATGCTTTGCCAGGGCTGTGCAGGTAAAACGAAAGCAGATTCTGTATGGCCAGCCGATGGAAGTCAACCGCTATGCGACTAAAAATCGTAAAGGCAATCACTAACAAGCCCAGGTGGAAAGCATAGATGCGCCCGGTACGTTTGGCCAAATCTCGCAAAGTGGCAATCTCGCCGCCCTTATGCTCGCGCCTGTACTCGAGTTGGCCCACCATGAACCCAGCAAGAAAAATGAAGCCTTCGGCTCCTGATACAAAGCCGAATGTTTGATTGGAGATCAGGCTGGCACGGGTGGGCAGATGCGTCAGCGTCATCCAAAGCAGCAGGAAGCCACGCAGAACATCGAGCGCTATGACGCGCCGGTGGGGCTTTTCAAATGCTGGGCTGGGTGGCAAACGGGAGGGCGTATTCCGGATAAGGCCGGTTACGGGCTACAGCTTTGGTTTTGGCGGAGGAAGATCGCGCGCTTTACACAAAGAGTTGAACCCGCCACGCCCATGCGTTCCATCGCAGAACGGCTTGTTCTCGGCAAGACCGCAGCGGCAGAGCGAAATCACCGCACGCCCACCGAGTCCATAGGAGTTCCCTTCTGAATCCTGCAGAATAATGTCGCCCTCAATACGAATGGGGCCATTGTTCACGATCGTGACTTTGGTTGGCATGCAAACCGATGGTAGCAACTGCAACTCAAGTCGGAAGATCGGCCTAAGAAGGAAGGTAAGACTTTAGCGGCTCGAAGAAGCTCTGAACAAAGGCCACGGCCGTACGCTCGGCCTTTGCGGTATCGCCGTCAGTCACATTGACCACTACCCGCACCAACGCGGTATCGCTCCGATTGAATCGGATGGCATCGGTCACGGTCAGAATCTTGGCCGAATACTCACTGGCAACCACGCGGCTGCGCGACTGGTACCAGTAAAGAACAACGCTCTGGTTCTGCCCACGCGAAACGATGTACTGATTAACCTGGACCGGCTTTGCCTCACCCGGAATGGCAATGTCGGTAACGCCTGACTGCGATGGAACCCAGCCACTGCCCGGCAAGCAGTTTTTTGGCGAGTGGGGAGCCTTGCCTGTTCGCTGCGTCTCGAAGAAAGCAACGAAGAGCGTGGCTCCTTGCCCGGTGGAAGTGTTGGCATAGTAGCGGGAGAGAATGTCGTCCGCCTTCAATACTTCCAGGGTCTCGGCATCCAGTTTGCTCTCTTCAATCAGCTTCCAGTTTGTATTGGCGGGAAGGGTAAAATTCTCCAAAGCCCGATGCACCGGCACATTTTCCCGGCGCGAAAAGCCATAGAAGATCGATGCTTGAGCAAAGAGAACCAACGTCAGAATACGCGCACTGCGCGACTGCAATAAACCCTTCATCTGGCCTCCGGGCGGACACGCTTGGCCGCAAATAGCAGAACACGGTGCGTAATGATCAGCGCGGCCAAAGCGACGATGAACACCACGTACCCTTCCGCTTCATGGTACGCCCCCTGCGCCAATTGCGTATTAATCTCTGACAAGAGCCCGGTTAGCGCGACCCGCACGCCGTTCGCGCCGATGGCGATGGGAATGGTGGCGACCAGCAGCGCCCAGCGCATCCAGATGCGTTTATCCGTGAAGTAGGCGTACACCAAAGAGAGAAATCCGAGCGAAAGGAGTGAACGAATCCCGCTGCAGGCTTCGGCAATATCAAGCGTTTGGCTAGGCAGCTGCAGTGTATTACCGGCTCGCAGTACCGGGATTCCCATCCAGCCGATCATCACCTCGCCCAGCTGGCTGGCCAGTGTCTGCAAGCGAAGTGTAAGCGCGGCGTACAGGATGGCGGGGATGGGAATCATAAACAGAAGCAGCGCCAGCGGAAAGCCCAGAGCTTTCACCCATTTGGTGCCGCAGAGATAAAGGATGGTGCCGACCAGAGCTATCAGGAAGGCTAGTCGTGCGGTGAAGATCTCCGCCCCCAGCGTTGCCGCGAGCGCCTGAATCGCTCCCCATACCACCAGCACCAAACCCCAGCCGTTGCTCTTGCGGGGAATGGCCAGCAGCGTTTCCCGCCGCTGCCAGGCGATGTAGCCCGCCACCACCGGCACGAAGAAGCCGTGCCCCATGTTCTCGTCGTTAGCCCATTGCTGGCCCATCCGGTACAAGATGGGCGCATAGCACAGCAGCAGCAGCCCGCCAAACCAGGCCAGCGGCTGCCACTCAAACTTCTGGGGCGGTTTAGAAACCGAAATTGTAGAAGCTATGGGCGCGCTTACCATGAACGCTTTTTCACCTTTAGTTAATCACAACGATAGACTGCAAACCAACTTGCGGAACAATGACTGATGTGAGCCAAATGTTCTGTTTCAGGCGGTCGAAAGCCGGTTCTGTAAACCCGAAGCCGATACTCCCCCTGCTTCTCCTCTGTTTCGCCACTCTCGGCCGAGCACAGGATCTCTTTCCGCTCGGCGACATCCGTCCGGGGCTGAAAGGCGTCGGGCGTACTGTCTTTCATGGGAACCAGGTCGAGGAATTCCAAGTCCAAATCCTCGGTGTCCTCGAAAACCTCACGCCACGGCAGACCATCATACTCGCGAAACTCAGTGGCGGCCCACTCGAACAGACTGGCGTCATGCAAGGCATGAGCGGCAGCCCCGTTTACATCGACGGCAAACTCGTCGGCGCGGTTGCCCTTGGTTTTCCCTACGCTAAGGAAGCGATCGCCGGTATCCAACCCATCGAGCAGATGCTCTCTGCCGCCGTTCCGCCCGAGCGCGCCAACCGGGCGCCCCGGCAGCTTGCCTCCACTCAAAAACTAACCTCATTTATCCCCTCGCCCGAGCCTTCGCACACCCCTACTTCTTTATTCGGCGGAATGCGGGAAATCTTTACGCCGCTGTCGCTTTCCGGGTTTACACCCAGAACTTTACAGGCTTTCTCAGCTGGTTTCCAAAGCATGGGCTTCGATCCTCAACAAGGAGTGTCGTCCGGCGCGCCCACCTCTCAGGCAATCACCGGAACAGTAGCGCCCGGATCCATGATCAGCGTGCAGTTGTTAAGTGGCGACCTGGCTATTAGTGCTGACGGAACAGTTACTTACATCAACGGCAAGCAGATCTATGCGTTCGGCCACCGGTTTCTCGACAGCGGCACTACCGAGATGCCTTTTGCGCGAGCGGATGTGATTGCGCTTCTACCCACCTTGAACTCGTCTTTTAAGCTTTCGGCGGCGCGTGAGTGGGTCGGCACCATCACCAACGACGTCAGCACCGCCGTCTATGGAACGATCGGCCAGCGCGCCCGTACGATTCCTATGACCATTGCCGTGCAGCCGCCCTCTCGTCCCGCCCAGACCTATCACGTTCAGGTGGTTAACGATCGCCTGCTTACACCCTTCATCACGCAGGCAGCGGTGTTCTCGACTATCGATGCCACACAACGGACAGCCGGCACGGGCTCCATCCGACTACATGGCCGTATCGATTTCGAAGGCGGCCTTCCATCGCTCTCCATCGCAGATATTTTTGTGAGCGAGACGGGCGCTGCCCAGCAAGCCTCGGTAGATGCCGTTGTACCCCTCACCTTTCTGCTCGGGGGCGGTTTTCAAGATTTACGAATCAAGCAGATTACCTTTACTCTGGAGCCGATGGAGACCAAGCGGCAGTTGCGGGTCGCTCAAGCTTGGACCTCCCGCAGCCAGGTGCGTCCAGGCGAGTCCGTTGAAGTCAACTTCTTGTTGCAGGGTGAGAACGGCTATCAGATCACCAAGTCAGCCCAATACCGCGTGCCGGTGGGTGCTCCGCTTGGCGGACTGAACATCACAGTCAGTGATGCGCTGACTCTCAACAGTCCGGATTTTGCCGGCATCAGCCAATCCTCGCTCCACTCCCCTGCTCAGTTGATTGAAGTTCTGAACCAGTATCGCGGAAGTGACGCGGCCTATGTGCGTTTCTGGCGGCAGCAGCCATCGTTCACCATCTCCGGTCCCATGCCCGGCGGGGAGCTGACCGATCCCCCGCCCTCCATCTCACTGATTCTGGCGGATGTATCCTGCTCGCCGACCAGCAGCGCTGCTTCCACGGTCTTGCGAGGCTCGCAGGTGGCCGAAGTGAAAGTGCCTACCGATTCCTACGCGGTGATTGGAGCTAGAACCGTTCAAGTGGAAGTGATCGATTGAGACCTCTTCTCCCCGCGCTCTGTACATTGCTAATCGGCACTACACTCCACGGCGCCACCAGTACTGCTTGGGATACTTCCGGGTTTGCCGAGATTCTAAAAGGGCGTCTGCAAGGCCTGTCCCTGAATGTAGATGGCGTGCTGCGCCCCGGCCCCACGGAGCGATGGGCCGCCACGCTCGGTCAGCCGGCTCTATGGAGTATTGCTGCCGCCCCCGATGGCGCTACGTATGCAGCCACCGGGCACACTGGCGAACTCTTTCGCATTGATCGCAGCGGCCACGCAACCTCCCTCTGGCGATCGGAACAGCCTGAAATCTTTGCTGTTGCTGTCGATTCCAAAGGACGAGTGTACGCAGGCACGTCGCCCAACGGTGGCTTGTATCGCGTCGAGAATGGTAAAGCGCAGGAGATCTGGCACTCGCCGGTGAAGTACATCTGGAGTCTGCAAATGGGCAGCGACGGCTCTATCTACGCCGGCACGGGCGAGACCGGTCGCATCTATCGGATTGACCCGAACGGCAAAGCTGATCTGTTCTATGACACGCAGCAGGGAAACGTGACGGCTCTGGCGTTAGCGCAGAACGGCCATTTGCTGGCGGGCACCGACCCGAACGGCCTTCTCTACGACATCTCTGGTCCTGGGCGCGCGAGTATTCTTTACGATTCGAGCCTGCCGGAGATCGGCTCCATCGTGCCGGCCCCGGATGGATCTGTCTATGCTGCAGCATTGGGCGGGGCGCTCTCTACCCGTACGGGCGCAACCGCGGCCGCAGCGACGGGCGCAGCGTCGACGGTGGTGTCCGCCACGCCTACCGTGATCACGGTTACGGAAGCTCACGAACCAGGCGCCGCGAAACCGCCTGCGCAGAATGAGCAAACTGCCGTCCGCACCCCCTCTGTTTCGACAGCGAGCACACCTGCCGCTACCGCCGCTGCTACCGCGACCGCGCCCCTGACGGAAGTCGCCGGCGTTGAGAAATCAGCCATCTACCTGATCGCCCCTGACCGTACCGTCACTACGCTTCGCAGCTCCAAAGATGACAACGTCTATGACCTGCTGCTTTCGAACGGCAGCTTGCTTTTTTCGACCGATGACCACGGACGCGTGTACCAGCTGGATGGCACCAAAGTTACCCTTCTACTCGAATCCGGGGAAGGCGAAGCAAGCCGTCTGCTGCAAGGTGGGCGCTCGCTGTATGTAGCGCAAAGTAATCCGGCGCGCTTGCTTGCTTTCGATCCCGATAGTCGCGGTCCGGCTAGTTATCAGTCCCCGGTGCACGATTCCGGCGCTGTCGCCCGATGGGGTCACCTGCAGTGGCGCCTGCTCTCCGGGTCAGGCTTACGATTTCAGACCCGTACCGGCAATTCCACGCGCCCTGACGATACCTGGAGCCCGTGGTCGAGCGCCCTTGACGACCCGCAACACTCGCTGATCAGCAGCCCGGTTGCGCGGTTCATCCAATGGCGGGCCGAGTGGCCAGGCGGCAGCACTGCTGCCTGTAGCTCAGTGCTGGTACCCTACCTGCCCCAAAACAACGCACCCACTGTGCGCAGCATCACCGTTACGTCGACGCTTGGGACCAATCCGGCCAAAGCTAGCGCAACCGCCGCCAGTGCATCGTCTGCCTACTCGGTGACGGTAACCGACACAGGCGAAGCCCCGGTGGCCAGCACGTCAACCGGGGTAAGCCAGGTGGCTTCCCGCCTGCAAAGCACGCAGACCCAGGTGACCTGGCAGGCGGATGATTCCGACGGCGACAAACTGGTCTACGCGCTCTACTTTCGACCCGAAGAAGCAGCCGACTGGCAGATGATCCGTAGCCGTATGACGGAGAACTCGCTCCTTCTGGACCCTGACGTTTTCGCTGACGGCCACTATCTCTTTCGCGTGGTGGCCTCCGACTCGGCGTCCAATGCACCTGCTTATGCCCGGCAATCGGAGCTAGTCAGTACGGCTGTGCTGATCGACAACACGCCGCCTCTGGTAAAAGTGGATGCGCCTCATCGGGAAGGATCGACTGCCGACATTGACGTCAGCGCGAAAGATCAGACGAGCCCGCTGCGACGCTGTGAATACTCGCTCGATGCAGGTTATTGGCAGCCGGTAGAGGCCACCGATGGAATTACCGATTCGCCACAAGAGCGCTTTCACATTCATCTGGAAAAACTTCGTTCCGGCGAGCACCTGCTAGTTGTACGGGTGTACGACAGTGTGGGCAATGCCGGTTTGGCGCGAGTTCTCATTCATTGACGAACGATTTTCGTCCGTCTGAAAACATTCAGTGGGAGTACCGGTACCCGTAAATCGTTGTTTCTACTCTGTTGCTCTGAAATGCTGGCCTGAGGGCATGTTTGACTTCGCAGGCGCAGAGGCCACTGATCTTCTTCAAAAACGGAAAAGGCTGCGGCGAGAACTTCTCGAGGCGCCTGGTCTCCGTGAGGTTCGCATTGCTGTACTGGGCGGCTCGACAACGAGTGAAGTCGTTGACCTGCTCGAGCTCTTTCTACTGAATTCCGGGTTGCAGCCGGAGTTTTACCAATCCGACTATGGGCGCTACTACGAAGACGCTGTCCTGGAACCGGAACGGATCAAGGCGTTCGCGCCCGACCTGGTCTACATCCATACGCACTACCGGAACATCCGGCAGTTTCCATCGCCCGCATCCGATGAGACCGAGATGGAGACGCTGCTCAGCGCCGAGGTCGCCCGCTTCAATGAGATCTGGCATAGCTTATTTACGGTTGTCGGCTGTCAGGTAATCCAGAATAATTTCGACATCGCGCCGCTCGGGTCTCTCGGCAGCTTCGATTCGGTGGCCCACATCGGCCAGAACCGTTTCATCGCCGAACTAAACCTGGCCATCGCGCGCATTGCAGCCAAAGATCGCCGCCTGATCATCCACGACATCCACTCGATTGCGGGCAACCTCGGCCTCAGCCGCTGGTTCGATTGGAGCCGCTGGTTCAGCTATAAGATTGTAACGACGCCCGAGGGCAGCGCGGCCATTGCTCGTTCGCTGACCGCCATTATTGGCGTACTGCTGGGCCGGGTGAAGAAGTGCCTGATTCTCGACCTGGACAACACATTGTGGGGCGGCGTTATCGGCGATGACGGCCCTGACCGCATTCAAATCGGCAGGGAAACTGCGGTGGCTGAGGCGTACACCGCCTTTCAGCAGTACTGTCTTGGGTTGCGAGCGCGGGGAGTGCTGCTCGCAGTGTGTTCCAAAAACGACGAGACCATTGCGAAATCTGGATTCAACCATCCGGATTCCATACTGAAGCTCGAGCATTTTGCCGCCTTTAAAGCCAACTGGCGTCCCAAGCACGAGAACATTGAGGCGATTGCAGTCGAGTTGAACCTCGGTCTGGACAGCTTCGTCTTTATCGACGACAACCCGGCAGAGCGTGCCATTGTCTCCGCCCAACTGCCCTCGGTCAGTGTTCCCGATGTGGGCAGCGAAGTCTCACTCTTCCCGCAAATCATTCAACATCAGCATCTGTTTGAGGCTGTCACGCTGTCGCAAGAGGACCTACAGCGGTCTGCCCAATATGCCGGAAATACAGCACGCGTGGCGCAGCAGGCAAAGTTCGCCAATTACGGCGAGTACCTGGATTCGCTGCTCATGTCGGCCGAAATCGATTCATTCCAGCCGGTCTATCTGGACCGCATCACCCAGCTCATCGGCAAGAGCAATCAGTTTAACCTCACCACGCGCCGTTACACCTACCCGGAGGTGGCGCAGATCGCGTCGGACCCCGACTTTATTCCGCTTTATGGCCGATTGCAAGACGTCTTCGGCGACAACGGCCTGGTCTCGGCCATCATCGGAAGGCTTTCCGCCCGCACGCTGCACGTGGACCTATGGATTATGAGCTGCCGTGTCTTAAAACGCGAGATGGAGTTGGCGATGCTTGACGAATTGGTGCGGCGTGCGGCCGAGGCGGGCGCCACGCAACTGGTCGGCTACTACCTTCGCACTCCGAAGAATGCTCTGGTGAAGGACCACTACGAAAACCTAGGGTTCCGGTTGGACTCGGCTATTGACGATGGCAGCGCCTCGGTTTGGACTTTGTCCGTAGCCGACTACATACCGCAAAGCACTCATATCCATATTCACGGAGCGGAGTTCCCGGCTTCCCAGCCGATCGAAACCTTTGCTCTTACGTTGGGCAACGCTTAAGGACGAACTTGAACATGACCAATGAAGAAGTAATTAACCAGATCGAACCGATCTTTCAAGATGTGTTGGATCAGCCCCAGCTCCATCTGACGCCCGAAAGCAATGCATCAAACGTCGTCGATTGGGATTCGCTTGCGCACATCAGTATCGTTGGTTCGGTTGAGAAGCAGTTCCGGATAAAGTTCGCATTAGCTGAACTACAAGGCCTGAAAAACGTCGGTGAGATGGCGGAGCTGATCAGGCGCAAAACTGCTAAGAAGTAGCCGCGCGAATGCTGTTTAATTCGTTCCGGTATGTCTTCCTTTTTCTCCCGGTTGCCGCCCTAATCTATGGCGTAGCTCGCACCTACATCGGCGTACGCTCGGCCCAGATCTGGCTGCTGCTCTGTTCCTTGTTCTTTTACGGTTCCGGCAAGCCGTTCAATTTGCTTCTGCTGGCGTGCTCCATGCTGTTCAACTGGGCCATCGGACGGCTACTCGCCTCGCATGCTGACGGGCGAATGCGCCGCTCTGTCTTTTGGTTTGGCTTAGCGGCCGATATAGCTTTTCTGTTCTCCTTCAAGTACGTGAACATGTTTCTGCTCGGCGTGGCCGCACTGCATGGGCCGAAGTATGAGCTTCCCGATCTCGAATTTCCGCTCGGTGTCAGCTTCTTTACCCTGACTCAGATCATGTACCTGGTCGACACCTACCAGACCCCGGAAACCGTTAATTCGCTGCTCGATCACATCACTTTTGTGTCTTTCTTTCCGCAGGTGGTGTCAGGACCGATCTCGCGATCTTCTGAAGTAGTTCCGCAGTTCAACGGCAAAGGCGCGGATGTCAATCGCATGGAGATGGCCTGCCGGGGACTTTATCTCTTCTCTATCGGCCTTGCCAAAAAGGTAGTGCTGGCTGATTCGTTCGGCCACGTCGCAGACGCCGGGTTTGAGCTCTCGGCGCACTACTCCACGCTGGAGGCCTGGGTCTTCTGCCTCGCCTATGCTTTCCAGATTTACTTCGACTTCAGCGGCTACTCGGATATGGCGGTCGCTTCGGCGCTGATGCTGGGCATAGAGATTCCGCAAAATTTCAACGCGCCCTTCCGTGCTCTCTCCATCAGCGAGTACTGGACGCGGTGGCACATTTCGCTCTCAAATTTCATCACCAGCTATATCTACACGCCTATTCTGCGCAGCTTGGGTGGACGCCCCACTGTAAATAAGTCTGCCGTTGCTACCACGCTGGCCATGACAATCGCGGGAGTCTGGCACGGGCCGTCTCTCACCTTCGCACTTTGGGGAACAGCGAACGGCTTGGGCTTAGCGGTGAATCAAATCTGGAAGCGCCGTCGTAAGAAGCTGCCTGACTGGGTTTGCTGGATATTGACGTTCGGCTTCGTGCTCTTGATGTTCGTGCTGTTCCGCTCGCCGACGCTGGCCGTGGCCGGGCACATGTACGCCTGCATGCTTCCGCAAGCCAATTTGCTCGGCACTGAAGCCTTTCGCGGTGTTTTTCCACTGACGCCCGTTACTTTGCTCAGACCCGTTGCCCTCGGGGTTGTGCTTGCCTTCTTCTTCAAGACTTCGCAGCAACTGGCAGACTCTATGCCCATGCTTCCGTCCCGCGCCCTGGCCGCAGCGGCTCTCGTTCTTCTCTCCTGCTTCTTTATGAACTCGACCGGGGCGAAGACTTTCATCTACTTTGCCTTCTGACCATGCGACCGATTAGCATGCGACCGATTAGCTGGATTTGCACTGTGCTGGGATCCCTCGCGCTTGGGCTGGCGCTGGGCATTGCCATCAACGTGAGGCTCGATATCTACGGCCTGTTTCGAGACGACCGCCATCGGCAGCTGCCGGTCTATGGAGACGAGCGCATTGCCAAGTATCTGCTCTGCGAACGCTATGTACCGGAGAACTTTGAGGGCCTGCTGCTGGGGCCGTCCATCACCAGCAACTGGAACCCGCGTCGCTTAACCGGTTTGCAGATCTACAATGCGTCGCTGAACGGGGGCAACATTGTCGAAGAGAAGGCCGTGGCGGACCAGGCTTTGCAATCCGGGTCCATGCACGTTGCGTTTCTGCTCATTCATCCTGCGCTCACACTCTCCCATGACTTTCAAACGGTTGTCTTAACCCGCCAGGAAAACATCGCCGCGCTTGGCTCTCAGAGTCTGCTGACTGCGTACAAAGATCTGTTTCTACGCTCTCTCCATCCGGGAAAGCGGGAGACCGATGGCGCGGGCACGCAGTACTTCGACGATCCGCACCAGCTCAATGCCATCAACGTGCGGCTGATGCGGCCCGGGATTGACTTTGAGGTGGATTCTACCGCGCTGCATGCATATTCGGATCTTCTGCGCGAGTTCCATGCCCGCCAGGTGCAGGTGGTACTGATTGTGCCGCCCCTGTCTGAGCCTCTCTACCAACGAAAACCAGAGGCGTTTGCCCACTATCGCGACCTGATCCTTGCGCAAACTTCCCATCATCCGTTGCTGATTGATTTCACAACAGATCAGTACCGTGCCTTTCGCGAAGACTCCGCTAATTTCTCTGATGGCGTTCACCTGACCCAGCTGGGCGCAGACCGGGCACTCGATCAGGTGAACCAGGTTTTCCAAGCTGCGCGTCAGCTGGAGTCGAGAATGGAAACGCGCTAAGCCCCGCAAAACATCCACCTGCATTGACATCGAACCCATCGGCTGCCTACCCTGGAGGTACACGCCGGTGTAGCTCAGGTGGTTAGAGCGACGGTCTCATAATCCGTAGGTCGCAGGT
>CAXTYH010000030.1:0-56077 GCA_964248405.1 uncultured Bryobacteraceae bacterium
AAAACATCCCCGAGTTGCTTCGGAGTCAAATTACAGAAACGATGTTACACGAACTAGGCAGAGGTGTAGGTAGGTCTTGCACGCTTGCGCCGTGACCAGTTAGCGCGGATAGCAGGCTGAAGAACAGCGAGAGTTTCGGCACGGTATATCTCCAGATTTGGAAAGCTTAGTAGCGGCGGCGAAGTATGCCGATGACCCCCGAAGCGGCAGCTGCGCAGAGCAGGAGACGGAGCGAGGCTGGCTCGGGGGCAATAGGCATAAAGACAAAGGCACTGGCGGAGTTGGTAATCAAGTCGCCCTGATCATTGATGGCCTCGGGAGCAAATGGCTCACCACTGTAAAAAGAGGACGAGATCCCAAAGGTCAACGCCAGGGTACCATCGGGATAGAGGACTCCTCCACTTTGAGGTTGCCCTCCGTACCTGCTGCTTTCTCCTAAGCCCATTGCGATTGCTCCCGCGTCGTTGATCGCCGTTGGAACGCCATAATCGAGTTGAGTGAATGTACCTCCGGAATAAAGAAACCCGGTAATTGAACCATCGGTGGCGGCTCCGACAATCTGTCCCGAGTTGTTGATTCCGACCAGCGTCGTGCCTTTCAACGCCGGATCATCCAGCGTCTGGAACGTTCCATCCGGGCGATAAATAAAACCGTGTTCTAAACCATCGGCAGAGCTGATATAGCCGCCCACAACCACGCCAGCGTCGTTTATAGAATTGGGAAACGTGGAGGTAGCGCCGGGAACATTGAAAGGAGTGAAAGAGTTAAAGAAGAATGTGAATGAACTAACCGAGCCTATGAACCCGCCATTGTAGTCGTTGAGCTGTCCGTAACCTACAAAAGTGCCGTTGTTGTTTAGGCTGCTGAACTGGAACGTTTTGTCGTTGTCAAGGAATGTACCCTGGCTCTGCCCAGTTTGGATGTTATAGGTCAAAGCTTCACTGTATGAGGACCCAGGTTTACTGCAGCAGCTAATATACTCCCCGATTGCAATGTCGTTGTTGTTAAGGGAGTTCAGCTGGCTACCGAACACAGGATGTGTGACGTTGTAATAGGCGATTGTGATAGCAGGATCCTGCAGGCTGGCGGCTTGGCTGCAGCAGGCTAGTAGAAAGCATGCGAATGTGAATGCAAATCTCGGCATGTGGCCTCTCTTATGCAAAGTATGATTTCTAACATAGCCCTGTTCCTGCTTAGGTGATAGAAGAATAGTACGAACTTATTAGCTCATCAGCGCGAGCAACATCGAAAGCCTGGCGATGCGTATCCGACATAGACAGCAGCATCGTTGATCCCTGTTGAAGATGCTGCCATATCCGGGAATACTCAATATTTGAAAATTGCCCATTCTCATAAGTCAGGGCCGCGTAGGTCGGGAGTCAACGCCAGTGTAGCTGGCGGTGGTGACGGGTACGGGTTTCGCGCACTTCCACCCTTGCGCGAGTGCGCGGCCCAGTTCTGCTCTTCCGAGCGGTCGCTGTTTGCTGCTGGCTTACTTCCAACCGCGGTGACGTCTTCCGGGTTCACGTCGGTTTGTCCGATAATCGCGATCCGGCGAGTGCAGACACAGTAGCGGGTTGTGTGACGAGCCACACAGAGCAATGTTTCCATGACGGAGATGCTTACTTTCCGGGAAAGTGATAGCTTCGATACGGAGACCAGTTCGATTTGACTTTCTATACTCCTCCGAATCGTTTCACGGCCGCTTCAATCTTTCGGGCGGGACTGTTCGTACTCTTTCTTCTTGGCTTTTTGCAGCCGGTGGCGCTAAAGGCTGACCCGATTGTTTTCCAGGCGACAACGCTTAGGTCCAGTGCATGCGGTGTATCTTTGTCGGGCGATAACTTCGACGTCGTTTACGAGTATGAGGAAAATAGCTGCGGCGGGCGGCCAGTATCCGTGGGGATTCCCTTCTTGCCGCTCCCTCCTGCCGATTCGAGCTACTACACCTATGAGCCCTTTTTTGTTACTGGCACCGTCAATGTACCCGGCGTTGCCACCCGACTTGCGGTCGCGTACGGCGGAGGGCAGCCAAGCTTATACAAAGATGTCTATCCGACGTATTTGCCTGACGATTTCAGCGGCGAAGTTGCTGTGAATGTGGTGCTGTCCGGGACCGTGCAGTTATGTCTCGAGCCGGCATACGTTCAGACTCCTGGTCAGGTTGTCGCCTGTGACCCGGCGTATTTGAATTTCGGGGTGATCGACATCAATGTCGCGGGGCAGGCAATCTATTCCGCCCATTACGGTTCGATTGACGCTCGTGGTATGGGGGTTTTTACCGCGACCTCGGCGGCTGCTCCCGAGCCCTCACAGTTGGGATTGGTAGGTGGGGCGCTGCTGCTTTGGGTGATTGTAATGCAGAAGAAGTTGCGGGGACATTCCAATGTCTAACACGGCTTCTTTGCGGGATTCGCTTCACGGCCGCTTCGATCTTTCCGGCGGGCTCGCTGTTACCTACGGTGGAGGGCAGTCGAGCTTATAGCAGATCCGCTACCGACGCTTGCGAGCACTCAAGAGTCTCGTTGACCAAGCTTATTTGATCGCTTCTTGCGGATCCCGTTGTTGCTCCGAATCGTCGTTTCAACAGGTTCAGACCGTAAAGAACTAGACCGGAAGTCATTAGCACACAGGTGGAAGGCTCAGGGGCATAAGAAACTTGTAGCAGACCTCCGAAGAGAGGATATGGATCGGTGGATTGGAATGTTCCAATCGTAGTTAGAACAGAAGCGGGGTATAAGAAGAGATCGGTGGTGACAGAGGCTCTGTTGCCAACAAATCTAAAGGTATACAGTTGAGCAGTTCCCTCAGGGATGTTGATACCTACTCCAGCGCATGACAGAAGTATGCATCCGAAGTTATAGATCCGAATGACTCGTACGGGTTAAGCGATAGGGAAGCTGTGTTATGGCTGATCCGTAACGCGGAAAGTAAGATCAAAGATCGCTTATCAATTCACTAAGAGGTGGTTTGCATTGCGTTCGAGCATGGGTCGAAATTCTGCCTTTCAGGCGCAGGCTGAAACTTCTTGGTTGAGCAATGGCCGTTCCAGATACCAAGCCGGCAAAGTTAATCAGATTGAGCCGGTGACGCTGTAGATTGAGGACAGGCAGCAATCCGAATGTTTAGGTGTGAGCATAGTTCTGCTGAAAGCGATAAGGCTCTGCACCGGCGAATGAATACCCCGACCGGCGTACTCAAGCAGTTTACAAGGGCAGTTTCAATACACATGTCGCAATCAGCAAGCTGTACGGAACCAGCCTTACTTTGGCTGACAGTTCTCCATCTGTCGAATCAGTCTTCGCAATTCGTCCCGACGCTGCCGAGTCTCCGCAAGATGTTCCTCGACACGCTGCAACTTGGTTCGCAAGGTAGTTAGAATCGCATGAGTCGGAAGATGGGGAGGCGTCGCTGCCAGATTGGCCTGTCGGATTTCCTCGAGGGTGAAGCCCAGCTTCTTTGCGCTTTCGATAAACCGTAGGCGATCGATCGTTTGGGGTGGGTAAATTCGATAGCCGTTTCGGCTGCGTGCCGCGGTGATGAGTCCCTCCCCTTCGTAGAAACGAAGGCAGGATGTGCTTAGACCCGCTAACTTGCTCACCATTCCAATGGTCATACTTGACGTTAAACCAGACTTTAAGCTTTACGCTGGATGGTATGGACTTCCATAAACACCAAGAAGCCATTACGCAGCTGAGGTATGGGGCCGCAGAGAGCGTTCTAACCGTGACAAGCTCTCATCCGCGCTCCGAGCCTTCTGAGACTCAGGTGCAGATCAAGGTCCATGCGGCCTCTCTCAACCCGATCGATTGGCAGATGATCGAGGGCAATCGACGGCTCATCGCCCCGCGAAGGTTCCCCTTTGTGCCGCTCTTCGATGTCGCAGGAGTGGTGGTCGCGGTCGGTGCGAAGGTGCGGCGTTTCAAGGTTGGCGATGCAGTTCATGCCGATAACGAACGAGATGGCGGGGGAGCTTCTCAGTATGTCAACGTGGAGGAGGATCTTGTCAGCCACAAGCCAGAGTCTCTTACTTTCGCTGAAGCAGCAGCTGTACCTTTAGCAGGCCAGACGGCGCTTCTTGCGCTCGAGAAGGGAGGAGTTACGACGGGCAGCAAGGTTTGTGTGATCGGCGCCTCCGGCGGCGTGGGAAGCTATGCCGTTCAAATGGCGAAGGCGCTCGGGGCGGCGCACGTCGTTGCGGTATGTAGCGGAAGGAACGAAGATTGGGTTCGCAATCTTGGGGCTGACCAGAGTGTGGACTATACAAAGCGCGCGCTCCCCGATGCGCTGGAACCGCGATCGATAGAGATTGTGATCGATTGTGTCGGAGGACGGGAACAATGGCTAATGGCACGTAAAGTTTTGCAAAAAGGCGGCCGCTTCGTCACAATCTCGCGAGACGAAGACGGTCCCGTCACGGTCCGCTCGGCCATCAGCCTTACCTGTTCCGTCTTGTTCCGAAAGCTCCGGTCTCTCTTTGGAGACCGAATCCGATATGTGTTGGTCTTTCTCCGCGCCTCTCATGCACTGCTCGACCGTGTCGATGGATTGATTGCAGAAGGCAAGGTCTGCGTGCCGCTGGAGAACTGCTCGACGCTTACGCTGGCTACTCTAATAGAACAAATTCATCTGAGCAAATCAGCGAGGATGCGAGGCAAAAGCGTCCTGGAGCAAGAGCCGCGTTGCTGACAGCAGAGAAGAGACGGCGCTTTGCATGAGCACACTCAGGTGTAAGCACCCTGGTACGCTCAGCCGAGCGATCGACAGCCGCCGGAAGAGCATCGACTTCACGACGCCGGTTCCTAGCCAACGCTTTGTGAGCGCGTCCCGACTTGGCACCTTCGGTCATCAACACGGATCGCAATCCGGCATTTGGCGAAGCCAATCGAAAGTTGAAAGACTCGAAGCTGCTGGACGGCTCTGTCGATTATCGCCCAGTGAAGTATCTCAATAACCAGATGGAAGCCAACCACGGCGCAGGCAAGCTTCGCATTCGTTCTATGCTCGGCTTCAAATCCGCGAAAACGGCGTACGCCACGTTCAAGGGATTGAACGGAGCAGTAAGGGCGAAAATTTTAGCGAGAATCCGGACTGGCGCGGCACAGAGTAATAGAGCAGTTCCCTCCTTTCACTGCTCGAGAGGGTCTCTTGAGGTTTTCCGCGTCCTTGTTCGGGCTAGTGTCGGCCAGCTTCTTCGTTCTGTGCAGTTCCATATTCGCCCAGACTGTCCCAGCAGCGGCAGTGGTCCTGCCCCATTCGACGGTGACTGCCGGCGCAGTGCAGACTCTGACTTTGGCGCAGTGCACGGAAGAGGCGCTCCGCAGCAGCCATCGTCGTAAGATCTCGGAATTTGCTGTACTGATGGCCGAGGCTCAGCACCGGCAGGCTCTGTCGGGATACTGGCCGCAGATCGACTTCGATAGCCGCATTCAGCGGTCTGACCAGCCGGTGAATTTTCTCTTTCCCGCTCAGGCCGTACCGGTTCCGGCGCAGCAGATCCCCATTCCGCCCACCACCGCCTTGGTCACCATTCCGGCCAACGCTTTTGGACCAGGCTTTCCGCCGAGTAATGTTCAGCTCCCAGTCAGCTCAGGAGCTCAGGCGATTCAAACACCCGCCTCCTCCATTGCCGTTCCACGGCAGAGCTTAAAAGTTCTGGACCGCGATCTGGCAAGCGGGGAGTTGAGCGCTTCATCTCTAGTCTTCGATGGCGGCTTGCGAAAAGGCTTACGAGAACAGACTGCGGCCGGGGTGGAAGCCATGCAAGCGGAAGCCCGCCGTACGGACGTAGAGGTTGTCGACTCAGTCCGGCGTATGTATTGGGCGGCAGTTTTGGGCCATCAGCTTACCGAACTGGGCCGGGATGTGCTGTCTCGAATGGAGATGACGCTTCGGCTGACTGAAGCTCACGTGAATGATGCTGCCGGGAAAGTAAACAAATCGGATTTTCTTTCGAATAAGGTAATTGTGGGCTCGATTCGTGCGGCCTTGGCGGAACTCGAAAAGAATGAAACGCTTGCTCAGGCTGCGCTCGCAAATAATATGGGTCTCGCTTGGAATGTGAGTGTCAGGCCGGCGGACACCGCGCTTCCCGAGTCACCTGTGACGGGCAACTTAGACCAGGCAGTTGTTGAAAGTTACCGCTTTAATCCTGACTGGGCGGAGTTGGAAGCGGGTATTCGTGCCGCTGATGCGGCGCTGACCACTGTTCGAAGTGAATACTATCCGAAGTTTGCGATTAAAGGCGACCTCCATCGCTTCTGGAATGGAAGCTTTACGGGCGGACTATCCACGCCTGAAAATCGCGCGGGATGGACGGTGGGCGCCGGCGTACAGATTCCCCTCTTCAATGGGCTGCTGACTCATAACAAAGCACGTGAGGCACTGGCACGCATTGGGCAGCTGAAGCAAACACAACTGCTGCTGAAAGAAGGCCTCGGGCTTCAAGTGAAGAGTCTGCTTGTGCAGATGGAGAGTGCCGGGAAGGTAGCAAAAGCCACTCAAGAAGCTATGGACTCTGCTGATGCAAATAGAGACTTGAACATGCGCGCTTACGAAAGTGACATGGGTGAGCCGGACAAAGTTGTTCAGTCCCAGGTAATGGCGGCCTTGATACACGCTCAGCACTTGAAGGCGCGCTATGACAGTCTGGCTCTTTCCTCTCAACTATCCGCAATTGTAGGCCGTGAAGTAGCTGCGCGCATCAACAATCCTGCTGCGGACGGCAAGCCGTAACCGTTGCGAGACTGCCATATGCGAAAGGCTATTGAGTCTTATATTTCGGACGTAAAACGGGGCAGATTAGCTGTATGGGTTCCAGCTGCTTTTCTGCTGGCACGTTTCTGTCTGCCCATCTTCGCTGCTGGAAGTGAGAGCCACAGCGGCACCAAAGCGCATATTCACGTGGTCTGTTCCTCGTCGCTCTTTCGAGGCGTGAGCCCGAGCGAACTTGTTTCGAGCGCCAAACTCTGGGTGCAAAGCATTGGAAACAGGGTGGGACTGATTGTCGATCCGGAGATCACCATTCTTAACAATGCAAGTGATCTTCGTAAGAAAGTCGATGAAGGGACCGTTGACTTATTCGTGTCCTCAAGCCTGGAGTATTTCGCCGTGGATCGCCCTGCTGTTCTGGAACCTGCGGTCACGATGACGGCCGGAACCGGTGAGAAGGGAAAGATCAAGTATCTGCTGCTGGTAAACCGGGACGGCGGAATCTCTCAGCCGAGTGACCTGAAGGGCAAAGTTTTGAATACATACGCGCGGTCGGATTCGAATCTCCATCGGGTCTGGCTCGACGTTTTCCTGCGAGGTGCGCATCTGCCACCGGCTGATCAGTTGCTGAAAACCGTCGCAGCTACAACAAAGCCATCCACCGCCTGCTTGCCACTGTTCTTCGGCAAAGCAGACGCCTGTATGATAGACGACCCTAGCTGGGACACACTGCGTGAATTGAATCCGCAACTGGAGAAGAAGCTGACGGTTCTGGCTGAATCGAAGCCAATGGTCGAGAACCTGATCAGCTTCACGCACCATTACCATTTCGTGGATGAGATGTATAAGGGATTGCTCGGGCTGAAAGACGCCCCAGATGGCGCCCAGGTACTTCTCTTCTTCAAGTGCCGGCAAGCGGTAGCCATTGGCAAAGGAGATCTGTCGTACGTATCCGAACTGCGCTCGAATTACCTGCGTGACACGCGGCCATCCGAGCGTAAGTTTTCGCTTCCTACGGTTGACGCGGCGGCAACGGCTCGCCCCTCTCAGGTGGATTGATGCTGATTGGATCTGTCGCTCGATCCTTGAAAGGAATCACCGGCCGCATCGCATTTCTGGCATGGGGGGTGACTCTTGTCACTATGGGGTTGTTCGTTCTCGCGCTTCTTCCTGCTCAGAAGCAGGATTTGCAGGAAGCATTGCAGTCCAAAGCCCTAGGCGTTGCCTCATCACTGAGGGATGTCACTCGTTCGGCCGCCTCTTCCGGGGACTTCAGTTCGATCGTCGAGCACTGTACGCAGGTGCTGGCGGGCGACACAGCAATCGAATACCTGGTGGTTACTCGCGAAGATGGCTTTTCTGTCGTGGTGGGGCGAGATGGCTGGCGCAGCGAGATGTTGGGTGACTACTGGCACTCCAAGAAGCATGCACAGGTATCGGGACTCGAGACCGTTCCGGTATTTCACCGGCGAGTGTTTCATTTCTCCGACCCGTTTGACCAGCAAGGCGTGCCCTGGGGTTGGATACATGTGGGCCTATCGCCCGCCGCTTATGACCGTAGTTTAGCTACTCTGTATCATCGAACGGGGCTGCTGGCTGTTATCTGCGTTCTGGTGAGCTTACTGGCATCGGTGCGCTCGGCGCGCAGGCTGGTGCGGCCTGTCCGTGGTCTGCAGGCAGTGGTCGGTCGTCTGGCGAAGGGAGATCTGGCTGCCAGGGCTGATAGTACCGGCAAGGATGAAGTAGGCAGTCTGGCCCGTTCGTTCAACAGCATGGCGGAATCGATCTCTCAACGAAACCTGATTCTGGAAAGCGTTCGCTTCGCAGCGGAGGAGTTTCTTCGGGCCGAGGATTGGCGTGCCGTAGTTGTCTCCGTACTGGGAAGAGTGGGCGCGGCTGCCAAAGTCAGCCGGGCTTTCGTGCTTGCTGCTGAGCGGGAAGCGGCGCTGGGCGACAAGGAACACTGGCAACTGGAGTGGCTGTCTTCCCATGTCAATCCGGGAAGTGCTGCCGAGGCTCGCTTCAGCTTGGATTGGAAGGCACTGGGGGTTTACCGGGCGACGCTCGACGCAGACAAGATTGTGGAACTGAAGCGCAGCGAGTGGTCAGTTCTGGCGAACGGCGTAGGAGGCTCACTACCCCATGCCTCCATCCTGATTCCAGTAACTGTGGGCGGCCGCTGGCCTGGCATTCTCGGCTTCGATCAGATGGATGTAGAGCGGGAGTGGAGCGCGGCGGAGAAGGACAGCTTTCGGGCCATTGCCGATATGCTCAGCTCATCCACGGCGCGCTCATTTACCCAGGATGCGCTTGACCATAGGGCGGCGGCTCTGGAAGTAGCAAACGAGGCGCTGCGGGAGGAAAACTATCAGCGCGTTCAGGCCGAGCAAGCACTGCAGCATACGGCGGAAGAGTTGCGAAAGCAGCAACTGGAGCTGGAGTGCCGTGTCCAGGAGCGAACCGTTGACCTTCTAAAAGCAAAAGAGGCGGCTGAAGCAGCAAGTCGAGCCAAGAGCGAATTCCTGGCCAACATGAGCCATGAGATCCGGACGCCAATCAATGGCGTTATTGGTATGACTGAGCTGGCCCTCGATTCCAGGCTCACTCCCGTGCAGCGTGACCACCTCGAAACGGTAAGGCATTCGGCCGATTCGCTGCTCGGCATCATCAACGACATTCTTGACTTTTCAAAGATTGAGGCTCGCAAGCTCGAGATCGAATGTGTTGAGTTCGATTTTCACGACTGTATTGCGACCTTGCTCAAGGCGCTGGCTTTCTCGGCGCATAGAAAGGGGCTGGAACTGGTCTGCTGCCTGAGTTCTGCCATTCCTAGAAGGTTATGCGGCGACCCGGTGCGCTTGCGGCAGATAGTAACCAACCTTGTCGGAAACGCAATCAAGTTCACCGAGACTGGTGAAGTGGTTCTGTCCATCACAGGGAATTGGGTTTCTCCGAGTGATTTCGCGCTCGAATTCTGCTTACGGGACACCGGCTGCGGCATTCCCCCGGATCGGCAGCACGCCATCTTCGATGCTTTTACGCAAGCTGACGGTACCTCGACCAGGCGCTACGGCGGAACGGGATTAGGTCTTACCATCTCGAGAGAGTTAACGCAATTGATGGGTGGTCGGCTATGGCTGGAAAGCACCGTCGGGAAGGGAAGTACCTTCTACGCATCATTGACGTTGCTTAAAGCTTCGGGCGGAGAGACGGGCGAGGAGGGGGAGTTGCAAAGGCTCAGAGACCTTCAAGTGCTTGTCATCGAGGATAGCCAGGCCTGCCGCATGCAACTGATCGATCAGCTCAACGGATGGGGATGCTCGGTGACTAGCGCCGATTCTGTCGCGACCGGGCTCCAGATGATTCAACAGCAGTTTGCGGCAGCGCATGGTCAGAAGATTTTGATAGTTGACGCCGGCATGCTGGTTGGAGACCATTTGCAAGCGTTCAACTCCCTGAGTTCACGGCCGGAGCGGCCCGAGCGCCTAATCATGCTGGTCGATTCGATCGGGAAGTTCTCCGACGGTGCGGTATCGGAACACTGGGGCCCGGTCAATAGTCTGGTTAAGCCTGTGCAAAGCAAAGAACTGTACAAGCTGCTGGAGGCCGCACCACTCCAGGAATGTATGGGCGAGTGGGAAGAGAGCCGGTTGCGTCATGAGAGTAGAAGCGCCCAACAGACGCGCCTCCCGCAAGCTCCCGGTACCGGCGCGAAACCACGTATTCTTCTGGTGGAAGATAATCTGGTTAACCGACGAGTGGCAACGGCACTGCTTGAGAAGCTTAACTACTCAGTGTTTACTGCAGAGCACGGGCAGGCAGCGCTGTCGGTGCTAGCTACCACTGCGGTAGATGCTGTTCTTATGGACGTGCAGATGCCAGGCATGGACGGGCTGGAGGCGACAAGGATCATTCGCCGACAGGAGGAAGACACAGGACGACACTTGCCCATTGTGGCGCTTACTGCCCATGCGATGAAGGGCGATCGGGAAGTCTGCATTGCCGCCGGCATGGACGATTACCTGACCAAGCCAGTGCGCGCCGCTGAGCTCAGAGAAATGCTGCACTCAGTTTTCGAAAAGTGGTCTGCAGGAGCATCCGTAAACGTTCCCGTTGAATGTTGAGTGTCAACCAGTTCGACCGTGTGAGCGGCTGCTATTGAGTTTCCACTAAGCACCTGCTCATCTCGCGGACGTGCCAACTCACCGCATTCGATACGGTCTGCCCGATGTTAGAGAGTTTTGGCTTCCAGCCAAGTACCGCCCTTGCCAAGTCGGGGCGAGCGATAAGGATAGCCGGATCGCCCCGTCGCGCTTCATGATTTTGGGTCACCAGCCTCGTCCCGGTAGCTCTTTCGACGACATCAATGATCTGCCGCACCGAGACGCCCTTGCCCGTGCCGATATTCAAGTTCAGACTCTTGCCATGAGCAATGAGGTGAAGCAGAGCATCAACGTGCGCTGCGGCGACGTCGACCACGTGTATGAAATCACGGACGGCTGTTCCATCGGGAGTCGGGAAACTAGTTCCGTAGATTTGCAGTGCAGGATATACTCCCAAAGCTGACCCAATAGCCAATGGAATCAGATGTGTCTCCGGAGAATGACTCTCTCCAATGTCCCCATCCAGATCTGCACCCGCGGCGTTGAAATAGCGGAGGCATATTGTACGAAGGCCATACGCCTGGTCATACCAATGGCAGGCTCTTTCGACCGACAGTTTTGTTTCCCCGTAAGGGTTGATGGGGTTCTGGGGATGGTCCTCACCGATAAGATCTGTTTGAGGAATCCCATAGGTAGCGCAACTGGAGGAGAAGACGAGCTTATCGACCTCGCAATCGAGGAGAACGTCAAGCAGGCTGAGGGATTTGACGACGTTATTGTCAAAGTACTTCCGCGGGTTCTGTACCGACTCACCAACATACGCACTGGCTGCCAGGTGAATCGCAGAGCCGATGTTGTATTCCCGAATGGTGCGCCTGACCAGTTGCCTATCAGCGATGTCACCAAGAACGAAGGGGCCCCACTGTACTGCCCAACGGTTGCCGGAAGAAAGGTTGTCGAGGACAATGGGACGGAACCCTGCAGCTGCTAGCGCCTTGGCGGTGTGGCTCCCAATGTAGCCGGCGCCCCCGGTTACTAAGACGTTCGTAGGTTGCATTGGTCTGCGAATTTAGGTTACGGCACTAACAGGTCGAACTTATGTAAGGATGACACCTGCCGTAGTGAGCTGCTGCGCGATTTGTTCCTTCCTGTACTGGTACTAGAAGACGGCTTTGAAAGTGAGTTAGAAAGTATTGAGAATGCCATTGGAGTTAGTGGTTAGCGAGGGAGCTGCCGCGGAAAGGCAAGCCTCGGAGCGCGCTTGAGTTTCCTGGGGGTCGGGCTGATCTCTTCTGCCTTAAGACAGATTAAAACTCGGCCCGAAGACGCAAGCTAAAACTTCTCGGCTGGGCGATCGCAGTCCCTGAAAGCAGGCCGGCAAAGTTGATTAAATTTAGCCGGTTGCTTAAGTTGAACCCGTCGGCCTGAAGTGTGAGGCTGTGTTTTTCGTGACGCCAGACTTCAGCGCCTACCGAACCGTCCAGTGAAAAATTCGGCCGCACCCGCCCACGATCAAAGTTAACTCTATTTACAACAGCTGTGCCGAACTGCGCAAGGAGTAGTTCGGTTGAGGGAAAGTCGTCGCCTTCAACCGGCAGTCCACTCGTGTACGATGCGCTCCAGGCGGTCCAGACTCGTGGATGAAGCTGGTAGCGAACTCGCGCATGTGCAACGTTACGCTGATCCTGGGAAATGGGAAATTGGTCGCGCGACGCCAACAGACTCCCGGCGTTGTCGTCCAGAAACAGGCCTCCGGTAATGGGATATCGCGCGATCCCGGTCGTGTTGGCATAGGAAGCGAAGCCTGAGAATCGTCCCCAAGCCGGTACATCCAACTTCACCTCCGCTCCCCGAACGCGGGCATGCTGAAACGCGATAGGAAAGCTGACGGCGGTATTCAGCAGCAGATCGTCATCTTCGAAGTTGTCTACCTCGCGCAAGAAGTAATTGGCATCCAAGCGCAGCCTGCGACCGAGCGCCTGGGTAAGGCCGCCCTCATAGTAGTTTCCCCGCGAGGGTGAGAGGGGCAGATACAAGCCCAGACCCAAGCGCGATTGGGCGGCGGCCGAGACAAGTATGTTCTCGAACGGTGGCGTCCCGAATGTTCGGTCATAGGACGCATGCAGGATGGTGCCTGTTTTTCGAAACAGCCAGGATGCGCCCAGACGCGGACTCCAACCGGTTGCATGCACCAGCAAGCTGTAATGGTCGAAGCGCAAACCTGCGCTAACGGTGAAATCGCGCAGATGCCAGGTATCCTGTCCGTACCCTGCCTGCTCCCGGTCGGGATGCTGCTGTTGGAAGTTGAAGGTTGTCGGTACGGCCGGATCAAACACCGGCTCACCGTCTAACTGGTAGGAATAGATACGATAGCCGAACTGTTCCCGCAGTGACGCATAGCGAAACTCCGCGCCGACCTTCCACTCGTGACGCCCCGTACGGCCGGACAAACTGCCATTCATGTACTCTTCGCGGAAGCCTCGGTTCTGCTCCGCCAATATGGGAGTGGAGAGCGGATTCGACCACAGCCGGGCTGAGACGTCCCGCACGCTGCCGCGCAATGACCCGAGCAAGTTGGGCGAGAAGACGTGTTGATACCAGACACGCCCTTCACTTTCACCGTTTCTACGATCCTGGCGCTGACCGGACGCCTGCTGCAGAAGATCATTAGGAACCAGCAGGCCGGTCTCAGCGTGGCTTGCCGATACACCAAGCCGATTAGCGTCAGAGAAATCGTGCTCGACCGTCGCATGGACAGTCGCGCTTGAGGCGTGGTTAGTGAAGTTCTCTTTGGTTGGAGGGTCTAAAAAGCGGTCGGTCAGAAAGCTTTCGCTGCTTACCGTGGTCGTGGTCTTGCCGCGTACCCATTGGCCGGAAAGATACCCGTTCGCCGTCCCGAAGCTGCCGCCGCTCACCGTCCCAACACCATGAAAACCAGCAGATGTATTGCGGGTTGTATTGATCTCGACCACTCCGCCTAACTTGTTCCCAAACTCAGCCGGGATGCCTGCTGCATACGTTGTCATCGACGTGACGTTCTCTGCTTCGGCAGGCTGCAGAAAAGCCGGTGAACGATTCTCCTGCAAGGGAAAGCCGTTTACGACAAACTGGACGTCGTACTCGGATTCACGCGGATGCAATATTCCGTTTGCCTCCAGCGTCCAGCCGGGCTGGGTAGTGATCAGGTCGATTAAGCCTCGTCCGGGCACACCGGCGGGGCGCTCGGCAATCTGCTGCGACCCAATTGTTTGCGCCGAGTTGGTCCGCTCCGGGTCTAGTAGCGTGTCGGAAGCTTCGACGTTCACCGTCGATTGTTGGGGCTGCAGGCTTAAAGTAATGGTGCGTAGAATGGGCAGCTCCGAGCGAATGGGAACCAGCTCCGTGTAGGGCTGAAACCCGCGTCCAATCAGTGTAAGCCGATAAACACCGGGCGCCAGGTTCTTGAAGGTGTACTTTCCATCTGACGGTACAGTAACAGCGAGTCGGCTGCGAGCGACACTGTTTATCAACTCGGCTTGCGCCGCCAGTGCTGCTCCTGAAGGGTCTTTGACCGCGAGGCGCAGTTCACCAGTGTTGGTCTGGGCCAGCAGGCCAAGGCCGCACATCAGCAGGAAGAGACAACTGCGGCCCATTCCTTACACTACTGCTTCGACGTTCTCCATAGGGGCTTCGAGTTCCGCTTTACCGATGGCCAGGCTGAGAATGGGAGTGGTTGCCACGGTGGTGGCAAGCGCCATCAGCACGAGCATGGCAAAGAGCCGAGGTGAGATGACGCCGAAGTCGAGACCAATGTTCAGTACGATCAACTCCATCAGTCCACGGGTATTCATTAATATTCCGATGGCCGAGGACTCGCGCCAGGTCAGGCCGGTTAAGCGGGCCGCAACTGCACTGCCGCCGAATTTGCCAAGTGACGCCACAGCGATGATGATGGCGCAGGTCACCCCGGCTTCGGCGCCGTCCAGCAGTCCGATCTGAGTACGCAAGCCGGTATAGACAAAGAATGCGGGTAGGAGGAAAACGACGGTGAAATCTTCCAGCTTGGTCCGAAGATCCCTGGCCAAGCCGCTATCGGGCGGAATGATGGCGCCCAGTGCGAATGCACCGAAGATGGCATGGATGCCAATCCACTCGGTTGTGAAAGAGGAAAGGAGAATGAGCAGCAGGATTGCGGCCAGCGCCCCTTGGGTGAGCTTGCCTTGACGATCGAATTGACGCGTTGCCCGCACCGCAATCCGCCGCATGACGAGCGCCATGAAACCGATATAAACTCCGGCAAGAGCAAACGTATTAAGCGCCCGGCCTGCCTTCGATTGCGTAATGGCGACCACCAGCGCCAGCAAACACCAGGCACTGACGTCATCCACAGCAGCGCAAGTTAGGGTGATGGAGCCGAGCCTCGTTCGGCTGATGCCACGGTCTGTCAGTATGCGCGCCAGGACGGGAAAGGCCGTAACCGACATCGAGACGCCCAGGAACAATGAGAAGGAGGTGAACGGGACGCTCGAGTTCGAAAAACGTGGATAGAGGAACAGCGCCAAAATAGCGCCCAGCAGGAACGGCGCCACGATGCTTGCGTGTGAGATGGCGATCGTCGCATGTCCTTTCCCGCGCAAAACGTTGAAATCCAATTCAAGGCCCACAATGAACATGTAAAGGATTACGCCAAACTGGGCAATAACATTCAGCAGCGGGGTAATGGACGGCGGCAGGACGTAGGCTGAAACGGCAGGCGCCACATGCCCCAGCAGGGAAGGGCCCAGCATTATACCGGCAATCATCTCTCCAATGACAGGCGGTTGTCCCACTACTCTGCACAAGGCACCGAGGCTCCGGGCAGCGGCAATGACGATTCCTAGAGCGAGCAGTACGTGGAGAAAATCGTTAACGTGCACGGGTGCGAAAGAGGGCGTACGCAGCGCGGCCGGAGGCGGGGCCGAGAGCGTATCGCCTAACGCTCGGATGAGCAGATAGATCAGGACCATTCCGACAATCATTCCGCTATAAACGAGAAATGGCTGCCGACGAGTTTTGTCGGTAAGCCTTTCAAAGGCAGACATCTCACATATTGTCGCCTGAGTGCGAATTAGAAAAGGCCGGCGCTCTCGTGACTTGCGCGACGAGGAGTTACTGGAGTCCGGCGTGGAACCGTTTGTCAGTAAGAGTCAGGCAAAGCGGCTGTCCGCGTTTTCCGCGTGCGAACTGATCTGTCCGTACCGATAGATTTGACTCCCCGCCATGGATTCGAGATCATTCACTCGGAACGGCCTATATGAATGCCTACATGTTTGAAGCGGTTGAGCAGAACGCGCGCAATTAGCAACTTCCGCTTTATCTGACAGAGACCTCTAGAAGCCCCATTGACGTGAGTGTTCTCTGAGCTAAGAAGCAATGGAAGTCCACCTTCGCCTTTTGCGGATCAGAGCGACTACGAAAGGCACAGCCATGAGACTCCAAGTCGAGGGTTCGGGTACGTCTGACAACACCTCAACTGGAGTAATACCATCAGCTTCGAACAACTGGTAGCTGATTGCCATGTTCAAAGAAGCTCTGCCATAGACGTTATCTGCGGATGGACCGCCGCCGCCGCTCGCTATCACGGCAGTGTAGGTGAGATGAAATGGAGTCCCAAGATTGACGGAGATGCCGTCGTGGTTACCGTAATAGTTCAAAGCCTGGATTTCTGAGAGGCAAGAATCGGAGTGGTAGTTCTCCCCACACCCAATCCCATTCGCAACGAATCGGTCAGCAAAACTGTCTCTGAACCGCTGAATGAGGTCGGCCCGGAACTGCTTATGTTGATCGTTGAGTAGGAAACAGGTGCACTGGGCACGTAGTTGGTCGTCCCGTGGCCTGTGGGATCGTTGCTGCAGGTTTGGTTTCCGACCACTGTCGGAAAGCCCTCCAGAGTGCATGAGGAGTTGAATGTCAGACCAACCGTATCAGCGAACGAAGATCCAGCAGAGATCAGAACAAGTAAGGTAAGAAACGGGAAATGAGACCGCATTGCGCCTAGTTTACAAGCCAACTGCTACAGATCGACTGTTTACGGTTTTGTTTTCGGGCACTTTGTTCTATACCTGTTTGGCATCAAAGTGCTTGACAGTGCTTAGCAGGATCAACGAGACCACTGGAACCCGGAATACTTTTGAATTCCCTTCTATTCAGCTCTTCGTGAGCGTCAGGCAAGGCGGCTGTCCGCGTTTCCCGCGTGCGAACTGATCTGTTTGTACCGGCGGATTTGGCTCCCCGACATGGATTCGAACCACGATTAACGGCTCCAAAGGCCGCTGTCCTACCGTTAGACGATCGGGGAAAAGGCAATCTCAGTTTAACAAGCTTGAAGGGAGACTCACCAGTCGCTGTACGGCGTGCCTTCCAGGGACGTCTTTTCCGAGCCGCTCTTCACGTCAAAGACGCCTGGTATGCTGCTGCTGCCGCCCACGGGCGAGTCTTCCATGATTGGACGCCAGGTTTGATCGGAGTTCGTGATCGGATCCTGCGGCAGCTGACGAAGGTAGCCGTCGGTCACCAGTGCTTGCAGACTTTCGGGCGCTTTCTGCTTGTCGATGGTGTACTCATCGATCGCCTGTCGTAAGGAGAACAGATTGTGCTTGAGCACGCTTTCCTTGGCCCGCGTGATCGACTTGGAATAGATCGGCAGAGCAATGGCCAGGAGAACCGAGATGATCGCCATTACGACCATTAGCTCAATGAGAGTGAAGCCGCGCTGCCAGCGACGGCCAGGCGACGTTCTACCAGTCTGAATAGCCGGATCCATCACTGGCCTTATCCATGGATTTGGTGTAGACATCAAATACGTTCTGTCCACCCCACGAGGTGGACGTTGGGTCGTCCTGCATGCTGCGCTTGCCCCAGTCGGTATCACCGGTAAAGGGATCCTTCGGGATGCGGCGCAAGAAGCGAATCTTGGTTGACTGGTTCAGCCCTGCCACCTTATTGGATTGCGGAACGCCATCTACCAGGATCTGAAGCGACTTTGGATAGCAGTTCTCTTCCGGAGTGCTGGTCTGCAACTTGCCGGAGTCGCACATATCTTTGTATTTGTCGATGGCGGTGCGCATCTCCCGCAGATCAAGCCGGAGATCTCTCTCGCGCTCGCGGCGGACCTGCGAACGGGCGAGAGGCACCGCCATACTCGACAGAATTAGCAAGATAGAAAACGCCACAATAAGCTCAACCAGAGAAAAGCCTCTCTGCCTCCAACGCCTGGAGGTAGGGCCTGATACTCGATCCGTGTGAATCATTGCAACACTGCTCAAAGGCTGACGACTACTGGTGATTCGATTCCGGCGGCGCAGGTTGGTTTGGCGCAGGTTGATTGGGCGCAGGTGTCGGCCGTGGTTGAACGGGGTTCGGATTGCTGGGCGTAGGTGGAATGAACCCGGGTTGGGTAACTGGGAACGATGAGCCGATAGGATCCGGCGGACCACCGTTCGAAGCGGGCCTTGCTCCATTGGGGGTCACCGTTGCGTTAGGCGCGTTCGGAGAGGGAGCAATGGGAGACGGCTGCAGCGGGGAGGCCGCCGGTGCTGTAGAAATCGGAGTTGAAGGGATGGGCGCCGCCACCGAACTGCCCGAACTGCTGGCCGTCCCGCTTGCCGTACCTTCAGGTCTTCTCTCAACGCGAATGACGCGCTCGGTACCCGCGAAGATACCCATGCCGCCATTGTTATCGGTGCCCGCTGAGCGAACGATATGCGGAATCATGGCAAGCAGAATTTCGTTATCAGTGTTGTTCTTTGTTTTGCTGCCGAAAAGATAACCAAGCACGGGTAAGTTGGAGACGCCGGGAACGCCTGAGATGCTGTTGCTGTACTCCTTATCCGAGAGCCCACCCAGGATGCTCACTTCGCCGTCCTTCATCCGAATGTCGGCTTCATCGGTCTGCTTGCCGATGATTGGTTGATCCACACCGGCGATGTTGATCCTGGATAAAACGTTTGAGAGCTCCACCTTGATATGCATGCTGATGTCTTCCGATCCATTCACATGCGGCGCAAACTCGATCTGAGTACCGACGTTAATTTGCTGAAACTGAGTAGTTGCGTAGGGCACGCTTCCTGTATTGACGACTGAACTGAGCGAACCAGACACTTGCGGGATAGAACTTCCTACAAGAAGGGACGCTTTGCCGCCGTCGGTTGAGCGCACCTGGGGACGCTGGAGAATGCGGGTCGTATTGTCGGTCAGAAGAGCCTGCACAACGGTGCTCGGAAAGCTGGTGGAATAGTCAGCACTGGAGAAGCGGCCGGCCTGTGCCAGAGTCAGATAGTTCGTCGTAGTCGGACTGGCGTTGGTACCGGTGCTCACTGTACCGTTCGCATTCGTCCCGGTTGTCGCTGTTGTGCTGGTTGTTGTAGAGGAACCCGTGCTGGTAGTGCCGGTAGTGG
The DNA here is from genome assembly GCA_964248405.1 of uncultured Bryobacteraceae bacterium. Taxonomy (GTDB): domain Bacteria; phylum Acidobacteriota; class Terriglobia; order Bryobacterales; family Bryobacteraceae; genus Bog-105. The sequence goes on from CAXTYH010000030.1 coordinate 19,229, forward strand.
ATGTCGTACTCGGAGTCACAACAGAGGGGCTTCTGGGCGTGAAGTTGAACGGCATACTTAGGCCGCCTTGCCCGAGAATGGAAGCCCCGATGGTGGTGACGTGCGACTTGTTGACTGACATAACGATCAAGTCGATCACTACTTCAGCTTTTGGATGATCAAGATCATGCACAAGCTTTTCAACTAAGGCCATCGTGTCCACCGTGCCGCGCGCGATGATGGCGCTCTGACTCGGAACAGAGAACACGCCCGCCGTGAGGCGCGCACCGGTGCGAACGGCATTAAAAATTTCAGTGAATTCGTTCGCGGTGCTGGCGTTCTGAATATAGAAAACCTTGACTACTTCGTCGGCATACTCGGTCCTCTTCTGATCACTTTCCTGGCTGACAAAGATTGCGTTTTGACTGATCGGCTTCCAGAACGTATGCGTCTCGAGCGCGATGTAGTTGAGTGCTTCCTGCAGGGTGACGTTATTCAGATCGAGATTAAAGTTCTTGCCGGCAACCGTCTCGATGCCCTGTGGGTCAAATAATACGTTGATACCGGCGAGCTTGCCGACGCTTTCATACAGCACCCGTACCGGCTGATTGTTCATCTTGAGGCTGCTGATCTGGCCGTTGATGGGGCGAAGCACCGGCGGGCCTTCGAGCGAGTTGATCCGTCGCTCGGTTTCCTGGCGATTGCGCTCGGCTGGAGAGAGCACAACAGTGCCGGGCGGCGCCGCGTTCCGCTGCTTGATCATGGCGGTGGTGTCGCGAATGCTTTGCAGGGCAATGGCGGATGAAGGATCAGCGAGGTAGGCTTTCTGGAACTGGATCAGGGCCTCATCGAGGTGGCCTTCGCTGCGGAGGGTGCGGCCCTCAATCTGATGGGCTTCGGCAGCCTTAGCCCGCAGACGCTGTTCGGCCAGCAGATAGCCGGCTTCGTTGGGATCGGCTGCTACTGCCTGATCATAGTAGCCAAGCGCCGCGTCATAGTCCTTCGCAGTCTCGGCCTTCTGGCCCAACTTCATGAACTTATCGCCTTTGCGATTGCGCGCCTCAACAGCAGGCGTGAGCAGTGCGAGAACACACAGAACCGCAACTGTATCTCGAATTCGATACGGAGACTTCACGTTTAAGGTGTACCAGCCCATGTTAAACTACGAGTGCGAATCCTTCCAGTTTGGCCCTTTTCAGTCCTACCTTCGAGACGAGAACGGACCCGTTCGGAAGTACGTCAAACAGCAACAGCGTCGCGGGCTTCTTCTGCATTATGTCGAGTTTCGAAAGGGAAGACGGAGCGAAAAGGCAAATCGTGCAGGCACAAAGTACGCGCGCGCAGGCAAGGCAAACCGTCTTTGGATAAACAAGCTGATTTTAAGATTCTGAGCGACAACCGCTCGGCCGGGCACGACTACCATTTGATGTCCCGTTACGAAGCCGGTATCGTGTTGACCGGTACGGAAGTGAAGTCGGCGAAGGACGGCAAGATTCAGCTGAAGGAAAGCTTTGCCGAGGTGAATGACAACGAAATGTGGCTGCTGAATGCGCACATCAGTGAGTATTCGCACGGCAACATCATGAACCATGCCCCGGTACGCAAGCGCAAGCTTCTGCTGCATCGGTCGGAGATCGATAAGCTGCGCGCAGAGACTCGCGAGAAAGGTCTGACCATTGTGCCCACCAAGTTGTACCTGAAGGGCGGGCGGATCAAGATCGAAATTGCAACTGCGAAAGGTAAGAAGTTTCACGATAAGCGCGAGGCAACGAAAGCTAAAGAAATGCAGGCCGAAGCGAGAGCTGCAATCGGCAGACGGGCTCGTCAGTGATCACGTTCCAAAGTAACCATGCAAATTGAATTTGAGAGTACTGCTGCGGCAAAGATAGAGACAGATGCACTGGCGGTGATATGTTTTGAGTCGCCGGAGCCAGTGCCGGGCCGGGATGCTGTGAGCCCGAGTCCGGTCCACGATTCGGCGCTGGTGTTGCAGTCGGGGTGGATGGCTGAGCTGCGGCGCAGCGGCGAGTTTACCGGGAAACTGTATGAAACAGCCTTGCTGCATCGGCCGGAAGGGGTTGCGGCAAAGCGCCTGCTGGTGATCGGTGGCGGCAAGCAATCAAAGTTCACGGCGGTGGAAGCAAGACGACTTGGGGGAGTGCTGGCGCGAACAGCGAAGGGCAAAGGTATCCGAGCAATCGCTTTGTCGCTGGACAGCATCGAGCCGACCCCTATTCATCCGGACAATCACAGCGGTCTGACCATTGAAGCTGTCTCAGAAGCGGTCGCCGAGGGTGCCGTCATTGGAAACTGGGAAGCGGACCGATACAGAACGGATCCCAAGAAGAATGAAAAGCAGGTAGACACGTTCAGGCTGGTGTGGAACGGCGAAGCGGGCCGGGGAGTTCAGGCGGCAATTGATCGTGGACGTATCCTGGCAGAAGGCCAGAACTACGCGCGCGACCTGGTCAATGAACCGGGGAATAAACTGACGCCCGCTGTCTTGGCAGCCCGAGCCCGGGAGACGTGCGAAGAGTTTGGTCTCACGTGCGAAGTGCTTGATCAGGCAGCGATGGAGCAGTTAGGCATGGGCGCACTGTTGGGCGTTGCACAAGGCAGCACCAATCCGCCGTTTCTCATTGCCATGAAGTACGCACCGGCTACGTACTCCGGCAGCGATCATCTGGCGCTGGTGGGCAAAGGCGTGACGTTCGATACCGGCGGCATCTCTATCAAAAGTGCTGACGGCATGGAAAAGATGAAGTACGACATGGCCGGCGCGGCAGCTGTCATCGGCGCCATGCGAGCGATTGCGCAACTGAAGCCGGAGCTGCCGGTTACTGCGTACGTGCCAACGGTAGAGAATATGCTGAACGGCAATGCGCAGCGGCCGGGAGACATTGTCACTTCGCTGGCCGGCAAGACGATTGAAGTCCTGAACACGGATGCCGAGGGCCGGCTGATACTGGCGGACGCTATTACCTATGCCAAGCGGAATGGCGCGACACACCTGGTGGATGCCGCTACGCTGACCGGGGCCATCGGGATCGCTTTGGGGCACTACAACGCAGGTGCGTTCACCAATGATCAGCCCTTCCTCAACCGGTTTCTCTCAGCGGCGAATACGGCCGGCGAGAAGTTTTGGCAGCTTCCGATGGACGATGAGTACAAGGAATACTTGAAGTCGGCCTTCGCGGACCTGCCCAACATTGGCGGACGCTACGGCGGATCGATAACGGCTGCTTGGTTCCTGCGCGAGTTTGCAGATCCAACACCCTGGGTCCACCTGGACATAGCTGCTATGGCCTGGTTAGACGACGCAAAGAGCTGGATTGCTAAAGGTCCGACTGGGATCGGAGTGCGATCGTTTGTGCAGCTGGCACGGTGTTGGAATCAGCCTTAGAACTGACGCGACTCAGAGCGGCGGTATAGCTTACCGAGCATCGAGTCTTTTCTTCGTATCACCAACAGTTCCAGGACGGAGTAAGGACTCCGCCTGATAGGTCATTAGAATCAGCAACTTGCAGAAGATCAAAGTGTCTTCGATGAGTGGCCGTTAGCATGCTTAAGGAACGGCATGACCTGTGAGAATCTCCTCCAAACCAAGAATGACGAGTTGAACCTGAGCGTGACTGTCCGCGCCATCAATCTGGACGCGCCCCGGTCTGAGCAGGAGTTAAAGGACCACTTGCTGGCTCACGCGCTGGACTGCCACGAGTGTTTGAGTGTGGTTTTATTCAGCGAGAAGACGCTGGCCGACCACGGTTGCACGGTTTACCAGGAACTGTTCCAAGAAGCGACCGCAGAGCTCGAGCGGCAACAGCCTGTCGACGCGACGGCGCACCTGGATGAGAATCTAATTGAAGCCTTCTTCTTTGACCGCCTGTCAGACCAGCAATTGACCGGGATGGCCGAGCATGTAGAAAACTGCGCAGCTTGCCGGACGCGGCTGCAGGATCGTCAGGCCTTCTACTTCTGTGTGAAAGCAGCAGTGCAGGATCAGAAAGAGGGACGCCCGGAGCACCAGAAGCTCACAGGCATCTTAGGCGTTTCGGTTCCCGAAGCGGGGCTAAATCTCTGCTCACGTATCAATGAGATGGGCCACTAAGAGGAACGGCCTTCGTCCCGCTGGGGCTATGCTGATCGTTTGTGTATCGCGACGGTTCGTATCTGGCTCTGGTTGCTTTTAAGCGTTGTTGCGTTTGGACAAACCTTGTTCGGACAGGGCTTTGAGGTTACGCCTTCCTCGGCTAAGCAAGGTGATTTGCTGCAACTGGCTGGTCCCAAAGGTGCGGTGACTGCTACGTTCCTGGGGCACACGGTTCGGCTTTATCCCGGCACAACCCCGGCGCAAACTAGCGGTCTCATGCCAGTGCCCGTACTTACGACGCCTGGGGCTTACCCATTGGAATGGCTGGATGAACAAGGCAGAGCAATGAAGGAGCAAACGGTCCAAGTCAGGAGCGCCCACTTTGCGGTTCAGAACGTGGTGATGACCAAGCAACTAACCGAGCTTAAGTCCACCGACGACGAGCGGAGCCACGTAGCTGCTTTTTTCAAGACTGACTCTTCCCAGCGCTTTTGGACGTTGCCGATTGAACCACCACTGCAAAGCTGTTTGACCTCTCTGTTTGGGGTTCGGCGCGCCCACAACGGAAAGCTGACCGGCGACTTTCATGGGGGTCTCGATCAGCGCGGTGCAACCGGTACACCCATTCATTCTGTCGCAGGGGGCAAAGTGACACTGGCCGGAGAGTTTGCTCTGCATGGCGGCACGGTCGGGATTGATCACGGACAGGGACTGAAGTCGATGTACCTGCACATGTCGGAGATCGGGGTCAAATCGGGAAATACCGTGGCCAAGGGTGACGTAATCGGATTGGTTGGATCTACCGGGCGTTCCACTGGTTCACATCTGCACTGGGCTCTGTACGCACAAGGCGAGCCGGTGAATCCTTTGCAGTGGGTCAGTTTGCGGCCTTGTTCGACGGCTAAGCCGGTTGGTCGGCATCGCCCTTAGCGGTCCGGGTACAGTGAAAGTGTGACTGCAGCCGAGGTGTACGAGCTGACGACTCGGGGTGGACTTAGCGATTTCGCGCGGGTGATTGAGGTATGTCGATCGGTTGGGCCTTACTGTCTTATCGGGGGACTTGCCGCTAACTGTTACGTTGAACCGGTATACACGCTCGATGTCGATTTGGTTGTTGTCTCGGAAGCGCTACCGCAGTTTGCAACGATCCTTCAGGAGCAAGGCTTCACGACCCAGGACCATCCTCATTCGCTGAATGCACTCGCGCCTGCTAGTGAGATTCGCGTTCAGTTCACCGAAATAACCGATACCAAAAGTTCATCCCACGTTCGATAGAGGCGGAAGTTTTAGGGCAGCCTGTTAGAGTCGCGAGCCTAGCAGATGTTGCACAAGGCAAGCTCTGGGCGTATCTGAACCCTCAGCGCAAACTAAGTAGACGTAAAAAAGACGAGCTTGACTTAATAAGACTAGCCGAAGCTTACCCGGTTTTGAAGTCAGTGTACCCGCACGAGCTTCGTCAACTCATCGATGCGGGCTAACCTCGTAGGACAGCTAGAACGTAAACCCAACTAAGAAATCGGCTTGATTGCCTGCACCTGAGACAATCTGTCCGATTGAAGTATTGGTTCCCCAATGCGTGTACCGAAATTCAGGAGACAAACGTAGAAACAGCAGTTTCAAGGTAATTCCGCCACCGATGGTGAATCCCGCCTTATTGGCCGGCACTGAAGCTGAAAAATTTCGGTAAGTCACACCAGCATCAACGAAGGGGCGCAGCAAGCCACCATGCAGCTCATACTTTCCCAGAAACGGAATCTGCCAGTTGCTGACAGCTTGCGAATAGCTGAAGGACGGTTGGTGAGTGGTGTAATTGTCGCGCCGATACAATGCATCCACTTCGAACGACAGGCGGAATGGGAGATGGATCTCAGCAGTCGGTCCCACGATCCAACGTTCGGTGCCTGTTGTCGCACTTATGTTGGAGAAGCTCTGGCTGTTCAGGCCATCAGTGAGGGGAACACCTGCCTTTACACCTAGCGAAAAGATTTGAGAATAAGCAGGCATCACGCCCAACAAGAGAAGCCCACAGCGGAGAGAAAAGCGCATTTAATACGACGGACGAAGCGCACCTCCAAGTCGTTCCAGCGCAGGCGCCGACCTGTTAGATCTTGCACTAAGCCTCCGCTGCTCCGACTGGCACTCTTACCTGCGACAGTTGTACTCTCCTGCCAACCAGCAGCCAGGCAAATGCACCGCACGCAGCCAGAGCTGCCGCAGTCAAGAACGCAATGTTCCATCCCCAATGACTCGCGATGGCAGGAGTAAGCGAGGTCGTCAACGCCCCTCCCAATTGAGCGCCCATGTTCATTACGCCAGAAACCGACCCTGCTGACCTGCCGCCGATATCAGCGCTCACCGACCAGAACGAACTCTGGGAAAGATACAATGCGCCTGCGCCGCCCGCGAGTACCAGGCTTGCGAGTTGAGGGCTTGCTACTTGAGTGCCCATTGCTGTAAAGATGGCGCAGACCCCAATGCCAAATACTGCAATGCCGCAGCGCCCTACTCGCTTACCGTACAGACCGGTAAGATAGTCGCTGATCAGCCCACCCACGATAGAGCCGATCGACATAGCGATAAACGGCAGCATCGTGTACAAAGAGCTTTGGCGCAGATTAAGACCGCGAACCTCGATCAGGTAAATGAAAAACCAGGAAAAGAAAATCTGCGCGACGTAGCCGAAGGTGAAGTAGCTGAAGGTGACAGCCAAAATGTCAGGATTCTTCAGGATGGCCATCCAGGGCAGTTGATTGTCTGAAGTCTTAGCGGTGGCGGGAAGGCCAGCCTCGATATGTGAAGCCTCTGCCTCGGTGACCCAGGGGTGCTGACGAGGTCGATTGCGAGCCAGCATGAACCAGATTGATCCAGCAGCGAGCCCTATTGCCGCACTGACAAAAAAGGCCGCTCGCCACCCGTGCTGAATCATGATGTAAGTAATCAGCGGCGAGGTGACGCCGGCGCCAAATCCCACCCCGGCAAAAATGAGGCCGTTGGCAATGCCTCGCTCTGAAGTAGGAATCCAGAAAGACACCACGCAGTTAGACGCCGGGTACATGACAGCTTCGCCCACTCCCAGGCAAAACCGGATTGCGATCAGAGCAAATAGAACACCCGGGATGCCGGTGGGAAGAACAGTTATCGCGACAGTAAAGAAAGCCCACCAGATGACGCTTAACATCAGGACCAGGCGCGGACCTAACCGGTCTGCCAGTCGTCCGGCCGGCGCTTGAAAAAATGCGTAGCCGAGCAGAAACGCACTAAATACATATCCGAGCTGAATGTTATTTAGCCCAAACTCTTTCTCAATTGACTTACCCGCAATGGATATGTTGACCCGATCCAGATAAGCGACCGCGCTCATAATAAAGATCCAAAAGATCAGGATCCAGCGGATATGCGATTTGATGAACTTCATCCTGGTTTTCAGGTGGAGAGTATCACATCAACTGTTGAGAGAGCTCCCATGACCAAGCTAGAAATCGGAGCGGTTCAGGGAAGAATGTTGTACTTACCAGTTAGTGATGGAGCCGTCCGGTCGAAAGTAAGTTTGCGCGCGCGCTGTAATTGGCTGGGTGTACTCGGCGATGAGCTTGAGATACTGTATGTCCAGCTCAACTCCCAGTCCGGGCCGTTCGTTTGGGTAGAGCTTTCCATTCTTGAAATCTAAGCAAACGGGTAGATGCGGCAAGGTTTTCCCTTCGAAGTTATACTCCATCAGAACCGGTCCTGAAAACGTCCCTAAGCTGTTCACTAACGCCGCTGTTGCGATAGGTCCGGTAAAATGCGGCACAATGCCGACAAAGTGGGTCTCGCAGATGGCTGCCACCTTCATCATCTCCGTGATTCCGCCCACGTTGGGAAGTGTTGCCCGTACGTAGTCAATGCTGTGGTTCTCAACCAGCTTATTGAAGTCCCACCGATTGCCCCATTCTTCGCCGGCTGCGATCGGTACGCTCACCTTGCTCCGCAGAATCGGTAAATCTTCATTGAAGGCCTCCGCTCTTACGGGGTCTTCGACAAAGAAGGGAGCTAGTGGCTCGATTAAATTGCAACCACGAATGGCATCTGCTAAGTCGAAGCGTTGATGAAAGTCAACTACCCAGTCGCCGTTTTTGCCGACGCCTTCTCGTGCCTGCGCGCAATCCTCATACAGTTGATTGACTCGTTCCCGAATATTGTAAGTTGTGTTGGCCGGTCGGTCAGCGGCGCCCATGCGAAAAGCCCGATAACCGGCTTGCACGGTAAGCTGCGCTCGTTCCTTCAAACCCATTCCAGGCTTAATTCCCGGGATGATTCCGGCTGTGTTGTAGCACTCGCAGTAAGTTCGTACCATGCCGCCCAGCAACTGGTGAACCGGCACATTCTGAACCTTTCCTTTAATGTCCCAGAGAGCCAGGTCAAGTGCGCCCAGGGCATCTTCCTTCTCACGACCGGGCGGATAGAAGTAGGCACGGCTCATATCCTGCCAAAGCTGCTCAATGTGTTGGGGATCACGCCCAATCAGGCGTCCTGCACATTGCTGCAGGGTATCTTTCGACCCACCCTCGCCAACGCCGGTGATGCCCCCGTCTGTCTCAACCGTCACAACAAGATCACTCTGGTTGAACAGTGGAGTCGGGTTAGGCGGCTCGTATACCCGGACCCGGGTAATCTTCATTTTGGGCAGCGTTGCCCAAGCGGAGCCGCTTCCAGCAATACCCAGGCCGGCCGCACTCATGGAGCGCAGGAGTGTTCTTCGGCTCAGCATTCAACGCTGGACCCGGCCCGAACCGCCGCCACGGACTAACGCCATCACTTCTTCGGCGCTGAAGCGGTTGAAGTCACCTGGAATGGAGTGCTTCAAAGCCGAAGCTGCAACGGCGAACTCGAGTGCTTCTGCGGGGGATGCCAAATTCAGCAGGCCATAAATCAAACCCGCTGCAAAGCTGTCACCGCCGCCCACACGATCAACAATATGCGTGATGTCGTGACGCCGGCTCAAGAAGAACTGTCGGCCATCGTGAAAACAAGCGGACCATCCGTTGTGGGAAGCGCTCTTTGATTCACGCAGTGTAATCGCCACGCCCTTTAAGTTCGGATAAGTGGAGAGCACGGTTTCTGCGAGTTGCTGATACCTCTCCCGTTCCAGTTCGCCGCTTTCCACGTCGATATCTAAGTGGAGATCCAGACACTTCTGGCAATCTTCCTCATTGGCGATGCAATAGTCAGCTTGCCGCAGAAGCTCGGGCATTATCTCATGCGCGCGCTTGCCCCATTTCCAAAGGTTATTCCGGAAATTAAGATCGATCGACGTAACTGCACTTACTGCCCGTGCGCCTTTCAATGCCTCCATGGTCAAGCCGGCGGCCGATTCGCTCAAAGCAGGCGTGATGCCGGTGGTGTGGAACCAGCCAGCATTGTTTAGCGCGCGCGCCCAATCAATACTGCCGGGCTGGGCGAGCGCTGTGGCAGAGCCGGCTCGATCATAAACCACCTTCGACGGCCTTTGGTTGGCGCCGGTCTCCACGAAATAGGCGCCAAGTCGCCCCGGCCCGCGAACAATCTGTTCTACATCCACGCCGAAGCGGCGCAGTTCACCTATACACGCGTCAGCAATCGGATGGTTGGCCGGCAGAACAGTGATGTAACGGCTCTTGCCTCCGAAATGCGCAATCGAAACAGTGACATTGGCCTCACCGCCGCCCCAGGTAGCTTGGAATTGCGGAGTCTGTAAAAAGCGCTCATGACCTGGCGGTGTCAGTCGCAGCATGATCTCGCCAAACGCGGCGACGAGCTTATCTTTCCCGTTCGTCCCTGCCTGACTACTTACTTCGCTCATCAGGTCTTCCCCGTAGAAGTTAGTTCCGAGCGAAACTCACTTACCTTTTGACAATACTTGAGCGCTCGCTCTACAAACACTTCATACTTACCCGAAGCAATCGTCTGGCTGTCAATTAATTCGCTGCCGACTCCAACCGCACAACACCCTGCCGCTAGAAACTCGCTGATTGTCTCGAGATTCACCCCTCCAGTAGGAACAAATTCTATGTTTGGAAAAGGCCCGCGAAGAGCTTTGATGTATTTGGCTCCGCCCATCGCGCTACAGGGGAACACTTTGATTGCGTCGGCTCCTGCGTCCCAAGCCGTCAGAATCTCAGTAGGGGTAAGAGCGCCTGGAAAGATTGCCTTCGAATATCGTTTGGCCAGCTCGATCGTTTTCACATTCAAGCTCGGAGTAACCAGAAACTCTGCACCCGAAAGCATACAAGCTCGAGCCGTCTCCGGGTCAAGAACCGTACCAGCTCCTAATAAGACTCTGTTTCCAAATCGCTTGGCTACTTCTTCTAAAGCCCGCAGCGCTCCGGCAACCGTCATAGTTATCTCCGCGCAGAAGATACCGCCCTCCTGGATTGCCTCAACTGACCGGATGGCTGATTCCGCATCGGGGGTTCGGACAATGGGAACGACCCCGAGAGCCTTGATCTGTCTTACAGTTTCTGAACTGTTCATTATGCACCCAAGGAGCTTGTTACTGCTCCTTCACTTTCTGAACGAAGTAGCTGAAGGTTTGCCCCGGCTTAACCTTTAACTGGTGCGGGATTTTTGGGGCAATGTGCACCACGTCTCCCTTTCGCAGCGTTTGCGACTCCCCGTTCGAAATACCGGTGCCTCTAAACTCACCGGGACTTGCTGATGTCCGGTGGAGCATACTCCCGCCACTTACCAGCGTTGCTTCTCCATCCACCACCATGTACAAGTCAGACTCATGCTCATGTAATTCGGCTTGTCCGTCCGAGTTACGATAAACCAGCAATGTATAGTCGTTCCCATACCTCGATAATTGGTTCACCACCGGTGTACTGGATGAGGGTTTGGCGTTTGCTCCCATGGCCTTTGCTTTGTCTTGTAAGCCGGAGGCCGAGTAGTAATCCACACCCTGCGTGGCAGCCCACCCAAGTATCGGAACTCCAAGGGCGAATGCGCATCTCTTAAGAGGGTTGAAGTAATTCAACTTATTCCATGAACGCACGTTTTTCTAAGTCTTCCTTACCAGCTAAAGTTAATACTAAATTGAAAAAACTCGCGCGAACTAAGGTTCCGTTGCAGGGGAGGCGCCCGTAACAGGACGCGGATGAGTCGCCTTGGCCAGCAGCGCATCGAACTCCGGGCGCGGCATCTTTAACATCTCCGGGTGCGCGTCAATCCACTTTCCAAAGGCAGCATACTTCTTGGGTGTCCAGCCGCCTTCAAATTCAGCGCCGTTCGCCCCTTGCCGATTCAGCTCAAAGTTGAAAGCATCCGTGAGGTTTGTGAATTCGGCCGAACTAATCGCAGCTTCTGCAAAGATTGCCGGAATGAACAGAACTCCATCTGTCTTTGCCAGAACCAAATCCCCTGGCAACACAACCGCACGACCGATTCGAACAGGAGCGTTGATGGCGGTCAATTCCATCTGAGCCCATGCCGATGGATCATACCCTCGATAGAATCCGTTGAAGTTGGGAATCTGCCGGTTTTCCTCTTGATCTCTAATACCGCCGTCGAATACGAAGCCGGTATGAGTATGTGCGGCGATTCCGTTTCCAAGATTGGATCCAATCAGAGTGCCTTCGATGATCTTTCCGAAGCCGTCAGCAACATAGACATCGCCGATTTGTAACTCATGAATCGGCCAGCTATTGTTTCCACTTACTCGTCCTTCAGCTTTACCCTCTGCCGCAATTGCCTTAGCCATGTCGGCGCGGATGGGCATGTACTGGGCCGTAAGCGCACGCCCGGCAAAAGGCTTCTCTATGTGAAGAGCCTGCCAGCCGCTGTCAAACTGATTCTTATAGCCGTGCTCGCCAAGATACTCCCACACGTCCTCAATAGAGACGTCAACCGCGCGCTTAAGCAGGTCATCCGGTACTTTGGGCCGGCCGTCCGGGAAGCGGTCACCCTTCCAGTCAGAGGTGTAAAACATCATCTGATCCCTGGTCATCTTCACCTGCGCGAACAAGGGCGAAGCACTCACAGTCAGGCAAGCCGCTGTAAGTGCAATGGAGCTAAGTATTCTCATAGTTGTGACGGTGTTTGTTGGCGGGCGATGAATCTTAGAGAAAGTAGATATCTGCTAGCCGAGCGTTACTGGTGTCCTCGGCGGCGCCATACTCCAAAGGCGATCCACTGAATGTTCTTTGTCCCACTGCGGGGTAGGCTCAAAGAAGCCAGTGCCCGGTAACAGGTGAGCTTTGACCGCATCATCGTTAAGGGTAATACCAAGCCCAGGCTTGTCCGGAACAGCAATAAAGCCTTTGTTGATGATCGGTTTTTCGACGCCTTCCACCAAGTCTTGCCACCAAGGAACATCTAAAGAGTGATTTTCACAAGCGAGAAAGTTTTCTGTTGCCGCCGCGCAATGCACACTAGCATAAGCTCCAATGGGGAGGCCCGCATAGTGCATCGCCATAGGTACGCCATGCTCCATTGCCATGTCCCCGATCTTATGCGTTTCCAAGATACCGCCTGAGGTAGAGAGATCTGGCTGAATCTTACTAACCGCATGATCCTTACAGAGCTTTACGAATCCCTCTTTGAGATATATGTCTTCACCTGTCAAGATCGGAGTCGGATTCTCATTTGTAATGTGCTGTAACAGCTCAGTATATTGCCACGGAACGACATCTTCCATCCAGGAAAGATTGTAGGGTTCGTACGCCTTTCCGAGCCGGATAATCGAGTTAACGCCCAAGTGACCCAGATGGTCCATGGAAAGTGGAATCTCCATTCCTACTGCCTCGCGAATAGCTGCTACATACGCAACCAGCATCTCTATTCCCTTGTTAGTCACTTCGTTCGCAAGGAACGGGTGAGGCAGGTTGTTACTCTCCCACTTACTCAGGCCCGAAGGTCCGGTCAAAGTGCCGGGGGTGTCTGACACCATGTCGACACCCAGATCCATCTTCAACCAGGTAAGCCCCATTTCTTCCTTGCGGGCTTTCATGCGTTGTGCGTAGATCTTGATGTCTTTCGACTCTGTTGTATCTGCGTAGAGGCGAATCTTGTCACGGAACTTGCCGCCAAGCATCTGATAGATGGGGACGCCGTAGACTTTGCCCGCGATATCCCATAAGGCTTCCTCCACTGAAACCACGCCGCCCGCCTGACGCGAGTCGCCTCCAAACTGTTTAATCTTCTCGAAGAGATAAGTAACCTGCAGCGGATTTTCGCCAATCAGCCGGCTTTTCAGAAAGAGCGCGTAAGTGGGGCTTGCTAAGTCCCGAACTTCACCAAGTCCATAAACGCCCTGGTTGGTCTCCAGGCGAATGATCGTGCAAGGGCTTGGCCCTGGCTTATGCACGGTCGCGACCCTGAGGTCAGTAATCTTCAGGTTCGACGGACTTGAGTTCGTGTTTACGTTTTGAATCCGCGGCTCTGGATTGGCGCTCGCCTTGTTTCCCAACAGTGCTCCGCCAAGCAACGCCGAACTCTGAAGAAGTTCTCGCCGGCTTATTCGGCATCGTTTCCTAAACATTCGCCTCTCCTCAACGTGCAGGCATATCTAGCGGCAATCTCCCGTAACGGTTTGATTGTCTACCTAGGCCGTCAATTGCCGCTACGAAGCATATCACCGGTTGCGGGAAGAGCAAAGGCAATGAACGATCCGCCGGAGGGTCGGTCTCTTCCCCCGCCGGCGGTAACTACCACATATTGCCTTCCGTTCACGTTATACGTGGAAGGGGTGGCGTTGTTAGCATTGGGCAGCGTTGTTTCCCAGAGAAGGATGCCCGTCCTTTTGTCAAAGGCCCTGAACTTGTTATCGTAATGAGTCGAACCGATAAAGAATAATCCGCCGGCAGTTACTATTCCGCCTCCGTGGTTTTCACTTCCGGTGTTACTAAGTCCCTGAGCCACCAGCTCGGGATATTCTCCCAGCGGGATCTTCCAGCAATACTCACCGTCATCTAAGTTAATCGCCGACAGAGTTCCCCAAGGTGGCTTGTTAGCAGGGTACCCGTCGGGATCTAAGAACTTACGGTAACCTTCCACTCCGTATTTCAGCGCCGGGACAGAGCTCGCGCGATGGCGAACAATCACGGCGCTGTCACTTCCGTTGGTTAGGAATCCGGTGATTGCCTGAATAGCCGGATCGCCCAGCGAAGCAAATCCCGGCATTCGGCCGCCTCCGTTGTGAATCTTGGCTGCAATCTGCTCAGATGTTAACCGCTCACTTATGCCATCGAGTGCAGGGTACTCGGGTGGAGCGCCCTTCCTGTCAGGTCCATGGCAGCCTGCGCACCGGTATCGGAAAAGCTTGCCGGCCGTCAACTTATTCGCGACTTGACCGGATGGTATCAGTCGCACAAGCCATGGCAACTCATTTGCATTGATGTAGTAGAGGTGGGTTTCAGGATCGAACGCGCTCCCGCCCCACTCTGCACCGCCAGCCAAACCGGGGAACGTCACAGTTCCCTTCAGACTCGGTGGCTGAAAGAGTTTGCCGTAATCGAGAGTCGTTAACTGCTTAAGTACGGCCTGGTGTGCGGCCTCGGTTCGATTAGTTACCGTGTCCTTTGTGAACTCCTGAGGTACGAACGGCGCAGGCTTAGTCGGAAACTTCTGCCGCCGCGCAAGTTGCTCTCCATCTACTGTCGACCGGGGAACTGGCCGTTCCTCAATTGGAAACAGGCTCTCGCCCGTTTCGCGATCCAAGACATAGATAAAGCCGTCCTTTCCGGCTTGCGCAACAGCATCCACCAGTTTTCCATCGTGGCGACAGGTAACTAAGAGTGGAGCCGATGGAAAATCGAGATCCCAGACATCGTGTCGAACCTCCTGGAAGTGCCACTTTCGTTGTCCTGTAGCCGCGTCGAGACACAAAAGAGAATCAGCAAAGAGATTATTCCCGTGCCGGTCAGCGCCGTAGAAATCAAACGCAGCTGAGCCTGTTGGAACGAAGGCCAATCCGCGCTTTTGATCGACAACCAGGCCAGCCCAGTTGTTCGCGCCTCCCGATGTTTTCCATGCGCCTGCGGGCCAGGTGTCGTAGCCGAACTCTCCTGGGTGAGGAATAGTATGAAAGGTCCAGGCAAGCTGACCGGTTTGCACCTTGTAAGCTCGGATGTCTCCCGCCGTAGAAGGGAGTGACTCCGCTACTGAGCTACCCAGAATAATCAAGTCGCGATAGATCACGCCGGGGCTTGTGACACTAAGTGAGGTATCCTCAAGCGGCGTATCGAAGGCTGCTCGCAAATCGACTCGACCTTCCTTGCCGAAGTGCGATCGAGTTTTCCAGTTTTTGCGTTTAAAGACAATAGTTCGTGCCCGAGTGTTAGTAGGATTCGCGAGTCTTTTCCATCGGTCCAGTAAGTGAGCCCGCGATTCGGATGCGGCGCGCGTCCACCAAACTGCCCGGTGAAGCTCCAGCGCTCCTTTCCCGTAGCTGCACTTAACGCAACGATGCGCAGCTTCGGAGTGGTGACAAACATTACCCCATCAACGATGATCGGGTTGCATTGCATGTCAGATCCGGGATAGCTGTCACCGCTCTCGAATGTCCACGCAACCCGCAGAGATTGTACGTTCTCTCGATTAATCTGACTCAACGAGGAGTAATGAATGTTGTCTGCGCTTCCTCCTGCGGACTGCCAGTCACGGTAATCTGCCTGAGCTGCACAGCACAGCGCTGACATGAACAAGAAACTAAGACAACGCATTCCACCCGGTGCGTCTCAGAGCTTATCAAAAGAGAAACGAGCCTACCCTAACATTTGCGATGCTACCCCGTTTTCTACGCGGCACGGTGAAAACCTTTCGTTAAATTGTTGACAAGAACTAACGGGTACTGATATTCCTATCACTCAGCACTAGTTGAAAGGAAGTACCATGAAGTTCTTCACGAAGGCATTTTTGCCTGCTTTGCTGCTTACGCTTTTCTGCTCTTCTTCGGGATGGACGCAAAGTTATCGGGCGCAGATCCGCGGGTTAGTGACCGATGATTCAGGCGCGATACTTCCGGGCGCCGCCGTTACGCTTTCTAACGTCAACACCGGGGTAAACGCGAGCCGCCAGTCGGATTCCGATGGACTCTACATTTTCGACTATGTCGAGCCTGGCACTTACAAAATTACGATTAACTTTTCTGGCTTTGGACCTTTCACGCAGGAAAACATCGCGGTTCAGGCTGGTGGCGATATTACAGTAAACGCGGCTTTGAAGCCAGGCACACTGCGGCAAAGCGTTACCGTCGAGGCCACTCCACCCGCTGTCGAATTTAATTCCAGCAACCAGGAGCTAACCCTGGATACTAAGCTGGCCGATGACACGCCACGCCTCGATCGGAATCCGTTCAAGCTAACTCTATTAGAACCGGCTGCAGTCAACACACGAGGTGAGATGCAGCCCTTTCAGTCCTGGTCAGCAAACAGCGTTGATCTAGGAGGCGGCACAAACCTGAAAAACAACTTACTTGTTGATGGTTCTCCTATTGGCATCGGTTTCAAGGCTGCCTATCCGCCTAACACCGACGCGGTACAGGAAGTTATCGTCGCTCAGAATAGTGTTCAGGCCGATGCGGGCCATAGCGCGGGTGGCATCATCAGCGTGACTACTAAAGGCGGAACAAACGAATGGCATGGTTCTTTGTTCTATCTGGGACGGTACCCCTGGCTGAGCGCACAAGCTGATCGAACGCGATTTACTAACAATGCGCAACGGCAGAACATGTTCGGTGGCACGCTAGGTAATCCGCTCTGGAAGAACAAGATCTTCAATTTCAGCTCAGTCGAGTACTGGCGTATTGCTTCGCCAGGAAGCTATCAGCGAACTGTCCCGACCCCTCTGGAACGCTCCGGTGATTTCTCGCAGACCCTGGCGGCCGACGGCACTCAAAGGACCATTTATGACCCCTTCAGCACGGTGGTTGACCCGGTTACCGGCGCAATTTCACGGACCGCCTTCCCCGGCAACAAAATCCCGTCCTCTCGCTTTGACCCACTCTCGGCCAAGCTAGCTTCTTACTTGTTCGACCCGAACCAGGGGAGCACTGGATATAACCACACCAACAACTACCAAAAAGGTATCCTGGACAGTTACGATTACTACAATTGGTCTGATCGAATCGACTACGTAATCAGCGATAAGTGGCGGGTCTCTGGAATGTACGGCCGCTACCACACGACTGACATAGCGAGTAACCCTACACCCAATAACTCACCGCTTTACGTACCATCCGGCAGCGAGCGGGGGGCAAACCAGGTTATCGGTGACGCGGTATGGGCAGTATCGCCAAGCACCGTGGTTAACTTCCATGGCGATTGGTATAACCTGATTGACGCTTTTGCTTCTAATTCTCTTCAGAATGGCTGGAATGGTATCTGGCCCAACGGAAATAACTTTTACCAGGCATACCAGAGCGTGTCGACAGGTGTTCCGACTTACTATCCGGCGATCAACATCGGCGGATCGAGCTTTGGCGGAACTGGGTACGTTTGGAATCAGCGCCCGGCAGCAGAGAGCTTCAGTGTGCAGGCTTCTCAGCAGCGAGGCTCCCATTATTTGAGCGCCGGGTTTGAATTCAGGCGTGCCGGTGGCTCCACGCTCGTCAGTGGTACTTCTCACTTCGATTTCAGTCAGGGACTAACTGCGAATACTTACAATAACCCTGACCTGACAAAATCTGGGGACAGCTTCGCCTCATTTCTGCTGGGGGCGCTCGACAGCTCTTCGCAGATGATTGGTGGTCCGGCTCCGAACCCTCTGACCGACTTTTTCGGGTTCTACATTGGAGACAACTGGAAGGTGACCCGTAAGCTGACCCTTATCTTGGGTCTCCGCGATGAGTACGAGACGGCCTGGCACGATCCGGCCCACAATCTTTCTCGGGGCCTTGACCTCTCAAAGGCTGACCCGGCTATCGCAGCGAACCCTCCGCAGATGCCGGCGGAAGTTCAAGCTATTGTTGGACCGAACTATTCCAATTACAACGGCCTCTGGAGATTTACCAGCAGCTCTAACCCGGGGATGTGGCAGACACAAAAGCTTAACTTGCAGCCCCGTTTTGGAATGGCTTACCAGCTTGATCCAAAAACGGCCGTCCGATTTGGGTACGCGATGTACACCGTCCCCACTGAGTTTAATTTCGCCAGCACCCCGCCCGGAGTATCGGGATATGAAGCGCTCAACTTCCTGGAACCTCCGTACTTGGGTTTGACCTCGCTCCAGAACACAGCGCCTATCTTGAACGGAGTCCCACAGGCAACGCTGTCAAACCCGTTTCCTTCTACCAATCCTCTTATTGCGCCTCTCGGGAAGAGTGTGGGTTCGAACTTAGGGCGAGGCGGCACTGATCTGATTTACTATCCACAGTCCTTTCACAAGGCCTATAACCATCGCCTAAACTTTACGGTTGAACACCAGTTTCCTGGCCAGTTAGTTGCCAGCGTTACTTACTTCGTCAATTTCGGGAATCAGCAATTCACACGGTCGCTAAACAATATTGATCCGCGTATCCAAGCGCAGTACCAAAACACTTTAAACGATACGGTCGCAAACCCGTTCTATCATTACCTAAATACGACTTTAGTTCCCGGCCCGCTCTACAATCAGCCAACTGTTACACTCGGCTCACTGTTACGTCCGTTTCCGCTATATGGAGGAATTTATCAACTCAATACGCTTGGTGCCGGAGAGCGATATCAGGATTTTGAGGTCAGATTGCAGAAGCGATTTAGCCAGGGTTATAACTTCCTCTTCGGCTATATCTACATACACGAAAAGACGCAACAGTATTTCAACGACCTCAATACGTTCACCGACACCTTGTCATGGCAGGCGAGTGATCAGCCGCATCAAAGAATAACCAGCGCCGGGAGTTATGAACTGCCGATTGGTCGAGGTAAACGCTATTTGTCCTCGATGCCTAGAGTCGCCGATTCGGTTCTGGGTGGATGGCAAGTAACGGGTGTCTTAACTTTCATCACCGGAGATTATCCGCGCTTTGGCAACTTGACTGTCGTCAGTAACCCTTGTCAAAACGTTCCATCCGGATACTACTTCAACCCGAGCGCTTTCCAACCGCTGCCGAGCCAGGCGTATACCTTACGGACTAACCCTCTGCAATATTCCTGCATTACCGGCCCAAGTTTCTTTGATCTGGACGCGAGCATCCTCAAGAATATTCACATAGCAGAAAAGTGGCAGGCGCAACTGAAGATGACGGCTTACAACGCAACTAATAAGCTGAACCGTGGCGACCCCGACACCTCACAAACCAGTCCGTATTTCGGGCAAGCTCTGTACCAAGGCGCTCCTGGCGGTCAGTTTGGTTCTCAGAATGCTACTTACGGCAATCAAGCCGGGCGGCAAGTCGAGATTGGTTTGCGGATACTGTTTTAGAAGGAGCCTAGTATCTTATGCGGTAATAGCGTTATGGCTGAGGCAAGCTCATTCTGACGCGCCGGAATTTGTTGAAAGGGCTTAGTCTCCCTCTAAGCCCTTTGCTGCTGGGTCAGAACAGCAGGCGAGATATACCAACTCGCAAAGATAGCGGCATGGCCTCGCGACATTTGCACGCTATGGCTCGCGGTAAACCGTCTGGGCTGCCGTTTCACGCCCAATTTACTGATATTGCCCAGAGGGCTGGCCTTCTTAAGTCGGCTTTCGGCGGTCATAAGGATCATGCGGACTATGTCATCGAGGCTATGGGGAGTGGAGTCGCCTTTCTTGATTACGATAACGATGGGTGGCTGGACATACTCGTTCTCTCCAGTTCCCGATTGGGCGACCCACCGCCTGACTGTTCATCCCGGCTCTACAGAAATAATCGCGATAGCACATTCACAGATGTAACGGAGAAAGCTGGCCTTTTTGGAAATCGTTACGCCTTTGGCATCACGGTGGGCGACTACAACAACGATGGCTGGGAAGATCTGTTTATTACCGGCTGGCCTCAGAACACTTTATACCGGAACAACGGAAACGGTACCTTCACTGACGTGTCAAAGGCGGCAGGCCTTCTCTGCGGTGAGTCACGTTTCGGAACCGGTTGTACGTTCCTGGATTTTGACCGCGACGGTAACCTCGATCTGTTCGTGTCGAATTACTTAACCTTCGACATGAAGTCAGTGCCTCGGGCTGGAACTTCTCGGGAGTGCAATGCGGAAGGAGTATTTTGCGGTCCGCGCGGGCTTCCTTACGGCAAGCACTCTCTTTACCGCAGTAACGGGGATGGCACTTTTACTGACGTGACAACAGCTTCAGGTATCCAGGCTGCGCAAGGCGGCTACGGTCTGACAGCTGTTGCGGCGGACTTAGATAACGATGGCTGGCCCGATATCTATCTGGCATGCGATTCAACGCCCAGCCTGTTCTTCCACAACAATCACGATGGCACCTTCACCGAGCAGGCCATGGAGCGCGGAATCGCCCTGAGTGAAGACGGGATGGAGCAGGCTGGGATGGGCATCGCTATTGGTGACTTGTGCGGTTCCGGCAATCTGGACATCGTCAAAACTCACTTTGCGGCAGATACGCCCGCAGTTTACATAAACGATGGAAAGGGCGAGTTTCGGGACGACACATCACATTCAGGTTTAGGTGTCGAAAGTCGTTACATAAGCTGGGGTGTTGGTATTCAGGATTTAGATAATAACGGTCTTGCTGACGTATTCTGGGTAACGGGAGGCATCTACCCGGAACTGCAGAATCGCCCCGACGAACCTTATAGCGTCCCTAGGATTCTCTTTCGCAATCTGGGCAATGGTCGTTTTGAAGAATTAATTGCTCAGGCGGGTCCGGGCATTGAGGCCAGCCACTGCAGCCGTGGTTGTGCATTCGGCGATTTCGATAATGATGGCGACATGGATATCCTCGTCATGAACTTGAATGAACCCCCATCGCTTCTGCGGAACGATCTCCGGAGCTCTGATAACTGGCTTAAAGTAAAGCTGGTGGGAGTCAAATCGAATCGGAGTGCTATCGGGGCTCGCGTGACAGTCCAGTACGGCGATAAAGTGCAGGTTCAGGAGGTCTTGGCTCAGACGTCCTATTTGTCAGTGAACGACAGACGTCTCCACTTTGGCCTTGGCCGGTCGACGGCTGTAAGCCTTGGCATTCGCTGGCCGAGCGGCGCTCTCGAACAAATTGGCAAGGCTTCTGTAAATTGCCTCTTAGAGATAACCGAAGGTTCCGGGGTCACCCGTTCACAACAATTTAACAAGTCCGAGTAATTCATGAGACCGAAGCTTAGTAAGGTGGCACTCGCGGTCCGTCTCTTTATTTGCAGTCTCCTGCTCCTGTCGACGTCCCTGCATGCTGAGCAGTCGGCGCTTGAGCAAGCCTGGAGCCTTGCAGCGAAAGGGGATCGCAACGGAGCCATCGACTTGCTTCGCACTATGATTCGAGAGAAACCCTCGGACTCAGATGCACGCCTTCTTCTGGGTAGCTTGCAGTCGGAAGCCGGGCAACGCGAAGAATCAATCAATCAGTTAACCGAGGCTGTTCGTCTCCGGCCAAACTCGTGGGAAGCGTGCAATGCGCTGGGCGAAGCTTACAGTCACTTCGGCGATAGTAAGGAAGCTCGCGTTGCTTTCGAAAAGTCCGTTCATCTCAACCCGCACTCTGGAGTGGCCCAGGAGAACTTAGCAGCTGTGCTCCTGCTGTTGGGCGATGCGAGTGCGGCGGCTCCTCACCTGGATCGGGCGATTACTCTGCTGAAGCAAACCCCGGAAGCAGGGGACGCACATTATCTACGCGCTAAGATCTATGCCGCAGAGAACAATATCGCCGCGTCTCTAAGGCAACTACAAACCGCGGTGTCGATCCGCCCAAATTTCGCAGAAGCTTGGTCTGACCTGGGAGCTGCACGGAGCGCAAACGGCGATAGTGAGGGTGCGATTTTAGCTTTCCGTAAAGCCATAGAACTCAACGCGCACGAAGCCATTGCCCAGTACCGCTTGGGCGCAGAGTATCTTCGCCGCGCTGAACCACAACTTGCCATTGAGCCTCTTCAAGCTGCGTTTCGCTTGAATCCGGACGATCAGTCAACTCTCAACACGCTGCAGAGTGCCTTACGCCAAGCTGGTCGCCAGGAAGAAGCTGCCGCTATCCGGCGAAAGCTGGCCGAGGTTCTGCGTGCACGTGACCTGAAGAGTCAAAATGCACTCAAAGCCTTACAGATTAACAATGAAGGCAGTGCTCTGGAGAAAGCCGGCGACATGCCCGCGGCACTCGTGCGGTATCGCGAAGCTGTAGCTCTGAATCCGGATCATGCCGGCATCCGAACCAATTACGCAATCGCTCTTTTGCGGCTAGCTCAGTGGACGGAAGGCTTAACGGAACTGCACCGAGCTGTCGAACTCGATCCAAACAACACGAATCTGACAGTCGTGCTGCAGGACGCGATCTCCAAAGCACCTCCCAACCTGGTGCCGGAGTGGGCGCGATCAAATGTAAAGCACTAAGAGGAATGCTTCAGCCAAGCCACGATCTCCACCGCTTTCCAGCGTGTGCTGCCCACCGTGAAAAGCCATAGCTGATGAAAAGGCAGGCTGTTATCACTAGCGGGGCAGTTATTGCGCTCAACGCAGCATAACGAAAAAGAGACAAGAACGAGTTCCCCGAACTATATGTTGCGAGGATTGCGACGACTGAATAAGGCAGGATGAGTGTGATGGCAGAAAGCGTCCCAGGAACCCACGTTCTCCGCTTCAGTGACAGGACACAGTGACCGATGCCGTTCAGCATCAGCGCAAACATCGCGACTCGAGAAATCATAACCAGTGTGCCGCTTCGAAGGCTGTAAGTCAGGGCACTCAACAATAAGACAACTAGCGTCAGCAATACGGCAGTGCCCCCGAATACGCGCCGGGTCGTCAGCTTTTTGGGTAGCCTCCCATAAAACTCTCTAACAAAGTTGTCGTATTGACAATACTCGTCGAGATTATGGACTGCGAGAATAGCTGGTAGCAGCAGATTCAGGGCAGGGAAACTCATCGAATAATCAACCAAAGTAGTCTAGACGCCGGCGAACTTCCGGTTACTTACAGCCCAGCTAATAGGCCGGCAAGCAAAGCAACGCGGTCAGCAATCCGATCAGTCAGGATACTCTCATGCGTCGCGTGTGCGCCTTCGCCGACGCCGCCTAATCCGTCGAGCGTCGGCACTCCAAGAGCCGCGGTAAAATTGCCATCCGAACCGCCGCCGGTAGACGATTCCTCAAGCATGAGACCCAACTCTTTGCCGATTACTTTGGCTTTCCCAAAAAGCTTCCGAATGGCCGGTGTTCGCTCCATAGGCGGCCTGTTGAGGCCACCGCTCACCGTTACTGTGCAGTGCTGGTTGTGAGCGTGCAAAGCCCGCAGCTTACGATCAATCTTTTCGGTCTCTTTGGTCCGCACTGTGCGAATGTCCACTTCGACAGAGGCCTCTGCCGCAATGACATTGGACCGCGTACCGCCACTCACCACGCCTGGGTTCGCCGTTGTTCCCCGCGCGAGATCAGTGAGTTTGCTGATCTGCTCAATCTGCTTTGCCAGTTCCACAATCGCGCTCGCGCCTTCCGTGAAGTCAACACCAGCATGGGCCGCTTTGCCAGTCACGCTGACCGTGTAGTTTCCGATACCTTTGCGTGCCGTCTTCAACTTGCCCGTAAGACCGGTACCGGGCTCCAGAACCAAAACCGCATGGCTCCTGCGTGCTTCTGCCTCGGTAAGTGCGCGTGACTGATGACTTCCTGCCTCTTCGTCAGGAACCACCAGCAGCACGAGTCGTCGTGCAACCTGCACATCTAATTCCTGCAGCAACCGCATGGCGCTGAGAAAGAACGCTAATCCTGACTTCATGTCGAGTACGCCCGGGCCCCACAACCGGCCGTCCGACTCACGAAACGGCATGGAGGCGAGCGTTCCTTTCGGCCAGACCGTATCGGCGTGTCCAAGCCCGAGCAGCTGAGTGTCTCCCTTGGCGCCCGGAAGCTTGCACTCGAGCCGCAGAGCTTTGCCGAATTCGCCACACGCAAAGGTTTCCGTACTTGCCACATCATGTGCCTCTTCAGCCAGCAGGTCAACAAATCGGTTCACGCTCGCTGCGTCATCAGAGGGCGATTCGCACTCAACCAGCCGTCCAATCAGGTCGACGACTGATTGCTGCTGCTCTGTTGCATAGCGGAGGTAGGAGTGCATTGGCTGTTATCATAGTCGCTTCCCATGACATTGATGGACGTGGCTGAGATAACGGCCCTACTGCCTCATCGCTATCCCATGCTTATGGTGGATCGCATAGTCGAAATGACAGACGATTCCATCGTTGGCCTCAAGAATGTAACCTACAATGAGCCGCACTTTGCCGGGCATTTTCCGGGTTATCCCGTTATGCCGGGAGTGCTGATTGTGGAAGCAATGGCGCAGGTAGGGGGCATTCTCGTTGGTGTGCGTGCGCCGCATACACGAGGGCGGCTGATGTTCCTGGCTTCGGTTGAAGAAGCGAAGTTTCGCAAACCCGTAGTGCCTGGGGACCAGTTGCGCCTGGAGATGAAGCTAATCCGTCTGAAGCACACCATTGCCAAGATGAGTGGCGTAGCAACGGTGGACGGCCAGATAGTCGCCGAAGCAGTGCTGCTCTGCAAGTTGACTGATCAGTCTGCGCCCGGAGCGGCCACCCCGGGAACTGCGATGGAACCGCGGGAGACGGAACCGCAAATCGCCTGAGCGCGTCTCTGCGTATTCCGAGATGGCGATTCACTCAACCGCTATTGTTCACCCCGAAGCCGTCATCGCCGAAGACTCTGAGATAGGTCCTTTCTGCATTGTCGGCCAGGGCGTGCACGTCGGTGCTCGTACCCGCTTGCTGGCGCATGTCTATCTGGACGGCCGGTTATGCATCGGCGAAGATAACACGTTTTATCCTTACTGCTCGTGTGGTGCAACGCCTCAGGACAAGAAGTATCGAGGCGAAAATTCGGAAACCCGCATCGGAGATCGCAATTCTATCCGCGAGTTCGTCACCATCAATCGCGGCACGGCCGGCGGCGGCATGGTGACTTCGATCGGGAACGACAACCTGCTGATGGCGTACGTGCATGTCGCCCACGATGTCCGCATCGGCAATAACTGTGTATTGGCCAACGGCGTTACATTCGCAGGCCACGTTGTTGTCGAAGATTTTGCAAATGTCGGAGGACTCAGCGCCATCCATCAGTTTGTGCGGATCGGGCGTCACGCAATGGTGGGCAGCTACAGCGTGATCAAACAGGACGTATTGCCGTTTTCGATCACCGCCTCCGAACATGAGGCTCGCGTGTTCAGCGCGAATCGCGTGGGTTTGGAGCGGAGTGGTTTTGGGACTGAAACAATCGACCTGCTCAATACCGCTCTTCGCACCTTGACTCGTGCAGGCCTGAATACTTCGCAGGCGCTGGCTCGCATCGAAGACGAGATGCCGCCCAACGAAGCAGTGGGCGAGCTGCTGAGTTTTATCCGCACTTCTCAGCGAGGGTTCCTGAAGTGAGTATGGCGGCGACGACAGGTAGCGCCCCTCGCTATGGAATGATCGCCGGTAACGGACGTTTTCCGGTGCTGGCCCTGGAGGTAGCACAGCGCGAGGGCCACCAGGTCGTCGTTCTTGCGATTGAGAACGAGGCCTCGCCTGCGCTTGCCACTCTTACTCGGACCCTGCACTGGATCAACATCGGCCAGCTCAGTAAGCTAATCGATATTCTGAAGCGCGAAGGCATCACCGAAGTGATGATGACTGGGCAGGTGAAGCATGTCAGCCTCTTTTCGGACATCAAGCCGGACTGGCGATTGTTGAAGCTTTTAACTTCACTCAAGGAGAAGAACACGGCGGCGCTGATTGGCGGCGTCGGTGGCGTGCTGCGGCAGGAAGGCATCGAACTGGTGGATTCCACACGACTGCTGAAGCATCTGCTGGCGCCTGGGGGCGTGCTGACCAAGCGCAAGCCGGACAAGGACGAGTCCTCCGACATTCAATATGGGCGCAGGCTGGCAACGGCGCTGGCAACCGCCGATATCGGGCAAAGTGTTGCCATCAGCGAGAAGGCCTGTGTGGCAGCCGAGGCGATGGAAGGCACCGACGCTATGCTACGACGTGCCGCAACCTTGACCGGAGGCAGACCGTTGCGTCTCGTAAAAGCTTCACGCGGACGCTCGCACCTGCTCTTTGACGTACCGGTGGTGGGACCAACAACTATCGACACAATGCGAGAGACCGGCACTACTGCATTGGGGCTGGATGCAGGAAGAACTTTGCTGCTCGACAAAGCCGATATGCTGGAACGCGCCGACCGCGCCGGCATCGCCATTGTGAGTCATCCACCGCTGGAGCCCTACGTCTCGTGACTCGTGTGCGTGCGGCAGTTATTGGCGTCGGTGCTTTCGGGCGACATCATGCACGCGTAGTCACTCAACTGAAAGAACAGGCGGAGCTGGTTGCCGTTGTCGATAACGATGCCGATCGGAGAGCTCAAGTTGCCGGCGAGTACGGGTGCGTTGCGCTGCCGGATCTCCAAAGCCTGGTGGATCTCAGGGGCAAGATCCACGCGGCAATTATCGCCACGCCGACGCGTCTTCATGCCGAGATGGCGGCGCAGTTGCTTCAGGCCGGAATCGATGCGCTGGTCGAGAAACCGATAGCGGATGTTGCATCTAAGGGGGAAGCTCTCATCGAGCTCGCCCAGCGGCATGGCCGTGTCTTGCAGGTCGGCCACTTAGAGCGCTTCAATCCGGCTGTTGTGGCACTGGAACAGGCGCTGACGATTCCGCTCTTCTTTGAAGTGCATCGCCTGAGCGTGTTCAGCCCGCGCAGCTTAGACATCGATGTTGTGCTCGACCTGATGATCCATGACCTGGATATCGTCCTCAGCTTCGCGCGGCAGATGCCATCGGAGGTTCATGGGGCCGGGATCTCAGTGTTGTCGTCAAAAGTCGATATTGCCAATGTGCGCCTCGTCTTCCCGTCGGGCTGCATAGCTAATTTGACGGCGAGCCGCGTCTCCACCGAGCAGGTTCGCAAGCTGCGGCTCTTTCAACCCGGCGAATACATCTCGCTGGATTACAAGCGCCAGGATGCCAGCCGACTTGCCGTTTCAAAGGAGACGCTGCAGATTGGTTTTGAATCGTTGCCGGTGGTTGCTGCCGAGCCGCTTGCCGAGGAGTTGCAGAGCTTCTTCGAGTGTGTGCGCACACGGGCTCAGCCCCGCGTCGGAGGCCGGGAAGCGACAAACGCGTTACAGGTGGCCGAGGCTATTCTTGCTAAAATCAAGGCGCACGGCGAACTGGTGGCCGAAACCGTCCGGGCAGCGCGTGCGTTTCCAGCCGTATGACAGACGAGACTCGGACCCCGGAAACCACCTCCGCTGTTCCGGTTGCGGCGGTAGCTCCCGAAGAGCCGCAGCTCAATTTGCTGCTGGACTGGCAGGATGGCGAACGTCCCAACTACTGGCTCCTCGTTATCGCAGGCTCGCTCGCCCTTCATCTTCTGTTCTTCGGTATAGCGGTGCAGATGCCTGCGTTTATCGAGCGGAGCGAGCCGCCATCCCGCGTGATTGCCCCCCGTCACATTACGCTCTATTTACCACCGGACGTTCTAACGCAGCGTGCGCCGAATCGCAAAGAGTTGACCAGAAGCATCGATCTGGCTGATTTGGTAGCGACGCCTAGCGAGCAGGCACGACGGGGAGCGCCTAACCGCAGCGTAAGGCATCTTGAGCTGCCAACGCAAATTACTCCCAAGCCCGTTGCCAAAGCCCTTCCGCCACAGCCGGTTGTGCCCCCACAGATTGTGGCCGAGGTTCCACCTGCTTCTGAACGGTCACAGACTCCCCAGACCACTCCGCCCCCGCCGCCCAAGGCAAACACCACGGCCAGCCTGACACCTCCTCCCGCCAAGCCAGGGCCGTTTCAGAATGTGGAGCCGGACGTGCCCATCAACAATCCGAACCCGGCGCTGCGGCCTCCGCATGTTGATTTGCGAGGCGATGCTGCCGGTCTTTTACCGGGTCGCGATAGTCACCCAGCGGCAATGAGCGACGATAATCCTCGGGATGCAGCTCCCGGTACGCCGGGGAGCATCGGCAACACCGGTGAGCGCCATGCAGCAATCGAGTTGAAAAGCGACCCACAAGGGACAGACTTCAAGCCTTACCTCACGCGCATTCTGGGAATTGTGCGCGCCAACTGGAAACGCGTGATTCCTGAAAGCGTGCGGGAAGGCTCGGCCAGGGGACGGACCACGGTTGAATTTATCATCAATCGGGACGGGCAAATTCCGAAGATGGTGACCGCAAACTCTTCCGGCTCGTCGTCTCTGGACCGGGCCGCCGTGGTTGGCTTGAGCATGTCCAACCCGCTGCCTCCGCTGCCGCCTGACTTTAAGGGTATGCAGGTACGACTTGCTTTTTCGTTCGACTACAACATGCCGGCCGCTCGATGATCAGCTTACGGACGGCGTTGTTGCTCTACGGCGCTTTAGTTGCAATTGCATTGGCGGTGTTGCATGGGCAGATGCTGTATCTCGCTCTAGTGATTGTTGGAGCCCTGGCGGCCAAGTCAACTCTTCACTCTTATCGCGCCAAGCTGGAGGGGAACGTTCGCATTGACGCTGAAGTCAAGGGGGAATAATCTTGGAATCAGAATTGTGGGGCAGGAGGTGGGCCGGTACCAGACCGACAAGTCAGATTTTCCTTACAGGTGCAAAAGGCCGAGTTATGTTATCCGTTAATTTACGCGTATTTCCGCGTAAACTAGAAGGTCGGGTTGGCCTGGAGGTCAGGGTTGAGAAAGTCGGCGCTAATAACGGGGATTACCGGGCAGGACGGCTCTTATTTGAGCGAACTGCTGCTGTCCAAAGGATATACGGTGCACGGAATTGTGCGCCGGAGTTCCAGCTTCAATACTGCGCGTATCAATCACATCTACGAAGATCCACACGAGGCGGGCCGACGCCTGGTGTTGCACTATGCCGACTTGTCCGATTCCACAGGGCTACGGCGGGTCGTTGAAGCTGCTCAGCCTGACGAAATCTTCAATCTGGGCGCGCAATCGCATGTGAAGGTGTCGTTTGAAAATCCGGAGTACACCGCTGACGCGGACGCTATGGGAACGCTGCGTCTGCTTGACTGCGTGCGGGACCATTGCCAGCACACCAAGCGGGAAGTAC
This sequence comes from uncultured Bryobacteraceae bacterium, assembly GCA_964248405.1. GTDB lineage: Bacteria > Acidobacteriota > Terriglobia > Bryobacterales > Bryobacteraceae > Bog-105. Next base: position 48,429 of record CAXTYH010000030.1, read on the forward strand.
GGTTCTATCAGGCCGGTTCGTCTGAGATGTTCGGGGCAGCGAATCCACCCCAGAGCGAGAGTACGGCTTTCTACCCAAGAAGTCCCTACGCAGTCTCCAAGGTTGCCGCGCATTGGTATGGCATCAACTATCGAGAAGCTTACGGGCTGTTTATCACAAACGGAATCCTGTTTAACCATGAGTCACCCCGACGCGGCGAAACCTTTGTCACCCGCAAGATCACTCGGGCAGTGGGTCGGATCAAGGAAGGGTTACAGGACAAGCTGTATCTGGGAAACCTGGATGCGCGGCGCGACTGGGGTTTTGCCGGCGACTATGTTGAGGCTATGTGGAAGATGCTTCAGCACAGTGAGCCTGGCGATTTCGTCGTCGCTACCGGCGAAGCTTACTCGGTCCGCGAGTTTCTCGAAGAGGCGTTTTCACATGCAGGCCTCAATTGGGAGCGCCATGTTGAGATTGATCCTTCTTACTTCCGCCCAACCGAAGTGGACTATCTGCTCGGAGATTCCAGCAAGGCCCGTAAGGCACTGAATTGGGAGCCGAGGACGAGCTTTAAGACTCTTGTCCGCATGATGGTGGACAATGATTTGCGCCTGGCTTCGGATGAACGCCTGGTGCATGATAAAAAGTACGTAACGTCTGACCCCAGGCGCTGATAATGGAACGAACCAGCCGCATATTTGTTGCCGGACATCGTGGACTTGTGGGGTCTGCCATTGTTCGGCAGCTGCAACAGCAAGGCTACGAGAATTTGATCCTACGATCTCGCTCCGAGTGCGATCTATACTCTCGCGACTCGGTGGAAGCACTTTTTGCAACCGAGCGGCCCGAATACGTCTTCCTGGCAGCGGCCAAAGTGGGCGGGATCCTGGCCAATGCGACGTATCCGGCTGACTTCCTGCGCGACAATCTGCTCATCGAGCTTAACGTAATCGATGCTGCCTGGCGGCACGGCACGAAAAAGCTGGAGTTTTTGGGTTCCTCCTGTATTTATCCGAAGTTTGCTCCGCAGCCGATGCAGGAAGAGCATCTGCTTACCGGAGCTTTGGAGCCCACCAACGAGTGGTACGCGATAGCAAAGATCGCGGGTATTAAGCTTTGTCAGGCCTATCGGGCACAGTATGGCTTTGACGCGATCAGCCTGATGCCGACTAACCTTTACGGACCTGGGGACAATTTCGATCTGAAGAGCTCGCATGTCATGCCGGCCCTGATTCGTAAGTTTCACGATGCGCAATCGGAAGGGCACTCGGAAGTCACGGTCTGGGGAACTGGAACGCCCAAGCGCGAACTCCTTCACGTAGACGATCTTGCCTCGGCCGCCATCTTCCTCATGCAGCACTACAGCGATGCTCAGATCGTTAACGTTGGAACCGGCGTGGATGTGACAATCAGCGAGTTGGCGAACCTAATAGGCCGGGTTGTCCGATTCAAAGGCCGGCTAGTGTTCGACCCATCGAAGCCGGACGGCACTCCTCGTAAGTTGCTGGATGTCACTCGGCTTCATTCACTTGGCTGGAAGCATTCCATCGGTCTGGAGCAGGGTGTTCGTTCCACCTACGAATGGTTTCTGCAAAATGCCGAATCGGCTCGACTCGTTGCAGTTTAATCCGGTCTGAGTTGCTTGACCTGGGTAGGCAAATTTGCCTTACACTGAGGACATGCTGCTCCGTTTCGGTCTGATTCTTGGACTTGGGCTGACAAGTCTCCACGCCCAGCAGGCTTCCCTACGCCCCGCTCCTCCCTTGACGTTTACGCTTCCTCAAGAAGGGCAGAAGACTTTAAGTCAATATCGTGGCAAAGTTGTGGCACTCGAGTTCATCCTGACCACGTGTATGCACTGCCAAGCTGCCTCAAAGGTAATGACGAAGTTGCAGAACGAGTTCGGGACCAAAGACTTGCAAGTTCTAGATTTAGCCATCAATGGGCTGGACGAGGGTCGGGACGCAAAGGCAGCCAATGCCTTGGTGACAGACTTCAGTTCTATCTATCAGGTTGGTTTTCCAGTCGGATGGGTACAGCGGGAGGCAATGCCCGCCTTTATGGGCATTAGTGTGATGGAGCGTTCGGTGGTGCCGCAGCTCGTTCTGATTGATCGTAACGGCGTCATCCATTACCAAACTCCTCCCATGGGCGACGAGCATTCGATGACGGAGGGTACGATCCGCGAGCGGATTCAGGAGCTGGTCGCAATGCCCCTGAGTGCCGCGAAGGCCAAGACTACGGCGAGAAAGCGCACTTAGTTAACTTGCGCTTCTTCGCCGGCAAAAGCTCTTATCCCTTGCCTTTCTCCGTCGGACTCTTCTCATCCGGCTTCACGGTTGACCGCACCACCATGAACCTGTTCAACAAATCAAACCAGAACGGAGCGCCTAAAGTGACGGCAAAGGCGGTAAACAGGATCCCGGCAATCTTAAACAGCCACTGGCTTACTCCGGACGGTGGACGCCTCCAATCATGCGAGTAATCCGCTGCCGTTTGGCCGGGGAGCGGCGATGTAATCCAGCCTAATGGCACGCCCCCTTGCCGTTCCAGCCAGCCCATTGGATCAAGTAACTCGGTTGTTGCGGGACCGCTCGCGGCAGGGTGCGTCTGCTGAAACTGCCCCACATGGGTAATTAGCACTTGCCGGCTCGTTTGGCTGGTATTGAGATACCGCAAAATCGAGACCGTATCGACGTTCATGGCGACGGCAAGGCTCAACCCAATAGCTGCCAGCATGATCTGGGTATGCCGCTTGTACCAGCCCGAGACACGATCCATCGAGCTGTCGAACCAACTCTCAACTTCATGCTGGAGTCGCGTGGCATCGTCCTGCGCAATCGCGATAATCGGCTTCAGAGCGCCCCGTAGATGAGAGTTAAGGGGCAGACCGGCCACTCCCTCACGGAACCTTTGCATTGTGACCTCGGGGCTGCTGTGAACCTCGGCGGAGACAGCTGGGTCAGGCCCATGCTCGCTTAATTTGCCTTGTGCGATCAAGTCAAGCAAGGCCAAGGCGAAATTTCGGGAAGGTATATAAGATGGCAAATTCCGCGTCCTGCCCGGCCGGTAGTGACCCCTGTAAAGCCCGTCAATCAGCGGGTGGCGATAGAGGGCAGGAACAATGTGCTGCCGCTTGATATCGCCGAGCATCTCGCGCAAGCCGCGTTCCAGATCCCTTGATCGTTGATTGAGCACAGTCTCGAGCGCCTCCTTTATGGAAGAGCAAACCAAGCTCAACAGCAAAAACATAAGAATTAAGCCAATTGCAACATCTAGAATTTCTGAGCCGAACACAGTGCCTCCGCTTGCAACGAAACTATACGGTATCTGACGAGCCTGTCGGTCGCCTTCCACTCGCCGCTTTGAAAAACAAACTGCGACCTGTAACTTTTTTCCCGTTCGACTTAACGCATTGACCCAGTTGCAACGTCATACACTTTAAGGAGTTAGGGAGTGAAAGATGCTGTTGCAGTTTCCGTCTCAGGCAAACGCTGAGGTTGATCTAAATAAAAGCTACGACGCTGTGATCGTCGGTTCGGGGGCTGCGGGTGGAATGGCCGCTCATGCGCTTACTTCCCAGGGCATGAAAGTACTTCTGCTGGAAGCCGGCAAAGCCCAGGATACCGGAAAAATCCTTCACTCGATGGAGTGGCCGTACGACCACCCTCGACGAGGTAAGATGCCGCCAGACTATCACGCTCTTACCACCAATGAATACAACTTTCGTCAGGGTGCGCCGTTTCCGAACTCGCCGTACTCGAAAGTCACCTCCTATATCCAGGGATGGGGTCAATCCGACTACAGCAAAACCCTAGTTGTTGACGACAAGCAAAACCCGTATACCGGTACTCGCTATGCCTGGGTGCGGTCGAGGGTAGTCGGCGGCAAGACAAATATCTGGGGACGGCTGGCCCTCCGGTTGTCCGATTACGACTTCAAGGCAAAGAGCCGAGACGGCTTCGGCGAAGATTGGCCCATCTCCTACTCCGACATCGAGCCCTATTATGACCGCGTTGACGAGTACCTCGGCATCTCCGGCCATCCAGAGAATCTCGATTACCTGCCGGACGGGAAGTTTCAGCGCCCGGTGAAGTTAAGCTACTCGGAGTTGCACCTTCGCAACTCGCTGAAGGGCATGGATCGCGTACTGACTCCCTATCGCGCCGGGGTCACCACCGACGGCTTGAAACACAACAAGTATCGAAGCCGCTGCTATGGGCGGGGAGCGTGCAACCGTCACGTTGGCGGCTGCGATATCCACGCCGCCTTCGACTCTCCAACCGGGCTAATTCTCCCTGCCATGGAAACGGGCAATCTCACGCTCCGACCGAATTCCACCGTCTATGAAGTGACCGTGGACGAGAACACCGGCAAAGCCTCAGGCGTCTCGTTCATCGACAGCGACTCCCGGCAGAGTTACAAGGTTAAGGCCAAGGCGGTCATACTTGCCGCGTCGACACTAGAGTCAACGCGATTGATGCTGCTGTCTAAGTCTGAGAAGTATCCGAACGGCATTGGAAATTCGAGCGGACACGTGGGTCACAATTTCTGTGAACACGTGATGGGGCCTTCGGTAGCCGGGTTCATGCCGGAGCTAGTCGGTAAGCAACGCACGCTGGACGACGGGCGTCCGGGTGGCTTCTACATTCCACGATTCCGAAACTTAAAGACCAAGTCGGACTTCCTGCGTGGGTACGGTTTTGAAGGTGGCGCCGGCTGCGGCATGACGCCAGGCACAGCTTTCTCGACGTCCGGGTTTGGCGTCGAATACAAGAAGAAGGTACGCGAGTACGTGGGCGCTACCATCGAGATGGGCGGCTTTGGGGAAGTGCTGGCCCGGTATGAAAACGCCGTCGGCATCGATGACTCCGTGAAGGATGCCTGGGGGGTGCCGGCGCTGAAGTTCAGCTACCAGTTCGGCGAAAACGAAAAGAAAATGTGTAAGGACATGGCCGCCAGTGCGCGCGAAATGTTCGAAGCCGCTAAGTTTGAAATCGTGTCTACAACCGACGAAGCGCTGCCGGAAGGCTGGTCCATTCACGAATTGGGCACCGCGCGGATGGGCAACGATCCGAAGACTTCAGTCCTGAATCAATTCCAGCAATCGCACGACGTGAACAATCTATTTGTGATGGATGGCAGCAGCCACGTCTCTGCTTCATGCCAGAACCCGACGTGGACCATCATGGCGCTGGCCTGGCGATCCTGCGACTACCTTGTCGGTCAGATGAAGAGAGGGGAAGTCTAGTGCTAAGCCGGCGTGATGTTCTTAAGCTGCTGACCGCCACAGCAGCAACGCTGCAACTGCCTGCCGCAGAACCAGGCCGACCCCTGTTTTTCACGAACTCCGAGTTCGCTCTGCTGGACGCGCTGACCGAGATGATCATCCCCGCGGACGACCACTCTCCGGGCGCTCACGCAGCAGAGGTCGCTGTGTTTCTTGACCGGCAGATTGCCCAAGCGATCCTGCCTGAGGACCGCAATTCATGGCGTAAAGGACTTGCCTCAATCGACCAGCTTTCGGTGTCCACCAGCGGGACACCGTTCCTGCAGAGTTCAGCGGCACAGCAGATGGCTCTGATGACGAAGATCGCCGCTGCGGAAGCGAAGCCCCAGACAGAGGCGGAAAAGTTTTTCACACAGTTGAAGCAGACCACCGCTTTCGCCTACTACACTTCCAGCATCGGAATACACAAGGAGACGCGTTACAAAGGAAACGTGATCTTGCAACAATTCGTCGGATACGATGCGACTTAGCAGTTCAGCAGCTATTCTGCTGATCTATCCGCTTGGTGTTTTAACCCAAAGCCCGGGGATAACAAACAAGCCACCTGCCGTATCGCCTGAGGTGCAGGCCATCCTAAATAGGATTCAGCCCGTGGACCTTCGCGGTGAACTCTCGTTCTTATCATCTGACGCACTCGGCGGACGCTTCACGCCCTCGTCAGGCCTGGACGTGGCCGCAGAGTTTATCGCGTCACAGTTCCGCGCCGCTGGCTTGGAGCCGGTCGGAGATCACGAATATTTTCAAACAGCCGAGATGGTAGACCGATTAGCGCCGAAGCTCGCCTCGCCCATGACGCTGACCTCCGGTGCGCAGCAGTTTACAATTCCCGCTGATACCGTCCAGGTCTTCTCATCGTCTGCAGCCCTTCAGCTTGACCGCGCACCGGCCGTAGTCTTTCAGTCAAAGAGTTTGGCCGCACTCGCCCGAACAGACCTGAAAGGCAAAGTTGTGATTGCGCCTGCCTTCAGCCACCACGGCGAGCCCACTGCCGAGTCTACGCGCGAGTACAATGACTCCCAGGCATTCGATAGCAAAGTAAGTGAATCAGGCGCAAAGGCGGAGATCCTGATTGGCAGGGTAGGCCCTTCCAGGCGCAGTCTCATCGCCAAGGATGCTGCTGCCCGCAACCAGACGCCGATCCTTCGGGTCGACGACGGTCGACTGTCCTCGTGGTTGCATTCTGATGGCAATGAGGAGCACACAGTTTCGCTCGAGTTTCCCGCGCCGAACGATCGCCCGGTGACGCTCAAGAATGTGATTGGTGTACTTCGTGGCTCAGATCCGCGGTTACGCGACACCTATGTCTTCTTAACCGCGCACTATGACCATATCGGAACCCGGGAGACCGGCACGGAGTTTTCAGAATCGCATACGGCTCCGGCCAGTGATCAGATCTTTAATGGCGCCAACGATGATGGCAGCGGAACAGTGTCGGTGATTGCGATCGCCAAAGCGCTTGCGCAGATGAACCCACACCCAAAACGTTCGATTGTGTTCTTGACATTCTCTGGAGAGGAGCGGGGTGAGATTGGCTCTCGTTACTATGCTGACCATCCGATCTTTCCGCTTGCAAAAACTGTGGCGGACATAAACCTCGAGCAAGTCGGCCGTACTGATTCTACCGATGGGCCGAAGATCAAGACCATTAGCCCAACCGGTTTTGATTATTCAACCGTACCCAGGGTAATGGCAGCCGCCGCCAAAGCAACCGGAACGGCTCTGTTTTTTGACAAAAAAGCCAGCGATCAGTACTTCGATTTGAGCGACAACGCTTCCTTTGCCCAACGGGGAGTGCCGGCGCATAGCTTCTGTGTTGCCTTCGACTACTCCGATTACCACGGCCTGGGCGATGAATGGCAAAAGATCGATTACGACAACATGGCCAGGGTGGATCGGACATTTGCCCTTACACTGATCAAGTTGGCCAACAGTTCTCTCGCACCGACCTGGAATGTTAATAATTCCAAAACGGCAATCTATCGAGAGGCGGAAACGAAGTTAAAGCAGTAACAACGTGGAACGGTGCACTTGTTAGTTTCGTATCTGCAACAGAAATGCTGACTTTTCTGCTGTGGTGTCTACTCTTTGTGATCTCTTGGCCGCTTGCGCTACTAGCCTTGATCTTCTACCCGCTGCTGTGGCTGATTTTGCTGCCTTTCCGCATTGTGGGCATTGCCGTAGGAGGCGCTCTGGAATTGCTGGTGGGAATCATCTCTTTACCGGTTCGTCTTTTCCGCCGCAATCGTAAGACGGTTGCCGCGAGTCAACGCTGATGATGGCTAACATTCGTGCATGGGTCAGGGCCAGAGGGCTCGAACTCGCTACACTAAATTGGTTTCGCGGGTGCCCGCCTTCCTCCAAAGATCGTAGTTACTCG
>CAXTYH010000031.1:0-51244 GCA_964248405.1 uncultured Bryobacteraceae bacterium
GCGCGAGCTGGATCGCAACGAGGCCGGTGTTCAGGTCCACATCCACTTTGTTCACGCCTTGTATGCCTTTCATGGAAACGTGAATGGCATGGGCGCAGGGAGCGCAGTCCATCCCGAAGACGGTCATGTTCACTTGGTCGTACTCCGCATGAGCGGCGACGGAGGAGAAAGCGAAGAGGCCGAGGGCCAGAATGCTTTTCATAGCTGATCCTTTCAGTGTGTGCTCGTCCTGGACGAGAACTTGAGATAGCTGAAGTTGAGGGCGAAGCGGACGGTTTCGCGGCCGTAGACCGTGTTGGAAACATCCCGGAACAGCGGGCCTTGCACCCCACCTTCGATGGCCACGTTTTTGAAAATGGCGAGAATGGACGGTCCGAGCCAAAGTGAGGTCGTAGTGCTGTTCGGCAGAGCGGCCCCGCTGAGTCTTACCGCAGAGGTGTGCTCTCCGGTGAACTCAAGGAGACCGCGGTAGTCCCACTGGTCGTAGCCTCGCCTGAGCCGAGCGGGGCGATAGCCATAAACCGTGCTCCAGGAGATCGTGTCCGGGCGGTTGGTCTGGTCAGTCTCGGGGAACCACGTGTAGCCCCCGCCCAGCCACAGGTAGTGGCTACGGGAGGCGACGCCGGTCGCCACAGATCCTGCTATGCCCGGTGCCCGGTGAACGCTTGCAAGGACACCCGAGTCGGACTGTGGCCCCGGCACGACGACGCCCAAGGTCCCGGTAGCCTCCAGCCGCTTGCCAACCTGCGTCACGGAATGGAGAAAACGCCAGGAAGCCCCTGCCGACCACTCTCCTCCGGGGAAGATCCGTGTCTCGGGAAGAGAGCCGCTGCCGAACGTGGCGGGAGCAAAGGCAGTGAGCGTCAGGTGTGGCGTGAGGCCGTACCCGATCTGACTCCCTGTCGAGAACTGAGTGCCCAGAGATCCGTAGCGGCCAAACAGCCCGGTATCGAAACTGAACTCTCCTTGCGAGTTGACCGGCGTTGCGTAGCCGAATACGGGGCCATGATCTGCGGCCCAGGCCGACGCGGAAAGCGCCAGCGCGCACGCCAGAAAGGCGAGCTGTTTCATAACTGCTCCTTTGGTTCCAATGAACGCAGGCACGTGGATACGTGCAGGTCAGTTGGCCTAGGAGCGAATCAGATTCGGAGAACGGTAGTGGAAGCGATCAGAAGACCGGGTGGAGAGTGCTCATCCGGTACGTGCCACAGATAACCCGTAGACGCAGGCAGCTCGACCAGGAGCGGATACAGAAGGGCTACCGTCATGATCGGCAGCACGGGAGCGGTTACGACGTGAGCTGGAAGCTGATTGAGGTCGTTCCGAACCTCGATCTGACAGCAGCCCTGCTTCGCCATCTCACCGCACTTGCCGTGCATCTGTTGGCAGCAGTCCTGCTCCATCCGACTCATCTTCGGAGTGGTAGCGCAGGCAAGGGCCGGCACCATCATGGCGAGCATGAGGAGCACTGCCGCGAAGCTGGTGAACCGCCGCACACACCAAGTATATTCCCCGGTTCTCAGCAGCATTCGCATACGTCGCCCCTGCTGGCCTCGCCAGCCTCCTTCAGAACGATGGGAAGAAGCAGCAGCGCAGCAACAGGATCAGCCCAGTGAAGGTGGAAGTAACGGTTCACCAACAACCCGGCGAGGGCAATCCACGACATATACGCGCAGATGTTGCTCTGGGCGGCGTCTGCGCTCAATGCCCGGCTTTCGGTCTTCTGGGCCAGCGATCTCTTCGCTCGTCCGAGCAAGGGCATGACGATCGCAGCGGCGATGAGAAGTCCGATCCCGAGGAGTGTTGGCTGAGCTTCAGAGGAGCGGCTTAGGAAACTTAGAAACGAGGTCACGAGTATGTACGCCGCTAGTCCGTAGAGCAGAAAGCCGGAGATCCGAACCGCACGTCTCTCCGTTGCGGGGCCAAGGGCGAACCGCCACAGAACAACCAGGGCTGAAACGAGTTCAATCGCACTATCCGCACCGAAGGCGGTCAAGGCGATGCTGTGAGAACGGACGCCAGAATAGAGAGCGACACAAAGCTCGACAACCATCCAGACGATGGTGACGAACTGGAGCGTTCGTATCGAGGACGCCTGCTGGTTTGTGATGACCTGTTCCATACCGTCCTGACTGAAGTCTCTCAGACTCCAGGTCCGGCTATTCACGATGCACGGGCTAAAGTCCTTCGGTTCCAAGTTCCGACTTTGCTGGCCGACTTGTCTGAACCTTGCTACCATAAAGAACAATTCTGGGCGATGGAGTTCGCCCTGGCGCCAGCAAATATCGCTGTGCTGATGACTCCTACTTAAGATAGGAGTCTCTTTGTCTCAAAAAGCTCGCCGATTTTTTTTTCTCCAGCGAACATTCACTGCTGATTGAGCTCGTCCGGTGGGTACCTGTCGCCGTGCTCGTCGGTGTTCTAGCTGGATCCGCCTCCGCCCTCTTATTGGCTTCACTGACACTGGCGACCAACCTGCGCACAGCGCATCCCTGGCTGATCCTTCTGCTTGCGCCTGCGGGAGGCCTGGTTGGACTTCTCTATAACCATCTTGGGGCTTCCGTGGAAGCTGGGAACAACCTGATCCTGGAGCAGACGCACGATCCGACCAGAATTATTCCCCTGCGGATGACACCGTTGATCCTGATAGGCACGTTCCTGACGCATTTGTTCGGAGGCTCCGCTGGGCGTGAAGGTACCGCGATCCAAACAGGAGCGTCCCTTGCGGATCAGCTCGCGAGACCGTTCCGTATGATTCCCCGGGATCGACGCATCCTGCTGATGGCCGGGATTAGCGCTGGTTTCGGTTCTGTGTTTGGGACACCGCTGGCGGGCGCCGTATTTGGAATAGAGGTTCTCGCGATTGGCCGGATCAATTATGACGCGATTGCCCCGTGCTTTCTGGCTTCATTTATTGGTGATCTTGTCACTCACGCGTGGGGCATTCAACACACGATCTACCCGGTTTCTGCTGTTCCCAGCTTGAACGCCGGACGCTTGGGTTTGGCCGTCGCTGCTGGAATTGTTTTTGGCACGGTTGGTATGGCGTTCGCTAAAGCTACTCACGCGATATCGCATTGGTTCAAGCAGCACATAGGCTATGCTCCCCTCCGGCCGGTGATGGGCGGAATACTGGTTACGGCGGCGGTCTTCGGTATTGGCCTGGCAAGGACCTCAAAGTACATCGGTTTGGGAATTCCGACCATCGTGGCGGCGTTCACGTCCAGGGTCGCGCCCTATGACTTCGCGGGCAAGTTCGCGTTCACCGCATTGACCCTAGGTAGTGGCTTCAAAGGCGGTGAGGTCACTCCCCTCTTCTATATCGGCTCAACTTTGGGTAACGCTCTGTCAGGCATTCTGCCGCTGCCGCCTTCGCTCTTGGCCGCCATGGGATTTGTAGGCGTATTCGCTGGATCAGCGAATACGCCTATTGCATCGACCTTGATGGCAGTTGAGCTTTTTGGTTCCGAAGTCGGTGCTTACGCCGGTATCGCCTGCGTCGTGAGCTATCTGATCTCTGGTCACAACGGTATCTACCACGCACAGAGGATTGGGAAGAGTAAACACGTAAGCAGAGCGGCGGAAGAAGGTCTTTCTCTTGCCCAGGTCTCAAAAAGCAGAAATCCATTCCCAGACAATCTGCTCGATTCCATCAACGCCTACGGTTATCTGGAGGTAGCTCAATTGGAAGAATTGACAATACTGCGGCTGTACTTTTCTGTCTCCGAGATGCGGAGATCTGATTCTTGGTGGCGTCGGTTCGCCCCACAGAGCCTGGGCGGTTTCCTTCTTCAGCAAGCGAAGGAGCACGGAATAGAACAGGCCCTACTTCACAGGGTGATTGGCGGATACCTGAACAATCAGGACCTCGTAATGGACACAGGCGAGATTCCTCCAGCACGACTTCCACAGTGTCTCGAGCTGGTCGGTGACGAAAAGGACCTTCAGGCATTCCTCAAGCACAACAGAGAACACCTATCGAAGGTCCGCATTGTGTTCCTGCGAGGAGAGGAAGCGGTTGTGGAAGCAGCGATCGAGCGAGAGGAGTTGGAGGAAGCCCTCCGTATTGAGCACGCACCCGGCTTCGGCGAAGCTGATTCCTAGGCAGGAAGCTGGTTTAGGGTTGATCACGCGCTAGACGTCTTCCCGGAACCTGGCAGTCCAGCAACGACGATGAGGCGAGCCTGGGACATTGCTTCCTGCTTTCAGACACTCCATAGGCTTTGAGACTGGAGAGGTGATAAGCACCAATCCTAGCGAGCTGACCACAGTGCTGACCTCGACGATGGTGCCGATACTGCTTGCAAGCATCGGAGCACTCTCAATGCTCCGGTGCTTCGTGACACGGGTGATTCTTCTGCCCGCGTGTAAGTACGCGGCCTCAGTTGCCGGACATCTGCTGCTGATGGGTCGCGTAGTCGTTTTCCACGCTGATGCGGCGTACCACGGTGAGGCCGTCGCTTCCGAGCAGGAATGTAGTGCCCATATCGTTGTTGGCCACCTGGTGCTTGACCTGCTTTACGGTCGTCAGCAGCGTTGGGTTGTCCGGTGTGGAGATGTCCACCACCTGAAAGTCGCGGGGAACCGCGCGCACGTAGTTGTACGGCTCGTCCACTGCAAGGAATCCTGTATCTCCAAGCGGCTGCGTCTGGCCCGGATCGAGAAGCCCTGAAAGCATGCGCAGCGTGGGGTGTCCAGCCTTGTGCAGGTCCAGCACCGCGACGCCCTTCTCGTCCCGGAAACGTATCAGTTCCGCACTGCCGTCCAACGGACGGACGAAGTCAAAAGGGCCAGCGACCTGAAGTGGCATTACGGAAACGGTCTTCACATGAGCGGGGTCGGTCACATCAAAGACGGCAAGGCGCGCTCCGCTTTGCTGTTCAACGTAGAGGTAGAAGCTGCCGCTGCTTGTGGTGTGGAGGAAGAAGCTGTTGCCGCCAATTTGTGCGGCCTCGGGCAGGTTTTGCGGCTCCATCACTACGATCTCACCCGATTTGGAGCGCAGTTCCGCATGGCTCGCAACGGGAAGAATGGTTGCCGCGAGGGTGAGGGCGGCGGTGGCGAACTGGCGAATCCGAGTCGTGTTCATGGTGTTTCTCCTTGTCGAAATCCAGTGTGCTGCCGCTGGGGTGAGAAGGTCCAAGCAGAAGTGGTGATGGGGTATAAGCCGAGCTTGGGCTAAGGCAGAGCAGCTCAAAGAGCTGCTTATACGGCATAACGATTTGCGAATTTTCTTCTATCCCGGACGCGCCTAGCTTGGAGCTAAGGAGATCGACATGCACGTAGCGGCCGTAGCGAGCGCAAAGACAGTAGCCATTATCGGAGGGGGCGTGAGCGGCGCGTTGACCGCGTTTCACCTTCGCCGGAGCTCGAAGGATGTGCGCATCGTCATCGTCGATCCTCGCCCGGAGCTTGGCCTCGGGCTGGCGTACTCCACCCCAAGCCTGCGTCATTTGTTGAATGTTCCTGCAGGCAAGATCAGCGTGCTGCCGAACGAGCCGGAGCACTTCCTACGTTGGTTGCGGGTGAACCACGATGCCGAGGCAACGCCGATGACCTTTGCACCGCGTGCGGTATTTGGGCGCTATATCCGCTCGCTCTTGACACAGGCAGCCCACATCGAGCACCTGCAGACCGCTGTTACGGATTTAACCGTGACGGACAGTTCTGCCACGTTGCTGCTGAGGGATAGCACAAGCCTGCAAGCCGACTTCGTGGTGATGGCGACGGGTAACTTCGACCCTGCGGCGCTTCCGGGTATCGAACCTGCGGCGGTAGAGAGCGGTGCTTACTGCCACAATGCCTGGTCGGAGGCGACATACGCCAACCTGCAGGCAGAGGCGCCGGTGACGCTCATCGGGACCGGACTGACCGGCGTAGATGTGGTGCTGCGTTTGCGCGAATTAGGTCACCGAGGGGTGATCACCGCTGTCTCGCGGCACGGTGTCTTCCCGAATCGCCACACGGAGTACACGCCTGCCGATCGCAGCGCAATCCCGGCAGAAACGTTGGCTACTTGCGTGAGCTATCTGCGTGCCCTGCGTGCTGCTATCGCGGGTGGTATGGAGTGGCGAGCAGCCATCGACAGCCTGCGTGCGACAACGAACGAGCTCTGGCTTGCCCTGCCGCTCGAAGAGCAGAAGCGCTTTCGCCGTCATCTGCAACGCCGCTGGGATGTGGTGCGTCACCGTATGGCTCCGCCCATTGCGGACCTGATCGAGACGGAGCTTGCCGTAGGCACACTGCGGATCGAAGAAGGCCATCTCGCAGGCGTAGATGCGGAAACCGAGGGAGCCAAGGTGACGCTGCGCGCAGCCGGTGGCCAGAGCGAGTTGCGTGCCGCGCGGGTGATCAATTGCACCGGCCCGAGCATGAACTACCGCCGTGTAGGTTCGTCGCTGCTCAACAGCCTCTTCGCGCAGGGTGTCATCAGCTCCGGACCGCTGGGCGGCGGTCTGAACAGCACCCGACATGGCGCGTTGATCGATGCGCGGGGACAAGCTTCAAGCGTGCTCTTCAACCTGGGGCCTGGCCGCCTGGGGACACTGATCGAATCGATCGCCATCCCGGAGATCCGGCAACAGGCCGTGGAAGTCGCAACCATTGTCGCAGGGCGCATCAACGTAGGGTCGCCGGCGGTTCTGGCGAGGCAAGTTCCCCTACAAATGACAGGATCCCTGGTGGCCGCATGAGCACAACCGTGATGGAGCCTGTGGTGGCCACTAAGACGAGATCCGCATGGAAAGCCGGTGTTCTCACCGCGAGCCTAGCCGTGATTCTCGGCCTGGTGAGTGGTTTGGCTTGCGTGGGGGTCCGCCTTGGCTTTCGCATGCTGCAGTGGGTATTCGTACAGCACACCGGGCTCTTGCCGGATGCAGCAGCACGGCTTGGCAGCTTTCATCGCGTCCTGGTTCCCGTAACTGGCGCTCTGCTGGCGACGGCAGTTCTGTTTGCCGCCCGGCGCTGGTCGCGTGCGGAGCCCTTCTCTGAGTACGTCGAAGCGGTGCGCTTTGACGAGGGACACATCCCGTTTGCATCGACCGCCTGGCGCACGGCGTCATCAGCTTTTTCCGTGGCTTCGGGGGCGGCAGTCGGCCGGGAAGGCTCCATGATCCAATTCGCCACTGCGGTGACCTCCTGGTGCGGCAGCCGTCTCGGCGGGCGCGAGGTCTCGCTCGCTCGCAAAGTGAGCTATGGAGCTGCCGCTGCGGTCGCGGCTGCGTATCAGGCGCCGTTGGCTGGCGTCTTCTTTGCCTTCGAAATCGTGCTTGGCGAATGGCATTGGACCGAAGTAGTACCGCTCCTGCTCGCTTCGTTCTCGGGGTGGCTTATCAGCCGTACGCTACTGGGTGGCGGACCTCTCTTTGCCGTTCCGGGCAACCTGTCCATGGCCGGGCTTCTGTGGACTCTGCCGCTTGCGTTGCTACTTGGCGGGCTTGGTCCCGCCTATCAGAGTTTGCTGCGCAGCTTCACTTTTCTGAAACGGCTTCCCGTGCCTCTTCTTTGGGGTGCGCTTGCCGTGGGGCTGCTCAGCATCGTGCATCCTGCCGTATGGGGCAACGGGGATGTGGCCCTGCTCAGAACGCTCCAGGGTGCGCCTCTTGTCTCCAGCGTGATTCTGATCCTGATCTTTCGTCTTGTCGCGACAACGGCCTGTGTCGGGGCCGGAACCGTGGGTGGTGTCTTCACGCCGACCCTCTTTGTAGGCGCGGCGCTGGGTCTCCTGGCCGGCAGCCTGCTGCATGTCTCACAGCCTGTCTTACTCGCTACAGTCGGGATGAGCGCCTTCCTCGCGGGTGTTACTCATGCACCGTGGATGGCCGCGTTCATGGCAGCGGAGCTCACCGGGCAATGGCACCTGCTCCCGGTCTTTCTTGCTCTGAATCTCCTAGCGAAGACAGTGGCTGGCCGCATTTCACCACGATCGCTCTACGCCATCGCAACGCCTGCCCCAACGGGCGCACCTAACCAGTAAGCTGAAACACCGAAGGGACACCAATGAGCACATCCATGGCACCAAGTGAACCGCACGTCGGCCTCATTATCCGCGAGCGTGAGCCCGTCAACCTGGAGTACCCCTTCGATCAGCTCAACGAGTTCCTGACCCCAAACGACCTGTTTTACATCCGCAGTCATTTCAAAGCTCCGGCCTTGGACCGTCACGACTACAAGCTGACGATCGGCGGCGCGGTGGGCAAGCCGTTCACCATCAGCTATGAGGAGCTGCTCGCGATGCCCTCGGTCACGCGACCGGCTACGCTTGAGTGTGCCGGCAACGGCCGCATCTTCCTGGTGCCTCAGGTGAAGGGTGCGCAGTGGCAGCTCGGCGGCATCAGCACGGCGGAGTGGACGGGCGTTCCCTTGTCAGCGCTGCTGGAGCGGGCGGGCCTCGATGCAAACGCCTGCGAGGTCCTGTTTGAGGCCGCGGATAAGGGCACACCTAAAGAAGAGCCGGTGCCCCCTGGCGAGACTCCCTATGCGCGAAGCGTTAGTGTTGAGAAGATCGACGACATCGTGATCGCCTATGCAATGAACGGGGAGGAGATCCCGGTGGATCACGGCTTTCCGCTGCGCGCGGTGGTTCCAGGTCACTACGGCATGGCGTCGGTGAAGTGGCTTACGAATATTCGCGTGCTGACCGAACCGTACAAGGGCTATTGGCAGACTTCTGATTATGGCTACTGGGCCTATGACGAAAACCGCAATCCCATGCGTCTTGCGCTTGGGCAGATGCAGGTCAAGTCTGCCATCGCGCGGCCGCGCACGCGCGAGTTCATCCCGGCAGGCTCGACCTATAACGTCTATGGAGCGGCCTGGGGCGGAGAACCCTTTATAGAGACCGTAGAGCTGTCGACGGATGACGGCAAGACCTGGCGACCGGTTCGCTTCCTGGATGAACCGCAGTATGGAGCGTGGCGACGCTGGGAATTCGAATGGCAGGTACCTGCTGACAAGGGAACCTATGTGCTCAAATCGCGAGCCACCGATCCGAAAGGCACGACGCAGCCGGAGCAACACGACAAAATGAATGGCACCTACGTGATCCACCACACCTTCGGCATCGAAGTCGTGGTGCGCTGATGCTGGAGAACTTTCGCATCCGCGTCTTTCGCGCCGTTGCACACCACCTGAACTTCAGCCGGGCTGCGGAAGAGCTTCTGCTCACGCAGCCCGCCGTGACGCAACAGATCAAGGCGCTTGAAGAGGACCTGGGATCACCGCTCTTCGACCGCGGAGGCGGACGCATCTCGCTAGCTGCAGCAGGCAAGGCCCTCCTGCCCTTCGCAGACCAGATGAAAACACTGGGCGAGCAGGCCTATGCAGCTGTCGCGGCAGCCAACGGGCAGCAGGCAGGGGAATTGGCAATCGGTGCGTCGCAGACCATTGCGCAATACCTGCTGCCACATCTCATAGCGAACTTCCTGAAGGCTCAACCCCGGGTACACGTGACCGTTCGCAGCGGGAACTCCGACGAGATCCTTGAGTCTTTGCTGGCGAGGGAAGTACACATCGCCTTGATCGAAGGACCCGAGCAACGCAAGGATCTCCACATCGAGCCGTTCATGGAGGATCACCTCGTGCTGGTGGTACCCGCAAGCCACGAGTGGGCCGATCATGAGGTTCCACTGGAAGCCTTAAGCAAAGAGCCCTTGCTTATGCGCGAGTTCGGTTCCGGTTCTCGCCGCGTCGTGGAACAGGCGCTGACCCAGGCCGGTCTCAAGGTGAAGGATCTTCGCCTCGGTATGGAGGTCGACTCTACGGAAGGCCTGCTCAGCTCGGTGGAGGCCGGGCTTGGCGTTACTTTCGTATCGCGCTGGGCGGTACGGAACCAATTGGCCCTTGGAACATTGAAGCTCGCCCGCGTCCAGGGGCTGAAGCTCGCACGGCGTCTTTCAATGGCATATCCAGCCGGTCCTGAGCCGGGTGGAAACGTCGGTGCCTTCCGCGCCATGCTGCTGGCGCAAGCGGCAGAGCTGACACCCCGGGCGACTGGCCGTGCTCGGCGGCAGGCGTAATCGCGTGCTCAGGCTCCGACGGCTGGCAGTTGCTTGTGGTTCCAAGATGTCCAGGACCTGCACCTCGGAGTTCCGTGCGTGCGCATCTTTGGTAGAAAGCTGGGTGGTACGCCCAAACTCCGTGCCTGCGTCGATCCGGGCGGGAGCTGATCTCCTTTTGAAGGAGCCACCCAGAACAGGCATGAGATAACCACGTTGAGAGCTCTCGCGTCCGAATGAAAGACGGGCGAGCGCACAGCACGGAAGAGTGATCTCGGAGGAGGAATGTCTATGCGGAAGCGGTCTCTTTTTGCCAGCTTGGCGGCGAGTGTAGCAGGAGCTGGCGTTCTACTGGCTACGAGGTCTCGGAAGAAGCATGTGTACAAGCCTGCTGGATGGGGTACAGGAGTGCGCGTGGGCGTTGGTGCTGTAGCCGGGTCGTTGCTTGGACTGGCGGCGGAAGCTCTCACGAATGTACCGGAGAAGATAGCTCTAATGGAAGAGCTGATGCCGAAGGCGGAGGTGCTCTTTTCCTTCCCGCACGTAGAGAAGCCAGTTCCCACGGATCTCTTCATCCCAAAGGGTTCGGGCACGGACTTTGAGACTCGGCCCTCGGCATGGGGGGGCTTTATCACCACAAACGATCGCTTTTATCTCCGGAGCCATAGCCCGACACCGAAGATTGAGGTGGAAACCTGGAGACTGAAAATCGAGGGTACAGGTGTCGAGAAGCCAGTCGAACTGACGTATGCCGACCTGGAGGCCATGCCACAGGTGACACTAACGCGAACGATGGAATGTGCCGGCAACGGTCGTCGTTTCTATAAAGAACACTTCGGGGTTGAAGGCGAGGGAGGACAATGGCGTACGGGCGCTATGGGCAATGCGGAGTGGAGCGGCATCCGGCTGCGTGACGTACTCGCGCGGGCCGGTGTAAAGCCCACAGCGCGCGACGTGATGCCGATCGGCTTGGATGACCACGAGGTCCGCCGCCCGATGCCGGTCGAAAAGGCTATGCGGGATGACACCCTGCTAGTGCTAAAGATGAACGGCGTCACCCTTCCTATCGATCATGGGTTCCCGGTGCGCGTCATCGCGAGTGGATGGACCGGAACGGCCAACATCAAGTGGATCGGCCGGATTCAGGTCGCAGAGGAACCACTGCATACGCCGTACAACACGATGGAATACATCCTGGTCGGCCCGGACTACCCGATGGAGTTTCCAGCGCTTGGCCCGGCTGTCACAGAGATGCCGGTGATGAGCGTAATCGATCTCGATTGGCCTGCCGAGCTATCCGCTGCCGAGACGAAAGAGATACAAGGACGGTCTTTCGCCGGAGAAGGCAAGGTACGCGAGGTGGTCTACAGCATTGATGATGGTGCCTGGCGAGACGCCGAGCTCTTTGGCCCTGATATTGAGGGGTGCTGGCGGCAGTGGAGATTCCCCTGGCGGCCGTCGGCGGGTAAAGGGGTCTTTGGAACAATTGGACGGAAAGTCTCCTTAAGCGTTTCGATCTGTCGGATCGCGTAGGGGTCGGAGCCCTCCTCTTGCAACGATGTCCGGCATGGCGAAGGAGTAGCGGCCGAGCATATTGATGTGATCGTGGATGAGGGGAGAGAGGCGGGCCCTCCTCGCGCATCTCGAAGCCCTCCTTTCGCAGTTGATCGAGTGCGGCTTCGATATAGATGGTGTTCCAGAGGACGATCATGTTGACGACGAGGCCAAGAGCTCCGAGTTGGTCTTCCTGCCCTTCGCGATAGCGCTGGCGCAGTTCACCGCGTTTGCCATGGAAGACTGCCCTGCCCAAGCTGTGCCGGCCTTCTCCCCTGTTGAGCTGGCCGAGTGTACTGCGCCGCTTGCTCTCGTCGTCGAGCATATTCAGGGTGTGGAGCGTCTTTTCGATACGTCCGAACTCACCGATGGCCTGTGCCAGCCGCGTGGGACGATCTCCAACTTGTAGCGTGCGCATGATGCCGGTGGCCGGGACCCGGCCGAGCTGCAGAGAACCGGCCAACCGCAGCATGTCGTCCCAGTGCGGAGTGATGCGGCGCAGCGCGAGTCGATGCCGGGAGATGTCGTTGAGGTCGCCGTAGTTGGCCTTTGGATCGATGCGCCAGAAACGGGTTCCGCCCATATCGGCGAGCCGTGGGCTGAAGCGATAGCCAAGCAGACGGAAGAGTCCGAAGACGACATCGCTATACGCACCGGTGTCGGTGATGATCTGAGTCGGTTTCGATTCGGTCTGTTGTTCAAGCACGACCGCTAGCAGAACCAAACTGTCGCGCAAGGTGCCGGGAGTGACGATCGCGTTCAGCCCGGCAAATTGGTCCGAGAGCAGGTTGTACCAGGTCACGCCCTTGAGCTGCCCGAAGTATTTGGGGTTGGGTCCGGCATGGAGGGTGCGGATCGGCACCACGAAGCGCATCCCGTCGGCGGAAGCGACCTCGCCGCCACCCCATCGATGCGCCAGCGCGGTCTTGGTTTGCGCCGAAACGAGCCTTGCATTGGCGGCGGTCAAGGTATCGTCGCGGACGTAGTGCTGTTTGACCCAGGCCAGGCGGTCACGGCGCAGGGCCGGGTTTTCATAGCGGATGAAGGGTTCCGGGCCCGTGTTGCAGGCTTCTGCGGTGAGCACCGCGCACACGCTCGTGGCCAGATCGGCGACGCGGGCGGTCCGTTCGGTGAGATGCGTGAAGACTTCCGTAAACCCGGTACGGGCAGCGATCTCCATCACGATCTCGGGCAGATCGAGGCGCGGCAACCGGGCGGCGACGGCCGTGCGGAGCGCCCCAAGAGACACGGGCTCCTCCAGCTTTTCCAAAGGCGTCAAAATCAACTCCTTCTTGCCGTCTACCGTCTCGAAGCGAACGTGAGGGTTCTTCGAGAGCCGCTTGGCCACGTCCCGGTAAGTTCTGTCGAGTTCGCTCGACAGGGCGTCCAGTACCGGTGCCGGCTGAGGAGACCAGCCCAGCGAACGGCATACAACCGGCCGCATGGCCTTCCATTCCGCTTCGGTCAACAGGTTCGCGCGTGGATCGGCATAGCGCCAGCTGCGCCTGGTGAACACATCGCGCCGTTGGATCGCTGTGGCGAGCCGGTCCAACGTGCAGAAGGTGTAGGCGCGGACATTGATGCTGCCGTCCTCGTGGATGACCGACCGCTGCCACGCGCTGCCGACCACATCGAGGGGAGCGGGGTCGGCGGACCCGTCGTCTGCTGTATTGGTGAGGTGTATGTTGTCGCGCAACCATCTGCAGGCTTCCACGACCGGCCGTCCCGCCGGGTTCGCTTCGAAGGCAACGTGCTTCAGCACCTCCGGAAGATAACGCCGGACTGAGCCATACCGCAGCTCCAGTTCCTTGTAGAACACATCGTCGGGTGGACGGATGAGAGCGGCGGCTGTATCGAGGGCCTCTTCCAAAGCTTCCTTGGGAACGCTCTCGAACACCCTTGCGCGAACCCGCTCATCGGCCAATGTGGGATCGATGAGCCACCGGCACGCCAAAACAAGTGTCGCGGTCGCCTCATCCAGATCCTTCAAGGTGCGGAGCCGGGCCTTCTTGTCTGCGTTCACCGCGTCTCCAAAGAGATCACCGAGGAGTCCTTCCAAAACCTCCAGAACATCGTCCTGGGCGGTGGCCTCCAAGCTGTAAACGAAGGCGGCCAAGGTGGCCAGGCGGCGGCCAGGCGGCATGCGCGTGATGAGTGAAACCTTGGCTCGGTTGGCGAAGGCGGCCAACGATGCGAGGCGGCTCTCCGGAATGTGCTGGAGTGCTGGAAGAACGATGCCCAGGCCACGCACCGTTCTCAGCCGCTCCATGGCGGCGTTCATCGCCGGTCCGCTCGCGCGGGTTGGGCCGGAACGAATCTGATCGAGCAAAGAGCCGCGCCGGCCATCGGGAACTATCAACAGACTCTCAAGTCGCTTTCGCTGCGCAAGCCGGATGCCGCGTCCCAACAGACGCCACACCCGATGCTCGACTCGCGCCCGAAGCCGAAGAACGAACCGTTCAAGCGTGCTGCATCCCGGCAGCAGAATCTTGTGCGCCAGCAACCAGGCGACAGCACGGTCGAAGAGCACGCTTGGCCGCTCGGTCCCTGTCCAGCAAAGCACATAGAGCCAACGAGCCAGCCGGAACCCCACCCTCGGTTCGGTAATCTCGCTGTAGCCTAAGCTGATCTGGATGCGGGCGGCGTGGTCCCATCGTTGTTTGCCGGTCCCGTACTCGGGCACTCTGGCGAGATCGACGATGTTCAGTTGATGGGCAAGCGTCTGCACCACCTCGGCGGGAACCGCCACCGGATCGTCCAGGAAGGTGCCCAAGTAGCGGACGGTCGACAGTTGCAGGGCAAATCCAAGCCGGTTGTGTTCGCCACGGCAGCTCCTGATCTCGCTAAGATCGTCATCGCTCAGATGAAAGAAGCGGCTCAGTTGGTCGGGGGTCGGTGAGGTGCCGTACCGCCCATAGTTTTCCCGCTGGGACGGGGTGAGAAAGCTGATCGGCATGACGGTCGGGCGGGGTGAAGCGCAGCCTCTCTCTCAATAGGGCAAGCTCCAGCGAGGGGAAGCCGGAGCTCTCCAACCACCTATCACTGAAGTCGGATTTGCCTTTTGATAGAAAGCCTATCAGAATGTCCGAGACTCTTGTGAGGGACAATGATCGTCGGCTACGCCCGCACCTCCACCATCGACCAAACCGCCGGCTTCGAGGCTCAGCTGCGGGAGCTCGCGGCCGCGGGCTGCGAAAAAGTCTTCCAGGAGCAAGTCTCTTCCGTCGCTCAAAAAAGGGAACTCCACGCGGCAATCGAATATGTTCGCGAGCACGACATCTTCGTGGTCGCCAAGCTGGACCGGCTCGCTCGCTCCGTCCCCGACCTGATGACCATCCTTCAGGCCTTGGAACATAAACGAGTCGGCGTGCGCATCCTCAACCTCGGCATGGACACCCAAACGCCCACCGGCAAGCTCATGCTCACCGTGCTCGGAGCAATCGCTCAATTTGAGCGGGAGATGATGCTCGAACGGCAGCGGGAGGGAATCGCCAAAGCCAAGTCTGAAGGCCGCTATAAAGGACGCAAGCCCATCGAAGCGCAGCGCAGAGACAGTGTCTTCAAGCTAGCCGCGCAAGGCTCCACCCGTGCCGCCATCGCAGCCCAGCTCGGTGTCGGCGAGGCTACCGTCTATCGAATTCTGGCTTCCGCAAGGGTCCAAAGCCACTAACCGGACTTTCCGTCCATTTGTTCCAGAGACCCCAATTACAGCAATACGTTTTAGAGACTGAGGCCGATACCGTAGCCGCGCTGGATCTCTCGCTGCGGGGGTTTCTGCGCCTGTTCGTGCTGTGGGGTCTTCTCCCGTTCGGGGGCCTTCTGCTGCTGGACTGCCGGGGCCGTGGTGTGAATGGAGAGGTCCCGCGCGTGGACGGGAACACTTCTGAGAGCCTTAGTCTCCGTTGCGTTGCCAGTGACGATGAACCGCTCGGCCGAAACGCGGCGGCCACTTTCGACGGCATAGCCATGCTCGACGTGCCGGGCCTGCTTCGCGGTTAAGTCCACTTCCTTGCCGCTGTCCAGCCGAACCTTTAGACCACCCTTGTCGTCGATCCTGGTTACGGTCGCAAAGTCGCCAGCTCGGAAGTTTAGCTCCTTATCGTTCCGGGTGATGCGGATGCGCTCGCTTTGGCAGATGGGCTGCAACTCCGGGCGGTACACCTTGGAATCGTTGGTCGCGGTCTTCAGACGGGATGGGCTGTAGGTGACAAGATCATCCTGGCCGGTTCGGACCACGATGAGGTTGCGACGGGAGTCCACGGCTTCCACGGTGGCCTCGGTCTTTGGCAGGAGTCCGTGTTTTGGGCTGCCCTTGCCGTACTGAATCACGTCGCCGGGTTTGTAATCCGCTGCCCGGCCAGCCTGCTTGAAATGCTGCTCTTTCAACACTGGAAGGTCGCCCTGGTCTCGTGCAAGTCGGCCAGCCTGCTGCAGCTCGGTCCGAATCTGGGCCGTGATGGCTGCTCGATCCGACTGCTTCTCTGAGAGAACAACGGTCCGCTCCCGCGTGCTGGCGTACTCCTTCGCGACGGCGGAGATCCGGTCGGCAGGCTGGGCGTGCTGGTGGACCTTGCCCTGGTCCTTGAGCCTAACTATAGATACGTCTGTTTTCTCCGCCCTCAGCCCCTCGATTGCCTGGCGGAGATCCGTCTTTACCTCTGCTCTTGGAATCTCGATGGCGGCGGTTTTAGAAACATCGACGGCGAGCCGCTTGCCTAGAGAATCGGCGTCATTCGTGTAAATGCGAGCATCCTGGGACGCACGCGAGACGGCCACATAGGCAAGCCTGGTGTTCACCAACGAGCGTGCGGTGCCGGTGTCGAAGTTCGCCAGAACTCGGTCCTGAGTCAATCCCTGCGAGCTGTGCGACGTGACCGCATAGCCATGGTCAAACTGGCGCAGCTTCGCCGGGTCGAAGGTGACGGAGCGCTCGCCCTTCCCGTCCATCCGCACGGTCATCCGGCCTGGCTCTGCGGAAACGACAGTCGCAAGGTCACGGTTTCGAATGTCGAGCTTCTTATCGTTCGTCGTGAACTGAATCCGATCGCCAGCGGCAAACTCCCTGGCGCTTTCCCGGTAGGCATTGACCCCGCGCAACCGCTTCGGATCGTAGCTAACGCTCTTCCCGTTCTCCAGCTCTACGGTGAGCCGGTTCGCTGCGGTGTCCACGCTGCGGACGACGGCATAGCTGTCTTTGGCGATGCCCTCCGCCTTGCTGCCGGTGGTGTACTGGAGAATGTTCCCAACCTCGTACCGAGCCGCCCAGGTACGCTCCGCGCCGGTCATATCGTTCCGGTTTGTGAGGGTACGGAACGTCTCGGCTTGGCCAGAGAGGATGCCTTTCTCCTTGAGCTCCATGCGCACGGCCTCGTTCAACTGCTGTCGGGTCTTGTTGTCTGGAGAGACGATGATGGTGCTTTCCGGCTTGGTCGCGTAGTCGCGGGCGATTGCCTGGATGCGTTCCGGACCGTTTGGAATCTCTGTGACCCGGCCCTGCTCGCGAAGCAACGCCACGCCTCGTTCGGTCTCATTACGTGCAAGATGTTCAACCGCCCGCAGCAGCTCCGGGTCTTTCTGCCGCACGATCTGGTCTAGCTGCGCGGTCCGCATCCCGGCATCCTGCATCTGCTGGAATGGCCGTCCGGCCTCCACTCCCTGGTGCTGGCGCACGTCGCCAATCACCACAATGTGGTCGCTAGGGCCTACCTTGTCGAGGAATTGACGCATCTGTTTGGAACTGGCCAAGCTGGACTCGTCCAGCAGGTAGAGATGGCGGCGGGCGTCCGGGTCGGCTGCCGTTTTGCGCTGGAGGAAACTCTGCAGCGTGTTCGCCTTGATCCCCGCATCGCGTAGCTGGCCGCTCGCCTTCGATGTGGGCGCGAAACCTTCGACCGTGTAGCCGCTTTTCTCCGCGCCTTCGCGGATGGTCTCCAGGGTGGTCGTCTTGCCGGTTCCGGCAAGGCCCTGCAAGCCATGAACCCGGTCTCGTGAGGTCAGAATGTCTTCCACCACACGGCGCTGGGAGTCGTTTAGGAAACCGCGTGAGTTGGCCTGCTCCTCGGCCATGGCTGCAGTCGTGATGGAAGAAACGGTGTTCCTGCCCTGGAGAACATGGTTGATATTCGCCCGTTCCTGCGCAATGGTTTCCGGCGTGGTGAACCGGCCAGCGGAGGCATACTTGGGGCTCTCCACGGCGCGGAACTCACCGGCTTTCTGCCTGGCCTGGAACTCCTGCCGCACCTCTGCGGCGGTCACGTCGCCCATGCCCCGGCGAAGCGCGTCCCTCAAGATAACCCTCTCGTCCGCGACGGCTTCACGCTCAAAGGCGTGGGCTTTCGCGTAAATAATGGCCTCCCTCGCCTGATCCGAGCGCTCCGGCGTAACGGCATTCTCCCGAGCACGACTCCGAGCTGCGCCGATGACGTTCTCATGCTGGTTCCCGTAGGTGGCCGCGATGTCACGATGAGCTGCTAGTACCTGGGCAGGCGTGAGGTCCTGCTTGGCTTCGCGAGTGGCATGAGCCGCAATCTGGGCAGCCCCCGGCCCGGTGAAGCCGGCCTTTTCCATGTGCTCCCTGATCTGTGCGGAGCGGGGGCTTGACGCCTCCAGATACTCGGCAGAGTAGCCCTTGATTTCGGGTGCGCCGCTCTTCCCTGCCTCTATCTCGTAGCCAAGGTTCTTGAGCCTTTGGAATAGCTCGGCCTGGTAGACGGCGGTCACATAGTTCTGACTTTCAAAGAACGCCTTCTCCTGCAGGGCTCGGGTGGAGCCATCCGCGCGCTCGGTCACATTGAAGATAACGGCGTGGGTGTGGAGCTGAGGTGCGGCGTAGCCGTCCACGGGCCGGGCGGTGTCATGTTCGAAGGTGGCAGCGACGAACTTCCCTGTGGTTTCAGCGGGATTGTTGCCGCCGATCCGCGCCTGGGTAAACCGCTCCAGCTCGGCAAGGGCGACGCCCACGGCTTCACGATGAGCCTCCCGAACTCGGTCGTCGCCGCCCACCAAAGCGGTCAAAGAAACAGACTTGGAAGGCGCGAATTGTGCGTCCCATCCGGCCCGGTGCTCGACCGCTTTCGTGGTCGAGCCGTCCGGGTTTTTGTACTCCTGGGCCTCACGGTGTTTCACCATCTGCTCACCAGTTTCCGGGTGCTGTCCTTCGGCAAGACGGTTGAAAGCAAGCGAGCTGACCTCGCCGGAAAGTCCGAGCGAAGCTGCCAGCTCACCTCTCCATTCGCCCTTCACTTCCTCACCCTGCTGGTAGTAGCTCTGAGTCGAAGAAGCGTAGTCGAGCTTGTGGTACGTGGCGGCTTGTCTGGCGTTGAGCGCTGGGGAAATTGTGAGCATTTGAGCGGGGTCGTTTCTCTACATTCGGCTGAATTGGTGGAAATCCGGCTGCTGGGCGGGCCGCTTCTCCGGTCCGGTTTTTGGGCGGTCAAGCTCGCTGGAAAGGCACTCCTCCTGAACGGTTTCCTCCTCCGTTTCCGGTTCGGTCTGGACCGCCTTCGGCTGTATTTTCTTGCGAGACTTTCTCGTCTTCCGGTGCTCGGTAGCCTCCGTTCCTACCTCGCCGCCTGGTGCCGGGACAGCGGCCTCGGCGTCCTCTGCCTCGTTGGTCTTGGCTGCTTCGGCTGGGGCTGCGGCTTGGCTCGGTGAGGGCGCCGGTTCTGCCGACGCATCTGCTTCTGTGGGCGCGGGTTTGTTCTTTGGAGGGCGGGGCTTCAGCGTGTCGGGATCGAAACTCAGCTCCCCTTCTGCGCCCGCGCGACTGATAAAGCCGGGTGTTGATTTCGGCAGGCTGACGTACTTAAAATCGAACCGCGCTACGTTGTTTCCGTGCTTCAGGTAGGCGTGAAGGTCATCAAGGCCGGTGATCTGAGACTCCATCACCAGCGGCTCGATTTGCCGGTCCAGTGAGTAGTTCCGACCCTGCTTCGCGCCGTCATGTTTCGTCTCCTTCACGCGCTCGATCTCGACGTATCCGATGGCTTTGGAGATCCACTGCGCGGCATTCGGCTCGGCCGTCTTCATGAAGAGCTTGGTTGCGGGCTGGGAGACCATAACCTCGGCCAGCTTGTCACCGTAGATGGCCTGGAGCTGTGCCCTACCCTGGAATCCGAGTACCATCGGGTTCTTGGATTTCCGGGCTTCGGTTAGAGCGGTGTGGAGCTGCGGAAGACGCTGCAAACTGGCCAGCTCGTCGATCACAAACCAGACCGTCTTCTGGTTCGGGGCGGGCTCATTCATCAGCCGCATTACGAGCAGGTCAATCCAAAGGGAATGCAACGGACGGAGCGTGTTCCGCTCGGTCGGGCGCGACGTAATGAACACCCAACCTTTGCGAGTTTTCGACCAGGAGCGAGCGTTCCACTCGCCATGCGCCTCCTTCTTTGTTGGCAGGAGCCGGAACGACTTCGCCACGATTCCGAGCGAAGAAAGCACACCGGCCCGCTGCGGTCCTGCGTTCTGGTCGATGTAGAACGCCATCTCGGTTCCCTCCACCTTTGCCAGCAACTCCTTGTCGCTGGCAAGCCAATCGGCGAGCTGGTGGGGGGTCGGCCCGTACTTCAGAAGGTGGGCAAAAATCTGTGCTGGCGTCTGGTGAAAGAACTCGTCTTTGCTCTCACCGGTCGGCTGATAGAGCGAGGCGGCGACAGCATCCGCTTCAGCGTTGGACTCAATCTCCTGGGCTGGACCCCAGTAGGGACAACGGGCGTCCAAGGGGTTTAAAACGATGTCGCCGCGCTCCGCGTCGAAGAACTTCTGGACGTACTCTGTCGCCGGATCGTAGACCACCGCGGAGTCTCCGCGCTCGGCAACCTGCATGAGGAGCTGGGTTATCAACTGCGTTTTCCCAACGCCGGTATCGCCCATCATGAGGAAGTGCTGAGCCTCTTTCTTTGCTGGAATGCGAATCTTTCCCTGCATCTCCGTTGTGTTGAACCCGATGCCATCGCCCTTCTGCTTGCGAACGAAATCCTCGGGGTTCATGAGGACCGGACCGCGCAGGAGACGGCCGTATTTCATCTGACGGAACCGTCTCATATCCGCTGGAACGCTCACCCCGAGTAGGGCTACAAGCGAGAGTGCGGCCCATCCCAGACTGGCAGCGTAGGAGCCAATAAAGCTGTCACCCTCGAAGATCGCGCCGCGCAGCCAGCGGCTCATGGCTACGTCTGTAAACGTCTCCGGCTTGCCGGTGTAGAAGCCTCGGAAGCCTTGCGAAAGAGGTAGGGCTGAGAGTTGAACCGGCACCCGATGCCCGTCCGGAAACACGGTCTCGCCGTCTTCAAAATCGACCGGCAACGCACGGCGCGACTGGACCTTTGGACCGCCGAGATACACCATCTCGTAGTTGCCGTGCGCTTTGAAAAGCGAGCCTGCGGAGCTGCGGAGGTAGGCACCGCTGTAGGTTTTTTGCAGCGGCGGCAACCCGAATCGCAGATGCTCCCAGCAAAACAGCAGCGCTAGAAGCAGGGCCAATCCAATTGCGGCATACGAGTAGACCGGGACGTTCGGCGGGAACACCAGAGTCTCTTTACGGCCCCATGCATTGTCCGGCATTTACTGCTCCTTCTGGGTGTGGCGGTACTGTTCCGTCACCTGGCTGGTGACGCTTCTTTTCTCGGCGCGAACGTGGTCCAGCAGGGCGCGGAACTGTTCATCGGTGTAGTCCTCTCCAAGCGCAATCGGCCTCAGAAGATTCACCAGAAACATCCGCAGACCGATGAGTTCGGTGAGCAGAATGTCGTCCTTGGGACGGCGAACGGCAGCGAGTAGCTGGTCTCTCGACCACTCTCCCAATGCTTTGCCGTCCTGCCTGGCTGCGCTTTCCAGCTCCGCTAGTTCATCGCTTGCCACCCGCGTACTGATCGCGCAGACGCGAGGCAAGCGGCCCTGAGAACGGCGAAGCCGGTTGTTCAAATTCAATGGCTGTTCGGCTGTCATCTGGTCCATCCATCGCCTCCAACGGCAGGATTTCTATTGAAATCACGAAGATTTCTATAGAAAGCTTCGCTGCGCTAACTCGTTCATTCTGTTTAGGTTGCCAAGCGGTAACTTTTCTGGCGCTCTACACCACCCTGGAAGGGATGAAGTGTCATCTTTCCCCTGTGCGCAGCACAGTTTTGTTTTCAGGGTGGGTAGAGGCTGTTGTTACTGTTCCTGCGAGTGCGAATGTTGTTGGCTATTGGGAGCCGACAGCGTGAGGGCTCGCACCGTTCGCCGCGCCATTGCCAACGCCGTTCTTCTTGCTAGGCGCAGGCGTAGCGGGCTTCTTGATGCGAAGCGCAGATGGGGTCTCGCCATCCGGGTTCTGCTCTAGGTATTGCTGAAACTCCTTGTCCTTGGTAAACACATACTCAAGGGCTTGGTTCACCACATCGTCTCCAGACGCTTTTGCAAAATGTGCGTACTGGTCAACCCGCTTTGCGGTTGACTCTTCAAGTCTTACGGTGGTCTCTACCTTCTTCGAGGCCTGGATGCTGAGCAATGGCATGGGGCGGTTCTCCTCTTCAAAACTGGTTAGGCTGCGTGGTTTAAGTCGGACGTGGAATAGATCACATCGTGGTCATACGTCTGGGTGTGCTGGTCGTAGCCGCGAACGTGAATCAGCTCACGAACTCGACGCTTCCCGTCTGCTGCACGCTCGCAGTACAGAGCGAAGTCAATGGCCGAGGCTGTCTCAGATCGCATGAACGAATGGTTGAGGTTCGGCCTGGCGCTGAGGGCAAGGTTGGCAAGCCTGCCCAGCGCATCAAGGGCACTGCTCGCATGAATTGTGGAGAGCGTTCCACCGTGGCCGGTGTTCATCGCCTGCAGCAGGTCGTAGCCGCACTCATTGCGAATCTCGCCCATGATGATGCGGTCGGGCCGGTGACGGAGTGCAGCGGCCAGCAGCTCACTCGGTGTCACGGCAATCTGGCCGGGGATCGCATCGACCGCCTCCCACTGCACTGCATTTGGATGGGCAATCCGCAGCTCGGACGGCTGCTCGATCACACACAGCCGCTCGGTCATGGGGATGTGGTCCAGCAGGGCCTTCATCAAGGTCGTCTTACCACTGCCGGTTCCGCCCGCGATGATGCCGTTTTTTCGCTGCATCACCAGCCCGACAACGAAGTCACGAACCTTCTCCGGCAGGCTGCCTGACGCCACGAGCTGATCGCTGGTGAACCACTGATTGAACTTACGAATGGTGAGCGAAGGTCCGTCCTTCGAAGCGGGCGGGCCTACCACGGCGACGCGCGAACCATCGGGAAGCCGGGTGTTGAGGATGGGATTCTGGCTCGTCAAATCCTGTCCGAGTACCCGCGCAACCCTCTCGATGGCGGCAGTGAGGCGTTCGTTCGTGTACGGGTCGGAAAGTTCGATCTTCTCGACCTTGCCCGCGCGGTCGGCAAACACGCCCTTGGTGCCGTTCACCATCAGATCGGAGATCGTTGGGTCCAAGAGGAGTGCCTGAATCTCCTTTGGGAAGTACGGCAGGATGAGGTCGTAGCTCACTGCTGGCCTCCACTCTGGGCGGCCATGGTGGGCGCGGTCTGGACACCGGAACCGGTCCCTGGAATGAACGTTCTTCCTGGTGCGGTCGGAGCGAAAGCCGGTCCTGCCGGCTTTTCGATGTTGCTGTCGAAACCGATGCGGCTCTCGTGGAACTCGGTGATGGTTAACCCCAGCGGATTAATCGTTTCGAACTGCGGGAAGCGCTGGGATTGCTGATTCACCTGAGCAGGGTTGATGTAGTAGGTCACCGAAAGCATCCAGTGCTCGGTGCGCGGCGCCTGGGACGTGCGCGACGAATAGAGCTTGTCGAGGTTGACCAGCGCCGTTCCCCTTGCCAGAGTCACGTTCTGGACCGTCTCCTCACTCATGGCCGTGATGGTCACGTTCTTCACTTCCACCTCGCTCTGCTCCGTCTGGCCGGACATCACCTGAGAGATTTTGTGGTCGGCGTTGTCATCGGCCATGCCCTGAGCTGCAAGGGGCTGCGAGAGAAAGTAGTAGTTGAGCGGGTACTTCCTGCTCACCGTGTCCTTGTTGAGCGTGAACCGATAGTTGGCCCAGTCCGTGAGGTAGGTCCGCACCTCACCTTCGCGCGGGCTGTAACGGAGGTCGCTGTATTGGATCGCCTGCGCCCGGCCCATCTCGTCGATGCGGACGTAGCGGTTTACCAGTGGCTTCTTGGAAAGCGAGACGATGGTTGCGAACGATCCAAGCAACGCCACGGAAAGTGCGCCGATCACGAACCGGCTCATCTTCCGCTCGGCGTACTGAGAGGCATAGACCTCATTCGCAATCTGGTCAGTGAGCATTGCTTGCTGGGGCGTCCATGCTGCGTCGGTGAGCGGGGCGGTTTGGGTTGCCATGGGTCTGCGTCCTCTCTGGAATCGGGTGGTAACGGTAAAAGACAATCGCTGCGAGCCATGCAAGAACTCCTGCGAGCATTGCCCAACGCAGAAGCCGAAAGAGCAGGCTCGGCCCGGCTGGTTCAACGAAGATTCGGTACGGTGTCGGCATGGAAGGACCGCCTATAGAGCCATGAGCTTTACGCCTACTTCCTCGATCTTTCCGGCCATGCCAGCGGCACCGCCGAAGATCGCCTGCGTGAGGCTTGGAATAAAGAGCAGGTTGAGGATGAAGGCAATGAAAATAGTGATGACAGGGATGAGGTTTGCGAGCCACATCCCAATGGAGTAGTCGCCGTTGAAGGTCTGCTGGATAAACGTCGTCATGAAGCCCGCCCACACGAAGAGGAAGGCCGAAGCAACCGCCCGGATCATGGCAAAACCAATCAGCACGTCGATGTATTGAAAGAACTTCGCTCGAAAGGAGTTGGTTAAATACAGCGGGATGATGACCGGCCCGAACAGAGCCGACACGCCGTAAAGAATGAAGGAACTGATGTTGATGAGGAACAGGATGCCGGACGAAACGCCTAGCAGGATCTCCACGACGATGTAGCAGAGCAGCTCAAGCGGTGCCGTCAAGGAAGGCGTGTCCATCGCAGTGGCGGCGTTCTTGAGCAGGGTATCTAGCTTGTCGAGTGACGATTGATCGAGCACCTGAACCAGCGACTCGGCGAGATAGCTGAACAGGTGATTGAAGCCGAAGCTGGCACCTGGAAACGGATTGACCCAGTAGTGTTCCAGCAGTGCGCAGAAGCCGAGCCGGAGCATAAAGCGCATGACCGTCCCGGCGTCTACACTCTGCGGACGAAAGCTGATGGTCCAGTTGGCCGTGTTGATCGAAATAACCATCTGGACCAGCATCATGATTGCAACGAAGCTAAGCAGCGACATGCCAACGCTGGTGAGCACTCCTCCGTTCTGAGTCGTGAGGTCGCTGAGGTTCTGCGCAAAGACTGAAAGCCAGTTGACGCCCTGAGCCGGAGCTTGGAACATCGCGAGCATTGTCATCTGAAGGGTCCTCTGGCTACGGGCCGTCGTATCAGGACGGGTTAGGGAATGTACGTCTTCCAGGTCTTACCCTGCTTGTCGGGCATGTTGTTTCTGGAACGCTTGATCTGATCGACCTTCTTCGCCTCGTCCTCGCGGTACTTCTGCTCCGCTGCGGCCTGGCGCTGCTGCTGTTCAAGGACGGCAGCGGTGCGAGCTGCCGCCGCTGCCTGCTCCTTGCGGATGCCGTTCTGCCTCACCAACAACCCTCCAATGACGGCTAGAGCTGCAAGGATTGCGATTAGAAGTTTGGTGTTGATAGCTTTGAGCATCCGGTGTTCCTCCTCGACGGGGTTATGGCTTCGCAGTCATCCGAAGAGTGGTTAGGGTAGGAAGTTATTCCACGTATCGCCCTGATTCTCGGGGTGCTTCGGAGCAGTGAGATTCTGCTGACGAATGTACGCGGCGGTGTTGAGGTCGCGTGCAGCGGCGTTCCGTTGCTGCATGTTTTGGATGGCGAGCTGGGTGGCAATGCAGGTGTGGAGCGATCCCTGCGCCTGCTGATCGTTCATCTGCTGAACTTGCCCAGCGTTGAGTAGGTTAAGTTGCTGCACCTCGCTATTCGTGTCGTCGCTGCCGTCGAGCTGCTGCTGCTGCAGGTTTTGCTCGGCGGTGCTGCTTGCTGCTCTCGTCGCCCGGTAGGAACCAACTGCGTTTAGGCAGTCGGGTGAGGCTGCATCGGACGCCTCGATCATGGCGAGCTGGGAGAGCTGGGTGGACGATCCAACCGACTGCCCACTGAGCAGGCTGGTGGTGTCCGTGGACAGGGAGACATTGCCGTTCTTCCACGCTGAATTTGCAGTCGTGGTGTCGTCGGAGTTAAGGGCTGCGGTGAGGCCGTTCGTCTCACCGAAGGTATTAGCGACGTTCACGTTCTTGAGCTGGTTAAGGTCTGTCTTCCAGACCGTCTTGATGGAGAAGTTCTTGAGACTGGCGACGGTCGTGTTGTACTGGCTCTTCGCCGTGGTGTACATGTTCGTGAGGGTTGTGAGCTGCGAAAGAAGACTGGCGTAGGACGTGGGATCGAAGACGATATCGCCCAGGCCGAACAGTGCAAAGCTCGGTGTCGCTGTTCCCAGCAACAAAGCACCACCGACGATCCAGCGAGTTCGCCGTTTGGAAAGTGACGCCTTGATTGTGGTGTAGCTGAGATTCATAGAAGCTCCAGTCAGTGAGTCCAGCGCGGAGGAATAGAGCGGCTTTAGATCGCGGCTCCGATTGCAGGGGTTTGGGTCAGAGGCTCTCCTTTCCGGGTGGTTAAAGGGTGGGATCGACGCGATGTTCCGCGTAGGAAGGAATGAGGAAGTCCTGGTTGATGTAGACCCTCGCTCGTGACCCTTCCTTAACGGTGATGACGGGCAGCCGGCTCAGAAACTTGTTGAGAACCTGTTCGGACTCCGCGGCGGTCTGCGAAGAAATGCCGTTCCGAATCTGAGTTCCTGAGTCGAGCACGCTGCCCGAATTTCCAACCTGGGCCAGTCCCCCGATACCACCGACTGCGGCGGCCGCGACGAAGCTGGAGAGGTAGTGGTTGTTCACGCTGGTTGCAAGCCCTGTTGTTCCGAGAGGGTCCAAGCCGGTGAAACGGTTGAGATCGAGTGAGAACCCATCCGGGCAGATGGCGCGGTTGAACGTCACCATGAGCTTTCGCTGACCGGAAGCGCCCACGCTCTGGACGGTCCCGATAAGCCGGGTTCCCTGCGGCAAAAGAAGCTGCTGGTGGTCGTGGGAGTAGTAGTCGGTCGTGAGCATCACGATCATGGGACCGGCCAGCGCCCCGTCGATGTGGTTGGTCACGACCCCTTCAAACACCGTGCCTTCGAACACGCGATAAAGCCTGCCCTGGAAGCCGTCGAAGTCGTAGGCACCCATCGGGTCATGCGGGGGTGTGGAACGACGGTCGGAAGCGCTCTGGACGCCTCCTGCTGCTCCCTGCGCTGCGTTCCGGCTCGGTCGGGCGTTCTCGGCTCCACCGGACTCGTCTGAGGCTGCTGGCGAAGCCTCAGAGTCTCCTCTGGCTACATCCTGACCGTCCGCACGCTCTGGGAGGACGCCGCTCGCTTTGGCGGGCGTACCTCCCTGCCCTACGGAGCTGGAGAAGTCGATGGCTACCGTATCGCTGGCAAGGGCCTGCTGGTGCTGCTGTTCCCGCGCCAGTGCCTTCTGTTTGGCCTGAGCCTGGGCTTCCGACACACCGGAGGTCTTCTGCGGAGCGTTCGGGTTGTTGGAACCGTACATAGCCTGACGCTGGGCCGGGGTCATTGCCGGGGCATTGGCTGACTCCGGGCCGGGCGTCTCCTGCTGCTGCTGGAGGATCGCGGCCTGTGCCGCAAGCTCCTGTTGCCGTAGCAGCTCGGCCTGGTCGTGCTGCGCCTGACGTGCTTGGGCGGTTTGGAAAGAGTTCACCTGATTGGAGTCGGACACTACCGGCTTGCTCGGCAGGCTGCTCTTCACAGGCTGGTTCTTCGCATGGCCGCTGGCGAGATTGCCGACATTCGCAATCCCGATCACGCCCACGACGACGCAGGCTCCGATGAGGAGAGGCTTGGAAGTCTTCATCGGTGCTGCGGCTTGCGGCTGAGTGGGTACGGTCGGGTTGTGGTCTATCACAGGAACGGTTTCGTCGGCCATGGCTAGTTCACCCCCTGGCGTTTGAAATCCACCCGCTGCTTGCCGATGGTGAGATAGCCCTGCATGACGGTCTTCGGCACCGTGTAAAGACCGTCCGTGTAATCCCAGTTGATGAGGCTGCCCTTCCCGTCCTTCAGCTCGTACAGAACTGGCGTTTCCTGGAACTTGCCGCGCAGATAGGTGAACTTCTCATCTCGCCATACCTGCTGCAATCCAAGCGCCTCGGCCTTCTTCCGGTCCCACGTGTAATCGAAGTGGAGCTGGCCGGGGTACTGGCTGCGGTAACTTTCGGCCTTGGCCTCCTCCTGCTTCCGCTCGGTCGCCTCTTTCGCTTCGGCCTCGGCTGCTTCGCGCTTTGCCTTGTCCAACTCGGCGGCAGGGACGAATACCGGCAGGGTCACCAGCTTTTCCTTGGCAGCCTGGTCGCCGGGCGAGATGAACACCTTGGAGTCGTAGTGAGGATCTGCGTCGGCAGAAACCTCGCGGAGTTGCAGGGTGTACTCATTGCCGTGGTCCGACACAATATGCACGTCGGTCGTGCTGTTCGCGACCTTGGGCTTGATGGAGATGAACCGGCTGGCTACGTGTCCTCCGTCAAACACCCAGCTCGACGTGTCACCCCCGAACACCGTCGCAACCTTCTCCTCGGCGGGCAGGAGGATGAGGGTGGACTGAAGCAGGCCGGTCCGAATGACGGGCGGCGTTTCGGTCTCCACAATCACGACGCTCCGGGGCGCGTTGGCCTGGATGTGCGGCTTGGCGTTGGCTGCGGTCTGACTCAGGGCCGGGATCGCGGTAGCGGAACCGGTGAGCAGGAGCGCGGTAAGGATGTTCTTGGAAGTGGTCTTCATTACGCCTGTTCTCCATTCGCGAAGCGCTCGATGCCTTCGGTGAGGCCGTACTTCTCGACCAGCTTCGACCGGCGTACACGGTCCTTTGGGCGGGTGGAGAACTTGGCATAGCTGCGGTTGTCAAGATTCAGGGTCACCACTTTGGTGAGCCCGTCGCGGCGCACATACAGCGCTTCCCGCTCCCGCAGCGACTCGAACAAATCGAGCTGCTGGGTCGTGAGCTTGAAAAGCTCGCCGTAATACTTCCGGTTGAACGTCGCATCGGGCAGGAAGAGGAATGACGTGCACGAGTTCACAATGCTGTCTGCATTCGCGCCCAGGTCGTTCGCACTCTGGCCGATAAGGGTGACTCCGCCCAGGTTCTTGCGGACGGTCTTGATGGAAGATAGAGCAGCGTCGAGAAGCTGCGAGTTCTTCATGCTGGAGAAGAGTTCCTCGATCATGATGTGCTTGGGAACACCGAGGTTTTTGGGGTCGAACAGCACCTCATTGATTCGGCGCAGCAGCCACACCATTAACGGCTCTACGAGATCGGCGTGCTGGCCGGTGATGCCCTGGAAGTCGAAGCATTGCAGCCGCCCCAGCGAAAGACTGTCCTCCACGTTGTCGAACACGGCGTTATAGAGGCCGTCGCCGATCCACTTGGAAAGGTAGCGCTGCAGGTGCTTGGGCAGCATGATCGCGGACAGCCGGCGCAGATGCCGGTCTAGGTGGTACACACCTTTCACCGCTCCGAACACCGTATCCTCGTCTTCCGGCGAAAGGGTGGCCCCGCCGTTGGTGAGGAGCAGCTTCACAAACGCGTGCAGGAATTGCAGGTTGTCGTCGTTCGGCTCCAGCGCGAAGGGATTGACACGCGGGCCGTCCTTGCCAACCTTGTCGATCCGGCCACCGTACAGCTCCACTACGGATTCATAGCTGCTGCCGATGTCGAAGATGTAGGTAAAACCGCAGTACTTCTGCTCAAACGCAATCAGGTTGTTGCCATGGATCGACTTACCGGAGCCGGTCGGCCCGAGAATCAGCATGACGCGAACGCCGTTCACGTAAACGTCCTGGAAAAAGGGCGTCCGGGTGCGGGTCTCGAAGACGTTCAGGTACTCGGAATCCAAGTCTTCCGAGACAGGGTGGCCGATGTGGGGCGCGAACGCGAGTGAAAGCCGCGCGTGGTGGTCTTCCCCAAGCCAGAGCGGAAAGACGTTGAACCGCTGGTTGCCGGGGAACATGGTGTAGAAGGACGACAGGTTTCCCAGCGTCTCCTCCATCACCTGGCTCCGGGCGTCCACGAAAATGCGGTGAACGGCTGGCACGGTGTTGCGGAGTTCGTCCATGCTCCGGGCTGCGACCAGCAGGCGCATGGTGTACTCGCCCTGGGCGGTCCGGTCGAGCGAGCTGATGACTTCGCTCAGCTCCTCCACGTTGGTCTGGGCAGCTTTGGCTCCGGCTCCGGTCTCCAGTGAGGCAGTATCCTTGCCGCTCAGGACGCGGTTGAGAACTCCGACTTTGAAAAAGCTGATGAACTTCTCCTGGTTCTCGATCTCCTTCCGCGCTGCCGCTGCCGACTTCGGCCTCCAGCTCGTGCACAGCACGCTGTCGCAGTCGAGAGTCATCAGGCCGGAGAACTGGCACGGCCGGGACGTGTCCGGCGTCTGCATGAGGGAGAACATCTGGACGTAGCGCTTCCCTACCTGCAAGTGGTCGCTGTGCCAGCTCACCGGGCTCTTCACGATCTGCCGGTCCACGCCGGTGTCGCTGCGGAGCTGGTCATGGTCAGCCCACGACTCCAGGTTGTAGAGGTAGGAGAAGAATGCGAAGGCCTCTGCCTTGGGCAGCAAACGGATGCCCAGCGCGGACCGTAGATGCTCCTCCAGAATGGTCGCGGCCTTCTGCAGGTTGGTAAGCATCCGGGCGTTCTCCCCGGCATTCTCCTGCGGTTTCTTCTTGAGGACCGTCGTCTTCGGAGGTTCAACAGTCAAACACCAATGGAGGTCGATGTGCCGGAAACCTGCACGCTGGCCCAGGAACTCCAGCCGATCGCTGATGAACTTCTCCGTTACGGCACTTGCATACTTGTCCTGGCGCGGAAGGTCATAACCGTTGAGCACTCGGCAGTATTCATACAGGCAGGAGTGCTCGGGCATACCCCGCAGCGCGCCCTGAATCATGCGGACGCGCGACTCCAACTCTTGGTCGGTCAGGCTCTCCTCGTCGGCTCCGCTGAGTGAGAATACACAGCCGTAGCCCCCGCCTTTCAGGGCGAAGATGGTTGGAGTCAGAAAACGCGAGATCGGAACGATAGAGCAGGCGGCCCCGGCCTTGGTATACCAGGGCGTGAGCTGCGGGTCGTTAGTCGCTTTTGCGAGGATCATAGTAGCTCTTCTGGTACAGGCTGTGACCCCAGAGCTGGAACATCTTGGGGTGATTGCGGACGGTGAACCATGCCGCCGCCACCAGCAAGGGAAAGCTGATGACGGCAAGCATGCGGAAGCCAACGAGGAAAACCGTGACCGAAACAAACACAATGGCCATCCATGCCGACAGCTCCAACCCGAGCTTGGTCCTGGAACGGTTCATCGCCTGGTTGATGGGTAACGCCTCTCCTCGCTTGGTCATGGTTGGGAGTCCTTACTGCGTGACCGTCTGGCCGGTGAGGGACGAAATCCAGCCAGCACCCCAGCCAAGGACACCCGCACCGAAGAGTGCGCCGAAGAGCCCAGGAATGGCGTCTTGGAAACGGCCACCCATCAGGCGAATACCGGCAAAGATCAACGAGCCAAAGCAGATGACCGCGCCCGCGTAGATCGCAAACGTCTGGAAGGACTGCATAAGCGTCTTGGCCTGCGAAAAGTCCATACTGCCTTGAGCATGAGCGACGCCGGACACGCCGAGGGCGACCACGATTGGGGCAATGCTGCGACCGAACAGGACGGCCTTCTGCTTGGCCTGTTGGCGGGTGATGGAGACGCTGCGAAGGCGGTTTAGACGGGACGAAATAGCTGCGTTCAAGGGGTATCTCCTGTGAGCGACAAGTCTCGGTTTTAGTGAATAAGCGCAAAGCCGCGTTCGCGCGGCAGCGCGTTTTCGAAACATCACGGGTCAACGTTTCGGCTTACAAAACGCCCATTTTCGCGGTGAAATTGGGCACTGCTGGCGAGCAATGTAGTGTTTGTAAATGCATCGGTATCACAGTGTCAAGTATGACATTTATGTGATTGCAATTTATAACTTGGAAAGCTACGATTCCCCATCAGCTCGGATGAAACGGAGAGGTTACAAGAGAGGCACCGGGTGCAATCTGAAAGGCGTATTTTGCCGTACTCTACGGGGACTACACTTTGCGCGCAAAGGCCTCTAGAGCAGAGCTGTGCCTGTACGTCGAATTGGCAGGGAAGGAGTTCAACCCGTAATTCTCAAATCTCGAAGAAGGAAAGACCTCATCAGTGCTGAAAAATGATGTGCTAACGGAGGAAGTTCTAAAGGCTTTCCTCGGTACGCTTGGCAGGCGGATCAAACAGCTTCGTAAGGAAAAGAAGCTGCTGATGCGCGACATCATGGTCAAGACTGGCTACTACGATGCACAGTGGCGAAAGTACGAGGCAGGGGGCAATCTCAACATTCCATCGTTGATGAAAGTCGCCTTGGCACTCGACGTTACGCTGGTGGAACTCTTAGACGGTCTTGGACAGTGGCCAAAAGTAAGCGTACCCGAAGCCCAGGAACATTATGGTATCGAGCCAGCGGTCGTAGATGTGACTGAACTGGAGAGCGAGCCTGAACAACCAACCATCTCCCGGCAGCCCCCAAAGGGCGCGTCGGCAAACGGCAAGCGAGCCTCTTCTAGAGTTACGGCTAGTCGGCGCTCGACAGCTAAGACGACCTCTGCATCTCCCGTTCGTCCAAAACGCAAACCTTCTCAGTAATGTGGGCTCTTTGGAAGCGGCGACCAGACCTCACAGGATCGCCGCTCTTGAACTGAACCTCAAAGAAGATGAATATGAACCGACGCGACGACCGTCGCTCGGTGATTAAGTCTTGATTGAGAAGCGATTAAGAAGAGATTAGCTCATCCAAAAACAGCCATAAATCGTTCAGGATGAACATCTTACAAAACCTCACATCCGCTCAAATGCTCACTGTTCCCGTTCGAATGCTCTCCTTCGACCGCTGAAATGCTCAACTCGGCCCGGACAAATGCTCACTCCGCACAGTAGTGGAAATCCCGCTCAAATGCTCGTACGTAAGCGCAGTCGTTCCCGTCCAAATGCTCAACTTCTAAGTTTGGAAGCCCCGCTCAAATGCTCTTGCACCAAGCAAAGCGGCTCCCGCTCGAATGCTCGTGCGGAAGCCGTTGGTATCCCGTTCAAATGCTCGTTTAGCGCGTTTTCAGAATGTTCTCCAGCAAGGAATCTGTGCGTTGCAATTCTCGGGATTGGCGGCTGCGGCTGGATGGAGGGAGTGCTTTCGGCACGAACTGCTGGGCGAACTGGTATCCGCTTCCCTGCCGGTCACGTTCCTTCGCTGCTTTGACGATCTCTTTCCGGTGCTCGCTCCGGGCCAGGTGACGTGTCTGTGACTCCGTAGGCGGTCGGGTGATTGTGAGCAGGCCGTCTTCCAACTCAATCTTCCAGTCCAGCTGCTTGCGCAGCACGTCCAAGGCGCGGCGTAGCGTCACCAAAAAGTGGTCCCGCCTAGAGCTTTCGTGACCGGTCTTCTCCTGAAGGTAAGCGACGGTCACAGGAAAGGGGCGTGCATGTGTCGAGTAGTAGCTGTGGAGCCACTGAGCAAGCGGGGCTTTCATGAGCTTTTGCCTCGCCTCCCATTCCAGTTGGGTGTAGCTGGAGTCCTCGAACAAAGTCTTCACGGCAGGGTCAAGCTGAACGCAGTACAGCTTGGTGGTCGTCTCGCGAATGTAGGAGCTAATCAAACTGCCGACATAAACGTACTGTCGCTGGCCTACTCGCCACTTCACGTCCACGACACCGCGTTTCAGCCGGCGCAGGCTTGTATCCAGATCTTGGTAGTTCAAATCATTCCGGGTGCGTCCGATCTGCTTCAGGAAGTCGCCGCCCGCGAAGCGGGCCGTCGTTCCAAGTGGATGCCTGCGGGAGCGGTGCAACACTTCGAAAAACACGTCGGCGTCGTACTGGTTGAGCTGAGTACCGGTGTACTTGATCGCGATGCCATCCTGGGCGGCAATCAGAATGCCTTCGGGCTCGTCTGCCGGGCTGTTGCGTGATTCAAGTACCTTGCGGTTCTTGCTGGCGATTCCAGCGAAAAATGCAGAACGCAACAGGGCGTTTGGACCGCCGCGCATGGCGTCTGGCCAGATAGGTAGTTGCGCGGGAGCGATGTATCTCTGCATGGGTGCTCCCTACTGCTTCGTTTCGGTCCGCTCTAGCCACTCGGCCAGTAGATCGCTGGTGAGGTCCGAAACGTCTCGCGTGTCGTTTGTCTGGGACAAGCGAATTCGCACGTCTTTCATGACTTGGATTGGCAAGAGGCCCGTCCACGCCTTGTAGTCCGGGTTCGATCTCTTCGAACCAGGCTTTACCGGCCTGCCTGGGCGGCCAGTTGTGGCCGTGTTCTCGGGCGGTGGTGGTTGGCGAATGCTCGTGAGATTCCTGAACGGGCTTTCCCTTTTAGCGCTGGCTGGCATGACGTAACGCCTCCTTCCCTATTGCTTCGTACGCGGACCATCCCCGAGCGGCGCGAGGGTCCTTTACATCCGAAACCAGAATGCCTGCGCCAGACGCTTTGGTAAACGCCTTCAAGCGCGGAATCTCGGTCTTGAATACTGGCACGTCCAGTTCTTTCAGTAGGTCCGAAAGCTCTTTGGTTTCCGGCTCGGGAGCCGGAGGGCAGCTCGTTATTAGCACCCTGTAGTGCTTAACCCTGAGCCGCTGAAAGGCTTGAATGGTCTGCTGCAGGCCATCCGTGTCCAGCGGACGCGGAGTGGTCGGCACGATCAACAGGTCCGAAGCCTCGGCCAGGTACTTCAAGTCCTCATCGGTCGGCGCCTGCGCTGTGTCGGTGACACTGTGTTTGAACGAACCGGCCAGCTTCACAGCCATCCGTACATCGGCAATCTTGAACGGAAAGCCTTCGCCGCGCTGCTGCCAGGCGAGCGCGTTGTGGGTAGGGTCGCCGTCAAACAGGATCGTCGCTCCGGTTGACTGGAGGTAAGCAGACAGATGCACCGCTGTCGTGGTTTTTGCGACCCCGCCTTTGATGTTTACGACTGCGAAATTCATACGCCCTCATCTGTAAATATACACTCGCATAAGTATGTCAATACGTCCGAACGCACTAGAGGACGTTCTTAGCTTGGTTCGCCATCGCGGAGCGTACGGCGCGGAGTTGCCGCAGCACCTCATCGAGAATCGGGTCTCGATTTGGCTTGGAATGCTGGTACTCGTGAAGGCGGGTCAATGCCTCTATGAGGTCGTTCCCTCCGGGAACGAATTGCCGAATGGCTTTTGTGAGTACCTGGGGAGGTCTCACGCTGTGAGACAGAGACAAGCGGCGGCGCAGTTCTGCGATGGTTGGCACGAGTTTTCTCCTGTGTGTCTGGGGGCTGAGCAGCGTTCCCGCGCTGCCCTCGGGGAGTGAAAGCATTAAGCGGCTAGGGGGAGAGCCGGACTGTCTCCGGCCTCCTCCTGTGTTGTCCCTTCGATCTTCTCGATGATCTTGCGAGAAGTGGCCGCGATGATCTGCATGGACGCCCGTAGCATCTCTCCGGTGACGCCGTAGCTGTTCAGGTAGAACCGGCTTCCTGACTGCATTCCGAAGTGGTTCAGGACGACATAGGCCGTTGCCTCGGCTTCCAGTTCCCTCTGGCGCTTGGTTCCCTT
The DNA here is from genome assembly GCA_964248405.1 of uncultured Bryobacteraceae bacterium. GTDB lineage: Bacteria > Acidobacteriota > Terriglobia > Bryobacterales > Bryobacteraceae > Bog-105. Next base: position 35,337 of record CAXTYH010000031.1, read on the forward strand.
CTCCTCGCCGTTCCAGTGCAGCAGTTCATGGGCTAGTTCGTGTGCCAAGGTGCCGCACTTGGCTGGGACAGGCTGCGACTCCTCAACCACAATCGCTCCACCCTTGCTGTACCCCTCAGCGCGTCCGGGGATCGCCTGATAGGAAAGCTCAATTCCAAAGGCGCGAACGGCACCTTCCAGTTGTGGCAGTAGCTCCGTGCCTCCGGTCGTCGCGTTGTGTTCCGGCGCATCGGGCAGCGGCGTGCCTTCGGTCTGAGACAGGTCGAATACCGTAGTGGCACGGAACCCTAAAACTCGGCCCTTGCTACCCTGCTTGGACTCGTCCGGGCTGTCGCTATCCTCGTTCGCCTTGCGGGTGACAACCGGCGCAAGGATGTAAATAGCCTTCTGGCCCTTGATGACGTTGCGGCCCATACCCTGCCAGCGCTGGTATCCGGCAACCCGCGTTGCATGGGGGCATTGGCTGGCGATAAGCATTTGGTTGCCGAACGAGTAGTTGTAGAACCGGCTCATGCTTGCAAGCCATGTGCGAAAGGTTGCATCCTGCTTCACAGCGTCGGTTTCGGCTGCAAGGGACTCAACGGCTTCGGTGATGGTCGCATTCAGTGATTCGGCTTTGGCAGTAACGCTCACGGTGTGTTCTCCTGTGCGGCTTTGGTTGGGCAGCGTTCCCGCGCTGCTGGTGTTGTGGTTGTGAGGCTTGTTTCTGCCCCGCCTTTGATGTTCTTAGAATAACGTCTTTACATAAATATGTCAAGCCATAATCACATAAATATGTAAAGGATTTCGCCGAAGCTGCCTATGGCCTCGGGCCATGATGAGAAAGGGTTTGCACCTTTTTCTTTCCACTTGACCAGGCAGGCTCTTGCTCTTGCTCTTGCTCTTCGCTTTTGAACTGGTGTGCGCCTGTGTTCGTATAAGAACTGGACGGTGCGCCGCTGGCGAGCAGCGTAGAAAGGGGGTCGGCAGAGGGTATCTCTCGCCTGCCCCCCGTCCGCTCCCGTCATGGCAGCACTTCGGGCGTTGGCTGGCCATCAACGGTCTGGGTGGGCTTCCTGCGCTTCTTCGTAGCCCTTGGCCGCGCCCACGGTCCTGCGCGTCGAACAAACTCGTGCACGGCGGCATCCAACTTGAGGCGAGCGTTATGCAAGTCAAGCAGGCTGTAGCAGGCTGAGCAGCCGCCCTTGATACCAGCCCTGCCGTCCTTCTCGGGGTTGTAGCGTGGATGCCGGTCGCACTTGCCCTGCACCCGTTCACGCACTGTCAGCTTGTAGCTGAGTTTGAACATGACTCGTCCTTCCCTCCTGAGAGGGGCGGGCCGGGTTGCCCCGGCCTCGCGGGTTGGTGGTGTGGCTTATGCGGCTTTGGTGGTCTTCTTGGCGGGCTTCTTCGTTGCTGCGGTCGCCTTCTTCGGCTTCACTAGCGCCAGCTTCTTTCCGGCTGACTTCACCGGGGCTGGTTTCTCCCTGGGAGTGAAAGCTGCTTCCGCTTCTGCAAGGTGGTCATTCTCGCCTTCCTTGGGGATGTTGCGGTGTCCTGCCAACGCAAGGTGAAGGGCAAACCCCGTCAGCTTGTCGTCGGCTAGGCCGTCGATGGCGGTCAGCAGCACTTCTTCTGCGCTGCGGCGGTCGTTCTCGTCATCGCCGTTCAATTCCACGGCAAGGTCGTCTGCGAAGGTGTACGGGTCGATGTTGACCAGAGCGCGAAGCAACACGCGTAGATGAGCGGCTGTGAAGACGGGCGGGGCGTTCCCGATGATGCGCTCGAAGGTCGCCGTGCGCTTCTTCTGTTGCTTGGTCCTGCGCTCCTGCTCGGCCTCGTACTCCTTCTGGCGGCGGTTCTCCTCTTCCTGCCGTGCCGCCTCTCTGCGTTCCTGGTCGGCCTTGTATTCGGCTTGGCGCTGTTCGTAGTCGGCTTTGCGGGCTGCGGTCTGTTCCTCTGTCTCGTCTTCTGTGGGAGCATCCACGGTCGGAAGGGGATTGGCGGCGCGGTCTGCTGCCTGTCGCGGATCGTGCACCGGGCAACGGTTGTCGGTGCAAACAGTGAGGAAAGTGCCGATGTGCGGGCCGTAGACGATCAGGGCTGGCATCGCTGCTTCACAAGGGCTCACCGGCTCTGCGTCGGGGTTCTCTGTGGGCGTCTCAATCTCCCTGTACAGGCCGCGCTTCACAGCATCCGGCCTCTGTTCGGTTGCCCTGCGCCACCCTTCCTCGATCTGCACAAGGCCGGGACGGGCTGCAATCTCGCGGTCAAGGTGGTTGACAACCTTGGTCTGGTAGCAGGGGCTATCGAGGCACTGGTCGCCCTGAACGTCGCAGAATAGGGAAGTGTTGAACCCGCTACGGCGGGGGCATGTGGTGCACGCTCCGGCGGTCGGGTTAAGGCTAGGGTCTTCGCGGTCGAACGGGGCTGCGGCAAGGGGCAGGTAGAGGTTGGCTTGAATCCATGCGGCTACGTTCTTCGCCGGTAGCAGGTGCGGCTCCTTGTCCTGGTAGTCCTTGCGCCAGCACTGCTCGAAAGCGTCTGCCTGCCGGTCTGCGGGGAGCCGGGCAATCAGGTTGGCGTGGCTGGCGGTGAGTCGCTCTTCCTGGAAGGCTGTTGCCACGTCCGGGATGAGGGCCAGCAGGGTAAGCCGTGCGTAGATATGGCTCTGGCTTCTGCCGGTCTTCTGCACAAGGGCTTCCACGGTGTAGCCGGGAAGGTCTAGGAGGCGCTGATACCCTGCCGCCTCCTCGTAGGGGTGCACGTCCTGGCGCTGGCTGTTCTCGATGATCTGGATTTCGATTGTTTCCGCGTCGGAGAGGTCAAGGATGCGCACCGGAACGGCCGGCAGCTCTGCGATCTGGGCCGCACGGAAGCGACGGGCACCGGCAACGATTTCGTATGCTTCGCCCATCGGTCGCACGGTGATTGGCTGGATAAGACCATGAATGCTAAGGCTGTGGGCCAGCTCTACCAGCTTGGTCGGTTCAAAGGTACGGCGTGGGTTGGTGCTGGACTCCTGAAGCATGGAAAGGGGAAGGGTCTTGTATCCTGAAACTGCGGCCATTTCGGTGTTCATGTTCGCTCCTGTGCGCATGTACTTCGTTGTGGTTGGGGGCAGTGTTCCCGCACTGCCCCATCTCACTTCTGCTAAATCTCTAGTCGTCGCTGCCGGTGTCGGCGTCGCCTTTTGCAGCTACTCGCTCAATCTGAATCACGGCAATCTCGTGGTTATAGATCGTGACCGTCTCGCCTCCAACTGTCTTGTCGTACTTGCTGGAACGTAGCTGGCCGTCGATGTAAACCCGGTCGCCCTTTTTCAACTTGGCGGCATACTTGCGAAGGTTCCCAAAGACAACAATGTTGTGCCACTCGGTGCGGGTCTGCTTCTGCTTTTTCTCGTCCACCCAACGATCTGTGGTGGCGACGGAAAAGGTGACTGGTCCGTTGTCGCTCTGGGGAGTCTGGGCATCGGCTCCGAGGTATCCCATTAGCAGTACGCGGTTCAGGTCGTTAATCACGGTGTGTTCTCCTGTGCGGCTTTGGTTGGGCAGCGTTCCCGCGCTGCTGGTGTTGTGGTTGTGAGGCTTGTTTCTGCCCCGCCTTTGATGTTCTTAGAATAACGTCTTTACATAAATATGTCAAGCCATAATCACATAAATATGTAAAGGATTTCGCCGAAGCTGCCTATGGCCTCGGGCCATGATGAGAAAGGGTTGCACCTTTTTCTTTCCACTTGACCAGGTAGGCTTTTGCTCTTGCTCTTTGCTTTTGCTTTTGTTCCTGACCTAGTGATCGTCGTCGTGGTCGGGCGCGGCTGTGGTAAACGCCAGCATCATCGGCGTTTTCCAAGTGGCGGTGCTAAGGGTGGGACAGCTTCACCGTTCCATGCTTTGCACGGTCACGGCAGCCGCGCCCGATGCTCTTGCTATGGGAATGTGGGAGGGTGCCAGCCTCACCGGCAGCCTTCCAAGCGAAGCGCCATTTCCATAGCGGGGCGTTGCGGGGTATCCCCGCAGAGGGGGTGGCGGAAGACAGGCGCTTTTGCCTGGCTGGAGACAGGTGGGAGACCTCCCCCTACAAAGCTCATCGAAGCATGCAGTCTGAGCGTCAAAGCAGGTATGACAGATCCCATCGTGGAACATCGTGAACTGCTTGAAGAGTTCTTCCTGGAGGCTTTCCCAAACCCTGACCGAGTCGGGTGCCCGGATGATGACGCGGTGCAGGCCCTTGCCGAGAATGGACCGGTTGCAAACGATCCAGTTCTCAGCCATGTGTCTTCCTGTTCGGAGTGCTATCGGGAATACAGGCACTATTGCCTCGACGCGAAAGAACGCAAAGCCGGACTCCTGCCACCATTGTCGAGACTGAATTAGGAGAACGCTGTGTGTGGATGCTAGGCATACCTTGGAACAATCCGTTAGTGAGGATCAACTAGATAGGGTTCCGAGTCGCTGCAGCCATTCCGAGAGCATTGACTGTTCGGCATTGGAGAACATGCTCTTTTCTTCGCCAGGTTTCGAAAGCAGTTCAAGCATCTGGTTTGCGACGGCGGAGCGTGTGGAACTCCGGGCAGGCTGGGCATCCGTCGTGATGTTCTGGAGGGCATGGTCGCGGGCGAAAGCCGAGATTTCCGGATCACGTTCGTCAGGCACTCTCGATAGCAGCAGCATCACGATGCCACACGCTGCCGCATGGAAGAGGGCACACGACCTTTCCACGCTCATTCGAAGCCGGCCGGCAACTGCGACTTGCCGCATGTGTTGACTGAGCATACCGGAGGCCTGCTGCGCTGCAAGGCTTTCGATTCCAGGTCTTGGATTGGCGTACATCAGCAGGTAGAGCTCTGGGTGGGCAAGGCCGAACTCGACATGCGCATCCCAACCGGTGCGCAGGGCCTCTACAGGATCGCCTCCGGTCTCAAGCGGCTGTTTTTTGGTGATGTAGGCCTTGAAGCCATAGGCTGCAACAGCATCAAGCAGTCCATTCTTGTCTTCGAACAGCCGGTAGAGAACCGGTGGTTGCACTTTCGCGGCCTCGGCGACGTCACGAGTTGTGACAGCATCTCGCCCGTGCTTGGAGAGCAGGCTCAAGGCAGCTTTAAGGATTTTCTCCCGGTGTGCCTCGGTACCCGAAGTTCTTGCCATTCGAGCATTCTATCGCGTCTCTTATCGTCGGAAACACACATGTGTTACCGTGAGAAACACGTAAGGCGGAGGTCGCATGATTGTAGTCACCGGAGCAACGGGGCATTATGGACGCAAGGTGGTGGAAGGGCTGAGCAGCCGAGTACCGGCATCTAGTCTCGGAGTCAGTGTGCGCGACGCGGAGAAAGCGGCGGACCTGGCTGCAAGAGGCGTCCGGGTCGAGAAGGCGAGCTTTGCCGAGCCTGCAACCCTTGCAGCGGCCTTCGACGGCGCGGAGCAGGTTCTGCTTGTTTCGGCAAATGTCCTGGGGGAGGAGGCGATCCGGCTGCACGGAAATGCGATCCAGGCTGCAAAGGACGCAGGGGTGAAGCGCATCCTGTACACCAGCCATCAGGCTGCAAGCGCCCACTCGAAGGTCGCCTTTGCGCGTGACCACGCGGCAACAGAAGAGCTTCTGAAGGCTTCTGGCGTGGACTTCGTCTCGTTGCGCAATGGCTTTTACGCGGAGTCCTGTTTGTACCAGTTGGGCGGTGTGCAGACGACGGGCAAACTTACGCTGCCGGGGGATGGCCCTGTCTCATGGACCTTGAGGGACGACCTGGCAGAAGCCGCTGTGGTCGCGCTGACGGACACGAGCCTGTTTCAGGGTGTCACTCCTCCACTTACCGCACCGGAAACACAGACGTTCGCCGACATCGCGGGGCTGGCGTCCAGCATCCTTGGCCGTGATATTCCGTTTGAAACAAGCTCCGAAGAGAGCTACCGGCAGGCTGCGCTTCAACGCGGGTTCCCGGAACCGATGGTAGGCATGTTGCTGTCCATGTTCGAGGCGATTCATGACGGGGAGTTCAACGTCGTCGATCCTGCGCTTGGGCGCTTGTTGAAACGAAAGCCCGGTCAGCTTGAAGCAGTTCTGACGCCATTTCTAACCAGGGGTGGTGGGACGCAAGCTCACTAGAGCGGTTATTACGGAATTTCTGCATGCCTTTGGAACTGGTGGAGCCGGCGCGGAAGGGAATCGCCGTCACCCGGAGCTTTGGAAACCCGGTCACGACTTGGCTGGAGATGCGCGAAGCGCTGGCCAGCTACGCCACCCGCGCGGCGGAGAAGATGCGCCGGTACAAGGTGGCAGCCGACAACCTGTTCGTCTTCATGCACACCAACACCTTCAACAACGATCCGTTCTACTCGAACGGTGCCTCGGCCAGGTTTCCGGCCACCACGAACGACACCGGTGAAGTGGCCGCTCTCGCGGTGCGTCTGGGAGAACGCCTCTTCCGCGATGGCTTCCGCTACGCGAAGTGCGGCGTGATGATTACGGAACTGCTGCCCGAGACGGTCCAGCAGCCGGCGTTGTGGAGCGAGCTGGACCGCGAGCGCAGAGAACGTGTCTGGAAGACGGTGGACCGGCTCAACGCCACGCTGGGGCGGGGAACCGTTCGCATCCTGAGCGCCGGGCCGAAGGACGCGGCTTGGAAGCTGCGCGCGGAATACCGGTCGCCGCGGTGGACTACGCGGTGGGATGAGCTGCCATGCGTAAAGAGCTGAACGCGTCTCGCGTATACATCTTTGCGCTGTAGCTTGGGGGAGCCGCCATGTTTAGGTTCTACGAAAACTAGAGCCAAGATCCGAAAACTTCTAATCCGCTGGCTGGCTTACGACTGAACCACAGGGCAAGCGAACGGAAGCATTGTTTCAATTGCTCCTGTAGCTAGAAGGCACGATTATGCCTGAGCTTGTAAAGGCGCCGGTGTCTCTGACCAAAACGAACACCTGGTGCTTTGTAGAGAAGCCTTCTGCCGAGCACAAGTGCGGTGTGCCATTGCGGTCGTAAAGGATAACCTCCTTTGGGGCTGTCATACGCCGATTGCCGATCGGGATGGCAGGGGCCAGGACATGCGTGTGACGGATCCCTGCAAAGAGACTCTCGCAATGAAATGTGCGGTGGAAGGTAGTTGAAGGAACGATGCGCCTTACCTCAGGAAGGAAAGAGCCGTTCCATTCGGTCGTGAACGGATTCAATACCACAACGCAACAGGCGCAAGGGTTGGTAGTGACAAAGCGCCTAAACGTCGCATAGTTGGAAGCTCCGAACTTTCGCGCCAAGGCGATGGGCGTCTTGATGCAGAACGCCATGTCGCCTGCCTCTTTTGAAAAGACATCGCCCTGAAACAATACTTCCGAAGCGAAGACGTTTGCCTCTCGCTCGAAGAGATCCGTGGTGTAGGGATCGAGAGTTTTCTCGCAGTCGTGGATGAGGGCATACATCTTGCTCTGGTGTGGCAGCGAGCCATGCCCTGCCTCATGCAACTTGATGAAGGGCACTCTTGGTGACGGTGTGTCTTTGTCGATGAAGACGATCCGGTCGTTCGCCTCGAAGAGACCAAGGACTTTGCTCCAGGCAGACTTCAGCACTTGTGCAAAGCCAGTGGCAGCGTTGTTCAAGAAGGCTCGGAGGGTACCCTCGTCCATGTTGGCGTCGTCCACCACATGTAGCTTGGCGGCTTGCATCAGGTCGTCAACACGGGTCGGAAAGCGGTTGTGGGCAGACGCTTTGCGAAGCAGCAGGTCAGCGTGCTTCTGCACGCTGACTAGTTGATGCGGTTCGAGTTGTGAATCCTCCGGCTGGCTCATTTGTTGGAATTCCGGTAGAAGGCCAAATAAGCAAGTAGCGCTTTTTCCTCTTCTGGAGTCAGGTTGCCGACTGCAAACGTCGCAACTCGCGCTTGGCGTTTCTGAGAGTCGGAGTTCGAGCTAGAGACGTACCCGGCGCGTGCCATCAGGTCCTCATAGGTGGCGCTGTACACAACCGATAAGGCGTGGAGAATGTTCGGTGACGGTTTTGTAATCTTGCCATTCTCCAATTGGCTTAGATAAGCATTCGAGACTTCTTTCTGGGTCGCTTCCTCTACTTGCCGGAGACTCAATCCTGTGGCTGCTCGAAGACTGGCTAGGTATTTACCAAGCTCTTCAGGTGACTGGTCCGAGCCAGTTTTGGGCATTGCCGATCCTCCAGGATCATCATGGCTGCAAACGCTTACTTCGTCAAGCGGTGCGTTGGGACTGCTTGACAAAATTAGCAGCGCGTGTCACTCTACGCATGAGGCTTGGAAGCGGTTTAGCCGCTCATCGATGGAAAGGGGTTGTCATGGCAAACGGGTGGAAGAACGAAAGAGCAGTAGAAAGCATCAAGAAGCGAATTGCTGACGTAAAAGAGGTCACGATTAAGGATTATGTCCGTGACATGTCCTTGAAGAACATCCAGACCGCTGAGGGCTACCGCGTGGACGGAGTTCATCTCTACGCAGACATCTTGAACATGGATGACATTCTGGGCACCACCGAGACGGAGGGGGTGACGACGCACAAGCGGACACTCCGCTTCTTGAATCAGCACTACCGGGCTGTCAGTCGCATCCTCAACGAAACGTCCGCAAAACGGATTGACTTCCACAACCAGCGGCTGCACGCACTCGTGGCGAAGCCCTACAACACAGAAGAGGGTGCGGAAGCATCCCGGATACATAAAGCTATAGCGATCGCTCAACTGGTCATGGATGTTCTCGAAGAAACAGGCGATGCTGATGCGAAGATCCCTAGCGCGATTGTGCGCGTGGGAATCGACAGCGGTAAATCGCTGGCGGTGAACAACGGCCGTAACGGATACCGAGAGCCACTGTTCCTGGGTGAACCTGCAAATCACGCCGCCAAGTTCGCGGCGGGCGAGGTCAAGGGCATCTTCTTGACCGACAAGGCACGTAAAGCGATCGGCCTCGCTGTGGTAACAGCGGCGCGGGATACTGCGCTCACCACTGAAGAAGTGAAGGCCTCACAAGACAAGGCTCGGCTGTCTGTTACCAAGGATTCCATCGTAAAAGAATGGAAAGCGGACCTTGAAAAGCATCCTATCGGCGCTTTCGAATTCACACGACAGACGCCACCCCTTAGGGACATGGATATTGCTGCTCTCACTCCTGGAAATTCCAAAAGGCAAGATGCGACTTCCCTTTATGCCGACATCGATGGGTTTACAGCTTATGTCGGCGAACATATCGACGACAATCCAGAGGATGTGGTGAGGACGTTGCATGTTCTCCGTGCTGAGTTGGAGAGGGTCCTCACGAGAGACTTTGGTGGAAGACGAATCCGCTTCATCGGAGATTGCATTCATGGGCTCCTTTGCGAAGGAACTGCATACACCACGGATGAAGAGGAGACGATCAGCGAATCGGTCCTTTGCGCCGGCGGCCTCCGGAGCAGTTTCGATGAGGCGCTTGTCCAGCTCAAAGCTGCGAAGGTGGAAACTGGCTCACTGGGGTTGGCAATCGGCTTTGAGTTCGGACCAATGACCGTTACCCGGTTAGGCATTCACGGCGACCGCATTCGTTGTTCGGTAAGCCGGGGTGTCCTTGATGCTGAGAATGAGCAGTTGAAGTGCAAAGGAGATGAAACTGCGTTAGGCCAGCAGGCCTACGACAAGGGGAGCGAGGCCGTAAAGAAGTGTTTTGGGCCTAAGCGTAGGAAGGCCAAGCTCGACTACAACGAAGCCGTAGAGGCCTTGTCGGAAAAAGGTGATAAGACAGCCAAGGCGGCACGTTCTGGGGTCATTCAAGTTGCCGCTTCGGTTGTAGCCCCGATCTATCCGACCTCCACGGTGAGGCCCTACGCCAAGCCGTGACTGTGATTGAACAGACAGGTTTAGACCACATGTGGATCGCTCTTCAAGGGGCTGGCTATTCTGCTCGACGGGCTGCGGACGGAACTATCAACGCAGTCTTACCTGTGCAGCACGCTGACGGAAAGACGATCACCTACGAGATCGACATAATGGGGTCTGGACGGCGCCTCACAGCAGCTGAGAACCCGTCGGCCAGCCTCTTGCCACGATTCTGCCCGGAGCGTCACATCATCGGTAATGGGGTGTTCTGCATGTATTGGAACCGCGACCGTCATTTTGATGTCTACGATTCACCGAGCGCACGGAAGTGGCTGGGCGTTCTCATAGAGTTTTTGAGAGCGCAGCGCAGGGCGGCATACATGAGGAAGTGGCCCAGTGCCGAGGCCTGGGCACACGGTGAAGCTGCCGCTCAGGCTCAACGTCAAGCTGAGAGAGCTGGAATGGCACTGCTTGGAGAGTGGTCGCAGTGGATTGCCGACCGGAGTCTTGCGGTTGGTCGGGATGCTTTAGGTGTCTACAGGGTCACGGCATCAGGGATGCCCTTGTTTTCGGCTTGGGCGAACCCGGATCACAGGAAAAGTAAGGGGAAATGCGGCGTTGGAGCGATCGAGCACGCGGCAAAACGCCGACGTGGCTACACAAAATCAAAGCGAGCTGCTCTGCTTTTGGATCTGGCACGTGGTCTCTGGAAGTGGAAAAGCGCTGAAGAGCTGTTCTGGAGCTTGTATCGTGACCAGCCATGCTGCGGCACGATGGACACCTGTGGCCTGAGGATGGCTGCTGAGGAGGAACGATGATTGAACGTTTTGACGAGCGAGAAGAGCTGCTGGACGCTTTGCGGAGTCAGAAGTTGGTGTGCGGTAACGCATCACTCGCAGAAGAGATAGCAGCTGCCGGAACCATGAATGAGGTTAAGGCTGGAGCGAAGATTATCACGCAAGATGCCGAGGAGACCGATGTCTTTTTCATACTGGCTGGTGCTTTCGACGTTCTGGTCCATGGCCGCAAGGTCGCCCGGCGCTTTGCTAACGACCATGTTGGTGAGATGGCCGCCATTCAGCCCACCCAGAAACGATCTGCGACTCTGACAGCAACAGAGACGTCGGTAGTCTTCCAAATGCCGGGAAAATACCTCAATGAATTTGGGAAGAAGTACCCCGAGCTATGGCGGCTTATCGCGAAGGAGCTGGCGCGTCGGCTGGAACAGCGCAACGCGCATGTTCTTGCTACGCATAGCAAGATTCGTATTTTTCTCATCTCTTCCGCTGAAGCATTAGAGATAGCCCGCACTATTCAAAACGCGCTTGATCACGACTTTGCAGTCACGCTCTGGACGGATGGTGTGTTCCGGGCGTCGTGCTACCCCATCGAGAGCTTGGAACGTCAACTCGACCAGTCGGATTTTGCTATTGCGATAGCGCAGCCCGATGATGTGACAGTCAGCCGCAAGGTTTCAGCTCCAACACCGCGAGACAATGTGATTTTTGAGCTTGGGCTGTTCATCGGCCGTATCGGCCGTCAGCGTTCGTTCCTGGTGGAACCGCGAGGAGAGGAGATTAAGTTGCCATCCGACTTCTCAGGAATTACAGCTCTGACATATCAGTATGACGCCAGCGATCTACCGTCCAGGATGGGTGTCGTGTGTAATCAGATCCGTAATATTGTTCGGGACCTAGGACCTAACAATTGAGACCGCAGGTGAGGCAGTCTGAGGAGGAGAGATGACATTCAATAGAAAGCGGACGTCAGCCGAGGTCGCGTCCGATGCCGGGTCGGTACTCAACGATCCGAACGCTTCTGAAGTGCAGAAGCGGCTTGCGGCCTCTGCACTTTCCCAACGCAACCCGAGCCATCAAACGGGCAAAGAGATGGAAGAGTTCGCTTCGAGGGTTATGAAGAGCAACAAGTACGCCGAAGACACAAAGGAGCTAGCTGCGACAGTGCTGTCGCAAGCCAACCGACAACGGTAATGGCTGGAACGGCGTGACTTGACAAGGCTGGTATTCTAATAGGCGATATGGAGGTGCAATGAGCGAAGCCGATTACAAGAAGCTGATGGCCAGGTTTGCGGAGATTCGATCAGAGTGCAATACGCCTGCGAAGGCTACCGCACTTCTTCAGAGCGAAGGAATTGTGGACCAGAGTGGCCGGACCGCACCTCACTTCCGTGACGAAGAGATTGTGGAAGCTGTTTGTCGATAGTTTTGGCATATCACGGCTGTAGTAAAGAAACCGCCCTCAAGCTTCTGGGCGGTTCGTTGTTTCGCTTGAGCAATCAGCGGTGGGATTGGCTTGGAAACGGCGCCTACTTTTGGGAGTGGGATGCGGTTCGTGCTTACCAGTGGGCTGAGGAGTTCCGCACAGGGGAGGAAAGCCTTGTCGGAGCGGCAATCGAGTTGGGGAACTGTTTAGACCTGACTACCCAGCGGGGCACTCAAGCGGTGGAAGCAGCTTACGCGAGCTATAAGGACCTGCAAACGCTCCGCGGCGAAGCGATGCTGGAAAACAAAGACGTCGAGGATCGAAAACCCGGTGACCTGGCGCTTCGCTTTCTGGATCGCGCTGTCATTCAGCATCTCCACGGAAATCTCGCACAGATCGGTGTCGAGTACGATACGGTGCGTGCTCTTTTCCCGGAGGGGGAAGAGCTGTACCCCAAGGCCGGCTTCTGGAAGAAGACGCACGTGCAGATCGCAGTGCGCAAGGTAGAGCAGATACGCGGTGTATTCCGTTTGCCTATTCACGAACTGCAGGAGTATGGCATTCCTGAAGAGATTTACAAATTCAGCTAGGCTGCAGCTTTAAAGAGGCAGTTTTACAGCAGTGCAAGCCGCAGGAAGCCTTCTATTCAGCAAAGCTAGGCACCAGATTTTCTGTCTCTTCCTCATCTTCTGCAAATGGCGCGTTGCCCGTAGAAGCTTCTGTAATCTGCTTTTCTAGCAGCTGATAGCCTTTCTCTGGATCTTCCTGGAGAGTGCGCTCAAGTGAGAGTGTTTCGCGGTACTCCTTGGCAGCGGCGGTCATCGTCCACCGCGTCTTGATGTCCAGGTTCTCGAGCTCTTGGCGAATCCTTGCAATGGGTACACGGAAGAACTCTTTCCTGGGGTTCAGCTTGTTCACCTGTGAGGTTAGGAAGTGCCGGTGCAGCGCCGTCTCAAGTTCCGGTGCGTTCTCGCTAAAGATCATCGCGTGAATGTCGAAGCTGAATGGGACGCTGGCATTGCTTAGCTCATGTATGCGGTCCACTGGATCAAGCCGGCGGGTGAGGCCGATCTTGTACACGTCCTCACCGAAGGAGCCGACATTCGAGATGATGTACACGTGCCCAACCTTCGTCTGCTGCGCCATCGATAGAGCACGCCGGTTCCTCTCCTCTGCCTGCTGAAGCCTCTCTGCCATTTCCGCCAGCTGCGCTTCGTACTTCTGACGTTGCTCCACCGAAGCCTTCTCTACCTGGCCTTGCACCTTCTCCATGGCCTTACGGAGCGCTTCCTCCTCGCGAGTCGCATCCCGCATCGCCCGCTGGAACTCTCGTTGTGCCCGCTCCTCCTCGCGGATTTGTTCCTTAATCTGTCGCTGTTCCTCTTTCTCTCTCAATTTGATCTCCTGCACTGCAACAGCCCACCGCAGTTCCATAAGACGGCTATCAAGATAGCTTTCCTGAATGCGGGCATTCCGAAAGGCTGCGCCGTTGTAGTTGACCAGCGTGAAAGCATCCCGAATCGTCTTTTCAAGGGTGCCAGCGTTGTCGTCCTTCACCTTGGAAAGGGTACTGTCGACCTTTCCATTGAAGGCGTCGACGACGAAGCGAATGGCCGTCTCACGACGGTTCCTCTCGACATAGTCGCAGGTCGCGGCCGTCTCGTTGGCAACCATGAGTCTCGATCGCTCGATCGCATTCTTGAGCTCTGTTCCTGCACTGGTGAAACCGTACGATGCGGCAAGTTCATCCAAAAGACCGCGGGAAGAGATGACGTACCGGTCGCCATACCCTTCGATCAGGTTCTGCATCGCTTCTGCAATCTGCTGAAAGCGTTCGGCGTTGTCCACCGCTTCAAAGGCCTTGCCGGCGATCTCCTCGCTCCGCTTTCTTGCCGCGTTCACGACGTTCTTGGCTTCCTGCTGCGCAGAGCGCAAGATCGACTCCATGCTGTTCTGTGCTTCAGCAAAGGCCGCCTGAGCTCGTGAGCGTATGGTCCTGGCTTCAATTCTGGCCTGTGATAGTTCCTCGGCGCTAGTTTGCTGGGCCTGTTGCGTCAGGCGATTCGCGTTCTCTTGGGCCTCAGCGAAAGTAGCCGAGGCCGCAGCTATAGCCTGTTCGGACTGCAAACGGGCTTGTACTAGAAGACGGTCAGCCTCGGCCTTGGCGTCGAGCACATCCCTGAATTGCGCGAGATCAGCATTCTCAGTTCGAAGGGCAGCATTTGCTGTTCTCTCTTCGTCTCTGGATCGCGTGAGGTCTTGGTTCTCTTGGCGAAGAGAGGCATTGACCTTCTGTTCAGCCTCTAAGACTCCACGTATTCGGAAAAGCAGGTAAATGAGAATAGCGACTGCGATCAGCAAGAGCCAGGCCATGGAATCTCCATTGATGGGGTCATGACAGTCTACGGCGGGGATGCTTGGAGCAAATACAATGAAGCTGAGACGTGACTAGCGCCTGAGGCTGGAAAATGCGAGCCGACTCAAAGATGATTGACCCTCCGGGCTTCTTCAACTCGCCGGCGTACAGGTGCAATTCGAACCATAAATGATGGGAACACCGTACTTGGACCCGGCGTTCCAGCTTAGGCGAATCCACACATCTGTTTGTGTTGTGCTCGTTCTAAGGCTCTGCGCGATTTCCTTATAGACATCTTCAGTCACAAAAGTGGAGTGCTTCCCGTTCCGAATAGCGCTTAGCTTAGCCGCCACGTTTGGAGCACGTCCCACCCAGACGAGATCGTTATTGTTTCTGATTCCACCGCGAACGACTTGCACGTTGCCGCTGTCGATTCCAACAGTCTGCGCGAATCTGAAACCTACAAGCGCAGAGGCGTAGGCACTCATGAAACGCGGTGCCAGAAGCTGCGTAAAAAAATAATTGATCTGCAAACCACATCTCGCGGCGCTTGTGTTTCTTTGTTCACCGATGAAAACCCCCATCACACGGTCCCCATCAAAGCTTCTGACCTCGCCGCCGTTTGCCCGAATCAAACGCGTTGCACCTTGCAGGTAGGCTTTAAAGACTTCCGCAGCAATCTCCTGATTGGTGATGGCTAATTCTGTTGAGTCAGCTAGATCGGCATACAAAACGACTGCCGACATCTGCACGCGATGGTTTCCTAACGCAAGATCGGTGCTGTCAGGAACCACGCGGCCATCTGTGTGGCCCCAAGCACTCGTAACGATTGTCTCAACGGACGCCTTCAGGTCCGTTAGTACGCTCATGATGTCACCGTAACGTGCAATCCGTGCTTCGCGAACGAAAACATGGCGAGAGTCGCCGCCCATGGCAGCAGAGCGAGAGCCATGAAGATGAAGGCGAGCTTTAAGTTGTCGTACTTGGCGGCAAGGATTTCGGAATTGCGCCAGACCTGGGTGAGCAGGTCTGTCCGAAGAGCTTCTTCCGACTGACCCACATAAGCCTCAAGGAAGCGAGCTTCAGTGCGACCGGCAATTTGTCGGAAGTAGACCAATGAAGATTCTCCGCCTTTGGTGTCTGGAAAACCTCCGCGATACAAGCAAAAAAAGCTGAGAGCAAGTAGGACAACGGTGGCGGATGAGGATACCCAGCTCCAAGCGTTCATCTGGGAGAATGACGGAACTGCGGCGGTCATCGTGGCGAGAAGAGCTGTATCAAGGGCAAGCACAGTGGAGAGTTTCGCATCCACGCGAGGAAAGAAACTCAGGATCAGATTGAGCTGGTCTCTCGCATCTTTGAGAGCGTCGTTGTCCGTCTTCACGTTTCCTCTTTGTCTTTCAAGGATTTGGTTCCACCGTAGCGTCTCTTTGGAGTATACCCGTGAGGTACACGGGATGTGTGACACAATCCAGTCTCACTAGGCTCGCGATTCTGCTATTGTGACATGAGATGCCGAAAGCCTCAGAACCTAATGTGACAA
>CAXTYH010000032.1:0-48494 GCA_964248405.1 uncultured Bryobacteraceae bacterium
ACAACATTGAGCAACTTATAGGAGATTCAATTTACAGACAATTTAGGACTTGACTAGTTTGACTACCAGCGATCGCAAATTTGAAGCAGATTGTCCTTGAAGAGAAGTGTTTGAACGGGCGCACAAACTGCATCATGCGCTCACCTTTGCATACTGGCTCGCAAGCCAAGTGATGCGGCGGATGCGGGCCAGTGTAATCAAGCTCAGAAGCTCTTCAAGACATTTCCTGACACTTTCAAACTGTTCTTCTGCAGTGAACAGTTCCACTTTGGCAAAATCTTCTGCCAAGTTGCAGCCAGCTTGATAAGGCGAAGCCGGAAAGCGTTTCTACATTCTGGCGGTGGTGCTGGTCTTTACGGAACTCGTGCCATAAGCCCGTCGTGTCCGACCGAGTCTTTCAATTGTTGTAACTCAGCTGCTAGTCGGACCTGTGCTTCAGGTTGGATTTTTGCGCGAGAGGATGGAATAGCCGTGAAGTACTTCAGCAGTTCCTCACGCATGTCGGGGGCCACCGTTCCGTATTGCTTGCCGGCCAACTGATGGAGCCAATACGCATAGGTCTTGTCCTGGAGCGCGTAGACTCCGGGCTTTGCTACTTCTCCAAGATCGTAATTTGGATTCGCCATCTTGAGGGTGTTTGCTCGCGCTCGGTCCAGTTGCGCGGTGTATTCGGTTACGGATCTGTTGAAGCTCTGCATGAAGAGCGTTTCTACTTCCGGGGTAGGCATTTTGAATCGCAGAGCCCGCAAAGGACCGATCGGAGGGATCAACCCTATGATGTGTGCAGCCATTCGATCGCGCATTGTGGGACGGTCGTACTGTTTCCCCCACTCTCGTTCGTAGCTTGAACGGCTGAGGAGGTAAACGAACTTGGAGCGTGTAATGCCCGGCTGCGCGTGTCTGATGTCGTGTTCCCGCTCGGCCCACGCAATCCGGGTGGCGGCGGGAATCGTTCTGCTGACGGCGCTTCGGTAAGAGCTAATACTTCGGTTGACATCCGGGAAGAGGTCGGCCAGTGCTAACCCATATGTCTTTTCGAACGCTCGATCCAATAGTGGCCCGGATACGGCGAAGCCGATGAAGCTGTGATACGCCTCCGGTGCGAAGTTGCCCTTGGCTACTTGGAGCACATCGAAACCGAACTCGGTTTTCAGATGCGCGGCCGGATCTTGCTCATAGGTAACTACCGGCCCAAACTTACGCCCAAGCCGCGGATAGAGGATTGCTTCGCCTGGATTCGTCGCGTAACGGTGTACATCGCTATCGGATGCGAAGTGAGACAGCGCACCCAAAGCAAAGGCATATTCATTCAGGTCATGGGCTTCGTCCAGCAGAGCCACGACGAAGTCGCCAGTGCGCACGTAGTGAGTCAGGTCGCTGAAATGCTTGTTGCCGTGGGGATAGTAACCGAGATCCTGAATGATAGCGCCGCCGTATGCGTAGGCGTGGGCGGTCTTGAAGTTATCCGGAGAGGCGTGAGGGAACCGCGTTCGAAGCAAGGGCTCGAGCTTTACCGACCAGGCTACGTCGACGATGGCCTCATGAGAGAGCACCGAGCAAGCGAAGCACGACCCTGCAATGCCCAGTGTCAGCAAGGCATTTACCAGAAGCTTGCAGTAGCTCCTTGCTTGACGACACACAACAGATAGGTGAACAGCTCGATTGGATCTTCTCACCGCACGTTGGGCAAGGAGGTTCCTAGAGTGTTCGAAGTTAAGCCATCAGCCTGTTCTCGCCGAGAATCCTATCAATTGATAATGAATTGATGGCGAAGAACTTCAAGGATCTAACCGAGCGGGAGATCCTAGCGCTTGCAATCGCGCTGGAGGAGGAGGATGGCCGCGTCTATGGCGAGTTCGCGCAACGCTTAGCGCAGAGCTATCCCGGTACGGCCAAACTGCTGACCGAAATGCAGGCCGAGGAGTCCGAGCACCGAGCGAGTCTGTTCAACCTCTACCGGGCGCGTTTTGGCGATCATCTCGACTATATTCGACGGCAGGATGTACAGGGTTTTGTGCCGCGTCCTGCGGTTTGGTTGGCGAGTTCAGTGGGTCCGTCCGCTGTGCGTCGCGCGATGGAGTCGATGGAAGAGGAGACTCGCCGCTTTTACCTGCAAGCGATGAAGCAGGTGAAAGATACCTCGACGCGCCAACTGCTGGGCGACTTGGCCGATGCTGAACTGAAGCACACGGCTCACAGTAAAACGCTGGAAGAAGAGCATGTCTCCCGGACTGTGCAGCAGGCCGAACTGGACACGCAACGTCGTAACTTTGTTCTGCAGTATGTGCAGCCCGGACTTACCGGTCTGATGGATGGATCGGTCTCCACACTGGCGCCCCTGTTTGCGGCTGCGTTTGCTACGCATCTGAGCACTGACGCTTTCCGTGTCGGATTGGCTGCTTCTATTGGGGCCGGTATTTCCATGGCGTTCGCCGAAGCTCTCTCCGATGATGGGACGCTGACCGGTCGCGGCAGCCCGGTTGTGCGCGGATCGGTTACCGGTCTGATGACGACCGTTGGTGGTATTGGCCACACGCTTCCGTACTTGATCTCCGATTTTCACATCGCCACGGGAGTGGCAGTGGTGGTTGTCATCATCGAATTGGCTGTAATCAGCTGGATCCGGAAGAAATACATGGACACGTCTCTGGTGCGTGCCGCAATGCAGGTTGCGCTAGGCGGAGCGCTGGTATTTGGCGCCGGCATCCTGATTGGCAGCTCCTAGGGGTGCTTCGTGAGAAAAAAGGCTTATGTCATCTGAGATGAGGGACGCAGACGTGCAGGCGGTGTTCGACGATATCAAAGCCACACGCAAAGTCGACACCGTAAATAATTTCTGGCTGGCCCTTGCTGTTCATCCGCCCACTCTCAGGCGTACCTGGGAGAGTGTTAAAGAAGTGATGGCGGCGGGCGCTCTGGACCCGCTTACTAAAGAGTTGATCTATCTTGCGGTCAGCGCCACCAACCAGTGCGGCTACTGCATGGCGTCGCATTCGGCATCGGCCCGTGCCAAAGGCATGAGCGACGAGATGCTGGGTGAACTGATGGCCGTTGTCGGATTGGCTAACCAGACCAATGCTCTGGCGGCCGGATATCGGGTTGCGGTTGATGAGGCCTTCAAGGCACCGCCATCCCAGGCGTAACCGGCTCCGTCGTGGTAGGGGCAGATCCAAAGTGTTCGGTCATATCGTATGAGCACTGAACGAACCATGCCGGGCGGACGTGCGACTCGTGCGGATCTGGCTAAAGGCGAAGACGGGCGAGCGCTGTGCCGCTGGTGCAATCTGCAGGTTCCTCCCCGACGGTTTACTTTTTGCTCGGAGTGGTGTGTAGAGGAGTGGCGGATACGCACCGATCCCGGCCACCTGCGCCGGCGCGTCCTGGAGCGCGACGCCGGCGTCTGTGCGCAATGCGGTCTCGATTGCTTGTCGGCCATGACTCACTTGAAACGACTCCGCGGTTTGCCCAAGGCTAAAGCACTTGCCTATTGGAAGCTGGGTAGACGCAAGTCGTTGTGGGAGGCCGACCATATTATTGCGGTGGCTGAGGGCGGAGGCGAATGCGATCTCGCGAACCTGCGGACTCTCTGCCTTCGGTGTCATAGGCAGAAAACTGCTGAGCTGCAGGCGCGACTTATCGGGAGGAACGGGGGACTAAGCGGTTCGTGATCGGCTGCGTTCAATGGTGAGCGGTATGTGGAATACTTCACGAAAGATTTTGGCTGATTCGGTGGCCGCCCATGTCTCCAGGTCGATGTCAGCGTTGGATTCAAGCAGTAATGTGATTTGGCCGTTGCGCAGGGTGGTTCGCACGTTGGTTACTCGCCCCTGCTTATTACGGTCGAGGCTGTCTGCCATTCGTAGCAGGGGCGTTAAGCCGATCACGTACTGCTTTGCCTCAGCATCCAAATCATCGAACGGGGGATGTTTCGGTGCGGGCAGCGACTTGCGATGAAAGCGGCAAAGAGCTGAAATGATCTTACGCTCCTTGTCGGTAAAGCCTGGTAGATCTGAATTGGCCACAAGATAGGCCGAATGCTTGTGGTGACCGGTTGAGCTGACATAGTGCCCGATGTCATGCAGCAGGCCGGCAGCCTCCAGTAGCTTGCCGGCGGCAGGCGGCAGGTGATGGATGGTCTGGAATGCTTCGAACAGGCGGCCAGCTATAAAGGAGACGTGCGCTGAATGTTTTGGGTCCACCAGGTAGCGTTTCGCGAGCGCTTCCACAACTGCGCGCCCGTCCTTGTTGAGGCGCGCCAGTTCGCTGCCAACGCTCTGGGACGCGAGGTCAGCGATGATTCCATCGCGCACACCGGCCGATGAATAGAACAGTGACGGATGTCCGAAAGCTTCCAGAGTGTGCAAAAAGACGGCAGCACCCGCAATGATGATTTCTGCCCGCCGTGGACCGATGCCGACGATCTTCTTGCGCTGGGCAAGGTTTGCGGAGGACACTCTGCCGTAGAGATTTTTGATCTCAGGCGTTGAAGCTTGCAGCCGGTCGGCTTCTTCGCGGCGTGAACGTGGAATCTGATTGACTGCACAAACTACCGCCGCCGCGGATGCCGATGTTGCGATGACGCGATCAAACTTTTCGCCTGCGTGCGCCTGGAAGAAAGGCTGCGTTTTTTCGGTGATGAAGGAGTGAAGGTTATGCAGGTCTATTGGATTGGGCGGATCGTTCTGGAGAAAGATCTCAGTGAGGCGAACGGCGCCTAACGGTTTCGATACAGCGTCCAGGATCTGTCCATGTTGACTCACGATCAACTCCGCGCTGCCGCCTCCAACATCGACAATCAGTGTCTTCTCGTGCGGACGTGGCCAGCGAGTCTGGACGCCCAAGTGAATGAGCCGCGCCTCTTCCGAGCCCGAGATGATCTCGACAGGAGCGCCCAGCACCTGGCTGGTCCGCTCGACGAACTCGCGTTGGTTACCGGCGTCTCGAACGGCGGCTGTGGCCACCGCCCGGACTGCTTGAACACCCAGTTTGCTGTACGCGCCAGCCATGCGAGACAGGGTTGTCAGGAGAAAGCTAAGGGCTTCGTCGCTGATGCGCCCCAGACGGAAAACGCTTTCGCCTAACCGGGTCACCTGCCTGTCTTGCGCGAGGACCGTCGTGACATCATGATTGACTTCTGCCGCCAGCATGCGAACTGAGTTACTGCCAATGTCGATTGCTGCGTAGCGGGGCATAAGAGTCTTATAGCAGCTAGCCAACGGTGGGCTTTCCGGCCCTGATGATATGCGCGCCTGTTCGGAATCCTGGTCCGGCGATTCATCAGCTCAGCCCATGAAAAGAATGTCCAGACACTTTCGCCATAGCAGGTGCCGCTAAAATGTAAGGGAGCTTCCATGGAATCAAACACGACCCCTTCTCGCGGAGCATGAGAAGGCTGCTACGGCCGGTCTCGCGCCGTTATCGCAACTGGGTGACCGATTGGGAAAATCATCTCTGCTTTCGTTCCACAGATCGCGTCAGCCGGCCTTTTGAGTTTGGTCTTGAATGGGCTAACAATTGGCCAATGGTGGACGAGTGCAAGGCTCATCTCAGCAGTCCTGAGGACTTCCTTTTATGCATGAACAACCTCGCGGTGACACGAGCTGAGGAGTTCTTCGCTTACCGAAAGCCATCTTCCTTTGAGCTTCGCTCAGATAACTGGCTGGAGTTTCAATCGCCCGTGCATACGCCATCCGCCGAGAACAACACGGTTCGGGCCTTATGGTATCCGGCCAAAAGTAACAAGCGAAAGGCAGTAGTGGTTTTGCCGCATTGGAATTCGAAGCTGCCGCAGCACAACGCACTCTCAGCCGGTCTGGCTAAGTTGGGCATTAGCGCCTTGCGGTTGAGCCTGCCTTATCACGATGCGCGCACGCCGGCCGGGTTGGCCCGAGCCGATTATGCGATGTCAGCCAATATCTGCCGAACGATCGATGCTACGCGCCAGGCAGTGATCGACACTCGTGCGTGCTTCGACTGGCTGCAGGAGCAGGGCTACGAAAGCCTCGGTATCGTGGGCACCAGCATCGGTTCCTGTTATGCCTTTCTGGCCAGTTCGGTGGATGAGCGTATTGGGGTGAACGTTTTCAACCATTGCTCAACGTTTGTCGCCGACGTAGTTTGGGAAGGCCTATCCACACAGCATATTCGTAACAGCCTGGAGGGCGTGGTCAGCTTGGATGCTCTGCGCAAATACTGGATGTGCATCAGCCCGCCCAGTTACTACGACCTCTACACCGCCAAGAAGAAGCGATCTAAATTCATTTACACCCGCTATGACACGACCTTTCCAGTGAGGCTGTCGGAGCAGGTGATTGAGGGAGCGCGCGCCCGCAAGTGGGATCACACAGTGAGCGTGCTGCCCTGTGGGCACTATACGATGGGCGAATCGCCGTTCAAGTACCTGACCGGGTATGAGATTTGCTCCTTTGTCAGGCGTCACCTGTAAGTTCTCAGAGAGACGTGAACCAGGGTGTTTGGCAGAATAAAGGTTAAGTTCTTAAATAAGCGACCGCTGATGGTGCCACGCTTTTGCAGGATCCGGCATCGAACGCATGTAAGATCAGCCTGTTGGAGAGGCACGTGCTTTTGAGACAGAAGAATGTGTAGGACACGATTTAGCGCGGGTTCAATCGTATTATCTTTGCTGTTTGCCGGGGTAGTGGTGGGAGGGCAAGCGCAGCAACAGTCCGGTTCATCAGGGACAGCCAGCGCAAGCAGCGGCTCCAGCGGATCGCAGTCCGGCGGGAGCGCGACCGGCGGCAGCAGCGGCAGTTCTTCGAGCCTAACAACCGGGTCGCAGGCGAGTGACCCCAACTTTCAGGGCAGCGTACCGCAAGGGCGGGCTACCGATACCCCCATTGCTCTTTCCCTGGTGCAGGCGATTAATAGAGGACTGCGTACCAACCTGGGGCTGTTGACCAATCAGCAAAGCAGCCGCGAAGCGCAAGCGCAACGGTTGCGGGCTCTGAGTACGCTTTTGCCAAAAGTTACCGGAGAAATCTCGGCTGTCGAGCAACAGCTTAATCTACAAGCCGAAGGCTTCAGCTTCACCTTTCCCCCCGGTGCGGGGATCCAGATCCCCACCATCATCGGGCCTTATGGCTACCAGAGCGCACAGGCCAATGTGAGCCTCACTCTGTTTGATTGGTCGGCGATCAGCAACTATCGAGCTTCACGCGCTTCTGAGAGGGCTTCCGTGCTCGATGTAAAGAATGCGCGTGACCTGGTGGTGCTGGGGGTGGGCTACGCTTACCTGCAGATTATTGCTGATGCCGCTCGTATCTCGGCTACGCAAGCTGAGCTCGACGCCGATACTGCCGTTTACACAAACGCTGTTCGGCGACACGATGCGGGCACCGCTATTGGTATCGACGTGCTCCGGTCTCAGGTGCAGGTGAAGCAGCGTCAGCAGACATTGATTGCCGTTAAAAACACCTTCGAAATCGATAAGATCTCACTTGGTCGCGTGATCGGGTTGCCGCCCGGGCAGGAGTTTTCGGTCACTGATCCGGCGCTGTCGCTGCCGCCCAATGTCATTACGCTGAAGGAGGCTCTCAGTAAAGCCTATGACAACCGGTCTGACTTTCAAGCCGCGAAGGCACGCGTGACGGCAGCTGAGTTTTCGCTCCGTGGCGCTAGAGCTGAGCGTTATCCGTCCGCAACGGCATCCGGCTTTTATGGTGACACCGGCATTCATCTGTTCACGCAGTCGCATGGCGTCTTTAACGCGACCGGCTCGCTCACGTTCAACATCTTCGACGGCGGGCGGATTAGGGCCGACATCTTGCAGTATGATGCTGAACTCCGTAACCAACGGAACTCGATGGAGAATTTGCGGGGCCAGATCGATGCCGAGGTACGGACCGCGCTGCTCAATCTCACTTCAGCGGCTGCCCAGGTGGAGGTGGCCCTCAGCAATGTCGAGTTGTCGAACCAAACGCTCCGGCAGTCCCGGGATCGCTTCGCAGCCGGTGTGACCAACACGGTTGAGGTAGTACAGGCGCAGCAGTCGGTAGCTGATGCAAACGAAAGCCTGATCTCAGCGCAGTATCAGAACAACATTGCCAAGATCTCGCTGGTGCGTGCACTAGGTTTGGCCGAGCAGGGTATGACGACGTTCTTCCAGCCGAAGCAGCCGTAAGAGAACGGTTACTTTTCTAAGAGGAAGTTTCCGGCAAACAGAGCGTCAATGCCTGAGGAGTAGAAACTCCTGACGGCGTCGCGGGGTGTACAGACCAGCGGATCTCCGAACAGGTTAAAGCTTGTGTTGTACAGCGCGGGCAGTCCGGTAGATTCTCCTGCAGCCAGCAGAAGCGAGTGGTACAGCGGATTATCCGCTTTCCGCACCGTATGAACGCGGATGAGATCTTCACCCAGCAGAGCAGCTGAAAACGTTTCGCGATGTTCAGGCCGAACCCTGCCGACAGTTGCCAGGTAAGCAGCATTGCTGCCCACATGGAAGTACTTTGAAGCCAGCTCTTCGGGCACCGATGCGGCAAATTTCCGGAATTTCTCGCGGTGCTTGATGTAGACGTTCAGGTTCTCGCTCGAGTATGGGTTCAAAGGGGAGGCGAGGATACTCCGGTTGCCCAGTGCGCGTGGGCCAAACTCAAGGCGACCCTGCATCCAGGCGACGATGCGATGGTCGTTCAGCGCGGCCACCGCTTGCCTGATAAGGTCATCCTGAGTTGGGATGAAGCGAAAGCGCAGCTTGCAGTTTTCCAGAACCTGCTTGATCTGAGTCGGCGAGTAAGCAGGCCCGAGAAACAGGGAGTTGAACGGCTCCCTCAGGGAATCGCCGTAGAAATGGTAGAGCGCATGAAGCGCAGCCCCGAGCGCCGTGCCGGCATTTCCGCCCGCAGGCTGCACAAACACGCCTCCATACTGAGATTCCAGCGAGCGCACCAGCAGGCTGTTGAGCGAGAGGCCTCCGGCAATACACATGTTCTCACTTTCGCCGATCATGGAAGCGACGCACGACTCCACGGCCGCCTGGAGACTTGCAGCAAGGTCATACCTGGTCTGCTGAGGCAGAGGCGGGGAGGGTAGTCGGCACTCCTGGTGGAACCGACTGCTGAATCCGCCGGCCGTCAGTTGATCGGCGTCCAGATAGCTTCGATCGAAGCGCGGCCACCTGCCATTTTCAAGCCCCATCATCTTCTGAAAGACAGGAAAGAACTCCGGCTTACCGAACGTGGAGAGCCACTGGACTTTGTGCTCATCAGCGCGAGCCTCAAAGCCAAGCAGTTCGGTGATCCGGTTGTAGAGATCGCCCAGCGAGTCAGGGAAGTACATTTCACGGACTGGCGTGAGCCGCCCATGTTCACCGCGAAACAGCACGGCCGAACGATAGTCGCCCGCTCGATCGACACTCAGCACGGACGCAGTCTGGAAAGGTGAACAGTAGAAAGCCGAGGCTGCGTGGGCCTGATGATGTTCCACCACGACAATTTCGCTGTTGGGAAATCGAGCCCGCAGTTCCAGCTGAGCCAGGCTCTCTGAGGTGGCGGCAAAGCGGCGCGCCACGGCTACGCAGTCGATCGTCGAGGGATCCACTCCCGCGCTTTCAAGAGCAATTTGCAAGGCCTCTTCGGGGAAGGTTCCAGGCCGATCCCCATGGGCTACCTTCGTCTGCTCGACGGCTGACTGAATAACGCCGTCACGCAAAACGCAGCAGGCAGGGTCGCTGAGCAATCCACCCAGGCCAACAATGGTGCGCGGCATTTAGACTCGACGCAGCCTTTCGATGACGCGCTCACGACCGAGGCACGGGAAGATGGCAAAGGCGCTGGGGCCTACCGACTGCCCGGTCAGCGCTGCCCGCGAAGCATTAATCAGTATGCCTGCCTTGACTCCGCGCTCTTCGGCGATCTTTCTCAAATCAATCTCTACCGACGCATCTGTGAAGTCAGGGTTGGCCTCGATGCGATCAGCCAGCGCATGCATCAACTCACGAGCTCCTGGCACGTCCAGCTTGTCTTTCGCCACCTGGTCGGTATGAAAATCATCGGCGAAGTAGGCACGGCCTTTCAGCGCAAAATCGAGCAGCGTGGAGTAGCGGGCGCGGATGAGATCCACCACGTGTGCGAACTGCGCTTCAGTGCCTGGAACAGAGATGTGATGGTCTTCCAATGAGCGGCGCACAACGGGCGCCAGTTCCGCAATCGGCAGCGTTCGCAGATGCTGGGAATTCAGCCACATGGCCTTAGGATCGATTGGGTCAGCCTCACTGAAATTCACCACAGCGTTAGGCCGATTGACTCCTTGAAAAGAGAACAGAGCGGTAAGCTCCGCCAGCGCCATCTGCTCACGATCATTCTTAGGCGACCATCCAAGAAGGCAAAGAAAGTTGATGTAGGCAATAGGCAGGAAGCCGTTGTCTCGGTAAGTTGTGACGCTGACTACTGGCCCGTGCTTGCGCTTGGAGAGTTTGGAGCCATCAGGCGCAATCAGTAACGGCAAGTGGGCAAACTCTGGCTGCGATCCGCTAGCGGCCTGGAAGAGCAGGATGTGC
Organism: uncultured Bryobacteraceae bacterium; assembly: GCA_964248405.1. Lineage (GTDB taxonomy): Bacteria > Acidobacteriota > Terriglobia > Bryobacterales > Bryobacteraceae > Bog-105. Next base: position 10,514 of record CAXTYH010000032.1, read on the forward strand.
TTGAACGTGTTGGACAGGTGGTCCTGCCCGCGCACCACGTGGGTAATTTTGAGGTCTATATCGTCCGCGCAGGAAGCCAAGTGGTAGGTCGGCATACCGTTGCTCCGCAGCAGCGCGAAGTCTTCGATATCGGCAGTCTGCTTCGATTGGGGGCCGTACACCAGATCAGTAAAGGCAACCTCGCGAACCGGCTCGCGTTCCACTTGGAAGCGGATGACAAAAGGCTCACCGGCAGCAGCTCGACGGTCACTCTCTTCGCGTGAGAGCGCGCGCATTTGCGGATGGAAGAGCCACGGCCCTTCCGCATGTGGTTTATCTTCTCCCTCGTTGGTCGCCGGCGTAAAGTCGCGGTATGCCAAGCCGCGTGCCAGCAGATCGTAAGCGAGCTTGCGGTGAAGATCGAGGCGTTCCGACTGGCGATAAAACTCGTCCCAGTTCAAGTCGAGCCAATTCAGGCCTTCGTAGATGGAGTTCAGCGAGGCTTCGGTGTTGCGATCAGCATCGGTGTCGTCGATTCGGAGGATCATCGTACCCCCGTGTTTACGAACGAAAAGCCAGTTGAAGATGAAGGTACGAGCGCTGCCGATATGCAGGTAGCCGGTGGGAGAAGGCGCAAAACGAGCGCGAATCATGAAGCTTCAGTTTACAGGGCCGGGCGCGACACGGGCCTTACAGAGCTGGTGCGGTAGACAAGCGCGCGTAGAGTTCAATGAATTGCTGAATGGAGATCTGTTCGGCTCGCAGGTTCGCTTCCCGGGAGCCATCCAGAGCGTCACCAAAATACGGCTTCAGGTTGTTGCGCAGGTTCTTACGCTTGTGTGCGAAACAGCGGCCGACGAACTGCAGCAACTCCGGAAGATTGGTGATCGCGGGTGGCTGACGAATCAACTTAAGGGCGGCGGAATCAACCTTCGGCGGCGGTGAAAAAGCAGCGGCTGGAACATGGCAAACCAGTTCGACCCGACAGACCAGCTGAACAGCAACGGTGAGGTAACCGTAATTGCGGCTGCCTGGACCGGCAAGGATGCGGTCGGCGACTTCGCGCTGCATGAGGAACACGCCTTGGGGGAAGCCGGGCCCGAGCCGCAGAAACCGTTCAATGATGGGTGAAGTGATGTAGTAGGGCAAGTTGCCGGTGACCACGGCCGGGCCCCACTGGGCCAGGTCAGTCTCAAGAACATCGCCGAGGTGGAGATGAAACTTGGGCTCATTCTCGAAATTATGGTGCAAAGAGGCCACGAGGCCGCGATCGATCTCCACCGCGTGAAGTTCATCGGTACGCGGCAGCAGATGACGGGTTAGTGCGCCTCGCCCGGGTCCCACTTCCACCACGCGCGGAACACTCTCGCCACAAGCTGCTGCTGCGAGCTGCTCAAGCGTGGCCTGTCGAACCAGAAAGTGCTGTCCCAGCTTGCGCGGCAAGCCCAAGTGTAGAACGGGACGGCGTACCGCCGGCGTCTGACACTATTGGGGTTGTGAACTGGCTCATCTATCTGGCTGCAATTGCCGCGGGCGCTGCGAATCCGGGACAGTCCGGGGCGAACGCACAACTGCGCAAATCGTTGGATGAGACGGTGCTGACAGCAGCCTGGGTGTATCTAACCGGACTGCTCGCCATGCTGCTGATTCAGCTGTTTGTCCGCGAAGCCTGGCCGGCAAGCGGCAAGCTGGCGCAGGTGCCATGGTGGGCTTGGATGGGCGGTCTGCTTAGCATTGGGTCGACGATTACCGGCATCACCTTAGCGCATCGATTGGGTTCGGGCGTGTTTACGGGAATCAGCGTCACGGCCTCGCTCATCATGTCGGTGGTCATCGATAACTACGGCTGGATTGGATTTAAAGTGCATCCGCTGTCGGGGCTGCGCGTTGCTGGATGCGTTCTGATGGTGGCCGGATTGTGGCTCATTGGCCGGTTCTAGAAATCTTGTAGCCGGTGGTGAGCGAGAACGGTTCCGGGTAGTAGCGGCGGTCGGGAATCAGGTCGGCGTAGCGGCTGTTCCACCCGTTCGCTTCAGCATCAGGCATGGGAGCGGAGGCAGTCGCAACGGCATGCAGGAGTGGGTTGTAGATAACCCGATGTCCGTCCCGCGCAGCCGCGGCGCCAAGGAAGCAGCCAAGGTGGGGCAGCGTTGGCTCGAACGGCAAGGCCTGGAGTGCTCGGTGTAAAAATACAGCATCGATGGCTGCCAACCTGGCGCTAACGGCATTGGCCGAACGAACTTTCCAGGCTTGCCCAAAGTAGCCGGGATCGGTCAGCTTGCGGCCCCGGTCAGGCGTCCCGCAGAGCCCTCCGAAGCCGAAGATTTCCGCGCCGTCAATGAGCGTTCCATTCGAACCGGAGATGCGGCCGCCCACCATCACCGATTCCGGAAACAGTTCAAGCGTTCCCACAGCTTCATTCACCCAGTCCTGATTTTCAGGGGTAGCGCCGCCTTCGAGACAGACAATGCCTTTTTGATTTGCCATCTCCTCTGCCAGGGCGGCGAGTTCGGCAATTGTCTGACCCCGGAACACTATGGAAAGTCGCGCTGACGGCTCGGTGCGAACGTAACGGAAGTGGGCAGCGCCGGGTCCAAAGAGTGGATTAGGTTCGACACGGAACGAAGATCCGCCGGCACGGGCTTGTAGAAAGCGCTCCATCACTGTTCGTTGGGAGGAAAGGATATACGGCTTGACCGCAGTATCGTCGGCAGTCGATTGCGCGTGAACTCGCCAGCTATAAACAATTTCCGGTATGTGAATCGGCGCGTATCCAGCATTGGCAAAGCGGGTGAACAGATCCCAATCGGCGCTGCCTTCAGCTGCCGGGTCAGTATACGCTCCGAGGCTGAGCGCAAGCGCACGGTCCGCTATGCCCAGGTGGGCGATGTATGCCGAATTGGACAGCAGAACCGGATCCCAATCGGGCTTGAAGTACGGTTGCGAGACGGCGCCGGCGGCCGTTTTATCTTCGTCCGTATAGAGCAGCGCCGGGTAGCTATGGTTCTGGATAGAGGCCGTAACAATCCGAAGCGCGTCCGGGTAGAGCAAATCGTCGGCATCAACGGGCAGGACATAACGGTGGCGAGCCCGCTGAAGGCAGGTGCGGAGTCCGTTGACAATGCCGCGGTTCGTTTCCGCGCGGATTAATGTGACAAAGGGCAAGCGCTTGAGCTGATTGAGGCAGGCCAGCAGTTGTTTATCGGCGCATCCGTTATCGAGGATGAGCCACTCGGCAGCAACGCCCTCCATCTGCGGTGCGATCGACTCCGCCAGCTCCCGCAGGTACCTTACCGGGCTGCCATTCCAGACTGGAGTGATGATACTGAGCAGCCCGGGCTCCAGGCTCACTGGAAACTTTGTGCGGCGTTCTTCCATCCGACGAGCAATCCATTGGCGGTAACGGCGCGTCTCCGGGTCCGGCAGCAAAATGGCGCGTCCCCTCCGGGCAGTCCCTTTTATGAAGGCTTTCCAGTTCGTCACCATTTCGTCGCTGTTGTTAGTCTCTTTATTGATCTCGTTTGTTAATCTTCGCAGGAAGCCATGACCGAAACTGACCCGTTGCAATCGCAGGTGGAAGGATTACACGCACGACTGCGTAAGCTGGAAAACCAGCTGAGAAGTTCACAGCAGCAGATGGCAAAGGTCGTTGAGCTGCTGGAAGTACAGGGCGAACAGTTGCGCGCTCAGCAGACATCGGTAGCCCGAGTGGATCGCATTCAGATGGAGATGCTGACTGGACGCGTGTGGCGCACCATTCACTCCACCAGCGGCGCCTTCAAGCGATTGCTGGGACGCAGGGCCGCCATGACGTCTGCTGATTCACTGGCCCTTAGCAACAAGCGCTCCTACCTGACGTGCGATGAGCCTTCGGAGAGCGACCGGACGCCTCGTAGTGGAGCCATTTCCGTTCGTGGCTGGTGCTTAGCAGAAGGCGGAGTGGATTCGGTAAGGCTGGAGGTGCCGGGGATGGAAACCGTGTCTGTGGTTCCGTCGCTGGCCCGGCCTGACGTAAAGAAGGCTCACCCGGATCTGGACAAAACCGGTCGTGCCGGCTTTCTGTTCGAATTCGAATCCAGTTCGCTCGGCAATGGAACTTATCCGATTACGTTGCGGCTGTTCGCCGGCGGCGTACCGGTCCGCGAAACACACACAGTGGTGACCATTGACCACGAGAAAGGCTTCGCCTCCGCCTACGATCGCTGGATTCACGATTTCGAAGCGCCCGATCACACCATGATCACGCTCAGGCTGCCGTTGTTCCGGCTACAGCCACGGATCAGCATTGTGATGCCGGTATTCAATACGGACCCGGCCGAACTAACGGCGGCCATTGAATCGGTGTTGAAGCAGTCGTACGGCAATTGGGAGCTGTGCATTGCTGATGATGGCTCAACTAAGCCCGAGGCCGGTGAGATTGTCCGTAAATATCGCGACAAAGACGACCGCATCAAGGCGGTGTTCCGCGAGCAGCAGGGCGGCATTTCCGCAGCGTGCAACACGGCAGGGGACCTGGCCACCGGTGACTTTCTTACGTTTCTGGACCATGACGATGTGCTGGCGCCACATGCGCTTGCCTACGTCTGTGAGCTGCTCGACCGGCAATCCGATGCCGACATGATCTACAGCGACGAAGACAAGATTGATCGTCGCGGCCGGCGCTACGAGCCTTTCTTTAAACCTGACTGGTCGCCCGATCTTCTGCTTTCAGAAAACTATATCTGCCATCTGCTGGTGCTGCGAAGCGACCTGGTCAGGCGCATTGGTGGTTTCCGATCTGATTGCGATGGCAGTCAGGATTATGACCTGGTGCTGAAGGCAACGCGCGAAGCAAGCAACATTCAGCACATCCCAAAGGTGCTTTATCATTGGCGCGCCGGCATTGCTTCCACGGCCAGCACCATTGACAACAAGCACTATGCTCTGGCTGCGGCTCAGCGTGCCATCGCCGATTCTCTTGAGCAGTTCAACCTCGGCGCGCGAGTGGAGCCAAGCCAAATCGTGGGACGTTGGCGCGTGCGGTATCCGATCTCCGATGGGGCTCGAGTAAGCATCATCATCGCGTCAGGCGGCAAGGCTGAAATTCTGCGCACAAACATTGAGAGCATCCAGGCTAAGACCACTTACCCGAATTACGAGATCGTCATTGTCGATAATTCCAAGAGCTTCGTCATCAAAAATCTGGTTGACGAATTCAACCTGGGAATGCCGAAGATCCGCTACGTGGACCAGCGCAACAAGCCATTCAACTATTCGGCGCTGAACAACACGGCCGCGCGGGAATGCGACTCGCCCATTTTGCTGTTCCTGAATGACGATACTTCAGTGATTGCTGAAGACTGGCTAGGGGCGATGGTGGAGATGGTAGAACGTCCGGAGGTGGGGGCAGTTGGGGCTAAGCTCCTTTATCCCGATGGACGGATTCAACATGCCGGCGTAGTAATGGGACTGTTCGACAACTGCGGCCATGCCTTCAAGAGCCTGGATGGTTCCACCAGTCACTACTTCGATTTCTCAGACGTGATTCGAAATGTGTGTGCAGTAACCGGCGCCTGCCTTATGGCAAAGAGCCAAGTGTTCTGGCAGGTAGGCGGCTTCGACGAGACTGACTTCGCGGTCGCCTTCAACGATATCGACCTTTGCTTAAAGATCGGGGCAACGGGCCATCGCGTGCTTTACACGCCACATGCCGTGCTCCACCACTACGAGGCTTTTTCGAAGACTTCGAAAGACTTGATTCCGCATCCGCTAGAGGTGGCGCGGATGCGATCCAAGTGGGGTGACATCATTGCGCACGATCCGTTTTACAGCCCGAATCTGACGCGCAATGATGAGGATTACTCGCTGAAACGGCTGGGGTGAACACCGCGCGGGCGTCCGCCGAGGTGTTTGCTAGCGACGAAACGTAAGCGGTTCGAATTTGATGCTGATATCGCGATTGATAGGCGACGCGATCGCGAGCACGCTGGGAAAGTTCGGCACAGCTATGTTGCGGTACTGCAGGCGAGTGGCGTCGCCAACAAACGAGGAAGACTTATTTGCAAAAGCATAGTCGGTGATATGACCTGTGCCATCCAAACTCAGAGTCAGGGTAACCGGAGAGCGCAGCTGCATGGGGACAAGGTTGACGTTTGTTCCTTCGCCATACATGACCGGAACCTCATAGTCGGCTTGCCGAGTGGCGGTGCCGATGGTGACCGTCAGCGCACCAAATAGAATGATGCTCGACAGCAAACCACCGGTAGCAGGAATCGTGATGGGACGCATGAGTTCATCCATGCGCAAGAGCCAGCCCTCCCAAAGCCGCATTAAGGGCGAACCCTGATGCTGCTCAACGGCGGACCGTTCCTGCGAGGCTTTTATCCGTAGCGCGGTCCTTAAAGCAGGCGGAGCCTTTGGACTTGGCAGTCTCCGGAGAGTGATCCGTACAGCGCGCGTCTGCTCGTACTCGAGTGAACAAGACTGACACTGAGCTAAATGCGCTGCAATGCGGGAGGTTTCACTTCCACGTAGGCGCCCGTCGACAAACTCTTCCCGACGACGTTTGGCACTCCAACAGGTCATAATAAATTGGTCCTCATAGGGGTGACGACTTGTGTTTCCACTTCAAGCCATGGCCTCGGCGAACCCTTGTTGCGGTTGCTGGCTCAGCTCGCGGCGCAGCGCTTCGCGACCGCGTACGATCCGTGACTTCACCGTCCCCAATGAAATCTGAAGAATGTCTGCAATCTCCTCGTAGCTCATGTTTTGGATGTCCCGCAGCACCACGGCGGTTCGGAAGAGCGGATTAATTCGGGTAAGGGCGCGCTCCACCAACACCCGCGTTTCAGTGTCAAGAGCCTGATCGTAAGGCGAAGGGCCCGGATCGTGCGCATATTCGATGACCCCGTCGTGCTCCAGGTTGTCCTTTTCAAGCGGTACTTCGCGCCGGCAATGACGGGCAAACCAGCGACGGTGGTTATGAGCTTCGTTCACCGCAATCCGGTACACCCAAGTGCGCAAGCTGCTTTGCTCCCGGAAAGCGCCGACTCCGCGAAAAACCTTGAGAAACACTTCCTGCACTACATCGCAAGCATCAGTTTGGTTGCCGAGCAGCCGGTACACCATGCTGTAAACAGGGTGCTCATAGCGTTCAATCAGTTCTTCGTAGGCGCTCTCAACGCCGGAGCGTAGGCCGCGAAGGATTCGCGCGTCTTCCTCAGAGATCCCGTTCTGTGCGCCTGCCAGGATCGACAAGCTTCCGCCATTGCCCGACAACCGTTTCGTCATCGCTAGAATTCTACTCCCGAGGGCGGATGAAATCCATCTGCACATTTAGACTCCGGTTTGGCCGGTTAAGTTCCGTACCCGTTACAAACCCGCTGGTAGTAGCCCTCGTACTGCGGAATAATCAGGTGGGTGCAGAAGCGAGCCAGTGCCGTGGCGCGGGCAGCCGCCGCCACACGCCGATGCAGTTGTCCGTCAGTGAGCAAGGAAATGATACGGTCTGCCTGTCCTGTCAGGTCGCCTACTGACTCCATGTAGCCGTCCAGGTCGTGAGTAATCAGGTCGGGAACCCCGCCGGTGCGGGTGGCTACCGGAGGCACGCCACAAGCCATGGCTTCCAGTGCAGCCAGACCAAACGCTTCCGTTTCGCTGGGCAAGTGAAGTACGTGCATCTCCGGAATGAGCCGCTCCAAGTTGTCCTGCTTGCCCAGGAACCGGACGGACGCCTCAACGCCGAGCTCGCGAGCCAATCGTTCCGCAGGACCACGGTCAGGGCCATCGCCTGCCATCACCAGTTCAGCTTCTACCTGTTTACGCACCAAAGCAAACACCCGAATGCAATCCAGTACACGCTTGACTGGCCGAAAGTTGGAGATATGAAGAATGCGCTTCGGTCCCACGCTCTGGCGCTCCTCGTCCGGGTGGTAGAGCGAGCAGTTCACGAAATTATGGATTACCTCAATGGGATTAGGCACGCCAAAGAACTCAAACGTGCGGTCGCGCATATACGCGCTGATGGTAGTAATTCCATCGGACTTTTCAATAGAAAACTTAGTGATGGAGAAGTACGAAGGCTCTGCGCCAACTACGGTGATGTCGGTGCCATGCAGGGTGGTAATGAAGGGGAGTCGGCGGGTGGTAGTCATCTGCTGAGCGAGTAGTGCTGAGATGGCGTGGGGAATGGCGTAGTGCACATGAAGAAGATCTAGCTTCTGGCTCTCTGCAACTTCAAACATGCGCGATGCCAGCGCCAACATGTATGGCGGGTACTGAAAGAGTGGATAATTCGAGACTTCAACTTCGTGATAATGAATGCCCGGAGTGCTGGTATCAAGCCGGATAGGGTGGGCGTAACTGATGAAGTGAACCTGATGACCACGCCGCGCCAGTTCCAGACCGAGTTCTGTGGCGACGATGCCGCTTCCGCCATATGTCGGGTAGCACGTAATGCCGATACGCATGGTTCCAGTATGCTGGCAACACTCGGCTGAAAGCTGGATGCGCCATGCCGACCCCCTCGGTTTACCCGCTACTTTGCCTCTAAACCTTCGATGCGCTCCCGTAAGATTTGCAACTCCTCATACATGGCAGAGATGTCGTTGCTATGCGAGTTCAGGCGTTTACCTGTTGGACTCGCCCACTTGTGAAACTCAGTCAATAGCCTCGTCTCAAAGTCGCGCAAGCTTTCTTGCGTGGCGAGCTGCTCTATTTCCTCATCGAACCTGGCCAACCTCTCATCGAACCTGGCCAACCTCTCATCGATCCTGGCTAGTTCCTTACCAAAGTTGGCCTCAACGCCAGACGCTACACTGCTGATCCATTCCTTGTCTGATTCACTTAGCGGCATGCTTGCTCCTTCTCATGCATTATTGCCCCACCTCAACTTGGGACGTCAAGTCCTCAGCATGTCAGACGTGCCAGGCAGGGGAGATGTTCTAAGTGGGAAGCACGACCACATGCAACTAAGCCGTTGCTTTTTGGGTGCGATGGGCGCGACCAGTGGCGAACCACTTGGCAATGGAAAAGCCACTACCCACTACGCACAGGACTGCGAAGCTGATCATCGTGTACTTGAAAGCTGGGGTGCGCATGATCTTTAAAATTCCGTCCCCATACTTAATGGCGAGATAACTCAGGATCAGAAAACGAACCCCGCGACAAAGCCCCACGATTGTAAGCAGCTTCACCCGCGGATAAGCCAGTGCACTGGTAGTGGCAATTAACATCGTGAATGGAAATGGCGGCGGGGAGAGGCAAGCCAGTGCGACAAAATAACCGCCTCTTTGCTCGATCTTCTTCTTCAGGTAATTGAAGCGCCGTTGTCCAGTGATTTTCTGTACCCCTGCCTCGCCGAGTCTGCGTGCGACCAGATCGAGCAGGAAAACTCCGCACACCGATCCAGCCACGCCGGACAGAACGTATATCCAAAATTCCTTGTGGTGTCCGGCTATCAGAGCAATGATCAGGATGTCGTTGCCAACAGGGACAAACAAAAAAGAGGAATCCAGCGTGCCCAACACCAAGGGCCCCCAATAGTTCAAGTGGAGGAGCAGCCCGAACATGTGGCTGAAGAAGGAGTGCAACTTTCAGTGTACCCGCGCAACGCATTCAGTAAGCTGTCCTATGTGAGAAACCGAATCGCTTTACCAATCACAATCCTGGGTGCGCTGCTTCTGGCGTCAGGAACTCAGATGCCGGCTCAATCGAAAGGACATACGACACTTCCGCCCGATCGGGTAGGTCATGTCCTGGTAATCTCTCAGACCAAGGGCTTTCAGCATGACTCTGTTCCCGATGCCATGGCAGCGATTTTCGACATGGGACATAGCACGCGGCTTTGGGAAACCACGCTGCGCACCGATACCGAACTGCTGACCAAGACCGACACGAAGGATCTCAACAGAAAGTCGCTGAACTATTTTGATGTCGTGGTGTTTGCCAGCACCACAGGGGAACTGGAGCTGACCGATGCCCAAAAGCAGGACCTGCTCTCTTTTGTAAAAGAGGACGGTAAGGGTTTTGTGGGCATTCATGCGGCGCTGGACACCAACTACAAGTGGCCCGAATACGGCGAGATGATCGGCGGGTATTTTGACCAGCATCCCTGGTTTACATTCAATGCGCCGATCGTTTTAGAGGACCCGTCCTTTCCAGCGGTACGCCATTTCCCAAAAGCGTTTGTGAAGCGGGACGAGATTTATCAAGCCAAGACCTGGTCGCGTGACAAGGTGAACGTGCTGCTACGGCTGGACGAAAACAAATTGGACTACAACAATCCGCGAGTGCACCGCACCGATCATGACTTCGCTGTTGCCTGGTCGAAGATGTACGGCAATGGGCGCGTGTTCTACTCGACCCTCGGTCACACGAAGGAAGCCTGGGATGATCCGGATATTCGCACCATGTACTTCGAAGCCATCAAGTGGGCAATGGGGATGACCGATGGCGGCACGGCGAGCCATCCAAAGACTGCGGCGGCAGGGAACTCGGTTGCGCCGTCAACGACTCGGTAGGGGCGACGGCTCAGGGAGCTCAACTAACTCGGGAGAATTGCGCTTCAACTGTCCGCAAGCGGCATAGATGTCGCGTCCGCGTGGCCGGCGCACAAAGCAAGGAACGGCATTGCGCACAAGGGCTTGGAAGCTCTCCACCCGTTCCGGGTCCGGCATGTTGAAGGGGATGCCGGGCCCGGGGTTAAGCGCAATCAAGTTGACCTTGCAATTCAGGTTTGCTAATAGCCGGACAACCCGCTTGGCATCGGCATCGGTATCGTTGACCCCGCGCAGTAAAACGTATTCAAATGTCAGCTTTTCCCAGGGACGCAGCGGGTAAGCGCGGCAGGCTTCCATCAACTCACGCAGGTGGTACTTGCGCGTAATCGGCATTAGTTCCTGCCGTTGCTCTTCGGTGCTGGCATTGAGCGAAATGGCCAGCTTTGGCCTGACTTCCGAAGCAGCCAGCTCATAGATTTTCGGCACAATGCCGGCGGTGGAAACAGTGATCCGCTTTGGTGACATGCCAATGCCGGCGGGATCAGTCAGCAGCCGCGTCGCCTTCAATACGTTGGGCAAATTGAGCAGCGGCTCGCCCATGCCCATCATCACAACATTTAGCTTGGTGCCGATCGGCCCTAAGCCGTTGTCGCCCGCAACCAGCAGAACCTGACCAACAATCTCGCCGGCAGTCAGGTTGCGCTCCAGGCCCATCAAAGCGGTCAAGCAGAACCGGCAATCTACAGGACAACCGACTTGGCTCGAGATGCAAACCGTATCACGCCCGACCTCCGGCATCAGCACCGACTCAATCGTTCGGTTATCATAAAGTCTGAGCAGATAGCGGCGTGTGCCGTCGCTCGAATCGAATCGCTTGTCTACAATTGGCAGGCCAAGTCTGCTGCATTCTTCCAGGTGGCTGCGCAGGGCTTGTGGGAGACTCGAAATCTCCGATAGATCTGCCACCTGTTTCCGGTAAACAGCGTCATATAGTTGTCTGGCGCGGTAAGCCGGTTGGTCCGGGCTAAGGAACTGCTGGAGGTCGGCAAGCTCCATCCCGACCAGTGGCTGGCCTTCAAGCACTTGCTGCATCTAGTTCTAGTGTACCGTTGAACACGCCTTCGCACATCTGACTTGGTGTGGCTCTGCGTACATAAAAGAGAGGTCTGATCTATGGTTGTTGCACTCCCGCATGTCCGACAGATAGAACGCGCGACGCTCCCCAACGGAATCCGTATTGTGACGGAGTCCATGCCCTATGTGCGGTCTGTTTCCTTAGGCGTATGGATCAATAGCGGTTCGCGTGTGGAGCAGGGGCGCGAGAACGGCTTGTCTCACTTCATTGAGCACATGGTTTTCAAGGGAACTACCAATCGCTCTTCGGAAGACATCGCTCGGACAGTTGATTCGGTCGGCGGTGGCTTAGACGCGTTTACCAGCAAAGAACTGGTCAGCTTCAACACAAAGGTTCTGGACGAACACCTGCCGCTGGCGCTGGATGTACTTGCCGATCTGGTGTTGAATCCGCTTTTCCGCGAGGAAGATATCGCGAAAGAAAAGAATGTTGTTCTGGAAGAGATCAAGATGGAGCTCGACCAGCCTGAGTTCGTGCTGCATGAAAGCTTCATCGGCAACTTCTGGAAAAACCAGGGCTTGGGCAAGCCGATTTTAGGCACCAAGGAGACGGTGAAGAAGTTTGACGGCGAACTGCTGCGCGATTTCTACCGCCGGGTGTATGCGCCTGGAAACATCCTGATCACGGCGGCTGGGAATCTAGATCACGATGAGATTGTTCGACTCGTGCGAGAGAAGTTTTCCGGCTTGCAGCAGCAGCCTCCACTGCCGCCCGAGGGACAACCGCAGACTCACGCGCCGCTGATTCTGAAGAAGAAAGATTCGCTGGAACAGGTTCATATTGCCATGGGGGTGCCGGCGTATCCCCTGGCACACGAGATGCGGTTCCCGCTCTATATTTTGAATACTGTTCTGGGCGGCGGGATGAGTTCGCGCTTGTTTCAAAATATACGCGAGAAGCAAGGGCTGGCTTATGCGGTCTACTCCGAATTGAATTTGTTTAGCGATACTGGTTGTCTGATGGTCTACGCGGGCACAGGAATTGAGACCGCTAAGCAAGTGGTTACATCCACGGTGGAAGAGCTGAGGCAATTGAAGAACGAACCGATCTCGACCGATGAACTGCAGCGCGCTAAAGATCATCTGAAGGGTTCGTTGATGTTGAGCTTGGAGTCAACGTCCAGCCGGATGTCTAATCTGGCGCGCCAGGAACTTTACTTCAAGCACTTCAGCACGCTCGATGAAATGCTGGAGAGCATTGAATCGGTAACGCGCGAAGAAGTGCAGATTATCGCGCAGCAATTCATTCGTACCGAAAACGTAGCGCTGGCGATGTTGGGCCGCCTGGGCGATATCGAGGTGACGCGCGAAGACCTCGCCTGCTAGGGCCATAATTGTTCATGTCGCAGTTGCAATACACGACGCCGCACGGGATTACAGTTACGCGCACCAGCACGCTAGTACCGTTTGCTGACGGATTGCACGGGCTGCTGAGGCGCCTGGATACAGAACGCGGCGTCTACTTGTCTTCTGGATACGAGTACCCCGGGCGTTACTCGCGTTGGGACGTCGCTGCCGCCGGGCCGCTAATTGAGATTGTCGGGCGCGGACGTTCGTTAACCTTTTCTGCCTTGAACGAGCGGGGTCGCATAGTCCTTTCTTTTCTAAGTGAGCTGCTCGGCGAGCATCGCCACTGGGCTTCCTTTACTTCTGAACCGATGCGCCTGCAGGGCGAACTGAAACCGCTCGACAGCAGATTTTCCGAGGAGCAGCGCAGCAAACAGCCCTCCCCGTTTTCCATTCTGCGTACCTTGGTCGGCGAGTTCGGCAGCCCCGAAGATTCGCGGCTGGCTTTGATTGGCGCTTTCGGCTACGATCTGCTGCTGCAATTTGATCCGATTCCGCTGCGTCTGCCGCGTCACGATGGGAAAACGCTTCACCTCTTTCTTTGCGATGAAATCTACTTCATGGATCGCAAGAAAGAAATAATCGAGCGGTTCGAGTATAACTTTGCAGGCTCTGGCCTTACTACTGCGGATCTGCCGCGCACAACGCCTTCGATAACCCAGCTCCATGCAGCTTCGGCAAACGGTTCCATCGTCTCCGATCACGTGCCTGAGGAGTATATGGCAAAGGTAGACACTGTTCGGGAAGGCATGCGGCAAGGTGAGTTCTACGAAGTAGTGCTGCGCCAGACATTCAGTGCGCCTTTTACCGACAGTCCCTCTGAGTTATTCCGCCGCATCCAAAAGACCAGCCCCAGCCCTTATGAATTTCTGATTCAGATGGGCGACGAACAGTTGGTGGGTGCTTCGCCGGAAATGTTCGTGCGCGTGGAAGGGCAGGGCGTTGAGACCTGTCCGATAGCTGGAACGGCCCGGCGGTCGGGTGATCCGTTGCGTGATGCCGAGAGTATTCGCGAACTGCTCAACTCTGCCAAAGAAGAGTCTGAGCTCACCATGTGCAGCGACGTGGATCGTAACGATAAGTCGCGGGTGTGTGTGCCAGGCTCAGTACGGGTCGTCGGACGCCGCCTGATCGAAGCGTATGCGGGTCTGTTCCATACAGTAGATCACGTCAAAGGAACGCTGAGCGACGGCAACGATGCGCTGGATGCTTTCCTCACACACATGTGGGCGGTGACCATTATTGGTGCGCCTAAGAAGGCTGCGGCTCGCGCCATTGAAGAGTTGGAAAAGGATGCGCGGGGCTGGTATGGCGGCGCAGTTGGGATGCTGAGTTTGAATGGCGATATCAACACCGGCATCACCATTCGAACCGTGCACTTGAAAGATGGAGTTGCCCGTTATGCTGCGGGTGCGACGCTGCTCTACGACTCAGACCCGGCGGAGGAAGACGCCGAGTGCCGCTTGAAGGCAACCAACTTCTTCCGTGCTTTGCACCCGACGATTGATGCTGCTATTGTTGGTCCACGCCTGAATCCCGGAGCTCAGGACATACGCCTGCTGCTGGTAGACAATGACGACTGCTTCATACACACGTTGGCTAACTACGCGCGACAAACGGGCGCAAGCGTTTCCACTTATCGCTCCGGCATGGCGCTCGAAGCCATTGACGAAGAGAAGCCTGACATCGTTCTTATCTCGCCTGGTCCGGCACGTCCGGCAGACTTCGGCGTCCCCAATCTTGTACTTGAGCTGGCCAAGCGCCGCATTCCAACCTTCGGCGTGTGCCTCGGTCTGCAAGGCATTGTCGAAGCGTTTGGCGGCAAGCTGGATGTGCTTGCTTATCCCATGCACGGCAAAGGCTCTTCGGTGACGCACACGAACGAAGGCGTCTTCAAGAATCTGCCGGTGCCTTTTCGGGTGGGGCGTTATCATTCGCTCTATGCAAATCGTGAAGCCTTTCCGGCTTCGCTGGAGATCACAGCTGAATCAGATGACGGCATCATCATGGGCGTGCGCCACCGCCAGTTGCCCATTGAAGCGGTGCAGTTTCACCCTGAATCCATCCTGTCGCTGGAAGGCGATTGCGGCTTGCACCTGATTGAAAACATGATCGCCAACTACTCGCACATGTCAATGGCGAGATGATGGCTGATGCACCCCACATTGCGATTGTGGGTGGCGGCTTGGCAGGCCTTGCCGGCGCGGTTGCTTTGGGTTCGTCCGGCTATCAGGTTTCAGTCTATGAAGCACGGCCGTTCTTAGGCGGTCGCGCTACTTCGTATCAGCTAAACGGGGCCGGCGAAGAGAACGGCAGCGAAACAACTATCGACAACTGCCAGCATGTGCTGCTGCGTTGCTGCCACAACCTAATCGATTTCTACGGTCGTCTTGGTTCCACTGAGGCTGTTCAGTTCCATCGCGATTTTTATTGGATTGAACCCGGCGGACGCGTCTCAACAATGCGCCGTGGTCTGCTTCCCGCACCACTGCACTTCACCGAGTCCTTTGCCCGTCTCCACTTTCTTTCAATGGCGGACAAGTTGAGCGTGGGCCGGGGAATGCTTGCCGTCAACTACGATTACCGACATCGCCGCGATCTGGATCAGATCACCATGATGGATTGGCTTCGAGAGAAGCGCCAGACCCCTCAAGCCATTGAGCGTTTCTGGAGGCAGGTGCTGGTGAGCGCAATCAGTGAAGACCTGGAGCGCATGGCTGCCCGACACGGCTTGCAGGTCTTCTTCCTGGGTTTTTTGGCCAAGACGAATGCCTATGAGATGGGCGTGCCCTCTATACCGCTGGCTGAATTATATTCGCCTACTACTTGGGCGCGGTATCCCAACGTCACAATTCATCAGCGCAGTCCGGTTCAGTCCTTACAGTTTGAAGGCAACAAGATCAGCGGCATCATTGTGAACGGCGAGCATACCAGCGCCGATGCCTTTGTGCTAGCCGTGCCGTTTGAGAAGCTGAGCAGCCTTATTCCGGGCTTCAACATCGACCTGACCCCGTTCACTCACTCGCCTATTACAGGCGTGCATCTCTGGTTCGATCGACCGGTAACAGATCTGCCCCACGCCACGCTCCTTGACCGCACAATGCAGTGGATGTTCAACAAAAATGGCGGCAAGCATATTCAACTGGTGGTGAGTGCGTCGCGTACGTTGCTGGAGATGCCGCGAAACGAAGTGATTGCGCTGGCCATTAAAGAGCTAGCCGAGTTTTTTCCGCTGGCCAAGGACGCCAGGCTGGAGCGCGCACATGTCGTGAAGGAAGTACGCGCTACGTTTTCGGCCACGCCCGGGCTTGAAGCACTACGACCTACTAATAAGACATCCATTCCGAATCTCTTTCTGGCGGGAGACTGGACCAAGTCTGGTTGGCCGTCCACTATGGAAGGCGCGGTGCGCAGCGGGTATCTGGCAGCTGAAGCAGTGACCGCTACCCTCGGCAGCCGCCAATCGTTTTTGCTACCAGATGCTGCTTAGCTACTTAGCGTTGATTGGACTTCAAGATTTTCTTGCGCAGCCGGATCGACTTCGGTGTCACTTCGACAAACTCGTCCTCTTTGATAAATTCGAGTGCCTGCTCCAAGTTCAAGACCTTAGGCGGAATGAGCCGAATGGCATCGTCGGAGGTTGAAGCGCGCATGTTGGTCAGCTTCTTTTCCTTGACGATGTTGACGTCGAGCTCGTTATCGCGCGAGTTTTCGCCGATGATCATGCCCTCATAGACTTCGGTTTGCGGTGAGACGAAGATGGTGCCGCGCTCCTGCAGATTGGCAATGGCAAAGCCTGTGGCAACGCCGGCGCGATCAGACACAAGCGAACCTGTGGGCCGCATCTCGATGTCCCCTTGCCACTCGATATAACCGGAAAAGAGCGAATTCATGATCGCCATGCCCTTGGTATCGGTCAGCATTTCACTGCGAATACCGATGAGGCCGCGCGATGGGACATTGAACTCGAGCCGCACGCGACCCGATCCGTTGTTGACCATCTTGGTCATCTTGCCTTTGCGCATCCCAAGCTTTTCAATAACGATCCCGATGAACTCCTCCGGGCAATCAATGACCAGCGCTTCCAGGGGTTCCATTAGGACGCCGTCTATCGTTCGAGTGAGAATCTCAGGCTTGCCTACCTGCAGTTCGAAGCCTTCGCGCCGCATCATCTCAATGAGAATCGCAAGCTGCAGCTCCCCGCGTCCCATCACTTTGAACGCATCTGGACCGCCAGCTTCTTCCACCTTGATCGACACATTGGTGAGCAGCTCTTTGTCGAGTCGATCTCGCAGATTACGCGACGTCACATACTGACCTTCGCGCCCCGCGAACGGTGAATTGTTCACCGTGAACGTCATCGCGATAGTCGGCTCATCGATCTGAATCTTTGGTAAGGCTTGCGGCGTTTCGGCGCTGGTAATGGTCTCGCCAATAGTGATTCCCTCCACGCCTGCAATGGCCAGTACGTCGCCCGGCTTGCCGATGGTTTCATCAACGCGCTTTAAACCTTCAAACGAGTACAGCTTGGTGATGCGCGTCTTATGATGAGTGCCGTCCAGCTTGACAATTGCTACCTCGTCGCCGTGATGGAGAGTGCCGTTAAAGACGCGTCCGATAGCAAGCCTTCCCAGGTATTCGCTGTAATCCAGATTGGCGACGAGCATCTGCAGCACGGCGTCGGGGTCGCCCGTCGGAGCAGGGATGTGTTTGAGAATGGTTTCAAACAGCGGCTGCAGAGTAGTGCTTTCGTCCTCCATGTTTAGCTTGGCAATGCCTGCCTTGCCGTTGGTATAAACGACAGGAAAATCGAGCTGATCTTCTGCTGCGTCAAGATCGATGAACAGATCGTAAACTTCGTTCAGCACTTCCTGCACGCGTGCATCCGGGCGGTCGATCTTATTGATCACAACAATCGGCGGCAGCTTGGCTTCCAGTGCCTTCATCAATACATAACGGGTTTGCGGGAGCGGGCCTTCGCTGGCATCTACCAGCAACATAACACCGTCAACAATCTTGAGCGCGCGCTCCACCTCGCCGCCGAAGTCGCTATGGCCAGGCGTGTCGGCAATGTTGATCTTCACCTTCCCATAGCGAACGCCGGTGGTCTTGGCCAGAATCGTGATGCCGCGTTCGCGCTCCAGATCGTTGGAATCCATCACTCGATCAGTGAGTTCTTCGTTCGAACGAAAGATGCCGCTTTGCCGAAGCATGGCATCCACGAGCGTTGTTTTTCCATGGTCGACGTGCGCAATAATTGCGATGTTGCGCGTGTAAATTGAGCGATTTTCAGAGGACATTCGTACAATTACATGGTCTCACGTAAAGTGCGCATCGTGCGACCCTGAAGACTAAATGCCTACACGCGAAGAGCCTTTGCCGACAGTTGTGATTGTGGGGCGCCCGAACGTAGGAAAGTCAACCCTGTTTAATGCGATACTCGGCAACCGTCGCTCGATTGTGGGCGATGAGCCAGGAATTACCCGCGACCGCATCTATGGCGAAGCCGAGTATCGCGGCAAACACTTCGGCCTGATTGACACCGGAGGTATCATCCCAAACGATCAGGCGCTGATACCCAGCCAGATTCTGAAGCAAGCGAACGTCGCCCTTGAGATTGCCAGTCACATTGTTTTTGTTATCGATGGCCGCACTGAAATCACTTCAGCCGACCGCGACCTGGCCCAACTGCTTCGGCCCTTGGGCAAGCCAATGACGCTGGTGGTGAATAAAATTGACGCGAAGGTGCGCGAGAATCTTGTGCACGAATTCTATTCATTGGGCCTGGGTGATCCGATGGCGGTGTCGGCTGAACACAAGCTCGGCATCGACTCGCTGCTCGACCATGTCACCGCGCCATTTCCGAAGGAAGATCCTCTTGAGAGCGAGGAGGAAGAGAGCGAATCGGCCGAGAAGCGGATCAAGGTCGCCATCATCGGACGGCCGAACGTCGGTAAATCAACGATGCTGAATGCGCTTGTTGGGTCCGAGCGCTCCATTGTTTCTCCAGTGGCCGGCACTACGCGGGATTCGGTCGACGAAACAATACGCGACGGGAACACGACCTATCGCTTCGTAGATACGGCTGGTATTCGACGCAAAGGTCGTACAACGGAAATGACCGAGAAGCTGAGCGTGGTGATGGCACGACGCAACATCCGCATGGCTAATGTTGTACTGCTGATGATCGATGCTACGGAAGGCGTGGTTGGGTCAGATGCAACCATTGCCGGCTACGCGCACGAAGAAGGCCGGGCCATTATCCTCGTCGTGAATAAGTGGGACGCTGCCGAAGAGAAAGGCAAGCGGAATTTCATTCAGGCAATTCGGGACGAATTGAAGTTTCTGGAGTACGCCCCCATCGTGTTCGCGTCGGCTTTAAATGGGGAGGGCATCCGCAAAATCTTTACTACGATTCGACACCTTTACGACAACGCATCCAAGCGCGTCGGAACGGGCGAGCTGAATCGATTTGCGGAGGGCTTGAAATTTGAAACCGAGATCAAGATCTTTTACCTGACGCAAGCCTCGGTGCGACCCCCCACCTTCGTGGTCTTCACGGACAAGGCGGACAAGATGCACTTCTCCATCGAGCGCGCGCTGGTGAACCGCTTACGGGATCAATTTGGATTTGAAGGAACGCCGATCGTAATCAAACTCAGGCGGCGGTAAAAGGTTGCCAGAGCATAACTAAACGGTCTTTTGTTGCGATTGCTCAAGCACGACCCTTATGCGTTTGTACCGGTCAATGCTGTGGGTTGGGGACACGCCTACTGAATACGTGTTTGCAAGGCCGTAGACATCCGGCCGGGGATGTCCTCGAGTGGCATTTGTGGGTAGTACGACGTATTTCAACCGTGCAGGCTGATCACATTAATTTCATCGGTAGGCGTCCACACCAACAGCTCGCTCTAACGAAAGGCAGTTCAACATAAGTACAGCCATTGACCTTACATACAGAAAAAGGCCGCCAGAGCTTCAACTCTGACGGCCTTTTCAACTGCACTTAGCAGGTGAGCTTAGTCACCCATCGCGCCGACTTCTTCCTGCTTCTCAACGGGAGCAGGAGCAGATGGTTTGATGCCGCTTCCCAGCAGCCCATCAACCGGCACAAAGCCTTCGATGCGCTTTTCGCCCAGCACGTGTTCGCGATAGAGGCGCTCCATCTTCGCGTCTTCTGCCTTCTTGCGCATGGCTTCGTCGCGTGCACGAGTCTTTTCTTCACGAGCTGTCTTGGCAATGCCCTTGTCGTCTAAATCATGCTGGCGTTCAGCATTGACATGCTCGTCAACCAGCACCAGGTGATGTTCCTTGCTGGTAAGCGGCACGGCCTTATTGCCGGCGAAGATTTCGTGGCGGCCCTTGTCCTCGTACCACTTGGTCAGCGTGGCCGTCATGTGCATTTTTTCGATAATATTGCGCCAGCCAACGCCAGTGTTGTAGGCGCAGAAGGAAATCTCGCCTTCCTGGGTCGCATACGGAATAATGCACTGTTCGGTACGGCGGAAGTCGTAGTTGAACAGATCCTGGAACCACATGCCTGCAATGAACAGGAAGTTCCAGCGATCGTTCCGGCGCTTGTCGATGTCTTGCCGGGTTCGGTCGGCCGTCACCCTGCCGTAGTTGGTTTTGCTGACGCCGAAGCACTTATCAAACTTCTGAACCAGGTCAATCAACTTGAAGTGCGTAGGCGACTTAAATGGATCGTAGTTGCGCAGCAGTGCAAGCGTTACGCCAACGGCGGAAAGAAAGCGTCCCCGTGCTGCATCGTTGATGCGGGCAATGTCTTTGGCGAGCTGATCGGCCTTCAGAAATGCCGTCACCGGAACGCTCTCTTTGGTTTCCTTGTCGCACATTACAGCCATGCCGATACCGCAGTTCGGATGGCAGCCACAGCTGAGTTGTCCCCAGTCCGCAGCCGGGCCATGGATCAGGTCGGCAAAGTCGGAGAAGGTGCTCATGAAGCTGATTGGGAACCAGTCGCGGACCGGCTCACCGATGCCCGTCTGGTTCTTTACGTCGTGCGCCAGATGAGACAGCGTGTACCGCTGGGCTTGGCGACGCTCTTCAGTAATCGCTTCGTCACGGCCCGTGAAAGATACCGGCTGGAAGGAAAGGAACGGAATCTTCTTCGGATTGTCGAGAGCAAACTGAACCACACGGCCCACCTGCTCGTTATTCACGCCATTGATGATCGTGATAACAGGAACAATGTCAACGCCGTTCGTCCAAAGGTTTTCAATGGCGCGAAGCTTTACATCGAATAAGTTGCCGACCGCGCGATGCGAGTTGGCAGCGTTACCGATTCCGTCAAACTGCAAATACGCATAGCGCAAGCCGGCTTCGGCCGCTTCTTTGCAGAACTCGGGACGCTTGGCGAACTCAATGCCGTTGGTAGCAGCCTGCACACTGTTGTAGCCAACCTTGCGGGCATAACGGACAGCATCCAGGAAGTAGGGCGAAAGTGTTGGCTCGCCGCCGGAGAACTGCACTGACATCTGGCGGCGGGGCTTGATGGATATCGCGTTGTCGAGCAGCTTCTGAATGTCTTCCCAGCTCAGCTCGTGCACGAAGCCGACCTGGTTAGCATCCATGAAACAGGGGTCGCACATCATGTTGCAGCGGTTGGTCAGATCGACCGTCAGAACCGATCCGCGGCCATGGGTAATGGTGCTGGTGCCGTGGTTGTGAAGCTTCTCATCACTGTGAGCCTGAATGTCGCGGCCCGGAAAAACGTCTTCCAGGTGCTTGGAGAAGGCCGGGTCGATCGACATCAGGTCTTCGAATTGACCATGGATCGAGCACTCCTTCACCATCAGGATCTTGCCGTCGCGCTCGATGATTTTCGCCTTAATTTCACCAACAGGCTCGTTGAGCAGGATCTTGTAATCCACCTCCCCATCGACAATGCGCTGGCGAATCTCAGGAATGCAGCGAGGGCAGAGCGAATCAGTCTCGCGCGGCCAACCAAGTGGCGGTTTCGACTTCTGGTAGCTCTTCAGGAGTGGCTTTTCCGACCACTTCGGGGTGAAGGAAGGGTTCTGGTTAACCTGGTTGAGCCGGTCAAAAACCTGCCACGCGGCATTCGCGCCGACCGTTACTGCCTTTTCGAGATACTTGATTGGTTTATGCATTGCTCAATTTAGAGACGACTAAATTTCTCCCAAAGATTCCGATACTCGCGCATCGGTCTAAGCGCTCCTAGTATAAGAAGTGCTTCGGCAACCTCAAATGGAAAGACGGTGAACAGCAAGGGAGTGGGGTTGTATGGCGGTTAGCCACATTGAATGTCTCGGTTTGTGCCGGGATTTGCTGTTCTTTCAGCAACTTACCCAGTCCCGGCGCGTATAACACTACCATGCCCGATAGATGCCGTCGTTCTCCCAAACCTGTACGGGAGCGCCAAACAGCTCACTCATTCGCACGGAGGTCAGCACCTCGGCTTTCGGTCCGTCAGCGACAATTGTGCCCTGGCGCAGCAAAACAATTCGCCCAATTTCGGGCACAATCTCTTCCAGGTGATGGGTCACCAAAAGCAGGCTGGTTCCTCCGCTGGCCAGTTGGCGCAACCGTTCGCGGAAGTCGCGCTGTGCAGCCAGGTCCAGGCTGGTTGTCGGCTCGTCCAGCAATAGTGTTTGCGGTTGATGGATCAGCGCCCGCGCTAACAGGAGACGCCGCGCTTCGCCCGACGATAATTCATCCACCCAGCGACCGCCCAGCATCTCCGCCCCCACTCGCTTCATGCTCGTTACTGCCATTTCTTCCTGCTGCTCGGTCACGTGTTGATTTGGCGGTAGACCGACGGAGCCGAAAAAGCCGGACAGCACCAGTTCGCGTCCTGTAATGTCGCGCGTGCATTGCGTCATCAGGTCGTTGGTGACAATGCCTAGCTTTGAGCGCAAGTCGAACAGATTCCAACGCTCCTCGCCAAGAATACGCAGGCAGCTGTCCGGTTGCAGAAGCGGATAGCACTCACGGGTAAGCAGCTTGAGAAGGGTCGATTTGCCGCTGCCGTTGGGCCCCAGGATCGCCACATGTTCGTTGGTCTCGACGCGCAGGTTCAGGTTCGCTACCGCCAGCCGATCTCCGCGGCGAACCGAGACATTCTGAAAGTGCAAGAGGGCAGGTTGCAAGATAAAGGAGAGAGTAGCAGCCTTCAGCTTGGCCATTTCAGAATTCCAGATCAAGGAGCTAGCGGCCCAGTGCGGCTTTGAACTGGCCGGTGTGGCGCCGGCCGGCCCGCTGTCTGACTACCCGCGCTTTGCCCAGTGGCGCGAGGCGGGAATGGCTGGAGGCATGTCGTATCTGACTGACGGCCGCGGCGACATGCGAAGCGACCCCAGTTCCTTACTGGCCGATGTGCAAAGCATTATCTGCGTGGGTAAGCTCTACAACGCGCCGAGTGACACGCTGGCAAATGCCGATCCTTCCCGCGGCGCCATCTCGCGATATGCGCAAGGTGAGGATTACCACGAGGTGCTGCGAGCCGGATTGAAGGCCCTGGTGGCCAAGATTGCAGAGCTGCATGGCGAACCATTCGGGAGCCGTGTCTGCGTGGATACGGCCCCGTTGCTGGAACGGTCGCTGGCGCGCGCCGCCGGGCTAGGCTGGATCGGACGGAATACCTGCTTGATCAATCAGAACTCCGGCTCCTGGTTCTTCCTGGGCGAGCTGCTGTTAAGCATTCCGCTTGCGCCCGATACCCCGCCGCCCGATCGTTGCGGAACCTGCCGACGTTGTATCGATGCGTGCCCTACGCATGCGCTGATTCCTTCCGACCAAGGCGGATCGTTCCTCGATGCGCGGCTCTGTATTTCTTATCTGACCATTGAACACCGCGGTGATCTGCCCTCCGGCATGAGCGGCGCTACCGGCAGCCATCTGTTCGGTTGCGACATTTGCCAGGAGGTCTGCCCGTGGAATCGGCGTGCGCCGATCACCGAGGATCCGGCTTTTCAGTCGAAGATTCCGACAACCTCTCTGGTGGATTTGGCTGCCTTTAACGCAGATGATTTCGCCCATACCTTCCGCCGCTCTCCGGTCTGGCGGGCGAAATATTCCGGCTTTCTCCGAAATGTGGCCGTTGCGATGGGGAACTCCGGGGAGGAAGAGATGCGGGAGCCGCTTAAAAAACTTGCCGAATCGGCTGATCCTTCCATTGCTGCGGCAGCCCGGCACGCACTCGAGCAACTTGGTCCTGCTCAACAGGTGTGCGCAGAATCAGAGTAGGTCTAATGTACTGCCTTTCGCGAAGTCTACTCTGTGCGGCTGTTATTGCGCATCTTCTTGGCGCAGCTGCCATACCCTTGCAAGATCCGTTGCAGAATCCTGGATTTGTTCACTTCTTCAACAACGAATACGACGAGGCGATCGACTACTTCGAAAAGCAGGTAGCTGCCGACCCGAAGGATCCGGAACAGTACAACCATCTGGCGCAGGCGATCCTATACCGCGAGCTGTTTCGGAACGGTTCGCTCGAATCGCAGCTGGTGAGCGGCAACAACGCTTTTCTGCGGCGCGAGAAGATGAAGATCAGGCCGCAAGACAAGCAACGGTTCCTCAACTGCCTGGAAAAGGCACTGGCGTTAAGCGAAGCTCAGCTCAAAGACAATGGGCGGGATGCGCGCGCGCTGTATCAGCAGGCCGTCGCGCACGGGTTGCGGGCTAACTATTACTTCCTGGTCGAGAAAGCGTGGACTGACTCTCTCCGTGCCGCTTCGGCTTCACGGAAGGCCGATGAGCAGGTACTCGAGATCGATCCCAGCTTTGTAGACGCTCACCTGATCGTCGGAGTCTACAGCTACGTGGTCGGAAGCCTGCCGTTCTATATGCGTGCACTGGGCGCTGTGGGCGGCTTCCATGGCGACCGCGAAGGTGGCATCGAGCAGCTTCAGTTGGTCGCGTCCAAGGGAGTGTTGAACAAGTACGACGCCCAAGTCCTGCTCGCGGTCCTGTACCGCCGTGAGCATAGGGCGAAGCAGGCCATTCCGCTACTGAAGAGCCTCGCTCAGCAATTTCCGCGCAACGCTCTGTTTCGCTTTGAGCAGGTGCAGATGTACAGCGACTTGGGCGAGGAAAAGTCTGCTTTGCAAGTTTTGGCTGCTATCGAAAATCTAAGACGCTCCGGCGCTCCCGGTTACGCACAGATTCCTGCCTACAAAGTCTGCTTCGTAGCCGGCAATCTTTATTTCTGGTACAACAACCTGCCGAGCGCGCTGGAGAATCTGAAGCAGGTCACCCAGGACGCAAACGATCTGGATCTCAATACCGCCCTGATCGGGTGGCTCCGCTTAGGGCAGATCTACGATCTGCAGGGCAGGCACGCGGACGCAGTCGGCGCCTATCGTGAAAGCATGAAGGTGGTGCCAGGATCTGAAGTGGCCGGCGAGGCCAAAGGCTACATCTCAAACCCATACCACCGCAAAGCAAGTTCCTAGAAGAGCGGATGTGGACTGATTCTTAGTCGCCCCTCCGACAATAAAAGAGAACATTTCCCGCACGGGCAACTTATCTTGCAGATCGGTTGCACGATAGTGCTTTGGCCGAATACAAGAGCTAATCATGTCCCTTAATGTACTCATTGTCGATGACTCCTCGGCTATCCGTAAGATTCTGCAGCGCGTCCTTCGCCAGGTAGAGGCGCCCATTAGTGAGATCTTCGAAGCTGCCGACGGCCTTGAAGCCCTGGCCGTCCTGGAGAGCCAGAAAGTCTCGTTTGTGCTGTCCGATATAAACATGCCCAACATGGACGGTCTGCAGTTGCTCTCAGAGATTAAGAACCGGGCTGAATTTAAGAGCTTGCCTGTTGTGATGATCACAACCGAGGGCGCGCAGAACAAAGTGCTGGAAGCAGTGAATCTGGGAGCTGCCGGCTATGTTCGCAAGCCTTTCACGCCGGAGCAGATTAAAGAGAAGCTTGTCGGCATTGTTTAGAACAGAACTTTTGTCTGGGAATGGATCATTGTGGAAGAACTATTAGATAAGAACGGCCCTGTCCTGCGCGTAGTGGAATCGACCACCATCGACACCTTCGCGACCATGCTGGGTATGGACGTGAAGCAGCTGGCCGTTACGGTGGAAACCAAGAACACAAGCAACAATGCCGGCCTGATGGCAGTGCTGGGTATGGCAGGGGCGGTCAGTGGCAGCGGTACTTTATGCATGAGCGAAAACCTGGCTTGTCGCGCAGCATCGAAGTTCCTGATGGCAGAGTACACCGAAGTAAACGACGATGTTCTTGACGCCATCTCTGAACTTTGCAACATGATTGTAGGCGGACTGAAGACCACGCTTGAGGAGCAGTACGGACCCATGGGTCTGAGCATGCCGACTGTCGTGTACGGCAAAGACTATCGAACGCGCAGTTCAAATTTAGGAAAGCGCATCAACGTGTCCTTCCAATGCGAGGACGAGGATCTGTCGGAAGAGTTTCACGTCAGCGTCTGTCTGATTACAGAGAACTCAAACCGGTCCTACTTGAGCGAACTAGCTGCCTTCCACGCCCGCTTGGCTTCGTAAATTCAGACCCGGAGCGTTCAGCTCTGGGCATTGTGAAGACTGTCCTCCCGGCTGCGCTCTTGCCTGTCCTTTGAAGGCAACTGACGCGGAATGGGCCACTTTCTCCGCAAAGCTCAATGCACTCGTCTGTAATAGACTTTGAGCTGTACGGAGGTGCGCGTGCAAAAGCGAAGCTGGTTGGCTGTCTCGTTGGCCATTGCCGTGAGCCCGTCCTGGGCGCTGGCGCAAACAAATGATAACGTCGTAACCTTTAATAGAGACGTTGCTCCCATCCTTTACGCCAATTGCGTAGTCTGCCACCATCCGAACGACATCGCGCCAATGTCGCTGCTGACTTACCATGATGCACGTCCCTGGGCGGCGGCGATCCGGCAAGCGGTTCTAAAACGTGAGATGCCACCGTGGCACGCCGATCCGCATGTCGGCGAGTACATGAACGACCCCCGCCTGTCAGCCAAGGACATCGCCATCATCGATCAATGGGCGAAAACGGGCGCCAAAGAGGGTGCTCCGCAAGATCTGCCCAAGATTCCTCAATTTCAGGATGGCTGGCACATCAAGCCGGATTTAATCCTGTCCATCCCTGAGACAACTGTTGCCGCAGGCGATCAGGACGACTACGAGTACATTTATGTCCCGACTAACTTTGCCCAGGATCGCTGGGTGCAAGCGGCCGAAGTGGTTCCAGGGGATCGCCGTGTTGTGCATCATGCAACCGTCAGCGTGGTGAGTGCCGATGCGGTGCCGAAAGATAATCAGCATGCCGAGCACATGGATCAGTTTCACTTTCGGACGGGCAAAGTAAATCACACTAAGCCGGATGCGCCTGTTTCCGATGATGGTTGCCTACCAAGTTCGAACCCTGCGCTGAAGAGCTTCTCCACAGGAAGTGTCAATCACGTACCGGGCATTTATCTGCCGGGCCACCTTGCCGAGACTCGGCCGGCGGGTTATGCGCTCAAGGTGCCGGCCGGCTCCTACCTGCAGTTTCAGGTTCACTACAGCAATCGCCTGAAGCAGGATGTCACAGACCGGACCAGCATCGGCTTGGTATTTGCAAAGGAACCGGTCACACACGAAGTCGCGCAGTACGAAATCTGGAACAACTACTTTTTGATTCCGCCTGAAGACGGCGCGCATAAAGTAACTTCCTGCTACACGCTGCCGAAAGATGTCACGGCTGTCGCCTATACCGCCCACATGCACTTCCGGGGAAAAAGCATGACTACCGAAGCTATCTATCCCGACGGACGCCGCGAAGTAATCTTCAACGTGCCCAAGTATGATTTCAGATGGCAGGAAACTTACTTTCTAAAGCATCAGTTCCTTATCCCGAAAGGCACTCGATTAATCACTACTGCTTACTTTGATAACTCAACCAATAACTCACTCAATCCTGATTCAACTAAGTCAGTACGTTGGGGCGAGCCAAGCAATGAGGAGATGATGGGCTTTTGGCTGGCCTATGCGGATGTGCTTCCTTCAACTGAGAAGTCGACAGTCGCAGCGCGGTGACTTCTATGAGCGAATCAAATAGCCGACGCAAGTTTCTGAAAGGTATCGGTACCGGTTTGGCCGCCCCTTTGATCCTGGGCGCGACAGACAAAGCCGGCAGCAGGAAGCCGGTAGTTGGCAGCGGTGAACATACTTACGAGGTGACCCACGACTGGGGCGATCTTCCGCCAGACATCCAGTACGGCAACACGCATGGAGTGTGTCAGGATTCGCAAGGTCGAATGTACATTCACCATACGGTTTTTGCCACCAGTGAGAAGCCCGACTCTATGGTTGTATTCGACCGGAGTGGACGTTTTATCAAGAGCTGGGGTGGACAGTTTAAAGGCGGCGCACACGGGCTGACCATTCGCCGCGAGGGCAGCACCGAGTTCCTTTACCTGTGCGATACCCAGCGCGGTCTGGTCGTAAAAACAACATTGGATGGTGAGGAAGTGTTTACGCTCGGCTATCCGAAAGAGGCAGCGCCTTACTCCAAGCTCGGTGCCGATGGCAA
This sequence comes from uncultured Bryobacteraceae bacterium, assembly GCA_964248405.1. Lineage (GTDB taxonomy): Bacteria > Acidobacteriota > Terriglobia > Bryobacterales > Bryobacteraceae > Bog-105. The sequence goes on from CAXTYH010000032.1 coordinate 38,981, forward strand.
GTCATTGAAGTATAGCCCCACAAATCTTGCCGTGGCGCCTGACGGCCGTATCTATGTAGCCGATGGCTACGGCTCCAGCTATATCAATGTCTATACTGCAGAGGGCCGCTACCTGAGCACCTTTGGCGGACCCGGGAACGCGCCGGGCCAGTTGCTGTGTCCGCATGGAATTGCGCTAGATACTCGCAGCCCCACGCCTACTCTGCTGGTAGCCGATCGGACCAACAAGCGGGTTCAGCGGTTCAACTTAAGTGGCGAGTCGATAGACTCTGCCACAGGGTTTCCCGCGCCGTGTCACTTCGGCTTCAATGGAAACGGCGATGTCGTTCTGCCCGACCTGTTTGCTCGCGTAACATTGCTCGACAAAGATAACAAGATTGTCGCGCAGTTAGGTGACGACTCGGAAAGTAACTACATGCAAACTCGTAAGTTGACGCGTGACCATTTCACTCCGGGTAAGTTCGTCTGTCCGCATGGAGCCTGCTTCGATCGGGACGGCAACATCTTTGTCGTGGAGTGGGTCGAAGTCGGACGTGTTAGTAAGTTGCGGAAGGTCTAAGTGAAGCGGCGCGACTGTCTGGCCCTTCTTGGTTTCGCGCCGGCAGCAGCTTACGCCCAGCGTGTAACGGACGGGGAAGCTAATCGCGATTGGGTCTGTCCCATGGACCCGGACTACCGCTCCGAAAAGCCCGGCATCTGCCCGAAATGCGGTATGAAGCTAATCCTGGGAATTCCCGAGCGCATTCCATTCGATATGGAGTTGTCGTACTTGCCCGCTTTGCTGAAGCCGGGTGACCTGGCCACTCTCAACATGCGGATGCTGGACCCGCGCACACGCAAAACTCCTTCGCGTTTTGAGATCGTGCATGAAAAGCTGATGCACCTCTTCGTGGTGAGCGAAAACCTCCAGTTCTTTGCTCACGTCCATCCGGAACTGCAGCCGGACGGTTCATTCCGTCAACAACTCCGGCTACCGAACGGAGGCATGTACCGCCTGCTGGCAGACTTCTATCCGGCCGGTTCGGTCCCGCAGTTAGCACTCGGCACTGTCTACGTGAGTGGAAACAGCGCGCCCCCTGATCTTCTTCCATCCCTGACCGAGCAGCGGGGGGAGAACCTGTCCGCCAACCTGCGTTTGGAACCGCCGAGAGCCGTAGCCGGACTCGAGACTAAGCTTTACTTCACTCTGCACCCGCAGGAGGATCTCGAGCCATATCTGGGAGCCTGGGCACATTTGCTGGCGGCCAGTTCCGACCTGATTGATCTGATGCATCTGCACCCGTCGCTTCGCAATGGCGATGGCTCCGTTCAGTTCAATGTTTTGTTTCCCCGGCCGGGCGCTTATCGGATTTGGACTCAATTCCAGCGCAAGGGTGTCGTCAATACGGTTGTGTTTACTATCCCGGTGGCGTCGCTTTAAGGGAACAGCTAACGCGTTTCAATGGCAAACGATAAGGGACAAGAAGACTCCACAACCGTTCCTGCCGGCAACTGGAGCGGCACGCGAAAACGAAAGTTGCGTCCGCTTTTCCCGTCGTAGTCGTAGAGCCATAGGAGCGGAAGAACTCGCCCATCGGGAAGGCGGGCAATCAGTCTTGCCGAGGCCACGGATCCATCGTTCAGCGGCTTGATGCCAGCGGCTTCCACCGGTGCTGGCAGGGTCGCGCTTGTCCGGACTTGTACTGCATCCTTCAGGGTGACGGTAGCCGCGCCGTGGGACATGCGGCTTCCCTCCTTGGCCAAGGCTGCCGGGTCGCCTTCGGGCGCACCTCCCACCACCCAGGCAGCAATAATCGTCATCTCTTCCTGGGTTAGGCCCAAGTCGGGCGAGAACTCCCCGAACCCTTTAACGGCTCCCCACGGCGGCATCTTGCGTGACAGTACTTGTTCTTTGATAGAAACAGCCCAGGGACGAACCTCCTGGTAGCTGGAGAGAGGAACGCTGCTTCCCGTCGCGTGGCAGGAGACGCAGCGTGTGTTGAAGATGCGTGAGATGTCGCGCGCGTAAGTCAGGTTCGTCGTGATGATGTCGTGCGCCAACGCGGATGGACCCGACAGCAAAAAGCTCCAGGCAAGCAGCGCCGTTACAAAGAGAGTTTCAGGTCGCAAAAGGTTGTTTACTGGCTTCTCCCAGGCGAATGCGGCATTTCGTTGAGAATCGCCCTCCGGTGACCATTTTAACTGGGCGCGAGCCCCGGGGGCCAGAGCGAGCGTGCTCAAGAAGGTACAGGATGATGTGAGCCGGCTATAACTGCTCGGCCAATATCTCGACAATGCGTCGCCCAGTGAAGCCATCACCGAAGGAAGACTGCGCCTTTGTCATGCTTCGGTAAGCAGCTCCGTCGGACAGCAGTCGTTCGGTATTTTCAACGATTGCCTCCTGCTCGGTTCCTACCAGCAGGGCCGTTCCTGAACTGACTGCCTCCGGACGTTCGGTAGTGGTTCGCATGATCAGGGTCGGTTTACCCAGCACCGTCGCCTCTTCCTGGACGCCGCCGGAGTCAGTAAGAATTAAGTAGCAGTTGTTCATCAGCTGGACGAACTGCTCATAACGAACCGGCTCGATCAGCCGAATGCGCGGGTGTTCGCCCAGAAGTCTCGACACTGGGTCACGAACGTTGGGATTCAGATGCACCGGATAGACAAACTCGATGTTGTCGTTCCGGTCGGCAATCGTGCGAATTGCTCTGCATATCTCCTCAAATGGAGAACCGAAGCTTTCGCGCCGATGCGCTGTCACCAGAATGAGGCGGCGATTCTCTCGGGCAAACGTTCCTTTCTCAATCTCCGGCTCACGAGCGAGTGTCAAACGCAGGGCGTCAACAACTGTATTGCCGACACAGAAGATACTCTGCGGGTTTACCTGTTCGGCAAGCAGCGCCTGCCGCGCTCCCTCCGTCGGCGCAAAATGAAACTTTGCCAGCACGGAGATGCTTCGCCGATTCATCTCCTCGGGAAACGGGTTGTATAGATCCCGAGTTCTCAATCCAGCTTCAACATGTCCTACCGGAACTCGCTGATAAAAGGCTGCGTGGGCAGCCATCAAAGCGGTGGTGGTATCGCCCTGCACGAGTACCGCATCGGGTTTTGCACTCCGCATGGCTGCGCCGAGATCAAGCAAGGCTCGTGCCGCGAAGCTCGATAGATCCTGATTCGGCTGCATTAAATCAAGATCAATGTCCGGCGTAACGGCAAACCACTCCAGCACTGGATGGAGCATCTCCCGGTGCTGCCCGGTGACACAGACAATGGGCGTCAAACGGGAAGTTCGCCGTTGGAGTTCAAGAATGACAGGAGCCAGCTTGATGGCTTCCGGTCTGGTCCCGAGAACCACCATCACGGTCCGTTTCCCCATGGGTCTCTCTACCGTAGTGACTTAACGGGTGCCGGGCCGGCGAGCTCTGGACGCCGCTTCGGGAAGAAGCGACGCAGGAATGGGCCAAGCAGAATTTTACTCACCTCAACAACCGTTTTGGCCGTCACCCGCCAGTCTCGCCAGTCGAAGTCAAAGAAGTGAACCGGCGGTCGGTAGGAGTAGAAGAAGCCACGCCAGGTTAGCAAACCGGCTCGGATGTAGCTTCGAAACGTGTGGGCATCGCGCCGCAGAGCAATGTGGCGGAAGCCGAAGTTTGTGGGCCGGACGGGCGCTACGGTTTGCCCGATCAGGTCCAGGTAGTGCAGCCATCCAATGTCAACCCCCGCATACGGGGCCGCATCCGAAGTCACGCTGTACCGGGGATTGGCTTCGATTAGTTTTACCCGTCCATCGCGGGTATCGCGCTTCAGCTCCAACTCGCAAATGCCTGCGTAACCGATTGATCGCAGAAAATGATCTGAGACGCGGTCTGCCTCCGGATCGTCCACCGGTTCCACCAAGCTGGCCGAGCCAAAGTAGATTGGGTCCGTTCGGACCTGGCGAACTACGCAGCTCCCCAGGCGCCTTCCATCCCGACCGTAGCAGGAAAGATAGCAAAGCTTTGCCGTATCTGGGCCTTCAATGATCTCCTGCACCACCAGCCTGGGCGTCACCGCCGCAACACTGTCGTACTCGGTCATCAGCGCTTGCGGAGACGGCGCCAACGCCAGCTTCTGCCCCAGCAGCGAGTGGCCGACGGGCAGCATTTCCCATTCCCTGAAATGGAGCGGCTTGATCAGGCATGGGAATTGTGCCGTGCTGGCGAAGCTGCTCAACTCTTCTCTTGAGGTAATGAATTGTGTTAGCGCCGTCGCCAGCCCATTTGCTTCTGCAATGGCATACTGCTTCTCCTTGGTTGCGAGAAGAGCCTGCGTCGCGGAAGCTGTCTGCAAAAACTGGTAGTGCCGCTCCAACTCCGCCGCATGGGCCGCAATGGCGGAAACATACTGATCTGCGCTGGCAATCAGGACCGGCCGGCCCCCTAGTTCGTGCGCCAAGCCTTTCATGAACACGATCCAGGCCTGCGGCTGGTAGTCGGGATTCGGGCAGAGATACGTCTTCCCATAAGACGAGTGGAAGCCGGTTTGGTCTGGCGTGCAATCGAAGGCAACGGTTTTTACCCCTCGCCGCAGCAGGTTTCGCATCAGCCCCACACCAGTCTGGTACGCGCCGGCAATCACCACGGGCGGCCAGCCTTCCTGTGCTCGTTGCGGATTCAGCCGCCTGCTCTCGGTCACGACACTCATATGTTTCCTTTGATGCTACCCTGTGGAGTACTGTCTCCATCGCGCATTGCCATCGCTCTGGACTCTGCCAACTCTGCTCCTGCCTGGATAGCCAGCGTTGTTCGCACTTTGCAGCCAGTTGCGATTGTTGTTCCGCCCAGAGTAAGGCCCGAACCCGCCCCCAGCTTTCTTCACCGGCTCTATCAGCGGTGGGATGCCGGTCGCCCGCTTTCGGCTCCCAATCCTCTGGCGTCCGAGCCGCTGCCAGACTTGCCGGTTTTGCGTTTAGACGAACTTCGGGACGACATCGACGTCCTGTTGTGGTTCAGCAAGGAATCTGCTCCGGCCAAGCTGCCCGGCATTAAGGAAATCTGGGTGTTGGAGGACAGCAGCTCATTTCCCGAGATGATGCGTCATGAGCCGGTCACCACGGTCGGGCTCGAGTCTGTTCAATCTCATACTGCCACCGAAATTGGCTGGTCGCTGGCGCGGAATCGGCAAGCGGCACTGTGGAAAGCGGCTCAATTGCCGGCCAAAGCTTTGCAACTGAGACCGTCTCAGCCGCAAGAGTCGCCAGTGAGAGCCGAAGGTGCGCCCCCAACGCAACCTTATCTACCGACGAATGGTGACATGCTTCGCTTCGCTGCTCGAAACATTGCCCGAACGGTAGATCGTCGCCTCCGCTACTCCAACAAGGAATCGCATTGGTTTGTTGCTTACCGAACGAACCCAAGTGGCTTCGTTTCGCAGCAGGGCCGGTTCACCTCTCAGGATTGGCAAACGCTGCCTGCTCCGCCCGGTCACTTCTATGCTGATCCGTTTGTTCTCACGTGGCGAGACCGGACCTTTTTATATGTTGAAGACTACCTGTACGAGGAGGCTCGTGGCGTGCTGTCGGTGCTGGAATGGAACAGCGGCGGCACATTTGGGCCGGCAATCGAGATTCTGAACCGGCCGTATCACCTTTCCTACCCGTTCGTCTTCGAGCACGAGGGCGAGGTCTACATGATCCCGGAGACCATGGAAGCTCGGCGCATCGAGCTCTATAGAGCAGTGGAAATGCCGGGCAGGTGGGAACTAGTCAAGGTTTTGAGGGAGAATGTCGCGGCGGTCGACACCACTCTTTGGATAGAGGGCGGCGTTTTTTACTTCTTCACAAACATTGCCCAGCCCGGCATGACTGCTAACGACCTGCTTTATCTGTTTACCGCCGAGTCGCTAACCGGCGAATGGCGACCGCATCCCCTGAACCCCATTAGCCTGGATGTGCGAGCAGCGCGCGGGGCAGGGAAGCTGTTTTACATGGAAGGCAGGCTGATTCGGCCTTCACAGGACTGCTCGGTTCGATATGGCTACGCAATGCAGATGAGCGAGGTGGAAAAATTGTCACCGCAAGAGTATCGCGAGAAAGCGCTATTTCGCATTGAGCCTGACTGGACGCCGGGGCTCATTGGAACCCATACAATAAACAGTAACGGTGCTGTGGAAGTAATTGACGGCCAAATCTATCAGACCAAGTATCGACGCACTAGAAAGGAACCGTAGATTCAGTGGGCTCAGTTGATCAGTTTATGTTGAAGCTCCGGCGTGGAGATGGCTGGTTCTTCAGTCGCGCCAAGCGAACAGCTAAGGCGATTGTTACCTCCAACTTGCCCGTCCCAAGCTTTCTGAAGCCCATCTACCGGTCCATCTACGGCCTGCACTACACGGTGAAGTACGGCTTCATCCGTTTCTTGACTTACTTCTACTACGAGCCGGCTTTCCGTGCGCGCTGCACAAGGGTCGGCAGGAACTTGCAGTTATGGGCATTCCCGCATGTGAGTGGACACTCCACCATCATTATTGGGGACAACGTGAGTATCTACGGCCACATGGGCGTAGGTAGCGGTCGCATTCACGATAACCCGACTCTGCGCATCGGGAACGGCGTTGATATTGGGCACAATGTTTTCTTCACTGTTAACCAGGAAGTAATCATCGAAGACCATGTCAACATAGCATCGTTCACGCATATTATGGATAGCGATTCACACCCGCGCGACCCCTACTTGCGGGCCCAGAAACTGCCGCCGAGCCGTGACGAGATCAAGCCGATCCGCATCTGCTCGCGCGCGTGGATCGGGCTTGGTTCGTTCATTATGAAAGGCGTCACCATCGGCGAGGGCGCCATTGTCGGGTCGAACAGCGTCGTCATCAGCGACGTTCCTCCCTTTTCCGTTGTGGTGGGAAATCCGGCTCGAGTGATTTTGAAAGACACCCGCACGAAACCGGAGATAGTGCCCGAGCCTGTTTCGGCTGCCTGATGCTCCATTCACGTCCGGTTAGAGTAAGTGAAAAGCAACCTCAATAGTGACATGCACGTTTACTGGCCTACCTTCCTTGGTTCCGGGCTTAAAGCGCCACTGTTTCAAAGCCTCTAGCGCCGTTCGGTCCTCCTCGGCATTCAATCCGCTAACTACCTTGCATTGAGAAGGCAGACCCTCGCTGGTTACGACCGTCGAGATCCGGACCAAACCTTCGGTAAAAGCCTCCTTAGAAGAACCTGAAAAGGCGGGTTCGACATAGTGAATCAGCTTCGGAGGGTGCACGGTTGTCCCGGGTTCATAAACTGCATCCTCGGCAAAAGCCAATGGCCGGGCAAACAAGACAGTAACAATCAGCAGAACCACCCGACGACATACGAGTAGAGACACTTCTTCCTTCCCATAGCAAGCGAGTGTTGGGGAGACGGAAGGAGGTTGGGACAGGTTTCAGCTATTTGTTTCTTCGATTAAGGCTTCAACGTTGACCGAGTAAATAGCAGGCTTGCCCTGGAAATCACTATTGAAGTAGAGCCGGTGACTATCAGACGAAAATACGGGTGCGCACGCTGCCGGGTTGCCGGCGCGGTGCTCGCAAAGTGTGAACTCGCGGCGGGTAGCACGCAATAGAAGGTTGATGGTCGGCTGCGCTTTGCTGCGGCTGGCGCCAACGAAAACCGAGGAGTCGGCGTTGGCTGAAAATGAGGCAAACTGACTGGTATTTGCCAGCTCCCTTTTTTCGTCAGGCGCTTCAGGCGAGATCTCGAAAAGCGTGTCGTCGCGAAGGTAGAAGACGGTTCGCCCGTCTGCCGACCAGCGCGCGTTGTCTCCTTCACCGTGCACCAAGCGAATTGCCCTACTCGGTTGCGCGAAGGGGACATACCAGAGATCGCCGTCCCGTTTGACGAGGCACCCGGTACCGCCGGGTCGCCACTGACACCAGTGGCCAACGTCAGCGGCCAGTTCCTGGCTTTCTCCTAACCGAAACAGTCGACCGTTCTTTACGAAAACGACATCTGCGGCCGCGGCGCCAACGCTGAAGGCTGATGCGGGTTCTTGGATAGTCTGCAGATGTTTCCCCGTCACAGATACCTGCTTCAGGGCTTGACCATCCAGAAAGAGTACCGTGCGTGCAGCAGCGTCTAATGAGAGAGAAGAGCTCTGAAGCGCGGTAGCGGGTGCGAGCTGCGTGACCGCGCCACTTCGCAAGTCGAGCCGAAACGGCGCAAGCGAACCACTGCGGGTAGACGAGAAGATGAGGAACTTTCCCTTTACAGAGACTGCCCGGCTTCCATTAGCGGGAAGAAAACTGGCGGTCCCGAGGTCTGTGAGCCGGATCACAGGCACCTCAGTCATCTCGTCATGGAACTGAGTGAATTGAGTGCGCTGCTGAAGCGCTGTGCCAAGCGGCGCAGATAAGAGGAAAATAGCGGAACGGCGTGTCAGGGCCGGGGTCACTATAGCATAGACGACAGAATAGCGATTGTTGTTGCGTTAAAGCCCGAAATCGCTGCCGGCAGGCTTGGCTGCTTTGGCCAGGAAGGGAAGCGAGCGTGTCATGTACTTGTACGGGTTAACCGGGGTACCGGCAAGCCGTACTTCGTAGTGTACGTGGGGTCCGGTTGACCGTCCACTGGAGCCGGACAGCGCAACACTCTCATTGCTCCGAACTTCTTCGCCTGGAACTACCAGGAAACGTGCAAGATGCGCATAGTAAGTCTGGAGACCATTCCCATGGTCGATTACAACGAGCCGTCCGTAGCCGTTCACCCAGCTTGCGGAAACGACGACTCCGTCAGCCGTGGCGTGGACCTCGGATCCTACTGGAGTTGCTATATCAATGCCAGAGTGAAACGCACCTTCACCTGAAAACGGATCAGAGCGAACGCCAAATGAGCTTCGAACAGTTCCATTCACCGGCCACAGAGTCGGCTGGGAGTGAACCTGCCAGGGGTAGGGCGAACGATGGGATAATCCGCCGTAAGAAGCCGCCTTCAAGAAATTGTACTCAGCAATGGACTCTTTCACGCTGGGAGTCAGCGAAGCGGATTTGACGCTAACCAGTGGTTCGGCCGGACGTTTGATACCGTACGCAACTGTCATCTCGCTTGCCAGTGTTTCGAGGGAGGCCATCTGTTCGCTGTGCTGCCGCGAAACCCGCTGCAGATCCTGATACCGACTACGGAGGCGATCGAAATCTGCTCGTAGTTCGTTGTAGTTAGCCACCTGCCAGGACATCCGCAAATAGCTGGAGACCATACCAAAGGCGGAAAGAGACAGGACAGCAAAAACGCCAAGAACGATCAGCAGCGAGCGATAAGAAACAGTGATTCTCTGGCCTCGCCCTTCCATAGAGTGAGCGAACTCAAGCACGAGATACTGTTTATCCATTCAGACCCTCAACCGGCGAATCGTACAGACAAGTCAGGGCTGAATACCCAGCCACAACGCACAAGTTATGAACGAACCTTCAGAATAGTCTGATAGGCCGGTCAAGTCAATGGAGGTATAAACCGGGTGTCGTTAGTATGTGAGTTGACCGCGCTAGTTCACACGTGAGTGGTCCGCTTTTA
>CAXTYH010000033.1:0-47450 GCA_964248405.1 uncultured Bryobacteraceae bacterium
ATGGTGGCCAGGGACGGAATCGAACCGCCGACGCCAGCCTTTTCAGGGCTGCGCTCTACCGACTGAGCTACCTGGCCTTCTGGGAACGGAAGCCCTAGTTTAGCAAACTAACTTGCCGCCGCTTGACTCCCGCGCGAGTGCTTTGCCCGTACGGGCTAAGCGGTTTGACTAGCCAAAATTGATATACTCCGCTTAACGGCATCAATCATGGATGAACAGCGTTTAGGCGATGTAATTGATGATCACTGCATCAAGTGCCGTCGCATGACTAACCATTCCATTGTCTCTTTGGTAGATGATCATGCGGCGAAAGTTCGTTGCCGGACGTGTTATCACGACCACGACTATCGGCACGAGCAAGCTCCTCCTTCGAAGAAGGAGTTGAAGCGCATGGAGTTGGAAGCGCAAGCGGCGTTGGCTGCAGGCGAGCACGTTGAGGATCCCCTTGGTGAAGAGGTGGCAGTCCCGGCTGAGATAATGGCCGAGCTAAAGTCCAAAAGCGGACACGCCTGATTCGCCGTTTTTAATAGCGCGTTTTTCGGTGGACGAACTCCAAGGAGCCGCCAACCCGGTCCCATCGACCTTGGCCGATGGGCGCAGGAACTTTGCCCTCGAAGTCATCCGGCATCTACAGAGCTGCGGATACCAGGCATTCCTAGTCGGCGGCTGTGTGCGCGATCGGCTCCTCGGGTTCACTCCAAAGGACTATGACGTTAGTACGGATGCAACGCCGGCACAAGTATTAGAGCTGTTTGCCGACGCAGCACTTGTCGGAGCTCACTTTGGTGTAGTCCTTCTTCACCAGAGTCCCGATCTTTATATTGAAGTCGCAACCTTCCGCAGCGAGGGCGAATATTCAGACGGGCGTCGTCCCGATGCCGTTCAATTTGAGAAAAACCCCGCACAGGATGCGCGGCGACGCGACTTTACCATCAACGGCCTATTTGAAGATCCGCTATCCGGCCGTGTTTACGACTTCGTCGGCGGCCTGGCAGACCTGGAGGCTCGGCGGATTCGAGCTATCGGTGAACCGGCGCGGCGTTTTGCAGAAGATCACCTTCGCCTGTTGCGTGCCGTTCGCTTTGCCGCCCGGCTCGGCTTTTCGATAGACAATCCCACGCTGTTGGCTATGCGGGAGTTAGCCCCTCGCGTCCGCAGTGTGTCTGCCGAAAGAGTACGCGATGAACTCGTCCGTATCCTGATGGAGGGCGGGGCTCGCTACGGCTTTGAGTTACTGTCGGCTACCGGTCTGCTCGACCACACTCTGCCCGATGTGAAGGCGTTTCAAGGGGTGATGCAGCCCCCGCAGTACCATCCTGAAGGCGATGTCTGGACGCACGTTTTGATGATGCTGGACAACATGCATCAGCCTTCGCGAACGCTCGCCTGGGGTGTGCTCCTGCACGATGTCGGCAAGCCTTCAACTTTCCGAATAGCCGATCGCATTCGGTTCGACGGTCACGCCGAAGTCGGGGCGCGCATAACGCAGCGCATACTTTCCGATCTAAGAGTGTCTGGGGACGATACCGAGCAGGCCACCGCGCTGGTGGCAAATCACATGCGGTTCAAGGATGTGCGGCAAATGCGCCTCAGTACGCTAAAGCGCTTTCTCCGACTGCCTTCCTTTGACGAGCACCTGGAACTCCACCGCCTGGATTGTGCTGCCAGCAATGGACGTACCGATGCGTATGACTACGTCCGGTCCATGCTGCTCACTTTGCAAGAGGAACAACTGACTCCGCCGCGATTGTTGACCGGGAAGGATCTAATCGCAGCCGGGTTCAAGCCGGGACCGGACTTCAAATCTGCGCTGGATGCTGTCGAGACGGCGCAATTGGAGGGAGAAATACAAACCTCCGAACAGGCTCTTCGAATTGCTTCGGCAGTACTGGTAAATGGGCAAAACTCGTGAGCCAATACAATCTACACCTTCAACTTTGCTGATAGGCTAAAGAAGCCGAGCAAGTTTGAACGGTCGTAACGGGCCGTTCCGGAATCTTTATGGTCCACCTTACTGTTTCGAAACTGCTGGAAGAGTTTCAGACTGCCCGCGCTGAGAGTGATCGTCTTTTCGACATCCTGAAGCCCGAGTTTCTGTTTCACCGGCCTATCGCAGAGCGTCACCGGGTGATTTTCTACCTGGGACACCTGGACGGCTTTGATTCCATCCAGATCTGCAGAGAAGGCCTCGGTTTGCCATCTCCTGATGGAACACTGGACAGCTTATTTCAAGCCGGCATCGACCCGGATAGCGCCAATCTCCCTTCTGATACTTCGGCTGACTGGCCGTCTCTGGAGCAAGTACGGGCCTATGTCCACCGTTGCCGCGAACACGTCGACCAGTATTTGGAACGCGCGCCGGAGGATGTGGTGTACATGGCGCTTGAGCATAGGCTGATGCACCTGGAAACGCTCGCCTATATGTTTCACAATTTTGACGTCAGCATGAAGCAGGCGGACAGGCATCGAGCAATCCACACCTCGGCCGAAACCCCGCGAGAGGAGTGGCGCGACGTGCCGCCGGGCGAAGCTACACTCGGCCGTCCAAAGGACGGAAGTTTTGGGTGGGACAACGAGTACAACGAAACGAAGCGAATGGTTGATGGATTCCGCATCCAGCGATTTAGCGTGACCCACGGCGACTACCTGCGCTTTGTGAATGCAGGCGGGAAAGCTCCTCACTTCTGGTTACCGACCGCCTCCGGGTTTCAATACCGCTGTATGTTCGAGAACATTCCGCTTCCCTTGGATTGGCCGGTGTATGTCACGCAGTCGGAAGCAACCGAGTACGCGCAGTGGATCGGCAAGAGTCTGGCGAGCGAGGAACAGTTTCACCGCGCCGCTTACGGCACTCGCAACGGTACTGAGCGAAGCTATCCATGGGGCGACAGACAACCTGAAGTGGCTTTTGGCAATTTCGATTTCAGGCGCTGGGACCCTGAGCCAGTTACCGCTTCTCCCGCGGGAGATAGCGCCTTTGGCGTAAGCCAGATGGTGGGCAATGGATGGCAGTGGACCCGTTCTCCTTTTGCTCCCTTCCCTGGATTCCAGCCGCGGGTAACGTACCCCGGCTACTCGGCAAACTTCTTCGACGGTGAACACTTCGTTATGAAGGGCGGTGCACCGCGCACAGCAGCACGGCTGCTCCGTCGCTCTTTCCGCAATTGGTTTCGGCATGACTACCCTTACATGTACGCCACCTTCCGCTGTGTTGACTCCGAGTAAGTCACTCTCGAGTTAAGAAATGACAGTTTCCGCCCCTTCTCAGCTAAGCGAATTCGCGTCCGATATTCGCAACGGGCTCTCGCCCTCGGCCACCGGCAGAAAGCTTTCGCCTCGCTTCCTCTATGACGATTTGGGCAGCAGCCTGTTCGAAGCAATCACGTTGCTTCCGGAATACGGACTGACTCGCGCTGATGAACGACTGCTTCGCTTGTACGCCGGCGAGATCGCGCGGTACTGCGGCGCCCTGTCTGCGGTGGCCGAACTAGGCAGCGGCAGCGGTAAGAAGACTACCCACATTCTGCGCTCCGCTCTTAGCGAAAATGCCGGACTGACTTACTATCCAATCGACGTTTCCTCCGCTGCACTAAGCGTGTGCGAGCGTGAAATTGGGACGCTGTGCCGGGTGGCTCCTGTACGCCGGAACTGGCTGGAAGGGCTAGCCGATTTAGCAAGCGATAGGCAGGCTGGTCCGCTTCTTCTTCTCTTCCTGGGTAGTTCCATTGGCAATTTGGAGCGCAAGGAGATCCCCGGCTTTCTCAATGAAGTTCGGTCGTATTTGCAGCCCGGTGACTTTTTCCTGCTTGGCGCAGACCTGGTGAAGGATGTCGGCGCCATGCTTGCCGCTTACGACGACCCAACGGGTGTTACTGCGGCTTTCAATCTGAACCTGCTGGGCAGAATCAATCGTGAACTCGATGGGAACTTCAACTTGCGTTGCTTCCGGCATGAGGCACGCTGGAACAGGGAGTATCGGCGAATCGAAATGCACTTGGCCTCCCTAACCGATCAACGTGTTCACATCGGCGCGCTCGATGCCACTTACCTGTTCCAGGCTGGTGAGACTATCTGGACTGAGTCTTCGCACAAGTTCGAAGTGCCCGAGCTCAATGACTTCGCCCTTCGCACCAGGTTTGTTCCTGTTGCTGCGTGGGTAGACCAGCAGTGGCCTTTTGCTGAGACTCTCTGGCGAGCCGTTTTGTAGCTCGCTTCGCCCAACAATTAGAGACGGTAATCTGGATAGCAGCCATGAGTACATCCCCTGACCAGTTGAAACGAGTCGCCGCCGATGCTTCTGCGGAGTGCCTGAAAGACGGGCAGATTGTGGGTCTGGGTTCGGGAACCACTGCCGCCCTGGCGGTAGAAGCCATCGGCCGCCGCGTTGCTTCTGGGTTGCGTATCACCGGCATTTCAACGTCGGAAAAGACGACCGCTCAAGCCCGGGAACTCCGCATTCCTTTGGCCACTCTGGCCGAGCACCCGGCTATCGACATCACCATTGACGGGGCAGATGACGTGGAGCTGCACACGCTCAACCTGATCAAGGGCGGAGGCGGTAATTTGCTGCGGGAAAAGATTGTTGCTGCGGCTAGTACCCGCTTGGTTATTGTGGTCGATAAAAGCAAGCTGGTGGACCGCTTAGGCAGCCATTCGCCAGTGCCTGTGGAAGTAGTCCGCTTTGGATGGGAGGCGACCGCCAAACGTCTGACCGCGTTGAATCTCAATCCGAAGCTACGCAAAGGTGATGGCGACAATCCGTACGTCACCGACGGAGGAAACTACATTCTCGATTGCGCGGTCGGCCCGATCTCCTCCGCCGACCAGTTAGGCCACGAATTGGACAGCGTTATCGGCGTCGTTGAGCACGGGTTGTTCCTTGGCATTACTTCGCAAGTTCTGATTGGAACCCCGGATGGCGTTCAAACTTTGAACCGCGCGTAGTCTGTCTCGTTTGGACGTGCCATCCTAATCGTAAACTGATGCTCTTTCTATTCCTGGCAGTAATTGGCGGATTGCTGATCGGTGCTATTGCAGGTCGGATTGCAGCCGCGAGGAACAAGTCTTGGCGCCCAACCTTTGTTGTCACCTCCATCATTTCTACCGTCATTTTGTTCTTGATTGCCTTTCGCCTGCTGACCGACAACAATGTACGTTCCGATGAGCCAGCCCAAAAGCAGCAGCAACAGCGCACCGAACCGGAACGATAGTGCAAGCCGCAACGCGTCCTAAGCACGACCGCACTCAGTATGAGGGCAAGAAATTTGCGCGCCTGCTGCTCGCAATTGGACTACCGGCGGCGTTGCTTTACTTTCGAATCCTGCTTAGCGCGGTCGGCAACTATACCCAACCAATCACCGCCACTCAGATCGGCCGGCTCGCGTTTATGTCGAACCTCGTACTGGCGGCTTTTTGCCTGGTTCAGATTCTGTGCGCCCGCTACATCCAGCGCCTCGTGCCGCCAAGCCAGACCGCTTTAGGGCGATCCTTCCAGTACGCGGCAGTGCTTCTCATGTGCATTTTCTTTTCGGTGACCGGCGCGATTGTCCTTGAGTCGTTTGGCTATATCTTTTTAATGCGGACCGGCCGGATTTAACACTTCGATCTAATTAAACTTCTTTCTTTTCACGTTGTAAGTACTGCAAGATTACAACGAACAAGTACTTGCCCTGCTAACCTGCTTTCTCCTTCCCCAAAGCGCATTCCAGCGCCAAACCCGGTTTTGTTGTACTAGGCAGCGCTACTGTCCTCAGAAAACCCGGGTCCACGGGACGTGATTTCCTAGCCTTATCGGCCGGTTAGTCGTGCCGGTACGGGTAATTTAAGCACCCTGCCAGTTCCTCGTATCCTGCAAAAGCAAGAGTTGTTCGGCGGATAAACAAACCGCAAATAAAACAACCGCATGACTATCTCGGAGGACAAGAAATGAACCTGAAGAACTTAACCCTGATTGGCGCCGCTCTCCTGCTGTCGAGCCCTGTTTTTGGCAGCACCTATTTCGTAGGCTTTGAAGACACCAAAGGCGGTGACTACGACTATAACGACATGGTGTTCTCGTTGAGCGGCAATAGCTTGACGTTGAACTCGAGCGCGTCGTATTACAACCAGCCAACTCTTGGCACCAGCGGAACGCCATTCTGGAACAACGCGTCCTACGATCAGCCATCCGGCACCTACAACGTCGGCTATTGCATCTACGGTGGCGGCGCCTGCAACAAGGGTGTTGCTCTTGACCCCGGTGCACAGTTCCTTGCTTCTGACCCTACTAGCCATACCGGCTCTGCCAACGACGTAACGTTCTCGGTTAACGGCAACGTGAACGCAAACATACAGGTTGAAGTCGCCGCCGCAACTAGTGAGCTCGGCTACTATCTAACGGCCGATCCGACCCACGCCTTCCATGCGTTAACCGGTAGCAGCAGCAACGTTTACAGCTTCACTCCTGGTGGAAACTTTGGATTAGTGGAAAAGGTCTCCACCCTCGGTACAATGTACTATTCGCAAACAGCACTGGGCACTCAAGATAACGTGTCTCATTTCGCCTTCTTCAGTACTCCAGCTCCTGAGCCGGGCATGATGGGTCTGATGGGTGGCGGTCTGGTCGGTGTCGCAGCCCTCCTCCGCCGCAAGAAGTCAGTCTAGTCACTCTCAACGGCGCTCAGGACAGCTTGAGCGCCGATTCCTTTCCTTGGTCAGCCTCTCCCCCATATCACTGCCTTTCCACTCTTCCCTTCCTATCCTCAGCGGAGCTAATACCCCGTAAAAGTCGTAGCACGAACCTCCCAGACACGGATTCAACCACCTCGTTGATTGAAACGGAGGGTAACAAGGCTTTGCTTTCAACACGATGCGGAAAAATACAGTCCTTTGACGAGAAAGCCTTATGACTCGGCCCCGGGTCCGTTTAATAATGAAGGTTCCATTTCCCCACAGGCAGCATGAAGTGGCTATACTCACTCGCGATTCCTTGCGCGTTGCTTATTAGTGCGTCGGCGTCGGCCCAGAGTACTCGACCGCATTCGATGATCATCGAATCGATCAACAACTCAGACCTCCTGTTGCTTTCAGGCAATACGCGCCCGGAGACTCAGGCTGCCACCGATCAGGGCCCGGCGGCCGACAGTCTACCGTTGGATCATCTGACTGTGCAGCTAAAACCATCGCCCGAACAGCAGGCAGCCTTTGAGGAAGCGGTGGAAGCGTTGCACAATCCGCACTCGCTAACTTTTCACAAATGGATGACCGCAGACGAAATTGGAAGCAAGTACGGCGTTGAGCCAGCTGATCTGGAAACGATTCGGCAATGGCTGCAAGGCTTCGGCTTCCGCGTGAATGCCACGTATCCGAACGGAACCGTGATCGACTTCTCGGGCACTGCCGGTCAGGTAAAAGCCGCGTTTCACACCACTCTCCATCGTCTTAGGTACAAAGGGCAATTCCATCTTGCCAATCTGGTTGATCCCTGGATTCCCGCTGCCCTTGCGCCCGTGGTGACCGGCGTAATCTCATTGAACGACTTTGGTCCACAAGCGATGGGCAACATCGTTCGCACGGTTTCGATTCCGGACATCAACTTCGCTGCTGGCGGACACTCGCTCGGGGCCGGCGACCTCCAGACCATTTACAACCTGAACCCGCTTTTCGCGAGTGGATTGTCCGGTCAGGGCGAGACAATTGCCGTGCTGGAGAGCAGCGACATGGGTAGCGTGAGTGATTGGTACGCCTACCGGAGCGCCTTTGGTTTGACCAAGCGCTTTCCGCAGGGTTCGCTGCTTTCCATCAACCCGGGCGGTCGCGGGCTGCCTTGTATTGATCCAGGCGCCGGCAATGCTGATCGCGAGGCGACGCTTGATGCGGAGGTGGCAACAGCTGCCGCCCCGAATGCCACGGTGATGGTTGCAGCCTGTGCCAATACCTTCGAGTTTGGTGGCTTTATTGCCCTGCGCAATCTGTTGAGTTCGCCGCGTCCGCCATCGGTTGTCAGTATCAGCTACGGCAGTGCGGAAGCAAGCCTGGGAACAACACAGAACGCAGCGATCAACGCGCTCTACCTGCAAGCTGCGGCCGAAGGCGTTTCGGTTTTTGTCTCTGCCGGTGACTGGGGCCCCGATGCCGGCGATCATCGGACGCTCTCTGCCCATGGCCTCAACGTGAGCGGATTTGCGTCCACGCCCTGGAACGTTGCAGTAGGCGGCACTGACTTTGCCGACACCTATCTTGGCGTCGTGAGCCGGTACTGGTCACTGAGCAACTCTCTCACTGAAGCGTCAGCGCTCTCCTATATTCCTGAGATTCCCTGGAATGGCTCCTGTGCAAGCCAGCTACAAGCTACGTTCAACGGCTTTGCGCATCCCTATGGCGCCGATGGTTACTGCAACAGTCCTTCAACGCCGGCCACCCGGCTGCTGAACGGTTATGCCGGCAGCGGCGGCGCGAGTTCCTGCGCGTCCGGTTCGTCCGGTTCCAAGCTGATTGCCGGCGACACCTGTACCGGCTACGGCAAGCCGGCCTGGCAAGCTGACCTGCCCGGCAATCCAAATGACGGGGTCCGCGATTTACCCGATGTTTCTCTATTCGCGTCAACAGGCGCATGGGGGCACGGGTATGCCGTTTGCCAATCTGATCCCACTCGAGCCGGAACCGCCTGCCGCGACTACTATCAGATTGCCGGCGGCACGTCGGCGTCGGCGCCTTTTATGGCAGGGCTGCAGATCTTGATCAATCAGAGCACCTCCCAAGCTTGGGGCAATCCGAATCCGGTCTACTACGCTTTGGCAGGCGACCAGTACGGCAATAGAAGCGCTCCTTCCTGTGATGCCAGTCTCGGCGCAAGCATAGGTGCGGACTGTACTTTTCATGACATAAGCCAAGGAGACAATGCGGTAGTCTGCCTAGCGGGAAGCCCGAATTGCTATGCACCTTCCGGTGAGATTGGTGTCTTCTCGCTCTCAAAGGAGGCCTATCTGCCGGCCTACCCAGCGGGAATAGGCTGGGATTTTGCTACTGGCATCGGCAGCATTGATGCCGCTAATCTGGTCAACAATTGGTTGCGGGGAGTAGCGCTGATCCCGGCCAGTACCGCCTATGGACCTGATCGCTGAGCCTGCCCTGTGAAGCGTCCTGTTACCGGGGCCGTTGCTGTTCTTTTCTTGTCGTCGGGTACGCTCCATTTTCTGCGTACCGCGGCCTTTGTCAAGATCGTGCCACCCTACTTGCCCCAGCCCACGTTACTGGTTTACGTCAGCGGAGCGTCCGAACTAGCCGGAGCTTTAGGGCTTCTCATTCCGAAGTACCGGCGGCTAGCAGCTTGGAGTTTAGCGGCGCTGCTGGTTTCCGTCTTCCCGGCCAACATCTATATGGCCACCAATTTTGTTCAAGTGACACAACATCCTTTACCGCAGTGGGTTCTCTGGGCACGGCTGCCTCTGCAGGCAGTGTTGATCGCCGCCGTACTGTGGTGCACGATTCCAGACACAGATTAGGATAAAGGGTCATCCAAAGTTCAGAATGCGATTGAGACCGGTCTGGATTGTTTCGTTTGTTGTAGCGTGGCTACTCTGGTGCGTCCTGGTAGTGCAGGTATTGGTTCCGTTAGTCCAGATTCGCATCGCTTTTTACACGCAGCTGATCGCGATTGTCTTCTGTCTTCTTCCCGTCATGATTGCTGCTGGTATTGCGTACTTCCGCGCCACGTCTACTGATTCTGACTGAATGTATTGCACGAACTCAGGCGACCTGACTCCAAGCCGGCCTGAAACCAGTGATCGCGTTGTGCCGACGTCCCATGCGTGAAAGACTCCGGACTCACTCGGCCGGTCGCCATTTTCTGTAAACGATCATCGCCAACTGCCGCTGCTGCGCCCAAAGCTGAACTGACATCGGCAGCGTTGATAATGCGTCGTTGCTCAGTCGAATGGGCCCAGACTCCGGCAAAGCAATCAGCCTGCAACTCCAGGCGAACCGATAAGGCATTGGCTGACTCGGGGTGCTGCTCCTGCAGTGCCCTCACCCTCGGCTCAATGCCGAGTATCTTCTGCACATGGTGCCCCAGTTCATGCGCTATCACATAAGCCTGAGCAAACTCGCCAGGCGCGCCAAACCGGTTCCGTAGCTCGTCGAAAAAGCTCAGATCCAAATAGACTTTTTCGTCTTCCGGGCAGTAGAACGGCCCGATAGCGTCCTTCGCCATACCGCAACCGGAAGGATAGGCGACTCGAAAGAGGACAAGCTTGGCATTCCGATACGGACGGTTTTCTGCTTGCGGCAAAATGGCTGTCCAATTCTTCTGGACGTCATCAAGCACAAAGGAAACAAACTGAACCTCGTTTCCCTTCTGTGTATCCCGGGCACGATCGGGAACGGTGCGCTGCTGGGTGACAGGTGCTGCCGTGCCGCCGTCAGACAATAAGGCAAAAAAATTGCGTCCGAAAATGAGGCTTAACAAGCCAAGAATAAGCGTGCCGGCAATGCCAAAGTGACCAAAGCCAAACCCGCCAAAGTTTCCGCCTCCGCCGCTGTCGTCGCGCCGGTCCTCAATGTCGTTGCTGATTCCGCCCGGGGTCCATTCCATGCTCCCCCTAGCTTACTTCTGTTGCGACTCAGAAGCGGCATTCCAGATATCGATCTGCCACTTCCAGCCTTCGCCCTCTCTCTTCCAGACCACCACATATTTCAAATTGTTCGGCGATGTTGGCTGATTGGTGACAAGCTCCGCCGTCCCTATCTCCACTGCCACGTCGCCGGTTACTTGCAGATCAACGGTGGACAGCTTAAGGGACTGCACACCCAACGTCGCCACCGTCTGCTCCCAGAAAGCCGCAATATGATCGAGTCCCCCCAACACGTCGGCACCCGGGGGCAAGATCCGCGCATCGGTCGTATAAACCTGAGACACGGCGCCGAAGTTCTTTCCGCCGATGACTTCGTTCTCAAAGATCTGGTTGATTCGCTGAAATTCTGCTGATTGTTGGGAGGCCATGGTCAATACTTCAGATAGCGGTGGGCCTAAAAAGGTATCGGCCTAGGTACTCGATTTGTCCTCCCGGGCGGCCCGGCCATCGGCGCGCGCCGATGGCCCTGGCTTTTGACAGCTTTCGGAAAGAAGAAGGACTGAGCCACCTACCGGAGGACAATTGACGTTCCGGCACTCACGAGATGGAACGACAAGCTCCTCCAGGTGGCCCTGTCTCTAGCGTACCGGCTGCGGCGCTGGAATAAAAGGTTCTGCCGCCGCGCACGGTCGGGCGGGTAGCCAATATCTCCGGTGCTCTTGGGGTGGCTTTCAGATGAGTTTCATCTCCGTCCCGGCTACTCCTTCGCTATTACTTTGGGCGGTCTTCAGCTGATTACTCGTTGCAACTTCTTCTGTCCCCTGCGCTTCTAATGGACGAAATCATAAATGCGGCTTAAAAATCAAGTAGCGATCATTACTGGTGCGGCGACCGGAATCGGACAGGGTATTGCCACCCGGTTCGCCAAAGAAGGCGCCTCTGTCGTTGTTGACTACGTCGGTAATCCCGACCGGGCCAACCAGACCGTAGAGGCAATTAAAGCTACCGGTGCCCGTGTCATTGCTGTGCAAGCAGACGTTTCAGATCAAGCCCAGGTGCAGAACTTACTGGACAGCACTGTTCGCGAGTTCGGCAAATTGGACATCGTCGTCAATAATGCTGGAATTGAGAAGAAGTTCGCGTTTGTTGATTACCCGCTCGAGGAGTGCCGGAAGATTCTAGATATCAATCTTATTGGACCTTTTCTCGTAGCGCAGGCAGCGGCACGTCAAATGATCAAGCAGGGGAATGGCGGCAGGATCATCAACATTTCCTCGGTCCATGAAGATCTGCCGATGCCAACAAACTCTGTCTATTGTGCCGCGAAAGGTGGTCTGAGAATGCTGGCCCGCACGATAGCGGTTGAGCTCGCAAAGCACAACATCACTGTGAATAACATCGGACCCGGTGCAGTCTATACGCCTATCGACGCCGATATCGAAGCCCAGCCCGAGATTGAAAAGGCACTGATGAGCGAGATTCCATTAAACCGTTGGGGTAAGCCGGAGGACATAGCGGGTCTCGCGGTATACCTAGCCTCTGAGGAAGCTTCTTACGTAACGGGGGCTACTTATTTCATCGATGGGGGAATGCTTCGACAGGCCGGGAGCTACTAGGCGAATAGCATGATTATAGTCAAGACCGTTGGATGGGCGATCTGTGGGGGATTGGCCGCCGGCACCGTTGCCGTTGCCGCCATTAAGTTGTTAGAAAAGCGGCGGAACGCAGGTGTAGCGCGTGGCAAAAAGATTGTGATCGTTGGCGGCGGGTTTGGCGGGGCAGCCGTTGCTGCAGAGCTGGCGCGACTTTTGCCTGACCCGGCAAATGGCTCGGTCACACTGATTGACGAAGACAGCTTTCTACTATTCACGCCCATGTTGACCGAGGCAGCGGGTGGTGCAATGGAGACGCGTCATATCGCCGTGCCCTTGCGTGGCCTGCCTAAGCGGATCCAATTGTTACAAGGAGCTGTCACTAAAGTCGACCTTGCTTCCCGGACCGTAACAGTGAAGGTGAGTCACAACGGCGTTGCTCCGCAAGAGACTCAGATCACGGCGGATCATCTTGTCATCGCCCTGGGTTCGGTGACCAACTACCATCACACGCCTGGTGTGGCCGAGCATGCCCTAGGCGTAAAGCGGCTGGAAGATGCTTCTGCCGTGTGTCAGCGAGTTCTGGATTGTTTGGAGCGCGCCAAAACAGAGCACGACGAATCTCGTCGCAAGGCGTTGCTCACGTTTGTGGTTGCGGGTGGCGGCTTCACGGGCGTTGAAACCATGGCTGCTATCAATTCTCTAGTTCGGGAACAGGTTGCTAAGACCAATGTTGCCGCAAAGGGAGAAGTGCGTACCATCCTGGTTAATCCCGGTGATCGCCTCTTGGGTGAGATCAGTCCTGAACTGGCTGCGTATGCCACTCACAAGCTAAAACAACGTGGCGTAGACATTCGCATGAAAACGAGCATCACAGGAGCTTCCGCTACTACGGTCGATGTAAAGCCTGGAGAACCGATTCCAGCGAACACTCTGATTTGGGCTGCGGGCGTGATGCCGAATCCGATTGTTTCCCAACTTGACTGCGAGAAAGGCAAACACGGAGGAATCAAAGTAAACGGCTGCTGCCAGGTCACAGAGCGTGAGGGCGTATGGGCCATTGGGGATTGCGCCGAAATTCCAAATCCGGCAGGTAAACCGGGAACCTATGCCCCAACTGCGCAGAATGCTACCCGAGAAGGGGCGCTTGTTGCGCAAAATATCGTCAGCGCTTTAAAGGGCGCTTCACCCCGCCCTTTCACCTTCAAGACGCTTGGTGAACTCGCGCTGGTGGGCAAGTACACAGGTGTTGCTCGGTTATTAGGTTTCAACATCTCAGGTGTACTAGCGTGGGCCCTTTGGAGAGGAGTCTATCTTTCCAAAATGCCCGGGACAGTGACGAAAGCCCGGGTAATCGGTGACTGGACACGGGAATTTGTGTTTGGCCGGTTTCCTGTTCCGATCGACGCGCAAGCGATTCTCTCAAACTCGTCAACGCATGTTGGGCTGCAGGCGAGCACGTCCGTACACTAAGAGGTTGCAAAGCGGGTGTGGCATGGCCCGGCACTCAGGGCTACCTTCTTTGCTCGTGTCTGTTCGCCGCCTTAGCTCTTAGCGCTTCCCAAGCGGACTCCGGTTGTCCGCTTGGCAAGGGCGTGCAACCCTTTGTGCGTACATCCAAGACTTTGGCACTGGTCCGCTTCGGAAGCGACATCCGGGGGTCTAGGGGAGGCCGAACTATTGCCCTCTCAACGTATATCGCCGACCGTTCGGAACGGTCGTGAATGCTGCGCGGCTTTGAGCGTTGTGTCGACTAGCCTCCAACACCGTCTAATCTTCCTCGACCTCCCTGCTCGGTAGACTCGGGAGGGATGTCCAAGAAGACAGCTCTGGTAACGGGAGTAGGTCGGAAGGTTGGTATTGCGGCTGAATCGCGAAACGAATGGCGATAGACGGTTGGAACCTTGTGCTGACTTACCGGACGCCATATGACCAAAGAATGCCGTGGGGAACTCAAACTGGTGATCCTTTTGCGATAAAAGCAGGATTTGAAGATCTAGGCGCTGCTGTATTTCTGATCGAGTCTGATTTGGAACAAGAGCAGTCCCCAGCCAAGATATTCAGATTTGTGGTCGAGACGTGCGGCTCAGTCTCGGCGCTCATTTTGTGTCATTGTGAGTCTGCAGCCTCGGGCACTAGACAGGATCGTTCTGGCGGCAGCACGCCAATCAGCTCATCTCAACATTACTGCGAATGTAATCAATCCCGGACCTATCGACACTGGGTGGATGGACGATGACACGCGGGATCATCTCATCAAGCGACAACCAACTGGACGCTTAGGTGTGCCCGAAGATATCGCCAACCTGATTTCGTTCCTCGTCTCCCCAGCAGGTCACTGGATCAATGGGCAGCTAATTAAATCCGATGGCGGATTTTCGGCCTGAGGCGTTTGATTAGTCACGCGCTGTGCTCGGTTTGATGAAGGCGAATAGTCACAAGAGGCGCGGCCCTGATACGGCCCTGGCTCCCTGAGCTGACGGTCCTGCTGTCGCGTGTGTCGTCCCCCGCCACCCTCTCTGCAAAATCCTGCGGCGCCTCGTAATCTGAGGCGCTTGCGGAAAGTATTCCCACCACACGCTAGTGCGGGACAAACGCAGCAGATGGGGCCAGGTCCGAGCTCCCTTCGCTTTCCTTCAGGTCCATGCGTTCGATGAGGCCGTTAAACGATGGTATGAACGTGCCACACCTCGTTATCCGAAAGAACGTCGCCACCAAGGCTCCTCACGAGCTGATGAACCCGAACCTCAACCTTGCCCCCTTCGCGGTCGATCACTTCAATTGGTTCCACATGAGGATCAAACTCCTTCCACTGACGCGTCCAGTAGGCACGGATCTCTACTTTTCCAACGACACGACCGCCTTCGGATGCTTTGGGCCAGCTCACGTTTTCACTCATGAGGGCCAGCGCGCTGTCAACATCTCGCCGGTTGAAAGCAGAGTAGGCCTGAGCTATTAATGTCTGTGTGTTTGCCATGAGTCCTCCGTCGTACATACCTCTACGCTACACAGAAAGGCGCGTCAGGCCTGGATGCTTGGACACGAGAAGTTACTTATCTAGGTCAGCCCAGCAAGTAAGTGATCGGCGTCCGCCAAGAGAGGCAGTGAATACTCGGATTTATGTGCTGGTGCAGCTACCGCCTATACTGAGTTGACAACGACTGAGTTCCGGAATTACCCTGAACCAAGCTTCGTACTTTTTCGTAAGATCCAGGGATTCTAGGGAAGTTTTGCCTTTTTTGCCGCCACGATCCCGTTGCGAATCACCGATTGGACCGTACTAAATGAGCACAATTTCCTCCAAGACTTCTATACCCGGGCCGCTATCCGCTGCCTTATCCGCGCGCCGGGCCGCTGCCGTTCCGCGCGGCGTTTCGCAGTTGACACCTGTCTTTGTCAGCCATGCTGAGGGCGCAGTACTCGAAGACGTGGATGGCAACCGGTTTATTGACTTGGCAGGAGGCATCGGTTGCGTCAATGCCGGTCACCGCGCCCCTGGGGTCGTTGAAGCCTTACGCGCTCAGATGGATCAGTTCCTGCATACCTGCTTCATGGTCACGCCTTACGAGAGTTACGTGCGGCTGGCCGAACGTCTGAATCAGCTGGCGCCCGGCCCAACGCCGAAGAAGACGCTGCTTCTTAACAGCGGAGCGGAAGCTGTCGAAAACGCCATCAAAATTGCGCGCGCTTATACTCGGCGTCCGGCGGTAATTTGCTTCGAGGACGCCTTCCACGGACGCACGCTGCTTGGCCTGTCGCTTACCAGCAAAACGCATCCTTACAAGGCGGGGTTCGAACCGTTCGTAAACGATGTCTATCGCATTCCCTTCGGCTACTGCTACCGCTGTTCTTACAACCTCACTTATCCAGAATGCAAGATGCATTGCGCCCACATTCTGGAGGACGTTTTCAAACGAATCGTGGCGGCGGAATCAGTTGCGGCCATTATCGTGGAGCCGGTGCTGGGTGAGGGAGGATTTGTCGCGCCGCCCGCGGAGTTCTTGCCGATCCTTCGCGACATTTCTAAACGCCATGGCATTCTGCTCATCGCCGATGAAGTGCAAACCGGGTTTGCGCGTACCGGAAAAATGTTTGCCTGCGAGCACTTTAGAGTGGAACCAGATCTCTTGCTTACCGCCAAGAGCCTAGGCGCCGGTCTGCCTCTGGCCGCAGTCACCGGATTAGCCGAGATCATGGATCACACCGGACCTGGTTCCCTTGGAGGAACGTTTGGTGGTAATCCGCTGGCCTGCGCGGCCGCCCTAGCAGGGATCGAAGCGATTGAGCAAGACCATCTCTGCGAGAGAGCCATGGATCTCGGAGAGCAGTTCCGCGCTCGGGCGGCCGAGTGGAGAGACCGCTTTCCGGCAATCGGAGATGTGCGGGGCCTCGGCGCTATGCAGGCGATTGAATTGGTTAAGGACAACTCGCGCACACCCGCGGCGGAGTTGACAGCGCGCTTGGTCAAATACTCCTACGAACATGGTGTTCTGCTGGTAACAGCAGGCTCTTACAGCAACGTAATTCGGTTGTTAATGCCGCTTGTCATAACGGACGCTCAGCTTTCGGAAGCTCTGGATGTTATCGAAAATGGACTTGGCCTGTTATGCCCGGAACAACGCGCCGAAGCCGTTCTGGCCTCCGTGATCTAAGGGCCGGACGCCTCTTACGAGATTTTTCATGTCACAACAAAGCGACTCGCGCGATCGCAAACTGGGAATGCACCGGAGCATTACACGCCGGGATTTCCTGGATGGCGTTGCTCTGGGCGCTGGTGGCGCGCTGGCCAGTTCCTGGCTCGGCGGATCCCTGTCGGCCGAAACTTTACCTTCTGCTCAGGACCGGCCCGGTTACTACCCGCCGACGCTCACCGGAATGCGCGGGAGTCATCCTGGCTCTTTTGAAACGGCACATGCTCTCCGTGATGGAAAGGAAAAGCCGGGCCAGCTTGTTGATACGGGCGAACAGTATGATCTAGTCATCGTGGGCGGCGGGATTAGCGGCCTTGCGGCGGCTTACTTCTATCGAAAACAGGCCGGGCCTTCAGCTCGCATTCTCATCCTGGATAACCACGATGACTTCGGCGGACATGCGAAAAGAAACGAGTTCCACGTCGGCAAACGGATGCAGCTTAGCAATGGCGGAACCTTTGCTATTGAATCTCCATTTGCTTACAGCAAGGAAGCACACGGGCTACTAACCGAGCTTGGTGTCGACCCTGTAGCTCTCAATAAAAAATGCGTTGACCCAAAGGTTTACGAAGGTTTGGGATCCGGCTACTTCTTCAATCGAGAAACCTTCGGCACGGAACGATTGGTGACAAGTTTTCCTGAAGGGCACAAGGATAAGTCGGTCACATGGGCAGGCTTTCTTGCAAAGACACCCCTTTCCGCGGAGACTCGGCGCGATATCACACGTATCGAAGAGGGCAAAGCCGATCACATGGCGGGGCTTAGTCAGGCGGAAAAGAAGTCTCGCCTGTCCCGGATGAGCTATCAAGATTATCTGCTCAAGGTGGTCAAAGCTCACCCCGGCGTCATTCCCTTTCATCAAACTCGCACCCACGGATTGTACGGAGTCGGGATTGATGCTGTGCCGGCCCTTGATTGCTGGGCGATTGGCTTCCCGGGCTTTGCAGGCTTAGGGCTTGATCGCGTGCCGTCGACGGGGCTAAGCTTTACTGCGCTTGGAGAAGTAACGCCAGGCACAGAAGAATACTTCTTTCACTTTCCGGATGGCAACGCCTCGATTGCGCGCTTGTTGGTGCGGTCGTTAGTTCCTGGTTCCAGTTCCGGGAGCACAGCCGAAGATATTGTGACGGCTAAGGTGAATTACAGCTGCCTCGACGGTAGCGACTCTGCCGTTCGTATCCGACTGAACAGCACAGTGCTGCTGGCGCGCCATACGAGCGATCCTGTGTCTGCCAAAGAGGTGGAAATTGTTTACGGTCGCGAGGGGAAGACCTACCGCGTTCGGGCTAGAGGTGCCGTACTGGCCTGTTGGAACATGGTCATTCCGTATCTCTGCCCGGATCTTCCCCCCGAGCAAAAGGAAGCATTGCACTATGGCGTCAAAGTACCTTTGGTCTACACCGTTGTCGCTCTCAATAATTGGAACGCGTTTCATAAATTAGGGGTTAGCAGTGTCTCTTGCCCCGGCATGTATCACTCTTCGCTCCACCTGGACCAGGCTGTTAGCATCGGCGACTATAAGTGTTCACAGTCACCGAGCGAACCGGTGATGGTTTCCATGTTGCGGACGCCTTGTAAGCCCGGCCTGTCTGCAAGGGATCAGCAACGGGCAGGTCATTACGAGTTACTGGGCACGTCCTTTGAGACCTTCGAACGCAACATTCGTGACCAGCTTCTGCGTGTTTTAGGCGGAGGCGGTTTCGATCCTGCTCGAGATATCGAAGCGATCACCGTAAATCGCTGGCCGCATGGATATGCGTACGAGTACAACCCGATGTGGGACCCGGATTGGCCCCAGGGCAAGCGGCCGTGTGATATTGCGCGCCGCACGTTTGGGCGCATCGCTATTGCTAATTCCGATGCTGCCGCGGCTGCCTATACCGATCAAGCAATTGATCAAGGTTACCGGGCCGTACAGGAATTGTTGTCTCAGACTTAGTTACCGGCTTCAACCCAACAAGCGTTGACGCGATCACTCCAATCCTGGTCCAATAAAAAGCAGAAAAACCACAATGACGACGGCTGCGATGACACCCCACGCAGCGCTCCATCTGAGGTAGACAGTCGGCGAGGATCCTTTTGATGTCATTCCGCGCTGCATATCCGGAAGGCCTAATATACCTGCGCCACCGCCGAAGGATGATGCCGCGGCCAATCCAATTGCGACGCTGCGTCCCATGGTGTGGTTCAACGCGCCGGTACAGCACGCAAATACTCCAGCGCTCGCATACGGGATCCAGACAAGGCGGGAAAGGCGGTTGCTTCCAGCATCAAGGCCGGCAAATCGTTTGAGCTCTAACGCGGCCGCTTGCATAGACAGGAAGTAGACCACTGCACCGAGCAGAATAAGCCCGCCGCGCCAGACAATCTGTGGGTGAAGCCCGGCAATGAGCACGGCGGCATCTCCGAAATCAGTAACGCCACTGAATAAGACATAGCCGGAAGAGACGAACAGATTAAATACCATGTACAGCCATAAAAAGTAGCGCAGCCTGGCCGCCGCCGGGATGACTAACCGCAGCACCAGGAAGGCCAGCAGGCCGGCGCCAAATTGCACACCAGGCCCTGCTGCCTCGATCCCAGGTAGATGCACGCCCGTAAAATCACATCGCTCCCCCCAAGCGGTCAGCATGGCGTTATGGCCGCCAGCAGCGAGACAAAAGCCGCCGTGACCAAGCGCTTCATGCGTCATCATTGACGCGACGTAGGCAAGTATCCCCAGTGCGGCGAGCATCATTGCACTGTCTGGAGGAGCAGCCTGGCTCAATTGCTTATTTTCGGGTGCCAGCACGTGTGGCCACTCAGCTTTCTAGTGAAAGCGTTGCGGCCTCAACTTTACGGCGCGAATAGTAAAAAAAGAGACTGACAGCCAGTATCAGAAAAGCCGCGCAACTGGTGAGCATTTTTAATTCAAAGCGCCATACCGAACCTACTTCTCGAGACGGAATGAATGCAACTACCGCAGCGGTTGAGGTTGTCAGTAATCCGCTCACGGCAGCGAAGCGAATGATGCCCTTTCGATAGAAGCCTTGACCTGATGTTTTTCCGAATGCGATGCGGGCCAGCGAAGCATAGACATACAAATATGCGATCATCTGCACGACCACAGCTAGATCGAGCAGCGTCATATACGCCTCTTTCACTGTCGCTTGCCCAGCGAAGCTCATTGCAATCAAAGCCGAAGAAAGGGTCGCGATGCCCATCAACGCTATGTTCGGCGTCGCATATCTGGGGTGCACACGTCCAAACACTTTCGGCAGATATCGGTCGATTCCTGACACGAAGAGAATTCGGGCTGAGCCGCTGAGCCAGGCAGAGATGGCACCGATCATGGAGATTGCGACGAGAATGGCGGTGGCCCAGAGAAGCCATCTCGCTCCCGTCCGCGCTGTCATCTTATCGACACCTTGCACGATACCTTGAACGACCCTCATATCGCGCTGCGGAATGGCAAGAATAAGCGCCAGGGTCGCGCCCAGATAGAGCATCCCGGAGAGGATGCCGCCGTAGAGAACGCCACGCGGAACGCTGCGGCGCGGATCCCGGATCTCGTCGCCCATTACACAACCTAGTTCGAGTCCCACAAGGCCAAAGCAGGTTAGGCCAAAGGTTGACAAAATTCTCCAGCCGAGCTCCTTGGGAAGGAAGCTGTGCGCCGGGATGCTCATCCCGTCGCGGGAGGTGATAACAGCGCTTAAAACAATGAGCAACAATGCAGCCATCAGCGTCCCAATGCCACCGATGTTGCTGACCCACTTACCTACCCCGATACCGCGAATATTAGCGAACGCGGCCAGCCACAACAATCCAATAGCGAATCCGCCGAAGATAAGTGGATTGTCGCCCAACTTAGCGATGGTAGGTCCGCCCATATAAGTCAGAATGCCGAGGAGATAGAAGATAAGTGTCGGAATAAAAAATATGTTGGCCGTCCAATAGCACCAGCCGCAGAGAAAGCCGTGCAGATCTCCGAACAATTCCTTCGTCCAAAGATAGATACCGCCCTCGTTCGGATATCGTTGCGAAAGCTCGATGACGGCCAGCCCTTGCGGGAGGAAAAACAACAGGAGCGCGGCGACCCAGAGCCACATGGTTGTGGGTCCGCTTGCCGCAACGGCCGGAATTATGTTGAGGCTCGCCACCGCGGCCACCGACAGCCAGGTCAGATCCCAAATGCCGAGCGCGCGCTTCAGGCGAGGTTTAGTCGCTTCCGTCTCTTCAGTGCTTGTCGGGGATGTCATGGTGCGCCGTGAAAGCAGATCACGAAGGGACACCAGTAACTAGAAATATAGTTTAAGCGCAAACTGTATCTCGCGCTGATCGTTCTGTCCGTCGCGGGTGGAAGTAATTTGGCCAAACGTGGTGGTGTTGGTGTAGTCAGTATACGCCGGATTTGCGAAGTTAGGAGTATTGGTCAGATTGAAAAACTCCGACCGAAACTCAACCCGCACGCGCTCAGTAATCGGGAAAGTTTTGAATACCGAGAAGTCAAGCCGATGGAATCCGGGCCCGTAGAACTGAGTAGGGGCCCCGCCCAAAGGTGTGTAGTCTGTCTGGCCGATGGCAGTCGCAACCGGCGGAGTAGCAAAGGCATTTGCATTAAGCCAGCTGTTTGGACCTCGGTTCGGAGCATATACACTCTGGCCCGGAACCAGAAACGCTATGCAACCTAAGCCGGCAGCTGTTGTCGCCGGGCAGCCTATAGTGCCGGGTTGGCCACCTTGCAACGTAAGAATATAGTTGGCGGTCCAGCCGCCCAGTACAGCCTCAACCGCCGGATGACTGTGGCTTAAGAATTTGCGTCCATGGCCAACCGGCAATTCGTAACTGCCGCTTAGGTGAAAGACGTTCGTGGTGTCGTAATTACAAAGTTGATAATCGTGCTGAATGCCGAATCCAGGCAGCGTTGGGGCGCGGTAACCATAATTTGTCTCATTAAGCAGATCAGTAGCATCAGTTCGGCATTTTGACCACGTATAGTTTGAGAGGGTTGCAAATCCAAAGTTGTAACGGTGTTCGTAGGTAATCTGCAGGCCATTATAAAAACTATTTCCTTCAAAGTGCGTGTAATTGTCGTAACTTGCGAAGTCTGGGAATGGCGCGTAAGTCTGACTGTTCTCAGCGGGCGGTAGCATCAGCTGCGGAGTATTTTGGTTGACATAGACGCCCAAGTGCCGCACGGTATTGCCCACATATCCGACCTGAACCGTGTCATGGCTGGCGAGTTGGTATTGCAGGGCCAGATTGTACGCCTGCGTATATGGCGTATGGACACGGTAGTCTTCGCCTTGAAACGAGACTCCGTAAGGACTCACTGCGGCCGGGCTTAAACTAATACCGGACAGCCCTGTCTCAAGACTTGCATTGGCCCCATTCGGAAACGTAATAGGTTGGTTCGGGACCGTATTATTGAAGTCGACGTGAAATTGAAAAGGAAAGTTGCCCCAGTTGTACTGGGACGAGTTTTCAAACCCACCGTAGAAGATCCCGTAGCCGCCGCGAATTACCAGCTTTTGCGCGAGTTGATAGGCAAACCCCACTCTGGGCGCAAAGTTCGTTTTTTGAACGCTCTGCAACCCCGGCACCGGACTGCACTGTATCGTTACTCCATCTTGAGCCGCCACCGTAATGAAGTCCGGGTTTAACGGAGTGTGGCAACGCTTTTGGGTGATCAGATAAACCGCACCGCCTGAAGCGAGCGGTTGAAAGTTTGATTGGGCGCCATAGCGTTCGACAAGAGGCCCGAAATACTCCCACCGAACACCCAGATTCAATGTAAGCCTTTGTGTGACCTTCCAGTCGTCCTGGAAGAACAGTGCGTTGTAATTCCGCTTGGAGTCCGTATTGGCGTAGTTAGACGCGGAGACGAAATCCGGCCCGCCTAGATAATCCGTACCCCCCACCGAAGAAGCAGTTGGCGTCAGCAGAAGTTGTGCAATACCAGTGTTGCCGCCTGTTGTTTTCGGCACTTCCGTGTAGTTTCCGCTGAACGAGAAATTGCCGCGCGCTGCCGGAGGTTGCAACACAGGAAAGCGCAATCGCTGAAAGGTGTAACCTGCCTTCAGTGTTTGGTTACGTACAATCTTTGTAAAAGCTTCGCTGAATTGCCCGACAGTGCTGCTCTCAATAGAGGGCAAGTAGCCGCTGCTTCCTAACGTCGTAAGGCCGGCTATATTAATCGTCGGAAGGCCGCCGTTGTCGGGACTTTGAGGCACCCCTGCGATACCGAACTGCGCCGGTATTCCGTATGTAGTCGCGTTGGGCTGCGTTCGGGCGCTGGCAATGCGATTCACGCCGATGCGCGCCTCATTCACCGTATCGGCTGAAAACGAGTGAGTCTCGCTTAGGACACCATTCCAGGAAATCGAATTCTGATTACCCGAGTTGAATCCCCCTCCATCTGCTATGCCGGGAAAAGGTCCAGGGACGAACTGCGGATTGCGTACGTTAGTAACACGCCCGAATAGAGCGTCTTTATCACTGAAACTCTGATCTACTCGCACATCGAACTGGTTCGTGTCGTTTGAATCTATGCGGTCGCTAACGTAGTTGTTAAAAACGCCATTCAGATTCGGCGCCGGGTATAGGTTCAATAGTTTAACTGCATTTGGATCAATACGGGAGGCTGGAATTTGGTTATTGGGGAAAGGGTTTCGAATGAAACCTGCTCCATAGGCCTGCGTGGTGGAAGGATCGAATACCTGACCTATGTTGTAAGTGGCCCCAGACAAATCGGTTCGGGTGCCGCCCTGAGTCAGCAGTTCGGAAAGATTAGTGTACCCGCTGTTTCGTTCTGTCGTAGTGGGAACGGTGGCCACAGTGGTAAGCGCCTGGCGAATGCGCGTTCCTTGATAGTCGACAAAGAAGAATGTTTTGTTTTTTGCAATCGGACCACCGAGCGTAAAGCCAAATTGGTTCTGGCGGTACTCGCCTTTGGGCAGTCCGCCCGAATTCTCAAAGAAGTTCGCCGCGTCCAACTTATCATTGCGGAGAAATTCCCAAACGTCTCCATGAAATTCATTTGTGCCTGATTTCACAGTCGCGTTCAGAACTGCTCCCGCGCTGCGACCTAGTTCCGCACTGTAGTTACTGGTCTGTGTCCGGAATTCTTGGATAGCATCCACGGGCGGCAACACCGCAAACGATGTTCCGTTAAGAAAGTCGACTAAATTTGAATTGTTGTCGATTCCGTCCAACAAGTAATTGTTTTGGGAGGGTCGCAGGCCATTCGCCGTGAATGCGCCATTTGCTCCTAATCCGCGACCGTCATTCTGGTTCTGGGTCACGCCGGCGGAAAGCTGCGCCAGGAAAGTAAAATTGCGTCCATTCAGAGGAAGATTGTTGATTGCACGCGCCTGGATCACTTGACCGACCGAAGCATCCTGCGTTTGCAGTTGAGGCACTTCGCCATTAACGACCACGATCTGCGTTGATTGCCCTGGGTTAAGAACCAGATCGACCAAAGCGCGCTGTTGCACTGTAACGATGACGTTCTGCTGCTCAACGCGCTGAAAGCCGGATACCTCAGCGGTCACGGAATAATTCCCAATCTTGACGGGATCGAAGGTGTACTCCCCTCTTTGGTTCGTAACAGTCTGATGGACTAAGCCGGTATCTCTGTTAACGAGTGTCACCTTGGCCGCCGGCACCACACCGCCGGAGTTATCTTTTACGGTCCCGACAATTGCTCCTGCATCCACCTGCGCTTTCGCAGACTGCAGACCTAAAATGAGAGTTGCCAGCGCAACCGTTAGGAGTACGAGAGAGAACCGGCATTTAAAGCATGCAATCTGTATCTTGTGTTGCGTCATAAGTTCCCGCGGGCAAAGGCTCCCACACAATTCCTTTTATTTTGAATTTTGGTAAGGGGCAGAGTAGCACCCACCTACTACAAAGTCAAACCAACTTGATGTCGCATGTGCCAGGGCAAAATGAACGCGTATCCGTTGCTGGCCAGGTAAGAATGTACTTAGCAAACGGCGGCGCGTACGACGAAAGTTGTGGTTCTGCCCATTCTTCAACCGAGAAACGCGCGGCCTGCGTAAGGTGGAAGGTATGTGAGCGTCGATGTGTGCCGGGCTCTGCCCGCGTAGCGCTCCGTTATCAGCGCTACGACTGGGTGCAGGACGATTTGGCACAGTGGACCGACTTACCTAATGATGCGCTAATTGTTTTTAAGGGTGTATTTTGCTTTACGGCGGAGTTGTGGAACGCATACACAGTCAAGATCTGGTGCCGTGCGGATTCAATGCTCCGGCTTACCCGCTGCCTTGCGCGTCACCGTGAGGAGGCTCGGTTGTTCATTGCAACACCCTTTCCTTGCCGTACCGGCTACGCACGTGTTACTACTATTCCTAACCCTGCAACGCCTCTACGTGCGAGGAGTCACCGCCGGCGGGATTTAAAGGATAAGCAAAATTGTATGGTGATTAACAGGCGTGGAGTTCTTCTCGCTATCGCACTTGCTGCCTTCGGTCGAGCAGCTCGTGGCTTGACCTGGGTGGGCATACCTGAGGCAGATAGGAGCTCCGACTTCCTCGAAACACAAGCTGTCCATTCCGCAGACGCTCGCCTCCGCAATGATCTAAGCCTGCTAGCCGGACGCGTGTACTCAGAAGAAGGTATCCCGATGGTGCTGGCGTGTGAAAACCTCGTGCCCGGCCCATCGTCGTTTGTGCCTACAGCTCTAAACCACATGCTGTCAAGTGCATTTATCCGCGATACCAATACGTACGAACACATGAAGCCGGAAGCCTCCGCTGCAGATGTTGCCAAGATCGTTGAGATGCTCGCCGATAGAGACTTCGCGGCAGGCGGGAGGGAGAAGGCTCTTTGAATACACCTCCAAGCTTCAAAGAAGACGCTTCGTCGCTCGGAAAACGATACAGCACCGAGCCCCTCATTCGCGCCGTTAACTTCCATAACACTTCGCGGTCGAAAGCTGCCCAGTACGATCGTGAACTCGCCCATTACGGCAAATATTTCTCTTCGGTCAATGAGGACGAACTCGACCGATACATTGCCACTGGTCGCTGGCCCAAGACGAAACCTGGATTGATTGTTGCTGTTTACGAAGGCTACCGTAACGGCTACGATGTGCTTACGCCGCTGCTCGAACAGCACGGCCTTATCGGCTGGTTTTTCGTGATCACAGGATTTGTGGACACTCGGGTGGGAGAGCAAGTGCCGTACGCCCAAGGACACAGGATCGGAATGCTTACACGAGAATATCCGGATAATCGATACGCACTTACCTGGGACGAGCTACGGCAGCTGGACCGAAAGCATGTTATTGCAAGCCATGCGCGGTCGCATTCACGGCTGGCCGCCCTCGACCCGGAGACGATCAAACAAGAAGTCATCGGTTCTCAGGAAGAGTTCAACAAGCAGCTGGGTCATAAGGTACGCTCTTTCGGATCGCTCACCGGCCCGCCCTATGGCGAATACCCGATCGCGGACAAAATGGTAGCGGCAGCGGGATACGATTTTGTCTTTTCGAACTTTCGCATTCAGCGCGTGCAGGCCAAAGCGTAGCCATGGCGGGTCCGGTCACCTTCGGCGAGACCGTCAGAACTCTGGAACCTCTGCTTGCGGCCCAGCCTTTAATCCGGACAGTCAACTTTCATAACACGCCTCGCGCACGTACCGCCGAGTACGAGCGACAACTCGGGCAATACAGCCGTTCTTTTTCGGCCGTCAGTGAGAATGACCTAGATGAGTATCTGAAGACGGGCCGCTGGCATAAAGCGAAACCTGGTTTGATTGTGGCGTTCTATAACGGGTACCGAAACAATTATGATGTCGGTCTGCCGCTGTTAGAACGTTACGGGTTCATTGGGTGGTTCTTCGTCGCCACCGGCTTTGTCGATACCCCTCCCACCGAACAGCTGGCTTTTGCTGCGGGACACACGCTGGCGACAGTGAAAGATGAATATGCCGATGGACGATATGCGCTCAGTTGGAATGAACTAAGAGAGCTTGATCGCAAGCACGTGGTTGCGAGCCATACGCGCAACCACGCCAAGCTTGCGGAAAAAGATCCGAAGGCGCTCAACAGCGAAATCGTTGGCCCGCAGCACGACTTTGAGACGCACTTACGGCACCGGGTCCGATCGTTTGCCTCCCTATCCGGTGCTCCGTATGGGGAACAGAAGGACGCCGATACCCTCATTGAGGCGGCCCGTTATCAATTTGTCTTCTCAAACTTTACGATTCAGCGTCTGCCTGTCACAAGAGATCCCTTAGCGAGATAAGCCAGTGGGAAGCGCCCTGTCCGCAACGGAATTCAACGCGGGTTCTCTTAGAGAGCGCGAAGCCTTTTGGCGACGAGTACTATCGGTTCAAATATCTTCCGGGCGGCCTACGGAAAAGCCTCCGTCTACTACCAAAGCATGACCGGTAATCCACGATGAAAGATCAGCAGCTAGAAACACAACAGCATTGGCCGTGTCCTCGGCCTCGCCCAGTCTTCCGAGTGGATGCATGTCCGTAAGGCGCTTCTCTTTGGCTGGATCACGCAGCAAAGCATCGATCAGAGGCGTGCGTGTAAACCCGGGACAAACGCAATTCACCCGAATTCCATACTGGGCGTAGTCGAGCGCCATGTTTTTGGTCAACGCCACAAGAGCTCCTTTCGTGGCTGAATAGACAGCGCGATTACGAACTCCGATGATGCCCGTTACGGAAGAGGTGTTGATGATGCTGCCTCCGCGACCCATCATATGGGGAAGAACCTGTCTGGAACACAGAAACACACCTTTCAGGTTTACGCTCATGCAACTCTCCCAGAAGCGCTCGTCCTCGTCTCCGATGGGATGTCGTACGGCAATTCCCGCATTGTTGTGCAGAATGTCTACTTTCCCGAATCGAGCAATGGTTTGTGAAACAGCTTCCCGCACTTGCCCTTCGTTTGAGACATCTACTTGAAAAAAGGCAGCGCCTGGTCCCTCAGCCGCAAGTACATCAGTCGTTCGCTTGCCGGATTCAGCTTCGAGATCAAAGATTGCAACCTGTGCTCCTTCTCGAACCATGGCGAGTGCGCAGGCCTTTCCAATACCTGAGGCACCGCCAGTGATGATCGCGACCTTCCCTTCAAATAACGGTGAGCGAGATAAATAAGGCATCCGCTATTTCGCCGCTCCAGTGATTGTTATTGAGAGCATTTCACAACTTTCGTCCATCTCATGGCTGTCGGATTATACCCAGTTCGGGTTCACGAAACTCTACCTCACCCCTCCATCTTCAGCGTGCCTTAACCGCCAGCATTGACGTCGCGCACGAAGCCGCATACCGTTTATGCGTTATTGCCGTGCGTTTCCGACACGAAGAACCAACTTTTGGTTAATGGGATTGCCAAGATGATGTTACTCTGAACCTTCAATGTACTAGGAATTGTACTTAGACAGCAGCTCCGGCTTTGAAGGGTGTTGTGCATTCAAAGCCAGATTTCTAGGGGCGGTTAGCACAGGACTATTCGATGGCACTCAGCTTCGAATCAGAATCGGAGCATCGATGAAAATTGCACTTTATCTACCTGACAGTGAATTCAGCGCTCACTTTTCGCAGGAACTGAAAACCAGACTTCCTGGGCACCAGTATGTCGACTGGCCGGTAGGCGGCGAGGCTCCGGCGTTTGATCTGGAAGTTGTTTTCGTTGAAGGCAAGCTCACCGCAGCACAGATGAAGACGCAGCCGAAGCTCGTGCTGGTGCAAACAGTCACCGCAGGGTACGACAGCGTTGACATCGACGCGGCTGCAGAACTAGGCATCTGGGTCTCCTATGCACCATCTCGGATCACCGGCAGCGGAATCTCGGTGGCTGAATTTGCCGTGTTGCTTCTGCTTGGGGCGTCCAGAAAGCTGAATCTGGCGCTTCAATCTGTCCACGACCACTCCATCCCACCCCCGCAGGAGGGCCCTTCCCTCTATGGCAAGACAGTCTGTATAGTCGGCCTGGGCAGTATTGGACACTTACTTGCCGAGCGCCTTCGACCGTTTGGGATGCGAATACTGGCCACCGACGACCATCCCGAGAATGTTCCAGATTTTGTGGACGTATCGCCTTCGAGCAAGCTTAAGGAAACGGTTGGGAAAGCTGATTATGTGGTGCTCTGCGCACAGGCCGACAAAGAGAACGAAAACTTAATCGATGCGGCGGTGCTGAGCGCAATGAGGAAAGGCTCCATCTTGGTCAACGTCGCGCGCGGCACTTTGATCGATGAGGATGCACTGTATGCGGCCGTGAAAAGCGGCCAGATCTCGGCTGCCGGACTAGATGTACTGAAGACTGAGCCGGCCGACGCGAACAACCCCCTCCTGACCCTGCCGCAAGTGCTGGTAACCCCTCATATTGCAGGATTCACCGCACTTACGCAGAGCGGGTTGGTGGAGTATCTTGCGAAAGTCCTCGGACAATTCGAAGCTGGTGAAGAGATCGAATCCGTTGTAAAGACACCCTCAAGCCCGCGCCGACCTCTGCGCAAAGCAGTTTGTTATGCCGGCACATGAAGGAGTTAGCAAAGCCCCCTCTGCCCCGGGAAAGCCACCTCCTGATCGGAAACCGGATTCCGGCTCTTCCGGGCATCGGTACGGGACCGACTGGTCGGATTCCAAGCATCACTTCAGGCGTCTGGTGAGCGAGTTCATCGGAACCTTCGGTTTTGTTTTCTCATTGTCAGGCGGCGCTGGAATCTTTCACGCTTACGCCAAGCCGCCTCTGTCGAGCGGTGTCACTGTGGCATTGCTAACGATGGTAGCCGCTATGTGGCTGGTCATTGCGATCTTTGCCCTTGGCGAGCTTTCCACACACTTTAACCCGGCCATGAGCTTTGCCTTCGCATTGCGAGGCGACATGAGCTGGCGTCTGGCTATGCTGTATTGGATCTCTCAATGCGCTGGGGCCAGCGCTGCCTCGCTGCTCGCGCGAGCATACTTCGGCGTAGAAAGTGGTTTAGCGTCCGTTCACCCCCAACCAGGGCAAGACTGGCAAGCCGTCGGCTTTGAGGTGCTGCTGACCGGTTGCTTTGTCCTGTTGGTGTTAGCGATGTCCCGGGGTCCAAAGCTCACCAGGCCATTCACGCCCATAGCTGTTGGCGCTTATGTACTTTCCTTCGGCACAGTCGGGGGACTCTACGATGGCGCAGCCTTCAACCCAGCGCGCGCTTTCGGGCCTGACCTGGCGATAGGCCGTTTTGGCGACCTCTGGATCTACGTTCTTGGAGCGGCCATTGGCTCTGCTTCCGCAGTAGCTATCGATGCCTACTTGAAAGATTCGGCAGATCCGACTGAAGCAAGCAAAGCCGTGTCGGAGCCGACATCGAGCGACGCAGGGTAGCGTGCCAACTCCAATTTGTAAAGAGGCATTGGTCCGTACCATTCGGGGAATATCGCCGCGTCGCAACTTACAACGAAATACGGGTAGATCCACAGTGAAAACAGAATACCGAGTGCAGGAAGCTCGCGTTTTCCTGATCACAAACGAGAGCAAGCCGAGTGCTGCCGGGTAACGCAAAAAGGAAAAAGGAAACTCTATGTCATTCGTAGAAGACACGCAAATCAAAGACGGCCACTATAAGCCAGGCACGGTATTGGACGACGGGAAATGGCGGGTCGAATTCGATTCGATGGGGCAGGTCAAGGTGCCGGCGGATCGCCTGTGGGGCGCGCAAACCCAGCGTTCTCTCATCCACTTCTCAATTGGAAACGACCACATGCCGACGGAGGTGTACCACGCTTACGGCTATGTGAAGAAGGCGGCGGCTATCGTCAACGAGAAACTGGGGCTTCTGCCGAAAGAGAAGACAGACCTGATCGTGAAGGCTGCCGATGAGGTGATCGCCGGGAAACTTGACGAAAACTTTCCGCTTTACGTTTGGCAGACCGGCAGCGGTACGCAGAGCAACATGAACGTGAATGAAGTGATCTCGAATCGCGCCATCCAGATGGTGAAAGGCACGCTCGGAGCCCAGGAGCCTGTGCATCCGAACGATCACGTAAACATGTCACAGTCCTCGAACGATACTTTCCCGACAGCGATGCATATCGCCGCGGTGAAGGAGATCAAAGAGAGCTTGCTGCCGAAGGTGGGAGCTCTTGTCACGGCAATTGAGAACAAGGCTAACCAGTGGACCCACATTGTGAAGATCGGGCGCACGCATCTGGAGGACGCGGTGCCGCTCACTGTCGGGCAAGAGTGGTCTGGTTACGCCGCGCAGATGAGAGATGCTCTTGCGCGCGTTGAAGCATCGCTGCCAAGTCTCTACCAACTTGCAGCCGGCGGTACGGCGGTCGGGACTGGCCTGAACTCGCCGATTAACTTCGACGTGGCAATTGCGAAAGAGATCGCGGACTTGACGGCCTATCCATTTGTCACCGCGCCCAACAAGTTCGCAGCCCAGGGTTCTCTCGACGGCATGGTTGCCGCGAATGCCGCGCTGCGTGGGCTGGCTGTGCCGCTGATGAAAATTGCTAACGATATGCGCTGGCTTGCATCCGGCCCGCGCTGCGGTATCGGAGAACTGATTCTTCCGGCCAATGAACCTGGTTCCTCCATCATGCCGGGCAAGGTAAACCCAACCCAGTGCGAGGCCATGGTGATGATCTGCATCCAGGTTTTGGGGGACGACTCGGCCGTTGCGTTTGCCGGTTCGCAAGGGAACTTCGAGCTAAATGCCATGCGCCCTATCATCATCAACAACTTTCTGCACTCGGCGAGGATACTGGCGGACGGCTGCGAGAAACTTCGCATCTTTTCGGTGGAAGGAACGCAGGTGGATGAACAACGGGTCGCCGAATTCGTTAAGAACTCGCTCATGTTGGTCACCGCGCTTAGCCCGGTTATCGGCTACGACAAGGCTTCCGAGATTGCTCACACCGCCCAGAAAGAGGGAAGCACCTTACGCGAGGCGGCAATTAAAAGCGGCTTTATCGATGCCAAGCAATTCGACAGCGTCGTGGACCCAACCAAGATGATCTCGAATAAGGCTGCTGCGTGATTAGCGCGCGTCAATGTTTTTCGATGGCTGCTGACCGAGCTTCGACAGAAGTAACCGGTTTCGGCTTTCGCCCGGTCGTCGACTTTGGGCACAGCAAGGCTTCACTTTACCCGAACACTTCTAACGTCATGCAACAGAACACCCCAGCTACAAAAATCCAAGGAGAAACACTATGAGCAATAACACAACTAGCGGCATGCAGCTCTTACGCGATCCGCAAGCGAATCAATCAACGGCCTTCCCTCTCTCAGTGCGCAAAGAGAAAGGCCTGATAGGGCTGCTTCCTCCCCGCGAGGAGACGCTGAAACAGCAGGTAGACCGCTGCCTGCTGCAACTCAGCAAGAAGCCGAACGATCTGGAACAGTACGTTTATCTTGCGCAACTGTGCGACGACAACCAGACGCTCTTCTATGCTGTGCTTGCAACTGATCCGGCCCGCTTCCTCAAGATCGTCTATGACCCGACTGTAGGCGCCGCTTGCCTCGAGTTCGGCCACATCTACCGCAAGCCGAATGGGCTGTATGTTTCCATCGACCAGCGCGGCAAAGTAAAGCAGGTACTTGCCAACTGGCCGGTGAAGGACATACGTGTCATCTGCGTCAGCACGGGCGGCCGCATCCTGGGCCTGGGCGATCTTGGCACCAACGGCATGGGCATTCCCATTGGCAAGCTACAGCTGTATACTGCCTGCGCATCCGTACCTCCTCAGGTTCTGCTTCCGGTACTTCTCGACTGCGGCACGGAAAATCAAAAGTATTTGGACGATCCGCTCTATCTTGGCTTGAAGCAGCACCGCCCCTCGACCGATGAGCTGGATGCCTTTGTGCAGGAGTTTGTGGATGCGGTGCAGGATCTCTTTCCCAAGTGTTGTATTCACTTCGAGGACTGGAAGGGTACCGATGCCATTCGGCTTCTGGCCCGCTATGTCGACAAGATCAGCTGCTACAACGACGACATTCAAGGCACCGGCAGCGTGACTGTAGCCGGTCTCTATAGCGCGCTCAAAATCTCCAAAGGCGCGCTGAAAGAGCAGCGCGTGCTGTTTCTGGGCGCGGGCTCGGCAGGCATCGGCATTGGGAATATGATCGCCTCCGCCATGAAGCTGGAAGGTCTCACGGACGAGGAGGCATGGGGGCAGATCTCAATGTTCGACGTGGATGGCTTGCTGACGCCCGATACGAAGAATCTTTCTCCGGAGCAGAAAAAGTACGCTCATCCGCAGAAGGCAACGAAGGATTTGGTGGAAGCAATCAATGCGATCAAGCCGACTATCTTGATTGGTGTCAGCACCGTGGGCGGCACCTTCACCCAGCAGGTGATTGAGGCCATGACGAAGCTGAACGAGCGCCCCATCATCTTTGCGCTTTCCAACCCAACCGACCACGCAGAATGCACCGCTGAGCAGGCTTATCAGTACTCAGACGGTAAGGCGATCTACGCTGCCGGCGTGCAGTTTGACCCCGTGCAGTACAAGGGCAAGACCTATCAGCCCAGCCAGGCAAACAACTTTTACATCTTTCCGGCCGTCGGACTCGCGGTTGTGGTCACCGAGGCCAAGCGTGTGCCGAACGAGATCTTCATTGAGGCAGCGCGTGCCTTGGCAGATCAATTGACGCCCGATCAGTTGGAGAAAGGCATGCTGTTTCCGCCCCAAGGCAACATTGAGGCAAGCTCGGTCGATACGGCGACCAAAGCCGCGGAGAAGATCTTTGATTTGGGGCTGGCCGGCGTTAAGAGACCGAGATCTGTCGGGAACCTGGTTGCTTCCTCACTCTACAAAGCTGAGTACGGTGAGTCGCAGAACAATGAGGCGATTCCCCAAGCTGATTACGCCGTAGCCGGTTAGACATCGGCACGAGCTTTGACGATGCGAGCAGCCTCCAATACGACCTTTGCTTTCTCCCAGCATTGAAGACTGCCGCATCGTCCGCTCGCGTTGCCTTACAAACCACCTAAAGCAACTTAAGTCAAGATGGCTACCGACTCCAGTCCGGAACGGGCAGACGTTAGCGCCATGGTGATAACTTTCGCACTCGGCTTTGCTGGCGGCTATGCGGACGCTGCCACTTACATGCTTTCCGCCACCTTTAGCGGCCATGTGACGGGCAACACCGTACTCGCGGCCATATCGCTTGGAACCGGAAACTATCGTTTGTTCGGCATTCGCCTTCTTGCCCTAGCTCTGTTTATCTTCGCGAGCGCAGCCGGCATTCGGTTGTCAAAATCGAAAGGGAAGAACGGTCGAAGGCTTGTCGTGGGGCTGCTGGTGGAAGCTGCTTCCGTGGCCCTTGCTCCGGTGGGCGCCGTCGTACATAGCCCTCGATCAGGCTTGCTTGTGCTCCTGTGCCTGTCCATCGCACTTGGGTTGCAGAACGGCGTATTTAGCAAAAGCCGGGGCATATCGGTCCACGGCACCTACATCACCGGAGACGTGAGCAACCTGTTAACCTCCCTGATCCGCAAGGAAGAGGGGGAAGCTCGGAACTGGTCCTCTAAGAAGCGCACCACGGTTGAGGTTCTTAGCACTACTTGGCTCAGCTTCATTGTAGGTGCGGCGCTGGCCGGCTTCGCCGTGCATCGTTTGCATACATACGCCGTTTGGCTGCTGCTGATACCAATGCTGTCAGCAGCCTGCGTGTCGTGGACTTTCAACCGTAACTAAATAGGAGAGATTTTACATGAGTAGTGTTCGTGCTGCTACCTACGATCTGATGCGCAACTTGGGGATAACAACCATCTTTGGCAACCCCGGGTCAACAGAAGAGACGTTCCTGAAGGACTTTCCCGACGACTTCAGATTTGTGCTTGCCCTTCAAGAAGCCTCTGTATTGGCGATTGCCGACGGTTTCGCGCAAGCTACGCGCACTGTGGCATTTGTCAATCTGCATACTGCGCCTGGGCTGGGCAATGCGCTTGGAAACCTGGTGAACACGCGTATGTCCAAGACGCCGATGATTCTGACCACTGGCCAGCAAACGCGCGAGATGCTGCTGATGCAACCATGGCTCACCAATGTGGAAGCCACCAACTTTCCGCGTCCGCATGTGAAGTGGTCCTATCAGACTTCGCATGCTGAAGAGACGCCTGCCGCTTTCATGCGGGCTTACGCCACCGCGATGCAGCCGCCGCAGGGTCCGGTCTACCTCTCACTGCCGCTAAACGATTGGGAGGTTGAATCTAAAGGTCCAGCCGTCGTACGCAGCGTCGCGCAACGCGTCGCGCCCGATCCAGCGCGGCTCGCCGGTTTCGTCGATCAAATCAG
Organism: uncultured Bryobacteraceae bacterium; assembly: GCA_964248405.1. GTDB lineage: Bacteria > Acidobacteriota > Terriglobia > Bryobacterales > Bryobacteraceae > Bog-105. The sequence goes on from CAXTYH010000033.1 coordinate 35,089, forward strand.
TAAGGCATCAAATCCGGCACTGGTGCTTGGTCCCGATCTGGACCGGGCCGAGGCTTGGCCGGATGGCGTTGCACTCGCTGAGAAGCTCGGCATTCCGGTCTTCGGCCCGCCCGGTGGAGAGCGATGTGGCTTCCCGGAGGACCATAGGCAGTTTGCAGGCAACCTGAAATTCGCTATCGCTCCCCTGAGCGAGCAACTGGTCGGCTACGACCTGGTCCTGGTAATTGGTGCGCCTGTTTTTCGTTACTACCCTTATGTGCCCGGCAACTATCTGCCCGATAACACCCGCTTGCTGCACGTCACTGACGATCCCGAGGAAGCGGCCCGTGCTCCTGTCGGCGACAGTTTGATATCTGACGCAAAGCTCGCCTTACAAGCGCTGTTAGCCGGACTCTCTCAGTACGAGCGTAAGTCGTACACGCGTCCTGCCCAAAGCTTGTCTCTGCCGGACAGCGGTTCCTCTGACATGAGTGCGGACGCACTCTTCGCTGCTATCAGCCGGGTGCGCTCGGATGACTCAGTGATCGTCGAAGAGTCGCCGTCAAACCTGGCGATGTTGCACAAGCATCTACCGACCCGCAAACCGCTCTCTTTCTTCACCATGGCGAGCGGCGGCCTTGGGTTCGGTCTCCCGGGCGGCATCGGCGTGGCTTTGGGCGAACGAGCGACTGGCCGAAATCGTCCCGTTATCTCTGTCATTGGAGATGGCTCCTTCCAGTATTCAGTGCAATCTTTGTGGACAGCTGCTCAGCAAAAAGCCCGGCTGGTCATTGTTGTTCCAGTGAACGAGGAATACGCAATTCTGAAATCGTTTGCCAAGCAGGAACAAACTCCTGGTGTGCCTGGTTTGGACGTTCCTGGCATTAATATTGCCGGGCTTGCTGCGGCTTACGGCTGTAAAACTAGCCGGGCCTCGACACCCGATGAGGTAAGCGATCAAATGCAATCGGCGCTACGGCACGAGGGGCCAACCGTGATAGCCGCAAAGATCAGCAATGCCATTCCGGCCCTCTTGTAATTAACAGTCTTGTAAATCGCAATCCAGAGGAAAACAATATGAGTTCTCAGACATTCAACACCGTTAACCCAGCTACCGGCGAACCCATCGAGACGTTTCACGCCTACACTCCTGACAAGGTGGAAACGATTCTCGGTGACGCTGAAAAGGCGTTCAAGAGCTTTCGGAAGATGCCAATCTACGGTCGCGCAGCGCTGCTTGTTCGACTTGCGGAAGCGCTGCGCAACAACAAGGACCGCCTGGCCAAAGTCATCACCGCAGAGATGGGCAAAATCCTCTCTGAAGCGGAAGCCGAGGTCGAGAAATGTGCGCAGGAGGCTGAGTGGTACGCCGAAAACGGACCGAACATGCTGGCCGATGAACCCGCGCCGACCGGCCACATCGAGGCGTACATCTCTTTTCATCCGCTCGGTACAATTCTCGGCATTATGCCGTGGAACTTCCCCCTGTGGCAGTTGACGCGCTTCGCCGTTCCCACTATGTTGGCCGGCAACACCATATTGATCAAGCATTCGCCCAACACCCAGAGAAGCTCTTTGGAACTAGAGCGAGTCATGCTGGAAGCAGGTTTTCCTGAGGGTGTGTTTCAGAATCTGATACTGCGGACAGAGGACATTGTTAACGTCATCAACGATCGCCGCGTACACGGCGCTTCGGTAACGGGCAGTGTTCGTGCCGGCTCTGCTGTGGCCTCCGAAGCCGGCAAGGTAATTAAGCGAAGCGTCATGGAATTAGGTGGATCGGACGCCTTTATCGTGCTCGAGGATGCGGACATACCGCATGCTGTAGCAGCCGGAATTAAAGGAAGATTCGGCAATGCCGGCCAAGTCTGTCTTGCCGCAAAAAGATTTCTCCTGGTTGACGCCATTGCCGATGAATTTGAAGGCCGGTTTGTGGAAGCAGCCAAGGCGCTCCGGGTTGGCGATCCTATGGACCGCGAAAGCCAGCTTGGTCCCATGGCTCGTGCCGACCTGCGCGATCAGCTGCACGAGCAGGTAACGAAGAGTGTCGGGGCCGGCGCCAAGGTGCTCTGCGGAGGCAAGCCGGTCGAAGGGAAGGGCGCATATTATCTTCCGACGGTACTTTCCTCAGTCACTCAAGGTATGCCTGTCTTTGACGACGAGACGTTTGGTCCGGTGGCCGCCATCACCCGCGTTCCCGATGCTGACGCGGCCGTAGCGGCGGCGAATGCAAGCCAGTATGGGTTGAGCGGAAACGTCTGGACAAAGGACGTCGACCGTGCCCGCAAGATGGCCCGTGAGCTCGAGACCGGTGGTGTTTTCATCAACGGCATCACAGCTACTAACCCGCGCGTTCCCGTCGGGGGCATCAAGAACAGCGGATACGGACGAGAGCTCTCACACTTTGGACCGCATGCCTTCGTTAACACGCAAACAGTCTGGATTGAACCCTTGGCCAATGGCTCACAAGCAAGCGCTGGGGACCAAACTTCAAGACCGCGCCAATAAAGTTGCGTAAAGGGTATTGTGCGCTCACTTCTAGAGCCAGGCATTACCGGGCCCGATTTCCGCCTTGCTGAAGCCGGGCCCGCTTGAAACATTCCGTATCAGCGAGGGTCGCCGAACATCATTGTTCTTTGATTTTGACTGGACGAGATGAACGTAAATTTGCCGTTCGTGTTGTAACAGGCAAAGATTCCGCTCGAAGCATCTGCTAAGGCGTAGCTCTTCAAACGCTCTCCCGTTTCGGTGCTGTATGTGACAAACTCGGAGCGCGAACCGCTATCCGTTGACTTCGTATATTCGACCAGAACTTCCGGACCATTGACACGTAGTGACAAAGGGCGCATCCCACTTTCCGGCGGGTTCAACCGCAGCTGTCTATCAACTGCCGCATCCGCCCTCAGGGAATACAGCGTTGGCTTTTCTGAATAGGTCAACAGGTACAAACTACTCTGATCAGGTCAATCAACGATAAGTCTACAAAGCGAAGGTTTTCGCCAACCGAAGCTTTGCGATTCTTCAAATCTGCCTCTTTCGCACTCAAATCGCTGTCGGCGATCAACTTACCAGATGGGCTAAATACTTGCTTAACAGCGGTATGGACGAAACTTGACGGGTCTAAAGGGTCTTGTAGGCCACTGGTCCTGACTCCAAAAACAAAAAACTCTCCCGACGGCATCAATCCTAGGCGTGAGCCAACAATGTCAGTTTCTAAAGTGACTATCCCTTCGAGAGTACCCGCATCGCTAGAAAAAGTCAGGATCCGAGTTTTCGATTCCGCTTTCGGCCCAAGAGTCGTCGAAAGCATATAGACCTTGGAGCCCTGCAAAGCAAAGTCGCGAACTTGCAAGCCTTTAATGTCTTCTTTGCCGATGGCAGTATTGAAATCGAATACTAAGGTTTTTTTTCCATCCTCTGAGAGCTTCACGACAGGAGCCTGAGTAAGCTTTGATCCAACGTATTGACGATAGAAGACATTCCCATGGTCATCACACGCTGTTTGACCCAGAACGGGACCGCCCGGCACGCTTCGGATTACTTGAGCTTTTGAAAGGTGAATACCGTAGATAGATTCCTGTTGAGAGAAGGCCGGAAACGCCAACAGGAACAAAATGACGGGTTGTTTCATCTGGCGAATCCTGCCTTGGATGCAGTTGCGACAGGTCCCACCGACTGACAACCGGCAGCGGCAACAATTTTCACAAAGTGTGATCTTGCAGTACCTGTATCGCCTCTGGAGCGTGAAAACATCTGTATGGTAACAACCGCCACCGCCAGTAGCATTACAGGTTCCGGGCGTGGTGCCGGCACTCTGAAGTTCTTGACCACAACATAGAACTACTGGACCTGCACCGGCGTCACAGCATTCGAATGTAGCTGGCCCGGTACATTTGTGCGAGCACCACGTTTCGTGCACATTTCGGATTATCGTTAGAACATTGGGCATTGAAATTGGCAACCGCCGGGCATCCGCCATTCGTCTGAGCCCAGATCCCGACAGCGAACATAAAGAAACACAAGTGAATCCCGTCACTTGTTTTTTTTCAGTGCTGAAAGTCAATTCCGGCGTATTCCTACGCCTATAGCCCAATTATCTGAAAGTTTTGTCTCTTGTCAAGAGCGATTAGACTCTTTTTGAGAGGACGCACGCTCCCGTATCCATTCAACGAATACTAAAGGGTGTCTTAAGCTTGCCCGAATTTGAGAAATCCCTTACCAGGTAACCGGCTCACCCTGCTTCAGGGTCAGAACCTCCACCCCTTTGTCCTGTACCTTTGCCTTCAACTGATCTGGTGCTCCGGTCAGTGCCGGGAACGTTCCATAGTGCATGGGAATGACCTGCTTCACCTTCAGCAACTGAACGGCATAAGCGGCCGCGTCCGGGCCCATGGTGAAGTGATCACCAATCGGCAGAAAGGCCAGCTCTGGGTGGTAGAACTCACCGATCAAAGCCATGTCGCCGAAGAGAGCCGTATCGCCTGCAAAGTAAGCCTTGCGCCCATCCTTCAATGTCAGCAGATAGCCCGCGGCCTCGCCTCCGTAAAGTAACTGATCGCCATCTTTGATGGAGCAACTGTGCAGTGCATCCACCATGGTCAGCTTGGCGAAGCCCAAGTCGACAGTGCCGCCCTTGTTCATGCCTGCTGTATTCTTCACGCCTTTCTTCTCAAAGTACGCAGCGGTCTCAAAGATGGCCACCACCTTCGGGGAGAACTGATGTGCCAGCGGAATGACGTCGTCTGAGTGATCGAAGTGCGCGTGTGAAACGGCGATGGCATCCACCCTCTTCAGCTCATAACCTTTCGGGTAAGCCGGGTTCTCTTTTATCCAGGGATCGAGAACCAGTACCTCGCCCGAATCAAACTGCAAGGCAAACGTCGAATGCCCTAACCAGGTAATCTGCATTTAATCCAGCCCATTTGACGCCGTATGCGCCCGAGCTGGTACAGTCAGACCGTCGCCCAGTTTGGCTATACCCGGAATCGACACGGGTAATTTTCCGTCGATGGCAATCTTGCCGAGAATAGCCTGGGCTGCCGCGATCTCCGATGATGGCGTACTGCTGAAGGTAGCCGCATACGCGCTGACAGCAGGGAAGTCGCGCAGCAGATACGGGTTGCCTAATGAGATGAGAGCAAGTGGAACGGTTCCAGCCTCCAGCGTGTGGAGGAAGCGGCTCATCCCGCCTTCCAATCCAACGGACCCGCGGTTAGCCGCCACTGTGACAAACGCCGCTGCATAGATCTGCCCGCAGTGAGAAGCATCAGCAGCAATAGCATCGAGCACCGGGTCCGCGACGTTCGGATTTACAAGGTAAAGCTTCAGGTCCTTGATCTCGCGGCGTAACTCATTGGTGAGCATCTCGCCGCGCTGGGTGAACGTATACTCGTTCATCAGCACCAGGCACGTATTGGCGGTCGGCACATAAGGGAACTGGTGCTTGTCATCCTTGATCAGCGTGACCGCGCGGTCCGCTACTTGCTGGGCCAGTTGATCGGTGGCCGCTACGTCCAGCTCGTCCGTTAATCCGGTAACCTCTACGGAGCGGTTGCGCAACAACCCCGTCCGTTTCTTGGCCGCCATCATGCGCCCGGCGCTGCGGTCGATCCGTTCCCGCGATATGTGTCCGCTTTCGACAGCTTTCATTACCGCTTTGATGCAAGGCTCAGGGTCGATGGGCATCAGCAAAACGTCAGCGCCGGCTTCCACCGCTTTGACTGCCGCCTCGCCCTGAGAATACTGCGCGGCGATCCCCTGCATCTCCAATGCATCTGTCACGATCAGTCCCTCAAAGTGCAGTTCGTTTCGCAGTAAGCCGGTCAGCACACTGGGCGAAAGAGTGGCTGGTAGACCCTGCGGCTCAAACGCCGGCACCGACAGATGTGCAGTCATTATCGCGTCTGCGCCATGCTGTATGGCGGCGCGAAAGGGAACCAATTCCAAAGACTCAATCCGCTCTTTGGGCTGATCGAGCTTCGCCAATTGCATATGGCTGTCCTCGGCTGTATCGCCATGCCCGGGAAAGTGCTTGGCCGTTACCAAAACGTAGTGATCCTTGTCGCGATGAGCGCCCTCAGTGAACGCAGCTACGTCCGCGGCCACCGCCGCCGGGTCTTCCCCGAACGACCGCACGTTGATGATCGGGTTATCCGGATTATTGTTCACGTCCGCATCGGGCGCAAATACCCACTGCACGCCCAAAGCTCGAGCCTCTCTCGCGGTGGCCTCGCCCAACTGCTTCACTGCTTGCACATCGTGCGCGGCTCCGAAAGCCATCTGATACGGAAACTGGGCTGTGTTGGCGACCCGCATGGAAGCGCCCCGTTCAAAGTCGGACGCTACCAGCAGCGGTGTTTTCGCCAGCCGCTGCATCTGATTGATGAAAGTCACCATCTCGTATGGCTGCGCGGGAATCACATTGCCGTTGCGAATCCGTCCCGCCACAATGAATCCACCAACATGATCCTCTTCAATCCAGCGTCGAAACCGGCGATACTCCGGGTTGGTGCGCGATGGGTAATCACCGTAGCCGCGCACCACAATCATTTGAGCGATCCGGTCATGCAACGATAAGCCGGCCAGCAACGATTCGCTCGCTTTCGCTTTCAGTGCAGGGCGCTTCCCTTTAGCTGGTGCGGCCTCCATCCGTGCGATCAGCAGAAGACAAAGAACTGCGTATCTGAGCATGTTTCCTTACTATAGAAGTGTTGCTCCCGGCTCTTCAAACTGACGTCCTGATACTTGGCGCCGGAGCAGCCGGGCTGTTCTGCGCCGTCGAAGCCGGCAAGCGGGGACGCCGTGTCATCGTACTCGATCACGCCCTTAAACCAGCTGAAAAGATCCGGATCTCCGGCGGTGGCCGCTGCAACTTCACCAATCTGCATACGGGCCCGGAAAACTTCATCTCGCGAAACCCGCGCTTCTGCCTGTCCGCTCTTGCCCGCTACACCCCAGCTGATTTCGTTGCTTTGGTGGAAAAGCACAGCATCCGCTATCACGAGAAAGCACATGGCCAGCTGTTCTGCGACGGCCTGTCTCACCAGATCATCGCGATGCTGCTGGAGGAGTGCCGGCAAGCCAGCGTCCAACTTCGCCTCAGCACTCCCTTTCTGGGCGTCAGCAGACCAGACGAGCACTTCAGCGTGCAGACTGGGGCGGGCGAGATTCGCTGCGAGTCTTTGGTTGTGGCCACCGGCGGTTTGTCCATTCCCAAGATGGGCGCCACCAACGCGGGACATTGCATCGCCCGGCAGTTCGACATCCCTGTGGTTCCAACCCAGCCCGCCCTGGTTCCGTTCACATTGAGCGAACAGCAGCTGCACACTTGGGGAGCATTAGCCGGCGTTGCCTTGCCGGCAACGGTATCCTGCAACGGCCAGAGCTTTCGTGAGGCATTGCTCTTCACGCACCGAGGCTTAAGCGGGCCCGCTATCCTGCAGATCTCTTCCTATTGGAAGCCCGGCGATTCGCTTTCACTCGATCTCGCGCCCGAGCAAAACGCAACCGAACTTCTGCTGCAAGGCAAAGCCGGTAATCCGCGAGCGGAGACGTCGACACTGCTGACCGGGCTGTTTCCCAAACGGCTCAGTCAACTGCTAGCCCAACAACACGCGCCCGGCCGCATTACCGACATCCCGAATCGCCAACTGCAGAAGCTTGGCTCGGCCATCAACCAATGGCAGATTGTTCCAAACGGCACCGAAGGCTATCGCACCGCCGAAGTTACTCTGGGCGGCGTGGATACGGCGGGTCTCTCTTCCAAAACTATGGAGAGCCGGCGCGTTCCGAATCTTTACTTTATAGGAGAGGTGGTGGACGTCACCGGCCATCTTGGTGGATTCAACTTCCAATGGGCCTGGTCGTCCGGCTTCGTCGCGGGTCAGTACGCTTGAGACGCAGTGACGTGCACCATAACATGCAGCGAATACTAATACAGCGGATTTCTCGTATGACATAGAATGATCAACCAGTATTCAACGAGTCTGCAAGTCCAGAAGGAGTGCTGTCCCCATGTTGAGGAAACTGAATGCAATCGGCATTCTGGCAATTTTCGTCCTATCGATCCCGAACCCGAGTGCAGGGCAAGTAACAACCGGAACCATTCTCGGGACAGTTCGCGATGCAAGCGGTGCCGCAATAGCTGACGTTGATGTCGTCATCACCGAGACTGCCAAGGGAACCACCAATCAATACAAGACCGATGGGAGCGGCGAATACAGCGCGCAATTCTTGATTCCGGGAACCTACAGCGTCAGCGTTTCCAAGCAGGGTTTCAAGCGTTCCGTTTCTGAGAATCTCGTCCTGGACGTCGACCAGAAAGCACGCGTTGACGTTACGCTTCAAATTGGACAAGTAAGCCAGACCCTGGAAGTAACGGCGGCGGCTCCGCTGGTACGTTCAGAAAGCGCTGAACTCGGGGAAGTCGTCGGGCAAAGACAGGTAGAAGCACTTCCTCTAAACGGTCGTAACTTCGCTCAGTTGGTGACCCTTGTTCCCGGTGTGACGCCGGGCCAGCCTGGAGAGAATCTGTCAGGCTCCAGCTCCTTCAATCCCCGTGCGGCGTCGGACTTCAACGCCTTGGGAAGCCAGGCCAATACTAACGGTTGGCTGGTCGACGGCATCGATGACAACGAGTGGACCTTCAATACGGTCATGGTTCAGCCCTCGGTGGAATCAATAGCGGAATTCAAAGTTCTAACAGGTACTTATTCAGCAGAGTTTGGTCGTGGCGCCGGTGTCGTCTCGGTCTCCACACGGTCAGGCTCAAACGGCTTTCATGGCGAGGCGTTCGAATACTTGCGCAACAGCTACATGGACGCGCGCAACTACTTCAACCCTACGACTCAGAAGCAGCCTGAATATCGGCGCAATCAGTTTGGTGGGGCGCTGGGCGGCCGCATCATCAAAGACAAACTGTTCTTCTTCGCCGACTACTATGGCCAGCGTTCGCTCCGCGGCATTGTCAACTTGAACAGCGTGCCTACGCTTGCCGAGCGTTCAGGTGACTTCAGCAACTATCGCAACAACGCCGGACAGCTGATCACCATTTACAACCCTCTGACGACGACCACCGTCAACAATCAAATTGTCCGTACGCCTTTCGCTGGAAACATTATTCCGGCTTCGCTGATCAATCCGGTTGGCCTGAACGTTGCAAGCATTTACCCATTGCCGCAAACGGCTGGCAGCTTCAACAACTACACGTCATCTGCGAACCAAGTCATTGACGACACCGGTGGCAACACCCGGATCGACTATCACGCCAGCGACAAGGACTCCTTGTTCTTCCGTTACAGCTTTGAGCAGTTCTTGCAGAGCGCTCCCAATCCGCTGGTGGGTGGTCAGGGCACCTGTTGCCTTCCTACATCGCCCTCGGCAGCCAGTCGTTTTGACCTTGGTCCGCAAGTGGCAGGCGTGCAGAATACGACTCTTACCGCACAAGGCGCTGCCCTTAACGAAACTCATCTGTTCAGCCCCACGCTGCTGAATGAGTTCCGGACCGGTTACTCCCGTACTAATCCCTTCACTTCGCAATCTGACTTCGGTCACCAGTCGGCAACATCGCTCGGCATTCAGGGAATCAATGTTTCGCAATTCGCGACTGGCCTTCCCAACATCCAAGTCGGCAACTCCTGCGGCTCTGAATTTACTTGTCTGCAGGGCGGTGCCGCGTTCCTTCCAGCGAACCCAAGACAGACCAACATCCAGTTTGAAGACACACTCTCCTGGACCAAGGGCCGACATCAGATGAAGTTTGGCTTCCGCTACATCCGCGAGCTAGCCTCTCCGTTCACCAACACAACCACACGCGGTCAATTGACCTTTAACGATAACTTCACCAACAATCCGCTTGATCCACAGGGGAAGACAACGGGTCCTAACGGTTCGGGCCTGGCTGCTCTTCTCCTTGGTTTTTCGAACAGCGGCAGCCGTAACTATTTGCAGACGCCGTACTATATTTCGAACGGCGAATGGGTCGGCTTCTTTCAAGATGACTGGAAAGCAAGTTCGCGGTTGACGCTAAATCTGGGTCTGCGCTATGACGTGTTTACTCCGGAGACGGAAATTCGGAACCGGCTCGCAAACTTTGACTTCAAGAGGTTGAGCTTCATCTATGCCGGACAGAACGGCGTTGGTCCCACTGCCGGCATTCAGACCAGGTACGGCGACGTAGCGCCACGTATCGGGTTCGCCTACGATCCAACGGGTAAGGGCACGGCTGCGATCCGCGGCGGCTACGCGATCTCCTACTTCCCGGATCCCTTCTCAGCTTCCAACGAGCTTGGGCAACAGCCTCCCTTTACCGTTTCGCAGACTTTCTCCACCGCTGTCAATCCGCTTGCTACCGCTTACAGCAACCCGTGCACCACCGCTAGTCACCCAAGTGGATGTTTACCGCTCATCAGCAATCCATTTCCGCAGGGCGTGACTACCGTGCAGCCAAGAACGACGGCCGAGTTGAATGCAGCAGCCCCGGCCATTATCGGGCATGAGCTGAAGAACCTTACGCCGTATCAAGAGACCTGGAATCTGGATATTGAGCGTCAGGTTACAGCGGGAGCTCTGTTTGAGCTTGCGTATGCCGGGAGCCGGGGAATTCACCTGACGTACTGCTATAACCCGAATGAAGTTCAGCCGGGTGTTCCCGGACAGACTTCAGCCTCCTCTCAGAATAATCGTCGCCTCATTCAGCCGCTCAGCAACATCTCAACCTGGGCGCAGTGCGATGAGCGCAACATGTCCAACTACCACAGCTTGCAGGCTAAGTTGACCAAGCGTTATTCCCACGGACTGACTACTTTGCTCAGCTACACATGGAGCCGTTCCATGGATTACGGCGGGTCCGCTGCGAGCGGCGGCGGTTCGGTCGGCAATCCTCAAACGATCACGAACTTGAAGGCAGGATACGGTCCTTCCGGTTTCAATCAAGAGCACCGCTTTGTTGGTAGTGCGAACTATGAACTGCCGTTCGGGCACGGCAAAGCGTTTGTGAACAGGGGCATTGCTTCGCACGTGATTGGAGGGTGGGAACTCGATGGCATTGTTACTTTCGCTAGTGGCTTGCCGTTTACGGTCTACCTCAATAGCGGTGTGAACTTCGGTGCGCCGAGTTGGCCGAACCGTGTTGCCTCAGGCATATTGGCGAATCCTCAACCATCGCTTTGGTTCGACACGAAAGCTTTCGTAGCGCCTCCGCCCAACACCTATGGAAATTCAGCAAGAGGCGTTCTAAACGGCCCCGGCACTTCGAACTGGGATCTCTCAGTCCAGCGAAAGTTCAGACTCCGCGAAAGCTTAAGCTTGAACTTCCGCATGGACGCGTTCAACGCCTTCAACACGCCTAATTTCGCTAATCCCAACGCCAACATAGGCTCCGCAATTGCCGGCCAGATTACCGGCACCATTCTAGATAATCGCGACCTGCAGGCCTCAGCGACGATCGCGTTCTAGCTCGCAACTTACGGCGTCTCCCTCACTTCGTGCTCGCTTAAGCTTAAACCTTTTTCCTAGCTGTGCCGTGCCTTGCAGCCGGATCGCGGCAAGTTCGTCACGCGTAGCAAAGGCTTTGCCAGGCCGTAAAGGTGCGCTATGCTTACAACAGTCGCGAAAAACGACCACCTGACTCAGCGATCCGCTGGCAGGTTGTCGAGTATAAGTCAATTACGCTTCCTGCGGGATCGGCCAGCGTCTCCGAATGCAACTGCCAGTGCTAGTTGCGACCGTCAGCCCACAAAGCTGACTGCGACAAAAGGAGCGCGAATATGCGATACCCGATCACAATCATTGGTGCCGGACTTGGTGGTCTCACACTTGCCCGCGTTCTCCATCTCCATGGCGTTACAGCAACTGTCTATGAAGCGGAAGCGTCGGTTCATGCGAGAGTGCAGGGCGGACTGCTCGACATACACGAATACAACGGACAGATTGCCCTTAAGGACGCGGGTTTATTTGAGTCGTTTCTTCCAGTCATTCGTCCTGGCGAGGACGCGAAGCGAGTCGTCGACAAGCATGGCAACGTTCTCTTCGACAAACCCGGCGGACACTCCAACAAGCGACCCGAAGTGGATCGGGGCGATCTGCGGAGAATGCTCATCGACTCCATCCCCGGTGAAATGATCCGGTGGGGTCACAAGGTCGCATTCGTGACGGCGATTGGTGACGGGAGACATGAAGTCACCTTCTCCAATGGCTCGACCGCTCTCTCCGACGTGCTTGCAGGTGCCGATGGCGCATGGTCGAAGGTGCGTCCACTCGTATCGGGTTCGAAGCCGCTTTACACCGGCACTTGCTTCATCGAGACATTCCTCTCTGACGGCGACCTGCACCACAAAGCAAGCGCAGATGCGATCGGCAGCGGTACGTGTATGGCAGTCGCTCCG
>CAXTYH010000034.1:0-46139 GCA_964248405.1 uncultured Bryobacteraceae bacterium
GCCTAGCGGAACAGCCACTGCAGCCAGAGAAATACCAACGCCGCAGCTATTGCCCAGAAGAGCGGTTGTTGCACCAGCGGATACTTACCCTCAGCTGGAATGGCGGTGCAGCCATACACAAGTCCATTCAAACTCTCGTACGCCGCCGGTCGTGTTGCATAGCTGACTGCAAGCGTGACGCCAACACAGATGAGCCAGGACCACAACATGCGATATAAACTCTCGGCAATCGGTTGTGCATCTGGCGAGAGGGCCAGCGTTGCAAGAGCCGAAGGTTGCGCCCTGACCCATGCCCACATTCCAATAGAAGAGCAGGTTCCTGCGAGCAAACCCCAGAACGCGCCGGGTCCTGTGGCACGCTTCCATAACATTCCCAGAATGACTGTGCCAAACAGCGGCGTCACAAAGAAGGAAAAGAGCGCCTGTACATACTCCATGATGGAGGAAAAGTGCATGGCAAAGTACGCCGTTCCAATGGAAGCCACTACCCCGAGCAGCGTGCTCCAGCGCCCCATTCGCAACATGTGTGCTTCACTGCTGTGCGGTCGAATCAGCGGCCGATAGATATCGTAGCTCCAGACCGCCGAGAACGCGCTGACATTGCCGGCCATGCCCGACATGAATCCGGCCACCAGCGCCGTGATGCCAAGCCCAAGAAGTCCCGGCCCCGCATAGCGGATCAGCAACAGCGGAAGCACTTCGTTGTAAGTGTGCTGCCCCGCCCGTGCCACGTCTTCGCTCACCAGCGGCATGCCTGCCGCGGGCAAGACAGCAAGCCCGATCAGCCCGGGAAGTATCACGATAAAAGGCACCGCCATCTTGAACCACGCACCGATGATTGGCGCCAGTTGGGCACTACGCAGGTCCTTTGCGGCCAGCACCCGCTGCACCACCAGAAAATCCGTTGTCCAGTAACCGAACGCGCCCACAAAGCCGAGTCCGAAAACAATACCGATCCAATGGATGCCCATGCTGTTGCTGCGAAAGTGGCCAAGCGTTGACCAGAGATGCAGATAACCGGCGTTTGAGGCTGTGCCTGCGACATTGTGCAAGATCCGCGCCTTTAGTCCCGTCCAGCCGCCGGTCTCAATCAACCCCAGCACCGGCACAACCAGTGCTCCCGCCCAAATCAAGAAGAACTGTAATACCTCATTGAGAATGGCCGACCGCAAGCCGCCTAACGTGACGTACACGGCAACGGTGATGGACGAAGCCAGGATGGAGAAATTCAGGTTCCATCCCAGAACCACCTGCATGACTTTCGCCATGGCAAACATGTTGATGCCGCTCATCAGGATGGTCATCCCTGCAAACGAGACTGCACTGAGTACCCGGGTGGGTTCGCCGAATCGAAGCTTGAGATAGCCCGGCACCGAGTGTGTGCGTGAGATGTAGTAAAACGGCATCATCACCAGCCCCAAAAACAGCATGGCAGGGATGGCGCCAATCCAATACCAGTGCGCTGCCAACAACCCATATTGATAAGAGGTCGCGGCCCAGCCCATCAGCTCCAGCGCACCCATGTTCGCCGCCAGAAAGCTGATGCCTGCAATGTAGGCCGACATCTCACGCCCGGCAAGAAAGAAGTCTTCTGAGCTGTTGGCTTGTTTCTGCAGGAGAAAGCCCAGCCCCAGCACTGCAACAAAGTAAATGGCAATAACAGTTGTGTCGAGCCAGTGAATAGGCGCTAATTGCCCCGACAGCAGCGCCAGAATCATTCGGCCGCTTCCGAAGCGGACTCTTGTCCCTTCGAATAGATGACAGGATTCAGCGGTGATGCCAGCACCTCGCCTACCTGCACGCCCGGGCACCATCGTTCCATGTCGAGCAAATGATTTTTGTTCTTCGGATTGATCAGCCGGATATTCTCGTCCATGTAAATCACAGTCATCACTTCCCGTGGCCGCGAGGTTACATTGGCGCCTGCACGATGAAACGTCCAGCCGGCATGAAAGCTTACATCTCCGAGTTGGAATTCGCTGTCTTCTGTTCGGAACGTGCTCAAGGCCTCTTTCAATGTCGTCTCACTCTTATCACTGATCTCCAGGTCACGGCCAATTTGAAAGCGATGGCTCTTCTCGCAAAACGCCAGCGGCCCCATCTCGGACGGAGTATCCTGCAACGGCACCCAGGCGGTCACTGTTTTCTCACTGGAAACGGGCCAGTAGTATTGGTCAGCATGCCAAGGCGTGATTCCGCCACCCGGCTCTTTATAAAGCGCCTGGTCATGATAAATCCTGACTCCGCTTACTCCCATGAGCTGGGCCGCGATGCGCGCCAGCCGCTTGCCAAATACAAACTCCCTGACGTCTTCCGATTCCTTCCACAGATTCATCACCTGCAGGAACGCCTTCCCGTAAGTGTCGCGCTGCTCGAGCGGTACCGCATCAGCCGACAACTCGGCTACCCGCTTTGAAATCGCCTGACGGTAGTGCTCCAGCACGTTCGCCGACAGCACGTTCTTCAGCTTGACGTAACCGTTTTCCCCATAAAACTGGACCTGTTCAGCCGTCAAATTGTAGGGCGTATCTAGTTCTTCGAAGACGCGGTTACCGATCATTGATTGCATAGCCTTAGCTCCTTGTGGTGAAACGTTTCAGCAATAGCTTAAGAGTGCCGACATCCATATGTTAAGCCTCTCTCTGCGCGCTACGTACTCACTGTAAGCAGCATCGGTCAGGGCATCCCGTAAGCTCATCCTGGCCAGCGGCATTCCTTCGGTGTTCCTTGACTATGGATCGCCCACGGAAAACTCGGCCACCATTCGGGTCGATTCGGGCGGGGGCATGCGCTTAGCGGTGGAGCACCTGCTTGGGCTGGGGCACCGCGACTTTCTCTTTGTTCGGAACTCGCACAAGTGCGCCGGTCGTCCCCTGCTCTCACATCGGTTGCGCGATGAAGGCTTTGCCGCCGCCGTGCAAAACTGCATTGTTCCCGGCGTACACGCTCACGTGATCGACACAGAAGGCCCCGGCGCTGACGCAGGTCAAACAGCTATTGCTCAAGCGTTGGGTTCGATCCGCTTCACGGCTGCAGTGGCCGTTACCGACACGGTGGCTATGGGTATGTATCGCGGCTTGCAAGCTCGCAATCTACATATCCCAGGAGATGTGTCGGTGGTCGGCTTCGACAACACGTACTTCTGCCGCTTTCTTCACCCACCGCTGACCACGGTCGATATACCCTGCACTGAACTCAGCCGCGCAGTTATCAGGGCCTTACTCAGAAAGGGCGAAACCGTACGAGGAACTACCCTTGACGCTTGCCACGAGCTTAGTCATTCGAGATTCTACCGGTCCGCCGAACCCAAAGAGGAAGTCGATGGCGTAAGCACTTCGACGTGCCAACCCGCTCCACCGCTCGATATCTGCGACACACCGTGTAATTCATTGTTATCGCAACTCAGTGGCTCAGGAAAGAGCTCGCGCCGTTCTGCCCTTCTCAAAGTACGCCTCGATCTCTTCCAGTGTTTTGCCCTTCGTCTCTGGGAGGAAAAACACGGCCGTAAGGAAGTAGACCACCGTGAAGCCGGCAAAGATGAAGAAGATGGTCGAATATCCGTGCTGGCTCACCACGGGAAGGAACAAAGCCGCAAAGGTTGTCGAAACCATTTGATTAATTACGAGCGCGATACTCATTCCGTTTGACCGGATGCGGGAAGGCATCAGCTCTGAGAGTGCAAGCCAAACGCAGACACCTGGGCCAAGCGCAAAGAATCCCATAAAGGCATAGAGAGCAAGGGCTACGGTCCACCCATGCGCAACATCGGGCACAGGCGCAAGAATCGCGCGATCAATCTTCAAGGGAGCAGTGCGCGCCGCTTCCAAATCCGCAAAGGGATTCTTCAGAAAAGCCTCAAATCGGTTCACGGGCACGCTATCTTGCCGCCCAATATGAATGGGAGCTCCACCCTTGTCCCCGGATCGGGCAAAGTTAGAGGACCCGGAGAACCCCCCGTACGAGTACATCACCACCAACGACGTCCGCTGGACATCCATCCCGCCTGCCTTCGAAGTCGCTGTAATTAGCTTGTTCGCTTCCGCTTCGTTGAACCGCAGCGTTAAGGTTTGGTCAGGTTTAACCATGTCCTGCACGAGAGGCCGGCAGTCTACGTCGTGCTTCTCTGTCTGAAGAAACAAAAACCCGACTGCAACCAAAGACAACGCAATTCCCGCCGTGCAGAAGGTCAGGAGAAACTTACGACCTTTACGATCGACCAGCATCATACCGCCGATGGTCATGAGGAAATTAACTGCCGTGAATAAGACGTAGCCCCAATGCGCACTTATATCTGACAGGCCACTCTGCAGAAGAATATTTGTGTTGTAACCAATAATTGAGTTCACCCCGGTTGCCGTATTGCAGAAGAGGATCACGCACGCAAGCGCAAAAGGAACCAGGTATCTTCTCCTCAACAGCGAGTCACTAAGGGCGCCCGCCTTTGACGCCGAAGACTTCGCGGCGGAATCAACCATCGTCATCTCATGGAGCTCCAAGTCAGCCTGTTCCTTGGTCCGCGATCGCAGCAACTCAGCATAGGCGGCGTCCGTTCTGCCACGTCGGAACAGCCACCGCGGGGACTCTCCCACCAACAGGCTTCCTGCCACAAAAAGTAATCCCGGGGGAAGCGATACCCAAAAGATACGCCGCCATGCCTGGTCTTTAAATGCGAAGAGAGCGCTTGCGCCCGCCGAACTCGCCACCTCTTCGACACGATAGCTGTAGTAGATGCCAATCAACGCAGCGGCAAGAATACCTAAGGTCAGCAGCCATTGAAAAATGCCCGTGCCCTTGCCGCGGGTGTCTGCTCCTAAGCACTCGGCTAGATAGAGGGGAACTACCACTCCAATCAGTCCGCCGCTCACTCCTTGCAGAAGCCGGCCAAAAAAGAGCGGCGCATAGCCATGTGATAACGCGATGATGGGAATACTGGCCACGAAGGCGATGCCACTCAGGGCCATAATCGGCTTCCGCCCTAACCAGTCGGTAAGGACTCCCGCAAATAGGGTGGAGATGACGCTGCCGAGCAGTACAGCCGCCACAATAATCGACAGCTGCCCTGGGCTCAACCCTGCCGTCGCCTCCAGGTAAGGCAGAGCGCCCCCGATGATCCCGACATCCACACCATAAAGCAGGCCGCCCAGCCCTGCTATTAGCAGAACAAAGCGGTTGTACCGAATTCGGTTAGCAGCTCTCGGATCAGCGATGGGACTAACATCGATATTCATAGAGAAACAATCGAGTAAGTATAACTAGGCGCCGCACCATTGAAGAGCCGCGGCCAGCAGCACCTCAGCAGTAGTAAGCACGGACCGCACATCGACGTACTCATCGGGATTATGCGCCCCAGCGCCACTGGGACCGAACAGCAGAGTCGGTATATTGAACTCTTTCTGCAGTAGAAACGCGTCGCACGGATAAGGGGCCGCTGAAATGACTGGGGGCTGATTCTGTGCCTTCTGCAGACACGAGGCCATGCACTGTGTCCAAGGATGCGACTCCTCCAATTCGTGACCCAGCAATGGTGGATCGTACAGGGGCATCCATCGGATCGGGTGGGACTGAAAGAAAGGATCTGCCCCCTGAAAGTCATAGAGAGATTGCCGTATACCGGCTAATACCGCTCGGACATCCTCTTCCGGTAAGAACTGAAAGTAGACGCGCACGGCAGCCTCCGTTGGCACACTAAGCGGAACGTTCGGGTCCAGCCGGTTTGCTTCGACTGCCAAAACTTGCACAGGCGCCGGATCTTCGACTGAAGCGTAAGCCCCGGACGTTGTCAAGTTCCCCCGCTTTTCCGTCCAACCTTCAACCCACTGGAGAAGACGTCCCAAGGGAACGGCCGGACTCACCACGGTGCCCCTGGAGAAATAAGCCGCCGCATCGCCAGCCTCCACTTTCAAATCCACAACGAAGCCGCCGCGACTCGCTCGCAAGATCTGAAGCTGGGTACCTTCGGAGATCACGGCGGCATCCGCCACATCTCCTCTCAGGCGCCCCGCCAGCGTTCCTCCACCTCCGCCCCACTCTTCATCGACAACTGATTCAAAGAGGAGATCCCCCGCGAGCTTTACACCGGCGCGGTGCAGCGCCGCCATCACCGCCGCTTGCGCCACAACCCCACCCTTCATGTCGAAGCTACCCAGGCCATGAACCCGCCCACCCCGCAACTTCCCCGACCACGGAGAATCGCTCCACCCGCCATTGCCAGGAGGAACAGTGTCCATGTGGCCATTCAGCAAAAGGCTCTTGCCGCGTCCCGAGCCCTGAAAACGAACCGCCAGGTTTCTCCGACCTTTGTAGTTTCGATTCGCTCGGATACAGTGATGATCGGAAGCACCGAGTACGTCCAGCGAGTACAGTTCGGCCTTTATGTTCCAGGCACGGAACCAATTCCGCAGGATCATTTGCGCTCGCGCCTCGCTTCCGTTCGGTGGAATGTTTACGCTGTCCGTACGAACTAACTCGCGCAGAAGCTGAATCGCTTCACGCTGGACTTGCCGAACCATCTTCTTCGCATCTAAAGCTGTGGCCGGTGGCATGTCTTCGTTGTGCTTTAAGGGTCGGCTACTCTTGCAGCACCCTGCTATGCTTTGCCGATCGACGAACCTTTGCGGTCTTGCCAATGGCCGCGCGTGAAGTCGGGAAACTCACAGGGCGCACTTCTCTGGCGGAGCGAATTCTGGCTCAGCGGAGCAGGCGCCGACCAGCTTGCCGCATCGTACACATCCATATCCGGCGGCAGCCCTTTGCGCATGCACTCAATCAGCCGGTAACACATGATGAAGTCCATGCCGCCATGGCCTCCAATCTTGCGCGCAATCTCACCTTCCTGCTTCCACAACGGATGTTCGAATTGCCCCTTGTATTTGTCGATTGGACCCCACTCCTCTTTCCCTTCCTGCCCGTCTACGTATAAGCGCGGTGGGTAATCCTGGAAGATGGCCTTCGTTCCAGCAATCTGATTGATCCGGTCGTATGGATGCGGGTTCACGGTATCGTGTTGCAGGTTGATGGTCAACCCGTTGACGGTCTTGATCAACGACGTATTCATGTCGCCTGCAACGTAACGTTCTCTCCACTTCGGATCACTCTTGTCGATGTGTTCCTCACGGTACTTCTCGAGACCGCGCTGTGGCGTACTCATGGAAACCAGATAGTCGAAGCGATCGCCTCGATTGATGCCCATGTAGTTAGCCACTGGCCCCAACCCGTGCGTAGGATAGAGATTACCGTCCCGCTGCGTATGTACTGACCGACGCCACAGACCTTCTCCTGCGTTGGAAAACAGCTCTTCGCGGAGGTCATGCAGATAGCCTCCCGCTCCATAGAGCAGGTCGCCAAACAAGCCGGCGCGGATCATATTCAGAACCAATGTTTCGTTGTAGCCGTAGGCGCAATTTTCCAGCATGATGCAGTGGCGCCTGGTTTTCTCCGACGTGTCCACTAACGTCCAACACTCCTCAATCGAAGTCGCTGCCGGCACCTCCACCGCGACGTGCTTTCCGTTCGTCATGGCCGCGACCGCCATCCTTGTGTGCCAATTCCAGGGTGTGGCAACCACAATCAAATCAAGATCGTCACGCCCGGCCAACTGCTCGAAGGCATGGTCGCCCTCGGTATAGAGGGCTGGGGCTTTCTGCCCGGCCTTCTCCACCAGCCCAGCCGCGTGTTGCGCTTTTTCTTTCACTACGTCGCAAATGGCCTGGACCGTCACATCCGCTGCGAGCAGGTTCTGAAGCAGATTCGTACCGCGACCTCCAACTCCGATGAGCCCCAGGCGTGGCGATGTCGATGAAAACGGTACATTCACCATGGTGGCTGAAGCAGCTATTGGGACACCGGGAGTTGCCGGCTGTTTGGCTGTACTCTGCGCACTGGCGACAACCGCCCCGCCAAGCAGAGCCGAACTGGCAAGGCCACTTTGAAAGAAGGCACGCCGGCTTAAGTCTAAGGGCTTCATCTGATTTTTACTCCTCGGTTCCTTGCTCAAGATTACTGAATAAGTCTAGAGGTCGAAATTCGGACCGAACTGTATGCTGCCGTATCGCGAGCCTTTATAGTCCTAACAAAAACTCAAATCGCTTTCACAAATTCCTCCGTCGCGCTAGAATCGCGCTCATACAATGGACCGCCTGATCTTCGCGTTATTGACTCTTTCCGTAGTTCACCTGTCTGGACAAACAAGCCTGCTGATCGAGCACGCATCCATTGTTGACGGAACGGGCAAGCCTCCGTATCCGGCTTCTCTGCGAATCGTTGGGGACCGGATTACTGAGTTAGGCAACTTACAACCGGTCAAAGGTGAGAACATTCTCGATGCTCATGGGCTAGTGCTGGCGCCTGGCTTCATCGACATGCACAACCATTCCACCGAACCCGGCACAGACTTAGATGCAGAATCGCAAGTGTCCCAGGGAATTACGACGATGCTGGTGGGGCAGGATGGCGGCTCGCCCCTTCCCATTGCCGACTATCTGGCTAAGCGCGCAGCGCAGCCCGCGGCCTTCAATTTGCAGACACTTGTCGGCCATGCCTCCGTCCGCCAGAAAGTCATGGGCAGTGACTACAAGCGCGTAGCCACTCGGGCCGAAATAGAGCAGATGGCGCAGGTTGTCGAGCAATCGATGAAAGGTGGAGCAGTAGGCCTTTCCTCCGGCCTCGAATACGAAGTGGGAAGTTACAGCACCACCGATGAAGTAATTGCCCTGGCGAAAGCGGCTTCCAAGTACAACGGCATCTATGTTTCGCACATCAGAGATGAGGGAGACCACATGTTTGACTCCCTTCGCGAAGCCATACAGATTGGTGAACAGGCGCATCTGCCGGTAGAGATCTCACACATCAAGTTGGGAAGCGCCGCAGTCTGGGGCAAAGCAGGTGAAGCTATCGCGTTAGTGGATGCCGCCCGTAAGCGGGGCGTTGATGTCACCGCTGACTGTTATCCATACGATGCGTGGGCATCGACAATCAAAGTCCTGGTTCTGGACAAACGCTACGACAATCCGGCCAGTGTTGAAAAGGGCCTGTCGGATGTCGGTGGCCCCGAGAATGTCACTATTACCTCCTGCGATGCGCATCCTGGATATAAAAATCGCAACCTGCTGGAGATCTCTAAAGCTGAGGGGGTGACTCCCGTTGCGCTCTACTCGAAGATTGTGGGGGACGGAGGGGCAGGCATTGTTTGCAAGGCGATGAAGACCGATGATATGAAGCTGTTCTATCAACAGCCTTGGGTGATGGTCGGTAGCGATGGCGGTATCGGAATGCGTCACCCGCGTGGCGCCGGCACGTTCCCCAGGGTTCTCGGCCTGTATGTGCGCGAAGAACATTGGTTAACCTTGCCGGATGCTATCCGGAAGATGACATCTGCCCCGGCTCAGCGACTGAAGCTGGCAGACCGCGGAGAAATCCGGAAGGGAGCTTTTGCCGACCTCGTGTTGTTCAATCCCGAGACAATACAGGATCGCGCCACCTTTGCTGATCCTTTAGCTTTATCGACAGGAGTAGAGAAAGTCTTCGTCAATGGTGAGCTGGTTTGGAACTCCGGCAAGCCCACCGGCAAACATCCCGGCCGGGTTCTATCGAAGTGAGTGAGGGGTGAGCGAGCGCCTTGACTCGGCGTCTCCGAACTCAGGAAAGCTCCTCAAAGCGCTGGGCATTGTTTTCGGAGTCGCCGTTACCTTAGGTGGAACGTTTGGCGTCGGCATTCTGCGCATCCCGGGACAGATCGCGGCGAGCACTGCCGGTCCCTGGTGGATGATGAGCCTCTGGCTAGGGACGGGCCTGTATATCCTGGCAAGTGCGTTTATATTGTCAGAGGGTGCTGCCATGCTGCCTCGCGCAGGCGGCTTTTACGTCTATGCGCGCGAAGCTTTCGGTGAACCCGTCGGGTTCACTGCGGGGTGGGCTGACTGGCTCACTCAAAGCGCCTCGATTGCTTATCTGGCGCTGGCCGTGGGTGACTTCGGTATCGCCCTCTGGCGACCTCTGCAGGGTTGGGCGCCATTGCTCGGCTCGTGCCTCATCGTGCTGCTGACCGCTATACAAATCCGCGGGCTGCGGGCCAGCAGCCGCACCCAGGAAGTGACCTCTGCCGTGCAGGCGTTTGGCTTTGTTTTTCTA
Source organism: uncultured Bryobacteraceae bacterium (assembly GCA_964248405.1). GTDB lineage: Bacteria > Acidobacteriota > Terriglobia > Bryobacterales > Bryobacteraceae > Bog-105. Next base: position 10,126 of record CAXTYH010000034.1, read on the forward strand.
ATTGTGGCGTGCTTGCTGTGGAGTGGGCCGCGCCTGCAAAGCCACCTGCCACGCGCCAATATCCAGCAACATTCGCTGGGCATAATCGTTTTGGCACTCCGCGCCATTGCCGGAACGTACGACGGTTGGTACTCGGCTATCTACTTTGCCGAGGAAGATAAGAATCCAGGACGCAATCTTCCGCGCTCCATGATCTTCGGCGTGCTCACCATCATCACCATTTACCTCCTCCTGAACTTTGCGTTCCTCCACGTACTCGGCTACGCTGCTTTGACAACTTCTGACTTTCCGGCTTCCGATGCAGCACGTATCCTGGCGGGCCCTCTCGGTGAACGCATGATTACCGTACTCTCCTTGCTCTCGCTTCCAGCCGTAATCAGCGCAAGCCTACTCTGTGCGACCAGGATTCTTTTCGCAATGAGTCGCGATCGCCTATTCTGGGCTGGCGCCTCGAAAGTGAACCGGAAAGGAACTCCGCGCAATGCTCTTCTCATCAGTGCCGGTTGTGCCATTGCGATGCTCTGCGGAGGATCGTTCAACTCGCTCCTGGGAATCACCGGCATCTTCACAGTAATGTCCTATGCGCTCGCCTTTGTATCGGTAGTGGTTCTCCGGCGGAAACGCTCCGGTGCTTTTCGTCCATTTCGCATGCCGGCCTATCCTTGGTTGCCCGGCCTCGTGATTGCAGTCAGCGTTGTCTTTCTCCTCCTCGCCTTCATCGAAGGGAAACGAGACACCCTGGCCGCGTTCGGTCTGGTCGCCTGTAGCTTTCCGCTTTACTTCGTTTGCAGATCGTTTGTATGGAAATCCGCCGACTAACTCAGATCCGCGAGTTCGAGCAGGTAATTCACTTGCAGCGCACCATTTGGAACATGAGTGACTTAGAGATTCAGCCCACCGACACATTTGCAGTAGCAGATAAGATCGGCGGAGAAACTCTCGGCGCCTTTGCAGATGGACTGATGGTGGGTTTCTGTTTGGCTCTACCTGCGATCAAAGACGACGGCACAAACTTCCTGCACAGCCACATGCTGGGAGTCCTGCCCGAATACTCAAACCGGGGTATTGGGCGCGCACTCAAGCTGGCCCAGCGCACGAGCGCCCTATTGCGAGGCATCGACTTAATTGAATGGACGTTCGATCCTATGCAAGTTAAGAACGCCTTCTTCAATACCGAGCGTCTTGGCGCCATTGTTCGCCGGTGCTACTACAACTTTTATGGGCAAACATCGAATGCCTTGGACGCTGGACTGCCCACAGACCGATGTGTTGCTGAATGGTGGCTCCAGTCACCCCGGGTCAAGAGCATCGTTAAGGGCGAAGTCCGGCCGGAACAAACGGTGGTTGCTCGCGTAAGTGTTCCCCTTGACACTCAGTTTCTCCGTACGGCAGATTTAACTGCGGCACTTACTCGACAAGAGGAACTAATGACTAAGTTATCGGATTACTTCGCCGACGGGCTTTCGCTGATCGGCGTTGAATTAAAGGGGGAGGCCGCCCTGTACTTAGTTGGATGGATCGGCCCCCAGAATGAAACTTTTATCAATGAGTAACTCAACCAGCTTGTTAGAACTCATAACGGCAAACTGAACTGCATAACTCGAGGCACCAGGAGTGAATTGCAGGGCGAGTGGGTTCCGGGGTAGAGAGCGAGCTCAAGATTAGGAACGAGCGAGGGCTGGCTCCGTAGCTTCGTGACGGCAGCCGGCAGCGAAGGCATCTAGGCTCATGCTCAAACGGACTTGTTCGTGGGGGATCAGCAGGTAGGCCCAGCTTTCGCTCGTAGCTTGAGTGGCGCGTTGGCACCAGAGTGCAGCAGCCTGGGCTTTCCCTTGGACCTCGGGGTCGTTCATCTCGGATGCCTTCTTGGTTTCGCAGATCCATTTGCCAGCCTTGCTTTCGACGATGAAGTCCGGCTCGTATTGCGCGTCGATGCTGCCGGATTTGTAGAAGATACGGATGTCGCGACGGCCGGGGCGGAACCATTTTAGGACATCTTTATCGTCTTCAAGAATTACGGAGAAGACGCGTTCGGTATCACTGCGGTACTTACAGTGAGTTTGCAGGCATTTGCGGAAACCGGTGAAGAGCATGCCGGTAATTTCGGATTTGTCCTCGACAGCTTGGCGGAAGTTGCGGGCTTCGTCGTTGCTGTTGACTCCGACCAATTGGGGCTGGATGGTGACGAAGCCAGGATTGAGGGTGATGTCGTACTCGGCTTCGTCTTCCTCAAAGTGCTCCTCCATCTGGGCGTGAATTAGCTGCACGAGTGCCTTGCGATGGTACTGCAGGACGTTCTCGAGTTCAGCCCGGTCTTGAAGATAGGACTGGAGATGTGCGACCGCCTGGCCGGAAAGCTTATAGAGAAGTTCGGCGGTCTCGTCGTAGCTGATTTCGTCATACTCGATGAGTTCCATCACGAGGTAGTCTTCCAATCTCCTCGCAGGTACGATGCCATTGCCGCTGACCAGGTGGTAGCGTTCAGCGTCGGTGAGGTGCTGAATGACAATGTCTTTCGCAACGGCAGCATATCGGGGCCAGCGAGTTGTGTCGAGGTCGAAGTCGAGGTAGCGGGCCGTGATGTTGCCTCTGGGAATAACCGAGATTCTAGGGATATCGATGGTGAGGCTGGCAAACACATCCACTGTCTTCTTCACAAAAGACGGAAGGTCAATAGGTTCTTCGAGCGAGCCTTGCGCGGGAGGCATTTTAAGGCGCAGCTGCTGAACGATCTGATCCTGGACTTCGGGGCTACGCAGGTCTCCGCTGCGAATGGTTCGCGGCAAGGTTTCTAGTACGGCGAGCACGTCCTGGGCAGCGCTTTGTTCACGTTCTGAAGCGAAGAGCGGTTCCGCTCCCCCAATCGCAGCGGCCACCCTCGATTGCACCTCTACCGTCTTCTGCGGCTGGTCGGGAATGTCGCGACCCAGCAGCAGAACGTCCATCCGTCGGCGGATGATCGAGTTCGGGTCATTGGCAGCGTTGACGATCTCGTCGAAGCGGTCGTGCGAGACGATGTTGAGGCGGTCGACCGCGTAGACGCCGGTTCGTTTTCCATAAGGCAAACGGAGTCCGCGTCCCACCGATTGCTCGACCAGCGTTTTGGAGTTGGCGGCGCGTAAGGGGACAATGGTGTACAGATTAGTGACGTCCCACCCTTCCTTGAGCATGTCGACGTGGATGACGATTTCAGTCGGGTTGTCGGCGTCCTCGACAGAGAGTAGTTGTTGGACGGTTTCGTCCTTCTCCTCTCCCCGCTGGTTGGAGTGCACGGTGATGACGCGTCCTGCGTAGCGGCCATCGAGGAAGCTCCCGCCGGTGAGAGTCGCTTGAAGAGTCTTGGCGTGCTCCACATCTCGCGCCACAACCAGCATGAACGGCTTCACTGGCGGTCGGCTATTCTGCTGCGCGTAGATGGCGAGCTGGCCTTTCACTTCCTCATGAACGCGAATGCCGTCCTCAAGCTTCAGCCGCTCCAGGCTGCCGTCGCGTTCATAGTTGGAGGCCTGAAAGTTTTCTCTGGTGATCACGGCTGGAATCTTGACGAAACCGTCTTCGAGAGCCGTCGCCAAATCATAGCTGTAGATCACGTTTTCGAACCGCTTAATTCGATTGCCGCTTTCCTGAATCTGCGGGGTGGCGGTTAGCTCCAGCCCGAGGATGGGCTTCAGTTCGTTGATGGCGGCGATACCAGCGCTGGCGCGATAGCGGTGCGATTCGTCCATCAACAGAACAAGGTCATCAAGGCCTGCGAGATAGGCGAAGTAGCTTTCGCCGATGTACTCGTGAAGGCGCTTGATGCGAGGACTTTTGCCGCCGCGGACTTCGGAGTTGATTTTGGAGATGTTGAAGATGTTGATGTGGATGGGGTCGTCCGCTGCTCTGGCTTCAGTGAAGGGTAGAAGTCGCTCCATGCGGCTTTCCTCACGTACGCCGCGCCCGCTTTCGTAGTTGTCGCCGGTGATGATCTCGGGCGGGTTCAAGGCAAAAGCGGAAATGCCCTGGAAGACGTACTTCTTTGTATTAGGCGTGAAGTCGCCGATGAGCTTGTTGTAGATGGTGAGGTTCGGGGCTAGGACGAAGAAGTGGCGGATGCCGTGCGCCAGGTGCAGGTAGGAGATAAAAGCACCCATCAGGCGGGTCTTGCCGACGCCGGTCGCCAGGGCGAAGCAGAGGGAGAGAAAGTTTCTGTCTTCCAGCCCGGTGACGCTGGGGAACTCTTGCTGAATTGCGGCGAGAGCTGCGGCCGCGTCAGTGCTTTTGCCGAGTGGGACCAGTTCGCAGACGCGATCGAGGATTTGCAGCGATTCGAGTTGCGGCTTGCGCAGGCTAAGGCGCTGTCCGATAGATTGGACGACGGGCTTCATTCTGGCTCCGGGGTGAAGAGGCCGGCCTGCTCACCGTTGTTGGCGGATGGCTTCGGCCGGGCAGCGGGCAGGTTCTCAACCTTCAGGCTGTAATCGTCCTTGCCCCATTCGCAGCGCTGCAGGACGGCAGAGGGAATCTTCTTCAACTCCAGATTCGGGAAGAGCGAAGACTTGGCGCGGAAGGCAGTGCCACAGATGAGGAGTGAGCGGATTGTGCCAACTTCGTCGCTGAGCTGATGCAGCTGCTGAGCCGAGAGGGTCTGGGTGGTGATGTAGATGAAGTCGGCCTCGGAGGATTTGCCGTGCTGCCAGTAGACGGTGCTGCTGGGTTCGTAGCGAAAGCCCATCAGTTTGCACATGGCCTCGGCGAGCATGGCCGGGTTGTACTGCTTGCTAATGACGCAGTTACCGAAGCTGTCGCGCTCGAGCAAGGAGGGGGCGAGATGGTAGTAGCGGAATCCGCCGCCGCCTTTCCAGTTGACCGCTTCGGTGATGCCGCCGGGGTCATTGCCATCAACAACTTTTTGCAGGCGCGGGATGATGTGGGTGTGGCAGTGATCTCCGAGTTCAACCATGATCCAGCGGCGGCCCATTTTATGGGCGACGGCACCGGTGGTGCCGGAGCCGGCGAAGGAATCCAGGACGAGGTCTCCATTATTACTCGAGATTTGCAGAACTCTTTGGAGCAATTGCTCCGGCTTCGGAGTTTCGAATGGTCCGATATCTGGGAATAGCTTTCGGAGGTGATCTCGCTTTGCATCCTGATTTGTTCCAGCTTCCTCAGCTGGCCACCAAGTCCGAGGCACTACGCCTTCTTGGACCTCGGAAAGATAACGTTTGATGACAGGCATGCTGTCGCCTTTTGACCCGAAGTACACTCGATTTTCTGATCGCGCCTTTTCCAGGTTGTCCCTAGAAAAGCGCCAATAGTTTCCCTTCGGGGGTGTTACTTCGCGCCCTGACGGCAGTCTGATTGGAAAACGGGCACCCTCGGATCCGCTCTTTGCCGTACCGTTATCGCCCTGGAGCCACGGTCCGTTAGGGTCATTATCTGGATTGCGGTAACGTGCTTCTTGCTCGATCGAGCGAGGGAGTAGATTTCTTTCTTTTCGCCAAATCTCACGGTCTTTTGCGTATAGCAGGACATGGTCGTGGGCTGACGAGATATCTGTATCACCACGTCTGCCCTTGTCTTTCTCCCAAGCTATTGAAGATATGAAATTAGATCTTCCAAAAACTTCGTCGCACAAGACCTTTAGATAATGGCATTCGCTATCTCCAATCGTGATCCATATGGAGCCATGTGCAGATAACAATCTAAGCAGAATCTCAAGTCGATCCCGCATCAGCGAGAGCCAGATCGAATGCTCAACTCCGTCGTCGTAATGAGCGAAGGCACTGCCGGTGTTGTAGGGCGGATCGATGAATACGCACTTGACCTTGCCTGCGAACTCTTGCTCTAGCGCTTTCAACGCGAGTAAGTTATCGCCAAAGATGAGGCGATTATCGAAGATGTCGTTTTCTGTAACGCGCTCGGAGGCGTGATAACTCTTCTCCGTATCTTCTAACAAGATTCGGGGTTCCAGCCTGGGTCGGTTTTCCTTGCCGATCCAGGTCAGTTCTAACTTCTGCTTTTGTGCCATCTGTTCTTAGTGGTCGAACTCTTATCGAGACGGGATTGCAACTTCAATGAATGCGCCAGGCTCAGACCGATTCAACACAGCCGCAATCTCTCGATAATGCAGGCGAACGCGTGGCCACTGGCCGGTCTCCAGGAGAACTATTGCTATCCGGCGATCCCGCGGATTTTGCTGGTAAGAGATGTTCTTGTCAGCGGTCAACAAGACATGGAATCCTGCCTCTTCAGCAAGCTGCAGGAGTTGTCCATTCGAGATGCGACCCCAGCCCATCTCATCCGCAGTTTTCATTTGAAAGTCGCCCAACGGCTTCAAGAGTGCCCGCAGCTTCCGGGGAGCATTCTGGTCGAAAAGCATATCGATCAACGATGAACTGGCGCCTCTGCACTTTTGGCTACGAACGCCAAGATGGTTCTGATCTGGTCCTCGGTGATGCCAAAGTTTTCAGCAATCTCCTCAATGCTCGACCCACTCTCCAGATTTTCAAAGACGCCGGAGATAGGCATACGCGTTCCCCGGACCACCACCGCCCCACTTAGCCTTTCGGGGTCTTGCTCTACGCCCGGGCACTGAGACCAATCCAACATCATTCCTCTACTTTAGGATTCCTAATTCGCCAGCGTCCATTCAAACGCGAACAGAGGCTCTACCTTATGTGTCTGTTTCATCTGCGACTGGATACGACTGATCAGTTCTTCCCGCTGCGCTTCGATTTTGTCCTGCATGTCAAACAGTTCGCGGCGTTTCTTATTGCGCGATGATTCGAGCGCTTTGAGCTGCTTCTGGGCTGCCAGCTTTTGCTCCAACGTCGTTGCCAAACTGGAGGTACGTTTGGCTTCGCGGATTTCTCGGTCGGCGTCTTTGATTTGCTGCTCAAGACCGAGCTTCATGTCTTCGGCCCAGCGGTCGAGCTTGGATTGCTCTTCGTCGAGATAGCGGAGGTTGCGCGTGTCAGCTTCGCCCAGGCGATCGCGCACGAGCTGGTCGCGAAGATCGTCCAAGGCGGGAATGGGTGCGGCGGTTGCTTCCTCGATCACTTCAGACGGAAGGGTTAGCAGTTTGCGGCAGTGGTCTTCGGAGAGCGATGCGCCTGTGTCATCGAGTCCGGCCAGAAGGAGAGATTCTTCGGTATCGAAACCACTGGCGGTCAGCTTCCAGGCGCGGAGGGTGCCGGAGCGGCCCAACAGCGGTTCCAGCATGCCGACTTTACGACCATAGGCGCGGTAATCGAGGCGCAGGTAGCCAGTAGTCAACGGCCGTGAACAGGCCTGTTGCAGAACGGCTTGGCCAAGCGGATGCTCGACGCGGAGGAAGCTCTCGTTCTGCCGTTCAGCGTCCTGCCAATCGAGATTCCAGCGGCCCTGAAAGCCACGATTGCCGGTGTAGGTGAAGCGGAGCCCGCCGGGATGGAAGCGGGCGTCGCCGTTCAGCTCCTGCTGGAGGAGACGGGAGAACCATTGCAGGCGTTCATCGAGGGCAGACTCGGCCTGTTGCTTGCTGGTACGGAGGCGGTCGCGGACTTCGTCGTCAAAGTTTTCGAGCAGGGCCTGGCGGGTGTTGGCCATGCGGGCCTGAATCGTCTCATCGAGCTGGCGCTGGAGTTCGGCAAAGGCATTCTCAATCTCTTCGGGGGTGCGACAGGTTTGAAAGACGGAGGCAATGCGCTTTTCAAGATCGACGCCGGATTCGAGTGCGCCCAAAACTTCGTCGCTGGTTCCAAAGACGCCTTCGAAGAGCCGGAACTTGTCTTTGAGCAGGGCATATACGCGCTGGTCGGCGGCATTGCGCTGGTTGACGAAATTGACCACGACGACATCGTGCTTCTGGCCGTAGCGATGGCAGCGGCCGATACGCTGCTCGATGCGCTGGGGATTCCAGGGGAGGTCGTAGTTGACCAGGAGGGAACAGAACTGAAGGTTAACGCCTTCGGCAGCCGATTCAGTGGCGATAAGGATGGTAGCGCGGTCACGAAACTCTTCGACAATAGCGGCTTTCTTGTCGGCAGTGGGAGAGCCGGAGATGGCGTTCGTGTCTTTGTGACGCTCGAGCCAGCCACGGTAGATGCGGGTGGAATCGGGATCAGTGTTGGTGGCGTTCATCAGGGCGATTTCGCCCGCGTACCCGTGGTCGGAGAGGAGGCGGAGGAGGTAGTCCTGGGTGCGGCGGGACTCGGTGAAGATGACGGCTTTGCGCTGTGCGCCAAGTTCGGCGACTTTGGTGAAGGCGACCTGGAGGGCGGAGAGGAGTTCCTGGCCTTTGGCGTTGAGGGCAACACGGCGGGCGAGATCGACAAAGCTGCGGAGCTCGGCCATTTCGGATCGGGCGGCGGCGCGGTCGAACTCTAGTTTGGGGGCGGGATTCCCGTCTTCTCCCTCCTCTTTCCCCCATTCCTCGGCAGTTTCTTCGGCGGCTTCGTAGTCGTTGTCGGGAAGAGTGAGTTGTTCGGGTGCGGACGGGGCTGGTTCGTCGGCTTTCAGTGCTTCTTCCAGGCGATTAGCCATGCCTTCCAGGGTGTTCGCGATGGCGAAAGTGGAGGAGGCGAGCAGCTTTCGCAGGACCAGGGTGATGAGCTGACGTTGGGCGTTAGGTATGGCGACCAAGGTTTCGCGCTGGAGGTAGGCCGAGACACGCTCATAGAGTTCGTGCTCTTCGGCTGTGGGGAAGAACGGGCGGGTGATGCAATTACGCTCAGTGAAGGGGACGTATTCGAGCACCTGCTTGCGGAGAGTGCGGATGCAGATGAGGCTCAAGCGCTCGCGAAGATGGCGCTGGCTGGTAGGGTTGGCGGCAGCGTCGGCGAACTGTTCGCGGAAAGATCGCTCGTCGCCGAAAACCTGAGGATCGACGATGCTGACCAGTCCGTAAAGCTCCATGAGGGAGTTTTGCAGGGGCGTGGCAGTGAGGAGAATCTTTTGGTAATTGAGCGTGGCGTCGCGGATCGACGTGGCGATCTTGCTGGACTTCTTGTAGACGTTCCGAAGGCGGTGGGCTTCGTCGATAATGACTAGATCCCAGGGGTTGGTGCCAAGTTCGAAACTCTTATTTGCGGCAAGCTGGTAGGAGCAGATGATGACTTTGCCGGGCTGATCGAAGGCGTTGAGCTTGCCACGTTGCCGGAAGGCGGGGCTTTCCAGGATTTCCGACTGGATTCCGAACTTGTCGAGCAATTCCCCTTGCCATTGCTTTCGCAACGTGGCGGGCACGATAAGAACGACACGGCGGCGGCGCTCGGCCCAGCGCTGGGCGATGACGAGGCTGGCTTCGATGGTTTTGCCGAGACCGACCTCATCAGCCAGGATCACGCCTTTCGATAGCGGGGAGCGAATGGCAAACAGGGCCGCGTCCACTTGGTGCGGGTTCAGGTCCACACGCGCTGTAGCAAGCGATTGAGACAGGCGGTCGATCGATCCGGCTGGTGCTCTCAGGGTCAGGAGAGTTGCCCAGTAAAGGCTGTGATACGGAGTCAAACGGAACTAGTATTGTAACGGACGTAAAGCGCTAATACGGTTTTGGTACCAACCCACAAGGCCAGAGACTTGGCCTGACTTGATCAACAAGGGCTTACGCCGTCGCAGGCTTAGCCGATAACTCCTTCCGCACCAGCGGTGCTACCTTCGTTCCCAAGATCTCAATAGCTCGCATCATCTTCTCTCGCGGAAGTGTTGAAACTCCCATCTGAAACGTCAGGCGAGAGAGCCCGCCCAGGGCTTTGTCTATCCTTAGAATTTTCTCCACTACCGTTTCGGCGTCTCCGATCAGCAGGGCTCCGGTGGGCCCGCGGGTGGCGTCGAATTGGGCCCGGGTGGTGGGAGACCAGCCTCGCTCTTTGCCGATCTCGGTAAAGGTGTGGGCGTAGCCGGGGTAGAAATCGTCGGCGGCTTGCGCGGTTGTCTCGCCCAGGAAGCCGATGCAGTGTAGACCGACCGTCAGTTGATGGGCGGGGTGGCCGGCGCGCTGACCGGCAGTATAGTAAAGGTCGAGCAAGGGGCGAAAGCGGTGGGGCTCGCCGCCGATGATGGCGACCATGAGCGGTAATCCCAACGCGCCGGCGCGTACGAAAGAGGCCGGGGTGCCGCCCACTCCTACCCAGATGGGAAGCTTGTCTTGTTGTGGGCGCGGGTAGACGGCCTGCCCTGTTAGTGGTGCGCGGTGCTTGCCCGACCAGTGAACGTGAATGTTGTCGCGGATGGTCAGCAAAAGTTCCAGCTTTTCGGCGAAGAGCGAATCGTAGTCTTCGAGTTTGAGGCCGAAGAGCGGATAGGATTCGATAAACGATCCGCGTCCAGCGACAATTTCGGCGCGCCCGTTTGACAGCAGGTCGAGCGTTGCGAACTCCTGAAAGACCCGGACCGGATCGGCGGCGCTGAGGACGGTGACCGCGCTGGTGAGGCGAATGGTTTTGGTGCGGGAGGCGGCGGCAGCAAGGATCACAGCGGGGGCCGAATCGAGGAACTCAGCCCGGTGGTGTTCGCCGATGCCGAAGACGTCGAGACCCACCTGGTCGGCGAGTTCGATTTCTTCCAACAAATTGCGCAGGCGTTCGCCGGGGCTGAGTTTGCGACCAGTGGCAGGGTCTGCAATGGCAGCAGCAAAGCTGTCAACGCCTATTTGCATGTGCGACCGGCTAGCCTAAGTACTGCACATGGACGTAGGTGCCAAGCCGCGGATTGTAGGCCAGGTAGTAGCCCGGGTCGTCGGGGTCATCATAGAGGATCACGTCATCCGAGCGCCAGTTCCAGCCGCGCACGTAACCGATGTCAGCAGGCGCAACGGCGAAGTAGAAGCCATTAAAGAAGAAGCGGGAAGCGCTACCGCCGGCGAGCCGATATACGTGAGACGGGCCGAACTCGCCCGGGAAGTGACCGTGCTGCCAAGGCTGAGCTAAACGGTAATTGCCGCGGTTTACGTCGTGGCCGACCCATTGGCCATCATTGTGGACATGCGGGGCCTCGGGATGATTATTCGCGTCGCGAAAGTCACGGCCCTGTGCGCCGCGGTTTCCATCGTCATGACGAGATTGTTCCTGAGGGGCTTGTCGGTTTCCACCCTCCGGGCCATGCTGCGGAATGTAGCCTCCACCCACTCGATCGTGTGGATCCTGATGCCCTTGTTGGCCGTGCTGATCGCCACCGCCGTGCTCGTCCTGGTGCTGCGCGAACGCGGGCACGCTCATAGCCAGAAGAAATCCAGCGGCTATGCAGACAATTCCTGTTCTACTTATTAAGGTCGCCATCAGGCTTCATTTTACTTCGAGATGGTAGTTCACGGGTGGCGTTAGCCGCTGAGAAAACAGGGGATCGGCATCTTTTCCATGGGGAAACTCTTTATGCTTTCAGTTGCACTATGGGAAGGCCTTGCCTTTGGACAGAGGCCGGTGACCTTTCCGCTTCCTAACCAGGCAGGGCAGCTTGAGGCGGATCTGTATGGCGCAGGCGTACACGGGGTGGTGCTGGCGCATGGCGGGCCTTTCAACAAAGAGAGTTGGAGCAAACAGGCACGGCGTTTAGCGGAGTCGGGCTATCTTGTGCTCGCGCTCCGTTTTCGCGGTGACAGGCTTAACCCGGATGGATCGCCCGGCTCGTTCGGTTCTACCCGCGATAATGCAGCTGATGTCTTGGCTTCGGTCTCATACTTGCGCAAGACGGGAGCAACCAGCATTTACGCGATTGGCGCCAGCTTAGGAGGAGACGCGGTTGGGGAAGCCAACGCCCAATCTCGTCCCGGCAACATTAACCGAATCGTAATTCTTGGTTCGACTGGCGGCGATTCGCCGGAGAAGCTAAACGGGCGCAAACTGTTCATCGTGGCCCGGGAAGACAGAAGCGGTTCAGGACTCCGTCTTCCCGACATTTTGAAACACTACCAGCGAGCTCCGCAACCGAAGCAGTTGATCCTTCTGGAGGGATCTGCTCATGCGCAATTTTTGTTTGACACAAAGCAAGGACCGCGTCTGATGGCCGCGATCCTTCGCTTCTTAAAATAGGTGGCGGAAGATCCAGTAAAGAGTACCGGACAGAACAATGGATACCGGCAGGGTGAGCACCCAAGCGACTGCCAGAGCGCGCACGGTTCCCCACTGCAGGCCTGATCCATTCGCGGCCATGGTGCCGGCAACTCCTGATGTTAAAACGTGGGTGGTGCTGACCGGCAGGCCGTAGACGTCGGCGAGACGAATAGTGACCATGGCGACCAGTTCAGCCGAGGCCCCTTGAGCGTAGGTCAGGTGCTGCTTGCCGATTTTCTCGCCAACAGTGACAACGATGCGCTTCCAGCCGACCATGGTGCCTAATCCGAGCGCCAGCGCGACGGCAACTTTCACCCAGTCAGGAATGAATTTTGTTGCTTTGTCTAACTGGGCTTTGTAGTTTGCGATGGTGGCCATATCTGCCTTGCTCATGGCAGGAGTCTTATTCTTCTCCATCACGCGAATGGATTCGCTGGCCAGATACATATCATTACGGACGTTGCGGCTCTTCGGGGAAGGAATGCTTTCCAGATTCTGGTAGGGGGTGATTTGGTCCTTGATGGTTTCTGCCAGGTCGCGCAGCTCGCCCACCGAAGTTTTATCGAACTTCTTTTCGGAGATGGCACGCTCCAAGTCCTTGTGGGCCTGCTCCGGGCTGACATGGGGATCGGTCCCGGCATACTTGTCCAAAACGCGGACGGTAGCATCGGAGACGGCGACATAGGTCTGGATGTCCTTGAGTTGCACGGCGTGATTAAGCGCGTAGGCTGTGGGAACAGTGCCGATGAGGATCAACATGATGAGGCCCATACCTTTTTGGCCGTCGTTTGAGCCATGAGCGAAGCTGACCCCGGTACAGGTGAGGAAGAGTAATCCGCGAATCCAGAAGGGCGGTGGTTCGGTGCCTTTCGGTTCCTGATAAAGCTCTTTGTTTTTGATGAAGGCCTTCATCAGCAGCATCAGCAGGCCCGAGCAGACAAAGCCGATGATGGGGGAGAACAAGAGGGCCTTGCCGACTTGCTCGGCCTGAGCCCAATCGACGCCGCTGGTGCCGCCGGAGTTGGCGGCCATGAACTGATTCATGAGACCAACGCCAATAATGGAGCCGACGAGCGTGTGGGAGCTGGAGTTCGGAATGCCGAAGTACCAGGTAAGTAAGTTCCAAATAATGGCGGCGACAAGAAGGGCAAAGATCATGGCAAAGCCCGCGCCGCTTCCGACCTTAAGTATCAGTTCCACGGGTAAGAGCGAAACGATGCCGAAGGCGACGGCGCCGCTGGAGGTGAGCACGCCGATGAAGTTCCACATGCCTGACCAGACAACGGCCAGCTGCGGCTCCAGAGTATGCGTGTAGATGACGGTGGCGACAGCGTTCGCCGTGTCGTGAAAGCCGTTTACGAATTCAAAGCCGAGGGCGATCAGCAGAGCGACACCGAGCAGGACATAAGGAAGCCCGGAACCCATGGGCGCTTTTGCGAGGTCTCCGAAGAGGTGCGCGCCGGCATAGATGAAACCGATAATCAGCGCCAGCCCGAAGATGAGACCGCCGAGTTTGCCCGGCTTGCGGGTCATCTTGGAATCTAAGACACTGGGCGGGGGCGGAGCGGCAACGGCGGTTGGCATGCTGTAACGCCTCCTCTGGCGTATAAACCTTTGCAGGTTAGCAACGCATAGTTACAAGCATGTGACGCGCGAGACTAGTAATTTAACGCATGGGTTTGGGTTCGGTCAGCTTGAGCAAACGAGCGCCGGTCAGGTGTTGCAACGCCTCAAAGGAAAGGTCAGGCAGTAGTTCTTCAACCACTAAGCCTTGAGGAGTAACTTGCAGCACACACAATTCAGTGATGATGGTTTGAACCACACCGAAACCGGTCAGCGGCAGCGTACAGCGAGTGAGGATTTTCGGTTCGCGTTTGCGGGTGGTGTGTTCCATGGCGACAATCACACGGCGTGCACGAGCCACCAGATCCATGGCGCCGCCCATGCCTTTGACGACCTTCCCGGGCACCATCCAATTGGCCAGGCTGCCGGTCTCGTCTACCTCCATGGCGCCCAGTATGCTGAGGTCAACGTGGCCGCCGCGGATCATGGCAAAAGAATCGGCGCTCGAAAAATAGGAGGTGCCGGGCAGTTCGGAGACGGTCTCCTTGCCGGCATTGATCAGGTCGGAATCTTCGTCGCCTTCGAATGGATACGGGCCAACGCCCAACATGCCGTTTTCCGATTGCAAAGTTACCTCCATGCCGGGCGGAACACAATTGGCCACGAGCGTAGGGATGCCGATGCCAAGGTTGACGTAGAAGCCGTCCTGCAACTCTTGTGCAACACGCCGGACGATGCGGTCGCGCTTGGCAGCATCCGAGGTGACCCCGCTCTGCTGATCCGGGCTCTGCTTATCGGGGCTTGGGCGAGGTTGTTCTGCGCTCAATCCGCTGTTCATAGCGCTCTCCTTTGACCAGATACCGGACGTAGATGCCGGGAGTGATAATGGCGTCAGGCTCCAGTTCGCCGGGGTCAACCAACTGCTCGACCTCAGCAATGGTGACGCGAGCTGCGGTGGCCATCATCGGGTTAAAGTTGCGAGCTGTTTTGCGATAGACAAGGTTGCCTTGCCGGTCGCCTTTCCACGCTTTGATAAGGGCGAAGTCGGCAGTCAGTCCGCGCTCGAGCAGATACGGGCGGCCGTCAAAGTCGCGGACCTCTTTGCCCTCGGCGACGACGGTGCCCACGCCCGTGGGAGTGTAGAAGCCCGCAATGCCGGCGCCGCCTGCCCGGATGCGTTCGGCCAAAGTTCCCTGGGGAATAAGATCCACTTTCAGCTGCCCGCTAATGACCAGGGATTCGAGCAGCTTATTCTCGCCGACGTAGCTGCCGATGTGGGACGCGATTGCTTTCTCTTCCAGCAGCAGGCCGAGCCCGAAGCCATCGATGCCCATGTTGTTGCTGATAGTGTGGAGGCCGCGCGCGCCTTTACGCACCAGTGCCGCAATCAAGTTTTCCGGCACGCCGCAGAGCCCGAAGCCGCCAAGCATTAGCGAGGCCCCGTCAGGGATCTGAGCCACTGCGGCGTCGCTGTTTGGGAGGACTTTATTCACCCGTAGCCGCCCCGAGTGCCCGGCTCACCTTCGATTCGACGGGTCTGCCAAGTCGTTCTGCGATCTGGCGACCTACCTGGGCCAGCTGAGTTAGATTGACGCCGCTTTCCAAGCCCATGCCGTTCAGCATATAGAGAAGATCTTCGGTGGCGAGGTTGCCGGTGGCGCCACGCGCATAAGGGCAGCCTCCCAGGCCGGCCACGCTGCTGTCGACCACAGTGATCCCGAGTTCCAGGGCAGCCAGGACGTTGGCCAGAGCCTGACCCCAGGTGTCGTGAAAGTGGACGGCGAGATGGGCAGGGGGAAGGACAGGGAGGATGGCGTCGAGAAGCTTTCGAACCGAGCCGGGTGTGCCGGTGCCCACGGTATCGCCGAGCGACACTTCGTAGCAGCCCATTTCAGCCAGTGCTTCGGCGATCTCTAATACTTTCGACGCTGCGATGGGCCCTTCGTAAGGGCAGCTGATCACGCAGGAGATATAGCCACGCACTTTGACTCTGGCTGCTACAGCTAACGCTGCGACATCTTTGAGTCTTCCCAGGCTTTCACCGATTGAGCAGTTCAGGTTACGGTGCGAGAAGGTTTCGGATGCTGCGGCAAAGACGGCGATCTCTCCTGCACCCGCAGCCAGCGCATCATCGAGACCTTTCCGGTTAGGCACCAGTACCGGAAGAGCAACGCCGCGTAGATCTCTTAAGCCATGCAGCACTTCGGCTGTCCCGGCCATCTGCGGCACCCAAGCAGGCGACACAAAGCTGCCGGCTTCGATCGTCTGCAGACCGCAGGTTGCTAGTTGCTCAACCAAGCGAATCCGGTCGGCGACGGGCAGACTCGTCCGCTCGTTCTGCAGCCCATCTCTGGGGCCGACCTCGACAATGCGGATGGCCCGGGGAGTCACTCTCCTTCGCCCTCTGCGATCGGCTTTTTATGTTTCGGCTTATCGCGGACGGCGCGCTCGTCCAGAGGCCTTGATTTTGGAACTGGGCCAACACGCTTTCGCGAGATGGCTTTCACTGACTTTGTTCTGTCGTACTTGCGAGGCTTGGTTCCCACGTTGTCCTCCGACTATGAACTTATCGCGGGCGGCGAGGTGCTAGTAGATACGATCGTCAGGAGCCCTGGTCTCCACCGAAGGATCCACTTCTCCGGCCGTCAACAGATTGAAGGCAATCTTGGAGCGAGAGGGAATGAAATGCCAAAAGTGAGCGGCGGCTTTGCGTTCTTCGATAGAGATGTCGCGAGCCAATTGGGCCGTCTGCTCATCCAGTGCAAGCCGCGCGGTGACCGCCAAAGCTTCGTAAAGGGCCACCTGGCTCATCTCTACGGTGTAAGCCATCATGAGGTTTTGGGTAAGCCGTTCTTCTTCGCGATGCGTAAGTTGAGCGGTTTTGGGAGCCAAGCCAAAGAACTTGCCCAGCAGGCTCTTGGCCGTACTCGGGCTGCCTCCGAACTGCTCCAGGCGAGCGGTGAGCTTCGTAATTTGAACGGCAGTGAGACGAGCCTGCACGGCAAAGGCGGCCTGCACTTCATCGTCATCGCCTTCGGCTGCAAAGGAGCGTAGCTGACTTTCGAAAGTCTTCTCGGCAGCAATCGCGTCGTCCAGATAGCGGCGCAGAACTTCTATTTGAGTTTCGGGCAAAAACAGTCTCCGCGAAAAGTCTACCAACAAGGGATGGCAACCGTGTTGTACCCGCCGAGAGTGCGAACCGGGTTCTTTGTTCCCACAACATAGTTGGGTAGAATTGTTTGAAGCAGATCCGAGTCTGGCTCCAAAAACCTTCGAATCTTTCGCTGTCCATTCAAACCGGGGATTTACCGTCGATGCCGCTGCCTACCGATCCATCTCTTCTCTGCCCTAAGTGCGGCGGATCAATCAAGCTGACCGAGTCGCTTGCTGCACCGCTGGTTGCGGCAACGCGCGCCCAGTATGAACAGCAACTCAAAACCCAGGCTGAGCAATTTGCCGCAGAGAAGGGTGCGGTTGTTTTTCAGGAGCAAGCAAACCGTCGTCGGGCGGCTGAGCTGGAAGCGGCGGCGGAGGAGGCAGAACAACGAGTCGCCTCAGCTGTACGGGAGCAAGTGCAGCAGCAGTTGGTACGAGATCGCAAGCTGATTGCTGAACAGGAGACAGCGCGTGCTCGTCAGCAAATTGAACTGGAGCTGAAAGCCAAACAAGCGACGGCCGATCAGCAGGCCGAGCGCATCGCGAATCTTACTCAGAAGCTGACCGCAGCCCAGAAAGCGGAGGCGAGCCTTCTTCGGCACAAGCAGCAGCTCGAAGACAAAGAGCGCGAGCTTCAATTGGATTTGCAGCGCGGGATTGCGGCTGGATTGGAAGAGACTCGATTGAAGGCATTCCGCGAGGCGCAGGCGAATGCCGATCTGAAGATGCAGGATCGCGACCATACCATTTCGCAGCTGCGGGAACAGATCATGAGCCTGCAGCGGAAGGCCGAACAGGGTTCTCAACAGGCGCAGGGTGAGTCGCTGGAGCTGGTTCTGGAGCATCAGTTGCGGGCCCAGTTCCCTTTTGATGTGATTGAGCCGGTGGCGAAAGGCGAGTTCGGTGGAGATGTCCTGCAGCATGTTCGCGACCACAGCGGGCTGATTTGCGGCAAGATCCTTTGGGAGTCGAAGCGGACCAAAGCCTGGTCTGATGGTTGGCTGACGAAGCTGAAGAACGACCAGCGCGCCTCACATGCCGAGTTGGCAATTATTGTGTCCCAGACTATGCCGAAGGACGTTACGCACTTTGAGCAGATGGATGGCATCTGGGTGTCGAGCCTGAGCTGTGTGCTTCCGGTGGCGAGTGCTCTGCGGATCAGCTTGATTGAGCTTTCGAATCTGCGGCGATCAAGCGAGGGTCAGGAAACAAAGGCGCAGCAGATTTATGCATATCTGACCGGGCCTCGCTTTAAGAGGCGCGTGGAGTGTATTGCCGAAAAGTTTACCGAGCTTCGGAAAGATCTTGACGCCGAGCGGAAGTGGATGAATAAGCAGTGGGCCAAGCGCGACCGTGAGTTGACCATTGTGCTGGAGGCGACATCGGGCATGTACGGCGACCTGCAGGGCATTGCAGGACAGAGCCTGGAGGAGATTCAGTCTCTAGAGGGACCGATGCTTTTGGAGTTGAAGGCGGCCGGGTAATTTCGACGATCCCGCAAGCAGCACAGCGCCGAGACTGGAAAGCTAGGGCGAATGCAGACGCGCTCCAGGGCAAAGAGCCGCTTCAGCATTTCTGGACAGCAAAAAACCCACTCGGGGACACCCCGGCCGGATGTCTACGGACTTACAAAACGGGTACAGTAGGCGTGTCCCCAAACCGACAACCTTCACCGCGAAAGCGTGTATAAATCCACCGGGTATGAACCGGGGAGATAGGTGACAGATAAGAAGCGGAACTAGCGGCTAATAGCTGGCGAGCCTCAACAGACGGGCGGCGTGAGCGGATGCATTGGACGGTGAAGAAGGAAACGGCTCCGGCGCAAGCTAATGTGCGAGCGTAACAGCGGCGCTTTGACCAGTTTCGCCGTTAGTTCAATGAGGAGCGCCCGCATGAAGTGTTGAGCACCGGACGCCTGCCGATCAGTACCGGCCTTCGTTGCGGCCTTATCCGGAGCGGCTGCCATTGACGGAGTACCCGGCCGAGTTTGCCGTACGAGTGGCTGATGAGAGTGGCAAGATCCGCTGGAAGGCAGCACGCTGCCGGGTGGGCCGAGCGCTGGGCGGTGAGCCGATCGGAGTGCGTACGGTCGACTACGGACTGCACGAGGTGTACTTCGGACCACAGTTGTTAGGGGTGCTGGATGAACGGCGTTCCCGCAGCGCGGCCCGGCAACGCAAGGCCGGTTACTGGGCGCCGCTTCCGTCGCCCCCGGGCTCCTGACCCCGGACGCCCAGCAACCCCTAAGCCATGAAATAACATGCACTAAAGTGTTACCTATGTGCTTGGTCTGATTTGTTACCTATGTCCCGGTTCGTACACAGTCCGTAGAAATTCGCCGGGGTGTCCCCGGAGGGCTGTGTCAAGTTTCAGGTAGGAAGATCAGCAGGCCTTCGGTTAGGCTGCGAGTGGTTCCGGTGAGCTGTTTTGGGTTTGGGGACACGCCTACTGTTTCCGTGTTTGTGAGTCCGTTGACATCCGGCCGGGGTGTCCCCGGACTGGCTGTGTCAAGTTCAGGTAGGACGGAGATCAGCAGGCCTTCGGTTAGGCTGCGAGTGGTTCCGGTTCGTACAAAGGCCGTAGAGCTTAGGCCGCGGGTGTCCCCGAGTGGGTTTCCAGCTTTACGCTTAAGCCGGTTCGGTCTCTTCGGCGGCGCTGAAGTAGGCGCAGTCCGGGTGTTGGAAAACCATAGCGGAAACGCTTGCTTCGGGTTCCATCATGAAGCCTTCAGTCAGATTTACTCCGATGTCTTCGGGACGAAGCAGTTGCCAAAGCTTGGTCTGATCTTCCAAGTTTGGGCAGGCAGGGTAACCGAAACTGTACCGCTTGCCGCGATAGCGCGAAGTGAAGCGGTCCTGCATGGTAAGGGTAGGGGCGTCGGGGAAACCCCAATCTTCTCGGATGCGCCGGTGAAGCCACTCCGCCGCGGCTTCGGCGGTTTCGATACCAAGCGCCTGAAGTGCGTGCGCTCTCACATACTCGCCTTTGAGTTTTGCGTCCGTTGAATGCTGCAGGATACCCTCGCCTGCTGAGACAACGAACATGGCAAAGTGATCGCGGTGACCGTCTTGCGTATCCAGAATGTAGTCGCTCAGGCAGAGGCCGTCAGACTTGGCTTGGCGGCCGAAATTAAACTCCTCAATTGGCGTTGCGCCGCCAGGTGAAAAGAGCAGGATGGAATTGCCCTGGCGCTCGGCTTCGAAGAACTGCCAGACGGCGCGGACTTTCATGAAGGTAGCCGCGAGATGCTTAACGTCCTCTATCGTGTGGAACAGCTCTAATGCTTTCGGGTCACGGTCGGCGAGAGACTTCTCGAAGTTCATGCCCGGCCGACCCTTAAAGCCCAAATGCCGACCGTAGAGCATGTTCGGATTGATGTAGCTCCAGATCTCGGTCAGGTTCTGGGCCGTTCGCACTTTGCGATCCAGATATGGGGCAGCCTGGATAGGAATATTCGTGTGTACTTTAGGGCTGCGGTAGTCGCCGGATGGAATAACGACCGCTTCCACTTGAGGCTTCGGCGCGGCAGGCGTCTCGCTGTATATGTGTTGAGAGAGGACTTGCTCGCGTACCGCTGGGTCCATGATTTCGTTCATTAGACGTAGACCGGTCATCGCGTCCTTGGCGTAGAACGTGGGCGCGGAGTAGTTGGGACCGATACGCATTTTCGTGAAAGTCTCAGAAAGCGCAGCCCCGCCGACCAGCAAAGGGACGTGGATGCCGGCGTCCTTGAGATCACCGGCAGTGGTGACCATCTGCTGAGCACTTTTCACTAGCAGTCCCGAGAGGCCAATGGCATCCGGTTGGTGAGCCTGGAACGCGCGAATGAGATCTTCTGGAGGAACTTTAATCCCGAGATTAACCACTTCGTAACCGTTGTTACTTAGGATGATTTCAACCAGATTTTTGCCAATGTCGTGCACATCACCTTTGACCGTAGCTAAAACAATTTTGCCGCGGGCTGTTGTGTCCGACTTCTGCATGAACTGCTCCAGATGGCTTACGGCAGCTTTCATGGCTTCGGCTGATTGCAGCACCTCGGCGACGATCAATTCGTTGTTGTTAAACAACCGCCCCACTTCCGACATGCCGGCCATCAGCGGCCCGTTTACTACATCCAGCGGCGATGTTCCATCTTTGAGCTTCAAATCAAGATCGGGAATGAGACCGTCTTTGGTGCCCTCAATAATGTAGTTACTTAGTCGCTCATCGAGCGGTAAATCAGCTGCTTTTTTCTTGACGCGAGCCGTTGCACCTCGAAAATGTTCGGTAATTGCAGCTATATGGAACTGATTAATTGCAATTTTTTGTTCGCGAGTTTGAGCCCTCCAGTCATCGCAAGCCGTCTCAAGTAGTAGAGCGTCACGATGATCGAGAGGCAAATTCAGGGGGCGCTGGTTAAACAGAAGGGATTCGGCCAGACGACGCTCTTCCTCGGGGATGCCGGCGAAGCGTTCGAGCTTTTCGGCGTTGACGATGGCGAGATCGAGGCCTGCCTTCGTGCAATAGAAGAGGAAGACGGAATTGACGACCTCACGAGCAGCAGCGGGCAGGCCGAAGGAGATGTTCGAAATACCGAGGACAGTTTTGACGTACGGGATCTGCTCTTTGATGAGGCGTAAGGCCTCGATTGTCTCGACAGCACCGCCGATATAATTCTCGTCACCGGTGGCGCAAGGAAAGACGAGCGGGTCGATGACGATGTCTTCAGGGGGGATGCCGTACTTGGTGGTCAAAAGATCAACAGAGCGTTGGGCGACGGCTAACTTGCGTTCGCGAGTAAAGGCTTGCGCCTGCTGCGGATCCTCGTCGATGCAGCCGACCACCAGTGCGGCGCCATACTCGCGAGCCAGCGGGCAGATCAACTCGAACTTCTCTTCCCCATCCTCGAGATTGACTGAGTTGATGATGCTCTTGCCCTGGCAGTAGGTGAGCGACAACTCAACCGACTTGGGGTCGGTGGTGTCGATCATGATCGGCGCTTTGATTTTGCGAATCAGCTTTTCATAAAAAGGCGGGATGTCCAAGGCCTCATCGCGATCGCTGGTTTGCAGGCAGACATCGATCACTTGAGCACCGTTTCGGACTTGGCGACGGGCAATCTCGGTCGCTTCTTCCCACTTGTCTTCCCCGACCAGGTTTTTGAATAAGCGCGAGCCAATAACGTTGGTACGCTCGCCTACGATGAGCGGACGGTTGCTGAGCTCGGCCTCCACGGTTTCGATACCTGAGAAGTAAGTCCGGTGCGAGCTGGCTTTGGCGGCTCTGGGCGACTTGCCGTCAATCATCTGGGCGAGTGCGCGGATGTGGTCAGGCCGGGTACCGCAGCAACCACCGACAATGTTCAGCCAGCCTTGGGCGACGAAACGCTCCATCTGGCTGGCGAGCGATTCGGGCGTCTCGTGGTACTGGCCGGTGTCAGAGTCCGGCAGACCGGCATTGGGGTAGCAGGACAGGCGCGTGGTGGCGAGTTCATTGAGTGTGCGCAGATGATCGGTCATGAACTCGGGGCCAGTGGCGCAGTTGAGACCGATTGAAAGAAGCTTGGCGTGAGAGATAGATGTGTAAAGGGCGTCGGCGGTTTGACCGGCGAGCATGGTACCGGTTGGCTCTACGGTGCCGGACACCATGGTAGGAATCGGATATTGAAGTTCGCGCCCGAGGCGGTCGATGGCAAGCAAACCGGCCTTCACGTTGCGAGTGTCGTTGCAGGTTTCAAGCAACAGGATGTCGGCGCCACCGGCGAGCAAGCCTTTAGCTTGCCGATAGTAGTTGGCGACAAGGTCTGGGAAAGTAAAACCGCCGCTGCTGACTGAAAGAGCTTTGGTAGTCGGGCCCATGGAACCGGCGACGAAGCGGGGCCGGCCAGTGCGCGTGGTGAACTCGTCGGCCACTTCGCGGGCCAGACGGGCAGCCGCGGTATTCAGTTGGTCGGTTTGAGCCTGGAGATTGTACTCGGCGAGAACGACTTCGGTGCCGCCGAAGCTGTTGGTTTCGACAATGTCGGAGCCGGCTTCAAAGTAGGCCCGGTGGACGTCGCGGATCACGTCAGGGCGGGTGAGGACCAGATTCTCATTACAGCCTTCAAGCGCCGGGCCACCGAAGTCAGCTGCGGTGAGGTTGCGATCCTGGAGCATGGTGCCCATGGCGCCGTCGAGCAGAAGGATGCGCGTAGAGAGGGCGTCCTCAAGAGCGCGCCGGCGTTCCTGGCGAACTTCCAGGTCGTTAATTTCCATGGAGATAGGGTGCTATGTCCAGTTTAGGGCATTTTTGGGCCCGGAGACTACGCCTGCGAGTACGGCCGGTGACCACCCAAGTGGCTACAGCTTTTTGCAACGCCTGGGTTTCAGGCCTTTACGTGAAGGCTGTTGTGGATGGCGTAGAGGGCCAGCTCAAGACGATCGGATACGCCCAGTTTGTCGAAAACGTTATGAAGATGATTCTTTACTGTCTGCTCGGTGATGAACATCTTCTCGGCAATCTCTTTGTTCTTATAACCTTGCGCAATTAGAACGATAATTTCGCGTTCACGCTGGCTGAGTTGAGCGCGCTCCCGGGTCGGCTTGCCATTGGAAGAAGCAGAGTTGGCGGCATGGGCGGCCGGAAATTCCTTCGGCGAGGCGAAGTGCCTGATGACAGCCGCAGTGGTGGTGGAATCAAGCCATATCTCACCGGCAGAGACGCGCTGAATGCTCTTCTCGATAAGCGCGGTAGCCGTTTCTTTCAGCAGAATGCCGGAGCAGCCCAGCTTCATGGCTTCTACGAAGTCATCCTTACTGTCGGCGGTGGCAAACAGGAGGACTTTGGTGCGAGCGACGCGGGTTTGTACGCTGCGAAGGACGGTCAGCCCGTCAACGCGGGGCAGCTTAAGGTCAAGAAGCACCACATCCGGCTCCAGGTGAGCGACCTTGTCGATGGCTTCGATGCCATCCAAAGCCTCACCTACCACCTGGATATGGGGATATTGACTCAAGACGCTGCGTAGGCCCTCGAGCACGATCGGCTGCGAATCAGCAATGAGAACGCGAATCAGTTGTGTTGACATCCACTCTTCCTCAAGTGAACCCAAGAGCCTAGTACTCTCATACTCTGACCACTAGACCATAAAGACGTTAGTGGGTGGGTTTGACTCGAAACCATCGGCATACTGCATGCAACTTTCGGTCCAAATTTAGGCTCTTTGCTCACCTAAGGTACTATTCGTCACAAATCGTTAGTTTCTTTAGAGGAACTTTTGGATTTTTCCACAGTCAGTTCGGGTTGGTACTTTGGTTTGGGGGGAGTCGACTAGGCTCAGGCGACAGAACCGGACACACGGAATAGAGTGCGTGAACCGATAGCTTGCCTAAAATAACTGTATGGCCAAAATGTCGATGCGCGATTTAGACCTCAAAGACAAGACGCTCTTTATCCGAGTCGATTTCAATGTACCGCTCAGTGCGGACGGTAAACAGATTACAAGCGATAAACGAATCCGGTCTTCGCTGCCCACCATTCAGTACGCGATTGAGCATTGCGCGGCGGTGATACTGGGCAGCCATCTGGGTCGGCCAAAGGGTAAGCCAAACCCCACGATGAGTCTGGCGCCGATTGCCGTCCGTTTGAGCGAGTTGCTGGGCAAGCCTGTCGCAATGGCGCCGGACTGCGTAGGACCGGCAGTTAGCGCGATGAAGCCAAAGCCCGGCGAGGTGTTGCTACTGGAGAACCTGCGCTTTCATCCGGAAGAAGAAGCAAATGACCCTGAGTTTGCCAAGGAACTGGCATCACTGGCCGACCTGTATATCAATGATGCGTTCGGTTCGGCGCACCGGGCGCACGCTTCGACGGTGGGAATGGTGTCATATTTGCCGGTAGCAGCTGCCGGGTTTTTGATGGATCGCGAAATTGAGTGGCTCACCAAGGTGACGCGGAATCCGGAGCGCCCTTGCGTGGCGTTGCTGGGCGGGGCGAAAGTGTCCGACAAGATTGAGGTAATTGAGAACCTGAGCAAGGTGGTGGATCACTTATTAATCGGCGGAGCAATGGCTTACACCTTTTTGCGGGCGCGGAACGAGACCACTGGAAAATCATTGGTGGAGTTGGACAAGATCGGGCTGGCGAAACAGCTTCTCGCCTCAACTGGGGATAAGATCTTGTTGCCAACCGACCATGTCGTGGTGCGGGAGATTAAAGCGGGTGCGCCGTCGGAGGTGGTGAAGAACATCGCCGAGGACCAGATTGGGGTGGATATCGGGCCGGAGACGGTGGCGCGGTTTGCCGCCATGATTGCTGGGGCAAAGACCGTAATTTGGAACGGGCCCATGGGTATTTTCGAAATGCCGCCCTTTGATCGCGGCACGGTGGAGCTGGCCAAAGCGGTGGCCCATTCGTCGGCCAAGTCGGTGGTCGGCGGCGGCGATTCGGAGAAGGCCATCAAGAGCGCGGGCGTGTCAGACCAGATTTCGCATGTGTCCACCGGCGGTGGGGCTTCGCTGGAGTTTCTGTCGGGGCTGGAGTTGCCGGGCGTTACCGTGCTGAGCGAGAAGACGGGGGCCACGGCTTAGCCCCAGGAGAGGCGGAGCACGTGTGGATCCCTGGAGCAAGCGGCCGGGGCATGCTCAGTTGACACCGCAGTAGCTTTTAAAACTCACGGCTTGGCTGGCGCCCATCGGCCCTGTTATAAACAGAGACATATCTTGAGTTCGCACAAGAGAGCTTTTGCAGCACTTGCGTGCGGCTTTCGGATGGTGGACAGCCTGCGATCCTCGATAGAATCCCCCAGTCAGGCAAGCTAGCATAGTAATTAGGAACTTTACTATTGTCCCAGAATCAGACTGTTGTGCAAAGGGACCGGCGGGAAGCTTTCTACGATTCGCTCGTCAAGGAGTTTGGGCCGAAGTTTGGAACCCATGAGCCGTTTGCCATGCGGGTCGGTCTGGAGCTGATCTTCACGTGCGACATGATGCACCAGATTGTGACCCGTGATTTCGCTAACTACGGGTTGTCAAAATCGACCTACAACATCTTGATGCTGCTGCATCATGGGCCGGAGATTGGGATGCAGCTGCATGAACTAGGGGATCTGCTGCTGGTCAGCCGGGCCAACATCACCGGCCTGATTGACCACTTAGAACAGAAGGGTCTGGTTACGCGCACCGTGGATGCTGTAGATCGGCGAGCACGTTATGCCAGACTCACACCTTCAGCCTGCACCTTACTGGACCGGATCGCACCAGCCCACAACCAGAACATGGATCGGCTCCTGCAAGAGTTAACCGGAGCCGAGAAGGAAGTGCTGCTGACGTTGCTGCGGAAAACACGTGAGAGTATGGCAAGGCAGTGTCAAGACGGCGCGAGTAGTTCATCTTTAAAAGTTAAGACGAATAAGGACTGAAGATTCCTATGGCAGACGAGCAAGACGGGCAATCGCAGAATAGACAGGGCCAGACCGCTACCGCCGAGCAAGAGGGTAACGGGAACGGAGCTGGCGAAGAGCATGGTGACAAAGACGAGCAGAAGAAGAAGCCCAATCCGCGCCGCGCTCGCTTTATACGGCTGATTGCCATTGCGTTTGTGGTAGTTGCGGTATTGGTTGCGATCCCGATTTTTGCTTACTATTCGGTTCGGGTTTCCACCGATGATGCACAGATCGACGGACATGTCATACCGATCAGTTCGCGTGTTTCCGGCAATGTTCTCCAGGTCTTAATCAACGACAACCAGCAGGTGCGCGCCGGCGAGTCATTGGTTAAGCTTGACCCGGCTGATTACCGGGTCGCCGTTTCGCAGGCGCAAGCTCAGCTTTTGAGTTCACAGGCTGACATCATCCAGACTCAGCAGAACATTCCAATCACAACCATCAACACCAGCAGTCAGGTGAGTACGTCAACAACCCAAGAGCAGCAGGCTCGAGCGGGCGTGCAGGTTTCTGAACAGGCGATCGACGCGGCGCGGGCGAAACTGGCGTCCAGTAATGCCGCGCTGGCACAGGCACAGTCCAGCTTTGTGAAATCGCAGAAGGATCTTGCCCGGAGTAAAGACCTGGTGACCAAGGACGAGATTTCGAGGCAGGATTACGACGCCGCTGTTGCTACCGCCGATGCCAATGCGGCCATGGTCGAAGGCGCGCGTGCGGATGTGCTTGCGGCTCAGCATTCGCTGGATCAATCGGTTGCGCAATTGGACCAGTCGAAGGCACAACTGGAAGGGGCAATGATTCAGCATAAGCAAAGTCAAAATACACTCCGGAACCAGGTGGCGATTGTGAAAGCCAGGTTAAAGCAGTCGAACGCCGCAGTCCAGGGTCGCCAGGCGGATCTGGAGCAGGCGAAGCTGAATCTGGACTACACGGTGATCAAGGCGCCGGTCGATGGAGTAGCCAGTCGCAAAAGCGCTGAGCCAGGCATGCAGGTGGCGTCGGGACAGCAGTTGATGTCACTGATTCCGCTGGACGATATCTGGGTGACCGCCAACTTCAAAGAAACCCAGATGAAAAAGATGCACGTGGGCCAGAGAGTTGAAATCGAAGTTGACACCTATGGCAGCAGCCGAAAGTACAAGGGGCATGTGGACAGCATTGCCGCAGCATCGGGCGCGAAATTCAATCTCTTGCCTCCGGAGAACGCAACGGGGAACTACGTGAAAGTTGTGCAGCGGATACCAGTGAAGATCGTGCTCGAGCCCGGTGAAAATCGCGACCGTTCATTGCTGCCAGGCATGTCAGTCACTCCCACTGTGCTGCTCAATAGCGACATCAATAATCCGCAGCAGCAACAGTAAAATGTGGGCGCCGGCGAGCGACTACTCCTGGCGCACCCCTTCCAAACTGACCGGCAGGCTGAAGTAAAAAGTAGAGCCGGAACCCTCAACCGATTCAGCCCACATTCGCCCGCCATGCCGTTCAATGATCTTCTTCGAAATTGACAAGCCCATCCCGGTTCCATCGATGGCCTCGCGGCTATGTAGCCTCTGAAAAAGGCCGAAGATGCGCTCGGCAAACTGCGGGTCAAAACCACGTCCATTATCAGCAACTGAAAAGATCCATTGTGATTCGTCGCGCCTGGCCGACACGAAGATACGCGGGGACTCCTCGCGGCGATACTTCATCGCATTTGATAGCAGATTTTGTAGTACCTGCGCAAACTGAACACGATCCACTACCAACTCCGGTAAATTGTGGCTGGTGATGACCGCATCAGCCTCGCGTATGGCCGCCTGCAAACTTCCTTCTGCATCCGCAAGAATGGAACCGAACGAAACACGGTCGACCGGCTGCCCCGCTTTTCTCAAACGAATCAGTGAGAGCAGACCGTTGATCAGATCCGTCATGCGACGGGCGGAGGAAACAATGTATCCGATGAACTCATCGGCATCGCTATCGAGCTTATTCTTATAACGAGACTCGATCAACTGGCTGAAGCTGGTGATGGTCCGCAAAGGTTCCTGCAAATCGTGACTGGCCACGTAAGCAAACTGCTGTAATTCCTCATTGGCGAGGCGAAGGTCGCGGGTTCGCTCCTCAATCTGAGCCTCCAGGCTCAAATTGAGTTGCCGCAAGCGTGCGGAGGCGAGATCACGGTCGTGAAGGTACGAGACAGAAGAGTGGTACAGCCGATAGAGCACCACCACCAGCAGCGCCGTGCCGAGAAAGAAAACAAAGAACGCAAGGTGGTTGAGATTGCGCTGACGAACCAGAACATCTGATTCAATGCGGGATAGATTTAGCTGTAAGCCATCAATCAAACGACCGAGCTGCTGCGATGCCCCGTCGGCTTTCCCGGCTTTCACTTGCTCCAGGGCCTCCCTACGGCTCTGGGACTTGGCGGCCTCAATGGACGACGCTGCCAAAGCGGTTCGGGCCTGCAAGGCAGAACCAACAGCGGCAACCTGGGCCTGAACTTCCGACGGTCCCTCTGTTGCGTATCTCCGGCACGTCTCTATCTGACTTGGAAGGGCCGCGTGATCGGTTTCAAATTGATTCAAAAACCGCTCCTCGCCAGTAAGCAGGAAGCTTCGCTCCTCGCTCTCGACATTGGTAGCCAGGGTCCGCAACTCTTGCACGCTAGCGGACAACTTCTGAATAGAAAGCAGCCGGAGGTCAGTGTACTCGCCCAGCATCGTGACCGCAAAAAAGAGCAGACTCAAGGCAAGGGGAACGGAAAACAAGATAGCCAGGCGACGGCGCGTTCGCGACTGAAGCTTCGGGTCCGCTGCCGGAGGAGGATCGGCTTCCCCAGCCGGATAGACAGGTGGTGTAGACAGCCCCGTACTCACTGTGAAAACATTTGGCTGGGCATAACGGGCACGGCCCTGTGTTGAAGCGTCCACTTTGTTCCCAAATACGTGGACCCCGTCCTACTACGATTGGTTTCAGCCCTGTCCGTCAAAAACGTGCGTCATCGGACAGAGACAGCCGAGGCATGCAACCGCTTCAGAAGGAAGCACTCCAGGCCTCCCGTCCCGATCTTAGTAGGAATAAAGTAGCGCGCGCTGGCGACTTCGGATAAGGTGCGGGCAATTTGGCCAAGGGCCAGATTACGCGCCGCAATGGTGCGGTGTTTCAGTGTAGGAGAGAGGATTGTTTCTATCTGAATGGCAGCAAGCTTGCTTTTAGCCGCTTCCCGGTCATCACGAAAAACCAGGTCGAAGCAGGCCGAGTTGGCGAGACTGGCATTACGTGAAGCAAGACTGCCCCGCTCGGAAAGCTGGAGGGCGCGTGCGTCCCAGGCATTTCCATTCGCAAAATCCCCACGGTCAAAGGCCCACGTAGCGATCATGTCCGCATAAAGAATCATGAAGTCGGGCCGGCCCTGGAAGGTTGCCATCAGTTCCACCAGCCAGAGCGGGAAGTGACGAGGCTCAAGCCCAGCCATCTGCAGCTGCAGGACCAGGTGGTACAAAAAAATCTCGTTTGCCGCCTTGCCGTCCTGCCACAGAATCAGGAACAGCGTAGCGTCGTTCTGCACGCGCGATTTCGGCGAGTTGGGCAGCAGGCCCAGCACGAAGATAAAGAGGCTGACTTGCACGAAGGCTGTCAGAAGAGAGAGCATCCAGCCGTTTGCCGCTTGCGTATAGATCAGGCACGCGGCCGCTAGGGCAGTGAGCAGCGTGGCCGCTGGCCCTGCAGCAACCACCAGAAGCATGCGCTCACGCCACCTCTCATTCGTCCTGGGAATGGCGACCACTGAACCGGTGAACAGCCGTGTCTTGTTGATGTGGGAAGTCCAGCCAAGCTGCCCTTGAGACAAACGAAGCGGTCCGATAGAGATGGTGAGCACTTCGAATCGGCACGCCAACGAGGCAAGCAGATGCCCTGCTTCATGCAGCACCAACGCCAGGATTGAAGCAAGCAGCAAGGCGGCCCACCCGGACAGCGTGGTGACTGCCACCGGTTGTAACAAGGCCGCCAGTGACGGCGAAGCAATGCTGCTCACCATGCCTCCCAACAGGAACCCCGCTGCCAGAAGGCCAGTAAGCCCAAGAACCTGTCGGCGGGATCTCTCCCCTCCCGACTCAGCAGTGAGGACGGGCGGCGTTAACGAGGGTGTTGAAACAGGTTCCATGCGGCTAGTATGTTGTCTTTTCAGCAATTTGCACAGGCCATCAGGTACCGCGAGACGCGCACGCTAGGCATTACGGAGTATATTGCCCAGATTTTTCCCAGCCCCCTTCAGCAAGCGTCCATCCTGCTTTGGAAGGCCCGAACCTGTTCCTTTAGACTGTTCGCCTCATTCAAGTTTGAGCCAAGAGCAAAGGAGTACCAGAGTTTCTACAATTACGGGTATAAACTGGCTAACTTACCTTAGAGATTGAATCGGCTACCAACCCCTCAGGAGGCGAGAGGCAGAACCTGCCGAGCCCGTTACACTGAAGGCTTCACTCCTCCATGGCAATCCAAACGCTCTTTGGAACAATTCCAACTGAACCTACCTTGTATGACCGGTTAAAGGCCGGCGTTGAAAAGACGCGTTCCGGACTGGTTGATCGAATTGAGGATGTACTGGCCGGCACGCGCGAGATCGATGCGGATCTGCTGGAAGAGCTCGAATATACCTTGATCACAGCCGATCTAGGGGTACGCACCGTACAGGAGATCCTCGATCGATTGCAAGAGCGGGTTGATCGCAGAATGACGGGCGACGCCGCAGAGGTGAAAGCAATCATCCGGACCCATTTGCTGGAAGTGCTGCAAGCTTCGGAAACGCCCATGCGGATTGTGGCCAAGCCCCCCGCTGTGGTGATGCTGGTTGGCATCAACGGCGCGGGTAAGACCACTACCATCGGCAAGCTGGCGAATCGTTTTCTGGGAGAAGGCCGCAAGGTTCTCTTATGCGCCGCCGATACCTTCCGTGCCGCAGCCATTGAGCAGCTGGATGTTTGGGCGCAGCGGGCCGGCGTGGAGATGATTCGTCAGAAAACGGGCGCGGACCCCAGCGCCGTGGTCTTCGATTCACTTCAGGCAGCCAAGGCGCGCGGCATGGATTATGTCATTATCGACACCGCCGGACGGCTGCATACCAAAGAGAACCTGATGGCGGAGCTCGACAAGATGCGCCGGACCTGTCAGCGCGTGCTACCGGGGTCACCCCATGAAGTCTGGCTGGTGCTGGATGCGACCACGGGTCAGAACGGGCTGGAGCAGGCGCGCAAATTTACCGAAGCTGCCAGTGTAACGGGAATCGTATTGACGAAGCTGGATGGCACTGCCAAGGGCGGCGTCGCAGTCGCGATTGCGCGGGAACTGAATCTGCCGATCCGCTTCATCGGCGTGGGCGAGAAGATCGACGACCTGCTGCCCTTTGAACCGGACAAGTTCGTGCAGTCAATCTTCGACTAGATCGGATCATCGATGAATCCATTCATGCACGAAGCGCTGGAGCTGGCGCGCAAAGGCTGCGGCGTTTCAAGTCCGAACCCGGCCGTAGGCGCAGTCCTCGAGCGCAACGGCCAAGTGGTTGGAAAAGGCTTTCACACCTGGGCCGGAAAAGATCATGCTGAGATCGTGGCTCTCCAGCAGGCTGGCGACCGAGCACGCGGCGCGACACTGTATGTCACGCTCGAGCCCTGTTCGCACTTTGGCCGCACTCGGCCCTGCGCCGACGCTGTGATCGAAGCCGGTGTGACAAGCGTGGTAGCAGCCATGCAGGATCCGAACCCGCAGGTAAGCGGCGCCGGCTTTCGCAAACTGCAGGAGGCTGGGATTGGCGTCACAATCGATGCGCAAGCGACCGAAGCAGCTGAGCGGATGAATGAGCCGTTCATCCATTTCATGAAGACCGGCAAACCTCTGGTAACGGTGAAAGCGGCGTTAACACTTGACGGCAAGATCGCTGCGCCGCAGGACAACGTAGGCTGGATCACCAGCGACATCGCACGTGCCGATGTGCAACAGGTTCGGCACTTTTCCGACGCCATCCTGACCGGGCTCGGCACCGTGCTGGAAGACGACTGCTTGTTGACGGACCGGTCAGGCTTACCCAGAAGCCGACCGTTGTTGCGCATTGTGCTCGATTCGCAATTGCGAATCCCGCTAGGCTCGAAGATCGTGACCAGTGCAAGAGACGATCTGCTGGTGGTAGGTACTTCCATTGCTCCTCTGGAGCGGCGTCGCAATCTCGAGGCAGCCGGCGTGCGTGTGCTGATTGCCGATGGAACCGGCGGTCGTACCAACGTCCTCAAGGTGCTGGAGTATCTGTCAGCCGAGCACTACCTGTCACTCATGGTCGAAGCAGGCAGCAAAGTCAACTGGAACATGCTCGATTCGCAAATTGCCGACAAAGTGCTGTTCTACTATGCGCCCAAGATCCTCGGTGGCTTAAACAGTCTGCCGGTAGCTGGCGGACAAGGACGGATGCGGCGTGCCGATGCCATGCTGCTGACGCGACTGACTGTGCATCCCATTGCTGATAACGAGTTTGCTGTCGAGGCTTACGTGGTGAAGGATTAAGGTGTTTACCGGCATTGTTGAAGAGTTGGGAAGAGTGGTTTCGTTGGAGGGGCGCGAAGCAGGTCTACGGCTCACGGTTGAGTGCAGTACGATCTTGCAGGACGTGTCACTCGGAGCAAGCATCGCGGTCAATGGAACCTGCCTGAGCGCGGCTGCTCTGGGCGGCAACTGGTTTACGGCCGACGTCGCCCCTGAGACCATGCGGCGAACCAACCTGGGCGACTTGGCTCCTGGTCGGCAAGTGAACCTCGAACGTCCGCTGCGAGCAAACAGCCGCCTCGACGGGCACTTCGTCCTGGGACACGTAGACGGCACCGGAGAGATCGTCTCGCTTCAGGACATAGGGAGCGATAACTGGTGGTTACAGATTCGAGTAGCTCCGGAACTTACTCGCTACATCGTGAGCAAGGGCTCGGTGGCAATTGATGGAATCAGTCTCACCGTGGCTGAAGTAAGTGGCGATTTAGTCTCATTCACGATTATTCCTCTTACTTACCGCGGAACGACCTTGCAACAGTACAGTCCCGGTTCGCGGGTGAATCTGGAAGTAGACATACTCGCCAAGCATTTGGAGAAGTTGGTCGGGTCACGCTCTACGGATGCCCTTGAACAACCCCAAGCCTGATTCGACGGCCAGAGTTCATGTTCGCGCCCTCGATAGAGTTGAGGCTGAAGCGCGACTGAGTCAACTATCAGCAATCCTTGTGGACGCGGTAGCGCACGGGGCGTCAGTCGATTCATGACTGGATTTACAGAGGCTGAGGGGCAGGCATTCTGGCGTGGCCAGCTTCCCGGCATCGCGACGGGCGAAAAGCGCCTTATGATCGCCGAGCAGTTTGGGCGCCTGCTGGGCACAGTGATCCTTGCTTTTGCGCATCAGCCTAACGCACCACACCGGGCCGAACTCAGCAAGCTGTTGGTTCATTCTCCGCACGCCGACAAGGTTTGGGCCGACGCTTACTAACCAGCCGCTGAGGAAGCAGCCCGAAGCGCTGGGCGTACCCTTCTACTCCTAGACACCGAGACAGGTAGCGCCGGCGACCGACTGTATCGCAGTTTGGGTTGGGTTGAGGTGGTCGCATTCCCGAATACTCGTTTAAGCCGGACGGAGTTCTTGCCGATACCACGGTTTTCTACAAAAACTTAGGCACACCCTGCTTCCCACTTGCGTCGTTCTAGTCTTTACTTCGGGTTTGATCACATCAGTTCGCAGCGGATTACCATCTCGTGATAGCTAGTGAACCCTAGATAGTAATCGATTGGCTTGGCCAGCAAGATCCTTGTCGGATGACTCTCCTACTTTCTCGAGCTGGCTCTGTAGTTGGGTAATTGTGATCGGACCGAGTCGACCTATTGCTTCCAAGGTCGGTCGGGCGAGTGAAGGACCGCCATGAACAAGCAAATTGCCCAATACTTCATTAATGCTGGCATTCGAAAGTCTTACTTCTTTAATTGAGTTTATGATCGCAAGTTGTAAAGTAGGCGCTGCTGAATCTTTGAGTCCACCTTTGATAGCAGCCAGGGACTTTGGATCAATAGCAGCCATCTTTGTCAGGCCATAAACAGCAAGCAGGCGGATCTCCTCCTGAGTGTTCTTGAGGGCAGGAATCAAGGTATCAATTGCTCCTTCCGGAATAGCTGGGCTGGAAAATAGCAGAATCTTATACAGATTTACCCGCACTCGACCTTTCTCCTTGCTCGTGCCCTCCAAAATTAGTGACAAGGAGGGCCGCAACACGCTCTCAAAGTCCGGCCGGAGTTGAGAAAGAGTGGCAAGAAGAGCAGAAGCCTGCAATTTGATGCCATCGTTTTCACTTCCAACCGCTAGTCGGGCTAAGGGAGGAATTTCTACTTGCAAATCTGAAATACTCTCTTCTACTAATTCGGGTATAAAGCTCCCCGATACGCGCTTACTCGCAGCTTGCTGGATAGTGGAGTTCTCACCGGTTAAGTCTTGAAGAAGTGACTTCCAATCCAGAGGAGCATGGGATGTCGACACTTGGTCATGAAACAGCAAAAGCAGAAACACACAGGCTGAAATCATGGGGCAAGCGATCCATTCTCTGTGCCATGCCTCTGATTAAACCCATTTAGGCAAGAAGTTAAGTTGATTGCGCTATTATCGTCCGGCTTCCACTGATAAACAGGTTTGTTATTAATATAGATTTCGAAAGCAGGGTAGCAGTCATGTTGATAATTCAGCGTATAAGAATTGCCAGATAAGGTCAGGAAATCGTCATACGTAATTCCGGCCACCAAAGCCTGAAGTGGTAAGACAGGATCCTTCCCGTTTCCATATAGATGAACGATAGTGCCTCCGAGAGAGCCAGGATACACGTCCGTGTGCAGTGCTGTCAGGTCGGTTGAACCGAGTTGGTCGGTCAAATGACAATCATCTAAGACGGAGTCGCCCGTTAGAGTGTAATTATCTGCGTTGAGCGCGTCGCCCGCGTAGCGAGTGCTTCCTGATGTGCAATTTCCAATGGCCGAGGAGTTACAAATAAGATGAGAATCGAGACCTTGTCCTAGGTTCACACCGGATGAACTTACAACTGCATGAGTCGAGAAACGAACGCTGTCTGCGAATGGATCGAACGAACGGTTGTCGCCCGCGAAAATGAATCGCTCTAAGCCTCGACTATCCCAGCAGGAAAACGGAGCAGGCCCTCTGATCCATGCTGGTGGGATAAAGGTCCGCAACTTAACATCGTAAGTATTGGGAAGTGCTCCCGGAATCTGCAACGACGTTCCATTCGTTCCGAGAGTGATCAACTGTCCTACCGTTCCCGTTACGATGATGATGGGAGCCCAAATCGTAGTAGAGAATGTTGGCTGGTCTATGCCAGTTGCAGAACCCAAAAATCCGTTGTAACTAAATGGATCGTAGTAAGACCCGCAATCTGCTACGCAATCCCGGACCACTTGATATGTATAGTAAGTAGCATCAAGACTAGCGGTTGTTGTTGCCTCAGCATAATCTCCCGGATTCACAGGAACGATTACGTCGCTGGTTCCGTGTCCAGTGCGGGGTACGTCAAATCCAAATCCCCCGTTTCCATTGAGATTGCCATTAACCCTTATAGTTGTTGTTATCTGCTCGGTGTAGTAATAAGCAGAATTGTAGTCCTGATCGATTGTTCCAATCGCGTGTACCAATGAGTTAGCAGGATCATAGTACATGGTTGTGCTGGTTGTTGTATAGTTGCTGGTCTGAACTGGTTCAATCTGCCATTGCTGAGTCAGCCCACCCAGTGAGTAGTATTGCTGTAACGGAGCTTGATTGCTGACAGAATTATCTTTAATGTCGAGTTCGTGTAACATCGTTTCTGTAATTTGACTCCGAAGCAACTCGGGGATGTTTT
>CAXTYH010000035.1:0-42608 GCA_964248405.1 uncultured Bryobacteraceae bacterium
GTATTCACATCTGTATTGCGAAATCAGAGCGGCTTGGGTGAGCTGAGTGTTTTTCACATCTGCACCTCTCTTGCTGCTGGGCTGAGTGCTGGCATCGTAGAAGAGGTGTTTTTTCGCGGCTTTATCATGAACCAATTGAAATGGTCCGGTTTCGGGCCCGCTGTTCAAGTAGTCGTATCAGGCATTTGCTTCGGCGTTGCTCATGTGGGCTGGGGATTGCTCTCAGCTAAGCCTCAGGTCAACATGGCTGTTGGGGCTATGGTCACAACCAGCTTTCTCGGCGTCCTCTATGCGCTTGTTTACCTGAGCAGCAGACGAAGCTTACTGCCTGTGATGGTTGGTCACACGGTGATGGACATCTTGATTGAACCATGGCTGATTATGGCTAGCCTTGGTGCTGCGACGGTTCATCTGCACTAAGAAAGATGATCCTTATAGCCCGGCAATCGCCACTTTGGGCAGCTCTCGCTGGCGCCTTCGTCTCTCAACTCCAACTGAGTACATTCTGGCTGGCTGGAAGCAGGAATCCACCGGTACAGCATCGGAACGGAGACGCCGAGATTGCCTGCCCCGCCGCGGGGCGGGACGCCGCTAGCGATCAGCTTCTTCGCCGATTTGATCTTGCTTTCGGTCATCTGCCGTTTGCGGCCGCCCTTGTACCCGAGCTGGCGAGCGACTTCGAGCCCAGCTCGGGTGCGTTCGACCGTTAGTTCCCGTTCCATTTAGGCGAGGCTGGCCATGACGTGGAAGACGAAGCGTCCTGAGGGCGTGGCCGTGTCGATGGCGTCGGTAAGGCTCTTGAATTGCACCCCATGCTGGTGAAGCTCACCGACAAGGTTCACCAGGTTCTTAATGTTGCGGCCTAGCCGGTCGAGTTTCCAGGCGACCAGGGTGTCACCCTCGCGTTGAGCTTCCTGCGCCTGGGTCGGACCGGGCCGCTCGGCCCGCCTGCCGCTGAGCTTGTCGGAAAAAATCTTCTTGCAGCCAGCTTCGGTGAGTGCTGAGGAGAACCTCCTGAATCGACGAGAGCCCCAGCATCTCCAGTTTCCTTGCCCGTTTCCGGTTTGCCGCCCAGTATACGAGTGGTTGGCCAACTCAAGACGAGTTAGTTCGGATCGCCTTCGAGCAGTTCGCTTCGGGAATGACCAGTTTCGCCGATCTAGAACAAGCTGCACGGGCGGGTGGGCGGCGGTTGCCCTTCGCCATACTCGATAGGGGCACGCCGGGCTCACGGTCAAATTGCTCGCGCCCAACGGGCGGCCCGTGCAAATCACGACTGATTTGCTCAGCTTTTGGAGAGACCTATATCCTCAAGTCCGCCGTGAGCTGAGCCGCCGTTATCCGAGACATCCTTGGCCTGAAACACCGGGCTAGGAAACTCCTGCGCTTCGAGCATAATTCTTTCGAGAATGGGCGGTATTTCGTAGACAGCCTTGTTCTCCAGGGCAGCAATCCTCGCCTTGATACGCGCGAGTTCACCGTCTTGCAACAGCCGTTTCACTGCATTCTCAACGTCACGCAGGTTGTCAAGAACAATCCCATACTGCTCCCTGCGAACCCATTCAGCGTTGAATCGCTCCTGCGGCAGCGTCCAGGCATTGGCTTCCAGAATCACAGGAAGCTTCATGTGCAGAGCTTCGCTGATGCTGCCCGGTCCGGGCTTGCCGATGAAGAAATCCGAAAGCTGCATGTAGTGAGGGATGTGCTTGGTAAAACCTTCGGCAAAGATCGGATTGCGAGTCCGCATGCGGCCCACACGCGTTCGCAACTTTTCGTTTTTCCCGCAGATCATGATCAGCTGCAGATCTAAAGAAGAGTTCCCCAGGCGTTCGGCTACCGCATGCATTACGTTTGAGCCTTCGCCTCCGAACAGGACCAGACCCGTCGGCAGATCGGGACGCAGACCTAGCCGAATGCGCTCAGCAGCCACGTCAACCGGCTTATGTTCGTAAAAGTTAGGGCGAAGAATCATTCCGCTCACCCGAACGATCTGCGATGCCGCAACTCCCAGCTTCCGGGCTTGCTCAACAGCCCGATCCGATCCGCAAATGAAGAACTGCTGCTGCTGCTCCATCCAAAAATGCGGAGGGTAGTCGGCCAAATCAGTCATGATCGTCACAAATGGAGTCTTCGGACAGGCTGCTCGCAAGCTTTCGAAGAGGGCGCGGTTCAGGTTCGGGATGAGAGACACTACCAGATCGGGCTTGCGATCTTGCCACACAGCTTTCAGCAGGTTCACTGACTTGGCATGATTCAATCGGATGATCAATTGCAGAGCCGGAAGCCAGTAATCGCCGCCGACCGTCCAGCCCCGGGCTAGCATCCGATTATAGATATCCTGCAACTGAACGCCCGTCACTTTGCGGAAAACGTCCAGGGGATTCAAGGCTTCCTGCAGGTTGAGGAGCCGGACATCCCAACCGCGCTCTTCCGCCTCCGCAACTGCTTGCAGCGCGGTAGCCGCACTTCGATGTCCTCCGCCCGCGTCAAAGTACACGAAGTCAACTCTTGTTGCCAATGCCAAACTCCCATCCTAGAGCCCCATCGAATGGGACAACAGCTCTATTTCGACATTTGCTGCAGAGTTCACGTACCATTCGTTTGGCTGTCACCGCTTTGAAACAGCTTCTCCTTTACAACGGAAGAAGGCTGCAACACATGGAAACTTTCGTAAACTGGTTAGGGGATCGGTGGTCGTCATGACGGCCCACCAAACTATGCTCCAGTTTATTGCCTCGCGTGATCACCGCTTGATGCGCAAGGTAAATAAGTGGTCGGCGCCCAAGTGGATTCGCTTTTGGGCCATTGCTGCCACCCGTGCTGGTGACGGCTGGCTCTGGTATCTGGCTGGCTTGGCCATGCTGCTGTTTGGCGGTTCGCTGCGGTTTGCCGCGTTCGCTGCCACCGGTTGTGCGGCACTTTCAGGTGTGGGCATCTTTGTAGCCATCAAGAAAGTTTCCGGCCGCAAGCGCCCTTGCGAAATAGAGCCACACTGCTGGGCGCGACTGCTGCCCCCCGATCAATTTTCCTTTCCGTCGGGGCATACTATCACCGCATTTGCCGTTGCCCTCTCTATCGGGTTTTTCTACCCGCTTGTTTTGGCGCCACTGCTCTTTTGCGCCTTCAGCATTGCAGCCTCTCGCATTCTGTTGGGCATGCATTTCCTGAGCGATGTTGCCGTTGGAGCAATTTTGGGCACGGGCTTGGCGTTAATCAGCCATAGTTACTTTTCCTAGTTAATTGTTCGCCTCTCACCGCTGTGCCGGTATAGTGAAAGTGTGTTGCAGACCCTGCTTCGCCCGACTGAATTGATATGTTGCGACGCACACTTCTCGCTCTCTCTCAGAACCATCGGATGCGCCAGTGGATGGAGAGTTCGCCGTTATCACGTCCGCTGACCTCGCGTTTTGTCGCCGGACAGACGCTTGCCGATGGTATCGGTGTACTGCAGAGCCTGGCTGCCAAGCAGGTCTCCGGCACCTTGGATTTTCTTGGCGAAAACGTTCACTCGCTGAGTGAGGCCGGTCGTTCACGCGACTGCTATCTTTCCGCGCTACAGGCGATTCGCAGCCACTCTCTGCCTGCCACAGTGTCCATAAAACTGACTCAGTTCGGTCTCGATTTCTCCGAAGAAGCGTGCCTGGAGAACGTTGCTGCTCTGGCCTCGGTTGCACAGGCGATGAGTAGCCGGGTTGAAGTAGACATGGAGTCCAGTGAGTACACCGATCGTACGCTCCAAACGGTCTTCTCGATCCAGGAACGCTTTAGAGGCAATGTGCGGGCGGTTATTCAGGCCTACCTGCAGCGGAGCGAGTCCGATATCCGCGAACTAAACCGTCGCGGCATTCCTGTGCGGCTCTGCAAGGGCGCCTACCGTGAGCCCGCCTCCGTTGCTTTCGCACGCAAGCCGGATGTGGACGCCAACTACCTAAAGCTGATGAAGCTACTGCTGGACGAGGGTACCTACCCAGCTATCGCCAGCCATGACGAAAAGATTGTGGGGGAGGCTCTTCGTTACATCCGTGCCAAGGCATACCCACCCGACCGCTTCGAGTTCCAGATGCTCTATGGAATCCGCCGCGACCTGCAAAGTGAGGTCACCCGGCAAGGCTATTGTTTGCGTCTCTACGTGCCTTATGGGGAGGCATGGTACCCCTACTTCATGCGGCGTCTGGCAGAACGACCCGCAAATGTCTTGTTTCTTGCTAAAAATCTGCTCCGTCAGTAGCGGCGTCAATCCCCTCGTAACTTTCCGGAACTCGGCGATGTGCTTTGGAGTCTAACGAGCAGAATGAAGTACTGGCTGTACCTGGTGGCAAAATTAACGGTTGTCCTTGGTGTGGCCTGGGGGCTGCAAGCCTGTTTACAGCGCTTGTATCCCACGCCTGAGCCGCCGCCCGCCAGGTTTGGTCCGCCGCCTCCATTGTTTCTGCATGACATGCTTTTCACATTTTGTGTGATGGCGATCTGGCTCGTTACTTCCGGCTTAATCTTTCTTGTCTATTGGGACCAGCGCCGGCGTTGTCGCAGCTGCCTGCGCCAGCTGATCATGCCCCTGAAGCGGGGCTCCTGGGGTCACATGGTTCTGATTGGCCGACCGACCACCCAGATGATTTGTCCGTTCGGTCACGGTACCCTATCCATCGAAGAACTCCAAATTACCGGACGTCAGTACCCGGACTGGCATCGGCACGACGATAATATTTGGAAAGAGTTAGAATCGTATGGTCGAGCCGGAAAGTAGCGGAGTGCTTCGTTCGCAGAACTAAGGCTTGGATTTCACAGGCTTTTCCTTTGCCCGTTCGCATTAAACTACCTTCAGAACCAACCTCTCCTACGGGGAACAAAGTCCGCTTTTATACCTTTGTTCAGTATGGGCTGCTCTGCATCGGCGCCATTGTTCTTGTTACGGCAATCCTGGTTGGGTTTGCTTACACCAAGTACGCTCGCCTGACCGATCAGAAACTGCTCAATGGCCCGTTCCCTGATGCTTCGCTACTCTATGCTGCGCCGCAAACGCTCGGCGTTGGTGACACCATTACGCCCGCCCAAATTGCTTTGCGACTACGGGAGAGCGGCTATGGCGAAGATGAGCACAGCAGCGCTTCCGGCTGGTACCACCTACGCCCGGCTGCAATCGAGATTTTCCCGGGTAGCCGTTCTTTCGCCGGTGCTGAGCCGGGAGTACTGAAGTTCGAAGACGGCGAGATTGCCTCCATTACGTCGCTAAGCGACAATGCGCCGAGAACTCAATACACACTCGAGCCGCGGCTGCTGAGCAGCATATTCGACAAGAACCGGGAGAAGCGACGCCTGGTCAGGTATAACGACATTCCGCCGCTCGTGGTGCAGGCTGTTATTTCCATAGAAGATAAGCGCTTCTTCCAACACTCCGGCTTTGATCCAGTACGGATTGTAAAGGCGGTGATGGTTGATTTGAGAGACCGCCGCAAGTCGCAGGGCGCCTCAACGCTGACCCAGCAATTAGTGAAGATGCTATGGCTCGACAGCCAGAAGACCTTTTCCCGCAAGCTGGATGAGCTGCTGATTACCATCCATCTAGAGAGTAAGTTAACCAAGCAGCAGATCTTCGAGTACTACGCCAACGAGGTAGATCTGGGTCGCCGTGGCTCTTTCGCCATTCGTGGTTTCGGTGAGGCGGCGCAAGCTTACTTTGGGAAAGATTTGCGCAGCCTCACGCTTTCAGAGGCCGCTACTTTGGCCGGCTTGATTCAGGAGCCCAGCTTTCGAAATCCGGTTCGGCACCCCGAGCGCGCTATCGCTCGTCGACACACAGTGTTAAAGCTGATGCTCGACAACGGCTACATTTCCGAAAGCCAGTTTGAGGCTGCGGATAAGGCTCCTATTTCTACTTCGCGCCAAGGCATTGAGTCTGCCGATGCGCCGTACTTTGTGGATTTGGTGAACGAACGCCTGGCGTCCGATTTTGGCGATCGGGACTTTCAAGATTCCGGATCACGCATCTACACTACTTTAGACCCCGAACTGCAGCGTGATGCAGCCGAAGCGACCGCTATTGGCATGCGCGAGGTCAACAAGATCATTGCCAAACGAGCCAAGCCGGGAACAGTTCCTGATGAACCGCAACTGGCGTTGATCTGCCTCGACCCTCATACGGGTGAGGTAAAGGCATTGATCGGCGGCCGGAACTATGGCGCCAGTCAGCTTGATCATGCAATTGCGAAGCGGCCCTCCGGCAGTATCTTCAAGCCGTTCGTCTACGCTGCTGCTCTGAATACCGGACTCCAGGATCGGCCTGATCCGCTGACCCCTTCCACTGTGGTTAAGGATGAGGCCCGAACCTTTTACTACGGAGGGAAACCCTATGAGCCGGTCGACTTTCACAAGGGTGCATGGCTTGGCGACGTAACAATGCGAACCGCTTTGGCTAAATCCTTGAACGTCCCGGCAGTCGAAGTTGCAGAAGCAACTGGGTACGGAACAGTTGCGGATTTGGCCCACAAAGCCGGCTTAGAGGATGTCCGCCCTACTCCGGCCATGGCTCTCGGCGCTTACGATGCAACCCCTCTTGATATGGCTGGGGCTTACACGATCTTTGCTAATGGAGGCGTGATGGTTAAGCCTCGTATGATCTCACGCATCGTTGATCGAACTGGCCATCAGTTGTGGGCCTCGGAGCCTGCCAAGAAACGAATCCTTGATCCGCGTGTGACTTACTTGATGGTCAGCATGATGTCAGAGGTGCTGCGCAGCGGAACCGGCGCCGGTGTTCACGCTCGCGGATTCAACCTTCCTGCAGCGGCCAAAACCGGCACCTCGCACGACGCCTGGTTTGCCGGCTTCACAGACAAACTACTATGCGTTGTCTGGGTGGGGCTCGACGACTATCAGGATCTAAAGATGGAAGGCGCCAAAGCCGCGCTGCCAATTTGGGCGGAGTTTATGCGGCGCGCTCACCAGCATCGTGAGTATCGGAACGCCCAGCAATTCTCTATTCCGGACGGTGTTGTCAGTGCTCAGGTGGATAGTCAAAGTGGTCAGTTGGCGACCAGTGCCTGCCCACCTGAACAGACTCGGACCGAGTACTACCTGATGGGAACTCAGCCGGCCAGCTTCTGTTCTTTGCACGCCGGCGGATCAACCGAGATTGCCGGCTGGGAAACAGCCGGT
This sequence comes from uncultured Bryobacteraceae bacterium, assembly GCA_964248405.1. Taxonomy (GTDB): domain Bacteria; phylum Acidobacteriota; class Terriglobia; order Bryobacterales; family Bryobacteraceae; genus Bog-105. The sequence goes on from CAXTYH010000035.1 coordinate 7,153, forward strand.
GCACCGGCGCGTACGGTTCTCCCCAATCTGCCGCTTACCCCAACTCCTCCGGATGCGGTTGCACCCGAGGGTAACGCCCAAGCTGCCGACGCAAATAAAGCGCGGGAAAAGAAGGGATTAATCGACAAGCTGAAAAGCATCTTTCATTAGGTTTGCTAGAAGGTATAGACTAGCTGGTAAAGGGGAAAGATTGTGGCAGCCCTCAGCTTCTCGACGCTTTGCCGCGCGTTTATCTTTGTCTCAGTAGGCGCTTTCTGCTTAACAGCGCAGACAGCACCGGTCGCCTCCAACGGCTTCGTTCCCAATAGCACTTCGAACCCGCCTGCCAAGGCTGCACGAGCACCCATCTCCACTGAGCTTCGAGGCGACATCTATATGGCTCGGAAGATGTACCGGGAGGCAATCGATACCTATCGTCAAGGATCGCCGACCTCACCCCAACTCGCCAACAAAATCGGTATTGCCTATCATCAGCTGATGCTTCTGGACGCTGCTAAGAAGAGTTATGAGCGTGCGGTGAAGCTTGACCCCAAGTTTTCCGAGGCAATCAACAATCTGGGCACAATCAGCTACGCCGAGAAAAGCTATCGTCGGGCCATTGGCTACTACAAGCGCGCGCTTCGCTATTCATCCCCAACAGCGTCCATTTACGCCAACATGGGCGCTGCTTACTTCGGGCGCAAAGATTATCGTCACGCGGCCGAGAACTACGAAGAGGCGCTGCGCTTGGACCCGGACGTGTTTGAGCATCACAGCAGCTTCGGTACTCTGATGCAGGAGCACACGGTGGAAGAGCGGGCCACCTATCATCTGTACCTGGCAAAAATGTATGCGAAGAATGGGCGGGCCGACCGGGCGATGATCTATCTTCGTAAAGCGCTCGAAGAAGGCGTAAAAGATCGCGAGAAGATTCCGGCAATGCCCGAATTTGCCACCCTGAAAACCAGTCCCGAGTTTGCGCAGTTGATTCTACAAAATCCTAAGCCTCTCTAAGAGACCTGCCTGCGTTTACTGATTGTCCTCATGGCCGTCGTCTCGGTCAGCCTCACTTCAGCCTGTTCAAAAAGTGCCCCAAGTGGCCCGCGCCGGGTGGCAATTGCTCCCTCCAATGTTCTATCGGCCATGCCCGACGCCCAGCAGCAGACCTTGACAGTTCCGCTGGTTCTGCAGCAAGATCTAGCGACGTCAAATCAGTACCTCGCAACGTATGTGTCCGATAGCTCAGCCGCTTATGGGATACAAGCTGAGAGCATTCTACGCACGGTGTTGGAAGACAGCGGAGATCGTCTGCGCGTACAGGCGACTCTTACCAGTCTGCGAACGCAGCAAAATGAGAATGTTTGGGTGGCGGAAGAGCCGCGCAGAGTCGGACTGATCCCGCTATTGGACCGCCTGGCAAAGTTGGTGGACCCCCAACGTGCCTCTCCCTTTTCCACGCGGAGCGGCGAAGCCCTTGCTACTTTCACATCTGCGGTGGCAAGCTCGAATCCGTCTGATCGCCAACAGCTTCTGCTCTCAGCCACACAGCGCGACCCGGCATTTGGTCTTGCTCAGATTGCTTTGGTGGAGAATGCTCGGCCCGGTGCCTTACCTGATGCTTCGTCTCCTCCGGTTGCGCAATTTGTTCCGTTGGATCGCGCGCGCTGGAATGCTTTAACTGCCCGCCTGCGCCATGCATCCCTGGCTGATCAGGCTAGTGCAGATGAAACCATTTTGCAATTAGCTCCTAACAATGTGGAAGCCCTGGCTCGGCTCGGCTCCCAACGCTTTCTGCAAGGGAACGCCAAGGAAGGGGAGCGGCTGCTCCAAAAGGCCGCTTCGCTCAACCCAGCAAATGCGAATTTACGATTGCAGCTCGCGGCAGGTTTGGTGGCTTCCCGCGAATTCAGTAAAGCAGAGAGTATTCTTAGTCCACTCGCAAACGAGAATCCGAATCTGCTGCCTTCGCTGGCGAGCATTTACTTGTTGGAAGGAAATAGCAAGGAGGGAAACACTGTATTCGGGCGGTTTGCTTCGTTTCTGCCACTTGCCGGCCAAACGACAGCCAGGGTGCGCTGGGCAGCTTTAAATAATTCCGGTAATTCGAAAAGTGTGCCTGGCGTTGATGCTCCAGCCGGCATCACACTGTTTTTGGACGGCAAATATCCTGAAGCTGCTTCGTTTTGGAGGACGGCAGTCAACGAATCCGGCGACACCAATCTTCCAGCCCGCGCCATGCTCGCTGCTTCGCTCGAAAGGAGCGGCCGGGCAACAGAGGCTCAGCAGATCCGTGTTCTGCCATTCATCCCGGACTTCAACGACCCGGTCGGACCGGTGGCGTTCAGCGAAATGCGTCGACTCTTAAAGATGAAGTGACCCTTTGGTCTCGGGCTCTTTGATGCTGTGATCTTTGTCTTCCCAAGGCTTAGGCTGATGGCCAGTATCGCGCTTGTTTACGCGGTCATAGTGGTGGCTGGCGGTGGTTGTTCCTAACGACGTGTTGTACAGGTTTGTCAGATCCAAAGCCTCTTTGACGTCGTCCTCGAATTGATGAAGCGCGCGCAGTTGATCCGCCTGCGCCGGCATCTTGCGACCGCTCGGGGTTTCGAGAAACATCTGATAGCCGCGATTCAGCAGCGTAGCGATCTCGCCACCCACCAGCACTCCAGCTTTCTCAATGTCCGGGTGGTTTTGCCCTTCGTCCCCGACCAACGCTGCAATACCGCCCTTGGTGATCATCACCCGCCCGTCAGGCTGAGTTTGTGTATGGAAGCCGGCATTGGTGAGCAAACTGACTCGCTCTTGAAAGCTGGGTACTTTCGGCTTTTCGCGACGGAAGAACATGCTTCATTATAGATGCGACGCAAGAGCCCTTGAAGTCTTCAATACTTACTGAACCAACCCAGGATTCGCTTCTGCAACTCGGCGGGAGCTACCGACGAAGCATCTGTGTGTGACCGCCATTCGGCACCAGCCAGAGGTCGATTTGGTTGGAGCGGACGGCAGCCAAGCGTCGCGACTCTTCTGGCGGTGTGCGTCTATCGTTCAGGCCAGGAATGAGGAGAACCGGCGTTTCAGATGCGCGCAAGCTTTTCATGGGAGCGACTTGGCTGAAGTCGAGCCCTTCAAATAGCTTGGCATACAGCATGCCCGCCTCCACAAAACAGCCGGAAAGTAGCCCGGCTAAAGTCGCCGGCAGGGCTATCCTCTGCTCCAGGCGGTATCTGGCCATGCGCTGCAAATCGGCGTAAGGGGATTCAGCGACTACTGCGTTGAAGACTGGCTCGACTGCAGTTGCTTGAAGGAGAATGGATGCTCCGAGCGACTCGCCTAGACCGTAGATTCGTTGACAACCATGACCTTGCATCCAGTGAGCCCATCGGACGACGTCACACTTTTCGAACAAGCCATAGGTGACGAAATTGCCCCCACTCTCGCCGTGCGCGCGGCTATCTGGAGCCAGGACTGAATAGCCACGCCCCAGAAACATGGGAGCGAAACCTGAGCTGCTCGCCCTCGAATCACCAATACCGTGCAGCACGATGACACACGCGCCATTTGGAACTTCAGCGTTAAACCACCAGGCCCTTAAGATTGCATTGTCATTGGCCAGTATCTGCACGAGCGCCGCTCGGATAGGTCTTGGACCTGTTCTGCGTCTAACGTGCAGCGTTGCAGCGCAGAAAGCGGCGCCCACGGCTAGCAGGCCGCCTACCGCAAGAAATGGCAACTCCGGCCATTAGCAGCTCGCATTTATGCCGACGCAATCTGTTTCCAGGCTACTATCCGGGCGTCATTACTGACTGTATGCATGCCCAAAGATCCACACCTTAAGAGCATGAGCAATTCCAAGATCTACCGGCAGGCGATAACGATCCTCAAAACAGAGTGCTTCATCAAGTGGGAGGCAGCGGTCTCGTTAATAACATCAGGGTGCCGGCAATCTCGATTGCGGCAAAGAAGGCGAACATCCATTTCACCTTAGGCCAAATCTGAGCAGGGAGCTGGTCCGACAGCTTGTCCAAGACTGTTTGATTGAGCCGGATGGGAGCTTGGCCCGGTTCATGAGTTTTTTCCCATCGGGATGAAAGCCATATGCCTCGGATGTTTGAAAACAGTAAAGCTAAGAAGACGATGCGGACGATCCCAAAGCCGTTTCCCGTGAGTCGCTGTACACCAAGGCAGCCAAGCAAGTAGGCGGCGAATGCCGTTAACGCGGCGAGCTTGCTGCGCTGCCGAACACCAACGCCAGCCAGGAAGTAAAAGAGCGCCTCGAAGCCGCCTGCGAGCGAGTGTACGAAGACGCTTACACATAAGGTCATGGCAGCTACAATGAAGCAAACCCAGAAACCTTGTTCTGTGATGTAGTCGAAGTCGCCATCATTACGGATTGCTGGCCATAGCAAAGCCTTCAACCTTCCTTCAGTCCTGGGCGTCGACTCACTCAATCCAAGAGTTTGCATTGTGTCTCACAGCCGCTGTTGGCTTGCCTGATGCTACATCGGTGCTCTATGGATGCCAATTCCCCTTACCAGAAGTACGGGTGCACACTGAGGCCGTCGCGGCGCTCGATTCCCGAAGACGAAGTACTAATAGAGTTAACCTAGGAGACTTGAAGAATGAAACAATCTGCAGGGCTGGCCACACTACTCGCGCTTACCATTACTCAGTCTGCGTGCATCGTTGTTGGTGGGTACAGCAATCGAGGTGGTTGGTTTCTCTGGCCCGGCGGCCTGGGGTTCTTCGTCGTAGTGCTCGTTCTTTATTTCCTTCTACGACGCCGATGAGGATAGGAAAGCCGGCTTCATGCCGCTTCCGAACAGATATAGCGGTAGAAGTAAAAAGTAGAGCGGCCGCTGAGAACTTCGCGGCTACCGGTGCTTGGGCCGGCAGGTATCGCATTAGATTCAATCCGAGTCGCGGAACAGAATGTGGTTCTGTTCGTATAATCTGTTGTAATCTGATCCCACTCCTATGCTGCGAACTTTGCATTGGTTCTTGCGTCCGGCTTGCGCTTTACTAGCCAGCTACACTATTTGTTCTGCTTCTCCCGGCGTCCCAGCTACGGGTGGCTGGGCAGTTCCGGCTGCGGTCAAGCAACTGCCGAACGGCCTGCGCGTGGTAGTTTCCGAAGATCACTCCGCGCCCACGTTCGGTCTCTGCGTCTCCTACGGCATAGGCTTTCGTCTTGAACCGGAAGGTAGAACCGGCTTTGCGCATCTGTTCGAACACATGATGTTTGAGGGCACTCCGGATGCGCCAAAGGGAACTCTCGACAAGGTGATTGAAGGCGGGGGCGGCAACAACAACGGTGATACCCGGTACGACTTTACCGAGTACATCGAGTCCGCTCCTCTGTCCGCGCTGGATCCGATCATGTGGATTGAAGCCGACCGGATGAAGACACTCGACTTTTCGCCGGCCAATCTTGAGAACCAGCGGAAAGTAGTGGAAGAGGAGGTCCGAGTCAACGTCCTCAACAGTCCGTATGCCTTGTTTTATGCGATCGATCTGCCCGGTAAAGCATTCGACACCTATCCGAACTCACACAACTTTTATGGTGAATTCAAAGACCTCGATGCAGCCCGCATAGAAGATGTGAAGTCGTTCTACGAGCAGTACTACTCGCCAAACAATGCTGTGCTGGCCATCGTAGGCGATGTCAATACAGCGGATGTGTTTGCCAAAGCCGAGAAGTATTTCGGTTCCGTCCCAAAGCGCCAGGATCCTCCGCGCGCCGCCATCGACGAAAAACCGCAGATGGCCGAACGCAAGTTTAACGAGACCGATAAACTGGCCAAAGTTCCTGGTTTGGCAGTAGGTTATCGAATGCCGCTCACTGGAGGGCACGAGGCCGTTGTCGCCGCTGTAACTGGCGAACTACTGCATAACGGCAAAGCATCCCGGCTTTATCAAACACTGGTAAAGGACGACAAGCTCGCGATCCAGGTGGATGGCGGCGTAAACTGGCCGCTTGGATCGCCGTTCGACTACAACGGCCCGACCTTAATGACCTCCTTCATTGTTGCGCCTGAGACAAGTTCTGAATCTGCGCTGCTCAGTGCTTTGGATAAAGCCATGGCTAACCTAGCCGCGCACGGGCCCGAGCCCGCTGAGTTGGAGCGAGTGAAAGCTAAAATGCTCTCTGATTTCTATAGTGAAATGGAAGTGCCCATCAACCGCGCTTCCGCTCTGTCGCATGCAGTGCTGTTTGATGGCAACGCAGATCGGTTAAAGTCGCGGGCATCGGACATTGCGGCGGTAACGAGCAACGATGTAAAGGCCTTCGCAGCCAAGTATCTTGTGAAGACAAACCGTACCAGTATCTATCGGGTCCCGGAGACAAAGAAAGCAGGAGCGGCGGAATGAAAATGAGATGTGTTGGCTTGTCGGCGGTGTTGCTGGCCGCGACGCCGCTCTGTCTCTCGGCAGGAGACAAACCCTTCGCAATGCCTAAGGATCTGCCGGCTTACGGCACCTTGAAGCCGACCCAGCCCAAGAACCTGAAGAAGCTGAAGCTGAGTAACGGCATGGAAGCCTGGATCGTTTCTGAGCCCGGCTTTCCCAAAGTTGCCTTAGCTTTGGCTGTTCACGGTGGCTACGCGGCTGACCCGTCAGATCGGCCCGGGCTTGCTGAGCTTCTGGCAGCAACGGTTACCGAAGGGACGGCTACGGAGAACGCCAAGCAGCTGGCCGAGAGTATGCAATCGGTCGGCGGCGATCTGGAAGCCAGTGCCGATGCTGATGCTGTGGTCGTCAGCACGGCTGTGCTGGCAAACGGATTCGACAAAGCTCTGACTGTTCTCGCCGACGTGGGCCGTCAAGCGACGTTCCCCGAATCAGAAGTGAAGCTGGCTGCAAGCAATCTGATTTCGGCGCTGCAGGCCTCGGAGGCAGAGCCGAGTTTTCTGGCCAAACGTGCGCTTTACCGGTCATTGTTTGCTGACCATCCGTACGCAACCATTTCGGCAACGAAAGAATCACTGGCTGCCGCAACGGTTGCGCAATTAAAGAGCGAGTACCTTCGGCGTTTTCGGCCCGATGAGGCAATTATCGTAGTCGTGGGGGATGTGAGTACCGAGAAAGCTGAGGGAGCCATCGAGAAAGCCTTCGGTTCGTGGAAAGCGCCTGTTTCCCCTCCAGTCGCAGCGGTCGCGCCGCCTTCGCAGTCACAGACTCGAGCCGTCGTCTATGTGCCGCGACCCGGATCAGTGCAAACGGCTCTGTATCTCGGCTCGCTGGTACCGAGCCCGTCAGCGCCCGACTACTATTCCGCTCAGCTTGCCAACGCCATCTACGCCGGCATGTTCGGTTCGCGCCTAACTACCAACATTCGTGAGGATAAGGGATATACGTATTCACCAGGTGGACGTATCTCCGGCCTTGGTGCAACAGGTGTTTTAGTTACTCGCGCTGATGTCCGCAACGAAGTCACTGGCCCTGCGTTCAATGAGATTGAGTACGAGATGAATCGCATGGCGACAACCGCACCTTCGGAAGTGGAAGTGACCACAGCCAAGCGTTACATGGTCGGCTCTCTTGCATTGCAATCGCAATCAAGATCTTCAGTGGCACTGCGCCTGGTCGGTTTTTGGAAGCACGGCCAGCAGCCCGAAGAGCTTTGGAAGAGCAGCCAGAAAATCGAGTCAGCTTCCCCCGCCGACATCGAGAACGCCGGCAAGAAATACTTTGGAGCATCTCATATGAACGTTGTGGCCGTGGGAGACGAGAAGGTCATCAAGGACTCTCTGGCGCCGTTTGGGGTGGAGTTCAAGAAGGCTCAGTAAGTAGGCGAACTTCTGCAAGCTATAAGCGATTTACTCGTCACGGAGAGCCACCATTGGGTCGATGCGCGCGGCACGCCAAGCTGGGATCCAGCTCGACAGGAGTGCGACCGTCACCATTGTTGCTACGGCCACCGTGCAAGTAGCGGGATCGATAGGACGCAGGTTGAACAAGGTGTGTTGGAGCATCCTTCCGATGAAGAAAGCACCCGGAAGGCCGCCTGCCAGGCCGGCGAGTAACAATAGGACAGCATCTCTTACCACCATTCCAGCCACCCGCTGACTGGAAGCTCCCAGAGCCATGCGTACACCAATTTCGTTTCTGCGTCGCGCAACCATATAGCCAAGCAGGCCCAGCAGTCCGATTCCAGATAGGAGAAGCGCCAAGGAACCGAAAGCGCTGGAGAAGATGCTGAGTAAGCGCTCCGTGCGTAAGAGAGTGTCAATTAGTTCGGTCTGAGTATTGATCGAGATAACAGGAACTGCGGGGTCGATCGCCAAGGAGATTTGCCGGACAGCTTTCGAAACCTGCCCAAACTGTAAATGTGTACGCAGCAGAAAGTTGACTTGCGATCCCGGACGGCTGCTGCTGGCAGAGGGCTGATACATCGCGGGGCCGGTGACCTCCCGGAGCGAATTGTACCGGCTATTCTTTACAACGCCAATGATCTGGTAGTGCTCTGTCGGCTTTGTTCCGAAACCAAACTCCTCGCCAATTGGGTAGCGGCTCCCATAAAATCGACGAACGAATAAGTCATCGACAATGACTGGGGTCGAGCCCTTTCTCATGTCCCCGGGCGTAAACGTACGACCAGTTAGCAGAGGAACGCCCAGAGTTTCGAAATACCCGTCACTTACATCGTTCAACGAGACCGCGTCCAAGTTGTTAAACGTTCGACCGGGCACATTCACGATGGACATATTGCCCCCGCCTGAGAGCGGACGTACCTGAACGGTTGCAACACCTGAGATGCCAGGGTAAGAAGCCAGAGCGCTCCGAAGCCGTTGTACGTAAGCATCCACTTGCTCTGGCCGGTAGCCTGCACTCCAGGGATTAACGGAGGCGTAAACGAGATTGGTCCTATCAAACCCGAGATCCACACTCCGAAGCTTATGGAGGGAACGACCTAACAATCCAGCCGCAACCAGCACGGTGAAGCTCAGCGCCACTTGCGCGATTACCAAGAGCCTTGGCAACCGCAAACTACCTGTGGCGACAGTCCGGGTATTCGCCTTCATCGCATCATGCAAGCTTCCCCGCGCCAGCGTCCAAGCCGGGGCCGTTCCACACAGCAAGGCTGTAAAAAGTGATGTGGCGCAAGTGAAACCAAGTACGGGCAGACTGGCGTGGAGATCGAAACCACCGATATCCATGTTTGCGCGAATGAGTGAGTGTAAGGCCTGCGCAAGCACGTAGCTGAGCAAGAGGCCCGCACAGCCGCCGACCAGAGTCAGCGCCAGGCTCTCAGTGAAGTACTGCCGAAATAGCCGATGGCGAGCCGCCCCCAGCGCAAGACATACGCTAGACTCGCGCTGACGAACAACAGCCCGCGAGAGCAGTAGATTCGCTACGTTCGCGCAAACAATCAGCAGGATCAAGCTGACGAGTAGAAACAGGATCCAAAGTGCCCGCGTCTCATCAGTTCCTAACGGATAGAGGCCGCGTTCGCCAGGCAGTGCAATCAACCTCGGTATCTTCTCGACGCTAACATGCACGCCGGAAGGAACAACTACTCGACGGAACAACGTCGAGAGCTCTCCAACCGCTTGGCTCCCGGATACTTCGGGCTTAACTCGCCCGATCATGTGGACCCACCAGAGACGATCCGTTTCGCCGAAGTCTTTATCCAACTTCGCGCGAGGGCTTAGCGCTACCTGCGCAGCCAAGGGAGCGTACAAATCTACCCACTCGCCTATTTGGAGGCCGAAGAACCCAGGTCGAGCAACACCCGCGATCTCGACAGGTACATTATTCACACGCAAAACTTGACCCAGCACCTCCCGTCGCGCGGCAAACTGTTTGCGCCAGAAACGGTCACTGAGAATCACCAGCGGCGGTTGGCCGACGCGATCATCACTGAGCGAAAAAGAACGTCCGAGTTGCAAAGGAACGCCAAGTCCTGAGAAAAAGGTTGCACTTACAAACTGGAGCTGAAACTGTTCTGCCGCATGCTTATTGATGGCAACTGCTTCCTTTGAAGAATCGGAGAACCCGATCACCGCCGCAAACCCATGCTGCTGTTTAGCTAGCTGCCGATATGTACTGGCAGCAATCGAAGAGCCCTGAAACCGGTGGTCGTCGCCTTCCGAATTGCCGGTCATCATAGTGCAGAGTTCAGATGGAAAGCCTCCGTTGAGCCACTGGATTAGTTGCAGTTGCTTCGGTTTGGGTACAGGCAGCGGCTCAAGCAAGGCTGCATCTACCAAACTGAAGATCGCAGAGTTGGCTCCGATTCCGAGCGCAAGCGAGAGCACCAGCACTAGCGTGAAGAGTGGAGCTTTGCGCATCTGCCGGAAGGCAAATCGGGTGTCTCGGCCCCATGATTCAAGCCAAGGCAACAGCCTTTCCTCGCGCACCTCTTCTTTGAGCTTAGTGAGATTGCCGAACTGCAAGCGAGCAGCACGCGGCTCGAACCCGTCTTGCTCTTTCATGGCGAGGTGATATTGGAGTTCGTCCTCAATTTCGCAATCCCTTTGTCCTCGAAATGTTCGCCGCCACCGCGACCAGAAGCCCATGCGATTTCCTCCCCGTTACACTGTCCTGAGTACCTTAGCCACCGCCGCCGTAACGGATTTCCAGCGCTGCTCTTCTTCGGCCAAATGCTTTCGTCCTTTGCCCGTGATCTCGTAGAAACGGGCTTTGCGCTTGGAATCAGAGATGCGCCACTCGGCTTTCAGCCATCCGCGTTCGGTCATGCGATGAAGCGCTGGGTAGAGCGAGCCTTCCTCAACCCGGAGCACTTCGTCGGAAGCTTGCTCGATTAGATTGGCTATCGCGTATCCGCTGTTCTGCCCGCGGAGCAAGGCCTTCAGAACTAGAACTTCGAGCGCGCCCTGCAGTTGATCGGTCTTAGCCATACAAAGACATCTACACGTAGAAGCCTAAGTATACACATCAGTAGTTTGCTGACCGCATCGCGACCGTCTGTCTCGTTGGCCTTCTTAGCCTTCGTCTACTATGCTTCCGTACACAAAGCAGCAGCAGGCGAGACAACGGGTTTTGTGGGATTTGGGAACGTGGACTGACCGTCCGGGGAGGGAAGACTGTCACTGCAAACTGCTGCTGCACGCAGCAGAATGATAAACCAGCCCCGCTCGGTGGCACATAGCGGCAGGGCTGGTCTTCTGGTGCTACTTAGTAGCGGTAGTGGTCGCCCTTATACGGACCTTCGAGCGCCACGCCAAGATACTCGGCCTGCTTTGGACTTAGCGTCGTCAGCTTTACACCGATCTTCTCCAGGTGTAGGCGCGCTACTTCTTCGTCCAGCTTCTTGGGCAGCGTGTACACTCCGATCTTGTAGGTGTCGCGATTCTGCCAGAGGTCGATTTGAGCCAGCGTCTGATTGGCAAAGCTATTGCTCATGACAAAGCTTGGATGGCCAGTAGCGCAGCCGAGGTTTACCAGGCGGCCTTCGGCGAGCATGTAGATACTGTTGCCGTTGGGGAACGTGTACATGTCAACCTGAGGCTTGATGTTCGTCCGCTTCACATCGTTGGCTTCGTTGAGTCGATCCACTTGAATCTCGTTATCGAAGTGTCCGATGTTGCAAACTATAGCCTGGTCTTTCATGTACTGCATGTGCTCGAAAGTGATGATGTCGAGGTTACCGGTGCAGGTCACATAAATATCGCCGCGGCCTAGTGTGTCTTCAACCGTGGTGACTTCAAAGCCTTCCATGGCAGCCTGCAACGCGTTGATCGGATCGATCTCCGTAACAATCACGCGAGCGCCCATGCCACGCAGCGAATGAGCCGAGCCCTTACCGACATCGCCGTAGCCGCAGATAACCGCTACCTTGCCGGCTACCATCACATCGGTAGCGCGCTTGATGCCATCAGCCAGCGACTCGCGACAACCGTATAGATTGTCGAACTTCGACTTGGTAACCGAGTCATTCACGTTGATTGCCGGAATCAGCAACGTGCCCTGTTCCTGCATCTTGTAGAGGCGATGGACGCCCGTGGTGGTCTCTTCCGAAACTCCGCGCCATTCCTTGGCCATGTTGTGCCAGTGCTGCGGATCTTCGCTCTGAACCTTCTTGAGCAGGTTCTTGATTACCTGTTCTTCCTGGCTTCCAGAAGGCGTGTTAACCCAGTTACTGCCGTTCTCCAGCTCGTAGCCCTTGTGGATCAGCAGCGTGACATCGCCGCCGTCGTCCACCACCAGCTGCGGTCCGAGGCCGCCCGTGTGACTCAAGGCCTGGTAGGTACACCACCAATACTCTTCGAGCGACTCGCCTTTCCAGGCAAACACGGGCACACCGGAAGCCGCAATAGCCGCTGCCGCATGATCCTGCGTCGAGAAGATATTGCAGCTAGCCCAGCGCACATCTGCGCCCAGGTCGCACAGCGTCTCGATCAGAACCGCGGTCTGGATCGTCATGTGGAGCGAACCGGTGATGCGAACGCCGGCGAGCGGCTTGCTCGCTGTGTACTTGTTCCGGATCGACATCAGACCGGGCATCTCATGCTCAGCAATCGAAATCTCTTTGCGGCCCCAATCGGCCAGGCTCAGATCGGCAACTTTGTATTCAGTGGCGACCTGGTTCAGAGTTAATGTACCCATCAGTAATCCTCTTGGCTGATTATATCAAGGAATCCTGATATGTTGATGAATAACAATGTCACTCCTGAAATCCATCAGACTTCTGGGCGATCCAACACGCGTCCGGCTGCTGCTGCTGCTCAGGCGTGAAGAGCTCTCAGTTGCTGAACTGCAGGTGATCCTTGCCAAAGGCCAGAGCCAGATTTCCACTCACTTAGCGCAGCTGAAGCAAGCCGGGCTGGTGCAAGACCGGCGTGAGGGCAAGAGCAACTTCTATCGGCTTAAGTGTGAAGAAGCGTCAGTTGGATTGCTCGATTTGCTAGAAAGTGAGCCAGGCGGAGTTCCCGAGGCTGCTGCGGACGCAGAAGCACTGGAACTGGTTTTGAGCAAACGCCGAGACCGCATGCGCGCTTACTTTGATGGGCTTGCCGGGCGTTTTGGCCGTGAGTACCTGCCCGGACGCTCCTGGCAGGGCTTGGCCGAGGCGCTGCTGGGCCTGCTGCCTCCAACGACGATTGCGGATTTGGGCGCTGGCGAAGGCACGTTCTCCCAATTACTGGCACGCCGGGCTTTGCACGTGATTGCCGTTGACAATTCCGAGCGCATGGTGGACTTCGGTTCCCAACTGGCGGCGAGAAATAACGTATGCAATCTGGAGTTCCGCCTGGGCGATATGGAGTCGCTCCCCATACCGGATGGCGAGGTGGATCTAGCTTTCTTCAGCCAGAGTTTACATCATGCGCTCCATCCCGAGAAGGCGGTGGAAGAAGCGTGGCGAATCACCAAGCCGGGTGGCCGAATCGCGGTTCTGGACCTGGTCCGCCACCAGTTTGAAGAAGCTCGCGAGATGTACGCCGATGTCTGGCTTGGCTTCACCGAACTGGAACTGCAACGGTTCATGAAGAGTGCCGGATTCGCCAATGTCAGTACCGCCGTGGTTCACCGTGAAACCGAACTGCCTCACTTTGAAACCGTGCTGGCCTTAGGCGAAAAGCCCTGAGGGTAGCTTCGAGCCGCCACTTCGGACGCCACTGGATGTTCGATGTTGGCCAACGCTGCGTAGCCGAGCGAGATTGTCGCTACGAACATCATCAATACTTCGCTATCGCCGAGGTTATATTCGAACAGCCCGCCAACCAGGATGCCAATAGTCACCGCAACGGTCCCATGCAGCAGGAAGCGCTCCACGGAGTTCCGGCCCCGCAGGAAAACCAGGCCGCGCCAGCAGTCCCGCAGTGTCATTCCAATGATCCACAGCAGCAGAATCAGTCCGGGAATGCCGCGTTCAGCCGCAAATTGAAGATAGATGTTATGTAAATGGCCGTAGTAGCCAACCGGCAGCGGACGCCGAATATCAGCCGGCACATAGGAATCAAACTGGCGGCGAATCTGTTCCGGTCCGATGCCGAACCAAGGATGAGCTTCGATCATGGCGACGCCGGTGCGGAAGGTAGTGATGCGATGCCGGTTTGAATCGATGTCTTCCTTAGGTTGAACAAGGGAGACGAAGCGTTCGCGCGTGGTCGCCGGCGACGCAAAATAGATTGCAACCAACAATATCGGAAGCGCGAGCATCATCTTGGGGCGCCAGAACCAGACCAGGTAAAGGATCGCTGGAACACCCGCCAGCCAGATGCTCCGGGTGCCGCTCAGCAGAATAGCCGCTGCCAGAATCAGCGTACTGCCGTATATCCAAAGCGGGAACCGGCGATCGGTAAAGAAGTAGTGAGCCAGCAGCAGCAGCAGAACACTAAGCTGCAACGCGCTGAAGGTCATCCAGTGGCTTTCAAAACCGGTGATACGGTGCCCGACGTAGGTCTGATAATTTACGTTCCTGTACTTGAGGAGATACTGCAGAATCGCCCACGCGCCCGATGCCGTGGCGGTAGTCGTCCAGCCAAGTATCAAGTAACGAGCCTTCGAAAACTGATTGGAGAATACGCCATAGATCAGTGGAATCAGGAAAAAGATGAAGAATTTCTTGATCTGCGCGCGACCCAGCCAGGGGTCGGGGCAAAGCACATCAGCCAGCGCCGTCCAAAGGAAAAATGCGGCAAGCGGGATCCAGATTCGAGGGAATGGCAGCGTCTGCCGAAACACCAGGAGGAGAAGGATTCCTATGCCCAGAAGGACTTGGCTGGCAGCAATGGAAACATGAATCAGAGATGCGGCAAGCACGGCCACAACCAGGAGAACGCGATTCTGCGTTCGTTCTGTAACGAACATAAAAGGCTAAGTATGACAGAATTACGAGTTCGCCTACATGGTTGTCTATCTACTGAGGCATGGGATGGCGGAAGATGCCGGGAACGGTGTAAGCGACTACGCTCGCACGTTGACCGAGGATGGTCGCCGCAAGTTACGACAGGTTTTGGCGGCTGCGGCAGAGGCGCATGTGATGCCCAGCAAGCTTCTTTCAAGCCCGCTGGTGCGCACAATCCAGACTGCAGAGATAGCGGCAGAGGTTCTGCACTTCAAGGGCGAAATCCTGCAAACTCCGGTCCTGAAACCCGGCGCCACGCCCGGGCAAGTCTGGGAGGAAATACGGCTCTTTCGCAGTGAGCCTTCGCTGCTGCTGGTGGGACACAATCCGTTGATGAGTGATCTTGCCGGCTATCTGATGGGTTCGCCCAACATGCAGATTGACTTCAAGAAGGGAGCTTTGATGAAGATCCAATTGCACTCTTTTCCGGCGGCTGGTCCCCGCGGCTCCCTCTGTTGGTATCTAACGGCGAAGTTGGCTTCACAACGCCCAGTCTGAGGCGGTCAGGAGCGGTGCCTCCATTTATCATGGAGGCAAGGGTCTGTTGATGTTCGCTAAATATTACGTAGGAAACGGGCGTGTGTCTCGGCTCTGGCGCCATTTCCTGGCAGCGGTGCTTTTAGCTGCATTGGTGACCGCGCAAACCGCCACCAATGGACAGACGGATAGCCCTGCGCATCCCGAGTCCCAAACCCAGCCGCAGCTTCCTACCGAGTTTCAATCTCACGGAATCGAGTACGAAGCATTAACTCACAACGGGATCACTGTGATGTTTGCGACCCTGCCACCGCACATCAAGGAGTACAACGTTGTTCAATTAACGGTCACTAACGGGTCTCTCGTTTCATGGACAGCCAAGCCAAGCGACTTTTCCTTTGTTCGCCAGAACGGCACTGTCTTGCCATCTGTATCGGCGGACGTGGTAGTGGAATCCTTGCTGGAACGTGCCAGTGCGAGTGACGTTATTAAGCTTCAGTTGCTGTATGAAGACAGCATTTACGGGCTGGCGAACTTTCGGTCTACCAATGGCTATGAGCAGCGGCGCCAAGCGGGTATGGCGCAATTTGTGAACAAGGGCTTCCGGGCTGCGGCGGCCGCTTCGGCTATCACCATGGTCTCCACAAAGCTGAAGCCTGGCGACAGCACAGATGGCGCGGTATTCTTTGAAAACAAGACGAGAGAGAAAGCGCTGGGGCCAGGGCACCTTCTCGCCAAGACTTGCGGAGAGACATTTTCCTTTGAGGTTTACCCAGAGTTGAAGGTTCATTAGTGATAGTCAACAGTCGCGCTTCGGGCTTCGTTGATCTCCATGCGCATACCACCGAATCGGACGGTAGCTACACGCCGGCGGAACTGGTGGCGTTGGCGATTCGTAACGGCTTGCAGGCGCTGGCCATCACCGACCACGACACCTTTTCCGGCTACGAGGCAGCAGTACCCCATGCCTTGCAAGCGGAGCTGACTCTGGTGCGCGGCATTGAGTTGAATTCACGGCTCGCGCTGGAAAACGGCGATTACCGCGCTGCTCACATGCTCGGTTATTTCCCCGTGCATGAGCCGTCTCGAGAATTCGTCGCCTGGCTGCAAAGTGAGCGTGACGACCGTCGGGAGCGTAATCGAAAACTTGCCGAAGGCTTGCAATCAAAGGGCGTTCTTGTGACGTTAGAGGAAGTAGAGTCGAGGGGAAAAACGCTGGCCGGTCGTACTCACTTTGCACAGGTTCTGTTGGAGAAAGGCTACGTGGGCTCCTTCGAGGATGCATTCCGGCAGTACTTGGGCCGCGGCGCTAATACCTATGTGGAGCGTGATAGCCTCTCGACCGAGCAGATCATTCAACATATCCGCAGAGCCGGCGGCGTTCCCACGGTGGCGCATCCGGTCCGCTTAAATCTGCCGCGCGAGATTGAGCGTCAGGCCTTAGTTCGCTTGAAAGAGGCCGGTCTTATGGCGCTGGAAATCTATCACTCTGACCATCCGGCTGAGTTGCAAAGCTACTATCTGCGGTTGGCGGAGGAACTCGACCTGCTGCCGACCGGCGGATCCGATTTTCATGGCGAGATCAAGCCCAGCATCGATTTAGGCATTGGCCATCACGGGAACGTGCACGTGCCTTTTAGCTTCCTGGAAGGTCTACAGCGGGCGGCCATGTCTAGGGCAACAGAAGGTCCGAAGTAGCTATGGCGGAACCACTACCACGGCTACGTTTCAATCTGGATTTTATGCCCTCCCCGGACCCTGAGCGCCCAGGGCTGTACATACGCGACCCGTACCACTACACCGATGCGACTTTGCTGGTGCCGCCCGTGCTGGTGGAAGCGCTCGAGTGCTTTGATGGACAGCAGACGGGTCTTGATCTTCGCTCCGAACTGGTCCGAATCACCGGTGAAATTCAAGTGGGGGAGATTGAGCAGCACCTGTTCGAAACTCTGGACGAAGCGGGTTTTCTGGAGAACGATCGCTATCGCGAAATGCGGGCGAAAGTTGAACGGACGTTTGCCGAAGAGCCGATTCGTGGAGCGGCGTTTTCAGACTCGGCTTACCCGGCCAATCGTCTTGCGCTCGCTGACCTGTTGACCAACCGTGTTGGTGGCCCGCAAGGAGACGAATCAGTCGTGGCGATTGCCGCGCCACATGCCAGTCCGGACGGCGGTTGGGACAGCTACCGGGCAGCTTATCGAGCCTTACCGAATGCCGAAGTTGGAAAGGACAAGGTATTCCTCATTCTCGGTACCTCACACTACGGAGCCCCTGATCGCTACGGGCTTACGCGCAAGCGATTCCAAACGCCTTTTGGTTTGGCCCGTAACGAAGTTGACCTGGTTGATGAACTGGAGAAGCAGGCTCCACAAGCTGTGCGCATGGAGGATTACTGCCATGCCGTAGAGCACTCCATCGAGTTTCAGGTCGTCTTCCTGCAGCACCTGTATGGTCCCGACGTGAAGGTGCTTCCAATCCTTTGTGGTCCTTTCGTGAAGAGTATTTATGAAGGAGGCCCACCGGAAGACAACGAGCATGTCCGGCGCTTCATCGAGGCACTGGGTGAAATAGGTGCGAGGGAAGGGAAGCGGCTCTGCTGGGTGCTTGGCGGAGATATGGCGCACATGGGCCAACGCTATGGAGACGCCCTAAGCGCTCGTGCTAACCAGGGCGAGATGGTAGAGATCGCCGAACGTGATCGGAAGCGCATTGACCAGATCAATAGCGGGAACGCGCTCGACTACTGGTCACTGGTGCAGGAGCGCCAGGATGATATGAAGTGGTGCGGATCGGCGCCCTTCTACACCTTCCTAAAGGCTATGCCGGGATTGCGCGGCGAGCTGCTTGCCTATCAACAGTGGCAAATCGATCCGCAGAGTGTAGTGAGCTTTGCCGGTATGCAGTTTCAACGCTGACTACTGCTGACCGCCACCCCACCAATAGCCAGGACGTGTTCGAATCTTGAGGCCGGGCCGGTCAACTGACACGCGGATATTATGAAAGCCCGGTTCACGTGTGGTCTCTGGCGCCGGCGAGTAGCTGAGTAGATACTGGCTATTTAAATCTTTGCCAATATCACTGATTGCGTTCTCCAGCGTCTTGTCTGTAGCAAAGCTGT
The DNA here is from genome assembly GCA_964248405.1 of uncultured Bryobacteraceae bacterium. Classification (GTDB taxonomy): domain Bacteria; phylum Acidobacteriota; class Terriglobia; order Bryobacterales; family Bryobacteraceae; genus Bog-105. The sequence goes on from CAXTYH010000035.1 coordinate 25,539, forward strand.
AAAGCTGACCGCCGGTGAAGAACGTGAAAGCTTCCGCCGGTGTTTTCTTAAACAGGTCGCGCATACCGTGATAAATCGGCGGAACGGCGTTAAGCCAGTTGCCATCCTGCTGCTGAATGACGTTTGTCTCGGTGCGTGCTCCGTTGCCCAGGATGTTCGGTAAAGCTTCAGGAGGAACGCGGCCGTTCTGAGCTCCTGGGTAGGGCGTCTTCATCAGCACGGACGTCAGCACTTTTGAGATATCGACGCAGTAAACAATCACGTTGTCGAACTGCATCTGGCGAACTGTTTCCTGCAGATGGGCTTCGCTGCCCTTGTCTACGTTTCGGCTGAGCAGCAGAACCACATGCCGTCGGGCGTTTTTGGGATCGTGCTGCTTCAGCATATGATCGGCTTCGAGCACGGCATCAATCAACGCTGCTCTGGTGGACCCGCTCTTCAGCTTCTGCATGGCATCGTCAATCTTGTTCGGGTCGGCGGTAAAGTCCTGCAAGTGCTGCATCCGGTGATCGAACCCTAGGATCGCTACATCGCCGCCTTCCCCGGTAACCAAGCCATGCAGAAGGATACCGGTCTTCTTCAGCTTTGGAAGAACAGGCTCAATTTCTGAGTTCGCCTGCACAACTAAAACAACCGACATGGGCAACTGTGTATACTCAGCAGCGATCCTCTGTGCCCGGTCGTTATCGTAAAGCTCAAACTGTTTTACGTTCAGTCCGTTGACATACCCGTGACCATCCGGGTCCAGAACAGTAGTGGGGACCAGGACCGTGCGTGTTGTAATGCGGAACGGTTGGTTGCTGTCGGTATCTAAACTGCCGATCTCATTGGAGTTGCCGCTCGCCGTGCCTGTACCGTTGTCGGCGACGGGTGGTATTTTCTTGGGCGCCGGACCGAGCGCGCCCGGCTGAGGTGGAGGACCTTCCGGAATTTGGCCGGGCTGTATTGTTTGCGCTGAACTGACGGAGGCAAGCGCCACCCACGAGCAGACCACGAGCGCCTTCGAAACCTGATTCATTGCTGTTGAGATGCTTTCCTACCTACTTGAGTTTCCACTACCCGCCATGCCGTGTTTGGCCACCCAGCAAATCGACGAGGTGTTGAACCAGATGTTCGATAGCGTGCAAGGAGTGCACCGCACCGGCCGGAGCACCGGGCAAGTTTACGATCAGACTAGTTCTTGCGGTACCGGCTACAGCACGGGAAAGAACAGCGAAGGGCGTCTGCTCGAGTCCGCGCACGCGCATCAGCTCACCCAGGCCCGGAAGTTCGGTCTGCAACACTCGCCGGGTGGCTTCAGGGGTGACATCGCGCGGTGTAACGCCTGTTCCGCCGGTTGTCAGAATCAAAGAAGCGGCGCCCGAATTCGCCCACGCCTTCAATTGTGAGGCAATGGCATCCTGCTCATCAGCGACAGCCGCTTCGGTCACCACATCCCATCGAAGTTCTCTGCACACGGCCTGCAAGGCAGGCCCGGATAGATCGTCGCGTGTACCTGCCGCAACCGAATCACTGACGGTGAGAATCGCAACGCGAATCGGAACTTTATCGCCGGACATATTCGCCCGACTTCCCGCCCGTCTTGCTGTGTAAGTAAAGCTCGCGGATCTCGATCGCTTTATCGAGTGCTTTCGTCATATCGTAAAGCGTCAGGGCGGCCACGGCTGCCGCAGTCATGGCTTCCATCTCAACGCCTGTCTGGGCGGTAGTAGACGCAGTGGCCTGGATGCGTATTCCGCCACTTTCCACGAGCATGTCGATTGCAACATGACTCAACGGAATCTGGTGACAAAGCGGAATCAGCTCCGAAGTCTTCTTAGCGGCCATGATGCCGGCAATGCGCGCTACTTCCAACGGATCGCCTTTCTTGTTCCCGGGCAAGGCAGCCAGCACGGCGGCCGACATAGCAACAAAAGCATGTGCGCTTGCGGTGCGTGCACTCTCCGGCTTACCGCTCACATTCACCATGGAAGCTTCGCCGGCCGAATTGTAGTGAGTTAATTTGTCACTCATAGCCGACCGTCAGGTTTTGGCGATCACTCGAATGCTGTCGCCCACCGCCCAGGCCTCGCGGTCGTGATCTGCGACCAGGAATACGTTGGCTCTTGCCAGCGCCGGCACATCGCTCGAGCCCTGCCAAGGCAAGTGACGCAAACTGGTCCCATCCTGCTGGAGGTAAGCGGGCAGAAATCGCGTCAGTCCCAAACGGTGGCGGAACGGCGCTTCAAACCGGGCAGAGAGCAGCGGCAACAACGGCTCACGATCGCCCGACAGTACTTCCAGGGCGGCACGGGCAAAGAGTTGATAAGTCACCAGCGTCGAGCCCGGGTTGCCCGGTAATCCGAAAACAACCTTGTTCCCCAAAGTGCCAAAGGCAGTCGGCTGGCCGGGTTGAATACGAACTCGCTCGAAATGGAAGTCGACGCCTAATTCGCGCAGGCATGGCTTTACCAAGTCGTACTTGCCGGCCGAAACACCACCGCTGGTAATCAGCATGTCACGGGTCAGCCCACGCTCTAACGCGGGCAGCAGAGCTTCCCGGGTGTCCAGCGCCACCGGCAGAACATGGGGAACTCCGCCGCTCACGCTTACCAGCGCAGACAGCATGAACGAGTTCGAATTGCGGATCTGGTGTGGCTCCGGTTGAGCTTCTACGTCTACAATTTCATCGCCGGTGGCCAGAATACAAACGGAAGGCCGACGCACCACGAAGACCTTGGCGCAGCCGGTCATGGCGAGGGTTGCGACATGGCTCGCGTCAATTCGAGTGCCTGCTCCGATCAACACCCGTCCAGCTCCTGCTTCGGCCCCCTGCGGATTAATGAACTGGCCCACTTCGGCACGGTTCTCCATCCGAACCTGATTGCCTTCGCGAGTCACGTGCTCCACCATCACCACCGCATCGGCACCCGGCGGAATCGGTGCGCCAGTCATGATTTCCAGAGCTTCTCCAGCCATCAGGGCCGTCGTCTCTTCCTGCCCAGCCCGCACCTCACGGCGCACGGTCAGAGTGCCTGGAACACTAGCTGCACGAATGGCGAATCCGTCTCGCAACGAACGACGAAGAGTAGGGTAATCGCGATCCGCTATGGCGGAGTTGGCGAGAATCCGGCCATATGCCTCGGAAAGCGGCACCAACTCCGATCGTCCTTCCTGATATAGAGCCCGGCTTACTTTCAAAACAAGAGCCCGTGCCTCCTCCCACTCCAGTGTTTTCACGGGCTGCGTTTCCGGCACGCTTGGATTGTATCGTTCGAATCGAACACGGGGCTGAGGTCAGCCCGGGTGCGCGGCTAATCCTGCCCTGTCAACTTACGAATCTCCTGCTCAATCGCATGTCGGACAGCCTCGCGCTCCTCGTGATCTTTATAATCCTTCCGTGGCCAGAAGAAACCGCGCAGGCCATCCTTGTGACGCCGGGGAACGATATGGATGTGCAGGTGCGGCACAGACTGGCTGATTCGGTTGTTGGCGGCGATGAAACTTCCGTCTGCATGAACGGCGGCCTCGACCGCACGCGCCAGCATCTGCGTTTTCAGCATCATCGGACCGGCAAGCGAGGCGGGCAGATCCAGCAGAGTCGCGTAATGTTCGCGCGGGCTGAGCAGCACATGACCAGGAAATAAAGGATGGCTGTCGAGAAATGCGACCGCGTCTTCGTCCTCCCAAACGATATGCGAAGCAAGGTCTTTCGCTATGATTCGACAGAAGATGCAATCAGAATTCTGCACCTCAATATGGTAACTGCCGTCACGAGGCGCCAGGGACTCCTGCGCGAGCTTCGTCTGTGGAAGCCTCGCGCTCTCAGGGTTTTTGATTTCCAGGCTCGGCTCTAGAAGTCGGCGCCGGCACAACTTGCGCTGGCCGAGTACCTTGTCTCACGAACAGCGCCACCGCAAGCGCAAAAAGAAACAGCCCGGCGATCCTCAGCTTCGGGTGTCGCTTTGGATTCAGGCTCTCCGGATTCTGCATCTGCACCCAACCGGGGAAGCCGAGAAAGGCGGCGGCGAGGAGCGGTCCAATGTAGGGAAGCGGAAGAAAGAACAAGCCCAAGATTGTGCACAGTGGCCAATCCCACCATTGCAGCTTCCACTCGTGTTTACGGATCCTGACCACTACGAAGCGTTAGAGGACTGTCGTCCTGAACCGTTTCAGAAGCCCCCACCTCGCAGTCCGGTACACTTGAAGTTTATTTGAAGTAAGGAGTTTTATGGCTGAGCAGAACCAAGGCAATACGGGAAAGGGCATTCATGCTGCTTCTCCCAAGATTGTGCAGAAAACAGATAAGTTGTACCGGGCAGAATACATGGGCAGCGGGACTTTCAAGATCACCAAACCCAAACGGCAATCGCGCAAGCGTCGGCAGTCTGCCTTGAAGGGCGCCACGCGCGGAGCTCGCAAGTAAGTTCCGCCACTTCAGATTGTTTGAGTCACCTTGCTGAGTGTTCTCGGCTGATCCGGGTTAATGCCTCGAATTTCGGCGAGACTTGCAGCAAATAGTTGTCCGGGAATGATGTATGGAATGGGCGTCCAGATGTCTTCCGGGAGTTGTGAGTCAGCGCAGCTCAGCGAGGCTGGGATGATAATCGTCCGTTGTGTTGGTCCAGCCATCGGCAGTGCCGCGTTGCTCACGTCGGTTATCACCAGCGTCTGTGCGCCAATCACTTGCAGCTTTTGAAGAAGCTGTGCCGTCGCCGGCCACGTCACTCCAAGCGGACCAAACAGAAACGCAGGAAAAGACGCCTCAACCATGGCGATTGGTCCATGCAGTAAGTCGGCTGAAGAGAACCGTTCGGCGACGACATAACAGGTCTCCATCAGCTTCAGCGCAAACTCAAAGGAATTTGCATAGTTTAGGCCCCGGCCAATGCAAATGGCGTGCTGCATCAGGCAGTAGCGTTCCGCTTTTGCTGCCACTTCTTCTTCGGTGCGCAAAGCAGCGGCAGCCCAGTCCGGAATCCGTCGAAGTTGCTCTCTTTGAAGGTCGGCGCCCAAGGCATACGCAAGCAGGTAAAAACAAGCTAGCTGACCGGTGTAGGTCTTCGTTGCCGCTACACTCTTCTCTCTGCCGGCACGCACCAGAAACGTCTGGTGTGCCAGGCGAGCCAAAGTGCTTTCAGCTTCATTGGTGATGCCGACTGTGAAAGCTCCTCCCTTTTTAGCCTCCTCCAGAACCAGGTTCGTGTCGGTTGACTCACCCGATTGTGAAATGGCCACAACCGCTAGATCAGCTAATTGCAGCTTGGACCGGTAAAGCGTCGTGACCGAGGGCGCTGCCAGAGACACCGGGATTCCGGTAGTAATTTCAAGCAGATAACGTCCGAATTGGGCCGCGTTGTCCGAAGTGCCGCGAGCAGCCAAGACGACCGCTCGCACGGGGTGCGCCTGGAAGTAGCGGCGCAACTCCTCTGCGTGCGCCCACTCGGATATCAGAGTGCGCTCAATTGCATCCGGCTGCTGGCGAACTTCATCGCGCATGGTCGACATGCTAGTGAAGATATCAACCGACGCTCAGACCGGTTACTGAAACGTGACTGTGCTCTCGCCGGTGTACTTATGATAGTCGCGAAATTCAACCGTGTTTTTGGTGCAGATCGAAGAACCGCGCTGGCAGCTCAGGCTTTCCGCGTGGGTGGGCAGGAGAAAAGTCGCCGTGCCTAAGTGCACAGTGTCGTAGTCTACCGACCACTCTGTCGCATCCATCGGAAAATCCTTAGGAATGTTAACGGCCTCCATTTCAATACGGCGAACCTCTGCTGTGGACTTGTCGATCCACACGCTCCCGCTGTAGGCAGGCCGCAGTGACTGACCGCCCACCTGGATGGTCCAGTCGGAGTTGGGAAGCGCCACTTTGAAATCGTAAATAGAGGCGTTGGTAGTTCCAACCGTCCCCGAGCGGAAGAATTTGAACTGGGCCTGACTACGCGGAGAAAAGAGACTTTGCAGCGTAGAGGCGAACTCACCGGTGGAAGTAGATCCGCCAAGCTCCATCATGCTTTTGTTCGTGCGGTGGCCGCCTACCGTGATCTCTTGATATTTTTCGTGCCCCTCCTCGTAGATCACCTTTGCTGTAACCACATCCAGAGCCTGCCATCCGGCCGACTTCGATTCTTCCATATAGCGGGTAGTCACCTGTTGACAGACAAAGTTCGGTAGCCCGTTACTGAAGCTGCCCACCCAGTCCGTAGCACGGGCAATCAGGTCGTTGCTGTCGACCTTTCGTTTGGGCCGGGCTGCATCGGAATCGATCGTGAAGTCCGCCGGCGCATTCGGATCAGCCTTGGGTCGAGATGCCTGTTTCGCGGCAGGTCGAGCAGCAGCAGTCTGTGTTTCGTCCCCTTCGGAATCGCTATCAGATTGTCCCTTCGGCTTGCCCCGTCGGATAATGGGGCGATTCGGATCCGGCGCTGCCTGTCCCAACTCGGTAGGGTTTGGAACCGCATCGTTGTCAGCGTCTGATTTAGTCGCACGGACGATACTAGGCCTGGCTTCCGTGCGCGCCTCGCCCGTTGCAGGTTCAGGCGTGTCGGCGAGCAAGTTGACCTTCACTGCGGTCAGATTCGCCTCTCTATCCTCAACCGCATCCGCATGAACGTTCGAATGCGCCGAAACACTGTCCCGGGCTAAAGCGCTTCCATCTTTTGTCCATTGCGTCCGCGGCGTGACGGCCATAGTGATCGTTCGGCCATCATTGGTGGCAAACACCAAATTTTGGCCATCGTTGGAAATAGTCCGGCCCTCTGCCGAGAAGCTTGGCTGGGCGTCCACCGCCGCCGGTGCTGACTTCTTGTTTTTGTTTCGCTTCCATGGAATGGGCAAACCGCTGCCGCCGGCTGGGTTCTGTCCCCGTGAACCGCCACCGGGAGGATACTGCCCCGACGGATCTTGCGGGTACTGGCCAGGGGGATACTGCTGTCCAGGCGAGTATTGCGCCTGAACGTCGAATCCCGCTAAAAGAACGAGCAGAAGCGGGAGGCAGCCAACAGCATTGCGCGATCGGATCATACCCCAGTTAGATGGCTTGAGTTGGCGGGCAAGTTTCGTCCCTTACCAGCGTAGAAGCACCAACTCGGCACAAAAGCCCGGCCCCAGGGCGGCCAGGATGCCATACGTGCCAGGTTCGGGCCTCCGGTTCTCCATGATTTCTTCCAGTACAAACAACACCGAGGCCGAAGATAGATTGCCGGTTTTCCGCAAGCAGTCCCACGACGCGCTCAGGTCCTTTCGCTTCAACCCTAAAGCCCGCTCAGTAGCCTCCAGAACCTTAGGCCCCCCGGTATGGATGACCCAACTGGCGATGTCCTCCCGGGTCAACTCATTATCTTGAACAAACGAATCGACATTGCCGCCCAGATTACTAAGGACCACTTCTGGAACCTCGCGAGAAAGAACGATTCGGAAGCCCTTTTCGGAGATGTCCCAACCCATCACGTGCTCGGTTTCGGGGTAGAAGATTGATCGCGTGGCGAGGATTTCTGGACCGGGGGTGCTTTTCAATTCGGAACCGGTCACTACGACGGCGGCTGCCCCGTCGCCGAACAGGCCGGTGCTGATGAGATTAGCGGCCGACAAATCATCCGGCTGCATGGTGAGAGAACACAGCTCTACCGAGAGCAGTAACGCCGCCTGGTCAGGAAAAGCCTTCACGTAATCAGCTGCCCGGGCGATTCCTGCAGCACCGGCAACACATCCCAGTCCAAAGATCGGCATGCGCTTTGTGTTGGGGTTCAGCGCCATGCGATTCATCAGGCGGCCCTCCAGCGACGGACTTGCCACCCCGGTAATAGAGACGGATATGAAAACACCCAGGCTATTCGGGCCGACACCGGCGCGCTCCATGGCGCCGCAGATTGCCTGTTCGCCGAGATTGACTGACTGCTCGATCCAATGATTGTTAGCCTGACCCCAGTCACGAAGCGGGTACTGATCCAGCGGCAAGGCTAAATATCGCCCATCGACTTGGGTGGCTGCGTGCAGCTTTTCCAGTACAGAGAAACGGTCGAGCCGTCCACCCCAATGTTTCCGAAATGCCTCTACTAGGACGTGTTGCGGGTAGTAATTCTTTGGAAGCGCGCTGGCAGCACCGCTGATTTGCATAAGCTGTGAGGAATCCTAGCATGTCATTCTCGCCAGGGTTTCAAAAGATTGTGAAGCAAACCAGCTTTCCAACCGACAAAGTAAGAGAGTGGCGACCTATCTTTTTCGATGGCTTCTGGCAGTAGTGGTTTGTCTGGCTGTTCCAGGACAGACTCGCGCGGAACGCTTCACCTTCAAACAATACTTTGAAGGGCTCCGTAACCTGAATGTTCTGTGCCTCTTACAGGATCGGACCGGCTACATCTGGGTTGGCACACAAGGCGGACTTTTCCGCTATGACGGCGTTGCGTTCCAGGAGTTCGACCGGGCCGATGGGATGACCAGCATGGAAATTCATGATCTACGCCTTGATAGTGCGGGAAGACTTTGGGTAGCGGGACTAGCCGGTCTTTACTTTCAAAACGCCCACGGCAAATTCACGGAAGTCTCTTTTAAAGGAGCCTCGCTTCGCACGCCCATACAGAAATCGCTGGTGACCCTGTCCGATGGGCATATGGCTGTTCTGGCCCAGGATGGAGCATATGCGGTTGAACCAGGTAGGGCACCCGATAGTTGGACGTGCGTACCGATGTTTCGGGAAGCGATCAGGGCGGGCCTGCCAGATCGGATTACCAACTTCTCTCAGAACCTGGACGGAAACTTCACTGTTGCCAGCAAAGATTCCCTCTACTCAGTGCGAGGGAGCAACTCAAGCCATTGGCGTCAGCTGGAGAATGTTGCCCCGCAGTCATGGAGCATGCTGGTTCGCGACAAAGCAGGTGCAACCTGGGCGCTAGGTGACAAGGACGTGGTTGTTGTGCCTGCCAACCAGTACCGAGTCATTAAGCACGACCTTCCGCCGTCCCAGCGTCGGCCGACGTTTGGCGACGCGATGACGGAGGACCGGCAGGGCCGCATGATGGTGACCCTCGGCACAGCGGTGGTTCGGTTTGAGAATGGAGAATGGCGCTTCCTCTCCAGTCGGAACGGCCTGCCTGACGCAGTGATGTCCTCGTTGCTCATTGATCGCGAAGGCTCGGTCTGGGTGGGTACGCTCGGCCTCGGTCTCTTTAAGTGTCTAGGGTATGAGCGCTGGGAAAACTGGGCTGCCGATGGAGGATTACGGAACAATCTTGTCTGGGCCGTTAGCCGCGACGGTACCGGAAGACTCTGGGCTGGAAGCGAACACGGGTTAGCCTACCTCGACTCAGGTCAAAAAGATTTCAAACCGTGGCGGTCACCAGAGCTGTTACCTTGCGTGAGCAGCTTAACCGAGACACGCGACAGAGCTACTTGGGCTGGTGGTTGCAAGGGAGATGTAGTTCAGGTGCAAGCGCGCTCCATGAAAGGGCAGCGCTGGCCCGTCAAAGGCGCCGTCACCCGAGTGTTAGCCGATAAGAGTGATCGTGTCTGGGCCGCTGCTGGCGGAAAGCTTTACCTGAGCCAGCCAGGCTCGGATAGAAGCTTTCATCCGGTACTACAGGAGGAGTGGAAAAAGTCCAAATTCCTGGATTTAGCGCTCGGAAAAGATGGAAGGTTGTGGGGAGTAACCTCCGATAACTTACTCATCTTCGACGGACATCGCTGGCAGACTGTCACCTTGCCTTCCTTGCCGGTCGAACGTGATTTCCTGTATTTGAGTCCAAGAGGCAGCGGAGAGATCTGGTTGGGCGGAAACTTCCCGGGTGTCCTCAAGCTGATGTTGAACACATCCAGCCAGGTTACAAGTGCGCAAGTTCTGGCAAAGCCGTCTACCCCGCTTACTTCTAATCAGGTAGTTGGCCTAGGTACGGACCAGCGTGACTGGTTGTGGCTGCTCGGCGACCACGGTGTGACCGTATTCGACGGCCAAAATTGGCGACAGATGACTCAGAGCGACGGGCTGATTTGGAATGACACAAGCGAGCGCGCCTTCTTGGCAGACCGGGATGGCAGTGCCTGGATCGGCACCAGCTCTGGGCTTTCGCATCTCCGAAACCCATTGATCTCAGATTCCGAGGTTCCTCCGACTCCTCTATTCACCTCCAGTCAGCTAGGGACAGTGCCGTTGAAGAATGGATCGCGGGTCAATTGGGCGCCGCACCCGTTCAGCGTAGGCTTAGCCGTTTTAACATTTCGCAATGAGAGCGCAATCCGCTTTCGCTATCGGCTTACTGGGCTTGATAGCGATTGGGAAACGACTTCGAATCGTCAGGCACGGTATTCCCAACTGGACCCTGGAGACTATCGGTTTGAAGCCGCAGCACTCGATTCCACAACCGGGAAAGAGTCACCGATTGCCACTCTCCGATTCACCATCCTTCCGCCCTGGTGGAAAACGCCTTTGGTCCGAATGACAGAGGTTTTCCTGCTGGGTTTAATCGGTTATTTCCTATGGGTTTGGCGCATTCGGGTGATGGTTAGCCGCCAGCGCGAACTGGAGCGTTTGGTAGCCGCGCGTACTGAAGAGTTGGATCAGCGCTTGGCTGAACAGGAGCAGCTTAAGGCAGAAGCTGAACGAGCCAACCAGGCCAAAAGCGATTTCCTGGCAGTGATGAGTCACGAAATCCGTACGCCCATGAGTGGCGTAATCGGCATGGCGAATCTGCTGCTCGATACCAACCTTGACCAAACGCAGCAGGAGTACCTAAAAACAATCATCGATTCGGGCCATGGCTTGGTCACAATCATCAATGACATTCTCGATTTCTCAAAAGTTGAAGCCGGCAAGCTGCAGTTGGACGAAGCTGCCTTTAATTTGCGCAAGGTAGTCAACGATGCCGCTGCCCTGATCCGGGAAGCCGCACAGACACGCCACCTGGAGCTTTTCGTGCAAATTCGCTCAGAGGTTCCGGACTGCTTGATAGGAGATGCCGGGAGGTTACGGCAAGTGCTGCTGAACCTGTTGTCGAATGCGGTGAAGTTCACCGAGAGAGGCAGCGTCTCAGTCAAAGTCGATCTGGTTGAGATTAGGGGCAGTCATGCTGCCGTCGAGTTTCAGGTGATTGACACGGGAATTGGGATCCCGCCCGATGTGCAGCGGAAGCTGTTTGGGACATTTGTTCAGGCCGACAGTTCCACCACCCGTAAGTACGGCGGCACAGGTCTGGGCTTGGCTATCTCACGGCGGATTGTGCACATGATGAATGGCACGATCGGTGTATCGAGCGATGGTGTAAACGGCAGTGTCTTCTCCTTTTCAGTCGATCTACTACTTGGTTCACCTGAACCTGCCGTTGGACGTCCCAGTGCCTTAGGAGAGGCGCAATCGGTGCCTACGGGCCAGAACAATCGTCATTTGTTGGTGGTAGAAGACAACCCCGTTAATCAGCTGGTAGCTAAGAAACTGCTGGCCAAACTGGGATACTCGGTGACGGTGGCCGGCGACGGCGCACAAGGGTTGGATCTGGTCAAAACCGGTACTTTCGATGCCGTCTTGATGGATTGTCAGATGCCGGTGATGGATGGTTATGAGGCTACTTCAGCCATTCGCAGACTGGAAGGTTCCGATAAGCACACGCCCGTCATTGCCTTGACTGCCAACGCTCTGCCCGGCCAGAGAGAGAAGTGCCTTCAGCATGGAATGGACGACTTCATCTCCAAGCCTATTAACCTTGACGCGCTACGGCAAACCTTGGCGCACTGGTTGCCGGTCAGAAGCTTAGTTGAACAGAACGAGGAGGAGTTGGAATGCCGTTAATGCAGGCAGGAGCCAACAGGTTGACCGGAGAGGAAGTGCTGCACTGGCTGGCGCTGCGCATGGTGCCTGGCTTAGGTACGTTGGGAACGCTGCGCTTATTGGAGAAGCTGAAGTCACCGCAGGCTATCTTTCGGGCGTCGGCATCGGAGCTGGAAGCGACCGGTCTCAGCACCGGCATGGCGCGAAACATAGCCAGCGGTTACTCATTCGACGATGCGGTAGAGCAGCAGGCGAAGCTGATGAATACCGGGTCAGAGCTGATTACGATCCACGACCCTCGCTATCCGCCGCGGCTGCGCGAGATTTTCGACCCGCCCCTGCTGCTGTTCGCGAAAGGCAGAACGGAATTGCTGATCTCGCATGGCATTGCGATCGTGGGCACACGCCGGCCGACTCCCTATGGGATTGCTGCCTCAGAGCGCTTAGCGTCTGACTTGGCCAAAGCAGGCCTAACCATCACGAGCGGCATGGCGCGAGGCATCGATACTGCGGCGCATCGGGCGGCTCTACAGGAAGACGGCAACACGGTGGCTGTGTTCGGGTGCGGCGTGGATGTTCTCTATCCCTCTGAAAATCGCAGGCTTTACGACGACATCATTCGACGCGGGCTGGTGATCTCGGAGTTTCCCATGGGTGCGCCCGCATTTCCGCAAAATTTTCCGATCCGCAACCGGATCGTGAGCGGGCTTTCGCTTGGAGTCGTGATTGTTGAAGGCGCGCAATATAGCGGCTCGGCCATCACGGCCAAGTTAGCGATGGATCAGGGCAGGGAAGTATTCGCCGTTCCCGGGAACATTACTTCCAAAATGAGTTGGGGCCCCAATCTCTTAATTAAGGATGGTGGTGCAAAGCTGGTTCAGGAATGGACGGACATCACCAACGAGTTGCCGGCTTCGGTTCGCCGCGACTTGGTTTCCCATGTCCAACAAAAAATTTTATTGGATGGCGGCGAGGCTGAGGGGGAAGCGGCGCCCATGCCTGAAGAGCCTCTAAAAGCACTCGGAAGAAAGCTCCTCGGCCAGCTCCAAGTTGATACGCCTCAACAACTTGACACTCTGCTTGAATCTTTTGAAGGCGTCTCCTCATCCGAATTGATCAGCGCACTGTTTGATCTGCAGATGGCGGGTCTGGTTCGGCAACTGCCGGGCAAGAACTTTGTCAAGGTGTGGTAAAAGAAAGCGTTCTCCCCAGGTTCAGATTGAACCTCGATCGGTAAACAGGTACAAGAAGCAGTTATGGCTAAATCACTCGTCATCGTTGAATCCCCGGCGAAGGCGAAAACTATCGGGAAATATCTAGGCAAGGAATTTATTGTTAAGGCCTCGCTCGGCCATGTGAAGGATCTTCCTAAGAAAGACCTCTCGGTCGATGTCGATCGAGATTTCACTCCGAAGTATGAGGTTATCGAAGGTAAGAAAAAGCTCATAACTGAGCTGAAGCAAGCGGCCAAAGGGGTTGACTCGGTCTACTTGGCGGCTGACCCGGATCGTGAAGGCGAAGCGATTTGCTGGCATCTGCAGGAAGAGCTGGCGCCGAAGAAGGCGGGCAAGCCGGCAATCTTCCGCGTCATGTTCAACGAGATCACGGCCAACGCAGTGAAGAAGGCCTTCGATAAACCAATGGCTGTGAACGTTCACCTGGTGGAAGCACAGCAGGCGAGACGCGTGTTGGATCGATTGGTGGGCTACAAAATTTCGCCTCTGCTCTGGGACAAAGTTCGTCGCGGTTTGTCAGCGGGTCGTGTGCAGACCGTAGCGTTGCGCCTGATTGTCGAGCGTGAACGCGAGATCAAAGCGTTCGAGAAGCGCGAGTACTGGACGGTCGACGTTGCCCTGAATGCGAAGAAGCCTCCGGTGCTAACAGCGCGGCTTCACAAGCTCTCAAGCGAAGCGGCCGAGATTGGAAACCAGCAGCTGGCCGATGGCATCGTTGCTGATCTGGACGGCGCTTCGTACAGCGTCAGATCGGTGGGTACGCGGGAAAAGAAGCGGAATCCGGTAGCGCCGTTCATTACTTCCACGCTGCAGCAGGAGTCTTCGCGCAAGCTTCGCTTCAGCGTCAAGCGAACGATGATGCTTGCGCAAGGTTTGTATGAAGGCAAGGAGATCGGCAAAGAAGGCTCGGTTGGTCTGATTACCTATATGCGTACCGACTCGACCCGCGTGTCGGAAGATGCCTTAGCTGAAGTCCGCGCCATGATCGGCGAGCGCTACGGCGAGGAGGCGGCCAAGGCAAACGGCTACAGCTATCTGCCTGAAAAGCCCAACGTTTATAAGACCAAGAAGGATGCCCAGGATGCGCACGAGGCGGTTAGGCCTACTTCGGTTCTGCGTACACCCGATTCGCTGGAAGGGCTTCTTGCAGAAGACGAACTCAAACTCTATCGCTTGATCTGGATGCGTTTTGTCGCCTCTCAGATGACTCCTGCCGTTTTCGACCAGACTACAATTGACATCAGCGCTACCGGCAAGAGCAGTGCAGATTATCTATTTCGAGCCACTGGCAGCGTTCTGAAATTCGATGGCTTCTTGAAGGTTTACGAAGAAGGCAAAGATCAGAAGGACGAGGACGATGAGGAGCTGAAGCACAAGCTTCCTCTGGTGACCGAGGGCGAGGTCTTACGCTTTAAGGAAATCTTGCCTGAACAGCACTTTACGGAGCCACCGCCGCGCTACAACGAGGCTACGCTGGTTAAGAAGCTTGAGTCCGATGGCGTGGGCCGTCCCTCAACTTACGCGTCTATTCTTTCCACGATTCAAGATCGCGAGTATGTAAAGAAAGAGGGCGGTAAGTTTACGCCTACTGAGCTTGGCATGGTTGTTACAGACCTGCTGCTTGAGAGCTTCAACGCCTTGTTCGATGTCAAGTACACGGCGCGCATGGAAGAAGAACTCGACGAGATCGAGGATGGCAAAATCGAGTGGCGCGTTGCCATAGCCGATTTCTACACGCGCTTCACAAAAGATTTAGATGATGCGGCCCGCAACATGGCCGACATCAAGCGCATGGAAAAGCCTACCGATCTTCTTTGCGAGAAGTGCGGCAAGCCGATGGTCATCAAGTGGGGTAAGCACGGCAGCTTTATCGCCTGCACCGGGTATCCTGAATGCACAAACACGCGTGAAGTGGAACAGGAAGTCGCTGACGGCGATAAGGCGTCTTTTGGCGAGCAGGATGAAGCCGAGTACTGCGAGAACTGCGGCCGACCCATGGTCCTTAAAAAGGGGCGCTTCGGGCAATTTTTCGCCTGCTCAGGTTATCCGGATTGCAAGACCACCAAACAGATTGGCGGTGAGCAGCGCAAGGATGTTCCGCTTGAAGAAAAATGCCCGAGCTGCGAAAGCAACCTGGTACAGAAGTTCGGACGATACGGCGAGTTCATTGCTTGCAGCAACTATCCAAAGTGCAAGTATGTAAAGCAGAAAACGATTGGTGTGCCGTGCCCGAACTGTTCGGGTGGTGAGATTGTGGAGCGCCGCTCCAAGCGCGGCAAGACATTCTTCGGCTGCAACCGTTACCCCGAGTGCGACTTTGTAGCCTGGGGTAAGCCGATACCAGAGAAGTGTCCGGATTGCGGCAGCAGTTACTTGATTGAGAAGTATCTAAAGGCTGGGCCTGTAGCGCAGTGCCCGAATACCGAGTGCAAGTTTAAGCGGCCACTGGAGTTGTCAGAGATCCCGGTCGAAAGCAGCGTTGCTTAAGGCTTTTGAGTCAATGAGAAGCGCTCGGGTAGTTTCGCGCTTCAGTTAGGCCCGGGTTATCGAAGTTTTCGCGGCCGCTCAGTAGCTGTTTGTAATAGCTCTCGGCAGTCTGCCCGTTGCCTGATGCTGCAGCAGCTCGCGCGGCTCCAAGCAGCGTGTTGAAGCAATTGGGATCTGTGCGAAGTGACAACTCATACTGTGCCAGAGCTTCTTTCGATCGGTGCAAGTCAAGCAGCATGTCTGCCAGCATTGAGCGGGCACTGATCTCTACCTCGCCTTTTCCTTCACGGTCCTGCTTATTCGCAGCTGCTCTTGCCGCAGGAACATCATGTAGATGGCCTGCTGCGATTGCACGAGTCAGAAAAACGATCGCCTGGAAATCAGGGAAGTCGTCGGGTACCGGAGATTGCTCGGCCTTTTTCCAATGTTGAGTTTCGAGTAAGTAGAGAGATTCGAATCTAACGCGAACATAGCTGAAGAAGCCCGGCATTTCGGTGTAAGCTGCTTTCGGGACTTGAGTGCCTCCATCCACAACTTTCTCGCATCTGCGAAGCGGCCTTGTTGCAGGTAGGCCTATTCAAGAAAATTCATCGCATGCAGGCGATCATGCGTGGAATGTTGCTTTTCAGCAGCGGCTTCGGAAGCAAGATTAGATTCGATATCGTCCTCCCATAGTCCCAACCGAGTGAAGATGTGAGACGGCATATGATGAGCATGCGGAGAGTCAGGCGCTATGGAAGCGTAACGACGGGCGGCGGCCAGACCTTCCTGTGCCATCGCAGGGTTGTCGCACGCATGAATGATGTAATGAGCTGCTCCAGGGTGATTGGGATTGCGGACGAAGACATTTTGCAGGATGGCAACGGCTTGGCGAGTAATTGCAAAGTCACTGTCCGTAGCGTTAGGAGACGTCATGAGTGCTAGGGCGTAGAACAGCGCAGCTTCATCGTTATTCGGGTATTGCTCGTACAATGTACGAAGTGATGTGAGGTAAGCTTCATGACGCTTTTCGAACGGAGTTCCGGGCTCGGCCGAAAAGAAGGCGCTGGCTGCCGTGATGAAGCCCTTCTCCTGAGTCGTTTTGGGTTTCGCGCCCCAAGCCTGTTGCATCAGCTGCGAACCTTCGGCCAGTTCCGTTTCAGTGGGCCGGTCCCAGAGCTGACGATATAAGCTGATGGCTTCACCCCAATAGGCCATGGCGCAGCTTGCATCCTGTTCGGCAATGGCCGCGAACTGGTCGTGTGCAGCCTTGTAGCTGAAAGAGTGAAGGAGCGCAAGCCCACGATTAAAGTCCTGCTGTTCGTCTCGCGAGCAAGAAATCGGGAAGGATACCGATCCGAAACCCTTGATGCTGGCCGGTTCGGGATGTTGGTGTTCCGAAGCTTGGGCTGCAAGGCTTGTTGCCGCGAGAAGAGATAGGACTAGAATTCGCATATTACTGCTATCTTGACGTGCCATGGGGAGTTAAGAGCAAGAATTGAGAATTAAGAGAGTTGAGAATTGGGGACAGGGAAATGGGGAATTGGGGACAGACGGATGCAGTGAACTGTAGTGAACCCCAAAGCTGAGACAGAAGGGAGGGGACACAATGGAGGTGAAGAGTGAACCCCGAGT
>CAXTYH010000036.1:0-39743 GCA_964248405.1 uncultured Bryobacteraceae bacterium
TCCCCCCATGATCGTCTGAGACCACATAGGCCACATCGCGTAATCCGCGCCGGCTGCTGCCGCCCCTTGCCACACCTCTCTCAGTTCGCTATCGTTGCTCTTGCGAGCCATCGGTTCTTTCTCCTTTTACGTTTTCTCGACAAAAACATTCTAAGGAGATCCTGTTTGGCTCGCTTTGCCTCGCCTCCCGGCTCGGCAACGCTCGCCCTATTTACAGAAGTTTAAGGACTCAATCCACCCATCAAGTGCGAGGCCAGATCAGCAAACCCGGTGCTCTAGACACTCTTGTTGCGAAGTCCTCCATGTCTAGCTCAGATACTATTCAAGATGATATCAGAAAGTGATACCATTCTGAGGTGTGAGTAAGCATCTAAAAACGCTCGATGACATCTTCGAAAAGAAAGCGAATATCGAGTGGGATGCCATCGAATCTATGTTGAATCATTTTGGGGCGGAGATTACTGAAGGACGCGGATCTAGGGTGAGAATCGCCCTGAATGGCGTTAAAGCGGTTTTTCATCGACCTCACCCTGAGAAGGAGACTGACAAAGGGGCTGTTAGCTCAATGCGGAGATTTTTGGAGTTAGCAGGAATTAGACCAGGAGGAAGAAAGTGAACTACAAAGGGTATGAAGCTGTTGTGAAGTTTGACGAAAACGCCCATATCTTCCATGGAGATGTGATCAATACGCGTGATGTGATTACTTTTCAAGGTTCAACAGTCGATGAACTCGAACATGCGTTTAAAGACTCAGTTGATGATTACCTGGATTTTTGTGAATCACGCGGAGAAGACCCGGAAAAACCATACTCTGGTAAATTCGCTATACGCTTACGACCCGAAGTCCATCGCGATCTTGCCTTACAAGCTCGGCGGGAAGGCAAGAGCCTGAATAAATATGTTTCTGAGGTGCTTCGACACTCCAAAGCCCAGAAAACAGCCCGCTAGAGGATTTCACCTCCCATTACCTCGATGTAAGTTCAGTCGGCCTTCTAATCTATACTGGGCTCAACAGCGCCAAAACTGCGCAGGTCCCATGCCGAAACAAAAGTACATGATCGAAATTGAGCAGGAAAACGATGGCCGCTGGATTGCCGAAATAGTTGATCTTGCTGGTGTTTTAGCTTATGGCAACACGCGCGAGGAAGCAATCGCAAATGCTGAAGCTATCGCTTTTAGGGTGATTGCCGACTTAATCGAAGAAACTAAAGTAGGTACCGGCCAAGTCTCTTTCGTATACGCGTGAGTCGATGGCCAGCCTGCAAAGCCAAGCGCGTCTTTGCAGCCATTTGCCGCAATGGGTGGATTGAAAAGCAAGCCAAAGGTGGCTCACACAAGCAGATGATTCATCCCGACCATCCGGATTGGGGTGAGGTAACTTGGTCCTTTCATGATTCTGTCGAGATCGGGCCCAGAATGTTAGCCCGGATCGCCAAATCTTTTAGGCTGCTGCCGGAAGATCTGTAGCAGACTACAATCGGAAAATGTCCGCCACGGCAGCTCCTGATCTCCTGCGCACCAAATACGAAACCGTTATTGGCTTGGAAGTTCACGTTCAGCTCGGCACCAGAACTAAGATTTTTTGCTCCTGTCCAGTGGAGTTCGGCAGTCTGCCAAACACAAACGTCTGCCCGGTCTGTCTTGGATTGCCAGGCGCCTTGCCGGTTATGAGCCGGCAAGCGGTCGAGTCTGCTATCAGCGCTGCGCTTGCTCTGGGCTGCCGCATCAATCCGCAATCGCAATTCGCTCGCAAAAACTACTTCTATCCTGATCTGCCAAAGGGTTATCAGATCTCTCAGTACGATCAGCCGCTGGCAGAGTGGGGAGCCGTCAACATTGACGTGGACGGGCAGAAAAAGCGCATCGGGGTCACCCGCGTCCATATGGAGGATGATGCCGGTAAGAGTATCCACGACGGCTTTCGCGACTCTGACCGCTTCACCTACGTAGACCTGAACCGTTCCGGCACGCCGCTGATTGAAATCGTGAGCGAACCTGACATGCGCTCCTCTGACGAAGCGTATGCGTACCTCACCGAAGTCAAACAGATCATGCAATACATCGGCGTTTCCGATTGCGACATGGAGAAAGGCCAGTTGCGTTGCGACGCTAACGTCAGCATCCGCCTGCGAGGAGCCGAGAAGTTTGGAACCAAGGCCGAAGTCAAGAATCTCAATTCATTTCGCTATCTGAAGATGGCGCTCGAGTATGAAGTGGAGCGCCAGACCGAGGTGATCGAGGGAGGCGGTCGAGTTGAACAAGAGTCTCGCCTCTACAACGTCGAAAGCGGCCGGACCGTGGCCATGCGCAGCAAGGAACAGGCGCACGACTACCGTTACTTCCCTGAGCCTGACCTGGTGCCCCTGCGCGTGACCCAACACTGGCTGAACCAGGTGCAAGCACGTATGCCGGAGTTGCCGGCCGCTCGACGGGAACGCTTCGTAACAGCTTACAATTTGCGCGAATACGATGCCCAGGTGCTGAGCTTGGAGCGTGCGACAGGCGACTACTTTGAGCGCGCGGTTAAGCTGAGCGGTGATGGCCGGCTGACTGCAAATTGGGTGGTCGGCGACTTGATGGCGCTGTTAAAAGCTGCGGGCAAGTCGATTGAGGACTCGCCAGTTTCGGCCGAACACTTAGGCGAGCTGGTTGCGCTGATCAGCAAGGGCGAGCTTTCCGGCAAGCTGGCCAAAGAGATACTGCCGAAGATGTTTGCAACAGGTGAGACCGCCGCAGCCATTGTTGAGCGTGAAGGCTTGAAGCAAATTTCCGATGCCGGCGCTCTCGAGAAGTTAGCGGACACAGTGATAGCGGCGAACCCGAAGCAAGTCGAACAGTATCGTGCTGGAAAGGTCGCTCTTCTTGGCTTCTTAGTCGGGCAGCTGATGAAAGCCAGCCGAGGCCAGGCCAACCCTGCTTCGGCTAACGAAATCCTAAAACAGAAACTCTCTTAGGACGACTGCATCAGTGCTGAGCGATCTTCATTATGGTGGCGCACATCGATGCCTTTCACCAGGTAGAGTACGTCTTCTGCGATGTTGGTAGCGTGGTCGGCAATGCGCTCCAGGTTCCGCACTGTTGACAGCAGGTACAGAGCTTGCGAAATGTGTTCCGGGTTTTTTGCCATGAAGCTGATCAGCTCGTGATAGCTGGCCGTGCGCATATTGTCCACTGCATCGTCTGAGGCCAGAACGCTTCGGGCCAGATCCGGGTCGCGGCTCACAAAGGCATCCAGTGCCTTTCGCACCATGCTCTGCGCGAGTCCCGCAATATGCGGAATATCAATCAGCGGCTGAATGATCGGCTCTTTCATCAACGCCAACGCGCTCTGGGCGATACTGACCGACAGGTCACCCATACGCTCCAGGTCGTTGTTGATTTTAATCGCAGCTGTGACCAGTCGTAGATCGGCAGCACGCGGCGCCTGTAAAGCTAGCAGGCTGATTGCCATATCGTCAATCTCGATCTCGAGTTCATTGATGCGGCGCTCGTTCTTTATTACCTGTTCAGCAAGCTCCCGATTCTTTTCAACAACACCTTGCACGCTGCGGTAGACGGCGCTTTCAACCAGCGCGCTCATCTCCAGCAGCTTGCCTTTTAGCTGTTCTAGTTCGTTATCAAAGTGACGCACAGATTCCTCGCTAGCCAGTCAGGCTTGGGCACTCAACCGAAGCGGCCCGTAACATAATCTTCTGTTTCTTTCTTCCCAGGGTTTTGGAAGATCTTTCGTGTATCGTCGAATTCGATCAGCTTACCCAGCAGGAAGAATCCGGTCGAATCAGCCAGCCGTGCTGCCTGCTGCATGTTGTGAGTGACGATCACAATCGTCGTCAAACTTTTTATCTGAAACAGCAGCTCTTCAATTTTAAGAGTGGCGATCGGGTCCAGTGCAGAACAGGGTTCATCGAGTAACAAGACTTCCGGTTCAACCGCCAAAGCACGAGCAATACAGAGCCGCTGTTGCTGACCACCGGACAGCGCAGAGGCGGGCCGATTCAGCGTATCTTTCACTTCGGTCCACAGTGCCGCATGCTCCAGACTGCGCTGCACAGCATCCTCGATCACCGACTTCTTGCGGATGCCGTTCACGTGCAAACCATAGGCGACATTGTCGAAGATGCTCTTGGGAAACGGGTTCGACTTCTGAAACACCATGCCGACGCGACGCCGAACATTGGTGACATCCATCGCCAGCAAATTCTCGTCATCGAGTAGTAACTCGCCATCCACCTTCGTGTTGCGTACCGTCTCATTCATTCGATTCATGGTTCGCAGAAAGGTCGATTTGCCGCAGCCGGAAGGTCCAATAAAAGCAGTGACCTTGTTCGGCTGAACATCCATGTTGATGTCGTGAAGAGCCTGAAAGGAACCGTAGTAAAAATTCAAGTTCCTGATTTTCAGCTTGGCCATGGGAGAAGCTTTCACGGACTCAGTTTCGATGGGCACGTTGATTTGAGTTGGTCTAATTGCTTGTGGTGTGGTCACAGTTATCTCCTTGCAGACGCTGGACCTCGGGCGATGATCATACGTGCAGTGACATTGATCAGCAGAACCAGCGCTAATAAAACAAACCCGGCAGCCCAGGCTTGCTTATGTAAATCCTCTTCCGGGGCAATGGCATAGTTGTAAATCATCACGGGCAAGGTGGCTGTCGGCGCCATCAGCCCCTTACTCCAAAACATGTTGCCCAATGCCGTAAACAATAGTGGCGCGGTCTCGCCGGCAACTCGCGCCAGGTTCAGCATCATTCCCGATACCAGCCCGGAAATGGCAGCGGGCACCACTACTGTAAAAATTGTTTTCGCTTTTGTAGCGCCCAGCGCCAGCGCTCCTTCTCGCAGGGAGTTTGGGATCGCCTTCAGAAACTCTTCCGTTGTTCGAACCGCAATGGGGATCATCATAATCCCCAGCGCAATCCCTCCGGCAAAAGCTGAGTAGTGCCGCATGGGCCGCACCACAACTGCATAAGCCACGATTCCGATCACGATGGAGGGAACGCCGTTCAGCAGATCGACAACATACCGCAGGATGAAAGAGAACGTTCTACCGCTGTACTCGGCCAGGAAAACACCAGCCAGAAACCCAATCGGTACACCGATCGCCGTTGCTAGAAGCAGCACCTTGCCGCTTCCGACAATTGCATTCGCCATACCCCCGCCGGTTTCGCCGGCCGGCTTAGGCAGCTTGGTAAAGAATGCTAAATTCAGCGAACTGATTCCATGCCAGAGCAGGTAGCCCAGTATAAAAAACAGAACGCTGATAACCAAGACCGTACACAGACCGGATAAGGAAAGCATCACGGCATTTACCACCTTGCGTTGTGGCGAAATTTCTACCATCATGAGGCGAGTCGGATCCTATGATCCTCTCCTGTGGGTAGCTAAAATGAAAACCCGAGCAAGCGCATTGATCACGATGGTGAGCCCGAACAGAACCAGCGCGAGAAAAATGAGTGAAGAAACGTACAAAGATCCGCTTGCTTCCGCAAACTCGTTAGCGATTACTGCGGCAATGGAGTAGCCGGGCGAAAGCAGGGACGCAGTGATTTTCGGCGTGTTCCCTACCACCATGGTAACAGCCATAGTCTCCCCAAGCGCGCGCGCTAAAGCCAGAAAGATAGAGCCGATGATCCCCGTGCTGGCATTCGGGATGACGATTTGCCAGGTGGCCTCCCACTTCGTAGCGCCTAGGGCAAGAGCCGCTTCCCGCTGCTCACGCGGAACTGCAAGCAGCACCTCACGGGACACCGAAACGATGAACGGCACCACCATCACTGACAAGACCAGACCGGCAGAGAGAAAGCTGACTCCGTAAAAGTCGCCCTGGAAAATCGGTAGAAAACCGAATACATGGGTGAGAACCGGTACCAGGTAGTCGCGGTTAAAGGGAATCAGAACAAAAATACCAATCAGTCCGTAAATCACGCTTGGAACAGCGGCCAGAAGTTCAATCAGAAAGCTGAGGATATTCGAAAGGCCGGGCGGCGCCATTTCAGCTAGGAACACTGCCGCCGCAACTCCCAGCGGCACTGCAATCAGCAAGGCCAGGCAGGAGGTAACGCAGGTTCCGTAAATGAACGGCAGCGCCCCAAAATGGTCTCCGTTGGGATCCCATCGCGTACCGGTCAGGAAACTGAATCCAAACCGGTGCACGGTAGGTTGCGAGTTGATCCACAACTCAACCACTATCAGGCCGACAATAACCAGAATGCCTACCGCCGCCGCAAGCGTTAACAGATAGGCAATCTCATCGCCCCCACGCGCCCGCCTGAATAGGCTGTGTACTGCGGAACGTGAGTCCTGTTGAGTGAGGGTCGAAGTTGCCATGACAGCGCTCCAGGTCGACCTCGGAACCGGGTTCCGTGACCTTACTGAATCAGGCCGATCTGTTTCTGTTCTTGGGCTACCACAGAGGCCGGAAGCTTGGCGTAGTCTTCTGACTCCACCATAGACTGACCAGTGCTGATGGCCCACTTGAGAAACCCGACAAGCGCTTTCTCTTTGGACGAATCCGAGAATTTAGAAGGTACTAACAGCCAGGTGAAAGTTGAGATCGGATAGACACCTTTGCCTTCTCCATTGGTGATAGAGACGCGGAAGTCAGCCGGCATAGTCTTCAATGCTGCAGCCGCCGCTGTTACTGAGGCTAGATCCGCCTTAACGAACTCACCGCTCTTGTTCTTCACATTGCCGTAGGGCAACTTGTTCTTAATCGCATAGATCAATTCCAGGTAGCCGAGCGAGCCCTTCTGCTGAGTCAGCAGGCCAGATACTCCGTCATTCCCTTTTGCGCCCAAACCAGTCGGCCACTCTACCGAAGTATTCTTGCCGATCTTCGACTTCCACTCTGAATCAACTTTGGACAGATAGTCGGTAAAGCAAAATGTAGTTCCGCTTCCATCTGAACGATGCACGACTACAATCTTGAGATCTGGCAGCGATACCCCTGGATTGGCCTTCGCTATCTCCGGACTGTTCCACTTTGTAATCTTGCCCATGAAAATACCTGCTAAAACGTCAGGCGTAAAGTTCAAAGCCTTTGTTATGCCCGGAACATTGTAGCTAGGCACAACAGCCCCCAGCACGGTGGGAAACATCAGAATATTTGACTTCTGTTTCTCTTTAAAGGTACTCATCTGCTCGTCGGTCATAGGCATGTCGCTAGCGCCAAAGTCAGTGGTGCCGTCCGTCACGGCTTTGATTCCACCGCCGGAGCCATTGGCCGTATAGCTAATTTGCACTTTGCCCACCGACTGGTACGCGTTGAACCACTTCTGATAGATGGGCGATGGAAAGGTTGCTCCCGCCCCGGTCAGCGACGTCTGTGCCGCCACCGGTTGGGTCAGCGCCAAAGCTGTACCGGCAGCCAACGTGAGCTTCATCCAAGCGCCACGTAGAAGAATTGAGTTTGTCATGCTCTGAATCTGTCCCCATTTGCGCAATCGAGGCTGCAAGTTGCCCTCGCTTACGCCAACCAAAGTTGATCTCTAAAACCGTTATCAGTATGGGCAGAGTGTCAACAATAATATGTGACACGAAGGTTACAGCTGTATGAATAGGGCCGTCCGGACAATCCTATGCCCAGTGAATTGGTACTGATCGACTCTTCCGGAACGCCTACTCCCGGCGGCTGGATGACCGCTCATTGCGATAGACCACGCCACCCTTCATGACGAACACGACGCTGCCGGTTAGCTTGATATTGTCGAGTGGATTACCGGGTACCGCAACAATGTCAGCCTGCTTACCTGCCGTTAAGGTTCCAATCTGGCTGGACAAGCCTAGCAGGTCTGACGCGACCGCCGTTCCAGCAAGAAGCGACTGTGCGGGTGACATTCCATCGGCAGTCATGAGGGCGAATTCCACCGCATTGTTGCCGTGTGGGTAAACCGCGGCATCGGTGCCGAGCGCAATCTTGACGTTCTTGGCGAGTGCCCGCTTCACCATTGTGTCCTGCGACTGAACGGCGAGATCCGCTTTCTTCTGCACAAGCGGTGGAAACTTAGATTCAGCAAGGCCCGTGCGAGTCGCCAGGGTAGGTACCAGATAAGTTCCGTGGTCGTGCATCATCTGAAGAGCCTCGTCGTCCAGAAACGTGCCATGTTCAATCGAGTCAATGCCGGCCCGAATCGCCCGTTTTGCGCCTTCTGCTCCATGTGCATGAGCAGCCGTTTTTCGCCGCAGTGCGTGCGCCTCGCTGACGATCGCATCCAACTCGGCTTGCGTTAATTGCGGGGTGTCCACATCATCGGTTGGCGACAGAACTCCGCCGGTTGCGCACGTCTTGATTACGTCAGCGCCGTACTTGATGTTGTACCGAACCGCGTACCGCGCCTGCTCCGGCGAGTTAATCACACGTCCTCCGGCCCGGTCTCCCGACCGAACAGATTCGGACGATAGCCGGCCGCGTCGTCGCAATGCCCACCGGTTGAACCCAGGGCATGGACTGAGACCAGCATCCGCGGCCCGGGTATCACGCCTGCATTGATTGCATTGCGGAGACCAACATCGATAAAGTCTGAAGACCCTACATCTCGTACCGTGGTGAAGCCCGCCATCAGCGTCCGCTTTGCATTCTCGGTTGAGCGAATGGCCGACTCTGGCACAGTACGGCTCAGCGCAGCTAATCGCGCACCGCTGTAGTCACGATCAAACGCCATCGAAAGATGCGTATGTGCATCGATGAACCCGGGCAGCAGAGTCGCGTCGCCTAGATCAATGACCGTGGCGCCCTCGGGTATAGCGCCGCCAACAGACTGAATTTTGTCGTCAGCAATAACGATCAAACCCGGTCGCGTCACCGTGGTCCCAGTAGCATCGAACATACGCGCTGCCTTAATGGCGGTGACTCTGCTTTGGGCCAAGAGGCTGAAGCAGACAAGGAGAAGCGCAAGCGGTCGGAGCGGCAGGACAAGGCGTCGTAACAGCATGAATTGATCGAGCATAGCGCAGCGGTTCACAGTTCAGCTTCGGCTTCAATCTCAATCAGCATGCGCCCGTCTATCAAGCGCTGTACTTCCACCATGCTGGTGCACGGACGAACCTGGTCGAAGGCTTCGCTATGCGCACGACCAAACTCCTGAAAACGCGATATATCGGTGACGAACATCCGCGTGCGCACGATGTGGACAAGCGAAGCACCCAGCTGCTCCAATGCTCCTTCGATGTTGCGGATGCTTTGCGCCGCTTGGGCGTAGCCGTCGTTCTCACCCACCAGATTGCCGTTCTCATCGGTCGCGGTAGTGCCTGAAACGTAGATGCGCGTTCCTACTCGCACCGCACGACTGTATCCGACACTGCTTTCCCAAGGCGTACCGGACGAAACACGCGTTCGCTCTTGCAACTTTGTTGCCCTCCGCCGATGATGGTACGCCACACCGTCCCGAGTGCCAGGAAGTCCAGAAACTCTTAAATCAATACCGGACTTTCTGAATGGCCTGTGCCCACTCGATAAACGGTGCGTCACCTCCCAAAACCGTCACGCAGTGCCCGGGGATGCTCCGCTCGCTCGGCTTTAAATGCAATTGGCCGTAAATGAAAGCATCGTCAAAGCCTGCTTCTGCAGCATTGTCGCGACTACAGGCAAAGTAGTACGCGCGTGGTCTTGCCCAGTAGATGGCGCCCAGGCACATGGGGCAAGGCTCGCAACTGGTGTAGAGATCACAGCCTGACAACTCGAACGATTGCAAACGCCGGCACGCCGCTCGAATTGCGTTGATTTCAGCGTGGGCCGTTGGGTCGTGGCCGGCAGTAACAAGATTGACGCCCGTCCCGATTACCTCGCCGTCCTTCACCACCAGTGCTCCAAACGGTCCGCCTCGCCCATCTCGTACATTGGCGGAGGCCAGTTCGACTGCCTGGTGAATCCACAGTTCGTGACTACGGTTCATGTCCCCAACCGCCGCCTCCGGGGGTTTCAATTCGTATCGTCGCACCCGCCTCCACCTGCAAATTACACTTGCCGGGAACGGCTTCTCCGCTCACCAAATTGCGGCCACACGCGCCTGAGGAGCCGCCTGCCAGACCGTAAGGTGGACGGATCCGGCGATCTGAAAGCAGTGTCACTTGTGCCGGGCAAAGGAGTTCGATCTCCCGCACTAATCCGTCGCCGCCGCGTTGCCGGCCTGCGCCTCCCGACCCTCGTCGGTACGAGTAGCTGCGTACGCGAAAGGGATAAGCGTACTCGAGTGCTTCTACCGGTGTGTTGAGCGAATTGGTCATGTGGGTGTGTATCCCATCGATGCCGTCTGCATCAGGCCGCGCACCCATGCCGCCGGCAATCGTTTCGTAATAGGCGAAGGGCTGACTCGTTCGAGCGTCGATGCCGCCAATCGTCAGGTTACTCATAGTGCCTGAACTTGCCGCCGGTATACGACCCGGCAGCAACTGTGAGAAGGCGAGCAGCAGCGTATCCACAATGCGTTGCGATGTCTCGACATTGCCGCCCGCCACGGCCGCCGGTGCCGACGCATTGACAATGCTGCGCTCGGGCAGGATCAGCTTCACCGGTCGCATCAGGCCCGCTGTAGGGGCAGCCTCGCGCGGCAGCAAACAGCGCAGTACGTAAAAGACCGCTGAATACGTGATGGCCGAGACTGCATTCAAGCCGGTCGCGATTTGCGGAGCCGAGCCGGTGAAATCGACAGATAAAGTTTGCGCAACGGGATCGACAGCCAGGGTAACTGCAATGCGAATCGGCTCCTCCGACAACCCGTCGTTATCAAGAAAGTCTTCTGCCGTCACCTCCCCCGCAGGCCACTGGGCAATCTCCGCCCGTAGCAGTTGCTCGGAGTGATCGAGCAAGGCAGCAGCGTTGGCCGACACTCGCTCTGGCCCATACTTGTTCACAAGACTGCTCACCCGCTCTCCACCGATGCGGCAAGCCCCGAGTTGCGCCGTTAGATCGCCCTCCCGTTCTGCGCTCGTGCGGACGTTGCTCAACAACAGCCTAAGGACGTCATCGTTCATCAGGCCGTTGCTGACGAGTCTTACGGGCGGGATGCGGATCCCTTCCTGAAAAATTTCGCGACACAACCCCATGGAGCCGGGGTACATTCCGCCGACATCGGCATGGTGTGCACGGTTAGCCACGAAGAACAGCGCCGACGAGCTGCCGGCGAAGACGGGCAGAACCAGCGTGATGTCAGGGAGGTGCGTTCCACCCTCGTAGGGATCATTCAACATGGCCACATCACCAGGCCCCAGCGTCAGCCGGCTCAAAGCGGCGCGGACCGACATCGGCATGGAGCCTAAATGAACCGGCATGTCGTCACCCATCGCAATCACCTGGCCGGCAGCATCGAAGAGGGCGCTCGAGTAGTCGCGGCGCTCTTTAATGTTGGGAGAGAACGCCGTACGTCGCAGGGCCGCGCCGATCTCCTCGGCAATGGAGTGGAAGGCGCTCTTAAAAATGGCGAGCTCGATAGGACTACTCATTTACGTCGATCACCAGATTCATCCATGGGTCAACCGAGAGGCGGCAGCGCGAGGGAAGGAATGTTGTCGCACTGTATTCATCAATCACCGCGGGGCCGGCAATGGCATCCCCCGTTCGCAGCAAATCGCGTTTGTACACCGTCGACTGCTGCCACTGCCCTTCTTCGTAGACATAACGATGGGTGGTAATTGCCTGGACGCCATTGCCCGCTTTCGTAGGTTTGGGCGCTTGCTCAAGAAGCTCGCTCGGTCGAGTCAGGCGGACGCGGATATTCACCACCTCCACAGTGCGAGTGCGGTCGGCGTAGCCGTAGCGGCGCTCGTGCTCAAGGTGAAACTGTTCGATGGCGTCGGCCGTCCAGGTGACCGTCAGCTCGTACCCCTGACCTCTATAACGCATGTCGGCAGAGAACTGAATCTCCCCACTGCTGAACTCCTTTTCCCCTTCCTCAACCAGCGAGGAAAAGTGTTGGGACAATGCGGAATCGTCGGCCTTCAACATGACTGTTCGAGAGTAGTCGCGGACGGTATCGGAGACAAGGATGCCGTATGCCGAAAGAGCGCCGGGCAGCGTAGGCACCAGCACTTTGGGAATGTTCAGCGCACGCGCGAGTGCGCAGGCATGCAGGGGACCAGCGCCGCCGAAGCTGAGCAAAACAAATTCGCGCGGATCAAACCCCTGCTCAATTGAGATCTTGCGAAGGGCTTGTTCCATGTGAGCGTTCACCACCTGAACCACTCCTTCGGCAAACGCTTCGACCGTGTGCAGAGGGCCTTTCAACGCTTCCGCGAGGAGGCGTGTCCGATGAAGGTCGAGGGTAAGTCCGCCGCCGAGCAAACCACTCGCATTCAAGCGACCCAGCAAAAGGTTGGCATCGGTCACAGTCGGTTTGACGCCGCGACCGTAGCAGATGGGACCGGGATCTGCGCCGGCCGATTCAGGGCCCACCCGCATAGCCCCACCTCGATCAAAATCGGCAAGCGACCCGCCACCTGCTCCTACCGTATGAATGTTGAGCATTGGCACAGCGACCGGCATGTTCATCACCAGTGACTCCGTCGTAGCCGTAAGCCCGCGCGCTGTGTCGAGCAGTGCAACATCTGTCGAGGTGCCGCCCATGTCGAAGGTGAGCACGCGCTCGTAACCGGCACGTTTGGCCACTGCGAGCGCACCCACCACTCCACCTGCTGGACCGGACAAAATAGTGCGGACAGGTTCGCGTGCCGCAATGGGCGCTTCGACAATGCCGCCGCTTGATTGCATAACCAGCAGGCCCGGGTCGAGTCCAGCCAGATAGCCTTGCATCTTCGGCGATAGATAGGCGTTGATCGCGGTGGTAGACCCGCGCTCGTACTCGCGGAACTCCGGCAGAATTTGGTGAGAGATGGAAAGAGGGAGGCCGAGCTTGGCCAATTGGTTTGCAACTGCCATTTCATTGGCAGGGTTAGCAAATGAGAACAGCAGCGAGATGGCAATAGCTTCGGGCTTTGCTGCCGCAATCGCGTTGCTCAGGCGCTCCAGTTCGGCCGCGTCAGGCTGCAGGAGAATGCAGCCGTCCGGCAGGGTACGCTCCGCAACTCCGAACCGCAACGGAGGGGGCACGAGTGGAGGCGGCGCCTGGTAAAGCAGGTTATACAGATCGGGACGCGCCTGGCGTCCGATGGCGAGAGTATCTTCAAAGCCCGCCGTGGTGACAAACGCAACGCGAGCGCCCTTGCGTTCCAGCAGTGCGTTCGTCCCAACGGTTGTGCCATGGCGAACCTCATTCGTCCCAGTCGCATCGCCAACCTGCTGAACAGCTTGGCGCAGCGCTCCTCCCGGGTCTGACGGAGTCGATGGAAGCTTGTGCACTTGTAAATGCCCATCGGCGTAGTACACGCAGTCGGTGAAGGTGCCGCCCGTATCGATTGCGATTCGCATTAGCCGGTCGCTCGCGCCTATCCTGGTTCCATTGATCTCTAAACAAGACGCCTCTCAACAGCTGCCCGAACTTCGACCATTCCGCTGGAGCAACACCACTGTCGCACAACGCCGCACGGTGCTGGCAGCGGGACTGGGCTGGATGCTGGACGCCTTTGACGTGATGCTCTACTCCATCGTGCTGGCAACACTGATGCGCGAGTTCGGCATGTCAAAGACGACCGCCGGTTTGCTCAACAGCTTGACGCTGGCAGCCTCGGCCATTGGGAGCTTTGGCTTCGGCTTACTTGCTGATCGATTCGGAAGGCGACGAATGCTGAGCTTCAGTATTCTGACCTACTCACTGTTTACCTTCGCTTGCGGTTTCTCAACGGGGGTCGCCAGCCTGGCACTCTTCCGCTTTTTGCTGGGCTTTGGCATGGGCGGAGAGTGGAATTCCGGCGCAACGCTGGTAGCCGAAACGTGGCCGAGTGCCTGGCGCGGCCGAGCCATTGCCATTGTGCAAAGCAGTTGGGCTATCGGGTATGCACTGGCTGCCGGCGTGGCCGGGCTGATGCTCGCCCATACTTCGTGGCGCTCGGTCTTCTTTGTAGGCGTGCTGCCGGCCTTATTCGTGTTTTGGATTCAGCATGAAGTGCCGGAACCGGAGCTTTGGCAGAGACAAAGGCACAGTCGCACTATCGTGGCGTGGCGGCCGGTACTTCCCCGCTTATTCGCGTTACTGGTTACCAATACGTTCGGAATGTTTGCCTGGTGGGGTTTGTTTACCTGGATTCCAGCCTATTTAGCTTTACCGGCTGCCCAGGGCGGTCGTAACTTCAACCAGCTCAACTTTACGGCATTTCTAATAATTCTGAACTTATGCGGAATGTTTCCCGGGTACTTACTTTTCGGAGTATTAGCCGATAAGTTCGGACGCAAGCGCACATTTATTGCCTACCTGTTGCTGGCAGCTGCTTCCGTGCCGGCATTTGCGTTAGCTCGGAGTCCGGTCGCAATTTTAGTCACCGCCTCAATAACAGCTTTCTTCGGAACCGGCTTCTTCACCGGCTCCGGCATCTTGGGAAGTGAACTGTTTCCAACCACGATTCGGGCGACTGCGTTGGGCATCTCGTACAACGCAGCACGTGGGCTGAGTGCCTTTGCGCCGATCGTAATTGGAGCAGTAGGACAGCGATACGGATTGAGCTGGGGCTTCGGCGTGTGCGGGGTAGCCTTTGCCTGTGCGGCTCTCAGCGCCTTGTATTTGCCGGAAACACAAGGTTCGGAATTGACTTAGGAGAGTCGCGGCGCTTGTTATGCAGGGTAAGTAAGCACGCAACGAATGCAAGCTTTTCGAGTCCTAAGTAAGAGTAAAGTCCTCAAAGCTCACCAGCATCTGTTTGGAACTTGCGTCGGCGAATCCTGGCATGAGCTTCCGTTCAGAAGGTACAACGAGGCCCCGCTTCCAATGTTTCTTGGCTATGTTGCTGATCAGGCGATCGCCGTTGCGAATCTCTCCGAGATAACTGCCGTCACAGGCATAAACCTCGTCACCCTCATAAAACAGCCCAAGCTGGCGTCCATCGGACGAAAACAGAGAGTCTTCAAAACGATAGCCGATGTAAACACCCTGCCAATTCCAGAAGCTCTTAACGTCTTTCATATTTCTTCTCCCTCTGACCTGCCGCTAGTAAGCCCCATTTCGTGTCTGAGCTCAAATCCGGCTACTCTGTCCTTCAGTCCTACCTTCACCTGAGTTACGGTCTTACAACAGAGGCACTAGAGTAAGCGTACGAGCCCCCCACGCGTCTTTGCCTAGCGACGGGTAATTTGGTCCTTAGCTGTTTAGCAGCAAGCAGCCTCGCTCGTTCGGCGAGTAAGGAAGAAAAATCGGTGCTCACCACCCTGTACTTATGGAAGTGCTCCAAGGTTGAGGGATTTGCGACTGAGCTTGCATTCAAAAGCTCCAAACAGAAGCGCGGACCATCCTGAACGAGAACTCGATGCTGCAAAAAGAGGCTAAGTCCAACCTCTATTTGAAAAACCTCTTTAACCACGTCGTCGCGGACATGATGAAACCGGAAACACCTGACATCGTCCTGCTGTGTGAACCCGTCGTATGCAAACTGCATGCCCTCAGCCCTTTCAGACCTCGTCGAATCGTGCTGTACCCACGATCTTTGAAGTGAGAACCAGAAGTTATCGACCCACATGGGCCAACCGTTCGACTAAGTAAGTAGGTTCAGAGTCCGACTTAGTTCAGAGTTTCTGAAGAATGAGCTTTAGTGCTCATACATTATGAGTATTGCATATACCAACGTTATCTGAGCGAGTTCGGTTCTAAAGCTGCGTCCTTGCCGGTCGAAGCAGGGGAGACTATCGTCGTGCCATACAATACGGCGTATGACTCGAAGAACGATGGTGGGCGCGCTTACTTTGGCCGCTGGAATCAAAGGGGAAACCCGCCGTGAGTGGCGGCCTAAATTAGGCGTTTTGGGTTTGTATACGCCTGCGAACGTAGCATTTGCCGGCGGTGCCGGATTTACGAATATGATCCTGGACGGCGGCGCGGGATCGACCCTTGATGCCCGGCAGATTACCGACGAGCAGACTGCCGCAGTTAAGAATGTACTTCAGCAGCATGGGATGCAGGTATCGGCTCTCCAGATTACCGTGAACCACACCGATCCCGACGGGGCAAAGCGCGAAAGAACAAACGCTTACTTTGCTAAAGCCATTGACATGGCAGGTAAGTTGGGCGTGCCTTATATCGGAACAGCATCAGGTAAGGACCCAGGGAAGACATTCGCCGAACAAGTGGACGAAGTTGTTCGGACTTACAACGAGAAATACTTTGCAGCCTGCCAGCGAAACAAAGTTCGGATCTTATGGGAGCCGTGGCCCGATGGACCGAATATCGCCACCAGTCCGGTTGGATACGACGCGCTATTTAGAAAGTTCGCTAACTCGCCCTATGTTGGTCTGCAGTTTGACCCGTCCCATTTTGTCCGGCAATTCATGGATCCCATCGAGATAGCACGCGACTACGCTGACAAGATCTATGACGTTCACCTGAAAGATACAGAGATTTTGTGGCAAGTAGTCCGGGCCGGAGGGATCACGCCGGTGAACAAAGCCAATTGGTGGCGGTATCGTATCCCGGGAATGGGTTCAATCGTCTGGCGAGACTTCTTCAGTGTCTTGCAAAATGTCGGATACCAGGGCGCTATGTCGATTGAACAGGAAGACCCGCTCTATGGCGCGGACAATAATCCAGGGCCCGACTTCAGCGATGAATTCAAAGTAGGGTTTGTTATGTCGAAGCGATACCTGTCCCAGTATGTGCCTTGAAATGGCAAAACCCGTTTGCTCTCCCTTGGCTTGGCATACACTGCTCCTCGGCAGTTCGTTCTAGCCGCCGGACTGGCGTGTACTGTGCTGAACTTGCCGCTCATGGAAAATCTTGCCCGTAATCTATACACGCGAGAAATCTGCCCGTTCCTCACTTAATAGTCATGGAATCACTTGAAATGTTAGCGTGGATGATTGCGGATGAAATGGTCGATTGTGTTGATAGCCGCTGGACACGCGCTTTTGATCGCCTGATGGCCCCTGAAGAGGTCGACACAGCCGTTTTCGCGGTGGACCAACAGTATGCAAGCCTGGTTGGGTCGGGTGTACTGGTGAACTCGGCGCGCGCTTGAGTCTACTAGCAAAATTGCTATAAGCGGGTATCAGCACTCAATTCGGCCAGCGACGTCAATATAATAGGTACCGAGAAATTTATGGCCCAAGTTAGTGCTACGCCCAAAACTTATGATGTAGTTATTGTCGGTTCCGGTGCGGGTGGCGGCATTGCAGCTCACGTGCTCTCGCATGCCGGCGCCAAGATCTGCATGTTGGAAGCCGGCGATTGGTTTGATTGCACGAAGGACACTAAGATGTTCGAGTGGCCATACCAGGTGCCGCATAGAGCATCGGGTACGCGCGACAAACCATGGGGTGCCTTCGATGCAACAACCGTCGGGGGCTGGCACGTGCCAGGTGAGCCGTATACGAATGCTCCAGGTTCCGAGTGGCTCTGGTGGCGGGCGCGTATGCTGGGCGGTCGGACCAATCATTACGGGCGCATTTCGCTTCGGATGGGGCCGTATGACTTCAAGCCTTACAGCCGCGACGGCAAGGGCTTCGATTGGCCTATCACGTACGACGACATGGCCCCTTACTACGACAAAGCCGAAGGCTTGATTGGCGTTTTCGGAACAGCCGAAGGACTGGAAAACACCCCAGACGGCAATTTCCAACCGGCGCCGGCGCCCCGCGGCTATGAGCGAGTCATTAAGATGGCCAGTGACAAGCTGAACATTCCGTGTATCCCATCACGGCTGGCAATTCTAACCAGGCCTCTAAACGGACGTCCTGCCTGTCACTACTGCGCGCAATGTGGCCGGAGTTGTGGTGTAAATGCGAACTTCAACTCGCCAGGCGTGCACATCAAACCCGCCTTGAAAACCGGCAATCTCGAAGTTCGCACCAGCGCAATGGTACGCGAAGTCCTCGTGGGCTCCGATGGACTGGCCACCGGCGTTTCTTACGTGGATAAAAAGACTCGCAAAGAAGTGCAGGTGCGCGCGAAGGTCGTTGTCCTGGCAGCTAGCTGCTGTGAGACAGCCCGCATCATGCTGAACTCGAAGTCGAGCCTGTTTCCCAACGGTATTGCCAACAGCTCCGGGCTTGTCGGCAAGTACGTGATGGATACAGTGGGCTCGGCCGTGAGCGGAGTTGTGCCGATCCTGCAAGACTTGCCCCCGCAGAACGAAGACGGAGTGGGCGGCATGCACATGTACATGCCATGGTGGAACTACAAGCAGCAAAGGGCCGGCAAGATGCCTTTTTCGCGCGGCTACCATATTGAGCTGGGCGGCGGTCGACAGCAACCGGGTTCCGGCGCCATGGGCGGATATGCCGAGCAGTTCCTGGGCGGTGGATACGGCGTGGAGATGAAGCAGAACCTGCGCAAGCTCTACGGCGCAGACGTGCACTTCTCAGGTCGTGGCGAAATGATTCCGAACGAAAACAGCTATGCCGAGATTGATCCGAACGTGGTGGACCAATGGGGCATTCCAGTGTTGCGCTTCCACTTTAAATGGAGCCAGGACGAAATTCTGCAGGCTCGACACATGCAGGACACGTTCAAGGAAATTATCGAAACCATGGGCGGGGTCGTCACACGAAGCGCCGCCGAAGACAGCAATTGGGGTATTGCGCGCGGTGGAGAGATTATCCACGAAGTAGGCGCGACACAGATGGGCAGCAACCCGAAAAAATCAGTGTTGAACGAACACTGCCAGGCGTGGGATGTTAAAAATTTGTTTGTGACTGATGCTGCGCCGTTCGTCAGCAACGCAGATAAGAATCCGACGCTAACCATTACCGCGCTTGGCTGGCGGACAAGCGACTACATTGCCGACCAGGTGAAAAAGTTCAACGTGAAAGTCTGAGAAGAAACATGAGCATGGCAGAAAACGTAAGTCGCCGGAACTTGTTCCACATCCTGGGTGCGGCTGTCCCGGCAGCTGCTTTAGCTACCGGCACCGCCCAAGGCTTGGAAGCTCAGCACCAGCATGGGGCCAACAGCGGGGAGGCTGCCCCTTCCAAAGGACCGTATCAGCGTCAGACCTTCGACGATCACCAGTGGCAGACCGTAAAGGTGTTATCCGATCTCATCATTCCAGCCGACGAGAGCGGACCGAGCGCAACAGGCGCCGGTGTGCCCGAGTTCCTGGACGATTGGATCGCCTTTCGAACCAGCGAGGACGGCAGCCAGGATTTTCGCGGCGAAATGCTCGGCGGGCTGATGTGGCTGGACCACGAAGCGAACCAGAAATGCGGGAAAGATTTTGTGGACGCAGGCACGGCAAGCCAGAAGGCACTGCTCGATCGTATTGCCTATCCCGAGAAGGTCGCAAAGAACGATCACCAGGGCATGAAGTTCTTCAGCCAGTTCCGCACTCTGGTAATAAGCGGCTACTTCTCAAGTAAGGCCGGCGTCGCCGCACTGCCATACCTGGGAAATGTCGCGGTGATGGAGTGGAAGGGCTGCGATCCTAAAGTTTGGGCAATCATCGAAGAACGAATCAAAAACGGCTACAAGGGAGTGATAGAGGCCAAGCCTCTCAATCTTGCTTCCTAAGCAGATTGATGAAGGGTACGCGTCGTCGCGCCCTCCTCTTTTGCCTTAGTGCCGTGGTCGGATTGGCGACGCTGCCAATTCGGTACAGCACAGCCGCACAGCCTGCCGGTTCTGAAGGCATGCAGCTTTGGTACTGGCATCATAGTTTCCTGAGCAGTGAAGATGCGCTTGCGAATAGCCGCAAGTTGGTCGACAAGGCAGCTGCCGCCGGCTACAACGGGCTCGCGCTATGGGACAGCGGCCTGAACTACATGGGCAATGACTCATGGCCCCTGGATAACGAAGGTTTCATGCGCGACCTGCTGAAGTATGCAGGCAGCAAGCACATGAAGGTTTTGGCCGCGCCCGCCCCCTACGGCTACTCCAACGAAGATCTGGAGAACAATCCGAACTGGGCTGAGAGCCAGCGTGTGGTCGGGTCTAAATTCGAAGTGGATCGCACAGGAACCAGACTCAATTTCAAAAACAGCTTTCCTGGGCTGGCAAACGGTGGCTTTGAAGCCGGCAAGCAAGACTGGTTCTCAACAAACGACGCCGGCATCGGAGTGAACAACGTTGCCCACTCGGGTAAGAATTCGGCGGTTGTGGTTGATGCGCCCGGCAATGCACGCTTTCGTCAGGACTTCCCGTTACGGCCTTGGCGTCAATATCACGTGCGCTTGTTCTATAAATCGTCGAACTTCAGAGGTGGTCCCATGATCTCGGTGTTCGATAAGGGCAACTTCGACAAAGTCCGCCTGAACGTGAGCCTGCCTGCCAACGGTACTCATGACTGGACGCAGCTTGACTATATCTTCAATAGCCAGGACAGCACGGAAGGTACCCTGTACTTCGGCGTGTGGGGCGGCAGCGCGGGAATTCTCTGGTTTGATGATGTGTCGATTGAAGAGACGGCGCTGGTGTACCTGACCAGGCGTGAGGGTGCCCCGGTGAAAGTGTATGAGCCAGGCCAGAAGGGGCCGGACTTTGTGGAGGGCCGTGACTTCAAGCCCATCACCGACCATCACATGCAAGTGCCAAAACCGTTCAACGACGACTGGCACGAACCAACGCCGGTGAGCTTACCGGCCGGTACTCATATGAAGCCTGGACAAACCGTGCTCATTGATTCCTACTCAGCGTTTCCGGTGCCGGGCAATCATAGTGTCGCCATGTGCATGACAGATCCGGAGAGCCTGAAGTGGGTTGCACGGAATGGCAAGGCGATCCACCGAGTGCTGCCGCCCGGTGGAGGATTAATGCTCGGCTACGACGAGATACGGCAAATGAACTCGTGTGCCAGTTGCCGTGCCAAGCAGATGACCGCCGGGCAGTTACTCTCCTGGAGCGCCGGCAATCTAATGGGGATTTATGGCAAGGTAGCGCCGGGCAATGTTCTCTATATCTGGAATGACATGTTCGATCCCTTCCACAACGGCCGCGACAACTACTTTCATGTGGAAGGTGACTTGACTGGCGCAGCTTCTGGTATTCCGTCGAATGTAACAGTCGTGAACTGGAATCAGGATAAAAGGGCTGATTCACTCAAGTGGTTCTCAGGCGGCAATGGGAAGCAGCCGATTGCACACAGACAAATCATTGCGGGGTACTATGACACGGGCAATGGCGCAGCCGCCGCTACCGCGGAACTGAAAGCAGCAGCCGGTGTACCGGGCGTGCTGGGCCTGATGTACACCACCTGGAACGATGATTACTCGCAAATGGAGACCTACGCAAAAGCGGCGCGGGCTGGATGGAATTCATACTTACTAAGTGTCCACGGAAAATAGTTGGTTCGGCTGAAAAGCTCTCGAGCTGGAGTTACTCTCCAGATAACCTGGCTGTTACAGAAAGCTTACGGAAGTGAGTATCTTCGCGAAAACTGGGCGAACTGTTGGGGTAATGTTGCTAGGTTCGGCTTCGCTGCCCACCAAGTCTACAGGGCAGGAGAAAGCAATTTATGGCTGAACAGAAAGAACAACAAGGAACCGGGAAGCACCCTCACAAGAGCGCTGCCGACCCTACACCGCATCATGAGGCTGCATCGACAAAAGAGAAGGATGCGCATGCATCTGGTTCCCATTCGAACGGCAAGGCTTCGGGCTCTCACGAATCTGAATCCAAGTCAACCAGCTCACATAAGGGCGAAGCAA
Organism: uncultured Bryobacteraceae bacterium; assembly: GCA_964248405.1. Taxonomy (GTDB): domain Bacteria; phylum Acidobacteriota; class Terriglobia; order Bryobacterales; family Bryobacteraceae; genus Bog-105. Next base: position 21,664 of record CAXTYH010000036.1, read on the forward strand.
AGAAGGAAGAAAGCAGTGATTCTTCCGACTTGAAGTCGCGCGAGTACACCGACAAGGACGGCAACATTCATCATCACACTCGTGCTAAGGCCGAGGCAGAGAAGAAGTAGCTGGCGTAAAGAGATTGGCCTGGCAAAACACCGGGGCAATCTCTCTTTTTTAGTGGCGGCTCCATTATCCAAACCGGGCATCCAGCAAATCCAACTCCCGCTCCAGATCCCGTAACACCTCATCGTGAATCTTTCGCCCATCGCGAAGCCGCAGCGCCACCGTTCGCTCAACAGTTCGCAAGCGATGAGCAATGGCGTCATACTGCTGTACCTCTTCCTTGCTCAGACCCGACTCGGGCCCGTCTTCCTCAGCTCCCAGTAGTGCCAGACGCCTTTGGTAGTAGTGCTCCAGTTGATCCAATGTGTGCGGGTTGCCTTCCCCTTCCAGCCTCATCTCCCCAAGCGAGGCAAGAGCAGACGTAATCATCTCGCGACGCGCCGCTTCCTCCTCTTCCAATTCGCCGGCAGTGGAGGTCCCGCTCAGCCCCAATCGCCGGATCAATGCCGGCAGCGTCAGCCCCTGCACAACCAGCGTTACAAAGATCAACGCAAATGTGAAAAAGATGATCAGGTTCCGCTCTGGAAACACTCCGCCGGCTGCCACATGTTCGGGCAAGGAAATAGCCGCCGCCAAGGCCAACACACCGCGCATTCCCGCCCACCCAATCAGAAAAGCCTCGCGCGAGGAAAAGGGATCTGTGTGCCGCGCAATCGCGAAACGCCGCAGCTTTGAAATCAGCCACGAGCTCGGAAACACCCACAGCATCCGTAACCCAATTACCAACAGGCAGAACAGTGTTGCCTCCAGCAGCAATCGCCGATGCTCTTTGCCTTGTATGTCGGCAATAATGCTCGGCAACTGCAGCCCCAGCAGCAGAAAAACAATGCCGTTCAGAATGAAGTCGAGCGTGCTCCAGACCGCGGACGATTCAATGCGCGCGTGCAGTGATAAGAAACCGGAACTACGCCTGCCCAGATAGATTCCACAGGCCAGTGTTGCCATAATGCCGGAGCAACTCAAACTTTCAGCCGCCAGATATGCAATGTAAGGGGTGATAATGCTGACCGTAATCTCAATCGCCGATTCAGAGATCGCCCGCTGTATGTGACTGACCACCCATGCCACTGCAAGACCGATGGCGACACCGGCTACGATCAGATACAGCAGGGTTCCGAGGCCCTGGAAAAAACTCGGCGTCACCCCCGTCACTACCAGTGCTGATGTGAACCGCAACGCCACTAGGCCGCTGCCATCGTTGAGCAGGCTCTCCGCTTCCAGTAAGTCGGAAATGCGGCGCGGAATCCCCAGCTTGCGAGCTGTTGCTACAGCTGAGATCGGATCAGTTGTGGCTACCACAGCTCCCAGCACCAGCCCGAGTTGCCAGTCGAAACCGGGCAGCAGCCATCGGATGACCAGCGCAACTCCGAAAACTGTAAAGCCCACCAACCCGAAGGCAAGCAGCAATATGCTAAGTAGATTCCGCCTGAACTCTCTCCATGAAGTATGAAAGGCAGCTGAGAACAGCAGTGGCGGAAGAATCACCAGAAAAACGATGTTCGGATCAAGCGATACTTTGGGCGCCCCCGGAATCAAACTCAGGCACAGCCCACCAATCACCAGGATGATGGGATACGGAACCGCTATCTTCTTAGCAATGACGGCTAGTGCGGCTACCAGAAACAGCAGGGCAAGAACAAGGAGCTCGACATGATGGATGTCGGCAGCAGGCATAGTAATCACGATCAAGATAGCGCAGCATCATCTCTGGATCGGCGCGCCCTTCGCTCCTTTGAAATCAAGCGGGTCACAAGCGCCGGTTCTGAGCGCATGGTGGACACCGTTGCCACAGAAGAGCCGCTCGACATCCGTATCGCTTACCGATTTAAAGAGAGCCTTCGCACAGAAAGCCTGGCGCTCACCATGCGAACGCCTGGTCATGACCGCGAACTGGTGGCTGGACTGCTGCTCTCCGAAGGGATCATTAGGAAAGGCAGCGATCTGCTGGACATCCGCTCCCTCGGCACCGAGCCTCACAACGAGATTGTGGCTGAGTTGGCGCCCTCTGTTGATGTCGAATCGTGGCGCATTGGCCGAAACAGCATCGTCAACTCCAGCTGCGGAGTCTGCGGTAAGCGAAGCTCCGACGCGCTTGTTGTACCCGATCAAACCGAAGAGCGGACACCATTCACCATTTCCCGAACCTTCATCGAGCGTCTGCCCAACTTGCTCGACGGGCATCAGCAAGGTTTTGCGCAAACCGGAGGCTTGCACGCGGCTGCTTTAGTCAGCAGCGCTGGAGTAGTAGAGAAGCTGTTCGAAGACATCGGACGGCATAATGCTCTTGATAAGCTCATCGGTCATTGCGTGCTGAACCATCGCATTCCGCTAGGAGAGGAGATCCTGCTTCTCAGCAGCCGCAGCAGCTTCGAGCTTGTTGCTAAAACCGCGGTGGCAGGCGGCAGATTCCTCGCCACTGTCGGCGGACCATCCAGCCTGGCTATTGAAACAGCAAGGCAGTTCAGAATCACTCTCATCGGATTTCTGCGATCCCACCGCTTCAATGTTTATTCCGGCGATTGGCGGATAAACTTAGAGTTGTGAAACTCCGCACTCGCCAGAACAGCCTTCGGCTTCGTCTCAATCGAAAGGAAGTAGACGAGTTGGCGGCCGGCACTGCCTTGCAGGAAGAGGTCCGATTTCCAGGCAGCACCAAACTGGTGTACGTGCTGCAAGCTTTTAGCCAGGGATCAGCAAGCGCCTCGTTTGTCGACGGCATTATCTCGATTGCAGCGCCTGGGGCCGACATCAAAGAGTGGGCCCATAGCGAGGCAATCGGCCTCTACTTCAATCTAACGGCTGACGGATCGCACCTGAAGATCGCCATTGAGAAGGATCTCGAATGCCTCGACGGCCCGAAAGAAGAGCGCGACCCCCATGCGTTCTCGCGCGAAAGCAAAGTTGGCTGCTAAATCCGCAGCAGGTTCAAAGGTCGCTATCTCGCCTCATAGCGTTGGCCGTTTCCTGTACCCTCAAACTATATACGTCGCGTATCTAGCTATGCTGTCATCACCGCCTCAAGTGAGCAAAATTTGATCAGCCCTCTTCCATCCACTCGCGGTAATCACGCCTCTGTAGTCTGCTTAACCGTTCTGCTTCTTGCCCCTGTTGTGTCCGCCCAGAATCTGCGAGCCCAGACTGCCCCCAGTCGATCCTCGACGGCCAGCATCACGGGCGTAGTGCAAGATTCCAGCGGGGCTGTTATTCCTGATGCGCAGGTAAGCCTGTTAGGCCCGGATGGACGGGTTGAAAAGGTTGTCTCTGCTGACAACGGGGGTGAGTTCCGATTCGAAAACCTGAGCCACGGCCCCTTCCGCGTCGCTATAACTTTGACCGGCCTGGCGCCGTTTCTATCGCCAGAAATCACGCTCAACGATAACCAGTCCTACGCGCTTCAAAACGTTTCGCTTGCCGTCGCGCCAACTACCACTGATGTTCAGGTAACGGCCACAACCGAGGAAATTGCAGACGCGCAGCTGAAATCGGAGGAGAGCCAGCGCATCTTCGGACTCTTGCCAAATTTCTACACCAGTTACATTCACGATGCCGCCCCGCTGAACGACAGGCAAAAATTTTCGCTGGCTGCCCACGCCATCTTTGATCCTTCCCAATTTGTTATCTCAGGCATCGCTGCCGGTGTGGAACAAGAAAATCGATCTTTCGCTGGTTATGGTTTTGGGGCGAGCGGCTACGCAAAGCGATATGCTGCTGACTTTGGTGATCAGCTTACCGGCACACTGATCGGCAACGCTATCCTGCCATCAATCCTTCATCAGGATCCGCGCTACTTCTATCAAGGCTCAGGCACGAAGAAGTCACGCTTTCTGCACGCCATTGCATTCTCAGTCATCGCACGCGGCGACAACGGAGCGCTCCAACCCAACTACTCGTCCATCGTAGGCGGCCTTGCCTCTGGCGCTCTCTCAAATCTCTACTACCCTCATGCAGATCGCGGAACTGGGCTTCTTTTCCGCAACGCCGGTTTCGGCATCCTGGGCCGGGCAGGAGACGGTCTCGTCCGCGAGTTTGTTCTAAAGCGACTCACCACCCACATTCCTTCAACCTCCAACGGCAAACCCTGATTCCCTGCTGTTTCGAACGGCCACGAACTCGGTGCCTTGAAACGCTGGATTTATGTGAAAGTACCGTCTAGGGTCTCAGCAGCCTTCAACACGCTGGCACTATTGTTAAGATCCCCCACAGCCACCTCATCAGCACCATGCTCCCGCGCTTCCTCCTCGTCGGACGACTTACGTATGAGTGCCCTGACCGCAGCTCCACACTTCTTCCGCTGACAATTACCTTATAACTCACGCTCGGCATCCCGATGCCGCTCCTGTACCGCAAAGCCCGACTTCTTCAACCGCTTCTGAATCTCATGTGCAATCAGTACCGATCGGTGATGGCCGCCCGTACAGCCAAAGGAAATCGTCAGGTAACTCTTTCCTTCCCGAATGTAATGCGGCAGCAGATAAATCAGCAGCTCTGAGATGCGATCAATGAACTCCTGGGTCTGAGGAAACGACCGGATAAACTGGGCCACACTGGGATGCAGTCCCGTCAGGTGCTTGAACTCAGGAATGTAGTTGGGGTTAGGTAGAAAGCGTACATCGAAAACCAGGTCGCTTTCGGATGGCACACCATGGCGAAACCCAAAGCTGTTGATGGAAACAGTGATGCTGGCCGGGTCTTTTACATCTTGAAACTTGTCGTTGATCTGCCTGCGCAGATCATGTACGTTCAGCTTCGTTGTGTCGAGATAGAGATCAGCTAAAGCGCGGAGTGGAGCAAGCTGTTCACGCTCATGGGAAATACTCGAGAGTACCGTCGATTCCGACCCAAGCGGATGGGGGCGCCGGGTCTCGCTGTAGCGTCGCTGCAGCACCTCATCACTCGCATCCAGGAAGACGATCCGGGCATGTACGCGCTTTTTCAATTCGGCGTAGATCTCTTCAAAGCCCTTCAATGCCTCGCCTTCGCGTATATCGATGGTCAGAGCCGACCGACGTTGCGTCTTCGAATCCAGAGACAGGTCCGCGAACTTCGGCACCAGCGCAATCGGTAGGTTGTCGACTGCATAGAAACCAAGATCTTCAAAGGCCTTCAGCGCTGTCAGTTTGCCCGAACCGCTAATGCCCGTGATGATCACCAGTTCCGTTCCCGGCTTGGCAGGCTCCGAAGCCGGAACTCTGGTCTTGGACACTTTCTTTATTGATTTAGCCATTCAGATATAGGAGGAGTCTGGCAGCCGCAGAATCAGACTCCTCGGGTCGAGCCTCGGGTTACTGCTCAGGACTCAATCAGGTCGTAGTTGCCGTCCTGCCGCTGCACCAGTACGGAAAGGCAGTTCCGATCAGCATCGCGGTATACCACGTAATCGTTCGGTCCGGAGATCTCCATCATCGCCTCTTCCAAAGTCATCGGCTTCCGGTCTTCGCCGTAGTTCACGCGAAAAACCTTAGGCGTCCGCGCAGGTTCGCTCGCAGCAGCAGGACTATGCCGTCCATTCTCTGCTTTAACGCTTGTCTGAGCAGCTTCATCCTTCGGATTTTCCTTGCTCGTCCGGACAGCTTTCGCATCTCGGTGTACATCGCGCCACCGGTCCCGCTGCTTAATCAGCTGCTTCTCTAACTTCTCTGCAGCCTGGTTCAGAGCTATGATCAGATCCCCGTCTGCGCCTTCGCCACACAGCGAATGATCATAGAAGTTCAGGTGGATCTCAACCTTGTGCAAGTGCCTTTCCAGGTGGTGAACCAGGTGTACTTCGCGTTCGCCCCGCTGCTCTGCCAGACGCCCCACTTTGGCCAGCTTCTCTGCAACTTTTTCCTCTAGCTCAGGAGTAAAATCCTTAGTCTTGCCGGAGTAGATCAGCTTCATATCTGTCCCTGTTCGAAGGGCGAACGAAATGCTTCGACCCTCGCGAGTCTCACTTTCTTCCTGCCTGTTAGGCGCGCATTCGGCGCTGATGTGTTGACGGAATCTTCATATCCTCACGATATTTTGCTACTGTCCGGCGCGTTACGTCGATTCCCTCGCTTTGCAGGCGCCCCGTGATCTGTTCATCGGTCAGCGGGCGTGCCGCATTTTCCTCTTCAATCATCTTCTTCACCCGGCGTTTCACAATCAGCAGCGGAGTTATGCTGCCCGAAGTTCCCTGCACCGCCTCAGAGAAGAAATATCGTAGCTCAAAAACCCCCTGCGGTGTGTGGGTATATTTATTCGCAACCGCCCGGCTCACTGTCGATGGATGAACCCCGATTTCTTCAGCCACCTCCTTGATCATCATCGGCTTTAACTGGTCGATACCGCTCTCCAGAAACTCGCCCTGCCGCCGCACAATCGAGTGACAAACCCGCAGTATTGTATGCTTGCGCTGCTCGATATTCTTGATCAGCTGCAGTGCCGAAGCATACCGCTCCTTCACATAGTTGCGCACATCCCGGTTCGGCTCCTGTTCGCGATCCACCATGCGCTTATACTCGCCATTCAAGCGCAGTTGCGGCACATCGTCATCGTTCAGCGTGATGACATAGTCATCGCCGTCTTTGTGGATGTAAACGTCGGGTTCCACCACCCGTGCGCCACCACCGGAGTACCGCAACCCGGGAGCCGGGTCCAAGTGCTTGATCACGTTGACAGCAATCTCAATATGTTCGGGCGGCCGTCCCAGAACCTTGCATAGCTGGCCCATCTGCCGCGTTCCCAAGAGCCGCATATGGTCGTGTATGATCTTCCAAGCCACGCCGTCCCGACAGCCCCGAGCTTCTAACTGCAACAGCAGGCACTCGCGCAGATCCCTGGCCGCAACCCCGGTCGGCTCCAGCCCCTGTACCACCCGCAACGCAGCGCGCACTGTTTCCAGCGGCAGGCCCTCGGCAAAGGCAATTTCTTCCGGTACCGTCGTCAGGTAACCACTCTCCTCCAGGTTACCGATTACGCTCTTTGCCGCCTCGCGTACTGCCTCGGGAATGACAACTACACTCAGCTGGCTCTGCAAATGATCGCTCAATGTGACCGGTGAAGAGAGGAAGGTCTCGAATGACGGCTTCTCGAAAGACTCCGAGGCAGGACTCTTGAATCCGGGGTCCAGGTACTCGTCAAAGAAGCTGCCGAAGTCAATTTCTTGGAATGGGTCAGTCTCGGTCTTGCCCTCTTCGGAAGATGCCGCGCCGGCTATACTCGCCTCACTTGCGCCGCCGTCGGAGTGGTCACTCCCTAGTGCTTCAAAGTTGTCGTTCCCGTCGAAGCTGTTGGTAGCCGCGCCTGCTTCCACATGGCTCAGAATTGTCTGATCAGCCGGATCGGAATGCCTTTCGCATTCCAGAAGCGATTGCAGCTCCTGTGGCGTTAACTCCTCACCCGGCTCTGTGGCTTCCTCCAGGACCGGATTCTCCGCAATCTCATTGGTGATCATGTCCTTCAACTCCATTCGGTTGAGTTGAAGCACCGTGACCATCTGAACAAGGCCAGGCGTGAGTATCTGCTTTTGCTGTACGCCGAGGTGCAGCCGTTGCGAAAGCGAACTCATTTGGTCACCAGTCTAACACCGCAGAAGGCCTTTGCCATTTGGGAAAAACCTGTGGTCCAGCAAACTAGGGGGCCTATACTAAGGCCCGAATTGCTAACTGGCCAAACCGGGCGGCAGGAAGAAATTCTCACCCAGGTAAATGCGCCGGACTTCCGGATCGTGCCCCAGCGATTCTGGCGATCCAGCACGAAAGATTCGCCCGTTGCTGATAATGTATGCCCGATCGGTCACCGCCAGTGTCTCCCGCACATTATGGTCGGTCACCAGGATGCCGATCCCGCGACGCTTCAGATCACCGATGATGCGTTGCAACTCCAGCACCTGTATCGGATCAATGCCCGAGAAGGGCTCGTCCAGCAGAATAAAATCGGGACGCAAAACCAGCGAGCGCGCAATCTCCACCCGCCGCCGCTCCCCGCCTGAAAGCATATAGCCTTTGCTGTGCCGCACCGTCTCCAGACCAAGGTCAGCAATCAGGTTGGACATGCGCTCCCGCCGCTCGTGTCCGCGAATCGGCAGCGTCTGCAGAATCGCCATCAAGTTGTCCTCAACGCTCAGCTTGCGGAAAACCGAAGGCTCCTGCGGCAGGTAGCTGATACCGCGCCGCGCCCGCTGATACATCGGCAGGTGCGTAATCGGCTTGTCATCCAGCAGCACATCGCCCGACTCCGGATTGATCAGGCCGACTGTGATGTAGAACGACGTGGTTTTGCCCGCGCCGTTGGGCCCCAACAGACCCACCACTTCGCCCTGCTCCACCCGTATCGTGACATTGTCCACCACCTTGCGGCCGTTGTAGGATTTCGAAATTTCTACAGTCTGTAAGGTGCGTGTGCCGCTGGTTCTTTCCAATGTCTTATGATACGCGGTGAATGGAGGTTCTCTCACCGTCGCCACCGGTCTCCCGGCGCGCCCTTCCCCTTACGGTAACTGTTGTCATCCTGCTCAGCTGCTTCCGCCTGGCGCACCTTCATCTACTCTGGGCTGACGAAGACTACCACCTGGCCGCGAGCATTAACATCCTGCACGGGCGAGTTCCTTACCGAGACTTCTGGTACGACAAGCCGCCCCTCACTGCCCTCTACTATCTCCTTATCGGCGGCTGGTCCGGCTGGGCGCTCCGCCTGCTCGATGCCGCCTACATTGTGGCCTGCTGCGCCGTTGCCTGGCGTCTTGCTTCCGCTTGGTGGGGCCGGCGAGAAGGTTATGTCGCGGCTCTGCTGCTCGCTTTCTTTACCACCTTCTACCTGCCGTCAGCGGTGATTCCGTTCGCAGCCGACGCCGTCATGCTGCTTCCGCACTTGCTCGCCATCTACTTCGCTTTCCACGCTCGCAACGTCATCGGTGCAGGCATTCTGGCCGGCATTGCCTTCCTGGGAAATACGAAAGCGCTCTTTGTTCTTGCCTCTTGTTGCCTGTTTGTAGGCTGGCAAACGCCGATGCTGCTCCTCGCCTTTGGGGCTACCGTCTCACTCGAGGCGGCAGCGCTACTCGCATTGGGAGCCTGGCCCGGCTATGTCGAGCAAGTCTGGCATTGGGGACTGCTCTACGCGAAGGGAGCTCCGGTGGCTCATCCATTGCTCAATGGCATCGCAAGAACAGGGAATTGGCTCGGCTTCCATCTGGCTCTACTGCTCGGCAGCATCTTTGCCTTCTCCAAGCCGCTCCGTCATCGCTGGCAATTACTAGGCTGGATGGCTCTTTCGTTTGGAGGCGTGGCGCTAGGCAGCCGCTTTGCCCCGCACTACTTTCTGCAACTTCTACCCCCACTGGTGATCGCTGCCTCGCGCGGCATCACACTGGCTTGGGATCGCTCCGGGCGTATCGCCGCGCCGGCTCTCATTCTTTGCCTGACACTACCCGTCGTCCGGTTCGGCCCCCACTACCTCCTGCTCGCCGCGGGAAAGTCTTCCAACTGGGCCGACATTGCCATGGATCTCGATAGCCAACGCGCAGCCGCAAAAATCAATGCCGCCTCGCATCCCGGCGACACTCTCCTGGTCTGGGGTTACCGGCCTGACATCTACGTCGACACGCGACTTGTGTCAGACAGTCGATTCTGGGATTCCCAACCACTCACGGGCGTCCCAGCAGACCGCCACCTCTCGTCTGTTCAAGCCATCTACGCAGACGCCGCCAAAGCTAACCGTCTTGAATTATCCCGAACTCACCCCACCTGGATCGTCGACGGACTGAGCCCTTTCAATCCGCGCCTCAGCATCGAATCTTACCCAGAATTACGTGAGTGGTTCAACCACTACGAGCTAACTGATCGCACTGCCCTGACGCGCCTTTACAAAAGACGTTTTTAGGATCGGCGTTCGTCTGCAGCCTTTACTCCACCACTACCCGAGTACCCTTTGTCTCCTGCCGCGACAATCGCTGGAGCCGGGCATCAATCAATTCACGGAACCCGAGCAGTATCTCCTTACGTGCCTGCCGAAAATGATGAACTGCCGTCTCCGGTGGCCCGAACAACTCCGCCCCTTGCCGGAACGCTTCCCGCACTGTCTTTCTAAAATCGTCGGCCTGCGCCCGAGTCTCCGTCTTCGGCGGCACGTTGAACTCACCTTCGCTCATGTTCATTTCATCTCCACTACCAGCGTACGCTCGGCCAGTCGAGCTCTTGCCGGCGCCAGCATTGCCATCGTTGTCGGTAATCCCACATGCCGGCGGATTGTCCCGATTTCAATCACCAGATCCTCGCCTTTCTTGAACATCTTCACTTCTCCCTTCTCCGCAAACGGTAACTCCAGGCGCACCTCGTAACCACGCTCGTCATGCACAAACGAGTAAGGCGGCGTGGTTCGCGTGATGGCGCAAGGGTCCTCGTCGGGTTGGTACAGCGTCTGCGCCAGCGCGTGCAACCGCTCGTACCCGATCACCTCATGCGGGAACATCGGCACTCGTCGCACGGGCACCGGCGCAAAGTAAGTCACCATATCTGCGAGCGTTCGCCCTTGCGTCTCCTGCCACTTTTGAAAGAAAGGGTCTTGTACTTCTGGCGGGATCAGTCGATTCACAATAATGTGGTCCACCGTCAAGCCGTGCAGGGTAAAGTAAACGAACGCGCGCTGGGTTTCTCTCAGCACCATCTTCTCCGCATTGGTCACCAGCCGAACGCTCGTTAGTTGCGGGTTCTCCAGCACCTGATCGATGCCTTCAATCTTCGAGAACAAGTCCTGCACGTTCTTGAAGTAGCTATCCGGCGGCAACTCCACCGGCGTCACACGATTCGCCAGCGGCCGTACCGCCTTCAGCAAGCTCCGCTGAAATCCGAACACATGCTTCATGTACCAATCGAGCGTCGAAGGAAGGCTGATGAATCGCAGCGACTCGGCTGTGGGCGCGCAATCAAGAATAATGGCGTCGAACTCCTGCGACTTCCGATACTGGTTCACATACATCATGGCGCTTAGCTCTTCCATGCCGGGAAAGATCGCCATCTCATCGGCTTCCACGCCGCTCAAGCCGGTGGTGCGCAACACGGACGTAACATACCCCGCAATCGCCGTCCAATGCCGCTTGATCTCGTGATTGATATTGACTTCCTGGATAAACAGCCGCTCAGCAATCTGGCGTGGCTCGGAAGTCCCCTCATGAAACAGCGGATGGTCAATGTCGAACGAATCACCCAAGCTGTGCGCCGGATCGACGCTCATCACCAGCGTCTTCCGCCCGCCCTCAGCCAGTTGCACGCCCGTCGCCGCCGCAACACTTGTTTTGCCTACGCCACCCTTACCGCTGAACAGAAGTATCCGCACATCTTTAGGATGACTTGCGTTGCAACTCTGCGTGAGCAAAATGAGGCTTTACCAATCGGGACTCACTCTGAATCTTTGCCTTCTGCGACATAATGAAACGAGCGCTCAGCCAAGTCAATTCACCCGTTCGGGAGATTCATGATTGAGAACAACACAAAGCGACTCGAAGTCAATCCAATCGATATAGCGAGCGACCGTCTGGAGGCTTATCAGGTTCCGTCGTTTGTCAACCATGTGAACCTTTGGTGGTTTGGCCAGGACATCTACATAGATTTGGCTGTTTGGACGGTAGAACAAATGCTTGCTATGAAAGACCCTGCTGCTAAGGTCGATATCGGAATATATGACCGCTATGTGATGAGTATTGCCACAGTCGAGACACTACGTTCAAGACTAAATACCTTGTATTCTCAATTAGTAGCTGCCGGGTTGCTAAAAGATGCAGAAACGAAATCGCAAACAGCTGGTGCTCAAGAACAGCTCTCTTAAGCTTCAACGAATACCAAAGTGGCCGGCCTATCGAGCGAGTTCCGCATATTCGAAACTGCTTGATGAACACCAAATGCTATCGGGAAGACCTAATCAAAACAGCCGCCTTCAGGATTATCTCCGGCTTCTTTTTGATGAGGCCGTTGTCTCACAATTGGTCTATACCAGAACTGTCGCGCTATGGGCCGATCTTGTCGTTCGATTTGGTCTAGCTTTGCCGCTTCCCACTGCTTCTCCTACTTTAGACGGTGGAATCTTACTTACTTGGGACAAGGGTACAGACCATCGAGGCCTTCAAATCTCAGAAGATCTCTTCACCCTGTTCTTGTTTGATCGAGTGACAAGCGCAGCAAATGAGGTTTCGTTTGCATCAGACTCGCCTGACGAACACTTGCAGCAAGCGTTGGAGCCAATCTTATCGACAGAACCTAAGCCTTTCAGGCAGGTGATTGTCGATGATCGATATTGGGTTGGCAAGATTGCCTGATGCAGGTTCTCTCGGAGAACCGCTTCCAGGAGAGGAGCAGGTTTTCAGGCTCTGTTTTCCAACGAGTAACGGCCGAGTTAGCCCTGCAGCTTTCGAGCTTTCCTCGGCCGACAAACATCACAGTCCGGCACGACTCTCGATTTTTGCCATCAGTCGAACAACACCAATTCAGGCTTGGACCATCGCAAACCGCAATCCTCGGTTTGTGGCTGCCGCTAGGCTCCAAGTTGCCAGCATGCGAACAATAACGCTAGGGAGAATGCGTTCGGATTCCAATCTCTTGACGCAAGGTGGGATCCAATACCGTCAGATCTGGAGGGCTCTACCGGACATGCGGCTCTTATCGGACTTGACCAAGGAACTAAGTCTCAACGATACAGCTTGAGGGTCATGCTTTCAGCTCTGGCAAACACTAATACCGTTGAGACTTTTGGCGCCACGTTTCCATAAGCGTAGTCACTCCAACTGCTTAATTTCATCAGCGTATAAGCTAGATTCTTCGCTTGCCCTCGGCCGGTGTACCCCTCGCCCGGCGCAACACTCGTCATGCCTACACTTTGTTGATGAGACTCAGGAAAGCTCTCTACTCAACCGATCCCACAGCTCGGAAAGCTCCAGCACTTTCCCACTCCGCAAGTTTAGCCTTTTCACCAGGGACAACTGCATTAGGTCAGCACTCCAGATCATCCCGAATCTGTGTTCGAGGTCGAGTACAACCACCTGCTTCATCCCGATTGCGGCATACCTTTCTTTCCATCCCAAAATTCGTAGTAAGGCTTCAGACCGTCATAACGGGCATGAAACTCCTCGGCCGTCAGAAGTTGGGTGTTGGTGGCGGTTGCCATCTCCAAACTATTTTAGCTTTCTTCTGTGCTCTCGCGGATCGTGCCACGAGCGGTCAGAGCTACGTCCGCATTGTGAATAGATCGTTGCTGCCAAACTGTAACTACGCCTCACTTAATCTTCATCTGCGTATAAGCCAGATTCTTGCCCTTACCATCCACAATCAACCGATCATCATCGCTGTAGTAAGTTAATTGATCGCCTTTGGTGATGCCCTTATAGCTATCCAGCATCTGCGGGCTGCCGTCCTTCAGAACCACCTTTCCATCTTTGGTGTAATACTCGCCCCGTTCCGATGTACTGGTCCGCGTTCGATCCGCCGCAACCTGGTCGAAAACCGTCACATTCCCGATAGCCAGCGCATGGTCCAGCGAAGAATCATCTTTGTGATCGTTTGTCTTGGGCGATAGAAAAGCCTGCAGCTCCTTTGAGGTAATAATCATTTTGTTGCGCGTCATCTTCACGCCGCCTGTATAGTCTGCAATCCGCTGATCATCGCGGTAGAGCATCTCCGGCGCATAGACAGTTGTAAACACCGGAGGCGCTTCAGCTCCGTTATTGCTTGGGCTTTTCTCCCCGTTCGATTTATCGTCAGACTTGTTATCCAGCAGCTCGCTCATCACGTTGCCTTTGGCATGCATCGTTTGAGCATCACGGTCGATATCGATCACATTGGCAATCGTCCGGTTTGCTCCCTGCCACATCACCGCGTGCCCCTGGTAGTGAATCAAACTGTTGTTCTCGCGAGTCTGCATGCAATCGGCTTTGGCCTGCATTGGCTGCTTGTCGTCGAGCATTGACGTCCCAGGCTTCTGATTCTTGTCCGGAGCATGCGTTGAAACCACGTGCCCGGTCGCGTCCATGTCGCCCGAGTTTTGGTTCATCACAATCTGGTCCGCAAACGCCGAGCCCGTATCGTCCAGCACCTTTGCCGTATTCACCAGCGTCATGCGGTTAGCCACCTGGTCCAGGTGCGCTGTCTTCGCCGAGGCCTTCCTCACGCCCTCCTCATAACGGAAATTGCCGGCCTGGTCGATGCTTCCCACCTGATTGGTATTGGGCTGGAACTTGGCGGTCAGCATATCGCTCCAGGTCAACGCAGACGAAGGCGCTGTTTTTGCTTTCCCGTCCTTGGCAAGCACTCCAGGCTTGTCCGTTTTCGTCACTGCATTCCAGGCCAGAAACGTATCGACGTAACTGCCGGCGCCATATAGGACCCGCAGATGCGACGCATCCACCCAGCGATGCGGCAACCCGGGCTGATTCGGCTTGAATTCCAGCTGCGCCGCTGAAGATGTTCGTATCTCCTGCAGGTCATGTCCGTCCGGCTTCATCTCCAGCTCAATGTGCTCGCTGCGCAGTATTCGCGTGTCGGGAACGCTTCCGCCCGGCTTCACGCCGGTAGGTTCCGCCACCGCAATTGCGTGCCCATCGGCTAGCACCAAATGCAAGACACTATCGTCTTTCGCCTGGCCCGCAACCTCCTTCACCTCGGTCGCAAACCGCATGTCTGCGCGATCGCTGGTCAGCGTTGTTTTCGAATCCGGCTGCGTCGTGGTCACGCGGGCATTCTTATCGCCCACCATGTTCACCAGCACGCCGTCCTCATTAAACAGCGCCATCATGTTATCGGCTGCATAAGCGGTATGCCGATCCTCGCGATCATCCGAGCCAACTGCGGCTGTTCCATCAATCTGGTGAAGCCGCCCGTCCTGCAAAGTCACAACCGCGTTATTACATTGAATCGTTGTGGTGCGCCGTTGCAGCTTTGCCACCGGCGTCAAGTAGATCTTCTGCTCGGCTTCCTTATAGACAAGATCCGTGGTCTCCACATGCATCTTGTCCGCGGCCGGACCCTGCCCCACCCAATCCAGCGCCACCTGCGACTTCAAGTGCAGAGCCTTTGTCGTCGGGTCATACTCGGCGCCCACTGCTGTACCATTGCCATCTGGAAAAACAAACGATGCCAACTGGTCTGTCACCGCCTTACCGCTCTTGGTCTCATAAGTCACTCCGGTCGTATGCACCTGCACATACTTGGAAGCCACTGCCGGGTCCGCAGCCTCTTTCTCCTGGGGTACGTTCATCACAATCAGTACCGGACCATCAGACTTCAACCGCCCTGAGCCCTCGTCAAAGAGTGCTTTATCGCTCTTCACGTACGTGTACTTCCCAGCATCCTTATCGAACAGCTTCAAGGACAGCCCGTGCAATTCAAACGTCGAAGGGTCGCGCGTAGCTTGAAACGACTGCGCATCCACCCACACCATCGGCTTGTTCGTTTCTGGATTATCTTTGTGATACTGCCAGCCCGCCGAAGCCGATGCTTCCTGCCCTACCTGTATTGCCGGAGCGCTCGCCACCGGTGTCTGCCGATTTTTCTTCCAACGCAGCTTGTACGTGTACCCAACGCCTGCGGCAATCAGGAGAACAGCGAGAGCAAACAGGAGGGAGTAACGCCGCATAGATTCGGAGCTTACTTAACCTTAGCGCGCAGGGCTAGGTGGGGTAGCGCCGATACCATGCTCAATGCGATGGTGGCCTCCACCGGCCTAACGGGACAGAAACGACCAACTACGTCACCCTACATGGAAACGGCTAAGCTTGCTACTTTGTTGTTTCTGCTGCTTTCCAGAGTGCTGCATTCACTATTTGATTTCCCATTGCGTTCGGTGCGTCACCGTTGACATTGCTGAGGACAACAACTGCGATTTTCCGCGCGGGTATGTAGGCCAGATATGTGTTGAAGCCTTCAATCTCACCATCATGCGTGACGACTTTTGTTCCATCTAGCTCAACCACACTCACCCCCAGGCCGTAGTTGCCTTTTCCGGGCGTCGTCATCGCTTTCAACGAAGCCGCAGTGAGAATCTTTCCGTCAAAGAGTCCTTTTTCCCAACGCAGCAGGTCTCCAGTGGTTGAGTAAATGGAACCGGCCGCCCATGGAACCGACATTGACTCCGAGCGGGCCGGTGTGAGGCCGTGATCGCCAGGACTGTAGCCCTGAGCTCGCTTGGGAAGAATGAGATCGTCTCGGTCCAGCCCGGTATCATGCATTTCAAGAGGCTTAAAAATCCGCTCATACAATTGCTCGCTATAGGTTTTGCCACCTACCCGTTCGATGACCGAGCCCAGAACCGCATAATTGGAGTTGCTGTAGGAGAACTTGCTGCCGGGCTCAAACTCGAGCGGCTTGTTTCGGAACGAGGCGATTTCATCGTCCGGCGTATGGGGAACCATGCTCCACGTCCTGAACTCGCGCGCATCAGTAAAGTCCGGGATCCCGGACGTGTGGTTTAAGAGATTGAACAGCGTGATCTTTTTCCAACTCTTTGGAGCGTCCGGAAGATACCTGCCGACTGGGTCTTCAATGTTGAGCTTGCCGTCTTGCTGGAGCAGGAGAATCAACGTTGCGGTGAACTGCTTGGTCAAGGAACCAATGCGAAACTTCACGTCCGGAGTATTGGGAATGCTCCACTCCAGATTAGCCATGCCGTAACCCCTGTTTAACTTCACGCGGTTACCTTCGGCCACCAGCACCGTGCCCATAAAAGCACCGCCGGGTAGATACGGCTTTGCAACCGCGTCAAAGCGTGAGTTCACTTTCCCGATCTGGGCCAGAGCGGCCCCATGATCCAATTGGCAGGCAAGGACAACTACTGCAAAACACCATTTCACGCGCTCTCTCCTATCCTTTATCGAGCAACGGATTCCACTCTCCCATGCCGTCTTAGCGCCGACAAGACTCGAACTATTCAAGGCCCAGCGTAGGCCTCCCTACAGAATTGCAACCCTTTCGATTAGGGCTATTCAGATCGCAAGAATAAAATCTGAGTGCTGCGTTGTTATGCGGCTGTTTGCTAAGCTCATAACCGTAATGTATTGAGCCACTTGCAGATTCATCTTGTCACTCGGCACTCGCGTGTGCTAATACTATGAGAGGAAAGCCGGGCTCACTGCTGAGACTGGCAAACCTAAAACTCAAATCAAAACTGGTGAATAGCTCACTGGAGGTTCTTAAGTATGGATATTCGTCCGCTACACGACCGCGTCGTAGTTAAACGGATTGAAGAAGGCGAGGCCATGCAAGGTGGTCTCTACATCCCCGATTCAGCAAAAGAGAAGCCGCAACAGGGCCAGGTAGTGGCAGTCGGCAAAGGCAAGCGCGACGATGCCGGCAAAATCAACGCCCTGGATGTCCAGGTCGGCGACCGCATCCTGTTTGGCAAATACTCTGGCAGCGACATCAAGCTGGATGGCAATGAGTACCTGATCATGCGCGAGGACGAGATCCTTGGCGTGTTCACCAACGGCGCTTCATCCGCGAAAGCATAAGCACTAGGAACAAGGAGGAAATTAATGTCTGCAAAGCAAATCGTTTATAGCGAAAATTCCCGTCAGGCCATTCTCCGCGGCGTCAATCAGCTCGCTGATGCCGTGAAGGTGACGCTCGGTCCGAAGGGCCGCAACGTAGTTCTCGAGAAGAAGTTCGGCGGCCCCACCATCACCAAAGACGGTGTCACGGTTGCCAAAGAAGTTGAGCTGAAAGATCCGCTGGAAAACATGGGCGCCCAGATGGTCCGTGAGGTTGCGTCCAAGACCTCCGACATCGCCGGCGACGGTACCACCACGGCTACCATCCTGGCCCAGGCCATCTTCCGCGAAGGCGTGAAGTCGGTTGCCGCGGGTGCCAACCCAATGGCTCTGAAGCGCGGTATCGAGAAGGCTGTTGCCACCGTTGTTGAGGAAGTCAAGAAGTTCTCCAAGCCCGTCTCCGGGCCTGAGATTGCACAGGTTGGCACCATCTCCGCCAACGGCGATGCCACCATCGGCAACATCATTGCCGAAGCCATGCAGAAGG
>CAXTYH010000037.1:0-37946 GCA_964248405.1 uncultured Bryobacteraceae bacterium
AAAACATCCCCGAGTTGCTTCGGAGTCAAATTACAGAAACGATGTTACACGAACGGTCCGGACACAGCAAACAGGCTGAAACAGGTTAATGCAAGAGCTCAGGCTGAACATGAGGTACGGAGGTCAATAGCCAATCTTCATGGCGAGGACCTGAAAAAGCAGCTTTCTTATTATGCATCACTGACGGGAGACGATATGTATAACAAACATCTAAGAAAACCAATGTAAATATTCAGTTTTAAGCAATATTGACTGCGGAAGTGGCCGCTCTAGTTGTAAGAGGCAATCGATAGATCAACCTCGCGGAGTAGTTGAATGCACTTGCGAGGCAACCTGCTCTAATAATCATAAAACTATCAGAGTGACTAGAGGCGTATCTTGGGGACGAGGCGCAGCTTGTCCTGTCGGTTTAACTGGATATGCTTGGGCCAACTCCGATTTTTATGGAAATAGGACGATTGCCTCAGGCCTCGTTGCTCAATACTCTTTAACGGGGGCTTACGTTGGATTACCTGCTTCTAGTGTTGAACAACTTGACTGCTTTGCCGGCTTGGTAGAAGACGATGATGTCATCAGTGGAGTATGCGGGTAAATCGAGTGAAGGGCTTGCATAAAAGGTGAGCTTGCGAGGACATAATCTTCCAGATTGGGGCAGAGTCCGGTAAGCACGAGGCATTTCCAATTTAAAGCCTTATGGCCGCGCCATCCACTTCTCGAATTCCCGCGTATGCCTTGACTCCAAATCCACGCTGCGCCCCGCAATAAACATTGCCTTGATGTTCGTCTTGGCCTCGGTCGGGTCGCCATCAGTCAGAATTAAATCCGCAATCTTCCCTTTCTCAATCGACCCCAGCCGGTCACCAACTCCTAAAATCTCTGCGCTGTTGATGGTCAATCCACGAATGGCTTCTTCATGCGGCAAACCAAACGCTGAAGCCTGCGCTGCTTCGAACGGTACGTTCCGTGCAAACTCTACATCGAACGTGCCAAAACAAATCTTCACGCCCGCTTTGTAGAACTCATTCGGCAGTGTATACGGCGCATCGTAAGGGTCATCATCATGCATCGGTAGATTGAACACTTTGCCCAGCACCACCGGAATCCCATGTGACTTCAGCAGCGGCCCGGTACTTCCAATCTCATGCGGGTCGGCGATGATGATCTTCACCTTCTCTTTGTCACCGAATGCCACCGCATCTTTAATCTGCCGCTCGCGTTCTGCCCGTATGAACAACGGCTGCTTCCCGTCTACTACCGGCAACATCGCTTCCAGCTTTAGATCAGGCCGAAAATCCACAGTCCGCGCAGCCTTTGATTTCTCATACTGACGTGCCTGTTCAAAGAACTGGCTCATGCTGACCAGTTGCTCTTTGTAACGCTTCTCTTCATCGGCAAACGTGCGCGGCGGCCCGCTCGCAAAAGCGGCAAACTGGGGCGGCACGGTCTGAATCTGAGGAAACAGAACATCCATCAAAGCGCTCCGTTTTACCGCCATTTCTTCCCATGTCCAGCCGGCCAGGTGCATCAGCGCGCCCTGTCCGGTGATCACCGTGCCCCCTCCACTGTTGCGAAAACTTCGCTCACCGCTGCCCGGCAAGCTGAGCACAGTTGTTATCCCCGAAGCCCGCACTACTTCCACATGCTCACTCGTTGGGTTGAACGCCACTTCCGCCCGCAACTCCGGGTTAAACAGCCCAATCTCATCCAGATCCACCGTGTCGCGCAGTGCTGAAATCTCGGACAACCCTACATTTGTCGCCGCATTGATCAGGCCTGGATACAGGTGCATTCCCTTGCCGTCAACAATGCGTGCACCACCGCGCCCAGCCACGCGTGTCCCAACTTCAGCAATCTTTCCATCCACCACTAGCACCGATCCGCCTGGAATCTCGGGTCCGGTTACCGGATACACGGTCACATTCTTAATCAGTACCGAATCGTCCGCTGCCAGAGCCAGCGCCGCACAAAACCAACTAATCAGCAGTCCGCGTCTCATCCGGCCTTCACCGCGCCTTTCGCTTTATCGCTCGCGGCATTTTCCTTGTCCAGCAGCAGCTTCTTGCGCTCTTGAAACTTGGGCCGGTTCTCCACGTCACGATCGCGGTCAAAGTACTCGGTCCCATCGATCCACACTTTTAACGGTTTTGACGAACCCAACAACGGATGCTTATCGAACAACACCAAGTCCGCTGATTTCCCCACCTCAATCGACCCCACCTTGTCTTCCACGCCCAACTGCTTAGCCGGATTGATGGTCACCAGCGCCAGCGCTTCGGTCTCGCTCAATCCGCCGTAGCGCATTGTCTTGGCCGCTTCCAGATTCAAGTGCCGCTGCAGCTCGTCCGAATCCGAGTTCAGTGAAACATTGACGCCTTTGCGCGTCATGATGGCAGCATTGTACGGCGTAGCATCGTAGGCCTCAATCTTGTACGACCACCAATCGCTGAAGGTGGAAGCGCCCGCTCCATGTGCCGCAATCTCTTTCGCTACCTTGTAGCCTTCCAGCACATGTTGAAAGGTCCGAATCTTGAAGCCCATCTCGTCCGCCACGCGGATCAGCATCAGAATCTCATCCGATCGGTAGCAGTGCGCATGCACATAGCGATTGCCTTCCATCACCTCTACCAGGGGGTCCAATCGAAGATCTTTGCGAGGAGGTAACGGATGCTCTCCGCGTGCTACCTTGGCCCGATACTCCTTCCAGTCAGCCTGATAGTTCTTTGCTTCAGTGAAGCTGGTGCGGATTACTTCTTCCACGCCCATGCGCGTTCCAGGATAGCGTCGCTCCTGCGGCGGCCCTTGGCTGAAGAAGTTCTGTGAGGGTTGTCCCTGCCGCTTCGGGTTTTCCCCCAACGCGAATTTGATGCCCGGCTTCGCGCCTTTAAATCGCAGTTCATCCGCGTTCTTGCCCCAGCGCAGCTTAATCACTTCCGTCTGCCCGCCGATCGCGTTTGCACTGCCATGCAGCACGTTAGAAACAGTCAGCCCGCCTGCCAGACCGCGATAGATGTTGATGTCATCCGGGTCGATTACGTCCTTGATATTCACCATCGACGAATCGGAAACGGTGCCTTCATTCACGCCGCCCTCAATGGCCGTATGCGAGTGGCAATCGATGATACCCGGCATCAGAAATTGGCCAGTGGCATCGACAACCGTCGCATTTGCCGGCCCGCTAACGTTCTTGCCGATGGCCGCAATCTTTCCGTTTTCGATCAACACGTTGCCGTTCTGCACTGTGCCCTTGGTCACGGTCAGCACCGTCGCATTACGAATGAGAACCGACTCAGCTCGAGCAGACAAACCCGCTATGCTCAACGCGAAGGCTAACGGTACGCTGCCTCGCCGCCTCATTGGGCAACCTCATCATTCCCGGTCGGAGTTCCGCCGCGTTTCGAGCCTGCCCCTCCGGGAGCCGGAGTCGTTTGCAACTCTTTAGACGGCCGAAATTGGCGTCCATCGATAAACAGATACTCCACCGTAGACTTATCCTCAAACGCATCGCCGCGCATCACGACTAAGTTTGCAATCTTTCCCTTGTCGATGCTTCCCAACCGGTCTGCCACCCCGTAGATTTCAGCAACGTTCAGCGTCAGCGCCTTCACTGCCTCTGCCCGATCAAGCCCGGCATCAACTGCTTTCTTCACTGACTTCCGCAAATCCGGCGCGCTCTCCAAACCGTCCGAATAAAACGCAAACTTCACACCGGCCTTGGCCAATGCTGCTGGAACCGTCGGAGCCTGCTCGCGCTTCAGCAACTCGCGGTAATCCGGCACGTCCGCCGGGTCTGTCTCCTTCGGCTTCTCCGGCCACTTCAAACTGACCAGCAACGGCACACCAGCTGACTTCAGTTCTTCCACACGTTTGAAGCCTTCATGCAACCCATACACCGCAAACGGTACTTTTAATTCTTTGCCGAAACGGAGGACGCGATCGATCTGCTGCTCCTCTTCCGCGGGCAGCAGCAACCTGGGCGATTCTGCCAGTCCCTCCAGGTCATGGTCATACTCAGGCCGCCGAACGCCTACCGCATGCGCCGCATATAACTGCTTGGCTTGCTTGTACTGGTCAAGGTCAAGATACAACTGCCGGACGTAGGCGAAGTTGCCCATCAACGATGCCGGAAAGCTGCGCCCAAGACCTCCTCCGCCAAAGCGAAACGCAATTTGTTGCCCGGCTGACTGTTCCACCACCATGTCTCTGCCACGCTCGCCGGCCAGGTTGATCACCGCTCCCAAGCCCTCAACAATTCCCTTATTCGGGAAGGTAACTGACCCCGTATAGCCAGCGGCTCGCACCGCATCCAATCGCCGATCTGAGGGACTTACCTCGTCCGCTGCTCGCTCGGCCGCATGCGTCTGTGGCCGATCTTCCGGGCCATGAACAGTTCGGGGCGGGGCAGTCGTCGCAGGTGTTGCGGGTGCCGAGCTTCCTGGTCCGGACCCACTTGCCGCCGTTGGCGTCGGTATGCCCCACGTACTCAAGCCGTCAATAAATCCGGGATACACGGTTAATCCCGTGCCGTCAATCACTGCTGCATCGGCCGGCACAGGAATGTTTGCTCCCACGGATTCGATCAGTCCATTCCTCAGCACCACTGTGCCTTTGGGCAGGTCGGCCCCGCTTACCGTCACGATATGCGCATCACGAATGGCAACCGGCAAAGGCGCTTCCGCAGCCCAACTACCCGCCGTCATACTCGCAACCAGCGCGACAACTCGACAAACCCTCATTCCATCAATCTCCAGTCACAAGCGAAGGAAAGTTCCTCATTGTGTCACAGTGAGGCGGGTTACTGAATCGAAACAACTACTTGGAGCGGTAGCAAGTATTGCTCCATCGGGCGACCGCGAATGAAGCCGGCGCCCTTGCGCTAGCGTCAGGGGCATGAAGCGCACACCAGACGCCAAAGGTTGCATCACCAAGCCGTTACTGACGGGGTTAACTGATGCGAAGCCTTCCAAAACTACGGAGAAAGTAGACTCCAAAACGCCAAGCTTCGGCAAGAGTTCCACCTTTCAAGCTGATCTCAATCAGGATCCGGGCGGTGGCTACAACGTCGATCTGTCCTTTGTTCAGGACTAAGCGGGAAGGGGCTGCCGCACGCAGCCCTTCTTCTATTCCTTGAAGCCGGGCAGATGAAAGAATCCCGCTAGATCGCGATCGAGCGGCGGGTCAGGCGGGTAAATCGGCATGTCGCGCCAGCGTGCCTCCCCACGCGCCAGCTTTCCATACCAATCGGAAAGCTCGGTCGTATGCCGCACCTCGCGCTCGTCATCCAAACTCCAGACACCCATCGGACTCAGAGTAAGGTTTGCCTGCGTACATAACGTGTTCCAGTCGGTCGCATCAATCGCGGGAAACCAGCAAAACCCGCGCACATCCGCCATCTCACTCAACTGCTCAGTTTGTTCTTCCATGCACCGCAACCACGTCACACGGTCCTGCACCGTACCGCCCACATTCGTTTCGGTCAGCATCACCGGGCATTGAAATCGCTCGACATACTGCCTGCCGACTTCGGCAAATCCCAGCGCTCGCCGACAAGGAAACTGGACCGCGTTGTGTCCCCAGTCCATCTCCGAATGGGCATAGTAGTCGAGTCCGAGCACGTCGAACGGTGCGGGTTCGTTTCGCAATTGACCTAGCAACTCGTTACCAAATCCGTGCCTTTGCAGGTACTCGTGCATTGGGTGGTCCTTCCCGACACGTCCCAGAATCAGATCGTGAAACAAGAACCGCCGCTCATTGACAAACCGAACCAGTTCTTCTGATTCGGCGTCCAGTGCGCGATGATGTTCGCAGCTGTCAATGTGTACCAGTTCGACCGACGGGTTTACCGAACGCAGCTCTCTGGTTGCCAGCGAGATCGCCCGTACTGCATTGGCTGCCATAAGAACGAAGTCGGCATCGGTCCTCCGGTTGGGATACCAGTCGCCGGTTTGCGAACACAGAATCAGAGTCGGTAGTGGTTCGTTGAAAACCGTGTACTGCTGTACCCAGTCGTAGCGCCTGACAACCTGCTGTACAAATCGGGCGTACAACATCGGAAATTCGGCGTTGGCAAATCCGCTTTCCAGCCAGTGGGGAAACGACACATGGTGAAGCGGATCAAGAATCGGCCGCATGCCGTTTCTCCGCATCCAGTCAACTGGCCCATCCATCCAGCTCCAGTCCCATTTGCCGGGTTCCTGTTCAATCCGGTGCCAGGGAACGGGGTAGCGAAGCTGTTTGATACCGGCTACACAGAGCATTGTTAGATCCTGCCGCCACCGCTCGTCATGCCGGGTGGTTCTCAGTAGGTCTGAGCCGCTGCCGTGAATGTTAGTGCTCTCAAACGAACCCAGGTGGGGAATCGAAGGTCCAATTGTCTTCACATCGTTATAGATCGAAAACGCGAGTCCGGCGCACGATGAAACTCCGGACCCGCTTGGGCTTACTGTACCGGAACTAACTGGAACTGCTGGTCTGTACCGCCAGAACAGCTGAACTGTGCGACGGCCGCACCGTTGGCCTTCGAACCACCGAGTACGTCAATGCACTTGCCGCTGTTGTTCGCACTCAGGCTGTAGTAGCCCCCGTCCGCGTTCACCAAACTCCAAATCTGGTTCGTGCCGCCCCAGAATGGGTACTGGATGATGGGTGTCAGGTCTGCTGTCCCTCGCGAGAGAACATCCAACTGAAGTCCACTTGCCCGGTTCGTAATCTCATAGCCTCCCACCACCGGACTCAACTGGAACTGCTGCATGGCGCCGCCCCAGCAACTCCATTGCTGAAGCCGAGTGCCCGGCTGCAGTTCTGAGCCGTTGCCGTCGGCAATAATATCCAGGCAACTGCCGCTTCCTCGGTTGACAAGCTGCACCCAGCCCGTCGGAACGGCCGGCGAACCAGCAACCGGCGCCGGCGCAGGTGTCGAACCCGGTGCACTATACCCCAACGATTTGCCATCCGTGCCCGCGTTCAGTAGAGGACTGCCCGGCCCCAGCTGGAAGTTGCCATTTGCGTAATCGACAAAGCCGACCTGGCTGATAGTCGCGGGAAAATAGTTGGAGGCTGGATACTGCGCCGGATTGCCACCGATCAATGCATTATCCAGGAACTGTCCGCCGGGGGCGTAATAAGCCAGCGTCGAGATAGGCCCGCCCGACCCGTTGCCCGCCACACCTGCTCCCACAAGCGCTATGTTGTTGGTGAAGTTGACGTTGTAACTGGCACCCACGTCGAACACAGCGAAGAACCCAGTCTGGAAAGCCGTATTGTGGTCGAAGGTCAGACCCTGCACGCCGGCCTGTATTTGGAACAAGCGACCATCTCCGCCCCAATTGCCGCTGATGTCCTGAAAGGTATTGTTTTGCACCACAATTCCCCCAGCGCTTCCTTCGTTGCTCGACGCACTGTCTCTCCCAACAAACACCATTCCCGCGGCTGCATGGCGAACCGTGTTGTTGGTTACCGTTACGTTGTTAACAACGGCCCATGGAACGGCCCCATTCTCACAACGCACGTTGAACACCAGGACAAACCCTCGCTGGTCGGCCCCGACCCAGTTATTGTCGAACGTGTTGCCGTCGATGGTGACGCGCTGGGCGTTCTTCAGTTCAATATGGTTCTTTGACCAGACAGGTACTCCTGCATACGTTGAGCTGCCCGGCTTCCAACTGAGGGGCTTATTGAACGTATTGTTTCGAACTGTTATGTCTGACGGAATCACTCCCGCAATCGAAGGGACGGCCCCGCCGAAGGAAAGATTTTCTGTTCCGCCTTCCAGATAATTGTTCACGACCTGAAAGGGTCCGGCTCCATTCCATCCTGCGATGGCCTGAGTGTCCTGCCCGGTGCTGGTGAATCCGGCGATGTAGGAGTTCTCCACCGTGATGTTGACTCCGTTTAAAGCAATGCCGCGCTTGGACCCGACTACTGGGTCAGCGTGGATGTAGTCGCGGTCAAAGTCGATGTCATGCGGCAGCTGGCCGACCGACGGCTCGCCACCGTTGCCTATCTGAACCAGATCCTGCACATACACTCCCGCCGCCGGGGCAAACTCAATTCCTTGAATCCGGTAATAGTTCGCTCCTGTCGTCATCTGCAAAGCGGGAGCTCCATCCGGCGTTACCAGCTTCGGCATTAACGCAGCTTGAGCGCCCGAGACGCGGTTTCCTGGCCCGGGCAGTGCGCCAATCGAAGCGCTTTGAATCGTGATCCACTGCGGACCCGCATTGGGCGCCAAAAAATAGTGTCCGGTCCATTGAGCGCCCGCCGCCAACTGCACGGTGTCGCCTGAACGGGCCGCATTCAATGCCGACTGCAGGTCTCCACCAGCCGGAACGAACAGAGTAGCTGCGCCGACAGTCGGTACCATGGCAGCCAGAACAGGCAGAACATACTTAAATCTCTTAACGGAAAAAACCATTCAACATAAGCCCTTATCAGCAAAGTTCGTCGTTCAGAGGCAGTCGGCAGTCTTGGCCAGAGACTATGCCGACAACAGGGAACTGAACGACTTGAAGGCATTCTAACCGAAAAGTAGGGCCAACATGCAAACTTTTTATGGGTTGATTCTGTAGAAAGATACCATGAACCGGAAGAATAGCGTAATTGAGACTACGGATGGTCAATAATAGAATTCATGCAGTGGTACGAAGCCGACGTTAAAACTCTCGAGGCAGCACGAGCTCAGCAAGGTCCTACTCGGTCACCTTTCGTCTTCTATGGAAGTTCAACATTGAGGCTATGGGCGAATCTGCCGGGAGATTTGCAGGAACCGCGAGCCGTAAACTTGGGTTTTGGCGGCTCTACGCTTGAGGCTTGCGCGTTCTTCTTTGAACGCCTGGTGGTTCCGGAACAGCCTTGCTCGCTGATTATCTACGCCGGTGACAATGATCTGGGAGATGGTCGCTCCCCCGAGCAGGTTCTGGAGTACTTTACTGCATTGACTGACAAAGTACGGCTGCACCTTGGTTCTCTGCCATACACTTTCATCTCAGTTAAGCCAAGCCCGGCCAGGGTTTCGATCATCGACGATATCCGGGGCGCTAATGCACTGATACAGGAAGCGATCCAAGAGCAGCCGAACGCTTCCTACATCGATGTTTTCGAAGCCATGCTGAACGGCGACGGAAGCCCTCGGACGGAACTGTTCGATTCCGAGGGGCTGCACATGAGCCGGGCCGGCTACGAACTTTGGACGGAGTTACTTCTGTCCCATCGAGACCAGATTTTCCCGCAGGAATCGTGTCTGATTGGAGCAGCCCGGGTAAGCTTAAAGGAAGAGTGAATCGAGAGTATCACCGGTGGTTCAGCCCGAGTCTCGGACGCGACATGGAGCTGCTGATCTTTGGCGGCGCCGGTGCCAAGGTGCTGGTGTTTCCGACTCGCGAGGGTCGCTTCTTCGACTACGAGGATTGGGGCTTGGTGGAAGCACTTGCTCCCTCGATTGAGGCCGGGCAACTCCAGCTGTTTTGCGTGGATAGCGTCGACAGCGAAAGCCTCTACTGCGGCTGGCGAAGTCCGCCCGATCGTATTCAACGTCACAAGCAGTATGAGCGGTACATCATCGAAGAAGTCATCGGATTTATGCGGTCGCAGGAGGCCAATGCGTTTTTAATCGCGCATGGTTGCAGTATCGGAGCCTATCACGCTACTACCATTGCCCTGCGCTACCCAGGTTTGTTTGGAAAACTTGTTGCTCTTAGCGGCCGCTACGATCTAACACGCCCGACAGGCTCGTTCATCGATCTTTTCGATGGTTACTACGACCATGACATCTACCTGCATACCCCAACTCATTTTCTGCCGCAGCTACAAGATGTGGATTCGCTGCAAGCGCTTCGGAAGATGGAGATGGTCCTCGCGGTTGGTCATGAAGATCCGTTTCTTCACAGCACACGGGAGTTAAGCCAGAGTTTAACGAGTAAGGGAATTGAACACCATTTTGCTGTCTGGGAGGGCGAAGCACATCGCGCCCGTTACTGGCGAAAGATGGTTCAGCTCTACCTGTAATTACCATTCAGACGGGCACTTGACTTATCGAAACTCATGTAAGTGCGATGACACCGCCTCTTGTTCGTCTCCGACAAAGTGGGGTTCGCTACACTGACATTTCAGCAGTGATGCCAGAGACAACATACAGTGATGCTGGCGTCCACATCGACGAAGCGGACCGCGCGGTAAGGCTTATTCGTCAGCACGCTTCTATAACCTTTACCAAGCAGGTGCTGACATCAATCGGCAGTTTCGGGGCCGGTTACTCGCTTGAAGGCTGGCGCAAGCCTGTTCTTGTTAGTTCCGCCGACGGGGTTGGCACCAAGCTGAAGATTGCATTTCTAACTGGACGCCATGACACCATCGGGGAAGACCTGGTTAACCACTGCGTCAATGACATAGCAGTGCAGGGCGCCGCGCCGCTTTTTTTTCTGGATTACTTTGCAACTGGCAAGCTGGATGCTGCCGTTTGCGGGAGTGTTGTCTCCGGCATCGCTCGTGGTTGCAAGCAAAACGGTTGTGCGCTGATCGGCGGGGAGACCGCTGAAATGCCTGGCTTCTATGCACCTGGTGAGTATGATCTGGCAGGCTTCATTGTAGGCGCCGTAGAGCGTAAGGCCATGCTGACGGGCAGCGGCATCAAGCCGGGTGATGCCTTGTTGGGGCTGCCATCCAATGGTCTGCATACAAATGGCTACTCGCTGGCACGTAAGCTGCTGCTTGAGGATGGCCGCAACCATGTGGATGACCAGGTGCCTGGTCTGCCTGGGACTCTTTCGGACGAGCTTTTGAAGGTGCATCGTTCGTATTTACCTGCTCTGCAACTGTTGCAAAAGAAGGGATTCCTGAAAGGTGCGGCGCACATCACAGGTGGTGGATTAACCGACAACGTTCCTCGTATGTTGCCCGAAGATTGCGGTGCCGAGATCGATTGCAAGACCTGGCCGACACAGCCGATCTTTGAGGTTCTCCGGGAACGCGGTAATGTTCCCCTCAAGGATTTTCGCCGGACCTTTAACTTAGGCATTGGAATGGTACTGGCTGTTTCGGCGAAAAAAGTACGGCGAGTGAGTAAGTTGCTCAATAGGATTGACCAGCCTTGTTTCGAGATCGGGCACGTGACTAAGCTAAGTAAGAAGCAGGGCCAGGCACGGATCGCTTACCAGTGAAACAGAAGCTCGGTATCCTGCTGTCCGGGCGCGGCTCTAACTTTGAAGCGATTGCCGCAAACGTTCTGGCCGGCAAACTTAACTGTGAGATTGCCGTTGTCATTTCGAATAAGCCAAGCGCTGCCGGTTTGGCTCGTGCGCAGGAGTTGGGCTTTAATGCTGTCCCTATTCCGTCCGCTGGCGTCGAACGGACCGAGTTTGACGGAAAAGTAGCGGCAGTCCTGCAGGAGCACAGAGTGGATCTGGTGTGTTTGGCCGGCTATCTACGACTGCTTAGCGGGCAGTTTGTCGCCCAATTTGCAGGCAGGATCTTAAATATTCATCCGTCGCTGCTGCCCTCGTTCCCGGGACTCGATGCGCAATACCAGGCTTTGCAGCATGGTGTGAAGGTGACTGGCTGCACGGTTCATCTGGTAGATGAACAGCTGGACAGCGGGCCGATCCTACGGCAGGCAGCTGTGCCCGTGCTGGACGCAGATACAGTTGAAACGCTCTCAGCGCGCATCTTAGTCGAGGAGCATCGTATTTATTCAGAAGCAATTGCGCTGGTGCTTAGTGGTACTTATTGCATAGAAGGGCGACGCGTTCTTACAAAATGTTGAGAAAAGCCGGGGCTATTGTTGGTGGTTTAATCGTTCCGTTGCTGGTCGTTTTACTCCTGCTTTCAGGTAAGCGGGTGGAGCTTAAATTTGCTCGGCCTGTTACGGCAATTGCAAACGCAACCACGGTAGTGGTGGAAGCGAACGGTCCGAACGGGATGAAGCTTTTCACAGCCAGCGTGGAGCAGAATGGCCAAGCGCAGGTTGTTGAAGAGGATAAGTTGAACTCTCCTCAGCGTACGCGTATTTACACGTTTACTGCGGGCAGAAAGCAGGCGCCTTTTCTGAAAGAGGGTGCGGCCAAGTTAATTGTGCGGGCGAAGTCGAACGATTTACGGGGTCGCACGACAACTCTCGAGCAGAACATTCAGGTAGTTTTGCGGCCACCGACGATTGTTGCTGATGGAAGGCAGCACTATATCAACCAGGGCGGCGCAGAACTGGTAACGCTCGACGTGGGCGGAAATTGGACTGATGCCGGAGTCAAATCGGGTAATTACTCGGCCGGATCGTTTCCGATGCCGGGTGAGCCTTCTAACTCGCTCCATCGGTTTTCACTATTCCCGTACCCGTGGGATTTATCACCGGAGGTTGTGCCGGTTGCTTTTGCGCGGAATGAGGCGGGAACCGAAGTTACAGCTTCTTTCTGGGTGAAGATTTTCCCTAAGAAGTTTCGCGAGAGTGTCATTCAGTTGAGTGACCGCAATATGTCCAAAGTAGTTGGTGAGCTGGATCCGGAGGGCAGCGGCAGTCTGGTGGAACGGTTCGTGAGGCTGAACCGCGAGATGCGCAGAGCAAACGGCCAAGTCATCTATAACTTGAGAACGAACACCGAACAAAAGATTCTTTGGTCCGGTGCGTTTGTTCCTTTGAAAGGTGCGCGTGAATCTTTCTTTGCCGACAAACGCAGTTATGTATATCAAGGTCGCAAAGTGGATGAGCAGGTTCACTTAGGTTATGACCTGGCGCAGACTGCTAACTCGCCTGTCAGGTCTGCTAATTCAGGAAAGGTAATCTTTGCTGATCGGCTTGGGCTCTACGGTAACTGCATAGTTATCGATCATGGTTACACGTTGCAGAGCCTGTACGGTCACTTGAGCAAGATTCTAGTTAAGGTAGGGGACACTGTCGGCAAGGAGCAGCAGATTGGAGTAAGTGGCGCGACAGGTATGGCTTTCGGAGATCACCTGCATTTCAGCATGATGGTTGCTGGTGTGCAGATCGATCCCAAGGAATGGTGGGATGAGCATTGGATTAAAGACCGAATTCTAAGTAAGATCGGCTCAGGCGCGGGTGCCGCAGTTGTCACAGCAAGTGCCGCACCGCCTTCCAATGGCGAACCGTTACAAGCTAAGAAGGCGCACAAACACGCGGGGCGAAAGGGATAGGTCGTTCAAGCCTGAATAGAAGGACATAGTTCCGCTTTACGTAAAGTAGAGGAATCTGCGGTTACTTAAAGCGATTCGATGAACGAACTGGTACAGGAAATGGCAGTGGCCACGACATAAGAGCCAGGTGATCGTAGGCCCAGAGATTGATGAGTCCGAGACCGCGGGTGGAGGCCGCCTGAAACTCGTTTGGCCAAGGACAGAGCCCGTTAAACCACGGAATCAGGTAGGCGACATCGACCGGATCCCAAGATAGTTGTGGAGTGAGTGCGAAGGTAATTGCCTGATAGGCAAGCGTCAGGTTCAGATAGGTTGCACCCCAGCTAAGAGCTTCCACTTTGAAGCGATCAAGCCCGCTGCCTTTTTTGGTCTTCCACGCAGCAGGTAAGTTAACGGCCGCGTTCAATCGACCGCCTTGCGAGTAAGTTATGTTAGGCCCCAAGTAACACACCGGGTTATTCACATCGTTCGGATAGAGAATTTCGAACTTGGCATTCGGGAATTTGGATAGGACACCTTCGCGGATACCGTCTATGTGAGCTTTCAGGCGTCCAGCGAGAAAGGTCGCATCGGCTCCGTTATTCACCGTTGGATCATCATCCTGGCAAGTGAACTTATATAAGGGACGGCCCAAGGCCGATGCTGCTGCAGCACTCGTAGCCGCATCGTAGTACGCCATGGAGCCGTAGCGAACCTGACCGGTACCGGTCGTCCAGGCTGCGTCCGCGGCGCTTGGGATCGTATAGTGAGTAGGGTCAGTGACGGTGACTGCCCATGTTCCATTGGCGGCAGTACATCCTCCAACGCCGGAGATAATTACGCGATCGCCTGTCGCCAGACCATGTGGCTCAGCGAGGCCTATGCTGATCGGGTCGGAAAACGCGCAGTAGCCGACCGGCTGTGAATGCGAGGAGAAGAACCACCAAAGAAATTCTCCAAACTGGAGCCAGGGTGTGAGGCCGGCTGCACTCTGGAGAGCCGCCATGGAGGAGTAAACCGCAGTCTGGAATTGCGTCAGGTTGAGCGCCGGTGCACATTGGGTTGAGCTTAGGTTTGCAAAGCCCGTGTCGGTTTGAACTGTTGAGCCGTCGTAAAAGCGGGCGCACCAAGTGGTGGCTACTGTGCCGTCGTCGCTTGGAGGATTGACTAACTCCATGGAGAACGACGCGGTCACCAGCAGGTTCTGCGCGGCAGCGGAAGCAAAGAAGTCGGAGTGCCACTGACGAATCGGGAAATTAAGCGGATTCGCAGCGGTGGGGTCAACCTGCCATACGCCGTCTTGACCCAATTCGAGATCGCCCGAGTAATGCAGAGTACCGGCCGCAGAATTTGCAGTGCCCGAGAAAGTCGCACGCCAGTTCGGTGTCCGAGTGAAGATTGTAAGTTGCCCGGGGCCGGACTTTTCCGCTCGCACAATAATGCTGCCAGCGTTGATGTAGTAGACAAAATGCGCTGCAATGGTGTCGAGCGTATCCCGAGTTGTTACTGTCTTTTTAAGTGGGACATCATCGATGGTGAGGGTGGCTACTTCGCCAGCGATCCATGTTCCTGTAAAAGAAACGACAATGGATTTCCAGAGGCCGCCTACCCGCTTCCTTTGATTCCACCAGAAAACGCCTAAGTACTCGTTAATTTGCCCGGCGAAACCGAGCTTCTCTAAGTGCCAGAGTAATCTCTGGGGGCTTACTTTATAAGTGGCGTCAGTATCGAAATCCAGTGCCGGGCTGACGTTCGAATAACTAACGAGTGCATTGGGCGGATCGCCTGGAACAGCTGCTTCTATATAGTCGAACAGGAATGAACCGCCGCCTGTAAGAAGGGTGAGAGTAACCGTATGCGCACCCGGCGGCACAGAGAAGCGGAGCAGTCGGCGGGTGACTACTTCTGAGCCTGCCTGCAAGTGGCAGACTTGCTGTGAGGAAGGGTCGCCATCAAGGCTGACGCTAACTGTTCCTCGTGTTGTATCCAAAGAGGTTCCTAAGTACAGATCGTGCTGTAAGGAGCAGGTATACGCTACGGTTACTGAATCTCCCGAGTTAGTGGTAGACCTTCCGAAACCGTGCCAGTAGTTATTAGCGGCGACGGTTGTCCACCCAGTGCCTGTATACGCACACGCAGCCGATTTGTCGTTACCGATTCGAACGCTTCCCGCTACCGCACAGGGCAGGGAAGTGTCCTTGTCTGAAGCGACAATCCAATTCGTGAATGAGGCCGTCCACTCGGTATCCTGGTAAGCAAGGCCAGCCGTCAACTGGGGAGCAAACGTAAGCCAAGCCTGGCGAATGTGAGTGATCCCAAGGGCTTCGAAGTCAAGGCTGATGCGCCAGGTAACTCCGTCCGAGTTACCTCCCGAGAGCTGGGCGACGGTTTGGCTACTTACAAGCGTCCGATTTTCAGGACGGACAACGATGTAAGTTGTAGTGCTGTTGCCGTCTGCGCCACCGTATTCAGCAAGGTAAGTAATATCCGACCCCATGCCCGCAAATTGAGTAACGGTGAGGTGGGTCGGGCTATCGACCGTTGCCACTGTGTAGCCCGTTCCGCCAAGGTAAATGGTTGAACCAGGCGCGATGCCCGCAAACTTGATTCCATCAGCGAAAGTGACCGAAGTGGCGGCAACATTGACGTGACCGGTCCGGGCGTTTTTCAGAGTCAGGGCGCCGCTTGCATCAGCTGCGGCCATCACTACGGCGTTCGTATCGGCGTAATTTGACCAGTCGTGAGAGTTGATCCTCTTTGCGAGTGCCTGCGCAACGTCACTGGCTGATTCACCGCCGTTGAGCGACGTGAAGTCAAAAGCAAGGTTGTTTACAAATAGGGTCAGCTGGTCGTGCTGTGAGCAGCCGCCAGGGGCAGTAATGTTGTAAGTACAGGAGGCAACTGAGTAGTTACTGGTCAGGAGCGTCGCATAATCCCAGAGACGAATCTTAGTGGAACCTGAATCGAGGTTAGTGCTTGGATCAACCAGAATGAAATCCATCTGGGACCAGTCAATCCAGGAGTAGCGGGCTGAGTCGATCGATTGCAGGCCCTGATAAGTTAGGTCGAAAGTAAGTGTAATTCCTGAAATGTCGAAATTTGGAAGATAGCGAACTGAGTAGTGCTCGAAAGTATTATCTGCATCGAAAAGAACGAGAACGCAGAAATCAGCCATGTCCCGGAAGACGCCAAACGTTGAGAAAGCAGTGGGACTAGTTTGGCAGAGCGAAGCAGCAGCACCGAATCCAGTAAACCCGCGAAGGTAAAAGGTACGGTCGGGCTGAAACTTGTGGACTTCGGCGGAACTCAATTGGGGCACCTCGTTTCGACTCGACGCTAGCATCGGAAGGGAAGCAGTCGAAACGAGCTTGCTGTGGAAAATGCAGGTAAATGGTTACGGACGCTCCAGTTAGCAATTTAACCGGACGTGTGACTGGCAGACAAGCTAGAAGGCGTAACGGATTGCACACTCGGGCAGGTGTGCGGTCAACAACTGACAAAAGTCGTCAACCAGATCTGCCTTAAAGCCGCGCTTATAACGAATATTACGGCCACCCATCTGGCTGTATTTGGTCTCCTGTAACTCAGGCTTCCAGAGCAGCTCTTCGCCCTTGGGATGCCAGCCGAGGTTGATCTGATGAAGCCGGTCGTTATGAGTTAAAAAGATAATCTCTGCACCGAGCTGCGCTTTCACCTCGGGCCGAAGCACCTGAGCAAGCTCGTCAAAGAGCAGGCGGTAATCTGCCTGCCAGCCCTCGTAATAGATCACGGGCGAGAAGTTTAGATGGACCTCGTAGCCGGCCGCGTAAAAGTCATTGATGCTTCCGATGCGCTCGGCAATCGAAGAGGTCCGGACATCCACAGTCTTGGCAATGCGCTGGGGCATGAGGCTCAGACGAATGCGGGTCTTGCGCTGCGGGTCGTAGTCGAGCAGATTACGATTCACGTACTTAGTCGCGAAGCTCGCCTTCGCGGTAGGAAGCGTGGTGAATAGCCTGACTAAGTCGCGTACGTTGTCACAGACGAGGGCATCGGCAGAACAGTCACTATTGCAGCCAATGTCGTAGACCCAGTAGGTAGGGTCGATCTGACTCGGCTGCGGCTTCCAGCCCAGCTTAGTTGCATGACGTGTCAGGTAAGCCGAGATCTGTTCAATGTTGACGAAGGTAGTAATCGGGTTAGCGTAACCCTTCTGCCGCGGAACGTAGCAGTAGGAGCACGACATGGCACAACCGTTCGCGTGCGAAGGCGCAATGAAATCAGAAGAGCGGGAATTGGGCTCGGCGCGAAGAGACTTCTTGACTCCGAGAACCAGGACGTTGCGCTTGATCTTATTCCAATCGGCCACGTTGCCTTCGAAGCCGAAGAGCCCGGGAATTTGCCAATGCGAGGCAACCTCAATCCGCTCCGCATTCGGGAAGCGTGCCAGGATCTCACGGCCGCGTTCGAACTTGGCAACGGCAGGCTCCATGTAGATGGCCTGAACATCTAATAACCAGCTTGGAGCGGGGTGCGCCATGGGCGGATTAGCGAGAGGAAGGAACGGAGTAAGTGACGCCTGTTCTGTCGTAATCATGCGTGTTCAACCTTGTATTTTGATGTATTTAACCGCCTAGAAGTCGCATGTCGAGCTCTCGGTTGAAGCGTTCCTGAACCGTCCATTTACGAGCATTGACTCAGTCCTTTCGGGAATGTTGGACTGTGGCTAACGGCCCTCTCGGCTGCCGGCAACATGGGCCAGCACTGAGCCAGCAGAGACATCGTATTGCCGTTAGGCGCGAATCATCCGAAGTGGCTTTTTGGGGTTTCTAGCAGTTGTTCAACAGCCGTGCCGGGAGCGTTCTTTCGAGTTGATACCAGTGAAGGCTGCTTGTTTGGGGACACGCCTACTGCCTACGTGTTTGCAAGTCCGTAGACATCCGGCCGGGGATGTCCCCGAGTGGCTTTTTGGGTTTTCAGAAGTTGAGTAGCAGCCATGTCCCAAGTCCGTAGAGATCCGGCCGGGGTGTCCTCCAAGTGACTTCTTGGTGTGTACGCTCGCTCTCTACTCTTGACGGAGCGCTTCTAATGGCTGCACGCGAGATGCTCGCCAGGCTGGTAGGAACGCCGCTGTCAGAGCAACAGCCAGCAATGTAATCAGTACAAGGCTATAGACGTTCGGATCGGAGGGCGAGACTTCGAACAGTTGGGACCGCAGGAGCCGGGCCGCTGCGACTGATCCTACGATTCCGATGAGGAGGCCGACGCCGATTAGCTGGAGCGCTTCTCGGAGAACCATAGTAAGCACTCTGCCCTGATCTGCTCCCAGCGCCATGCGCAAGCCGATCTCGCCGGTCCGCTGCGCCACCGAATAGGCAATCACGCCATAGATACCAATAGCTGAGAGCAAGAGAGCCAGGGCGGCGAAAGCGGAAATCAAAGTGCTGCTGAAGCGGGGTGTCGCTACCGAGTTTGCCAAATGGCTTTCCATCGTGCTCAGCTTCACCGTTACTTCGGGGTCTAGCGATTGGGTGAGGCGCCGGATGGGTTGAGCAACAGTAAGTGGGTCAACTCGAGTTCTCACCAGAAGATTCATGTCGGCCTCCGGATGCTGAAGATAGGGCAAATACATCTCGGGCATTGGGGGCTTTCTCGGATCATCCAGCCGGGCGTCTGCAACAACGCCGACAATGGTCATCCCGTTTGCTGTGAGCCGGTTGCACCCGCAAACAAGTTTCTGTCCTATGGGGTCCTGCTTCGCGAAGGACTGCTTAACCAACGCTCGATTCACGATGACTGTCAGCGGAGCAGTGGCGTTGTCGCGAAGGGAAAATGTCCGACCGGCTAGCAGGTGGATGCCGACAGTTTCGAAGTATGAGCCGGAGACCACAGTGAAGCCGGCATCTGGGCTCCTGGTGTTGATGACGGCGGAAGTCTGGCCAGAGACGATGTACCTCGCATCCGGATGAAACTCAGCATCAACGGGTAGACCTGAACTGACCGCAGCGCTCTCGACTTCAGGTTTTGCGGATGCTTGCTCCAGCAAAGGCTTGAAAACGCGCTTTAGAGCAAGACCACCCTCAGTCTCAGGGGCACTAATCTGGGCGACCAAAATTCTGTCAGAGCGAAAACCAAGATCGACAGACGTAAGGGCCGTAAACGTCCGAAGAAGAAGGCCTGCTGATACAAGCAGAACCATGCATAGTGCCACTTCTGCAGTGATGAAGATCTGGCGCAAGCGAGATGCGATTCCACCGACGACTCCTCGTGCGCCCATAGAGCGAAGGTCGCGATTCGGGTCAACACGGCTGGCGTGAAGCGCAGGAGCAAGTCCGAAGAACACGCTCGACAGTAAGCCAACCAACCCACAGAAACACAGCACGGTCCAGTCGATCTGCACATCGTTCAAGTGCGGGACGTAACGGGGCGCCCATCGTAATAACAGTGGCAATCCGGCGTAAGCCAGCGCGATTCCACCTGCCACGCCGCCGAACGATAGCACGAGTGCTTCAATTAAAAGCTGTTGAACAATGCGGGCGCGGCTTGCTCCCAGAGCCGCTCGAATAGCTAATTCGCGCATTCGTCCGCTGCCACGTACCAGCAGGAGATTAGCAATGTTGGCGCAAGCGATTACCAGAACGAGAGCCACGGCCAGGAGCAGGACGTAGAGGCTGGTCTTAACTTCCCGTACCGTGTAGTTCGACAGCGAGGTTGCATAAACGCCCTTGCGCTCATTTGTCCCGGGATACATTTTCTTCAGCCGGTTCGCAATGACAGTCAGCCGTGCTTGCGCCTGTTCTACCGTTGTATTTGGCTCGAGCCTTCCGACAATCCGATAATTGTGAGCGCTACGGCCGGTGTCTTTCAGCACCTCAAAAAGTGGGAACCAGACTTCGGTATGGCTCCCTTCGAGAAAGTGAAATCCGAACGGCATTAGCCCGATGATTTCGGCCTGTGTGCCAGCAGCTTTAAGCAGATGCCCAGGGGAGAATGGAGCACCGGCAAAGTGACGTCGCCAGAATTCTGCGCTTACTAGAGCGACGGTTGGATGGCCTGTGAAGTCGGATGGCGCAAAGGCGCGGCCTGCTACCGGTTGCACGCGCATGGTGCGCAGGAAGTCTTCGGAAACAGCAGATACACCGGTGTACTCGGGCTTTTGGTTGGCAACAATGCTGAGTAATTGATCTTGGTAGACAGACATGGACCGGAAGGTGTCCTTCGTGCCATCGCGGAGATCAAGAAAATCAGGCCCGGACACCTGGCCGTAACGCCCTCCCCCTTCCCATGTCTTTGTAATGGAGACAAGTTGCTCGGGGTGGTCGTAATTCAGCGGCTTAAGAATAACTCCATGAACTACGCTGAAGATCGCGGTATTCGCTCCGATACCGAGCGACAGAATGGAGACAGCCAAAACGGTAAAGCCAGGAGAACGCCTGAGTGAGCGAAATGTGGTTTTCAGGTCCATGTTTAATTGGGTGTAGGAGCAATTGAACGTCCAACTGAAAACCTTGCAAACACGCACTTTTTGGGCGTCCGAGTGTTCGAAGATGGGAGTCGGCGTCCCAGAACTGAGAATTGGATCCGCTGCAAAGTTAGAGCCGATTATTCTATAGTGAAGGCAAGGGATCCGATGGAAACGCTGCCAATCACTCCCGAACGCAAAGCGCAATTCGAGGAATATGCACAGCGTCACGGCAAAGATACAGCGACGGCTCTGGACGAAGTGCTTGCGGAGTATCTTGAATTTGAGCGTGAGGACTACGACGAAACGGTCGCCGCGGTTATGGAGGCCTACGAGGACGTAAAAGCCGGGCGCACGCAACCTGCCAATGAGTTTCTCGAAGAATTGCGTATAGAGCACGGCTTTCCGCGTTGAAGTCAAACGATCTGGAAAACACAAACGGCCCAGCAGGGCAATGTTTCTGCTGGGCCGTTTTGCGTGTGATTGAGAGGTGCTTATTCGCCGGGGTTCCCGTTGTCGTTCTGGGCTTTGAGGCGCTCTTCGCGACGAGCAGCTCGCTCCACGCCTCGCTTAACTAGCTCGGATCCAACCAATTCAAGCTTGGCCGTTTCAGCACCGTCGCCTTTGCGCCAACCTAGCTTGACGATCCGGCTGTAGCCGCCCGCCCGCTGGTTAAATCGCGGGCCGATCTTGTCGAACAACTTGGCAACCGCCTCAGGCTTTAACAGGAAAGCTGCTGCCTGACTACGGGTGTGCGGAGTGTCTTCTCGGGCAAGCGTGATCATGCGTTCCACCAGCGGCTTGGCGGCTTTGGCCTTGGGGATGGTGGTGGTGATGCGCTCTTCTTCGATGACACTGGTGACCAAGCCGCGCAGGAGAGCGCGACGGGCACTGACGTTGCGTTTGAGTTTGAATCCAGCTTTGCGGTGGCGCATTTAGTCGTCTAACCCCGCGTAGCTTTCGTTGTCGTATTCGGAAGGCGCTGCCGGCGCGGATCCACCGACCAGACGTCCCTGCCCGTCGAACTTCATGCCGAAGTTGAGGCCGAGACCGGAGAGGATTTCCTTGATCTCGTTGAGCGACTTGCGGCCAAAGTTCTTGGTGCGCAGCATCTCCGATTCACTCTTCTGAACCAGATCGCCAATTGTTTGAATGTTGGCGTTCTTCAGGCAGTTGTAGGAGCGAACGCTGAGCTCAAGTTCCTCGACCGAGCGGTTCAGCACTTCGTTCATTTGGTTAGCGGCGCGCTCGGCCGGTTCCTCGGCGACCTCGGCCGTCTCTTCAAAGTTGATGAAGATGGTCATGTGGTCTTTGAGGAGCTTGGCGGCTTGGCCCACTGCATCTTGCGGGGAGATGGCGCCATTGGTCCAGACTTCAATAGAGAGCTTGTCGAAGTCGGTGTTCTGACCAAGTCGAGCAGCTTCCACGGTGTAATTCACTTTGCGGACAGGCGAGTGAACGGAATCGATTGGGATATAGCCGAGAGGCAGATCCTCGTCGTAGTTGCGATCGGCGGAGACGTAGCCGCGGCCGCTTTTAATGCGCATCTCGATGTCGAGTTTGCCGCCTTCACCGATGGTGGCGATATGAAGGTTGCGGTCGAGCACTTCCACATCGTGGTCGGTTTCAATCTGGCTGCTCATCACCTCGCCTGCGGTGTCGACGCGCAGACGGGCAATCCGCATACCCTCGCTCATCATCTTGAAGGGAACCTGCTTGAGGTTAAGGATGATGTCGGTGGCGTCTTCGACAACGCCGGGGATGGGGCTAAATTCGTGGGAAACGCCTTCGATGCGAACGCCTGTAATGGCGGCACCTTCGATAGAGCTGAGCAGCACGCGCCGGAGGCCGGTGCCGATGGTGGGACCAAAGCCGCGCTCGAAGGGCTGGGCTGTGAATTGGCCGAAGCGCTCAGTGAGCGTCTCGGTATTGGCAACTAAGCGCTTGGGTTTTTGAAAGCCTTTAAACATAGTGTCTCCTTTTCGTCGATTGTGCGAAGACGCTTACTTCGAGTAGAGCTCGACGATGAGCTGTTCGTTCAATTGGATTTGGACAAGCTCTTCACGCTTGGGCATTTGCAGGACGCGACCCCGCAGAGCTTCGCGGTCCACTTCCAACCAGGCAGGGCTGGGGGTGTGGGCCGTGGCGTCACGAGCAGAAAGAATGCTGACGTTATCGCGACTGGATTCCCTGATTTCGATGCTGTCACCGGGCTTGACCGTGAAGGATGGAATGTTCACCTTACGGCCATTCACGATCGTGTGACCGTGGCGGACCACCTGACGGGCCTGCGCACGGCTGGTAGCCAGACCCATGCGATAGAGGACGTTGTCGAGGCGGCGTTCGAGCATGCCGAGCATGAGCTCACCGGTGATGCCTTTTTGCGTTACCGCCTTTTCGAACAGGTTGCGGAACTGACCTTCGAGAACGCGGTAGTAGCGACGGGCCTTCTGCTTCTCACGCAATTGGAGACCGTAGCCAAGAACTTTAGCTTTCTTGCCGTCTTTGCCATGCTGGCCAGGGGCAAAGTTGCGCTTCTCGATGGCGCACTTCTCGCTGTGGCAGCGCTCGCCTTTTAGGAATAATTTCATGCCCTCGCGACGGCAGAGCCGGCAAACGGGGCCACTATAACGTGCCAATGAATAACCTCCCAGTTATTTGGTCAGGTGCGGTTTACGGCTAGGCCTTCGTCCCGCTTACAAAAACTCAATAAGGCGCTCCGATAGAGGAACGCAAACACATTTGCTAAACGCGCCGTCCCCAAGATTGAAAGAAGCGCCTTAAACTTACACCCGGCGCTTCTTAGGCGGACGGCAGCCGTTATGCGGAATCGGAGTAACGTCTTTGATCGCGCGGACTTCGATGCCGGCGGTGGCTAATGCACGGACAGCTGATTCACGACCTGAGCCCGGACCGGCGACACGCACTTCCACTGTGCGGACGCCAGTTTCCTTCGCTTTGTTGGCCGCGGTAAGCGACGCTTGTTGGGCGGCGAACGGCGTACCTTTGCGGGAACCGCGGAAGCCAAGCGAGCCTGAGCTCGACCAGGCAAGCACATTGCCGATTGGATCGGTAAAGGTAACAATCGTGTTGTTGAACGAAGCCTGGATATGAACCGTCCCGTACGGAACGTTCTTCTTTTCCTTTTTCTTAAATGACTTCTTTTTAGAAGCCTGTTTCTGGGTAGCCTTTGCCATTGTGCGTCCTTAGGTCTTAGTTGCTTTCTTTTTGCCGGCCACGGTGCCTTTGCGCGGACCCTTACGAGTGCGAGCATTGGTGTGGGTTCGTTGACCACGGGCGGGCAGGCC
Organism: uncultured Bryobacteraceae bacterium; assembly: GCA_964248405.1. GTDB lineage: Bacteria > Acidobacteriota > Terriglobia > Bryobacterales > Bryobacteraceae > Bog-105. The sequence goes on from CAXTYH010000037.1 coordinate 23,866, forward strand.
ACGGCGATGACGCAATCCGCGATACGAACCCATTTCCATCAACCGCTTGATGTTCATGGAGATCTCTTTGCGCAAATCGCCTTCAATGGCGCCTTCGCTCTCAATCAGGTTGCGAAGATTGTTGACCTCTTCTTCGGTCAGGTCCGAGATTTTCTTCTCCGGATCCACAGTAGCCCGGTGCAAAAGAGACAAGGCACGGGTGCGCCCGATGCCATAAATATAGGTAAGCCCGATGGCCGCCCGTTTCCGATTGGGTAAATCAACGCCTGCTATACGCGCCATAACTGATCCTTTACGTCCCCTAGCCCTGCCGCTGCTTATGCTTTGGATTGGTGCAAATGATTCGGACCACGCCGTGGCGATGAATCACTTTGCACTTGTCACACAACTTCTTTACTGACGCCCGTACCTTCATGGCATCCTACCTTTCGTCAATAGCTCTACTACTCGTCCGCGGGTCCGGTCCTGGACCGAAACAGCAACACGGACTCGATCTCCAATGCGGAGACGTACAAAATTGGCGCGCTGGCTGCTCGGCAAGTGGGCGATCAACTCGTGTTCGCCCTGCAACCGGATACGCACTAGCGCACTGGGAAGCAGTTCAGCCACTAAACCTTCAGCAGTCCGTTCTGCCGAGACCACGCTTCCGTTATTCATGGCCGGGACAAAACCCAAGGACCATTGTCGGTCACCGCGATCATATGTTCAAAGTGGGCTGAGTAAGACCCGTCTTTCGCCACAGCTGTCCACTTGTCGCCCAACACTTTGGTGTCCGGCTTGCCAGCATTCACCATCGGCTCGACGGCTAACACCATGCCGGGCTTCAGACGCGGATTTTCACCGCGCCGATCTACATAGTTCGGAATCTGCGGCTCCTCATGCAGTGAGGTGCCAATCCCATGACCTACAAACTCGCGCACAATCGAGAATCCATGCGACTGCACGTGCTTCTCGACTGCTCCACAAACATCAAAGAGACGATTTCCCGCGCGCACGCGATCGATCGCCAACTCCAAACTCTCTTCGGTAATCTTCAGCAACCGCTTTACCGAATCATTGACTTGCCCGACCGGCACTGTCACGGCCGAATCGCCAAAGTAGCCGTTTAATTGAACGCCCGTGTCAATGGACACAATGTCGCCGGCTTTCAGCCTCCGCTTGGCTGAGGGCATCCCGTGTACGACCTCGTCGTTGACTGAAGTACAGAGAACATAGGGATACTTCGTTCCAGAAGCTTGCGAGTAGTAACCTTTAAACGCGGGTTTGGCTCCAGCGTCAGCAATCATTCGTTCGGCAGCCAGTTCCAGATCCTGCGTAGTAGCGCCTTCGACGGCCAGCCGCTTCAAATCTTCGAGGATCTGATAGACCAGCAGCCCGCTCTTGCGCAACTTTTCCAGCTCGACTGTGCTTCTGCGAACAATCATTTCCGACACTTAGCGAACGGGACCAGCAATCGGCTCCAGTAACCCTGCTGACCGCAACGATGAACAAATCTGACCGGCGATTAGGCCGGGCGCCGCATCACCGCCCTCGACCTCCACCAGCGGAACTTTCGCCTGCCGGAAGAAATCTAAGATGGGAGTGGTTTGCGAATCGTACTGCTCCAGACGTTCCCGAATCACTGATTCACGGTCATCTTCACGGGTGATCAGGGTAGCGCCTTCTTTGTCACAGATACCAGGCGTTTGCGGAGGATTCGTTTTGAGGCTGTACAGAGTCCCGCAAACAGGGCACTGGCGGCGACCACTCAAACGAGCGATAATCAGCTCGTAGTCAACTACCAAATGTACCACACCTGGTAAAAACGCAAACCGGGGCAATAGCTCAAGCAGAACCTTGGCTTGGTTGAGAGTTCGGGGGTAGCCGTCGAGGATAATACCTCGGGCGGTATCAGGCTGTCGAAGCCGCTCTTCTACCAACAGGTTTACCATCTCGTCGGGCACCAGACGCCCGGAACGGATCAGCCGCTCGCTCTCCTGACCGATGGCATCACCGGCCGTGATGTGGGTCCGAAGCATATCGCCAGTGGAGATGTGTGGACCGTGCAAACAATCCCGTAATAACCGCGACTGCGTTCCTTTCCCCGAACCAGGGGAACCGAACAGAATGATAGCCGGAGTCCGTGGGGGTTGGGGTGGCTCCATGTTAAGAGGTCGGTCCGCGTCGTCCGCGAATGCGGCCTGAGCGCGGGGTAAAACCGTCGTAGTGCCGCATAATCAGTTGCGCTTCTACCTGATTGACCGTATCCATCGCGACACCAACCACGATAAGAAGGGAAGTACCGCCGAAGAAGAAGTTAACGCCCAACCCATCGAGGAGAAAACGCGGGAAATGCGCATCGATCCAGTTGCCGACCAAGGGCAGGCGCTGGAGCTTGATTCCCTGGATCATGATCTGTGGAATCAGGGATAACGTGGCCAGATACAGACCGCCGACTATGGTGATTTTGGACAGGATCTTGTCCATGTACTCGGCTGTGTTCTTGCCAGGTCGGATACCCGGGATGAAGCCGCCGTACTTGCGCATATTGTCAGCCGCTTCGCTTGGGTTGAAGATGATGGAGACGTAAAAGAAGCAGAAGAAAACAATGAGAAGAACAAACGCCAGGTAATAGAGTGGCTCAGCACCGCCCAGGGCCCCGAGCATGCTGCTCAGCCACGGGCTGTTCTTCACAACCGGGAATTGCAGTGCCGTTTGCGGCAGAGCTAACAGGGACGAAGCAAAGATGATAGGGATAACGCCGCCCGCGTTGACCTTAAGAGGCAGGTGAGTAGACTGGCCGCCCATCATGCGCCGGCCTACGACGCGCTTGGCATATTGAACTGGGATGCGCCGCTCGCCGCGCTCGACAAGAACAATAAACGCCACTACCGCCACCATGATCAGGATGATGATTAACATCTGCAGCGGATTCCACTGGTGGGTGACGAAGGTATTGGTGTAGATGTTGCCGACTGCTCCAGGCAGACCGATCAGGATGCCGACAAAAATGATGAGCGACATACCATTGCCGATACCGCGGTCGGTGATTTGCTCACCCAGCCACATGATGAACGCAGTACCCGTGGTAAAGGTCAGAGTAGTGAGGGCAATAAATCCAAATCCCGGATTAACCACGAAGTGGCCTTCGGAGTTCTGCAATGTGAGTGCGATTCCGAGCGACTGGATGATGGCTAGAATGACGGTCAGGTAGCGGGTCCACTGAGTAATCTTGCGCCGGCCCATCTCACCTTCTTTCTGGAGCTTGTCCAGCGTTGGGATGACGACGGTGAGGAGCTGAAGAATGATGGACGCCGTGATATACGGGGTGATACTAAGCGCAAAAATAGTCATGCGGCGAAGCATGCCGCCGCTGAACAGATCGAAGTAGCCAAGGAACCCGCCGCCGGCATTCCGAGTAAAAAACTCCTGGAAACGCGCGGTGGCGATGCCAGGAGTAGGAATATAAGCGCCAATGCGATAAACGGCGAGCAGACCTAGCGTGAACAGGACCCGCCTGCGCAGGTCCGGAATGCGAAAGACATTCGCCAGGGCTTCAAAAAACTTTGTCATGGTGCTGGTAGGAAAGCCAATTGGAATGCAGACTATTGTGTTTGCTCAGGCTGACCAGACGCGGGCTGGGCGGCTGTGAGCGGCGCGATCAAGTCAATGGTGCCGCCGGCGGCTTGAATCTTGGCGAGCGCCGACTTAGAGAAGAGATGTGCGCGTACGGTAACCGGGCGGGTCAGCTCACCGTTGCCCAGGATCTTGAGACCATACTCGAGCTTCTTGAGAACCCCTGTCGCCAGAAGCGATTCGGGAGTGAAGCTGTCGCCGGGCAGGTCCTGCAGTTGGCTGACGTTGATGATGGCGTACTCTTTATGAAAGATATTGGTAAAGCCGCGTTTGGGCAAGCGGCGATGCATAGGCATCTGGCCGCCTTCAAAACCCCGCATTTTGCTATAGCCGGAGATCGACTTGGCGCCTTTGGCGCCGCGGCCCGAGTACTTACCGCGACCGGTACCCATACCTTGACCGACGCGCTGCCGTTTCTGCTTCTGCCCCTTCGGGGGCCGGAGACTACTAAGATTCATGATTCCTTCTACCTATGACGCACGCCGCACTCCCTGAAACGAAGGCGGTGCACTCGGCTGATTGTACTGAATTAATCCTTAACGATTTCGAGCAGGTGCGGTACTTTGGCTACCATCCCCCGAAACCCGGGAGTATCCGGGCGCTCGACTACGCGATTGATCTTATGCAGACCAAGCGACTTCACAATGTTTTTATGTTTCTGCGGCGTGCAGATTACGCTGCGCACCAGCTTGATCTTGATGGTTGCTTCATCGGCCATGATATTCGATTCCTTACAACTTCTCGACGGCTAAGCCGCGCATATCGGCCATGGAGTTCTTGTCGCGCAACTGCTCGAGAGCCGCAATGGTTGCTTTCACAACATTGTGAGCATTGTGGGATCCAATCGACTTGGTCAGAACGTTCGGGATTCCAACCGCTTGAATGACGGCGCGGACGGGACCACCGGCAATCACACCCGTTCCCTCCGGGGCCGGCTTCAGCAACACCAAACCACTGCCAAATCGCCCTAGAACTGGATGGCGGATGGTGGTTTCGAGCACATTCACTTTGCGGAGATTCTTCTTGGCGGCTTCGATTCCCTTCTTAATGGCGGAAGGGACTTCCTTAGCCTTGCCGGTTCCGTAGCCAACGACGCGTGCGCCGGGATCGCCCACAACGACCAAGGCGGAGAAACTCATATTCTTGCCGCCCTTGACGACCTTGGTGACGCGATTGATGCTGACTACCTGCTCTTTCAGGTTCAGATTAGTCGTTTCGACCCGTTTCGGTGGGACATTAAATGGCATATTGCTTTAGAACTCCAGTCCCGCTTCACGGGCAGCATCAGCGAGCGCTTTGATGCGTCCGTGATACAAGTAACCGCCGCGATCGAAGACCACGCGGGTAATACCCTTTTCTTTGGCGCGTTCGGCGACCGCTTTACCGATCAGCTTGGCGCCTTCCAAGTTTCCGCCCTTACCGGCCAACGACTTCTCCGTTGTGCCGGCGGCAGCAAGCGTATGCCCGACGCCATCGTCAATGATTTGGGCATAGATGTGGCTGACGCTGCGAAAGACTGCCAACCGCGGACGTTCCGTGGTTCCCGATACTCGGCTGCGAATGCGTTTATGGATCCGCCGGCGGATCTCGTCTCTTGAATCCCTAGCCATAATTCCTTCTTACTTGCTGCTCGCGCCAGTCTTGCCGGCCTTCTTGCGCAGCGTCTCTCCGGTGTAGCGTACTCCCTTGTTCTTGTACGGATCAGGTGGCCGTAAGCCTCGGATTTGCGCCGCCATATGGCCGACCATTTCGCGATCGTAACCGCTTAAAACCAGGTGAGTCTGCTTATCAATCTTCAGTTCAACACCCTTGGGCATCACCACTTCGATTGGATGCGAGTAGCCAAGGGTGAAGGTGGCAATCTGGCCTTTGATGTCCGCGCGATAGCCCGTGCCAACGATATCAAGCTCGCGCGTCCAACCGGTGGATACGCCATGAATGGCATTGAAAGCGAGCGCCCGGGTCAGCCCGTGGAGCGCCGCGTACTTGTCCGAATCGCGGACTAATTCCAGGATGCCGTCTTTCTGCTCCAGACGCACGCCTTCGGGAATCGGCACAGACAGCTTGCCTTTCGGCCCTTCTACTTCCAGCCTTTCGCCTACCTGAATTTTAACGCCCTTGGGTAGCGGGATGGGCTTTTTTCCAACTCGTGACATGGTGTGAGCCTTCTTCTACCAGATTTGACACAGAACTTCGCCGCCAACGCCTTCCTGGCGTGCGGTTTTTCCGGTCATGACACCCTTCGGCGTCGTCAAAATGTTGATTCCAAGACCGCCGAGAATGCGCGGGATCTCTTTGCTGCCCACATAGACGCGACAGCCCGGGCGCGAAACCCGCTCAATGCGGGAAATGACCGGGAGATTGGACGGAGTGTACTTCAGGTACAACCGGATGAAGCGCTTGGACCCTTCTTCGGTGTTCTTGTAGTTGAGAATGTAGCCCTCCTCGCGGAGAATGCGGGCAATCTCGTTCTTCAACATTGACGCAGGAACGTCAACTTTGGCATGCCGTGCAATCAACGCGTTTCGAACGCGTGTCAGCATGTCGGCAATGGGGTCTGCTGTCATTAAAACTTACCTTCAGCACCTTTCATTGTTTGAATCTTCGGCTCGCTGAAAAACGCGGCCTCATCCGGTTTACTATCTTCGGCTCACTCACACAACGCGGCCTCACCCGGTTTACTATCTTCGGCTCGCTGAGAAAACGCGGCCTCATCCGGTTTACTATCTTCGGCTCACTCACACAACGCGGCCTGATACGGTTTACGCCCGATCTCTTTCCTCTTTCGAAGGGATCGGCGAACCGTCTCCGGAAGTTACCAGCTTGCTTTGGTCACGCCAGGAATTTCGCCTTGCAAGGCAAACTTACGGAAGCAGATCCGGCAGAGCGAAAACTTACGGAGAAAGCCGCGCGGCCGGCCACAGTTCTTGCAGCGGTTGCGCAGACGGGTGGCGAACTTAGCGACAACGCCAGCCTTGCGTGCGCGATCGAGTTGAGCCAGCTTCTTGGTTTCTTTGGCGATTTTAGCAGTAGTAGCCATATACTTGTTTTCCTCTTACTGGCGGAACGGCATACCCATGTGCCGCAGGAGCGCCAACCCTTCGGCATCAGTCTTCGCTGTGGTGGTAATACTGATGTTCATGCCCTTCGTTTTATCGACCCGGTTGTAGTCAATCTCAGGAAAGATCAACTGGTCCTTCAACCCGAGCGTATAGTTGCCCCGGCCATCGAAAGACTTAGGGCTGATGCCACGAAAATCGCGAACCCGCGGCAGAGCCACGTTCATCAAGCGATCCAGGAACTCATACATGCGGTCACCCCGCAAGGTAACCATACAACCGATGGCCATGCCTTCCCGTAACTTAAAAGCCGCAATCGACTTCTTGGCCTTGGTGACTACGGCGCGCTGGCCGCTGATGGCGTTCAGTTCGTTCACCGCACTGTCCATCAGCTTGCTGTTGCCGGTCGCTTCGCCCATGCCGATATTGATCGCGATCTTTTCAATTTTGGGCACCGCCATCGGATTCTTATAGCCGAAATCCTGCTTCAGTGCGGGAATCACCTTGCTCGCGTAGACATCGCGGAGGCGCGATTTGCCGCCACTGGCGCTCTTGGGACGCCCTTCAGCAGGACGAAGTTCAGCGCCCGAGCCAACCTCTTTACGACGATCGCCCGCCGGGGCCTTTGCTCCCTTTTTTGTGTCTTTAGGAGCAGGATTGCTGCCGCCGCCGGTCTTAGTATCTAATTTCTTTGCCATTTGCTACTCGTTGTTGGCCGATTCCAAACGGCCTTTTACTTTTTCTTATCCAATACTTCGCCGCCCTTACGGGCAATGCGAACTCGTCGCACTGTGGTGCCGACGGTCTCCATCTTGTAGCCGACACGGGTTGGCTGCCCACTCGAATTCAACATCATGACATTGGAGGCGTGAATCGGCATGGGCTTTTCCGCCACTCCACCCTTGATCTGCTTAGCTGGATTCGGGCGCGTGTGGCGCTTGACTACCATCACGCCTTCCACAGTGACTTTTCCTTCGAACCGATCCACATCGAGCACTTTGCCAGTTTTGCCCTTGTCCCGGCCCGCGATGACTCGTACCACGTCATCTTTCTTGATTTTCATGCGGAGCGGGGTTCGTTCACCCTTCTCCTGCCGGCGCTGGTAAGCGGTCTTAGGCATCTAGATAACCTCCGGCGCGAGCGAGACAATCTTCATGAATCGCTTATCGCGCAACTCGCGAGCGACCGGGCCGAACACACGGGTGCCCACCGGCTCGCCGACTTCATTGATCAACACGGCGGCATTGGAATCGAAGCGGATATAGGTGCCGTCGCGACGACGCGTTTCCTTGCGCATTCGGACCACCACACACCGCACAACCTTGCCCTTCTTGATATTGGAATCCGGCGCCGCTTCTTTCACCGCGGCTGTGATGATGTCGCCCAACCCGGCGCGAAGCCCGAGATCGCCGCCGCGGGGCAAGATGCACTGCAGCTTGCGCGCGCCGCTATTGTCGGCGACCTCCAACATCGTTCGCATCCCAATCATGACTGTTCTCCTCTTGCCATTCGACTGCCTCGGGCGTTTCGGTGAAGGCCTTTTGCCTACCGCCGACAGCCCCGGGCGGAATTACTTCTTTTTCTTCTTCTTAATCGTCTTCTTGACGCGCGTATCGGCATCGGCAGCCAGCGCCGGGTGGTCGACCGCAACTTGCACTGCCTGCCGCAAAATGGTGCCCAACTCCCAGCGCTTTAAACGGCTGAGCGGACGGCACTCGCGAATCCGAACGATATCACCCAGCTTGGCCGCACTCTCTTCATCGTGCGCATAGAACTTCTTGCGCTTCTGCACGATTCGCTTGTAAACCGGGTGCGTTACTCGCCGCGTCACTTCAACCACGATGGTCTTGGCCATCTTGGTCGAGATGACCTCGCCCACTTTTTCGGCTTTGTGGGAGATCGGCTTCCCTTCAGTTTGAGTCGCTTCGGCCATTTATTTCTTCGCCTTCTTGTCTTTGCCGGACTTCAAGCCGCCGGCCTTGGCCCCACCCGCAAAAGGATTCGGGACAGGCGCCGCGGGGGGAATCGTTTCGCCAGCCAGCTCTTTCTGACGCAGCACAGTCAACAGACGCGCCCGGTCCTTGCGCAGTACCCGATACTTCTTGACGCCCTCGGTATGGCCCATACCCATCTGGAAGCGGAGCCGAAACAGCTGTTCCTGGGTTTCCTGCACCTGCCGGGTCAGCTCAGCGCCGTCCTGGCTCCTCATCTTTTCTGCTTTCATGGCCTACGCCTTTTCTGCCTTCATGACTTAGGCTACTTCCTCAACCTCAGCTGTGCGCACAGATTCGGTCGGCACGTTACGCGCAATAAACTTGGTGGTGACCGATAGCTTCTGAGATGCGAGTCGCATGGCTTCGGTCGCGATCTGAAGAGAGACCCCTTCCATTTCGAATAACATTTTGCCCGGCCGAACCACTGCCACCCAAGCTTCGGGCGCGCCCTTGCCTTTTCCCATACGGGTTTCCGGTGGCTTCTTAGTAATGGGCTTGTCCGGAAACACGCGAATCCAGACCTTGCCGCCACGCTTGATGAACCGCGTCATGGCAATACGAGCCGCCTCGATCTGCCGATTGGTGACCCAGCCGCACTCGAGCGCTTTTAACCCGAACTCCCCAAACGAGAGCGACGATCCGCGCCAGGCTTTGCCCGTCATGCGGCCGCGCTGCTGCTTTCGGTACTTGACCTTCTTGGGCATCAACATAGCGTTATTGTCCTTCCTCTGAAGACGACGGCGGGGTTACCGGTTCCGGCGCGCCGGCCCCATCCGCACCATTATCCATCGTTTCTTCAATGGGCGCAGACGAAACCGGCGCATCGGTCGGAACCGCCTGCGAACCAATCTCTTCTCCTACCCCCCGACCCTGCGTCCCCTGCTTCCAGGAAGGAGCAATCGGAGCTAAGGCCGGAATGAGACTGGGCGTCGCGGCCGGCTTCGGCAACTCGCCCGGTGCGGCCTGGACGATCGGACCGGTCGCTTCGGGCACTTGCATGCCCTGACGGCGTTCCGCCCCACCTTCGGACAGCGGCCGGGCGCCGCCGGCAGACCGATCATGCCCACCCCGGTCTCCGCCTCGGTCGAATCCACCGCGATCAGAACCCCGGTCGAACCCGCCTCGATCCCCTTCGCGGCGACGCCGGCGCGGTTCCCCTTCATTGCGCAGCGTGTTCCGGCCCTTATTGCCGGCTTCGATCACTTCGCCCTTGTAAATCCAGACCTTGACGCCGATAACGCCATAGGTCGTGTACGCCTGGCTGAATCCGTAGTCAATGTCAGCGCGCAGGGTATGCAGCGGCAGTTGCCCTTGCAGATACCACTCGCTCCGGGCAATTTCGGCGCCGTTCAGTCGGCCGGAAACCCGGACCTTAATTCCCTTGCAGCCAAACCGCAGCGCGGAATCAACCGCCTTACGCATCGCGCGACGGAACGCCACGCGCTTTTCGAGCTGCAAGGCAATGGACTCGGAAACCAGCTGCGCATCGACTTCCGGCCGGTGTACCTCTTGGATATCGATGAAGACTTCGCGCTTGGTCTTCTGCGCTAAGTCGCCCTTCAGCTTTTCAATCTCAGCGCCTTTCCGACCAATAATGATGCCAGGCCGCGAAGTGCGAATAGTAATACGCAGCTTATTCCCAGGCCGATCCACTTCGATCGAACTGATGCCGGCCGCTTTCAAGCGATTGAGCAGCGACTGCTTCAGCTCCAAATCTTCGTGGAGGAGTTTGGCGTAATCCTGCTTGGCGAACCAGCGCGAGCGCCAGGTTTTGGTAATGCCTAAGCGGAAGCCGTACGGATGTACTTTCTGACCCATGCTAAATCCCTATTCCTCGGCCGCTTCGGCCCGTTCGCCCAGCTTGACTACGATATGGGATGTGCGGCGCTGATATCGGTAAGCGCGCCCCATCGGAGCCGGCCGAATCCGCTTCTGGCGCGGACCTTCATTCACATACGCTTCGGCCACAAACAGACGATCGACATCAACGTCTTCCGACTTGTTCTCGGCGTTGGCAATGGCCGATCGCAACACCTTTTCCACCGTCGGAGCGATGCGCTTATTCACGCCGCTCAGCAGAACGATGGCTTCGCCGGCTTGTCGCCCGCGAATGAGATCGATCACCAGTCGAGCTTTCTGGGCCGATACGCGGACATAGCGCGCCTCGGCCTGAGATAACAGTCCCGCTACTTGATCGGCCATGTTACTCGTCACCTGTCTTCGCCGAGCTGATAAACCGCCGGCTCATCACTTGGACCCCTTCTCGTTCGACTTCGCTACGTGACCCTTGAAGGTGCGCGTCGGAGAGAACTCGCCCAGCTTGTGGCCGACCATGTTCTCGGTCACATAGACCGGGATGAACTTTTTTCCGTTGTGAACGGCCATGGTAATCCCAATAAACTCCGGCACAATTGTGGAACGGCGCGACCAGGTGCGGATAACCGTCTTTTGATTTTTGCTGGCCACCGCTTCTACCTTTTTGAGAAGGTAGTCGTCGGTAAACGGCCCTTTTTTCAGCGATCGACTCATTGCAGTTCCTTAAATCCCTACCGCTTCTTGGACTTACGGGTCACGATCCAGTGATCGGTCCGTTTGTTATTACGTGTCTTATAGCCGCGTGTCGGCTGACCCCACGGGGTGACCGGATGCCGTCCACCGGAGGTCTTGCCTTCGCCGCCACCATGCGGGTGATCGACCGGATTCATGGTCACGCCGCGATTATGCGGACGCTTGCCCAGCCAGCGGGTCCGGCCCGCCTTGCCGAGCGAGACATTTTCGTGTTCGACGTTGCCGACCTGGCCGACTGTGGCCATGCACTCCAGCGGTACGCGCCGGATTTCGGCCGACGGCAGTTTCAGCAGCGCCAAGCCGCCTTCTTTCGAGACTAACTGCGCCTGCGTTCCCGCCGAGCGAGCCATTTGGCCCCCCTTGCCGGGCTTCAATTCAATGTTGTGGACAACGGTGCCGGCCGGAATATTCTGCAGCGGAAGCGCATTACCGACCAGGATATCTGCTTCCGGACCCGCTGTGACGGTACGGCCAACTTCCAGGCCGACGGGTGCCAGAATGTAGCGTTTCTCCCCGTCTACGTAGTGCAGCAAAGCAATCCGAGCAGAACGGTTCGGATCGTACTCAATGGAGGCGACTCGCGCCGTGATACCTACTTTGTCGCGCTTGAAATCAATGACCCGATAAGCCTGCTTGGCTCCGCCGCCAATGAAGCGGCTGGAGATATGGCCGCGCGAATCACGTCCACCCGTGCGCTTTTTGCCCTCTACCAGCGACTTCTCCGGACGATCTTTGGTGATGTCGTCGCGCGTGAGATAGGTCTGGAAGCGCCGCGTCGGCGTGGTCGGTCGAAAACTCTTGATGGGCATGGCTAGACTTCCCTCTCCCTAGATCTCGTTGTATTCGGGCACTTTTTGCCCCTCGGCCAGCCGTACATAGGCCTTCTTCCAATCGGACGCATAGCCGGTAAAACGGCCCTTGCGCCGCAGCTTACCCACGTAATTACTCGTGCGAACCTCAGAGACCTTGATCTTGAACACCGTTTCCACGGCTTGTCGAATCTCTATTTTGTTGGCATCTGGATGCACCTCAAAACAGAGCGTCCGATCGGCTTCACGCTGCAGGTGACCCTTTTCGGTGATGAGCGGCCGCCGGATTATTTCGTATACATTCATTTAGGCCAGGGCCTCCGACAATTTCTGAGCTGCCGTTTCGCTCAGCAGTACTTCCTTATACTTGAGGAGATCGTAAACGGTGACATCTTTGGTGGGCACCAGCTTGACGCTCTTCAGATTGCGCGAAGCCCGATCGAGCGTGGCGTTCTCTCCCACTTCCACCAGCAACACAGTTTTCTTGATTTCGAGACGTCCCAGAACGCTCACCATCTCTTTGGTCTTGGCCTGCGGCAGGTCAAACGATCGAACTACCCGCAACTCGCCATCGCGAACCTTCGCCGACAGAGCCGAGCGAAGCGCGCCCAGCAGCATTTTGCGCGGTAGCCGATATTCGTACGAGCGCGGTTGCGGCCCATGCACGGTACCACCATGTCGCCAGAGCGGAGAACGAATCGAACCCATTCGGGCCCGGCCCGTTCCTTTTTGCTTCCAGAGCTTCTTGCCCGATCCACTCACTTCGTGCCGTGTCTTGGTGGAGGCCGTTCCGGAGCGTCGTGCCGCCGTATACTGGCGCACCGCTTCGTACAGAAGAGCTTCATTCACTTCGGCACCAAACACCGCGTCCGACAACTCAATGGAGCCGACGGTCGCGTTGTTCAAATCGATTACATTCACACTTGGCATCGTATTTTCCTAATCGGCCAGTCAGGTTACCGACGCGTCCGCCGAACCGTTACATATCCGCCATTCGGCCCTGGGATGGCGCCCTTCAATGCGATGACATTGTCCTCGGTGTCGACGCTGACAATCTCGAGATTGCGCACCGTGACCTGCTCAGCACCCGAACGCCCGGCCATCTTCATGCCCGGAAAGACACGGGAGGGAAAGCTGGAGGCGCCGATGGAACCTGCCGCCCGGTGAAACATGGAACCGTGACTGGCCGGACCACCGCGAAAGTGGTGCCGTTTGACCAGACCGGTAAATCCGCGGCCTTTACTGGTGCCGATCACATCGACCACTTCGCGTGGCTTAAACTCTTCGGCTAAAACCTGGTCGCCCTGCTTCAGGTCGCCCAATCCGACTTGCCCGAGATGAAACTCGCGCAGGAATCGCACGCCTGAAGCGCCGGACTTGGCCAAGTGCTTGGTTTCTGGCTTGTTGAGATTCTTGGCGTACTCAAGCAGCCCTAACTGGACGGCATCGTAGCCGTCGGTGGCCGGAGTCTTGCGCTGGGTCACCACGCATGGACCGGCCTTCACCAACGTAACGGGCACAACTTGCCCGTCTGGGGTGAACACCTGCGTCATGCCGATTTTTTTGCCGAGAATTCCTGGACTCATCTTATCTGTCTTCAGCTCGCGGAGAATCGCGGCCTCATCCTTTTCAAGTTATTTCGCTCCGGCTGACTACTTCTTGCCGAAAGCCTTGATTTCCACGTCCACACCGGCCGGCAGGTCGAGCTTCATCAGCGCGTCTACCGTTTCCTGCTGCGGCTCGAGGATGTCGAGCAGGCGCTTGTGGGTGCGGATCTCAAATTGCTCGCGCGACTTCTTATCCACATGCGGCGACCGAAGAACGGTATACCGATTCTTCAGCGTCGGCAGCGGAATCGGGCCAGCGACAGTTGCGCCGGTCCGCTTCGCGGTATCGACAATTTCAGTTGTCGATTGATCCAGGATACGGTGATCGTAAGCCTTCAGCCGGATCCGTATGCGGTCTTTGTTCATCGCCACGGTTAGCTCAGAATCTCGGTGACGGTACCCGCGCCGACGGTCCGGCCGCCCTCGCGA
>CAXTYH010000038.1:0-37710 GCA_964248405.1 uncultured Bryobacteraceae bacterium
TACACTAAATTGGTTTCGCGGGTGCCCGCCTTCCTCCAAAGATCGTAGTTACTCGTACACCACGTACTTATAGAGCGTACTCTATTACTCATGCCCACCGCTGAGCAATTGAGTTTCTTTCCTTCGGTCATCGATTTTGCGAAAGTAAGTCAGTTTCGCGAAGTTCTTATGACGACAACAATGGCCCCCAACACTCTGAGCGCGTATCGTTCCGGCTGGCTTGCCTTCGAGCGCTGGTGCGCGTCCGCCAATCGGATCAGCTTACCTGCCTCTCCTGAAACAGTCATCCTGTACGTGGTCGATTCTTTGCAGAAGGGCTATCGGCTAGAGACGGTGAGCGTTCAGGTTTCCGCGATCAAGCATCAGCATCGGGAGAACGATCTGGAGAGCCCGTGCGGTGAGCAACTGCGCCAGGTGATAGCCAACGCTCGTCGTGTGCTGAAGGAGAAACCGCAACGGAAGGCTGCCTTAACGCCTGACCATCTCAAGCGGATCGCGCAGCACCTTCAGACACGAGGCGAGTCCGGCGCCCGCGATGCTGCCATTCTCATCTCGGGCTTTGCGGCTGGATGGCGTCGGAGTGAGCTTTCGTCCCTCGACTTGGCCGATGTCTCATTTGACGGCCTCCTCGCCGTTACGCTGCGTTTGGGGGCGAGCAAAGCGGATCAGGCAGGAGTGGGCCGAGTGGTGACGCTCCCGGCAGGTAAGCGGGCTCTCACGTGCCCCGTGCGAGCGCTTGCGAAGTGGATAGACATCCGCGGCCGCTGGAAGGGGCCGCTTTTTGTCCGAGCTGCTCCCACCGGCATTGGGTTTCTGCGGCAGCGGCTCAGTGGCGAAGCCATCTGTAAGCTGCTTCAAACTCATCTGGTCGCTATCGGCGAGGACCCGTCGCTGTTCGGGGGGCACTCACTCCGTGCCGGCATGGCCACCTCTGCGGCCGAGAATGGCGGCGACATTGTCTCCATCATGCAGAGGGGCGGTTGGAGGTCGATGGGGATGGTGATGCGGTACATCCGGCCCGCCCAAGCGTTCCGCAACGATCCGCTCGCCGGCGTGCTGTGACCGAAGAAATGGATCACTGGATTCTAAACGAGGCGCGCGAGCCCGTGCCGGTCGACTTTGAACGCTTCGTCCGATGGAAGACGCACCACCCGGAAGCCGCTCGCGTCGGCTACGAGCAGCTCACGCCCACGGTCTTCGTGAGTACGGTTTTCTTTGGCCGCAACATGGATGTGCGGCGCGACGCGTTTCCGGACCTAAACCTGCCGCCGCTGCTCTTTGAGACGTGCGCCTTCGATGGAGACGAGATCATCGACATGGGCCGCGCCTACACTTGGGAGGAATCGAAAGAGCAGCATCAAGTGGTCGTGACACGGATGCGGGCACGCGAAGCGGCCAAGCAGCGCGCAGCGAACAACTAAGCCTCGAACAACGACCCTTGCGCTACGGCATCCTCCGCCGGGCGTTCTTTAGACTGGCAACGCCCGTTGGAGTAAGAAGGCGCTGCCAGTTTGGATCCGCGCGGCGCAGGTTGTGCATCCAGTGCGCCGACGAACTTGCTTCTAGGGTAAGCCTGTCAGCGAAACCTGGAGCTTGGCGTGACGCTCGGCAACGCGTTCGGCGAGCAGGTGATGGTTAATGGCGGCAGTAATCCGCGCCTGCAATCCGGTGATGCCGGAGCAGGTCTGGTGAGCGAGCGAACTGGGAAGGTCAGCGCCTTCAAATTCACTCTTTGCTTCTTGCAGAAGCCGGAACACGGTGCGGCATTTATGCAGCTGGATCGCGGTCATCTCTTTCAGTGTGACGGAATTTTTGATGCTTTTCTTGCCGATCTCCTACAAGATTGAGGGGTACCCCTTGGAAAACTCAACAACAGCAACGCGAACCGACCGCGCCGCGCCGCGTCCTGATCCGGGTCCGTGGTGGCTCGGCCAGCACGAGGACGACTGGGATGAGCTGCTGAAACGGTATGCGCCCGAAGTGCTGGCCGCTACCGATTCAGCTGTCTAGCCGTCGAGCGCTCAGGAATGTTGGCGCATCGTCTGCGACCTCTTCCACGCGCGCGTCAGCTTCCGGCTCGATGATCCGCACGGCTTCCATCCATCGCTGGGCAGCATGTTCGCCCGCGGTGCCGTAATCTTCGTCGTTCTTCCAAAGTCGATAGAGTGACATGTGCGCTCCCTCATTCTGCCGAGCCAGCCTCACGCGCCAGTCCCGCGATCCATTCCCAATCACGAGTGGTTACGGCTTGCACAGAGAGCGCCCAAGGTTCCGGCCGATTGTTTGGGTTTAGCAGGAGATCACCGCGCCAAGACCTACACGGGATGCCGGAGTCCGCAATTAGCTCTTCAAAGTCGCGCAGATGCGCTTCTGTGTTGAACCAGTAAACATCTACTCGGTCGTCAATCATCGTGTCGGCCTGGCGGGTTGTCTAGCGGTAGGAAGTGTACGTTCTTGGTCGGCAGTCCGTTCCGGTGCCGCTCCATATCGTCGTACAACAAGCGGAGTATGATGGGCAGTTTGCTCACCAGCTTCTTCTGCACCATGTGTTCGACCTCGGCGCTGAACGGCGGATGATAGCGCCGTAGAAACTCGCGCAAGTCCCCCAGCTGCTCAGGCCGCAAGCGCTCAGGGTCCCAACGCGCTCGAATCGCAGCCTGCCCAATCTCCTGCCGGCGTTCGGCGCTCAGAGACTCGCTCCGCTGCTTGGCCAGTGCGACGGCGGCCCGGTTCTTTTTCTTCGGCGCATCTGCCATTTCTCCACAATACTACCGCAAGTAATTAGGAGGTACAAAATAATTGTTGAATAATACTTGCGTAAGTATACTTGCGCTAGTATCACCCGCGCCGCGTCCTGATCCGGGTCCGTGGTGGCTCGGCCAGCACGAGGACGACTGGGATGACCTTCTCGCGCGCTATTGCCCGGAAGTTCTTACCGCTACCGATTCAGCTAGCCTCTGATCTCGGCCGCCAGGCGAACAAGATACTCAGAGAACTGCTCAGGGCGACTGAAGCGCAAGCCGCCGCGCTCGATGCTTAACGAATCGTTCACGTCCAAATTGATCTGCCAGTCCATCTGCTCGTTGAATCCATGGCCGGCCAGTGGCCGGTGGTCCAGATAGACGCGTAACTGGGTCTGAGTGGGATCGAGCCGGAGGCGGATGCCTCTGGAGATGGTCGGCAGGTTGAGATTGAACCCAGGCGGCTCTTCCTCGTAGCGAAGATCGTAGTTCAGATCGTTGGGGAACGCTTCACGTAGCGTCACAATGTCGGCTTTAACGCGCTCGGAGGTTTGCCGGATGAACTCGGGCAGTTTCCAACGCACCAGATCGAACTTGCGCTGCTTGGCGCGTTCGCGCTCGGTCGCTTGCTGCTCTTTCTGCTCCTTTTGCGCTTTGAGCTTTTCTATCCAGTCCGACATGGCAACCCTTGTTCGTTCAGCGCGGCCAAAGCCGAGCCTGATCGAGAAATCAATCTGCATCCTTTAAGCAAGTTCGACGCCCTTCTCTTTCCTCTTGCGACTGGCACTCTCATCAAGGGTGTTACTACACGACGCCAGCGTGAACGTGTTTCCGCTGCACGAGACGAAATCCGGAGAGCGAACCGGATCGAAGGAACTGATCTGGTTGGGTTTCCTGCGATTCGGCGATACTGATGATTTCCGTTTCTGCCAACAAATGCAAGACCTGGCCTTTTGCAATACGAATGGGTTGTCCGGAGTCTAAAAGCAATTCAATGTTTTCCTTCACGCGGTAGATCCTTTGGCCGCGATTTTCAAGACTCTCGCAGCCTACTTCGAGCAGCATCGAAACTAACTTGTTACCCATACTCTTTCCTCCAAGGTTCGCTTTCACTGGTGCTTGACGGTAACCGTCCCATCGAGAGTGTTGCCGACGTTGCCGCTAAGTTCTACCGAAGCGGAGCCCACGTCAGCTTGAACGTACATCGTCCTAATCCGGCGCGAGCTGCACCAGACTGTGAAAACGGTCATGGCAAATAGAAGCCAGAGTACGCGCATGATGCGATCGAACGTCATCGTGGATCGCTCTCTTTCTCGCTCGGCTTAGTGCCCCAGCGCGCCGCGGCGGCCGCTTTTGCGCGCGCGCTTCGCTCTTCGGGCGTCAGCTTCGCCGAACTGGCTTTGCCAGCTTTCTTTGCATTGCGCGCCCGCTGTTTGTCGGTGAGCTTGGCATGGAGCGCAGCTGCTCCTTTGATGCCACCCTTGCGTCCCTGTTCGCGAAGGAAAGCTCTCACTTCCTCTGACGCTGTGATGGATTTGTCCATACCGACTTAGTTCCATTCTAACGTGTTCAGTACGGGTAAGAATAATCTGGTACGAAACTCCTATGCTTATAGTTGCAAGCGTGACTAGCTCACGTTAGCATGTAGTTACGCCCTCACTGAGAGGCGCAAACGTCAACAACGACGGACCTTACAGGAGGAGACAGTGGAGATTAAGAGATTCAATATCGACATGCGGGTGCATGTGCGGTCGGTGGATGCGGTCGATGCGGAGACGGCGCGGAAAACCGTGGAGGCTTGGTTTGACCGGGTGGCCGATCTGGGCTTTGGCCTGCCGGGTTTCGCGCTGCCGTGCGCCATCGTGACGACGGTAGAGGAGGCACGCTAATGGGCTGGGGCGTTGGTCACTATCCGCAACCGAAGGACAATGAACCGGAATTTACTCACTGCGAGAACTACAAATGCGGTGCCGAGATCGATGACGAAGACGACATCGCGCCGGGCTGCGAGCATCCCAAGTGCTCGAACAACATCCTGTGCGTGGGCTGTTCGTATGACTGCGCCGACTGCAAGCGATCGCTGTGTGTGGATCACGTCTGCGAGACGCCGCTGCCGGATCACTCGGCTATCTATCGCTGCCACGAGTGTCAGGCGAAGGTCGATTGCGCGGTCGCAGCGTAAGCGATCGTTCACAACCGCGCGCTGCGAATCGGCGCGCGGAAACCATTCAACTCTGCAACTAGTACGACGCGGATGCTCTAACATCCGCGCCGTCTTGGAAAGGACACGTCTCTCATGCTGGAATCAAAAGACTGTCCGGGCTGCTACTCCCGGACTCAGAATACCGCCCTCGCCGAAGGAGGTGAATCATGCGCGAAATAATCAAGCTGGTCGAGGATCGGCCCATCGTGGTCAAGCTGGACTTTGGGCCGGAAGGCATTGAGCGAACCGGCAAGTTCGGGCCGCAGTATCAGTACACGCTCAACGATGACCGCGCGGTGATGTGGACCACGCCCGATTGCCGCGAGGCGATCATGTCGTCGGGCGCCCAGGCGGGCGATGAGATTGTGATCGTCAAGCAAGGCCGCATGTTCGACGTGAAGCTGTACGACGGCGAAGAGCTGCCCGAGCCACCGCCACCGCCGAGGCGAGCGGTGGCGACGCCGAAGAACGAGCCGGCACCCGCGCCGACCTCTACGCGCTCGCGTCACTTCCGCGAAGAAGCAGCGACGCGACGCCGGCCAGCTGCATCCGCGGCCACGGTGCAAGTCGATCCAGCCTCGCCTGAGTATGTATTCCCGCTGATGTCTCGCTGTATGCGCGCTGCCTGCGACATCCTGCTGGACGCGGCTGCTTACGGTGAGAGTATCGGCCTGCAAATTGATCGCCCCACCTTGGAAGACGTTCGAGCGACTGCCTTCACTCTCTTTATTGATCGGAGGAAACGCTAGATGACCGCCACACAATTAGGAGCCCGCGTGGGCCAGCTGGTGTACCTTCAGGCCTCGGGCCTGGAGGTGCTGTGCAAGGTCGTCGATGCCAAGCGTTCCTATGGGCAGGAGCGTGTCCGGATCGAGCCGATGGAAGGCAAGGGGCAGGCCTGGGTAGCCACCACGAGCGTTCGACCGTGCGAAGGAGGTGCGTAGATGTCTTCTCTGTTTCAGCCTCGCCACATGGCCATCGTGCCGGTGCGCTCACGGGTGGTCGCCGAGATCAAGGCGCAAGCGGCGCATGAACGCGAGCGCGAGAAGCGCGAGAAAAGCAAGGTCGATCAGCTCAACCGGGTGATGGACGCGCTGGAGCTGCGCGAGAAAAGCCTGGCCCGGCAGATTGCCCGCTTGCAGCGTCGGAAAGCGGAGACGTGCGCGCGGATCGAGCGCGTCGAGCGCGCCACGGTGCGCCACATCGAGCGCTGCGGAGTGACGCGGTTCGACGGCTTCCGCTCGTCGCTGTGCGTGCGCCCGGCAACGCCGGCAGTCGACATCACCAATGAGGCGCTGATTCCCGATCGCTTCTTTAAGGTGGAGACGGTAGCCAAGCCCGTGAAGGCGCTGATTAAGGCCGCGTTGCAGACCGGCGAGGAGGTTCCAGGCGTCCGGCTGGTGCAGGGGATGTCGCTTATACGACAATAAGGCGTCGGTTGTCTTCTATCCAGTCCGGTGCAAAGGAATGCGCCCGTCCGCTCGGTGACTTATCCCACCAGGCGGGCGGGCGTTTTCGCGTTTGCCTTACTTCTTGTTTATTGACTTCAGAGACCCTGCGTTGCCGTAAATCAACGCCAGCTCCTGCTGGGCTTCTTCTTCGTTTTCAGCAAAGGGAGTGAGCAGGAACTCTTCGGGGGTGAGAATCGGGATGCACTCGAAACTGCCTAAGCTCACCAGGTGTTTTAAATCGTTAGAGACAATGGCGCGGGCTTTAGCCCGGACTGCACATTCAAGAACGAAATCGTCATCAGGGTCTTTGCTGCCTCGAATCGACCCATCGATTTCGACATCAATGGAGAACATTCTAAAACCGACTAGGTCTTCAATGATCAGATCGGGAGGGAAGTTGAATTTGCGAGTGAGCACCCACTGGATCTCGTGCCAGAGCTTGCCGCAGCCGCCTATGGCACCTAAACTCAAAGCCTTGGTAACGGCTGCTTCTTCCACTCCACCAAAAACAAAGGCGTTGACCCAGGTGGACGTATCCACCACTGTGATCACTTGCCCAAGGCCTTCAGATCGCGTCGTGCATCCTCGACCAGTTTCCGCGTGTCTTCCCGGGTGTATTGGCGTGGATTGAAGTCGCCTGCCGCCTCGCGAATTTCTGCCAGCTTTTCTCGTGAGCGTCGGGCGAAGTAGATTCGGAAGGCCTCCCGGAATAATTCGCTGACGTTTCGGCTTTCCTGTTCAGCCAGAAGATCGACCTTCTTGGCTAGGTCTTCCGGGAAACTGATGGTGAATTTGCGGCTGGAAACACTGGACACACTTTTATTGTGTACGAAAAAGTCATACCAAGTAAGAACCGGACGTACTAGAAAATGTAAACCTGTCAACGACTGGTCGATACGCGCCCGGCGAGCAGTCGCTCTTCGACGTCGAGCGCGAGCTTTAGCGCGCACTTGCGGCAGATCGGGCCCGCTGGACGTGTTGGGCTGGTGCGGGGCTTGTCGCCGAACCAGACCGCGGCCAGATGGCAAACGGTGATGTCGGACGAGCCAGGACGCATTTTGTGCCAGCTGCCACCTGTCGATCGCTGCCACATGGTCAGGCCGCGTCCCGGAGACGCGCGTTGTCCTGTTCGGCCTGCAGGCGCGCGGCGTAGGCGTGGACGCGCGACGCGGTGGTGCGCCAGGCGCGCGGCCCGAGCCGAAAGCCGCGGATCTCGCCTCGCTTGAGTTTGCCGGCGACGGTTTTGCCCGTGAGCCCCAGAATTTTGCCGGCCTCTTTGGGGCAGATGTAACGCTCTTCGATCAGATGCACGACATGACGCTGACACAGGCGAGCGTGCGGCCGCGGAGCGCGAGTGGGCCGGAACCTCCGAAAACTTTACACGTGGAACGTGCTCTGGGGTTGTGACCGATAGCGCCGACGAGCGCCCGCGAAGGCCTTTGAGCGCCGTGACCGTAGACTTTTGGCTGTCAATCGCCACATACTATTCGACGCACCCCGACAAGCGCACCCGAACGCGACGGCAACCCTTCGCGCCGCAGTTCTCGTTTTTGAGTCTTCGCTGAGAGGCGCGGGCTCACCTCAATCAGGACTATCTGGTAAGCCCCAGAAGCGTCCGGTTGCGAGAACTCGCTACTGCCAAAACCACTTGGCTTTTGAGTCCCGTGAGCAAAACCGAAACCGAGCGCATTCCGACCTTCGCTGCCGATGGGCGGCGTCTCCGCAATTACAGCGTTGAGAGCGTCGAGCGATTAAGCAATCTTCATCTGATCACTGTGGTGCGCGCTGGACGCAAGGGAGCGATCGTTTCCGCGCATTTCCGCTCCCCAGGCGGGGCGAGCGCGATCAAGCGCACCGCGCACCTGGGCCAGAAGTATTCGTACTTAGCGCGCATTGGCCAATCGCGGCTATGGCAGCACCAACCACTGCTGCAACGCACAGACCGACGACAACTCGAGGCTGACACCGCGGACGACCGCGCGGCGGCAGAGTTGTATATCCGCGGCATCTTCCGCGCGGTTCCGCTATCCTGTTTACAGCACCAGCCCGGTACTTCTACGCACCCCGGCGCGAAGGTTGTGCCCATTGACAGTTTGCGACCAGCAAAGAAGGCAGGAGCATCACCCGCGTTCGGAGAACGACGGGCTGCTTGAAATATCCCAAGTCCCAGCGTCCGTGGACGCGTTCGGACACCCTGGCGCTGGCCGACCAAGCCTGCACCTTTTGCTACGGCTTAGGCATGCGCCCGTCGCGTGGATCGAGGGACGAGCCGTGCAATTGCGTTTTCCGCGCCATCTTCCGCATCTGCTACGCGCGATTTCGCAAGATCGGCGAGGCCGAGCAGCACGTTGCGCGCATTGACCTGTTGAAGAACCGCGGCGCGAAGGGACGTGTCTCCTACTCGTGGCCGAAGATCGAATACTTGGCCGACTTCTGCGCGATCGCGCGGCGAACACTAGGCGAGAAGTCGTTAGGCGGGCAGATCTTCCGGTATCACTTTCTGCTGGGCGCTGACTACAAGCTCTGCACCCGCAAGCTGGGGTGCAATCGCGGCGAGTTTTTCCATGAGGTCTACCGGGTGCAGCAGCGACTCGGGCGAGCGTTCCGCGACACTGAGCCGTATGGCATCTTTCCGCTGGATGAGTACTTCGGCGGGACAACGCGCGGGCGCAAGAGCGGGCATCCGATGTTCACGCTGGATGAGCCGAGCGATGACGACGCAGGACGCGGCGCGGATGCGTCGATGTGCGCCGCGTGAGGGAAGGCACCGCGGGCTTGACCTTCTCTGAGCTGGTCTTCTGGGGCTTTGGAGCCTACTGGTTTTTTGCCAGCTGCGTTCTGCTCGTATGGGCTTGCCGTCAGGTGGCGGCACGTGTCAAGAAATTGACAGCTTCATGTATCGAACGAGTAGCCGCACAGCGGGCAGCGCAGAACAAGCGCTGGACGTGAGCGACGGATGCGCGCGTCGAAGGTGGACACCAGTGCACAGCGCTGGCAGGTGTGCTCGACCAGCTCGTGCTTGACCGTGACAGTCATCGGGTGCTCGGGCTCAGGCAGCGGCGGGCGTCCTTGTGGAGGAACGTAGCTTTCTTCGGCTAAGGCCATATCTGATTATGGAAGACGATGGGGTCGATGCGGTCAGCATTTCGGGCGGTTACGCGGGCCAGAAGACGCACCCGATTACAGCGTTATGACCGATGGGGAACAGGGCATTTCGGCTAGATGTCTCATTGCGTACAACGGACGTGAAGGCGAGCTTATGCTCCGCTTCGATATCGCCTATCAGTGGGTCTAAGTCGCGCTCGCGTTGGTCGTGCGCGTGTAGCGTGACACCAGCGCCATCAAGTTCGAGGGCACCGGCTCGTCGGAGTCGATTGTGACATCTACTTGTGCCGGGCCGAGCGCTCGCAGCACAATGTCGCCGCACCGATGACAGAGTGCGTCGGCTCTCAGTTGGACGATGTGTTCAGCGCCCGCGTCGGTTGCGACCAGCGGCTCGTCGCACATCTGACAAGAAAAACCTTCGCGGGCGTGGGGTCGGCGCGGTTCGTGCGCGCTGCGGCAAATCACAAAAGCTCGCGGTTCAGTAGCCATGTACGACAACATCTCACATCCTGGCAAGCGCGCGTTTCTCGCTGCGTTTGCCGAAACCGGCAACGTCTCAGAATCGGCCTCGATTGCGGGGGTCTCGCGCGAGGCGCATTACGACTGGAAGGCGCAGGACGCTGACTACGCGGCCGCCTTCGAAGAAGCCAAGCAGCGCGCGGGCGATGCGCTCGAAGATGAGGCGGTCAAGCGGGCGCGCGGCGAGCATGGCTCGGACCGACTGCTGATCTTCCTGCTGCAGGGCAACAAGCCCGAGAAATTCAAGCATCGAGTCGCCACCGAGCATACCGGCGCAGTGAAGCATCAACACAGTGTCGACCTCACCGGACTCACCGACGACGAGCTTGCGCTCCTCGATCGAATCTTCGCTCCACCGGCTCAACCGGAACGCGGTTCAGAGTGAACGCGAACGGCGACGGCTGCTCCGGCTGCGGAATCGGCTGGCTGGCCTGTTTCCCGATTTGGGGCCGCTGTCTCGGGACAACTACCCGAAGCATCTGGAGTTCTTCGCGGCGGGGGCCGAGCACCGCGAGCGGATGTTTTGCGCGGGCAACCGCGTCGGCAAGACCATCGCAGGCGCGTATGAATCGGCGCTGCACCTGACCGGGGCGTATCCGGACTGGTGGGTGGGACGGCGCTTCTCGGGGCCGATTGAAGCGTGGATCGCAGGACAGAAATCAGACACCACGCGCGACATCGTGCAGATGGAGCTGATGGGCAAGTGGGGCAACTTCGGCACCGGCATGATCCCGTACGCGGCGATCATCGACTGGACGACGAAGGGGCGACCGGCGCAAGCGCTCGATACCGTGCAGGTCCGGCATGTGTCGGGCGGGGTCTCGACGCTGGGCTTCAAAAATTACTCGGAAGGCCCGGACGCCTTTCAGGGTACGGCCAAGCACCTGATCTGGTTCGACGAGGAGTGCTCGATCGAGGTGTACGCTGAAGCGCTGATTCGTACCGCGATCGTGCCGGGCGAAGAAGAGGGCGGCATCGTATTACTGACGTTCACTCCGCTGCATGGCTGGACTTCGGTTGTCGATTCGTTTTTAGGTCGCAACGAAGGCGTTGTTTGATGATGCTACTTCGGGCATGATGAGTAGCATCATGGCTACTACTAAGACCAAGACCACGGTGCTATCGAAGCCCAAGAAGACCCAACTAAGCGCGCCGTCGAGCGCGAAGGCGAGCGCGCGGACTGCCGGCGCTGCCGAGGGCGCGGACACTCCGACGCCGAAAGCGGTTGCCGCGGCTGCGAGAACATCGAAGGCCAAGTAACACTTACTTCTCACTAGGCACAGGGAAGGGCGCAAGGGCAGGGCACCCCTTCCTCAATTGGCGCAAGAGAGGCGTTCTCCCGCAAGGGACGCGCCTCTCTTTTTTTTGGCATGAGCAAATTCTGCGTACAAGCGGGCTGGGACCACGCACCCCATTTGAGCGAGAAGGCGAAAGCAGACTTGCTGGCCGAAGTTCCGGCCTGGCAGCGCGACGCGCGATCGAAGGGTAAGCCGACGCTGGGCGCGGGCGCCATCTATCCGGTCGATGAGGACTTGTTTGTGGTTCAGCCGCACGATCTGCCCGAGCACTGGGCGCGCGGCTACGGCCTCGATGTCGGCTGGAATCGGACGGCGGGCGTGTGGGGGGCGCGCGATCGGGAGACCGACACGGTAGAGATTTACGCCGAGCACTACATGGGACGCGCCGAAGCGTCCGACCACGCCAAGCAGATTCGCGGCAAAGGCGAGTGGATCCCGGGCGTCATTGATCCAGCCTCGCGCGGGCGGTCGCAGGTCGATGGTCAGCAGCTCATGCAGAACTACATTGATCTGGGCCTCGATCTGGACAAAGCCGATAACACGGTGAGCGCGGGTATCGACTTGGTATGGATGCGCCTGGTCTCGGGCCGGCTCAAAGTCTGGTCAAGCTGCGTGAACTGGCTGAACGAGTTTCGCAAGTATCGACGCGACGACAAGGGACACGTCGTCAAGGTCGACGATCACTTGATGGACGCCACGCGGTACCTCGTGGTCTCCGGCATCGAGCGCATGAAGACGCAAATCAGAAAGCAGCACCAACCGTTCCGCGGCGGCGCAGGCCGCGTGTTCACCGGATGAGTATGTTGAGCCTCCTCACACCACTTGGCCCTCCCATGTGCCCGCGCTGCGGGAGCAAAGAGATTACGCGCGGCGGCCTCCTATCGCGCTCGGGCGTCTGCAAGTACGACATCCTCACCGACACGACGGGCTCGTCGCGCTGCAAGTTCTGCGATCATCGCGCGCCCACCTGCGCCTTCTATCCCGCGCGGCATCGCGCCGCGTCCGCTTCCGAGTAAGCCACCACATGAGTTCACCGATTAAAGAGCAAGACGCGTTCTTCGAGCGCATGCGGAAGCGCTTTCGCGTTGCCGAAGAAGCGCTAACCGAGATCCACGCCGAAGCGCTCGAAGACTTTAAGTTTCGGCAGGGCCAGCAGTGGGACGTGGCCGTGGAGCGCAAACGCAAGGCCGAAGGGCGTCCCTGCTACACCATCAATCGCATCCCGCAATTTTTGCGGCAGGTCACCAACGAGCAGAAGAAGAGTCGTCCGGCCCTGCAAATCTCGCCGGTAGGCGAAGGCTCGGACATCGAGACGGCCGAGATCGTGCAAGGTCTCGCTCGCTTCATCGAACGCACCTCGGACGCAGACCAGGCCTACGATACGGCATTCGATCACATGGCAACGGGCGGCTTTGGCTTCCTGCGCCTGCTGACCGATTACGAGGACGACGGCGAAGAGTCACACCAAGAAATCAAGATTCAGCGCGAACCCAATCCGTTCGCGCACTTCCCCGATCCGCGCTGTCGCAAGCTCGACTACTCGGACGCTCGCTACTGGTTCATCGTCGAACCGATGGACCTTGAGGACTTCCAGGAAGAGTACCCGGACTCGACCGCGACCGGCTCCGGCTTCTCCTCGATGGCGGAACGCGCGCCGGGCTGGATGCAAGGCGGCACGGTGCGCGTCGCTGAGTACTTCTGGATCGAGTCCAAGACGATCAAGGGCGACAAGCGCGATCGCACGGAGAAAACGGTCTGGTGGATCAAGACCAACGGCATTGAGATTCTGGAAGGCCCAGACCAGCTGCCGGGCGAGTGGATTCCTGTTATCCCGGTGCTCGGCGAAGAGCTGATCGTGGACGGCAAGCGAACGCTGGTCGGCGTCACGCGGTACGCGCGTCAGCCGCAGATGCTCTACAACCTCTGGCAGTCAGCGATGGCTGAGTCGATTGCGATGGCGCCCAAAGCGCCCTACCTGGCTACGCCTACCCAAGTGGAAGGCTACGAAGAGATCTGGGAAGACGCCAACAACAGCAACTATCCGTATCTGCCGTACAATCCAGACCCGAAAGCGCCGGGCGCGCCGCAGCGTCAGGTTGCCGAGCCCGCGATCCAGGCCATCAACGTCGCCATTCAACACGCCGACAACGATCTGAAAGCGACTACCGGCATGTACGACGCCTCGCTGGGCAAGCAGGGGCCGGAGCAGTCGGGCAAAGCGATCCTGCTACGTCAGAAGGAAGGCGACATGGCGAACTTCGGCTTTGTCGATTCGATGAGCCGGGCGATTCAGCACATGGGTCGCATCATTCTGTCGTGGATTCCGACCTACTACGACGCGGCGCGAATCATTCACATTGTTGAGCCCGATGGGACGAGCAAGACGGTTCCGATTAATCAGTACCATCCCGAACAGGACACGGGCCTGCTGCGGATATTCGATCTAACGACGGGCAAGTATGGCGTCAGCGTCTCCACCGGTCCGAGCCACGACTCGATGCGAGCCGAGGCCGCGGACGCGATCTTGCAGATGATCGGCGCGCAGCCGTCGCTCATGCAGGTAGCGGGCGATTTATTGATGCAGTGCTTCGATTGGCCGATGGCGCAGGAGTTGAGTGAGCGGCTGAAGAAGATGCTGCCACCGCAATTGCAGGACGGACAAGGGCAAGCGCAGATACCGCCGCAAGCCCAGGCGCAGATGGCGCAGCAGGGGCAACTCATTCAGCAGATGACTTCCACCATTCATCAGCTGTCAGCCAAGCTCGAAGCGCAGCAAGTGAAGGCGGCGAGCGATGAGCGTATCGCGTTGATCCGCGCTCGCGCGGGCGTCATGGAAGCGGCGCTGAAAGCCAAGAGCGCCGAAGCGCAGATGTTGTTCCAGGCGGACTTAGACCATATCGATCGGCAGTTGAGCCTGCTGCCTGATCCGGCGATGGGGCAGGAAGCAGGCGCGGCGCAACCGAGCGCGCCCGCCCCATCACCTGCGCCAAGCCCCGCGCCTGCCGCGCCGATGCCGCAAGCGGCTTAGAACTTTACAGCGAATTTTACACACCGAGTTTGCCCTCTGGCGTTCGACGCTGGCGAGGGCATTTTCACCCATGCAAAACGACGAAGTAATCATCGCGCCGGAGTCCGTTGAGACTCCCGAATTTTCCGAGATGAGCCTGGCAGACTATCGCGCGCAACGCGAAGGTCATGCTGCGCCCCTTGTCGAAGAGAACGAAGAGGCACCCGTCGAGCCGTCCAGCGAGGACGAGCCTGACGCTCCCGAATCCACGGAGTCTGAGGAAGAAGAGAAACCCGCAGACGAGAAGCCGGCCAAGAAAAAAGGCGGCTTTCAACGCAAGCTCGAACAGAAGGATCGAGAAATCGAGGCACTGAAAGCGCGCCTGGCGGAACCACCCGCTGCGAAGCCCGCTCCCCCGCCTCCTCTTCCTACCTTCGACGCGCCCAAGCCCAAGCTCGAAGACTTTGACTCGATTGAGACCTTCACCGAAGCGTTAAGCGACTGGAAGGCCGATGAGCGGGATTTCAAACGCGAGCAGGGCAAGCAGGTTGAGCGGCAGCAGAACGAACGCAAGCAGGTACTCGACCGCTGGAATAGCGGACAGGCCGAATCGAAGAAGGCACACGCCGACTACGACCAGGCTCTCGAATCTGTTTCGGACGTGCAGTTGTCCGCGGCGCACCAGACGATCTTGCTCGAAAGCGAACACGGTGCCGAGCTGGCCTATGCGCTGGCCAAGGACCGCAAGCGTCTCGAAGCGTTCGCCGCGATGAATCCACTCGCCGCGGCGCGCGAAATCGGCAAGCTCGAAAGCGCCATCGCCTCTCCCAAGACTCCGAACAAAGAAACCAAGACGGCCACTACTGCGCCGCGTCCCATTCGCCCGGTCAACGGAGGCAAAGCCGCTGGAGCCGGAAACGTCGATGTTTCCACGCTCTCGCTGGCCGAGTTCCGCAAAGCGCGCGAACAGGGCCGCATCCGGTAGTAAGTAGCGAGCCGCCGCTAACCAACGCGGCGCGAACACTCCGCGTCGCGCCGCGCAACCCGAGGACATTTTAGTGCCAAACACTCTTCTTACTGACCAGCACATCACCGCCGAGGCGTTGATGATTCTGGAGAACAACCTCACCTTCACCAAGCAGGTGACGCGTGATTTCCAAAAAGAATACAAAGGACCGACGCACCGCGGCGCAACCATCTACGTCAAGCGTCCGCCACGCTACACGGTCCGCGACGGGCAGAACGTCAATCTGCAGGACACCACCATCACTCAGGTTCCCGTGACCCTGAATCACCAGTTTGGTGTGGACGTCGTGTTCTCCTCGCAGGATCTGACGCTCTCCATCGACGGCTTCTCCGAGCAAGTGCTCGGGCCGCAGATCACCGCCATCGCTAACCAGATCGACTACGTCGGCTTGCAGCTGGCCGGTTCGGTCTCAAACGTAGTCGGCACTCCAGGCGTCACGCCGGGCGCGGGCGCAACCGCGCAGCAGACCTTGCAGGTCTTCTCCAGTTCGATGGCGATGCTCGACAAGACGGGCACACCGCGCGATGGCAACCGCGCCTTTGTGATCAACGAAGACGCGCAAGCCACTGTGATTCCGTCCTTGTCTGGTCTCTTCCAGGGCTCAGACTCGATCGCATCCCAGTACAGCAAGGGCACGATGGGCGTCGCGCTCGGC
This sequence comes from uncultured Bryobacteraceae bacterium, assembly GCA_964248405.1. Classification (GTDB taxonomy): domain Bacteria; phylum Acidobacteriota; class Terriglobia; order Bryobacterales; family Bryobacteraceae; genus Bog-105. The sequence continues at coordinate 16,007 of CAXTYH010000038.1, forward strand.
GGCAAGTGGTCGATGTCGCAGAACGTGGCGACCTACACCACGGGCGCACAGGGCGGCACTCCGCTCATTAACGGCGTCATCGCTCCGCAGGTCGGACCGAGCGGCACCGCGCTCTCGGCTACTCCTACCACCTTCGCCATCCCCACGAAAGGGTGGCCGGTCTCCTCGCCCGTGCTCAACGCCGGCGATGTCATCACTTGCGGCGGCAGCTTTGCGGTCAATCCCGTGAGCTTGCAGCCGTACAACCTCCTGAAGCGCTTCGTCCTCGCCTCCAACGCGGTCTCGGATGCTTCGGGCAACGCTACGCTCATCGTCACCGAGCCGATGATTGTCGCCGGCGCGTTCAAGAACGTGACCGCGGTACCGGCCAACAACGCCCCCATCACTGTGTTGACCGCACCGGCCAACACCATCACTCCGATGAACCTCGCGTTCCACAAGAACGCGTTCACGCTCGCCTGCGTCGACCTGCCGATTCCTGGCGGCGTTCACATGGGCGCTCGCAAGTCTGACGATCAGCTGGGCCTCTCCATGCGCTTCGTCGCCGCCTACAACGTGTCAACCGACCAATTTATCGGACGTTTTGACATTTTATGTGGCTGGGCTGCGATCCGTCCCGAATGGGCTTGCCGTATTCAAGGCTAGTCCGCAACCGCTGAACAAGGGGAGCGCTTCGCGGCGCTCTCTCTTTTCGTTTGAGGAGTCTCTATGTATCCAAAATGGAAATACAACGCCACGCTGCCACCCGTCATCGTGGCGGACGCGGCCGCGGAAACGGCGCTTGGCGCGGGCTGGTACGACGCGCCCGTGGCAGGCAATGAGCCGGACCTGACCGATCCGACCTACAACCCAGCGCCGGAAGTGTAGACACACACTGCATGACCGTACTCGATCTAATTAAGCGCTCGATGCGCCTGTTGGGGGCTATCAATGTGGGCGATAACCCAACCGCCGAAGAAGCGCAGGATGGACTGTGCGCGCTCAACGCCATGACCGAGGCGTTTGCGCTCGAACGGCTGATGCTGTTCACCACCGCGCGCGAAGTGTTTCCGTTGAGCGGCCTTCCTGTCTACTCGATCGGACCCTCCGGCGCGGCGTGGACAGCGTCGCGGCCTCAGTACATCGACGCTGCCGGTTTGATTGTCGCGCAATCGGGCACCTCTGGGCCCGTCGAACTGCCGCTGCACGTGATACGCACCAACGTCGAATGGGCGCGCGTCCGCATGAAAGCGCTGGCGAGCAACATGCCGACCGCGCTCTACTACCAACCCGACTTTCCCAACGGCAACGTCCTCGTGTGGCCAGTGGGCACCGACGCGGACCAGATTGCGCTGTACGTACCGCTCCCGATCGCGCAGTTCACCACCTTGACGCAAGTGATTTCGCTGCCGCCTGGCTATGCGCGGATGCTGCCGTACAACCTCGCCGTCGAGATGGCGCCGGAGTTCGAACGCGAGCCGTCTGCCGTCGTCTTCTCCATTGCGAGCGACAGCAAAGAGCGCGTCAAGCGGGGCAACGTGATTCCGAACTTTCGCAAAATGCGGGCTGACGAGTTCGCTGGCCGCGGCCACGGCTGCTTCGATCCGCTGATCGGCGAGGAGCGCTAATGCCGCCGTTCCCTGGATTCATCGGAGGCACCTATACCGGGCGCGCCCTCGCCGCCGATGCCGAGCGCTGCATCAACTTCTACCCCGAACGCATCGAGTCGCAAGCCGGCGCAACCAAGGCCGAATACGTTCTGCTGTCCAAACCAGGCTTGGCGCTGTTCTCTGCGTTGCCGGCAGCCTCGAGTATTGACGCGTTACTCGAAGCCAATGGGCGCGCCTTCGCTTGCGCGTCAGGACAATTCTTTGAGATCTTCAGCGATGGCACCTTCGTCCTCCGCGGACAGATCAGCCAAGGCCGCGCGCAGCTGGTGGCCAGTCAAACGCAAGTCTTGATCCTGGCCGCGGGCAATGGCTTCGTCTTCACCTTCGCCTCGAACACGCTGGCCGCCATCACCGCGGCGGGCTGGATTCCCGGCGCTACCAAGATCGCGTTTATTGACGGCTACTTTCTCGCGCTCGAAGCGGTGTCGCAGGAGTTCATCATCTCCGGCTTGAACGATGGCCTCAGCTGGGCCGCGCTCGACTTCGGCGACGCCGAGGGCGAAGGCGGAAACATCGTGTCCATGATTTCGGACCATCGGCAATTGTGGCTCTTCGGCAACACGCATTCCGAGGTTTACTACGACTCGGGCGACGCCAACTTTCCTTTCAGCCGATTGGAAGGCGGCTTTATGGAGCAAGGCTGCGGGGCGCTCGACGCGCTGGCTCGCTTCGATAACTCGCTGCTGTGGCTGGGCCGCAATGCGGACGGCGCGGGCGTTGTCTGGTTCGCTAACGGCTACAACCCGCAGCGCGTTTCCAATCACGCGATCGAGTCGATGATCCAGGGCTTTGGCGTCATTGCGGATGCTTCGGCCTACTGCTATCAGGACGGCGGGCATGTCTTCTACGTGCTCCACTTCCCCAGCGCGAACGGAGGCTTAGGGGCCACGCTGGTCTACGACAAGTCGACGGGCTTATGGCATGAGCGCGGCTGGTGGAACGCCAAGCTCGGGGTGTATCAGGCGGACCTGGCGCGAACGCACATGTTCGCCTTCGGGCAACACATCGTCGGCGACTACCAGGCGGGCAACCTCTACACGCAATCGGTCAACGTCTACACCGACAACGGCACTCCGATCCGGCGCGTTCGCTCTTCGCCTGATCTAGCGAGCGGCGGGCGCGTTGCGTTTCACTCTGAATTTCGATTGCTCATGCAGACCGGCATGGGTCTCGATGGGCCGCAAACACCCAGCGCGCCGACTGATTTCACCCTTGCAGCCAGTGCTGGATCGGCAGTGCTCCCCGGCATCTACTATGACCCACTCAGCACCCTTACTGATTGGAGCTGGTCCTACAGCTTCGGCACTGATCCGAACCTAGCTAGTCGCATCGGCTTTGCGCCCCCTTGGTACATCACCGATCTGCAAGTGTACGCGGACGGCTATCCGAGCAACCAGAACAAGACAACAGGCGGCGCGCTGACCATCACCGGCACCGCGGGCGCGGCAGGTCCGTTTCCTGTCCAAGTGGTCACCGATGTGGCCTACGTCGAGGTTCCGCTGACTCCTGTCGCGATCCAGATCAACACGTCTTCCACCATCGCTGCCGCACCGACCGCGATCACGCAAACGCTCAAAGCGACCGTCACCCCTCAGCTCTGCCTGACTGGCTTGGTGGGCGCGAACATCGCGGTCACGATCACGCCTAAGAACGGATTCGGGGCCGCGGTGAGCTTCGCTGTGGCGGGCCTGCCCGCAGGCGCAACGGCGACCTTCACCCCGGCAACGCTGAACGGGTCCGGCACAACGACCTTGCAGGTATCGAATCTTTCCGCTCCCGGCACTTACCCGCTCACCATCACGGCGACGAGCGGCACTCTCACGCACTCGGTAGCGGCCGCGCTCACGGTCAGTCTTCCGCCGAACGTCGGCTAGGGAAATCACCATCATGCCAAGCATCACCGTACCGGGCAGTGACCCGAAAGTATTTCTGCAGATCTCTAACGATGGCGGCTTCACCTGGTCTTTGAACGATGGCCTCAGCTGGGCCGCGCTCGACTTCGGCGACGCCGAGGGCGAAGGCGGAAACATCGTGTCCATGATTTCGGACCATCGGCAATTGTGGCTCTTCGGCAACACGCATTCCGAGGTTTACTACGACTCGGGCGACGCCAACTTTCCTTTCAGCCGATTGGAAGGCGGCTTTATGGAGCAAGGCTGCGGGGCGCTCGACGCGCTGGCTCGCTTCGATAACTCGCTGCTGTGGCTGGGCCGCAATGCGGACGGCGCGGGCGTTGTCTGGTTCGCTAACGGCTACAACCCGCAGCGCGTTTCCAATCACGCGATCGAGTCGATGATCCAGGGCTTTGGCGTCATTGCGGATGCTTCGGCCTACTGCTATCAGGACGGCGGGCATGTCTTCTACGTGCTCCACTTCCCCAGCGCGAACGGAGGCTTAGGGGCCACGCTGGTCTACGACAAGTCGACGGGCTTATGGCATGAGCGCGGCTGGTGGAACGCCAAGCTCGGGGTGTATCAGGCGGACCTGGCGCGAACGCACATGTTCGCCTTCGGGCAACACATCGTCGGCGACTACCAGGCGGGCAACCTCTACACGCAATCGGTCAACGTCTACACCGACAACGGCACTCCGATCCGGCGCGTTCGCTCTTCGCCTGATCTAGCGAGCGGCGGGCGCGTTGCGTTTCACTCTGAATTTCGATTGCTCATGCAGACCGGCATGGGTCTCGATGGGCCGCAAACACCCAGCGCGCCGACTGATTTCACCCTTGCAGCCAGTGCTGGATCGGCAGTGCTCCCCGGCATCTACTATGACCCACTCAGCACCCTTACTGATTGGAGCTGGTCCTACAGCTTCGGCACTGATCCGAACCTAGCTAGTCGCATCGGCTTTGCGCCCCCTTGGTACATCACCGATCTGCAAGTGTACGCGGACGGCTATCCGAGCAACCAGAACAAGACAACAGGCGGCGCGCTGACCATCACCGGCACCGCGGGCGCGGCAGGTCCGTTTCCTGTCCAAGTGGTCACCGATGTGGCCTACGTCGAGGTTCCGCTGACTCCTGTCGCGATCCAGATCAACACGTCTTCCACCATCGCTGCCGCACCGACCGCGATCACGCAAACGCTCAAAGCGACCGTCACCCCTCAGCTCTGCCTGACTGGCTTGGTGGGCGCGAACATCGCGGTCACGATCACGCCTAAGAACGGATTCGGGGCCGCGGTGAGCTTCGCTGTGGCGGGCCTGCCCGCAGGCGCAACGGCGACCTTCACCCCGGCAACGCTGAACGGGTCCGGCACAACGACCTTGCAGGTATCGAATCTTTCCGCTCCCGGCACTTACCCGCTCACCATCACGGCGACGAGCGGCACTCTCACGCACTCGGTAGCGGCCGCGCTCACGGTCAGTCTTCCGCCGAACGTCGGCTAGGGAAATCACCATCATGCCAAGCATCACCGTACCGGGCAGTGACCCGAAAGTATTTCTGCAGATCTCTAACGATGGCGGCTTCACCTGGTCGGGCGAGCGCGAGGCGAGCATGGGGCTACGCGGCGCGTTCTCGGCGCTGGTGCGCTGGCGGCGGCTCGGGCGTTCGCAGAACCGCGCCTACCGGGTGATCTGCTCAGAGCCCATCTTTGTGGCCTTGATTGCGGTCGAAGTGGACGTGAAGGACTCCTAATGGCGACGACGAACGGACCTAAACCCATTGGGCCTGCGCCAATCCGGCAACCGCTGCTCGACGCCAACGGCAACCTGACGCAGCCGTGGCTGCTCTGGTTCCAGGGACAATTCCAAGTCGGCACGGTGATTACCACCTTGCAGAAGACCGTTGCCCAGCAGGCGTCGACCGCGCTGTTTGACGATCGCAACGGCGTGGACGTCGGGGCGCTGGTCGAAGACGCGATACGCGGCGCGGCGCGTGACTCGGTGCGCGACTACGCGCCTGTGATTGAAGAGGCGCTGCTGCAGGCGCTCGCTACCCAGTCCGCGCGTGATTACTCGGACGATATTGAGGCCGTGGTGCGGAGCTGGCAAGCCGACGCGCCGCAGGTCCGACGCGGTGAGTTCGATGAATTGCTGACGCAGGTGGCGACGCTCGAAGAAGGCATCGGCATCATTGGACCGGTAGGACCGCAAGGCCCGCAGGGAGTGCAAGGCGCAACCGGACAGACGGGCGCGACCGGCGCGCAAGGACCGCAAGGAAATCCAGGAGCGACTGGGCAAACCGGGGTCGCGGGACCGACTGGACCAACAGGCGCGACGGGCGCGGCGGCGACGATCAGCGTTGGCTCGACCACGACGGGTGCTGCCGGCACAAGCGCGGCGGTGAGCAATTCGGGCACATCGAGCGCGGCCACCCTCAATTTCACAATTCCACAAGGTGTACCTGGCGCCACTGGAGCAACCGGGACGACAGGCGCGCAAGGTCCGCAAGGACCAGCTGGACCCACCGGGCAAACGGGAGCGACTGGAGCAACTGGGGCCACTGGTGCGACCGGCGCGCAAGGCCCGCAAGGAAATCCAGGAGCGACGGGGGCGCAAGGTGTCCCTGGTCAAACTGGCGCTACGGGAGCGACCGGACCCGCTGGGCCGACTGGCAGCACGGGCGCGACGGGAGCAACTGGGCCTGCCGGCCCATCGACGCTCGCCTCGTCTACGGCTGCTACGAGCAGCGCTAACAGCAATAGTCCGGCGCTGACATTCTCCGGTAGTTATTGGACCGGCACCGTCTCAGCATCGGACCTTTGGACGATACAGGAACTGCTCGGCAGTGGGTCCAATCCGACCAGTCAATTGGTAATGACCCATAGCGGGTCGAGTGGGGCTGCGAGTCCGACCTTTCGCGCGGCTGCGGGTAACGCATTCCTTACGGTGGATGCGACTGCGACGGGCAACGCCGCGGCCATCTCGTTCAACGAGACAAACGTGCCGAAGTGGCAGATGGGCAAGCAGACAGATGACACGTTCTATCTGTTCGACAACGCCCATAGCAATTACTCTCTGATTACGGACGCTGCGGGCGACCTCGTCCTGCAACCGTTTGGCACGATTGCGACTTTCCTTGGGAATGCAACCGGAACCGGGGCCACCACTATTCGAGGCTCGGCGACGTTCGCCAACCCGGACAAAATTGCGTTCGGGAGTAACTGGGTCACCTACACGCCGACCTTTGGTTGCTCCGGATCCATGACGATCACCTCTGTCACGATCATGGACGCGCAGTACTTACGAATCGGGCCGACCGTTCAGTTTAAGGTGTATTTCACCTGCACCTTGGGCGGCAGCGCAGCAGGCAACGTGTATGTCGCTCCTCCGGTCCCCATAGTGGGCCAACTTTCGGCGCTTTCGGCTTATGCAGCAACCGGAGGCGCGCCAAACAATTGGATTCCGCAGTTCGGCTACATCAACGGGCCGGTAATCGTCATCAGCGCGCCGAACTTCGCAAATTTCGCCTTGGGCGCAGCCAACTTCCTGGTGGCCGGTTCGTATCGAGTTACTTAGTCACTTCTATGTCCACACGCGCACAACAAGCACAATTGCTCACCAACACAACCTTTCAGCAGCAGGTCACCGGGGCGCTGATCGCCGCCGCGACCAACGTAATCAATGAGGCCGCGACGACGGTCAATCACGCGAATCGCTTGACCTGGGCGAATGCGATTATCGCGTCTCCAACCCAGCAGATGCAATTCTTCCTGCCGGGCATGCTCACCAATCCAACCGTTGCTGGAAATGCAGGCGCGGCCACGCTCACCGCTTCCGGCACGGTCGTACTCGACACCGACTGCGATTACGTTGTGGCGTCGCTCTACGACAAGTACGCCAATCAATTCGCGCTGCAACAAAACTTCGGCGCGGCGCTGCAGCTGGGCCACTAATTCAAGAAAGGCTTTTTCGATGGCAACTACCAATCGCTCCCTTTGCGAAGGATCGCAACTGACCACGGCGGCTGTGCCGTACTACACCGCACCAGCAAACACCGCCACGCTGATCAAGAAACTGACCATCACCAACACGAGCGCGAGCGCGGCGCAGGCGACCGTGTATCTGGTTCCGTCCGGAGGCACGGCGGGCGCAGCAAACACCGTCACCAGCGCCAGGTCAATCGCGCCCGGGGTGACCTATGAGGCGTATGAAGCCGAGAACCACGTGCTCGCCTCCGGCGATTCGCTGCAAGCGCTGGCGAGCGCTACCGGCGCGCTGACCATCAAAGCCTCCGGCATCGAGATTGTTTAAAGGAGTTCACACATGGCAGCAGGATTAGTCGGCATCGGCGCGAGTTTACTGGGCGGATTTCTCGGTTCGAGCGCGGCCAAGTCCGCCGCCGATGCACAGGTCAAGGCATCGACGAGCGCGGTCAACGCCACGAACGCGGCCAAGGATCAGGCGCTCAACACACAAGGGGAGGTCTACTCGACCGACCAGGGTGCGATTGCGCCCTACCAGGCCACCGGCGCCGCAGCGCTGGGGCAAATCGGCACCGGCATTGAGGCAGGCGGCGAGTTCAACAACAACCCGACTGCCGATCAGATCATGGCCAATGATCCGGGCTATCAGTTCCGGATCGACCAAGGCCAGCAAGCGTTGGAACGAGGGGAAGCGGCAGGCGGCAGCGTCGGCTCAGGCGGCGCACTGAAGGCCGCGGCCGAGTTCGGGCAGAACTTCGCATCAAACGAATACGGCGCCGCCTACAACCGCTTCAAGCAGGGCCAGCAGCAGCGCTTTGGCGAGCTGACCACGCTGGCCGGTATGGGGCAAACGGCAAACAATCAGCAGATCAGCGCCGGCCAGAACTACGCGAACCAGAGCGGCCAAATCGACATGAACGCGGCGCGGGAGGATGGCGAGTATTTGACGGGCGCAGGCAACGCGCAAGCGGCAGGCGATATGGGCACAGCAAACGCCTGGTCGGGCGCGCTCGGCGGCATCGGCAAGGCTGCGAGCGGCATTAACTTCGGTTCGCTCTTCAAGAAGAGTTCGAGCAACGACTACTCAGATTCAGATGGAGGCAGCTAAGGTGATCGACCCCAACATTGCACTTGCCTTTCGGAACCCGGAGATCCAAGACCCGATCGACGTTCAGGCGCGACAAGCCAATCTGAAGTCGATTGCCAACGCGCAGCAATTACAGCAGCAGCAGATCGCGGATAACAAAATCTCGGCACAGCAACGCGCGCTCGAATTGCAGGGGCAGCAGCGGACGCAGCAAGCGCAAGGCGCGCTCAATACAGCGCTGCAGGCCAACACGACGAAAGACCCGCTGACCGGCGCGCCGATTGTTGACTACGACAAGGTAGCGGGTGCCATGACCGATGCCGGTTTCGGCAAAGAGGGACTAGCGTTCAAGCAGAACGTGAACGCTCTGCGCGAATCGGATGCGCGGCTGACGGAGCTGACCGACACGATCACGGCTGACAAGCATGAACACGCGGCGCGGCTGGTGGGTACGGTGCTCGATGCGCCGGAGGCCATTCGGCCACTGGCCTACAAAGGCTTCCTTGATGCTTCGATCGGAGCGGGCTATCTGCACAAAGGCGAACTGCCGGACCAGTACTCGCCGGACGTGGATGGAAAGTTACGCACATTGCAGCAAGGCGCGCAGAGTGTCAGCGAACAGATCCGGGGCAGACAGCAAGCGGCGACCAACGCCATCAGTCAGCAAAAGGCCGATGCGGACACCGCACGTGCCGACGCACAGAACAAACGGGCCGAAGCACTCGATCAACTAGCGATCAACAAAGAGGACCAGGGGCGCTACACCGCCACGGGCGACTTCGACTCGCAGCGTCACCCCATTGTGCTGGACAAGAAGACCGGCAAACTCAGCGTGGATACGAGCGTCACTGGCTCGGCTGAGAGCGTGGGAGCCAAGAGCGGAGCGGGGCGGCAGTTAACACCGGACGCCGCGCTTGCCAATCAATCGAAGAACCAGACCGACTACGAGAAGAACGGCAGCGCGGAGCTGAAAGCTCGGCAGGAACGGGACGCGCTCGATCAAGCAATTGCCAAGGGCAACGTCTACGTGAACGCTAAAGGCGAAGTCCAGCCTTTCAGTTCGATGAAGACAGCCACGAACGAACAGCTTGGTCAGGACGACATCGATGCAATGAAGCTTCAAATGCGGCAACGCCGACAAGTCGCGGAGACTGCCGTGGAGCAAGCGGTGGCGAACAAGAATAATGCGATGCAGCGCAACGGCGTCCGTCCGGCCGTCTCGACGCAGGAGGCAATCGCGGGCTATCGCGGCCAGGGGTCTCCTCAAGCAACGCCCGCGTCTCCTCAAACCGGACGCGCGACCGCAGCCGGAGCGCAACCACCCGCGGCCATCGTGTCCAAGATGCAAGCCGGCAAAGTCACCACGTTTAACAACGGCCAGAAGTGGATGAAGAACGCAGACGGCACCGTGAAGCAGGTTAGCTAACAATCCAATGCCAGTAGACCCATGGGGTATCGCGTCCTCGGAGGACGCTCAGACGAGTGCGCCCAAGGTAGGTGGAGGGGACGAGTGGGGCATTGCCAAGGTGGAAGAGCTTGCGCCTGCCAAGCCGCGTGTCTCGGCGTCCGCGCCGCCATCGCTTCCGCTCGCGCCGATGCCTGTGCCACGTGCGCTGCAGGGCGTGCCGGATGCACCGCCTGCGACGCTCGGCGCCATCGGCATGTATGGAGTGCCACTGCCCGCGCCCGAAGGCCTTGACGCGCCGGCCATTGTGCGCGAGTCTGCAGCGAGAACCAAACGGTACGTCGGGGCGTTAGGCGGAATCCTCGAACACAACCCCGAGTACAACGGGCAAGCGGGAACGCCGACGCTTCCCACGCCCGGGCAGGTCAAAGAGTTTGGCGACGCCTCGCAACGCGGCCTCCTCGCACTGAGCGAAGGAGCCAAGCCAGGCACGTTCACGCGCGGCGCATTGTCAGCCGCCGAAGGTCTGACCACGCCCGAGAACGCGCACTTGCTTCTCGGCACGGCGGCGACTGGCGGAACGCTAGGCGCGATTGCCGAAGGCGCAACCGGCTATAACCTGGTTGCGGCTAAGAGCGTCAACCTCGCGCTCAGTGCCTACTTCACCGCACAAGCGGCCAAGGGCTTCAGCGACAGCACGCAAGCGGCCTACCAAGCCTGGAAGGGCGGCGACTACGCAGGAGTGGCAGAGAACCTCGGAGCCGGCACAATCAATGGCATCTTCGCCGGACTCGGCCTATTCCACGGCAAAGCTACCGCTTACGACATTCTCAAAACGAAGGTACCTAAGCCGGCACTGAATCCGGAAGTCGTACCACCGGAAGCGACGCCCGAGCCCGAGCCGTTACGCGCCGCGCAACCGCAGACAGTCGATGTCGGCGAGGCACCACCACCAGCCCCGGAAGCAGCACCCGCGCCACCTCCGACACGCACGACGCGCACTCGACGCGCGCCCGTTGCACCGAGCGTCTCGCCGCTGACCGCAGACGCGGGACGCGTGGGCGAGACGCTGCAGCCGCCACCACCTGAGCCGCCTCCACCAGCCAGCGATTCACCAAAAGCCGCCGCCGAAACGCCCTCACCCGCGGCAGTACCCGAGCCGGAAATGCACGGGGATATGCACGGAAATGCACCGGCTGCGGGCCCGAGCGACTGGAGCATTGCGAAGGTCGAGGAGCCGAAAGCGGAACAAGCCCCGGCACCGGCGAAAGAGTCAACCGTCGAGATGGCGTCCGAGCCTGGAGCGGGCGACTGGAGCATTGCGAAGGTCGAGGAGCCGCGCGCGGACGTGGACGCGCCGCGTGAAGTCGCGCCTGCGCCTGCCGCCGAATCAAAACCCGATCAAACTTCTGAACCGGAAAGTACACCCGACGAGCCACCAACTGCTGAATTACAGAAGGTGGAATCGCGCGGGGTGTCCCACTATGGCGACGCCACCAAGATTCCCGTGCCTGGAGAGTCCACCGTCTATGGCGCGCGCTATGCAGTGCGCGAGTTGGCCGACGTGCAGCCCTCACACAATGGGCAGAGCTTCGAGCCGAATCCTGCGTATGAGCATCGCAACGATCGCGATTACTCCAAGCCGGGCAACGCCGAACGGATCGTGCGCCAGGCCGCCACGTTCGAGCCTTCATATCTGCTGTCGGACAATCCGGATGCAGTAAACGGCGCGCCCATCGTGGACGGGCGGGGCAACGTGCTTGGCGGTAATTCGCGCGCCATGACGCTCGGCCGAGTCTACGCATCTCGACCGGAGGCAGCGCAGAACTATCGCGAGATGCTGGAAGCCAAAGCACCCGCCTTTGGTCTGGACCGCGAACAAGTTCGCGCGATGAAGCAGCCGGTGCTGGTGCGCGAAGCGGACGACACCGAAGACCCGCAGAAGGCCATCACCGACTTCAACAAAACTGGAACCGCTGCGCTCACCACTTCCGAGCGTGCGGTGGCCGATGCGCGGCGTGTCTCGACGGACACTCTCGAGTACCTGGGTCGGCAGATTGCCGATGAAGGCGACGACGCAACACTGGCCAAGGTACTGGGCGGATCCAAAGGGCCACGGCTGATTCAGCGCTTGATCGACGACGGCGTGATTACGCCGCAAGAGAAGCCGCAGTATCTGGATGAACGCGGCCTTGTGACCTCGGAAGGCAAGACGCGCTTGACGCGCACCGTGGTCGGTCGGCTATTCGATACACCGACCGATTACGAGCAGGCAGCGCCCGAACTCCGCAACAAGCTGGAGCGCGTGGTCGGGCCACTGGCGCGTGTGGAAGAGATACCCGGCTGGGCTCTGACATCACAGACCAAGGAAGCGGTACGCATGCTGGGCGAAGCGCGGGCGCGAGGCATTCGCAATCTCGACGATCTGGCCAGCCAGAACAATTTGTTCGGCAGCGGCGAACGGGATCCGGAAGCTCTGGCCATCGCGCATGTTTTGCAGCTGGGCCCGCGCAAAGCAGCCGCGGCCTTTCAGCAGTATGCCAGCGATGCTGAAATTGGACGCGGCGGCGCCACGCTTGCGTTTTTAGAACCGCCTTCGCCGGCAGAGTCGTTCGAGGAAGCTTTCGGCCTTCGTCAGCACGAGGAAGCGGGCGTGCTGTTTGCTAAGACTCTCGATCATGAGATGACGCCGGATGGACCGCGCGGCAGCGTCTCGCGCGATCAGACCTATCGCAACCTCGATTGGGAAGTGCTCCCGCAAAGCCGTTCGAATCGGCCTGTACGGTTGCGGCTCAACCGGCAAGCACTTGATCTGATTGCTGACGCTGTTGCCCCAGATTCAATCATTGACGGGTTCGCGATGGTGCCCAAGGAACCCGGGCGGTATGCGTATCGATTTGCCCTACACGCACAGGAGCAGCACCGAAAGGGAGAGATTAGCAGCGAAGCCCTGCACAGGGTTGTCGAGTTTGCGCGAGCAATGGACGCGCTCAATGGCGAACGGCTAATCGGATATTTGAGCGATACCTCCAGTTCGCTGGCTTGGAAAGCGCACACACTGCGGGAAGAGCTGACCCACTGGGAGCAGGGGAAGCTCGGACCCAATGCTAACGGGATTGAACACATTGACGCTTTGGAACTGGCCAAACATCCATTGTGGCCGCCTGTGCGTGCGGCTCTGCTGCGCGACGGTTACCCGGATAACCCGGACGTCCTTGCGATTGAGGCAGGCTCTAAACTTGCCACGGGCGAGACGATTGAGCTAGGCCTAACAGCGCGCGGCGCGCGGCGACTGCTGCGTGAGTACTATCGATTGCTTGTAGAACGAAATGGCGAATCGACAGCTCGCCAAGTGCTTCGTTTCGCTCCTAGAATGGTAAGGAAGGAGATCGAGCGTGCCGCACTTTCCAAGAACGCCCGAAGATCAGGCCTCAATCGACCGGTTCCACCGGGAACATCCTCTTTCTCCCGAAGACCAGCTGATGGTGGCTCGCACTTTGAATCGTCGGAGAGATCCGAATTTGCAGGAAGCCGAGGAGAACTCGCCAGCCGTGAAGCTCTTCGACGCCTACGTGAAGGACGGGCCGAAAGCGATGGATCAGCTCTACGACGAGATGTACCCGGCGAAGCAGCCTTCGCCAAGCGCAGAAGCGAACCCAACGAGCGATCGCTCTTCGACGCCGGAACCGACGAGCAAGTAGCCTCGGACGCGGCGCTCGATCGCGACCAGCTCACCGGCGACCGTCTTACTGCGCAGCTCAACGCACCGCTGACGCGCGAAGAGCAACTCGGCAAGCTGAAGACTTCCAAAAGCCAGAAGCAAAGCGCGCTGTTCGAAGACAACTCGGACGCGCAAGGCTCATTCTTTCTCGGCTCAGGCCTGGGCGCGATGCAACCGTTCGTCACGCAATTTTTGAAAGACGATGTCGTGCCGACTGCACGGCAAACAACGGAGGTGCTGAAGCTGGCCGGCGATGACGTGCGCAAGGTGTTTGCGCCGGCCTCACGCGGCGCAGACGCGAAAGCAACCGCGATGAGCGTCCGCGCGAACGCCGCGGAGCTGGCGCGCTCCACCGATCGCGCACAAGCGGCGCTGAAGGTGGCATCCAAGTACTTCGCTTCACGGCCTGCCGCTGACAACTACGCGTTCATGGATGCGGTCGAAACCGGATCGGCGCAGGCGAGCGGGCAACTGGACCAGGTGGCGCAAGTCATGCGCGAAATGCTCGACACGCGGCGCGAAGCCATTCAGCGGCTCGGTACCGGTAAGCTGTCCAACTGGATTGAGAATTACTTCCCTCATTTGTGGGAGCAAAACGGGAAGGCCCGTCAGGTCTTCGACGGGCGCCGTCCACTCGAAGGCGGCAAAGCGTTTCTCAAGCAGCGCAAGATTGCGACGATCAAAGACGGTCTCGCACTGGGCCTTACGCCCATCTCCGACAACCCGGTCGATTTCGTGCTGGCCAAGGCGCGCGAGATGGACAAGTATCTGGCCGCGCACCGCATCCTGGCCGACATGAAAGAGTCGGGAATACTCCAGTACAAGCGAGCCGCTGCGCCGATGCCGGACGGCTTTGCAGCCGTTGATGACAAGGTGGCCACTGTCTACGGCACCCCATCGCATGACGGCGCGCTGCAAGTGCAAGGGCACTGGGTCGCGCCTGAACCAGCCACGCGCGTTCTGAACAACTATCTGTCGCCGGGCCTGGCCGAGCAGAGTGGACTGTTCCGAGGCATCCTCAGCGCCTCGAATTTAATCAACCAGGCGCAGCTTAGCTTCTCAGCCTTTCACCTGTCCTTCACAACATCGGACGTCATCACTTCGAAGCTGGCGCTCGGTCTCTACAAGCTGGGGCACGCTGACTGGAAAGGGCTGAAGGATGTAGCATTGACGCCCGTCGCACCGGTTGCGAACCTGCTCCGTGGCGACAAGCTACTCAAGGAGTGGTACAACCCGGGCTCGCAAGGTGGGCCCGTTTCAGCGCTGGTCGATGCGGTCGTACAGGCGGGCGGGCGCGCACGCATGGACTCGTTTTATCAGACGCAGGTCACCAAGCGCATGGTCGATGCGTTCCGCAAGGGCAACGTGCTCGGGGCACTGCTGCGCGTTCCCTTCGCCGCGATGGAACTGGCCGCTAAACCGATCATGGAGTACATTGTGCCTCGGCAGAAGCTCGGCGTCTTTGCCGATCTGGCTAAGTACGAGCTGGAGAGGCTAGGACCGAACGCTTCGGCGCAAGAGACTCGCGCAGTGCTGGCCCGTGCCTGGGACTCGGTAGACAATCGCCTCGGTCAGTTGGTGTATGACAATCTTTTCTGGCACAAGGTGACCAAGGACCTAGCCATGATCTCGGTTCGCAGCGTGGGCTGGAACATTGGGACCATCCGCGAATTAGGCGGCTCTGTGCCTGACGCAGCAAAGTTCGCCAGCGGCAAGGGAGACTTTACTCCGCGCATGAGCTACGCGCTCGCGCTGCCAGCCGTTGCGGCGCTCATGGGTGCGATCGCTTACTACCTCTGGCACAAGAAAGCACCGGAGAAATTGATCGACTACTTTGCTCCCCCTGATGCGCACGGCCACCGGCATCTGCTGGCGACTTACATGAAAGACGTTCTGGCCTGGTCGCATGATCCGATCGGCACAGCGGAGGGAAAACTAAACCCGCTGATCCGGCTGACTTGGGAGATGCTATCCAACCGTGACTTTTTCGACAAGCCGATCCGCAACGCACGCCACTCGCTAGTCATGCAGGCAGAGGAAGCAGCCAAACATGTAGGGCTCGCTTATTTGCCGATGTGGGCGCAGCCGCACAAACACGAGACGCCGGCAGACGCGAACGAACGACGCGCACTCGGCATGATCGGGATTACGCCGGCACCCAAGTGGATCGACCATCCAACGCGGCGACATTAGTTCACCGCAAGGAGAAGGACATTTCTATGATTCGAGCTTGTCTCCTCACCCTACTTGCGTCCGCTTGTCTGCTGGCGCAAAACGCGGCGCTCATGCCGATGCCGCGGCAGCAGTTCTTTGATGCAAACGGCCTGCCCTTAGCGGGCGGTCTCATCTACACGTATGCGGCTGGCACCAATACGCCGCAGTCGTCCTATACCGATTCCACTGCGACGACGCCGAACACCAATCCAGTCGTGCTCGATGCGGGCGGCTTTGGGTCTATCTGGCTCGCCACGAGCATGTATAAGATCGTGGCCACTAATGCGAATGGAGTGCAGCAGTGGAGCGTCGACAACGTAGGCGGACTGGCGGTGATCTCGAATTTAAATAACATCTCGGGCACCATTACCGCGTCTCGCTTCTTCGGGCCGCTGACCGGTAACGTGACGGGCAACGTCACCGGCAACCTGACAGGGAATGTCCAGGGCAATGTCACCGGCTCGCTGACCGGTAACGTGACGGGCAACGTCACCGGCAACCTGACCGGCAACGTCCAGGCGACGACGGTGCAAGCCACGACGATTACCGGCGCCCTAAGCGGCAATGCAGCAACGGCGACCGCGCTGGCTGCACTCCCGACCAGTTGCCCGGCTGGGCAGAGCGCTTCGGGCGTCGACATCAACGGCAATGCGCTTGGCTGCACGGCTGCTCCTGTAATGCAATTGCAAAGCGTCGAAGGGTCCGCGTGTGCAACTTCGAACGCGAGCGGCGCTACTTGCACCGCGCCGCTGACCTGGCCGAGTGCGTACCCGGACACCGCGTATAAGGTCTCTTGTTCGCTGGTCGGGCCGATTACCGGTTTCCCGAGTCTGCTGGGCGTCACCAAGACGCTGACGGGCCTGACGGTGACCATCACAAACGGGACCGCGAACATGGCTGTGGTCTCGACCGCAGCAGCTATTGATTGCATCGCACATGGCAAGTAGCCTGGAGCCATGAGCCTACTCACGAAAGCAGAGGGTGGACTGGAACATCTCCTGTCACCCCTTCTGCATGACGCGCCGGGCGGCCACCTTGCCCAGAGTGTTCTGGCTGACGTGGAGCATCTCTACACGCTCGCGCAGCCCATCGTTCTTGAAATTCAAAATGATCTGAAGTCCGTTGCGACTTCCGATCAGTCGGCGTTGATCGAAGCGACGGCGAAGTTCCTGAACAAGTATGAAGAAGATGCTGGCTATCTGCAGGTCATGCTCACGCAATACACGGCGCTGCCGCCGTCCGATCGCTGGCACGACCTAGCCGTGTTCGCCTTGCAGAAGCTCGCGCCCGGTGTCGATATCTCGCTCCTCAACCTCGCGGTCGAGCTGGCGTACAACATCCTCAAACGAAGCTTGACCACGCCCACAGCAGCACCAACTAAGACCTGAACTTATCCGCACTTCAACGAAAGGAAATAGGCCGCTTCTCTTATGAGAGCGGCCCTTTTTTATGACCATATTCCGGTACCCCTTAACTCACTGGAGGACCACATTGGCGGGCCTTGCGATGATCTTTTCGGCTGTTTCACGCGTTCACAGTGGCACCGATTTATTGCGCTCTGATATCTCAACAGAACTATGTGGAGGCATCGGTTTAGTGCTCGCCGCGGACGGTAAAAAGGTGGAGTTAGAGCAGTCAAATCACACCTGAAAGGCAACACACAACCATGACCATCGAACTCGGCCTGTCGATTTTCGGCGCGCTCGTTACGTGCTCCAGTTTTTTTAATGCGTGGGTCACTAACGGGGTACGCATGAACATTGCGACCTTGAAATTGGAGCAGTCCGAGATTCGAGAGCGCGATCGGAATTGGTTGGAAGACAAGTTTGTGATGCGCTCGGAACTCGATGAGCGCTTTCGCGCGCTGGAGTCGCGCATGGGCATCAAGATCTTTTAACCGCTGAACGCTTCGAGGCTGGCGCGCCGGATGCGCCAGCTTCTTCCGCAACGCAGCGCGGCGATCTTGCCGCCTTCGGCCAACTCGACAATGAGTTTGCTCGGCAATCCCTTCAATCGCGCGCACTGATGCGGCGAGAGCCAGTCGAGCGAACGCAAATGGCGCGCTGCAGTTTCGACATCCAGTCGTTTCTGCACCGCTTCCCACTGTTCGCGCTCAAAGGCGAGACGCTCACGCTCGATCGTGATGCTTGGCTCGCGCTGATGAGCTAACATCGCAGTTTGTTTGATTGGTACCGGCGCAGCGAAGAGAAACTTCTGCCGCTGATCGCGGATGCTCTCCAGATCACTCACTCGATAGACACGCTTTCCTCCTTCTAGCCGAGTCGCTAATTGGTTCCTCTCCACTAAGCGATCCAGTGACCGCGAAGAGGTTAAGAGGAACTGCTTGGCGCTCGCGGTTGAAATCCAGCCCTCGCTCGACGGGACATCTTCGCGTTTTTCTGGCGGCTGCGGGTCGCGATCCCGTTCAATCGCCAGGCGAACGACATCCGCTTCCTCAAAAATGCGGACAGGCGGGCGACCTGTACGACGTTGGAGCTTTGAAACAATCTTCCGATCGGCTACCCACTTTTCAACTGTTTTAGAGGAGATACTGAGTTGCTCACAGGCCTCCTTGCGACTGATCCACCCTACCGGCATTACGTCCACTTGCATCGATGTCGTTATCCCTCTCCCTCTTTGTCCCCACGCATTCCTGCTTTGCGTAGGGACAAAGGGGGAAGGTAGCAGCGGTTCGGAAGGGCCTGCAAGCCCTAGCGGTACTAGCGCGGAACCACGCGGCGCGGATTGTTGCGCGCCTTTGCGCTGCGCCTGTACTCGTGGAGTTTGCGTGACGCTATTTATAGCGTTCTGGCGCGTCCGCGTTCAAGCTCGTCCGGTACTGTCTAGTCGAGCGGCTCGGGCGAGACATCGAGCAGCGAGCCTTGCTGCGGGCGCTCGTACTCGGCAACTTCGCCGAGCAGCCAGGGAAGTCCGCCTTCGTCACTCATCGCGGTGGTCTCCCGAACGCATCGCGTTCTGCTTGCAGCCTTCGCAGATCGCTTTCGCGGGATCAAGGCCAGGCGAGACGAGCGCGTGATGGTTGCAGGAGAGCAGCTTGTCCACGAGTACGGGGATCGACCGCGGCGCGTTCGCGTTCGCTTCAATCTCGGCGCGGATTTGTAGCGGGTTTATGCGCTTCTTCGTCATCACTGCTTGACCATCGGATTGAACGCGTGATGGCGGCCTTCGTTGCACGCGATGAACTCTTTCATCGCGGCCAGCATGTCGGCGCGGGTAGCGTTCGAGATGTAGTTCATGCGGTCGACTTCGCCCATCTTGAAGATCAATACCGCAAAGCCAAAATCCTCGTCTCCGTTCGGGTTCAAAAAACCGTCAATGGCGTGCCCGATTGCCTTTGCTTGCTCGATCACCTCGGGCTGAATCGGTTTCTCTTGTTCAGGCATTTACTTTCGATCCTCCAGGCATGTAAGCTCCTTTCGCCCTACTTCTTCCACGAGAACCGGAGCGAAGATGGAGGTCCGTCATTGTCACCAAGCTCTGGCCGATACCTCCATCCCCGCGAAAGATGACGCAAGATCACCTTCACGTCGCCCTCTCTTCTCATCACCTGCATGCACTCTTCCATGTCAGCTGCGGTGCAGTAACCAATCAGAACGTCTCTGAGCTGCATATCCGTCCAAGGCTTTGAAAGTTTCTGCAAGGCCAACTCGCCTGGGTCATATGCCTGCAGCCGCTTGATGCCTTCGTCATCAAATCCGACGTAAATGCTGTACTCCGTCTCGCTTACAAAAAAGGGAATTACGATCATAGATTTTTCACTCCACCACCCCACATTTCATGCACCACCAGCGCCCCTCGTGCGTCCGCTGCGCGACGTTTTCGAAGCACTCAGTGCAGAGCTTGGCGAACTCCTGTTCTTCCTGCAAACGCTCGACGGCGGCGCGCAACTCGACCAGGCGCCCGCACCAGCGCCGGAACTCGTCGCTCGTCCACTGCTTGCCGTCCGCGCGGTAGTGGATCCACGGCAGCAACTCCTCGGCAATCCGCACGTGATACTCGCGCGCAATTGCCACCAGGTTCTCGGCCAGCTGCGCCAGCGCCCCTTCGTTCTCGTCGCCCCCCAACTCCTCGTGTAGCGCCTGGCGCACCGCGGCCAGCGCTCCATCGCGCACGTCCGGCAGGATCATTCGGCCCATCCCCTGTCGGCGACTTCCGCAATCGCAGGCCATCTCTCGCGCGGGAACATGCTTTGAATCGTTCGCGCGATGTTGACGACAATCTCTCTTGATTGGCCATCGTTGCTTGGATGCCGGAGGGCCAGTTGCAGTTGGGCGAGCACAAGAAACCAGTCGAAGTATTTCATCGCAAGGGCAACGGGCTCGGACTGGTTCAGTTCGGTGAACTCTTCGGTGAAGCGGGCAAGTAGTTCGGCGTCGGGCTGGTTGCTCATCGTTGTCCTCCTGCGGCTCTTTGCAAGATCTGACGCTCGTAGGCCAGCGTTTCACGAACTAAAGCTTCGGTTCGCTCATCCTCGCCCGGCGTGGCCTCCCGCGGCGGCTCCGTGCGTTGGTAGGCGCGCGTCGGCGGCTTCCGCATCTTCTGCGTCGCCCACGGCAGCAGATCGCTTTCGGTGAAGGTGCAGAGCGCTCGGGCGTGATAAATCACCCGGTTGCTATCTAGCTTCTCTTCAAAGAAGGTCCGGAGTCCGATCAAATCGACGCAAGCCTCCGCGGCCGCTTTCTGGATTCGCTCGATCACGCGGTGCGTGTCGCGTTCGCCGAAGCCGAACACCTCGCGGATCATCAGCTCCATCGCGGCTCGCTCACCACCACTACTTTCTCTTTCTGATTCTTCTTTCTTACTAGAAGAAGTATGTGGTTGTAGTTGTTGTAACGCGCGTTCCTTATTAGGCGATTCCAGATTCTGGACGGGGTACGGGGTCGTTTCTGGACGGGGTCCGGCTAATTCCTGGACGGGGTGCTGTCTGATTTCTGGACGGGGTACTGCCAAATTCTGGACGGGGTCACTCCAGCTTCTGGATCGGACACCTGTGGGCAACTCATAGCGATTTGTCCCTCCGCGGCGCGCTCCGAAGCGCAGCACCAAACCTTGCTCGTCCAATCTGTTGACGGCGACCGCAACGGAGGCGCGGGAGCATCCGGCGCGACGTGACAATTCGGGAAGGGAAATCTCTACACATGCGCCGTCGCTTTGCTCGAATGCGTCGGTTAGAACAACATAGACCTTGAACACGCAGCCTTTCAGCCGCGGCGCTTGCGAGAGCACGCAATCAAACGCGCTCATGAATCGACCCTATTGGGTACGACCAGAACGATCGTGACCAGGACGACGTGGCGGCTCAGGGTCCGACCGCCTCCCGAGATCGTCTGAATGAACCGGTGTTTGTTCAGTGACTTTAGGCCGATTCGCAACGTATCTTGCGAAATGCCCACAAATTCACGGATTTCCCGGTTCAGGACAGGCTCGCCGTTACAGCGTTGCAGAAACTCGAAGATCCGAGTCTCGGCTTTCGTTAAACGGGGCAGGCAAGGAAGGCCTCCCCCTCCAGCATGCAGCTGGGACCGCATAGGACTATCTCCCGAAATTCTTCTGCCGAGAAGCCGGAGAAAAGTGGCAGAATAAAGGAGTCGCGGCTTACTGCCGCGGCCTCTCCGGCGATTGCTGTTTGCCTAAAGCTCGCTTGAATCTTGGCGGATTACAGGGGCGAGCCTGGGTGTTTGTTACGCGCCGGAGCAGTTTCCGGGGCGGCATATTGAAGTGTCGTTACACTAAATTG
>CAXTYH010000039.1:0-36689 GCA_964248405.1 uncultured Bryobacteraceae bacterium
ACCAATGTTTGCCATTACTTAGTAACCGCCGTTAATCTCGACTCCGGCGAAAGTTGAGAAGTCTGCTGCATTCAATCTTGGCGGGTTGGACTTCAGCATTCATCTCTTGAAACCACCGGAGGCCGCGGCACCGTTGTGTAGTCGTATGCACGCGACTCCTCCATTGTGCCTCAGTCTCCTACAAATTGGAACTAACGAGGAGAACTCCCCATGGAGTTTGCGCCATCGCGCACGCATTTTGGCAGTACCGCGCGACTTACTCGCTGCACTAAGTCGCTGTTTTTGAGCACGTTTCCTGCTTATAGTTTTGTAGGTCGTAAGTTCGTACTCCCCGTACTCTCCGGTGCTCGGACGTGGCTGTCATGAGCATGAGCAGCTGGGCCAGATTCTACGAACGCCACAGCAAGGCGCATTACACGCCGGTGTTCAACACCTTCCTTGATGCTCAGATTGCAGACGTTAATTTAGATCTGCTTGTTCGCGTGCTCGCGTGGGTGTTGCGAAACTCCAGGGGCAGGCACTCGGATGGCGTGATCGACGCCGAAGGCATGCGGCAAAGCCTGACAGGGATTCCGAAAAGCACAGTCGCTTACTCGATCACCCGGCTAAACGATCTGCGGCTGATTTTTACGCAGACAGGTAACTCCGGAAGGCGAACTGTTCACCGGCTCTTGTCGCACGCGCCATTACGCTCAGAACCCGTCCAAGCCAAGGCGGTGAAGGCATGAGCGCCCATCACACGCTCCCTATCCCGCGCAAAGCTCCGCGGTCGGAAGGCGAGGGCGTACACGCCGAGCTCATGCGCCAGATTGGCGCCAAGAGCTACGACCCGATGCCGTCGACTCAGCATCGCTGGCTCATGGACATCTCAAACCCGCCGCCGATGCGCATCATGGGCTTCCTCTACTCGGTCACCATCGGAGCCGGCAAAGAGCTCAAGCGTTCGGCGTACGCCCGCGACGAGCGGGGACCTGTGAAGGTCGAGAGGGTCGCTGGCGAGTTTGGCTGGACCGTTTCGCGCACCAACGTATACCTACGACAGCTGGAGGAGACAGGTCACATCCGCGTCGACGAAAAAGGTTGGATCTGGCTGGGCGGAGCAGTGGAAGAACCGAGGCGAACACACAGCGAAGACGAGGGGGACAAAGAGCGAGAGAAAGAGGGTGCCGATTTATGGCCATATATCGGCGATGAAGAGTTTTCCCTTTATTTACATCAACTTAGTAAAAATGGTCCTGACGATAGCACTCGGGCCGCGGCGAGGGCGTCCGCGCAACGAACGGCTGAGCTAGAAGCGCTCGAAAAACGTGCCATCGCGGAAGCGAAGGCGATCATTCGAGCTCAGATCAGCGCCCGAATCGACGAGGAGAAAAAAGCTGTCAGATTTCCAGTCGGCGAGGGGCGTGGGCGACCCCGCAAGGAGCGGCCTGACCTTGTCATCCAACTTACGTTACTGCCTCTCACGATTAATGGCCATATATCGGAGGCGATTTCTGTCCATAACTCAAAAACAACTTCTGGCCAAAAAGAAAACACTTCTGGCCAAAACGGCAGTTATATAGAGGAACAGAGTACAGAGAATACAGAGAAAACCCTTAGGTCTGCCCCGGAGGAAAATGAACGGGAAATAAGCGCGTCGTCGTCGTCGGAAAAGAGTCTGCCGAACCCGACGACGACGATTGATGCCCACCAGAAACCGGTAGAACAAGCAAATGTAAAACCCTCTATTACGACGGCAGACGAACGCAGAATCGTAGCCGAAGCCGTGATGCCCTTCGCGATACCGGACCGGCAATCGACAACAGAGTTAATCATCAGGTGCCGGCAGGCGGCTCCAGACGTGACGGCCGAGGAGATTGCGGTAGCCATAGGCGAGAAAGCTCCGCTGGCGAGAGGACCGCGGCCAATCGGGTTTCTGCTGACAGCTGTTCCGCCATTGTTTGCCGACGGAGGATTGGAGGAGATCCGCGGCCGTGCTCCGCGGCCTGTTGAAGAACCACCAGTGCCGCAGGAACCGAGTGAGGAGTGCGAGATCGAAACCCTCACCCAGCTACTAGAAGCGTTTCCGAACCACAAAGATGTGCCGGAGATGCAGGCGCGCCTCGCCGCACTCAAAGCGAGGGTGAAGTGACGCTAGCTATCCATTCGCCCGTCGGATTCGACGATATTCATCAGCCAGTCGTATTGGCGCTTCACTCGTTGCATTTCTTCGTCGGCACTGGCCCACTTAGTGAGACTTTCAAGAGGGTCTTCCGGATCAAAGCCGCCAAAGGGCTTAGTTTTGGAGGGAAGTGGGGGAAGACAGGTGCAACGGGTCGCAAAACCGTAACCGTTCACATCCTTGCCGATCCAGCCATGTCCCGAACATTTATTGCAATAGAGCAAAGCGCCTCCTACATAGGCAGCGGGAGAGCAGGAGATGTAGGCTCTCTGCTCCGGCCCGCTAAGAATGCCGGGAGCTACCCGGCAAGCGTTCATTGTATGCGGGCGGCACAGGAGTCAGCATGATCGACCTCAACGATTACGTCCACGAAACGGTGCTGCGCGCGCTCCAGGTTGAATTGCCGGGCGAGGACGGGGCCGAACTGCGGCAACGCGCCGAGGGGCTGGTGGCGATCGCGGAACGCGCGGGAGTGCGTATCGAGTCGCTGCTGGCCTGGATTCACACCAGAGCCCCGGAGAAGGAGTGGAGTCTGGCCGAGTTCCGCGGCTGCTGCGCTGTGATTGCGGCCGTGCGGCAAGAGGAAGCAGCGGAAGGAGGTCGACGAGGGTGAGAACAGAGTCCACGTTCGAAATTCCGTGCCTGTGCGGCGCGGTCGTTTCCAGCCACCAACGAGAGAGTCGCTGCCCAAAGTGCGGGCGCGAACTGGCGGTCGAGTGGGGCCACGCGACCGGTGTCGCGAAGAGGGAAGAGGCGGGGGAAAAACAGAGCACTTTGTTCGACACCAAGCGCGAGGCGTTCTAGAAGCCATAATGATTGAGCAAGAGGAGCCGATACAGCCCGAGTTGGCCAATGAGCAAGCCAAAGCAATTGGGCACGCCATTGACGGTTTTTTGAACCCGAACGGAGACGAGGATTTTGGCTTTGCGGTATTGATCTTCAAGATGGGCGAAGTCGACCGCATGAACTACATCTCGAACGCTGTTCGCGCCGACATGCTGGCCGCGATGAAAGAGTTTATCGCGCGCAACGAAGGGCGTTACGACCTCGACCCTTAAGCAGCAGTCAGTGAGTTAGTAAGTCTCCGCGCCCGAGCCCTCCCCCGAGAACCCGGGCCGCAAACGGACCGTTGCGCCTTCCTGAGAGTCGCTCAGCCGGCCGTCGTCGCCCTCTTGGCCTTCGGCTTGGTCGCCCCCGCTCCTCCTGCCGCTCCTCCTCCTGCGGCGACTGCGCTTGCGGGCGCTTTGCCTTTGGCTGCCGGGGCCGGCGGCGCGACCCTTCCTTTCGCGTTCGTTTTGACGGGCTTCTCAGCAATCGGGATGGTCTTTTTGACTGACATCGTTCTTCTGACCGTACGCCCTTTTCCGGCGCCGATCAACGAGGAATTTCGCTCAAATAAGCCCGAACGTCGACTGACTATGTGATGACAAAGAAAGAAGCTGCGTCGACGGCACTGGTGGGCATGATCGACGAGTTAGGCGACCTCGAACGCGAAGTACAGCCGTACCGCATCAAGATCGCCCGGGCTGAGGCCTTGCGCGCCGCTGTGCGCGCCTCCTTCCGGGGCTGCTCGGAACCGAATGTAGCCGCTGAGGGCAAGCGCTGGCGCGTCCTGCTCGGTCCCGCCGGCAATCAGTCGACCGTGGACGTGCCGGCGCTGGTGAAACTGATCGGGCCTGCGCTGTTTGCCAAACTCGCAACCGTCACGGTGAAAGCGCTGCAGACGCATTGTCCGCCGGACGTGCTGGGTGCGGTGGTCTCGACCGAGCCGAACGGCCCGCGCTCGCTGACGCTGACGCCGCTGAATTGAGGCGGGGGAATAATCTGGGTCAGATGGGGCGACAACGGACGGCACTGTACTGCCGTATGTTGTCGAACGAGAATAAGCGGCGGCGCTCCGAAGCTCGCGCCGAGGGTATGCGCGAACGGCGCAGCCGGAAGGGCCGGCGTCAAAGCGAACAGCGCCGGCGTGAGGAGAAGGCTTTTCAGCGGATGGCCGAGTACCTGGAGCAATCGGCACGACGGCTTAAACGGGAACGGTATGTGTCGGCGTTCGCAGGCATCCGAAGCTCGCACGTAGCCGTCGAGCAGGCGCTGAAATATCAGATTGGCCAGGGGCACACCAGGATCAAGACTGCGGAAGCGAATCGGACGACCTTCCTGCCGCGGCTGAAAGAGGCCGCCTGAAGACGGACTACTCGCTCAGCTTCGTCGACGCGGAAAAGCCTGCGATCGCCGGAGGGCAACTGGTGCTGGGGGAGGCGCCGCTGCCGGCGGCTTCGCTCCAGCTATTCCGGAACGGGATGCTGCAGGCGAGCGGGGCCGACTTTATCCTGGCCGGCCAGGTGGCGGTGCCGACTCCACCGCCGGCGGCCGGAGACGTATGGCTGGCCTTCTATCGCTGCGGCGGTCCGTCCTGACAGCGCCGGACGCGCGGGCAAGCCTTGCGCGGCCCACTCCCCTTCCCGCTCGATGAGCATCCGGCAGGCCTTGCAGATCCGAATGCGCTCGTGCGGTATCGGCTCGGTCTGGCTGATCAGCTCCGGCGACGCCGGCAACAGCTGCAGATCGGGACGGCACTTGGCCGTCCCTCCGCGATCACGCGCCTTGTGCCAGAGCCGGACCGTTGGCCTGAAAACCCACATCAGCCGGCGTGAGGAGCGTCCGCGGGCGGCGGCGTGCTCGCGGGCGGGGCGGCTGCGGGCTTCACCGGTCCCGGCTTGAGCGGGAAAAGGCCGGTGGCGTGGAACAGAGCGACGACGTCATCGATGAGGCGGTCCAGAGCCGGCGCCAGCGCGCTTGGGTCGGGGATCGATTTGCCCGTCATCGTTCCGGCCGTCTGCAGGATGACGGGAGCGGCTACGTCGATGATGTGCTGCACCTGCGCTTTCTTGTCGGCGCCGTCCACAGCCTTGTCTTCGGCCGCCAGCTCTACCGAATAGACGGCATTGCCGATCAGCTCGACCAGCGCGCCCAGCCCGGGGTTGAGCACGTTGGCCCCAATGGCGACCAAGCCCGTGACCGTCTGCGTTGCGGAGGCAGTTGCCGGCGCTGCCGCGACTTTTCCGAATCGTCCAAAAATGGATTTCAAGAGACTCATACAGCGGGCTAGTCGCCTCCGCCTTGAGAGCGGCGCAACGGTCGGGGCACTACCTCAGCGGTGGAAGCTTTGGGCAGCGGCTCGCCCCTCGGGCCATCTTGCGAGAAGCCTTCCTCCGTGGCGAATGGTTGCCTCTCCTGCCGGCGCGGCAGGCCTTTCACGATCCTCCCGTCGACATCCTCCTTGCGGGCGACGGGGGGACCGGTGCGTATGACGACAAATCTTTTGCTCTTAGGAACGGTGCGCTCATGGCAGCGGTAAAAGCGCGCCGCGGCGTGCCCAAGAAACCGGCCTTTCTGGCTGCATTCGTCCTAACGGCCTCGGTCACCAAGGCGGCGAAGGCGGCGAAGGTAGAGCGCGGCATGCACTACCGCTGGCTGGAAGAAGACGAAGCGTACCGGGCCGCTTTCGAGGGAGCCAAGGAACAAGCCGCGCAAACGCTGGAAGACGAAGCGGTGCGGCGAGCGCATGAAGGGGTGGCTGAACCGCTCGTGTATCAAGGCCAGTTTCAGTACAAGCAGCGGCTCAACAAGAAAACCGGCAAGCTCGAGCGGCATGGGACGCCGCTAGCTGTACAGAAATATTCGGACGCGCTGCTGATGTTCCTCCTGCGCGGCTTTCGTCCGGAGACGTACCGCGACCGCGGATCGGTGGAGGTGTCCGGTCCGGCCGGCGGTCCGATTTCGCTGGCCGACAAACGGCTCGAAGCATTGAGTGACGAAGAACTGGCGGGACTGATTCAGATAGCGGGAAAGCTTATACCTGACTAGGGAAGAAGGCGGCCTATATTAACGGCCCTTATTAAGGTCGGTAAATTCTGCCTAGTGCTTTCGTTCGATTTTGGACACTACCACTTCACGATGGCTACAGCTTCCGGTTTAGACAGCCTTTCGATGGTTTTTCAGGGCGCCGAGCGCGTAATGACAGTGGCGACCACGCTCGGCTCCGGCATCGGCGGCGTAGCCATTGCCTGGTACAAGGTCCGGCGCAGAATCAAGCACGCGGCGGCCCAGGCGCTCGAAGCGGAGCTGAAAGACCAGGCCGACATTGAGGCCTGCCGGCAGGCGCTCGTCGAGTCGCAACTGGTCTCGCATGAGGCCCGCATCTCGGCAGTGGAAGCGCGAGCGCAGCAAAGCGAAGCGGCCGTCCAGCAACTCCACACCGGATTTGCGACAGTCGTTTCGCGGATCGGGCAGCAGGAGATTTCTGAGTGATTGCCCGTTTGCTGTTGGCAATGCTCGCCTTTGCTGCGAGCTGGCGGTTTTCTTCTGCCTTTTTGCGTGGGAGACTCGCAAGCATGATCCAAGAATCTGACCTCACGAATCTGTCGACGAATCTCGATACCGAATTCAAGACGGCTGCCGAGCTCCTCGACAAGATTCCGGTCGACCCGAAACAGCACGATCTCACGCCGCTGAGAGATACGCTGGCTGAACTCAAGAAGAACTCCGATGTGCTGCTCAAATTCGCGGCGGCTGCCGGGGCTCAGGCGCCGGGGCCGGTGCAGCTGGAGCACCTGGACATGCCGGCGCGGCGGGATGCGTTTGCCGGCGCCAACCGGCCCGCTGTTCCTCCTACTGTCGACCCTGTGATTGTGCCGACCACGCCCCCGATTGGACCACCGCTCGAAGGCGCGAAAACCGATCCGGCGCTGCCGCAAAGCGAAACGCAGGATAAAGGCGCGCCCGGCCTGCCCAGTCTCTAACCACCATGCCCTCACCGCTCACGCCGGCTGCTTCCCTTCCGCGCTTCCTGCCGCCGCTGGCAGCGCTCGAGGCCGAACAGCGCCGGCGTGCGCAAAACAAGATCGACTCCATGTTCCCGGACACCGGGCCGTGCCGGCGTGAACTCTACGCCAAGCACATGGAGGTTATTGCGGCCACGAGGACGCATAACCAGGTCGCGTTCATTGCGGGCAACAAGATCGGCAAGTCCGAGCTCGGCTGCTACTGCCTGGCCACGTGGCTCACCGGGGTCTATCCGCACTGGTGGCACGGCCGGCGTTTCTCGAAGCCGGTGACCATCTGGGCCACGGGCGAGAAGAATTCGCTGGTGCGAGACTCGCTGCAGCTGAAACTCTTTGGACCGCTGTCGTCGCTCGGCACGGGGCTCATTCGCGGCTCGTGCATCGAGCGCGTTACGCGCAAGTCGGGCCTCTCGGATGCGATCGATACGGCCTACATCCGGCAACCGGGCGGTGGGCTTTCGACACTGCGCTTCAAGTCGTACGAAGAAGGGCGTGAAGCTTTTCAGGCAGTCGACCTCGATGTGGCGCTCTGTGATGAAGAGCCGGACTCTACTCTATACGTCGAAATTCTGCTGCGCACGATGGTCAAGCAAGGTATCCTGCTGGCTACCTTTACGCCGCTAGGAGGCTGGTCGGAAGTGGTTGAACAGTTCTTAGGCGGCCCGGCGAACGCATCGCCCGTGGCGACTTAACGTTTTGATGAGCGGCAAGATAGCAATTCAGGCGGGCTGGTCCGATGTGCCTCATTTGTCCGAAGCGGCTAAAGCAGAGATGCTGGAGGCCATCCCGGAGTACCAGCGCGAAGCACGCAAGAACGGCATCCCCGACCTGGGGCCAGGCGCGGTGTATCCGATGTCGCCGGACGACTACATCACCGATCGCAAGCCCGAGCCGGAGTGGCCGCGCTGCTTCGGTTTCGACGTCGGCTGGAATGAATCGGCGGCCGTGTGGCTGGCCTTCGATCGCGAAGGGGCCACCGTCTACGCCTACGACGAATACTTCCGCGGCCAGGCCGAGCCGGCCGTGCACGCGATCGCGATCCGCGCCAAGGGCGGCTGGATTCCCGGCGCGGTGGATCCAGCGTCAGCTGGTTCGTCGCAGATCGATGGGCGGCAACTGCTCGAGGTTTATCGCGAGCTCGGGCTCGATCTGACCGAAGCCGACAACGCGGTGACGGCAGGAACAACGAAAATCTGGAACCTGCTGTCGACAGGTCAATTGAAGATTTATCGGCACCTGACGCACTTACTGAAGCAGATGAAAATGTACCGGCGTGACGAAGCGGGGCGCATCATCAAGCGCGACGACCATGCCGTCGATGCTCTGCGCTACGGCGTGATGACGGGCCCGACGATTTTCAAGACGGCGCCGGCCAAGTTCAGCGTCGAGGCGTGGATGAATCCATCGGCGGGCGGCTGGGTCGGCTGATGCTCGCGCGCTTGCTTTGCGCCTTGCTCGGCCATGAGCCAAGCGGGCCCGTGACGCCGGGCGACTTCACCGTCGAAAACAACAGCCTCCGCTGGATTGAGCTGCCGACCTACCAATGCGATCGCTGCCGGGCACTGCTGCGTTGGGAAGAAGTAAACGACCATGACATCACCATTTCTCGTATCCTCTGATCGCAATTTTCACGCCTCCTCGCTCGACGAGATCGAGGAGCTGGCGAAGGTGCGGGCGCGCTTTCAAGTCGCCGAAGAAATTGAAAAGCCGAACCGCGAAGCGGCGGCCGAAGCGCTGCGCTTCTACTTCGGCGACCAGTGGGCCGACGACATCAAAAATGCGCGCAAAGCGGACGGGCGGCCGTGCTTCACGCTGAACAAACTGCCGGCCATCATCAAGCAGGTGCTCAACGAGACCCGGGCCAATCAACCGGCCATCGAAGTTTCGCCTGTCGCCGACGGTGCCGACGAGGACACAGCCGAAGCGCTGCAAGGCTTGGCTCGGCACGTAGAAAACAACTCGGACGGCGCTACCGCGTACGAGACCGCGTTTACGTACATGGTCATTGGCGGGTTCGGATCGTGGGAGATCCGGCACGATTATCTGCCGAACTCCTTCGACCAGGATCTGTTTATCGATTCGCTGCTCAATCCATTCAGCGTTTACTGGGGCCCGTCCAAGAAGCTCGACCGGTCGGACGCGGCTTATTGCTTTGTCACCGAAGACTACGACCCGGATTCGTTCGCCGCCGAATTTCCGGACTCGGAGATCGCAGGGCGAAGCTCGTTCGAAGGGGTCGGCGACCTGGCCCCCGGCTGGTGCTCGGGCCAGTCGCTTCGCGTGGCTAAGTATTACGAAGTCCGATCGGAGACTGCGGAGCTGGTGCAGCTCACCGATGGGCGCGTGATCTGGGAAGAAGACATGAAGCGCGGCGACCGCATTGCGCTCGGCCCGGACAAGAAGCCGATCACGCGCCGGGACAAGCGGCGCTCGGTATGGGTGGGCGTCACCAATGGGTTTGAGTGGCTGGAGAAGCCCTCGCAGCTAGGCGCCGATGTCATTCCGGTGGTGACCATCTACGGCGACGAACTCTTTGTCGACGGCGAGATGCGCTACAAGGGCCTGGTTGCCGACCTAATGGAGCCGGCCAGATTGTTCAACTACAACTCGAGTGCGATCGCCGAAACGATGGCGCTGGGTTCGCGCGCCAACTGGATTGCGACGGTCGAACAGATTGAGCCGTTCATGGACCTGTGGCGGCAATCGAGCTCACGCAACATGGCGGTGTTGCCCTACAAGAGCGTGCCAGGCATCGCGCCTCCAGCCAAGATCTCAACCGAGCCGCCTATCCAAGCGATGTCGGCGGCGCGGATGCAGTCAGCGGATGATCTGCGCTCGATCTCGGGCGTCTACGACGGCACGCAATCGCCCAACGGCGGCGAAGAGTCCGGGAAAGCGATTCTCGCCCGGCGGTGGCAGACCTCCACCGGCCAGGCCAACTACACGGGGAACCTGGCGCGCGGCATCAAGCGCACCGGCCAGATTCTGCTCAAGTTTTTCCCGGTCATCTACGACACGGGCCGCATTCTGCGGATTACCGGCACCGATCAGCAGGCCAAGCAGATCGTCGTGCACGCGGGCCGGCCGGAGACGGTGCCGGCGGAGATTCCCGAAGGCATTCAGAAGATTTTCGATTTGTCGGTGGGCACCTACGAAGTCACGGTGAACGTCGGGCCAACGCATGAAACCAAGCGCAAAGAATCGCTCGATACGCTGCTGTCGCTCGTGGCGGCGAATCCCGCGCTGACACCGGTTATCGGCGACCTGATCGTCAACGAGATGGACTTTCCCGGGAAGCGGGCCATCGTCGAGCGGCTGCAGAAAGCCCTGCCGCCGGCGCTGCAGGATAACCAAAACCCGACTGACCCTGCCCAACTGCAAGCCCACAATTTACAGCTCATGCAGCAGAATCAGCACCTCATGCAACAGGTCCAGCAGATCACGCAGCAGCTCCAGACTAAGCAGATCGAATCGCAGTCACGTGAACGCGTCGAAGCCATGAAGCTGCAGTCGGCAGAGGTCACCAGCGGCCAACGCCTGCAGGCCGAACAGGTCAAGGCCCAGGCGGCCATCCTCACGCGGGCCGCCGACAAGAACTTCGATGCAACGCACGACCATGCCATGAGCGACAAGACGCACGCGCACGCGCTGCATAAGATGGCGCTCGCCCCGCAATCGCAGCCGGCCGAGCCGGACTTCGGAGGCGGTCAATGACGGTTTCACTGCTACAGGCCATCGCACGCGAAGAAGGCTGGGGCGACCGGCACTCACGCTGCCGGCGTAATAACAACCCGGGCAACATTGAAGCAGGCCGCTTTGCCGATGCGCATGGGGCGGCGGGGAGTGATGGGCGCTTTGCCATTTTCCCGTCTCCGGAGGCGGGCTTCGGGGCGTTGCGGGCGCTGCTCTCAGGCCCGGCTTATCACGGGCTGACGGTTGCCGCGGCCGTGGCCAAGTACGCGCCGTCGACCGAAAACAACACCGCCTTGTATGTCGAGCACGTGTGCCTGTGGACCGGGTGCCATCCGACCGATCTGGCCTCGGCGCTCGTCGCGGTCGCCTAAAGAGACGACTGTCTCCCTGAAGCCACTTCAGAAAGGTACGGGCGTACCGCTGCGCTTTGTTCAGCGGGTTCCTCTCGTAGTTTCCAAACTATGGCCGATATTGTTTCACCGACCGCTCCCGCGCTGGACGCGCCGAGCCTCTCGCTCAACGATTACCGATCGTTGCGGGAAGGCCGCGCCGTGCCAGTGGCATCCGACGCGCCTCCGGCAGCTGCACCCGCAGCTGAGGAAGCCGAAATTGCTCCCGATTCGGAAACGGGGGACGATTCCGAGGATTCAACCGAACCGAAGGAAGCAGACGAGAGAAAGCCGAAAAGTAAAAAGCTTAACGCGCGTTTTTCGGAATTGACCGGGCAGATCAAGGATCTCCAGAGGCAGCTTGCCGCACAGCGCGGTACTGGGCCCGAGACCCCGCGACCCGCCGAAGCACCACCGACGCCGGCCCCAGCGGCCGCTGACGTGGAACCGGACCCGGCCCAATACACCGACTACAACGCGTACCAGAAAGACTTGGTCAAGTACGAGATCCGGCAATCGCGGAAAGCCGAAGCAGCCGAGTCGCAACAGCGCGCCGCCGTCGGGGAACAACAAGCCCGCCTCACGCGCTGGAACGAACAAATTGCTGCGGCTAAAGCGGCGCACCCTGACTTTGAGCAGGTGGCGCTTCATCCCGATCTGCCTGTGTCGAAGACGATGGCCGCGGCCATTACCGATTCAGATATCGGGCCCTCTATCCTGCTCCACTTAGGCCAGAACCCAGCGCTCGCCCTGCGACTTTCGAAGTTGTCGGACGTGGCCGCCGTGCGCGAGATCGGCAAGATTGAAGCCGCGCTCGCCGTCGCGCCGGCTCCGGACCGAGCCGATGAAGCGGAAGACGAAGAAGAGCGCGATGAACCTCCAGCGAAGAAACCGATCAGTCAAGCGCCTAAGCCGGTGCGAGCTCTGACCGGGGCCCGTGCGTCGTCGCCCAATCCTGCCCGCAACATCGAGGGCATGAGCCTGGCCGAATTCCGCGCGCTCCGGGAATCGGGCAAGATCCGGTAACAGATCCGCTTTTCGACTGACACGAACGGCCGGCTTGCCGCCGGCGGAAAGCAAAGCATTCGCTCGTGCCAAATACCATTCTCACGCCTACGATGATCACCAAAGAGGCGTTGATGCTGCTCGAAAACAGCCTGACTTTTACCAAGCAGGTGAACCGCAAGTACGACGACAAATTCGCCCAGGAAGGGGCGAAGGTCGGCGCCACCGTCAACATCCGCGTGCCCGCGCAGTACGCCGTCGCAAGCGGTCCGAACCTGTCGCCTCAGAACTTCACCGAAACCCAGGTGCCGCTGACCATCAATCAGCAGAAGCACGTGGACGTATCGTTCTCCTCGGCTGAACTCACGCTCTCCATTCAGGACTTCAGCGAACGCGTGCTCGCGCCGCAGATTGTGACCCTGGCCAACCAGATCGACGCCGACGGCCTCGCCCAGTACGTGAACGTCTACAACAGCGTCGGCACGCCCGGCACGCCGAACACTACCCTTGCCACCTATCTGGCCGCCGGCGTGGCGCTCGATAATACCGCTACGCCGCGCGACATCAATCGCCGCAACGTCGTGCTCTCTCCCCAAGCTCAGGCCGACGCGGTCGGCGGGTTCGCTAATTACTTCAACGATCAAAAGACGATCGGCGACCAGTATTTGAACGGCACGATGGGCCGCGCGGTCGGCTTCAAGTGGTCCATGGACCAGAACGTCCAGGTGCAGACCGTCGGACAGCAGGGCGGCACGCCGGTTGTGAACGGCGCCGGGCAAACCGGCTCGACGCTGATCACCAACGGCTGGACCGCGGCCGCGGCGACTCGCCTGAATGTCGGCGACCAGTTCACCATTCAGGGCGTTCAGTCGCTCAATTCGCTCTCGAAGCAAATCACCGGCAAGCTGCAGGTCTTCGTCGTTACTGCTCCTGGCGTCTCGGACGGCGCCGGCAACATGGCGATCGGCATTGCACCCGCTATCGTTCCGTTCGCCGTGGGTAATCCGCTCTCGAACGTGTCGGTCTCGCCGGCTGCCGGCGCGACGCTCAGCGTGATCGGCGCTCCCAACTCGGTCACTCCGCAAGGACTCGCCTTCCATCGCGACGCGTTCACTCTCGCCTGTGTCGATTTGGAGGATGTGAGCAAATTCGGCGCCTGGGGCGCTCGCGTCAAGGACGACCAGCTCGGCATCTCCATGCGGATTGCCCGGCAGTATGCCATCGGCACCGATACGGTTCCTTGCCGCATCGACGTGCTCTACGGCTGGCAGACCATTCGCCCGCAGATGGCCTGCCGCATCCAGGGTTCGAATACCTAATTCGCTCCGCTCTGGCTTCAGGGGGTCGCCCGGGCGACTCCCTGTTATGCCGTACGAACCTAAACCCTACCCCAAAATGAAGTTCCACCATTCGGAAGCGCCGCGAACCGTTCCGCACGAAGCGGCTGAACGCGAACTCGGGCCCGAGTGGAAAGATTCGCCTAATGACGTGCAGAAGCCGGGCGAGAAGCCCGAACCGCAGCGCGTGATCTTGTCCGATTTGCCGAAGCTGAACGGCGACGCCGACACGCTCATCGTGCCGGCCGAGATGGGCGCCAACGATGAACCGGCGGACCCGATTGAGCAGACGCTCGGCGATCTGGTCGAACCCAAAACAGGAAAGAAGAAAAAGTAAACAAGCATGGCAGGCAACGCTGGGCCGACGGTCCTCGATTTAATTACCGAAGCGCTGTCGATTCTCAGCGTCTACACGCCGGGCGAGCCGATGGCGGCCGCCGATGCGGAGACCTGCCTGTTCACGCTGGGTGGGCTGGTGGACGGCTACGGCGCCGAACGGCTCACCATTTACCAGCTGAACGTGCTCGCGCAATTTGCCACGACCGCGGGCAAACAAACGTATCTGGTGGGCACGGGCGCCACCGGGAACGATTGGATCGTGTCCGCGCTCCCGACGCGCTTCGAGTATGTGTCGCAGTCGCTGGCCAACCGCAGCGCGACGGGCGCGCTCGAAGTGGGGCTGCACCAATACACCAATGCCGACTGGGAGCGCCTCTCGCTCAAGTCACTCGGCAATACCATGCTGGAGGGCGTCTGGATCAACTACGGCGTTGGGGCGCATGCGCTGTCGTTCTTCCCGCTGCCGCTGGCCGCCATTCCCATTACCTTGTACACCGCGCAAATGACGCCGCGGTTTACAGCTCTCACAAATGTGCTCGCGCTGCCGCCGGGCTATCAGGAGCTGCTGACCTATGAGCTCGCGCTGAAGGTCGCCTCGAAGTTCGATGCAACGATTCCTCCGTTCCTGCCCGATGCGTTTGCCGAAGCCAAGAGCCGAGTCAAGATGGCGAATTTCCAGGCGCTCGACATCCGCTGCGACCCGGCGCTGACCGGGCACGGCGGCGGCCGATCGGGCTTAGATTTCTACAAAGGTTTATAGCCGCGTGAAATTCGAAAATTTCCTCGGCCAGAGCTATCAGTCGGCGGCCGTGCAGGTCGACAGCGAACGGACGATGAACCTGTACCCGGAAGCCATTGCATCCGATGGCGGCGCCCCTGACCAGCGGATGGTGCTCGTGCGGACGCCGGGGCTGGCGCCTCTGCAAACGCTGCCCGATGCGCCGGGCCGCGGCTCGTTCTCTGTGAACGGCCGCTGCTTCGCCGTCGTGGGTGGCTCGTTCTTCGAGCTGCTATCGCCCACAACGAACGTGCTGCGCGGCACCCTTCCGCATGGGACGTCGCCCGTCGAGATGGAGGACAACTCGATCCAGATCCTGCTGATTGCCGACAGCCTGCCCTACCTGTTCACGCTCGCGACCAATGTCTTTGCGCCGGTGTTGGGCCAGGCCGGCTTTCCCGCGTCGGCGGTGTCGATCACGGCGATTGATACCTACTTCCTCGCGCTCGGCGCCAACTCGAACCAGTTCTCGATTTCAGGCCTGCTCGATGGGGCGACCTGGGCGGGGCTCAATTTCGGGTCGAGTCAGGAGCCCGACAACTCGGTCGCGCTCGCGGCCAGTCACGGCTACCTGTGGATCTTCGGCCAGAACGAATCGGTGGTCTTCCAGGACACCGGCAATAATTCGTTCCCGTTTCAGCGTGTGCCCGGGTCGCAGATCGAGATGGGCTGCGGTGCCGTGCATTCGGTGGCAACGCTCGACAACACGCTGTTCTGGCTCGGCTCGTCGCAACGCGGTCCGGCGGTCATTTACCGGGCGGACGGCTTTCTGCCGACGCGCATCTCGCATCACGCGCTTGAATACGCGATGCAGTCCTACCCGACCACGGCGGATGCGACCGCTTACTCGTATGAAGAGAACGGGCACCTGTTCTATCGCATCGATTTCCCGTCAGCGCGCAATGGAGCGGGCGCGACCTGGTGCTACGACGTCGCAACGAAGCTGTGGCATGAGCGCGGGTACTGGGAGCTTGCGAGCGGCACGTATTCGGCACACCGCGGACGCTTTCACTCGTTCTGCTTCGGCAAGCATCTGGCGCTGGATTTCACCTCCGGCAAGGTGTTTGAGCAATCGCTGCAATATGCCGACGACGCCGGCAATCCGATTCGGTGGCTGCGGCGGGCGCCGCACCTGGCCGACAGTCAGGATTGGATTTTCTACTCGTCGTTCGAGCTGCTGATGCAAAAAGGGGGAGTGGCGGTGGTTCCGGACTTCACGCTGACGGCGGCAAATTGGGGGAACCTTCACTCCTCCCTGGCTATTGAACTTGATACCTCGCCTGCCAATGGATCCTATGCCGCCGGCTGCACGGTGACGATCGCACCGCTGAACGGGTTTAATGGGCCGGTGCAGTTGAGCATCGCGCCGGCACTCCCTGCCACCGCACTGCAAGCTTTGCAGAACGGCTACAGCGGTCCGATCTATGGCGGTGGAACGGTTCAGTCGGGATTGCCTGCAGGAGTGACCGCTGCGTTCAATCCAGCAACCCTCTTCGGCGGCTCGGGCTCGGCCACGCTGAATTTAAGCGGGCCCACGCCTGCGAGCGCCACCAATCCGTACTCTAACTTCTACACGTTCAACATTGTCGCGACAAGCGGGCTGCTGACGCACTCGATTGCCGTCGTGCTCAACGTCGCTCAGTATCTGCCCGGCTAGAACCTTTATGGCGACCAATCCCCTTCCCACTCCGCTTCCGCAAGTCTTTCTCCGCTGGTCCAACGACGGCGGCATGACGTGGTCGACCGAGCTTCCCGCGTCTTCGGGCGCGGCCGGCCAGTATGCGCTGCGCACGCGCTGGCTGCGGCTGGGGCGCGGGCGTAATCGGGTATTTGAAGTCTATGGCACCGATCCGGTGCCGCAACTGGTGCTGATGGGCGTGGAACTGGGCGCGAAGAAAGGCACGAGCTGATGGCGCCTCCTCGCGTCCTCATCGCACCGCCTCCGAAGGAAACGCCGTTTCTCGAAGCGGGCGGCCGCATCTCGTCGGTCTGGGTCTCTTGGCTGAGTTCGATCACCAATGTCGGGGGCACCGTGTCGCAAGTGGCGGCATCGACGGCGGGCGCGCTGCAGTCGGCAAAGAACCTGGCGGACGTGGGGAATGCAGCGACAGCGCTGGCGAACCTGGGCGGCGTGGACGGGCCGGGGGCGGCCGCCGCGGCACCCATTCAGGGCATCACGGTCAATGGCGTGGCGGTTGCCCCGGTGGGCAAGAAAATCAACCTTACGACGCTGCAGGGTCCGGCGGGTCCGCCTGGCGCGGCTGCAACAGTGACGGTGGGCACGACGGCTACCGGCGCGCCTGGTTCCCCTGCGGCGGTGACGAACTCCGGTACAAGCGTGGCGGCGGTGCTCGCGTTTGCCATTCCGCAAGGTATGCAAGGACCTGCCGGGCCGACGGGTGCGACTGGGCAAACTGGAGCGCAAGGGCCCGCGGGGCCGGTAGGACAGACCGGGGCAACCGGAAGCACTGGACCTGCCGGACCGACGGGAGCAGCCGGGCAAACCGGCGCCACGGGGCAAGTGGGGGCACAAGGGCCGGCCGGGCCGACCGGTGCGGCGGGCAGCACGGGGCCAGCCGGCACGGCGGCGACCATTAGCGTCGGCACTACTACGACGGGCGCTGCAGGGACGTCGGCGGCAGTAACTAACAGCGGCACGTCCAGCGCGGCGGTTCTCGCGTTCACGATTCCGCAAGGGGCTACGGGAGCAACCGGTGCTCAAGGAGTGCAAGGACCAGCCGGACCGACTGGACAAACGGGAGCGACCGGCGCGCAAGGTGCAACCGGACCCGCTGGGCCTTCGCCTTCAGGTGCAGCGAATCAAATTCTCGCGACACCCAACGGCGCATCGGGGACGGCGGCCTTACGCGCGCTCGTCGCTGCGGACGCGCCTTTCGCGGCGCTGCTGGCGACCGCGAACACGTTCACCGCTTCGCAGCTCATCAAGGCGTCGAGCGGTTCGGCCTCACTCTCGATTGACACGAGCGCAGCAAGTCTGCAAAGCACGATCACTCTGCTCAGTAACGGCACCGCTAAATATCAGATCGGGCTGCAAACGGACGGCACTTTCTTCCTGTATCAAGCAGCCACCGGGCGAACGGTACTCGGCGTTGACACCTCGGGTAACCTCAACTTGCAACCGTCAGGCAGCGGAGGCGTTTCGTTTAGTGTTCCGGCCAGCATTTCCTTCGGCTCGAACTGGGTTTCGTACACGCCTACGGTGACGGGCGGCGGGTCAATGACAGTTAGCAGCCTGAATGTGGTCGATGCCCAATATCTCCGCATCGGTCCGATTGTCCATTTCAAGATTTACGTCACCTTCACCACGGGCGGAACGGCTAGTGGGAATGTGGCCGTCGCGTGGCCAGTGGCAGCGGTCGGCAACAATTCGGCCATCGTCGGCTACTGCCTCTTAGCTGGGGCGGCAGGATGGGCACCCGGCTTTTCCTACATCGGAGTCGCCAATGGCGCATTCATCTTCTCGCCCATCAACGGCGCGAACTTTACGCTCGGTGCAACTTCTCTCCTTTTCTCCGGCTCGTATCGAGTCGCGTAAACACTTATGTCCACACGCGCACAGCAAGCACAACTTCTTACTAATACAACCTTTCAGCAGCAGGTAACCGGCGCGCTGATCGCCGCGGCTACGAACGTCATCAATGAGGCCGCGACGACGGTCAATCATCAGAACCGCGTCGCCTGGGCGAACGCGATCATCGCGTCTCCGACCCAGCAGATGCAGTTCTTCCTGCCGGGCATGCTCACCAATCCAACCGTTGCTGGAAATGCAGGCGCGGCCACGCTCACCGCTTCCGGCACGGTCGTACTCGACACCGACTGCGATTACGTTGTGGCGTCGCTCTACGACAAGTACGCCAATCAGTTCGCGCTGCAACAAAACTTCGGCGCAGCGCTGCAGCTGGGCCACTAGCCATGTTCCACGTCTTGCGCAAAACTTACGAGCTGGCCATGCCGGACCTGCTCCCGCCGGAGGTGGTCGATGAGGCCATTGACTCGGCAGTGGGGCGGGCACGCGAGAAGCACTCTGACTTTGACCGCTTTCTGCCCGCCATCGAGTTTCTGTCGACCGTGTTCTTCACCGACCATCGCGCCATGCCGCTGGACGCCTATCTTGAAACGCTGTACTGCGCGGTCAAGCATGGCGACTTCGCGCGGCCCTGGCGAATGGACTTGAAGCGGGTGCCCGCGTTTGCGCCGCCGGATGCTCTCCAGTGATCACGCTGGAGCGAACGCTCGACTACGAGCTGGTGCGGCAAATCATGACGCATCCGCGCTTGTACGACCACCTGGTGGACGATGGGGCGCCGGCGGCCGAATTGTTTTACCCGGCCGAACATCCCGGAATCTTCCATCTACTGGCGCGCGAGGGCGACGAGGTGCTGGGCCTCTATATCACCAACCGAATCAATGCGGCGACCTGGGAAGTAC
Organism: uncultured Bryobacteraceae bacterium; assembly: GCA_964248405.1. Taxonomy (GTDB): domain Bacteria; phylum Acidobacteriota; class Terriglobia; order Bryobacterales; family Bryobacteraceae; genus Bog-105. Next base: position 18,999 of record CAXTYH010000039.1, read on the forward strand.
ACCACGCGCTGCTGCCGTGTGCCTGGGGCGACCGGGCGCTGGCGGTCGGCCGGGCGTATGAGGCGTGGATGTGGGAAAACACCGGAGCGCAAACGCTGCTCGGATTCACACCTTCTTGTAACAGGCTCGCGCTGCGCTACGCGCGACGGCTGGGCATGACGGTGCGGGGCCAGATTCCGCAGGCCTGGCGCCGCGGCGGCGTCCTGCACGATTTGATCGTTCTAGCAAAGCATAGGGAGTTAAAGACATGGGAGCAGCATTAGCAGGAGCTCTGGGCGGAGACGCCATGGGAGCGGTCACCGGGTTGATCGGATCGGGAAAGCAGGCCGACGCAACCAAGTACGCGGCAAACCAGACCGCCACGTCGGCGGCCAATGCGCTGGCCTTCAATAAGCAGGTCTATGGCGACACGCTCAGCAATGAGCAGCCGTACGTCGCCGCCGGCAAGACGGCGGTCAACAATCTTGCGACCGAGACAGCGCCGGGCGGGTCGCTGGTGGCCGGCTTTACCACGCCGTTCTCCTTCAATGGCGTCGATCTGCTGAACGACCCGGCCTATCAGTTCGATCTCAGTCAGGGCGAACAGGCGGTGCAGCGATCGGCAGCGGCCGCCGGCGGTCTGGTCTCTGGGGGCGCGCTGAAGGACCTGACCAATTACGCGCAAGGCACGGCGTCCAATCAGTTCCAGCAGTCGTACCAGAACGCGCTGACTAATTACCAGACCGCGTTCAACGTCTTCAATTCGAATCAGAGCAACTCGTTCAACCGGCAGGCGCAGATGGCCGGACTGGGTCAGAACGGAGTCTCGCAGACGGCCACCAGCGGCACGGCTGCGTCCGGCATCAACGCCCAGACCTCGGCTGAGTCGGCGAACGCGATTGCGAACCTGACCACGTCGGGCGCGGTGGCAAGCTCGGCTGGGCTGGTGGGGGCCGGGCGCGCGGCGACTAGTGCCGGCAATTCCATTGCAAATTACTTTGCGCAGAACAGCGGGTCGAGTTATGGCACGCCCATGACGCCGTACACGCCCACGTATCCGGTTGACCCGCAGACAGGACTCTAACGCCATGATCGATACTTCGTTTCTCTTGGGGCCCGACCCGACGCCGCTGCTGACGCCCTATGACGTGCAGGCACGCAAGCTTGCGATACGGAACGCGCTGGCGGCCGGGGCGCTGCAGGACCAGGCAGTGCAAACGGGCGGGCTGGAATTGCAGGCGCGCCGGCAGGCCATGGCCGACGAGGCACGAACGCGTGCGGCTCTCTCGTCGATCTATGGCGGCGGGGCTCCTTCTCCGACCAATGCCCTCGCTCCCCCTCCGGCTGCTGCCTCCTCTCCAGGCATAGCCGCGCCGGCCCCTCTGCTTCCCTCCGTCGTTCCCGATCCGGCCGGCGCAGGCGTCATGCCGAGTGCTCCTCCGCCGTCGGCAGCGATGGCGGCCGCTCCCACTCCGGTGGCTCCTTCGGCTCCGGTGCAGCGTCCTCCCGTGCCGACCATGGGCGATTTGATTCGCCAGGGCGTGCCGTACTCGTCGGCTTCGGCGGTTCTTGCGTCCCTGCAAAAGGTCGAGGAGAACGCGGCCGCCATCGGGCAGAAACATGCCGAGACGGCCAAAGCGCAGGGTGAGCTGCAAGGGATGGTGCAGGAGCAGGGCGCGCTTTCGGCGCAAGCCATTATCGACTCAAATTACAACCCGGCGGTGATCGCTCACCAGCTGCAGCACTTTGCGGCGAACGGACCAGAGTACCAAGCGCTGGCGGCGGGAGTGGCGCAACGCATTCAAGCCAATCCGGCCGACATGCCGGCGCTCTTCCAATCGATGGCCGCAGCCGGCAAGGGCAACCGCGAAGCCAAGGCGGCCGAAACCACGGCGGACGCGCACATGCTGACCTCGCGCGCGACGGCCGCCAAAGACGTGGCGGAGCTACCCGGCATACAGGCCGATTCCGAACGCAAAACGCTGGTCAATGCAGCCTCGAAACTGGGGGCGGCGACCAATCGCGACGATTACGCCAAGGCGTTGGCAGGGTTGGCGCAAACGTCTCCGTCGTTGGCTGCGCAGTTCCCGGCGGCGGACAAGTGGACGGCGCAGACGCGCGGCCAGATCCTCAATCTGGGCATGTCTGCGCAAGAGCAGGTCACGACGGCCGAGACGGCCAAGCGGGACGCGCAAACAGCGGCCAACGAAAATGCACACTTGAGTATCGAACGGGGCAATCTCACGTTGGCCCAGAGTAAGCAGGCCTTCGATACCGCCGCCATTCAACGGACGGCGCACGCGCTGGCGAGCGGCGATCTGACGCGGCTCTCCGATGTCGCCTCGCTCCGGGGCGATCAACGGCTACAGATTTTCGATCTGGCGAAACAGGAAAATCCGAATTTCAATACGGCGGAAGTGGATCGGCGAATCAAGAACGAGGCGTATTACGCCGACGGCAAGGGCGCCGAACATCTGCAGTCCTTCAACACGTTCCTCGAGCATGGGGGCTCGGCCTCGGATGCGGTTAACCAAATACGGCTGTCGGGTATTCCGGCCATCAATAAACCGCTGAACTGGTGGCGCACCAACCTGTCGGGCTCGCCGCAACTCAAGCAACTCCAAGCATCGCTCGAACCGGTGCGAAAAGAGTTCGAAGGATTCCTGCTCGGCGGCCGGGCGCTCGAAGGCGACGATCGGAAGCAGGCGGAAATCATTCTGAATGAGAACTCCTCGCCGGCGCAGATTCAGCAGGCGCTGAAAACGATGGGCCATACCGCGATGGCGCGCATGAATGAGGAAAATTACCGCTACAAGAAAGTCAGCGGTCACGACCTGCGCGATCCGTTCTCGCCCGAAGCGATGCAAGGGGCTAAGTCGATCGGCCTGAATATCGGCGCTCCGGCGGCCCCTGCTGCTTCGTCGACTCCGATAACGACGGCGGGCGGCTCGTCGGGTTCGGTGAGCGTGCAGCATATGAGCACGGACGAGCTGTTGAAAGCGCTGGTGAAGAAGTAAATGCCCGAACAAGCGGAGATCGTGCAAGAGCTCTACAACCGCATGGGCTCGCTGCCGCCGGACAAGCAGGCCATTGTCGGCGAGCTCGCCCGGCGCTTCAACGTGGTCGCGCCGTCGCGTGTAGGCGCACAGATGAGCGATGCGACCAAAGCCGCTGCGCTGCAGTCGATGCGCGACGACAATCCCTACAACTTCCAGGACGCCGGGGGCGGCGGGTTTTGGGATTCGGCGAAAGACGCGTTCTCCGGCGCCCTGCATGGCCTCGCGCACCTGCCGACGTTTGCCGAGATGGGTCCAAACCTCACGGCGGAAGGGACCAAGGATCTGCCGGCGGGCACGGTCGGGCGGGTTGCCGATCAAGCCGGGGCAGGCAATCTGGCGGGCGCTATGGGTACGGTTGCCGGCACGGGGGCGGGTCTTGCGGCGCCGGCGCTGGTGGGTGAAGGCCTGCACCTGGCGCCGCGCGCCCTTGGGAAAGTCGCAAGCGCACTGCCGCGGCCGGGTTTCAAAGTACAGCTTGACCCGGCCGAGGCTTCCGCAGTGGCCTATGGGCATGAGCAGGGCGTGCAGATGCCAACGTCCGTGCTGACCGGCTCGCCGATTGCGGCCAACTCGGAGAAGATCCTCCAGCACTTTCCGCTCGCCTCCGGCGTGGCCAAGACAGCCCGCGCGGCCGAGCAGTCCACGCTTGCCGCGGCCGGTGCGCGCGAAGTGGAAAGTCTCGCACCGAGCAATACCTATGGGGCGCCGGTGCCGCAACCGCTCGACGTGGGGGAAGCGATTCACCAGTCGGCCATTGCCAACGAACGGGCGCATAGCGCGAAGGCCGACGATGCCTATGCCGTGTTCCGCTCCATCGAGAGTCAACCGGAACATACCAGGACGGTGCAGACGGGCGCCAAACGGGTGGAAGCAGGTCTCGACGAAGGGGGCAATCCGCAGTTCAAGACGGTGCCTGTCACCGAAGATGTGCAGCTGCCGGTCGATTACCGGCCGCTGAAAGCCGCGGTCAAGCCGTTGCTAGAGGAGACGCTGCGGCCGATGTCGATCGCGCAAGAGCAGTCGTCGACCGGCATCAAGGCCATGCGGAACATTCTGGATGCGCCGGATTTCGTGTCGGCATCGACAGCCGACCAGGACCTCGGCGCGCTCAAGGGAATCATGCGCGACAGCCCGCAATCGCGTAGTGTCGGCCAGGCGAAGTTCGCGGCTGACAAGCTCAGCGCGGCGGTAGACGAGGCTGCGAAACGGGCGGGCCCGGATGCGGTTGCGGCACTGCAGCAGGGGCGCGAAGCCACCGTGAACAAGTACGATGCGCAAGACTTTCAGCGCGCCATCGGGTTCAAAGACGTGGGCACGGGTTCGGTCGCGCCAGGCGAGCCGGTGGCGCTGGTCAACAAGCTCACGCGCCCGGGTGACCGCTCGGTTAACCTGCTGCGCTCGGTGGCTGAACAGACGCCGGAACATCTGCCGGCGCTCGCTCAGGCAGTGACGCAAGGACTGCTGGATAAAGTGACGGCCGAGGCAGGCATGGGCAAGCCGACGACGGCGCTGACCGAGTGGAACAAGGTGGGCCCGCAGACCAAGAGCATTCTGTTTCAGCAGCCGGCCAAGATTCAAAATCTGACGGATTTTTTCACTTTGGCTAAAAAGCTGTCCGAAAATCCGAACCCTTCGGGCTCGGGAACGATGCTGGCAATGGTCAAGGGCGCGGGCCTGGTAATTACTTCGCCGGTGACGGGAATCCCCATACTGCTCGGCGCAAAGCCGCTGGCGCGCATGCTGTTCACCCCGACCGGCTCGCGCAACCTGATTGCCGGGCTCAAGATGCCGGCAGGCAGTTCGGCCGGCGGTGTGCTGGCCGCGCAGATTCTCAAGCAGGCCGGACCGGAGGCGCAACCGGTACCGGCTAGTGCGTCCGGGGTATCGACAAACGCGAGGGCGGCGGCGGCACAATCGGGAGAGGCAATCAATGGGACAGAACCAGGAACAAGCAGACAAGGAAGCGCGGCTGCGCCATCGGCTGGAGCAAGCCCGGCAGCTGGCCCTGCTACGGCAGGCACAACAAGCGGCGGCGCCGTCGGATCCTCCGACACGCGCATCCCAGTCCCTGGCGGCACTGGACCGGGCTACCGGGCGCGGTACCGCGTCCGGGAACTAGACGAGCTGCAGCCGTCGCACAACGGCCTGACCTTCCAGCCGAACACCCGGTACGCGCTGACCAACGACCGGAATTACAGCAACGCGGTCAATCAGCAGAAAATCATTGCCGGCGCCTCGCGCCAGGAATTCAACCCGGCACTGCACATCACCGACAACCCGGATGCCTCCAACGGCCCGGTGCTGACCGACGAGGCCGGCAACGTCATCGGGGGCAACGGGCGCACGATGATGCTGCAGCGGGTGAACGCCTCCAATCCCAAGGGCGCAGCCGACTACCGGGCCATGCTGGAAGCCAAGGCCGGACAGTTCGGCATCGATCCGGCGTCGATTGCCGGCATGAAGAAGCCGGTGCTGACGCGCGAAATTCCGGACTCGGAATTTGTGGGTCCGGCAGGCAAGCAGAACGCGGTCACCGATTTCAACAAGTCGGGCACGGCCTCGTTGACTCCGGCTGAGCGCTCCATCGCCGACTCGCGCCGGGTCTCCCCCGGCACGCTGGACGACATCTCAGCGCGGCTCGATGCCAAGGGTTCTGACGCGTCCATTGCCGACATTCTGCAGGGTAAGGCCGGCGGGCAGGTGTTAGCCAAGCTGATCGACGATGGCGTGGTCGCGCCTGGCGAACGTGGGTCGCTGATGAAAGGGGATGGCGAACTGACCGACGGCGGCAAGAATCGCATCGAGCAGCTGGTGCTCGGGCGCTTCTTTCAGGATCCGGCGCAAATGGATTCGATCGCGCCCACGATCCGCAACCAGGTGGGCCGCATCGCAGCGCCGCTCGCCCAGATCGAAGGCAAGCCCGACTGGTCGCTTACGCCGGATGTCCGCGAAGCGGTCACCATTCTTGAGCAGGCTCAAAAGCTTGGGATCAAGAACATTGACGACTTCCTCCGGCAGGACGGACTGTTCGGCAACACCAAGTACTCCGAGCAGGCAGTCACGCTCGCGCGGGCGCTGAAGACGATGCCCGCCGAGAAGCTGAAAGCGGCAGCGCGGCAGTATGCCGGCGACGCGAGTTTTGCGGCGAAGGGAGCGTCGATGTTCGGGTCCGACCCGACGCCGGCCGAGTCGTTCGCCGAGGCCTTTGGAGGAGCGAAGGCTCCGGTCAATGCCCTGTCTCCGATGCTGGCCGACTCTCCTCGGGCGATGGCATCAGACGGTGCCGATGCTGTACCGATGGCCGGCGACCCTAAGCGGCTGTCACCTAAGTTTCTGGACATGCACGCTGACGCGAAAAGCGAGCTGACCTTCAATCAACAGCGGATTACATCGCTTGAGCGGAACCTGGCGAAGTCGCTCCAGGAAAAGGCCGGGCTCTCCGAAGACGACCCGATGAGTCAAGTGCTCGACCGAAATGTTTCGCTCTTCCGGGATGAGCTCCGGACGCGGCGGGCCCGCGTTGGGGAGCTTAAGAGAGAAGTCGATGTATTCTCGCGGCCACTCAACGAAGTTCCTGTTGCCGATTCGGTGGAGGTGGGCGACTCTCTCGCTAGCCAACGCATTCACCGCGACGTCATCTCTGGGTTGCACGACCAGTTTCCGGAGCTAACCGAGAATCTAGCCGATCGTGGCTTGGTCAAGCGTTTGATCATCGGTCATGAACTCTACGACTACGCCAACGATCCAACCGTCGGCAACGCGCTCGGTCTAGCGACGTCCAAAGGGTCGGTTTACCTTCAAACGGCGGACGCTTGGACGAAACGGCCAGCCAATCGGGCGAAGCTGTGGGACCAGTGGGGCACCATGTACTTCCAACCGAGTGCGAAGCAAGCGAACCTTGCTGTGTTGCTGCACGAGCTGGCCCATCAGTACCATCGGCAAGACGGCGCAATTCACTTCAGCGGACCAGTACCAGCCGGCGGTGATACTCTGCAGGGCCTATATGAAAGTGCCAAAGCGAACGATAGAGTAATAACGAAGTACGGTGCTTCCAACAAGCACGAATACTTCGCTGAGTCGTTCGTTGCCGCGCTGATGCATCCGGAGTTATTGGCCGAGCGTGATCCGGCGATGGCGCACTTCATGCAGTCGTTCTTGAAGTCCAGAAAGGTGAAAACTCGATGAGTGACCAACCCGGCGATGAGCTAGTCGCTAAAATTTCCGACATCTCGAAGCGTTTGGACGCGGCACAACAACAGCCGGGCTACAACATGGACGTGTTCAACCGTTTCGCGGCTGAAGCGAAGGAGACTCTGGGTGAAAAACATGCCATGTGGTTGGAGTTCCTGGGGCCGTACATGCCCTCTGAGGGAGCTCCGCACATGACCGCCGTACCCGGGGCAAATACCCTCGCACGGCGCCGGCGCGCGGGCTAGTTCTCCCAGACATTTCCTTCGCTCAAATCGCCTCGCGTGGCGAACTTCATCTGTAGATGAAACTCCTTCGCGCGATCGCGCTTCTCGTTCTCTCCGTCCTCTGCATCCTAGGGCAAACCAACACGCTCGCGCCGGCGGTGCATCAGCAGTTCTTCGATGCCAACGGCTACCCTCTCGCGGGCGGCCTGCTCTACACGTATGCGGCGGGCACCTCCTCGCCGCTGGCCACGTATCAAAGCGCGGGCGGGGCGGCCAACACCAACCCGATCGTGCTCTCCCCTTCCGGCTTCGCCAATATCTGGCTGCAGCCGGGCGTGGCCTATAAGTTCGTTGCAACCGATACGCTCGGGGTCACGCTGTGGACCGTCGACGGCGTGGTCAATGCGCGCACGTTCATCTTCGTGCAAGCCACCGACCCGGGCTGCGCGGCGGCATCCGACGTCGGCAAGCTCTGGTACAACGGGGCGGCGACTACGGTTTTCCAGGCCTGCGTGGCCAGCGCGAACACCTACGGCTGGGCGCAAGTGTCGACGGTATCGACCTCGGGCCAGGTCTTCAACGGCGCGGTGACCATTACGTCCGGCGGCCTGGCGGTGACCGGTCCGACAACGCTAGCCGGCAACCTCAATGTGACGGGCAACGCTTCGATCTCCGGGCTGCTCACGGCCGCCGGCGGGTTCTCGACCAGCGCTCTACAGGTCAGCGCAGGCGCGGCCGATCCGGGCTGCGTGCTCGTCTCGGACCTGGGCAAGGTGTGGTTCAACAACGCGACAAATACGACACTGTTCAACAGCTGCGTGGCCAAAGCGGGCGTGATCGGCTGGTCGCAATTGAATAATCTGGGCACCGGTCCGCAGACGTTCAACGGACTGGTCACCATCACCTCCGGCGGGCTGGCCGTCACCGGTCCCACGACGCTCAACGGCCCGCTCAATGTGACGGGCGTGATTACCGCTTCCGGGGGCCTCGCCACGCGCGTGAACGGCATCTCGTACGGCCATAGCTCGTCCACGACGTGCCCGACCGGAACCGGGAGCGGCGCCACCTGCACCTTTACGGTGAACTGGACCAATGCGTTTCCCGACGCCAATTACGCTGCGAGTTGCACGATCATCTCGCCGTCGGGCTCTCCGTCCATTCAGGGCATCGTGACCAAGTCCACCGTCGGCGTTGTGGTGCAGGTGCAGAACGGCACGTCGAACATGGCGGTCGCCTCCGGCGGCGCGTCTATGGACTGCGTGGCGATCGAGAACTGACTTACTTTTACAACCGGAACCTGGCCCATAAGTCAGTCAGATTCAGCTTGAGCACAGGCGCCGAAAAGTTCGCTTCGTTCACAGAGAGATCCAGGATTTCGTTTACCTGAACAAGGTCAGAAAGAGAATACTCCCAAGCCTTTTCCTGCTCCGGACGGAATATCCAGCAGCTCGGCGTTCCCGCCTGTAATAAGCGTTCGCACCTTTTCAATACCTCGCTCATCATCTGCCCGGGTGACATGATTTCAATCGCCACAAGGGGCGTTTCGGCCAACTCGCCGTCGTCGTACCGGGCAGTCTTATGCACCACGGTGATGTCGGGAACGACGCGGTCGGACCCGACAACGAGAGTTAGTTCCGGCAAAGCTTCCCAGAAATCGGGCAAGTGAGTATCGAGCTCCGACGTCAAATGTTTCTGGAACTGGACATGTAGTCGCTTAGGCGGAGCTTTTTGCACTGTCTGCCCATCGATTACTTCCTCGTGATAAAGCGCTTCGGCTAAAACGGTGCTCATATTGGTTTTCCTTTCGTTATTGGTTGCCGAGTCGAAACTCGATTTGGGTAAGCCGGGCCTCGACGATATCGACACGGCTACGCAACGCCAGATCGAGGTTCGATTGATCGGCTTCCACTTTGCGGAGGCGAATCGTTTGACCGGCTGAGAAGGCTTCGAACCCGCGCAGCAGCTCGGTTTGCATGTCACGCATCTTCTCGACCAGGCGAAGCTCCAGCTGCTCAAACCTCCGATCGATACCCGCGAACTTCTCGTCGAGATACTTTTTCATTTCTTCGTCCATAATCAATGCCCGCGCTGCTCGGCTTCCCGGCGCTTCACCTCGGCCCAAGAGATGCCGCGCGCTTTCTCTCTGCCCATAAAACCCTCCAAAAATTTGAATGCTCGCTGAAAATGATCTGGATGCCTATCTGCAACTTCAGACTTCGTGATTCCAGATGAGCATTCGAATTCGCGGCGGCTCATTTTTCGCCCTTCCTCCCGGGCGCCTTTGTTGCAGCCTTCGGCTCGACTCCCGCAGCTCTCAACTCGCAATAACGCTCCACAGTCAGGCCGCGCCGTGTTTTCTCAAACGGTGCCATTTCGCGGATGAGGGCTTCCATGGCTTTTGCCTTCTCATAAGCTCTATCCCTGGTCACTTTGAGACTGCTGCGCAAATCGGCAATCGTAGCCTTTGCCAATGCTTTGCCACCTCGACCAGGGAGCGAGATCCGCTCCGACAGGCTGGCGAACCCTTCGAAGAACATCTGGTAAGGTCCGGGGTCGGGCGTCACGTCCCGCGCTTTCACGAACCGTGCATGGACAAAATAGGCAACCCTGTCGCGCACAAATTCAGCAATGACATCCACCCTGTTTCCAAGAATGAATGTCACCACCTCCGGTTCCGATGCACGGGGATTCCTTTTCACCTCTAAATCTATGGCGTTTTTGAGCTTACTCAGACCACCCGGCTTCATTGGACCTTCCTTTCACTACACGTTTTCGTTGACGCGATTTCGGGATTTCGGGTCACGCGCGCGGCAACGCCTTCGTCTTCTTTCTTATTTCGCGGGTGAAAGCTAAATCGCCCAAATTGCTTTCGCTTCCAAAATTAATCCGTCCCGCCCTTCACCTTCGTTGCCGTTTTCTTCGTTCCCCATCGCGCCTTGGCGGCCGCACTAGCCGCGGCCTTTCGCTCTTCCGGCGTCGAACCGACCCAACGCGCCGCGTTCAATGCTTCACCGGCCTTCTGCTTCTGCTCTTTCGTCGCGTTCTTCCAACGCTGGCGTCCCAACTCGACGGCGGCTTGGTTCTTCTCTTCTGCCACGGCTTGAGTATATATGCAACTCTGCGCTGCGACGTACCACCCAAATCTTGCGAGGGCAATTGTGCGACGTACCGCTACACACGCATACTGGTTCTGTAAGCAAGTCGTGGCGAGACAAAAAACCGCTCAGGAGACCAGAACACTATGTCCTCGATGTACCATCCGCCCGTCGCCTCTCAGTGGGAGTGCGACATGCCGCGCTGCGGCGCGACGCTGACCCCGGACGACGACGAAAGCGAATGCGAGATCTGCTCGAAAACGCTCTGCGACGGCTGCACCTACGAGTGCGTGACGTGCGGCGGCCAGTTCTGCATCGAGCATCGAATTGCCACGCATGAGGGCGAATTCGACGCCGTGTACGAGTGCGCAGCCTGCCTCGGTAAGCGGCTGCTGCCGGCTATGGAGGTGGTCTAATGCCCGGCTCTTCCTCCACGCTCAAACTCCAGACCAACGTGCCTGAGACCATTGCGCTCAAGTTCCCTGACGGGGTTCCGGTGTCTTCGCAGTATTCAGGCGATCAGATCATGTTCTCGCTCACCGACGACCGCAAGCTCTATCTGGCGCCCGTGGTGGCAAAGAAGATCGAGGCGGCGGGTGTGGGGCAGGGCGAACTGTTTTCCATTTGCAAGCGCGAAGTCACCCACGGCAACCGGCGCGTCATTGACTATCAGGTGGAGAAGGTCAGCGGAACGGCTGTGCCCGGCGAGAGCCCAGCCGTATCTTCCTCCGCCGGCGTGGCGTCCTCGAACAGTGGACGTCCTCAGAATAACAATGGAATCCACGCGGTAAAAGCACCGACGCCGGCGGCTCCGGACACGATGGCGGCCTGCTACCGGTCCGCCGTCGATGTGGCGCTGGCGGCCATGACGTACGCGAAAGAGCGCGGCCTGCACATGTCTCCGACCTTCGAAGACATCCGCACGATCGCGGCGACGTTCTTCATCGCAGAAACACGCGGCGCGGGGGTGCGGGCATGAGCGCGCGTGCGCTCTCGCCCAACTTCTTCGGCAAACTCGACGACGCGACCCTGCTGCGGGCGCGCGGCTGGCTGGCCGACGCCCTCGACTTCCGCTCGCGCCAGGCAAACCTGTTCGAGCTGTCCGCTCCGGTCGAACAACTGGCGCCGACCGACAACCGTTCAGTGTCGAATGTGTCGAGCCCAACCACGCCGGCGCCACCTCCAGTGTCCGTCCTGGTGCCGGAAGTGCTTTCGCCTTCGTCCGTCAATTGTTTTGTCGACTGCTCGGCCAAGTGGTATTACCGCCGGGTGCTGGGCTTGGAAGAGACGCGCTCGGGTGCGTTGGCCATCGGCTCGGCCGTGCATGAAGCGGTAACGGCCAACTTCCGGCAGAAAATCGACACGCGCGAAGACTTGGCGACCGAGGGCGTGCGCCTGGTGGCGCGTGACTCGCTCGAGAGGCAGTTGGACGAAGGGGTCGTGCTGGCTCCGGACGAAACGGCTTCCGACCTGGTCGATACGGTCGACGCGCTGGTGGCAACGTACATGTCCGATGCGGCTCCGGCGATTCAGCCGGCGGCGGTCGAGCTTGCCGTCGAGGGAATCATTGGCGGGGTGCCGGTGCGCGGCTACGTCGATCTGTTGGATGTCGACGGCCGAGTCATCGATCTGAAAACCGCCGGCAAGAAGCCGTGCGGGGTCACCCCATCGCATCGGCTGCAGGTGACCACCTACACGCTGCTGACGCCCGGCGCCTCGGGCGTGGGCCGGCTGGACACGCTGACCAAGACCAAGACCGTCCGGCACTACTCGGAGACGTTCGAAATCACGAGGGCCGATCGCCGCTATGCCGAACGGCTGTACTCCATCGCGCAGGACCAGATGGGAACGGGACTGGTGGCGCCCAATCGCGGCTCGCGCGTCTGCGGCCGCAAGTATTGTTCGTTCGCCGACCGGTGCGTGGCCGATTATGGGGGCGAGGTGGCGTAAGCCTTCCTTTGCTCCTCAGATTTTCAGCCGTCCTCGCCCAGGGGGTAGACGGGCGGGCGGCGACTCCGCTAAGCTGAAGGCAGTTCTAAGCTGCAAACAACTTCTTTACCCATGATTGAGACGAGCCCGCCTGGCGAATGCCCGGCGGGTTTTTCGTTTCAGGCGCTCTTTCTGGGGAGCGCCGCCATCAGTCCGACCAGCAAAGCACCGGCACTCACGTAAGCTCCCAAACCCCAGCCGATCAACTCCCAGACGGTCAGATAGTTAATGTCGTGCAAGATGCCTCTAGGTTCAAAGAGGGGGACCGGGCGGCTAATTCGCAGGGAAAGACGCCGGGCACGCCCCCGCGATTAGGCGCGCTACAGCGAATCGATTTTCCCGACCCTGCAGACCCACGCCCCACGCCCGGCAAGCGATCTGAGGCTATCCTTGAGCGTCGTTTGCGAGTTACACAGTACTCGGGCCACTTAGAAAAGAGGGGGGCAAAAACATGGGGTTTTCGAGGGGTTTTAGCCGTTCAGTTCCACAATCCGCGGAGACGGTTGATCTCAAGCCGAAAAAGAAATCGCGGCGCTTAGACGACTGCAAATATCTGGAATATAACGAGATACAGGCGTTGTTCCGGGTCATCAAGTCCAAGCGCGATCGAGCCATTTTCCGGCTCGCTTACCATCGCGGGCTCCGGGCTCATGAGGTGGGATTGCTCGAGATGTCGCACTTCCGGGATCGGGACGGCATTTTGTACGTGTACCGGGGCAAAGGCTCAATCTCGCGAGAACACTCGCTGACAGACGAAGAGTTGCGGTGCTTGCGCGCCTATATCCGGGATGAGCGGGGAACGCATCCAGGAGTTTTATTTTGCTCGCGGCAAGGTCACGAAGGCATTTCGCGGTTCCGGCTCGACCAGCTCATGAAGGGCTACTGCAAGCTGGCCGGCATTCCGGCCGAGAAAGCGCACATGCACGCCCTCAAGCACTCCTGCGGAACGCATTTAGCCGAGCGCGGTTTGTCCGCCGACGAAATTCAGGACTGGCTCGGTCACCGGGACATGGGATCCACGGCGGTCTACATGCATTTCTCGCGCAGTCGCCGGTCGGCCATTGCGGAGAAGCACCGCGACTGGCGTTGAGGGCGGCCGCGGCGACATAAGTGCACGCCGAAGCGGGGGTCAGAAAATCCCGAAGCCCGTAATTGTCGCAGTTTTGCCACAATTTGAGGTGAGGTTTTGCCAATTTGCCACGAAATTCAGGCAAAAAAGCTCGTTCTACGCCTGATTCTGACCTAATTACTTCGCATCTGCCGCTGGTGCGAAGTATTGCGACCCGCATCTCGGCGTCGCTGCCCTCTTCTTTCGAACTGGACGATCTGATCGGCTCGGGGCACCTGGGCCTGGTCAAGGCCGCGGCGCGCTACCGGCCCTCGGCGCACGGGGGCACGCCGTTCTCGGCCTACGCGCGGCCGGTCATCCACGGGGCGATTATCGATTCGGTGCGCCGGCGGGCGTACGTGGAAGCGACCCGGCCCTCGGCGTCGCTGGTAGCCGACCCGCTGAGCCTCCCCGATTTCGAGGGCGCGCTCGACCGGCATGCCGAAGCGCGGCGCTTAGCCGCGGCGATCGCCGAACTGCCGGCGCGGCAAGCCCGCCTGATCCGGCTGCACTATGTCGGCGGCAAACGGCTGAAAGCGATCGGGCCTCTGCTGCGAGTCGGCAAGTCGCGCGCCTCGCAGTTGCACATGGAGGCGGTGCGGGCCTTGCGGACGCGCTTGGAAGCGGCGGCCGCGTGAGCGGGTGTGGAGCGAATTCCAATGAACAGGATCGCAACCGGGTCAAGCTTGAGGAGCAACTGCTGGGTCGGCTCGAATATGAACGGCATCGCCGCGACTGCGCCGGGCTCAATATGATTACCGGACCACTTCCGCCTTGGGAAGATCTGCACCCGGAGACGCGGGACGAGTGGGTGCGGTCGGCATGCTCGCCTTACCTGCGCGGCCGGTGGACGCGTCCGGCATGAGCCTGGACATGGTCATTGCCTTTTGCGTCGCCTGGACGGGAAACGTCGCCCTGTGGATAGCCGCCATACGGCTTCGTCGGAAGCGCAGACGGGCGGCGCGGGCGCTCGAAGCTCTGGCTATCTGGGAAGCCGAGCAGATGGGTCGCTATCGCTAACGGCGGCCGCCGTCGAACGCTTCCAGTGAGCTTCTTCTGACGATAGTGGCACCGTTCGGGCCGCCCCGCTGAGCTTCGAGCGTGCCGTCCGTAATGCCTCGGCGGAGAACGCTGCTGCCGAATCCGGTGTAGGCGACTGCCTCGGCGAGCGTCAGCCAGAGTTTCCTGTCAATCGGGACAGTTAAATTTGATGCTGGCGGGATTGACACGACCCCGGACAAGCTTTTCAGCGCCGCGGCAATCCCGTCAATTACGCCACGCTCCAAAGAGCTTGGCAGGACTGGCACAACCGCAGTTTGCATCTCTTCCGGAGGTGCCGCGGGCATCACAAACGGCTGCGGCCGGAGCTTGTCGACGTCGCGCGGGTTCACGATGTTGGCCGGTTTACGGCCAGGCAAGGCGCGCTTACGCACTTCCACGTCGCCCCGCTCGATATGCCGCCACATGGTGCGCACGCTGGTTTCCAGTGTCGTTGCCGCTTCCTCCAGCGTGGGCCAGTCGTCCGTGTTGACGGCCGCGGTCGCCGTCACTTGCCCGCTCCAGCGGTCAGTTGCTTGATCCCGTTCGCTTGGAAGAATTCGTAAAAGGTCTGGCTACTGCCGGCGTGCGGTAACAGGTAGGGCAGAAACACCTCCTGGGGCTGAACCATCTGAACCTCGATCATGGCGAGCTGAGCCTGTACCCAGCGCAGCAGTTGGCGCCAGGCGACGCGCTCGGCTTGCTCGCGAATCGCTTTCTGGGTTTCGGGACGGCTCGGCCGGGACCGGCCCGCCTTCCGTCGGTCGGAGAGATATTTGTAGATCGGTTCGACCCTCACGGGCAATGCGAAGGCGACGTTTACGCCCTCTATGGCCAATTCGAACTTCAGTCCGACGATGCTTCCATCTGCGCCGAATTCGGTCGAGATCGAGCGCGCGCCACCCGTCACAAGAAGTGCTGAGACCTCTACCGCTGACTTGGACGCAGCAATCTCCGTGCTCTCCATGTAGAGCGGCTTCTTGTACGGTGGCATGATCGTGTCCAAGCTTGTCACGCATGGCGTGATCGGCACAATGGCGCGGCAGTACTGGCCGGGCTGGCGGCACAGAAGGCCTGAGGCTAGCCTGAAAAGAGTGACGCTGGTGCGACAGTCCGTTCTCTCCTGCGGCTGCGGAGAGCCTGCTGCCACGGGCGCCGGACTGTGCCGCCTCTGTGCGCGGCGCGTGCGGCTTTCGCGGGAACGCTTCGGCGGGTTGCGCGAGCCGGTGCTGCGGCGCGACGGCTATCGGTGCCGGGGCTGCGGCGAGCTCAATCGCGGGGCGCTGATCGTGCACCATCGCTGGCCGGGTCGAACGCTGCTGTGGCTGTTGGTGACCCTGTGCCGCGGCTGTCACGTCAAGGTGCACCGGCGGAAGGCGCCCGCGCTGGCCTTCAGTCCGTTTCTACTGATGCTGTGGCGGGAACTCCATCGAGGCTGGCCGGAGAAAGGGCGCCTGGCGTTTCTGCTGCCGGCGGAGGATGCCGTAGCGCAAGGGTCGTTGTTCGAGGCTTAGTTGTTCGCTGCGCGCTGCTTGGCCGCTTCGCGTGCCCGCATCCGTGTCACGACCACTTGATGCTGCTCTTTCGATTCCTCCCAAGTGTAGGCGCGGCCCATGTCGATGATCTCGTCTCCATCGAAGGCGCACGTCTCAAAGAGCAGCGGCGGCAGGTTTAGGTCCGGAAACGCGTCGCGCCGCACATCCATGTTGCGGCCAAAGAAAACCGTACTCACGAAGACCGTGGGCGTGAGCTGCTCGTAGCCGACGCGAGCGGCTTCCGGGTGGTGCGTCTTCCATCGGACGAAGCGTTCAAAGTCGACCGGCACGGGCTCGCGCGCCTCGTTTAGAATCCAGTGATCCATTTCGGTCACAGCACGCCGGCGAGCGGGTCGTACTTGAGCCCATTCACGGGCCGAACGTAGCGCATCATTGCCTGGAGCGTACGGTGCCCTGTACGCTGCGAGATGGCTACGGCGTCCGCTCCGTTCTCGACGGCGGAGGTAATCATTCCTACACGAAGCGAGTGTGCTCCGAAACGTGCGGTCTGATGGCCCTGTTCGCCCAGATACTTGCGTAGCCGCTCTCGAACAGTGTGCGTGCTGATGGGTTTCTTGGTGATCTTCTTTTTCTGGCCGAGCAGGCAGAAGAGCGGCCCGGCCCACTCGCCGCGCACAGCCAGCCAGCGCCGCATGGTTCGCACCGGGCACGTTGATTGGACCGAGCCGGCGGGAAGTAGGACGTGCCGCCCGTGCTTGCCCTCCTGGTCGGTCTTCGAGAAGTTGAGCGTCAGCACGAGCCGGTCTTCTTCGTCGAACCAGATATCAGCTCGTTTCAGCGAAGCGATCTCACCGCCTCTCCAGCCACTGGCAAACCCAACAACGAGAATTGCGTGATCGCGAATGCTGACCAAGTCGTCGTCGTTCAGCAGATTCCCGGCCATCGTTTGCAGATCCGAGACCGCTAGCGGGTGCTTGCCGACTACCGTCTGCCGCAACTTCCGCTTGGCATTCAGCAGCATTCGGTTCACTTGCGGGGTGATCGGGCTCTCGAAGCCGCGCAATTTGTGGTGATGCCGGATCGAGTTAAAGTCTCCCTGTACAGACATGATCTGCAGGCCCTCCCGCAATCTCCAGGCGGCGTACTGCATGACAACCTGCGGCGTCGTGGGGCACGAAGGCACCCCCGCCGTCTCGCACCATCGAAGGAAGGTGCTCCAGCCGAATCGGTAGTATCGAAGGGTTCCTGGCGAGAAGTTCTGCTGAGACAGATAGTTGTCACAAAGCTCCTGCAATTCGGCGAAGTCCGACACGCTGGAAGGAATGGTGGAGGGATCGAAGGCCATATGGCAAACGATACGCGAGTAATCGCGGACTTTCCAGAGACACTGGTACTAAATTCCAGCCTTTCAGCTGGAAAACAGTACCGTCAAATTCTTGGTTGGGAGATACTTGGAATCGATGACTTACAGAAATGAGTAACTTAAGTAACTAACCAATGTTTGCCATTACT
>CAXTYH010000040.1:0-34803 GCA_964248405.1 uncultured Bryobacteraceae bacterium
GTCCCAATATTGACGTGCGGCTTGCTGCGGTCAAATTTCTCTTTCGCCATTGGTGTAAACCTTGTCCTCTCCGCGCAGCTCTTAACGAGCGGCGACTCCGCCCTTGCTGCGGTTGATGATTTCTTCAGCTATATTGCGCGGCACTTCTTCGTACTGCCCGAAGTGCATGGTGAAACTGCCGCGTCCCTGTGTGCGCGAGCGCAGCTCGGTCGCATACCCGAACATCTCCGACAGCGGCACCATCGACTTGATGATGTGCGTTCCACCAGCGATCTCAGTGCCCTCCAATCGGCCACGCCGTGAGATCAAGTCCCCGTTCACCGAACCCATGTAATCCTCAGGAACCGTAACCTCCACGCGCATCACCGGCTCGAGCAAGACCGGCTTAGCTTTGCCGGCCGCTTCTTTAAAGCAGATCGATCCACAGATCTTGAACGCCATTTCCGATGAGTCGACTTCGTGATAAGCGCCGTCGAAAACAGTGACTTTGATGTTATTCAACGGATAGCCGGCGAGGATGCCGCCTTCCAGCGCCTCGACCACACCTTTTTCGATGGCCGGGATGAATTCCTTCGGAATGTTGCCGCCGGTCACGGCATTGGCGAACTCGAAGTCTTTCTCCGGATTCGGCTCGACGCGCAGCTTGACGCGGGCATATTGACCCGAGCCGCCGGTCTGCTTCTTGTGCGTGTAATCGGCTTCTGACAGCTGCCGGATGGTCTCGCGGTAGGCAACCTGGGGCTTGCCGACGTTTGCGCCGACATTGAACTCACGCTGCATGCGGTCGACAATAATCTCCAGGTGTAACTCGCCCATGCCGGCCAGAATGGTCTGCCCAGTTTCGGGGTCAGTGGTCACATGCAGGGTTGGATCTTCGGTCGCCAATTTGTGAATGGCGACGCCAAGCTTCTCCTGGTCAGCCTTGGTTTTAGGCTCAATAGCAAGCTGGATGACCGGCGCCGGAAAGATGATCGATTCCAGCAGCACCGGCTTATTTTCGTCGCAGATGGTATCGCCCGTAACAACTTGTTTCAGGCCCACAACGGCGCAGATATCGCCCGCCATGACGTCGCTGATCTCTTCACGCTTGTTGGCGTGCATCTTGACCAGTCGGCCTACGCGCTCGCGCTTTCCTTTGCTGACGTTGTAGATCGATTCGCCGGCATTCAGCTTGCCCGAGTAGACCCGAATGAAGCACAGCTGGCCGACAAACGGATCGGTCATGATCTTAAAGACCAGCGCCGAAAACGGTTCCGAGTCATCGGCGTGGCGCTCGATGTGGATCTCGGGATTGTCGACATCTAGTCCCTGAATGGCAGGAACGTCGAGCGGCGAAGGCAGATAGGCACACACCGAGTCGAGCAGATTCTGAACGCCTTTGTTCTTAAACGAGGAGCCGCAGATGACCGGAAAGATCTTCTGAGCGAGCGTAGCTTTGCGAATACCGGCTACCAGTTCCGCTTCGGTGATAGCCTGGCCTTCCACGAATTTTTCGAATAGGACATCGTCGGATTCCGAGACCGCTTCAATCAACTGATCGCGATATTTTTGCGCTTCTTCGCGCAGCTCGGCAGGAATCTCGACATCGTCAAACTTTGCGCCCAGGGTCTCGTCGCGCCAGATTCGCGCATTCATCTTGACCAGGTCGATGACTCCTTTGAACTGATCCTCAGCGCCTACCGGCAGCTGGATGGGAACCGGGCGGGCACTCAGGCGGTCAACAATGGTCTGAACCGAAAAGAAAAAATTCGCGCCGACCCGGTCCATCTTATTGATGAAGCAAATTCGCGGGACGCGGTACTTGTCCGCCTGACGCCAGACGGTCTCAGATTGAGGCTGTACGCCGGCAACCGCGTCGAACACAGCGCAGGCGCCGTCCAGAACCCGCAGGCTGCGCTCGACTTCAGCCGTGAAGTCGACGTGGCCGGGCGTGTCGATGATGTTGATGGTGATGTCGTTCCACTGGCACGTGGTCGCAGCCGACGTGATGGTGATGCCGCGCTCCTGCTCCTGCGCCATCCAGTCCATGGTGGCCGTACCTTCGTGAACTTCGCCGATCTTATGAGTTCGACCGGTGTAGTAAAGGATGCGTTCGGTCGTGGTTGTTTTGCCGGCATCGATGTGCGCCATGATGCCGATATTGCGCATTTTTTCTAACGGAACGGTGCGAGGCATAAATGTATTGGGCTCAACTACAGCTAACTACCAACGATAATGAGCAAAAGCCTTGTTGGCTTCGGCCATCCGGTGAACATCATCTTTCTTTTTGACAGCGCCGCCTCGCATATTGGAGGCGTCGTTCAATTCATTGGCCAACTTCTCAGCCATACTCTTATCGGGGCGGCTTCGCGCGTTGCCGATAATCCAGCGGAGGGCCAGACTCGTGCGGCGATTCTGCGGCACTTCCACCGGAACCTGATAGTTTGCACCGCCCACGCGCCGGGTCTTCACCTCTAACAGCGGCCGGACATTCTCTACAGCCTTTTTGAAAGCTTTCAACGGATCATCGCCCGAGCGATCTCGCAGCGTATCCATCGCGGCATAGAAAATCTTTTGAGCAGTGGTCTTCTTGCCATCCCACATCATGGAATTGACAAACTTTTCCACCAGCGTCGAGTTGTACAGCGGATCGGGAACAACTTCGCGAGGTTCGGGACGTCTACGGCGCGGCATAACTTACTTCTTACCCTTCCCCTTGGTCGGCGCGGCGGCGGCAGCCCCACCCTTGGGTCGCTTGGCTCCGTACTTAGAACGGCTTTGCTTCCGGTTGGCGACGCCGGCGGTATCGAGCGTGCCGCGGACAATGTGGTACCGAACGCCTGGCAGATCTTTCACGCGGCCACCGCGGATCAGCACAATCGAGTGCTCCTGCAAATTGTGACCGACACCTGGAATATAGGTCGTGACTTCGATGCCATTCGTCAGGCGTACACGGGCCACCTTGCGCAGCGCAGAATTCGGCTTCTTTGGCGTAGTGGTGTAGACACGGGTACAAACACCGCGCCTCTGCGGGCAGGCTTGCAGCGCAGGGCTGGCTGTCTTATACCGGGTTGGCTTGCGGCCCTTCCGGACAAGTTGATTAAAGGTCGGCATGCTTGATCAAACAAGCGAACCAATCGAGCATGCTGCCCGAAGGTCGCAAAGAATCCTCTTAACAGTAAAAAGGTTAGAACCGGAGTACCTGCCCTCCGCCAACAAACACAGACGGAAAGCGGAAAAGTTAACACAGCACTAATACCCTGTACCAGGGAATCAGCAAGAACCGGCACGAGCAAACAACGTCGGCCGTTCCGAATATACAAGAGGCTGATATAGCGTATTCACCAGCCTGAAACCGCGAGGGTAACTACTTCGGGAATGGCCCATACCGGTTTCGGCGTGGCACACTCTTAAGCAACAAGAGCGGTTGACCGTCCGGATAGCGGGGCCCGACTTCCGGACACATGCTCATTATAAAGCAAGGTAACCCAGAAGCCGAAGAATCGACTCGCCAAACTTTTCCAGGATAGGGTATATTCCCCTCACTGTCAATGCTGTGAACCAAAGATTACTTCCGTAGGCGGTCGACGCGTAGCACTGCTGAAGGACGGCTACTTCGCATAGTCTCCGCAATTTGACGGAGGCCAGACTGAAAAGGTCGCTTCCCTTCGAATTGACCTACAATTTCGGCGTGACTTCGAGAACTCAACATCTCACCTCCAAAGAGTTCCGCATCCGATACGCTGGATTGAAGCCTCACTTTGAATTTTGGTCCGGGAATGCAGTTCAAAAATCAATGCCCCCCTGGTTACACGGACTGGTTCAAAGACTGATAGCGAACATCCTCAGTGAAGGTGGGTATATTTCTGGGACCGAGGTTGAACTTCGAATTGTCCAGGATTGGCAACCCGTTCCAGAGGTGGCGGCATCAACTCGACTGGAACACCCATACCCGACTTCACCCTTGGAGATCGTGGTAGAAGTTCTCTCTCCCGATGACCGAGAGGCAGAGATTTTAACCAAGTGTGAATGCTATGCAAACATCGGCATACAACAGATCTTTGTCATTGATCCAGAAAAGCGAGAGGTGATGGAGTGGGATGCTCTACGGAGAAATTTAACAGCTGTTCCTGCCCTCTTACTTCCGAATGGGGCGAGAGTTCCCGCATCTGAGTTGTGGAGTCGATTGGATCGGGAGCTCCTCCGGCAAAAAGAGCTTGCCTCACCGAGGCAGTAGCGCCTGTAAGAAACTGCTAGCGGAGAGTCGGCCGCGCAATGGGGCGCAAAGGGCCAATGATTTAATATGGAACTGTCCATGCAGGCGCTATCTGGGATTATGCAAAGCCTTGTAGTTACTATCTTCCTGGGCACCTTACCTCTAATTGGCACAATCTTTTTTGGATTGCTCCAGAACGACCGCAGGCTATCTCGGATCGAAGGAAAGTTGGATCTGGTGAAGGTCTCCGTGCATAGCCTGGACAAGCGGTTGGCTGTAGTGGAAACTAAGTTGGATCTGGTAGCTCGTTGAGATTGGCCCGGGTCGAGGCTTGTGAATCAGCAAGTAGCTCAGTCCCCGAGCAGTTCACTTCGTTTCGCGCGAACGCAACGCGAACTTGGGGCGACTACAGTAATCGGAAGTTCACTTCTACCTGCGCTTGAACGGCCACTGATTTGCCACCCTTCAGTGCAGGGCGGAAACGCCACTTCATCACGGCTTCGATAGCTTTTTCGTCCAAGCCTAAGCCAAGTGGACGAACCACGTGAATCTGGTGAGGTAAGCCGTTAGCGTCGATAACGATGGAAAGCAAGACCGTACCGGAGTACTTGGCCTTACGAGCTTCTTCCGAATACTCGGGTTCCACTTTGCTGATGAGGACCGGCTGCGAGACGGCTCCACCAATTCGGTAGACCCCGCCGCCCATACCGCCGCCTTCACCAGGCCCGTATCCGTCACCGTTGCCGTTGCCTAAACCGGCGCCTTTGCCGTTCCCTAAGCCGTTCTGGCCTTGGCCGGCCGAGGTGTCCAGCATCTTGCTCAACGGATCGCCATAGTTGTCGGCTGTGATCTGAGGTGCTTGCGCAGTGATTGTAGGCACTGTGGGAAGCTTGGGCTTTTCTACGGCTAGAGTCGGGGGGATAAACGTCTTCGGCGCCTTGGGAGGCGCGACGCCACGGCTGACTGGCGTCGGCATCTTCTGCCCACCACCGCCGCCACCGCCGGCTTTCACTGCAGCGGGGGGGAGCTTCAGCTTCAGCGGCGCGACATAGATGATGGGACCGGTATCCTTCGGTTTGGCATTGAATACCTGCTTACGAAAAACAATCAGCATGAGCGCAATCACGCCGACATGCACCAGCAACGAGACAGTGCCCGACTTGGTTTCTCCACCACCGTATGCACCCCAAATGGTGCCTACTTCCACCGGCTTGGAGGTCACCTCTAACGGCGCCATTTTCGGCGGGTGAATCAGATCTTGAATGTTGGCTGCGAGCGACTTATACCAAGGAAGCTCCAGCTTCTGCATCTCCCCGAAACGCTGGTCTTCCACCGGACGCGACGTAAGCACCAGGGGAGGAAGCTTGGGCGGATTGATCGCTTCGCGGATGTTACGCCCGAACGATTTGTACCAAGGCTGCTCAAAATCGGACTGCATCAGCAGCCGGTCCAGATGCGCATCCTGCCGGCTGTCGGAGGCCGGTGGGATTTCCTGTCGTTCCAACTCGCTTGTCACTGACTCTGCCATTTCTTGATCCAACAAAAACTTGCGCCTACTGCTTCTGGTGAGACGTGTCGAAACTGTGGGCAGTTCCAATCGGTTTGAGAGGTGTCACGCAGGGGCGCCAGTCACCTATATCCTACCACCGATTTTACGAGGTTTGACCCAGCAAGAACGCAGCTCCGTCTTGCCAAATGGAATGGAGAACATCAGTAAGCTGATGATCTGAAGGGAGCGCCACCAGTCTGGCGTTCGGATGTGTGTTGACAAAGGCGCGGGAAGAGTCGATGGGAACGACGTCGTCGTAAGTCCCATGAAAGAGGAGGGCAGGCTGGGTGAAGTCCGGCATCCGTGGGTATTGTTCGGCATCGGCCATCAGGCGGTAAGAAAGTGTGCGGTTCCGGCCTTCGCCATAGTGGAAGACGGAGAGCTGGTCAGTGGTGCGCCAGCGATCCATCTGCTCCGGACCCAGGCGCTCTTTCCAGCGCGGGAGAAAGTCGAACGCGGGCGCGAGTAGCAGCAGTCGCTTGACGGAGGGAGTAACGGCGGCGGTCAACGCTGCCAGATAACCACCCAGACTGGATCCGATCAACACGGCCGGCTCCGTTCCGATCAGGCGCTGAATGACAGCAAGCTGGGCAGTGATGGTGAGCGCTTCGAAGTTGCCTTCGGCCAGATCGGGAGCAGAGAAGCTGATGGCTGAATCGGCAAGCTGCTCCTTGAAAAACTTTGCCTTACTCGAAGTTGGCCCGGAGGCAAAGCCGTGGAGGTAGAACACGCGAAGAGAATCGGTCATATCGGTCGGTAAACCCAGCTTTCCTATTCCGATTTAGAGAAGGTTTCTGTTACCAATAGAGATGGTTGGCATGCAGATTCAAGTTGAAGGTGGAGGCTCGGTCTCGCTTATCGGATTCTGGCTGCTGAATGATGTAGTTTAGAGTGTTAGACCCAGGCTAACGTACCCCAAACGGTAGCGACACGCCAAATAGGAGAACAGATTTATGTCAGTAGCAGAGAAGGTAAAGCAGATCATTGTCGAGCAATTGGGAGTCGATGAAAATCAGGTGGATCCGACCGCCTCATTCGTGGATGACCTGGGCGCCGATTCGCTCGACATCGTCGAGCTGGTGATGGCATTCGAAGAGGCGTTCGATCTGGATATTCCTGATGACGAAGCCGAGAAGATCAAGACCGTAAAGGATGCCGTTGATTATATTGAGGCGAAGAAGAAGTAGTTGGTTCGTTCACCAACAGAAGTTCAGAATCGAACGTTAACTGGGAAATCGGGCTGTGCATCGTAGGGTAGTGGTCACGGGAGTTGGCTTAATCAGTTCAGTGGGCTCCGGCACAGAAGAGAACTGGTCGGCGATCAAATCCGGTAAGAACGGCATCGAACTCATTCAGCAGTTTGACGCGACCGGATTTGCCGCGCGCATTGCGGGCGAGGTGAAGAATTTCGACCCACTGGATTACGTCGACAAGAAAGACGTGAAAAAGATGGGCCGCTTCATCCAGTTTGCGGTAGCGGCTTCCGATTTTGCCATGAAGTCTGCACAGCTCTCGGTGCCTGAAGAAGACTCTGAGATGTTCGGCGTCTACATTGGCAGCGGCATCGGCGGCTTTGAAGTGATTGAGCGGGAGCATCGCAACCTGCTTGAGCGTGGGCCCGGTCGCATCAGCCCCTTCTTCATTCCTTCGTGCATTGTGAACCTGGCAAGCGGCTACGTGTCGATTCGTTATGGAGCCAAGGGACCGAACTCGGCCACGGCAACGGCCTGCACCACCAGCGCGCACTCGGTTGGCGACTCGTACCGGCTGATTAAGCATGGATATGCGGACACCATGATTTGTGGGGGGGCTGAGGCTTGTGTGACTCCAATGGGCATCGGCGGATTTGCTGCCATGCGGGCTTTGTCCACGCGCAATGATGAGCCGCATAGGGCGTCGCGTCCTTGGGACAAGGAGCGGGATGGCTTTGTAGTTGGTGAAGGCTCGGGAATTCTCGTCCTGGAAGAGCTGGACCGAGCGCGCAAGCGTGACGCGCCGATACTGGCCGAGATAGTCGGTTACGGCATGAGCGGTGACGCGTTCCACATCACGGCGCCTCCGGACGATGGCAACGGTGCTTATCGGGTGATGCGAAATGCTCTGCTGGACGCGGGTATTGAGCCATCCCAGGTACAGTATGTGAATGCGCACGGAACCTCTACCGGACAAGGCGATCGTGCCGAAACGCTGGCCATGAAGCGTGCGTTCGGCGACCATGCGTACAAAATGGCGGTCAGTTCCACCAAATCCATGACGGGTCACTTGCTGGGCGGCGCAGGCGGGCTGGAGGCCGGCATTACGGTGCTGGCAATTCGGGATCAGATCGCTCCACCAACCATCAACCATGATGAGCCCGATGAGGGGTGTGACCTGGATTATGTGCCGAATAAGGCACGGCCGCTGGAGATTGAGTACGCCGCGTCCAACAGCTTTGGTTTCGGCGGCACAAACGGCTGCCTGGTTTTCAAGAAGTACGATTCCAAGAGCTAACCCGCTCTTTGTCGATTCTCTGCCTCATGACTTCGGCATACTGGAGTGGCAGGGAATGAAGATCGTCGTCTCTATCAAACAGGTTCCGGCACGGGATTCGGTGCTGCGGATCAACAGGCAAGGTAAGTGGTTGGACGAATCCGACCTTGCTTATGAAATGAATGAGCCTGATGCCTATGCGTTGGAAGAAGCTCTTCAGCTTAAAGAAAAGTTGGGCGGCGAAGTGGTGGTGCTTTGTGCTGGACCGGACCGCGCCACTCAAGTCATTCGTGAGGCTTTAGCCAAGGGTGCCGACCGTGCCATACATGTTCAGGTGCCCGAGGAAGCTGTTCTCGATCCATTTATTACAGCGCAGGTATTGGCTGAAGCTGTCCGTAACGAAAAGCCGGAGTACCTGCTGACGGGCCTGCAGTCAGACGATCTCGGCTATGGACAGACGGGCGTGCTGGCGGCGGAACTGCTCGGTTTTGCCCATGCCACCATCGTGATGGAAGTGGAGCCGCAAGGCTCAGCGGTGCGCGTCAAAAGAGAGCTGGAGGATGGCTGGTATCAGTACGTCACTCTGCAAACTCCTGTTGCGCTCACCATTCAATCGGGCATTAAGAAGCTCCGCTACGCGACGCTGATGGGGATTAAGAAGGCCAAGTCGAAAGAAATCAGGACAGTCACTCTTGCCGACTTGGGTGTTGCAGAGACGGCTTTAGCCGGGGCAGAGAGCGTTTATCTGCCACCGCGTAATAACGGGATCCAAATGCTCACCGGCGACAGCCGTGAGTGTGCGCGGCAACTGGTGGAGAAACTACGTTTTGAGGCGCGAGTGTTATGAGCGTTCTGGTGGTGTTGGAGGCGCGTGGCGGCAAGCTTCTTCGCATTTCGTACGAAACGTTAGCGGCTGGACTCCAAATTGGCCAGGCCGCTGGATTACCGGTTGAAGCCATTCTGCTTGGGCAGTCGCTGCAGGCGCTGGCTGTGGAAGCAAGCGGCTACGCGGTGGATAAGGTAGTCACGCTGGACCATCCGCTTCTGGCCGACTACACGGCTGAGGGTTATACGCTCGCGCTTGAGCAACTGATTCGCGATCGGGGGCCTGAGTACGTCTTGTTTCCCCACACCTATCAGGTGCGCGACTATGCGCCGAAGCTTTCGGCACGTTTCCGGACGTCGCTGGTTAGCGATGTTGTGGGCATTAGGGGGAACGGAAGCGCAATCACATTTGTCAGGCAGTTGTTTGGAGGCAAGCTGAATGCCGACATGGTGGGTAGGACGAAGCCGGTGTTTGCGTCGGTTCAAGCCAGTGTTTTTCGCGCCCCTGAGTCGTCCGGAGCAGAAAGTCCGGTCGAGGCGTTCGCTGTGGCCATCGAACCTGGGCAGATTCTAAGCAGGCCCGAAGCCCCGTTTCAACAAACCCAGCGTTCCGTCGACCTAGGTGCGGCCGGCATGATCGTCTCGGTCGGACGGGGCATACGGGAGAAAGAAAACTTAGCTCTGGTCGAATCTCTGGCTGCGGTGCTGGGGGCGGAATTGGCGGCGTCTCGGCCCATCTGTGACAACGGCTGGCTGCCCATGGAACGCCAGGTGGGTAGTTCCGGACAAACTGTCTCACCGAAGGTCTATTTTGCTGTGGGTATTTCAGGCGCCATTCAACATCTGGTAGGAATGAAGGGGTCAAAGACTATCGTCGCCATCAACAAGGATGATTCGGCGCCCATCTTTGAAGCCGCCCACTACGGCATTGTCGGAGATTTGTTTGAAGTTGTTCCTGCGTTGATTGAGGAACTGAGAAAAGCAAAGTCTTGACTCCTTTAAAAATTCGTTCTCTCCGGCATTTTGCTTTTCCGCGCG
Organism: uncultured Bryobacteraceae bacterium; assembly: GCA_964248405.1. Classification (GTDB taxonomy): domain Bacteria; phylum Acidobacteriota; class Terriglobia; order Bryobacterales; family Bryobacteraceae; genus Bog-105. The sequence continues at coordinate 10,077 of CAXTYH010000040.1, forward strand.
TCTTATTTAACTGCCTACTCATGGCGGTACTGTTAGCGCTTTGGGCTTGCAACAAGCCAGTCTCGAAAGATGTGGCCGCGGCCGTCAACGGACGACCCATCTCTTATCTGGAACTTGATCGCGCAATTGCACAACTGCCGAATACACCAGCTAAGCCCAACGGCGATCAAAATACTGCCATGCGGCTGGAGACGCTGCGAACCCTGATCGACAATGAGATGCTTTTGCAAAGGGCAGAGAAGGCAGGCTTGCTTGCTTCTGATGTGGAGGTAGACGGCAAGTTCAATGAATTGAAAGCAGGTTATACGCAGGAGCAGTTCCAGAAGGTTCTGGACCAGCGTAAAATTTCGGTTTCGGACCTGAAGGCACAGATCCGACGAGAACTGAGCATACAAAAGCTGATGGTGAAAGAGATCAGCTCGCACATTTCGATTTCTGATGCAGATGTCGCGGCGTTCTACAACGCGAACAAGGCCAGCTTCAACCTAGCCGAGAATAAAATTCGACTGGCGCAGATTCTTGTGACGCCGAACCCTGATCCGAATGTGAGCAATTTGAAGAACGATAAGGCTCAAAATGACGCGCAGGCGCGAACAAAGATTCAGGCACTTGAGTTGCGCATCCGGCAGGGCGAAGATTTTGGTGGGTTGGCGCAGAACTTTTCAGAAGACCCGGCTTATGCGCCGAACGGCGGCGATCTAGGATTTGTGCCGGAGTCTGCGCTGGATAAAGTGAATCCCGAACTGCGCAAAGTGATCCTTGGAATGACACCGGGGCAGGTCACCCAAGTGATCGGCACCCCGGAGGGCTATCGGATCATTAAGCTGATCGCTAAAGAGCCTGCCGGTCAAAGGCAACTAAGCGACCCGCGGGTGCAGGAAGAGATTCGCCAGGGATTGTTCCAGGGTAAAGAGCAGGTACTGCGGTCGGCTTTCTATGAAGTCGCGCGGAGTGAAGCCAAAGTAGTGAACTACTATGCCGCTTCGGTGCTGCAAAGCCGCGATAATCGATAGCTACTGAACGCCCTTGACTCCTTTGCGAACCTGCTCCATGTACTCGCGTACGTAACCCTGAAATTTAAGCGGGACCTCGTCACGGTTGATCTCGCCACCGGTGTCGGAGTGCTGGCCAATGCGCCCTGAGTAGTTCGTCTTTAACTGCTGCTTGCCCGACGACGTCTCGACTGTCATTTCGCCGGTCAGTTCTGCCGACCGCTTCCCTATGATGTCAGACAGTTTGCCCATCGCCTTTAAGTCTTCGGCATCCTTGAGTGCTTTGTCACCATCTTGCTGGCCAACGCCCGAGTGGGCGTCCGCACCCTTCTGGGCCGATTGATCGTTGCCGCTCTTACCCGGTGAAGTTCCCTGCTTTTCAGTCGCCTGCCCTTGCGCCTGAGACTCAGCCGTCTCACTTGCGCTCGCTGCTCCGTCCTGTGGCTTCTGCTGTTGGGGCTGATTACCAGACCGAGGCTGCTGCCCTTGCGCCTGCGCCTGATCACCTGGCTTTTCGTCACTGGCCCCTTGCTGACCGCTGGACTTAGCTTGTTGCTGTGCCGTTGGCGCCTGCATCTTGGCCATCAAACTCGACATTGCATCTTTCATCCGGCTCATCACTCCCGGCGCATTGCCTCCGTTTTCCGCCTGCTTCTTACCCGATTCTTTGCCTAGGGAATCCGAAGCCTTGGAAGTAGCGGCACTATCTTTCGGAGCGCTCGACGCTTGCTGGCCACCAGTACCCGCCTGCGACTTATCGTTCTGGCCGGCCTTGCCTTCCGCCTCTCCGGGCGCGCTTGATTTTGCCCCGTCGCCGGCTTCTGATCGTGCCGTTGCAGAGGCGCCAGGTGATCCGCCCGCAGCCCGCGACTCCGCCCCTTGCGGCATTTGTTTGTCGCCTTCTGCCTCAGGGCCATTCGCCGCAGTCGCTCTCGACTTTGGCTGTGCCGTGGAAGGGAGTTGGTCGCCCCTGCCCTTCTTGCTCTCGAATAGCTCAGCAACCGGCTCGAGAATGGAGGGCATCTGCCAAGGAATCAGTGACGGTGCGACGCTGAGACTTCGCGTGACCAGGTAGCGTGTACCGAACAAACCCAAGCTGATGACGGCTAATGCCGCTGCAGTCAGCCAAATCCTGCTGCCCGAGAAGGGAAAGGAGGCCTCGGGTTTGACTGTTTCGGCTACGCGATCGGCTTGCTGCAGTTGATAAAGGACGGCTGTCTCGCTAGAAGAAACCGAATGCGCGCGCAGAAAGTAGGCAGTTGAAAGAGAGTCATGCAGGCGCAGGCGTCGATCAAGCAGTTGGGCTACCTGGTAGGGAAGCATTCGGCGTTTTCGCAAGCGCCAGGCCGTGATTCCTACCCCTGCCACAAGGAGAATAAGAATCCAGTGGGAGCCAAAGAGGTTGGAGCCAAGCAGAAGCAGCAGCGCCACTCCGCTCAGCAGGAACAGCAGCGTCCAGCCTGCCTCTTCCGCGGCATCCACCAGCAGCTTGCGTCTTACCGCAGCCTTTACCGCTCGTTCAACCGGGCTTGTCAGAGGAAGGGAAGAACCCGCCAAAATTCGATGCCGCCTTACCACAGATTGTCCCATGCTTTCTGCGCTCTCCAGCCTCGGGACGAGACCGGCGTTTCCGTTACCATGAAGGATTCAATGTTGAGATTCGAGACGGCGGGGGAATCGCACGGAGAGTGCCTGGTGGCTACTCTAACGGGCCTTCCGGCGGGCATTCCAATCTCGGTTGACTATTTAAATCGGCAGTTATGGCGCAGGCAGCAGGGTTATGGGCGGGGTGGTCGGATGAAGATTGAGACCGATACCGTCCATATTGTGGCGGGTGTGCGTCACTCTGAGACCATCGGATCGCCCATAGCCATTCTGATCGCCAACAAAGATTGGGAGAACTGGACCGGAACACTGCCGGTAGAGGCAAAAGATGCCGTGCCGGGGCAGGGGAAAGATGTTGCACGACCGCGTCCTGGCCATGCCGACCTCGCTGGTGCAATGAAGTACGGCTTTGCCGAGTCACGCTACATTCTGGAGCGAGCCAGCGCCAGGGAAACCGCAGCGCGGGTAGCCGTCGGCGGATTTTGCAAGACATTTCTGCAGCAGTTCGGCATTGAAATCTTGAGTCATGTAGTGGGCGTGGGGCCGGTCCGCCTCTCGGAAGCTGCGAGGTGGGATCAAGTGATCGCACTGCACGGCCGCGAAGAGGTTCTGCTGGGCTGTGTCGATGAGACTGTCGAACGCGAGATGAAGGCCGCTGTAGATCACGCATATCGCACCGGAGACACCATTGGCGGCGTATTCGAAGTGATTGCGCACGGCGTTCCGCCCGGACTGGGCTCCCATATCGCATGGGATTCGCGCTTGGACGGAAAGCTGGCCGGCGCCGTAGTTTCGATTCAGGCAGTGAAGGGTGTCGAGATCGGCCGGGCCGATGAAGGTTCGCGCGCCTATGGTTCGGGCGTGCAGGACACCATTCACTACGATCGTGAGAGCAGTGCGTTCCGGCGCGGATCGAATCGCGCGGGGGGACTCGAAGGCGGCATCACCAATGGCGAAGACGTGGTTGTGCGTGGCCTGTTGAAGCCGATCTCTACACTGCGCCGTCCGCTGGAGTCAGTCGATTTGACCAGCCGTGAACCTGCCTTGGCGGCCTACGAACGAAGCGATGTAGCGGTGGTTCCAGCAGCTGGTGTCGTGGGGGAGGCAATGGTGGCGATTGTGCTCGCGCAGGCTTTCCTCGAAAAGTTCGGTGGGGATTCGCTACGGGAGACCAGGCGCAATTACGAAGGCTATCTTGCTCAGGTAAAGGAATTCTAACTGCCAACTTGGCTGTCAGCGAAATGATTCGAAAGATCTTAAAGTACGGGGACCCAATCTTAGAAAAGGTGGCTGAGCCAGTCACTGCGTTTGGTTCGCCTGAGTTGCAAAAGTTGGTATCCGACATGTGGGACACCATGTATGCAGCAAAAGGTGTGGGGCTTGCGGCTCCTCAAGTCGGGGTACGTCAGCGCGTGCTGATTATAGACACCAGCGTGGGCGAGGATGAGAGCAAGAAGCTGGTCCTGATCAATCCGGAGATCCTCTCCAAAGAAGGCAAGCAGGTCGGTGAGGAGGGATGCCTGAGTATCCCCGGTTTTCGCGAGCCTGTGACACGTGCCAACCAGGTCGAGGTGCGGGCGCAGAATGAGGCGGGCGAGACTGTTGTGCTTACAGGTGAGGAACTCTTGGCGCGTGCCTTTCAGCATGAGGTGGATCATTTGAACGGCGTCCTGTTTATCAATCATCTGAGCAACTTGAAGCGCGACATGATCCGACGCAAGATCAAGAAGCTGCAGAAAGCCGGCGAGTGGGATTAGCCATACTTAGCACGCGATGCGAATCGTCTTTCTAGGTACGCCTTCTTTTGCTGTGCCGTCACTCGATGCGCTGGTGAAAGCCGGCCATCAAGTAGCGGCAGTCTACACGCAGCCCGATCGACCTAAAGGCCGTGGTAATCAATTAGCGCAATCAGCCGTCAAGACCGCTGCCTTGGACTACGGATTGACCGTGCTCCAGCCTGAGAGAATACGGCGGGCTGAGTCGTTTGAAAGTTTGCGCGCTCTAGAGCCGGAACTGATGATCGTGGTTGGTTATGGGCAAATTATTCCGCAGACCATTATCGATCTACCGCGGCACGGAATCCTAAACGTGCATGGATCTCTGCTGCCTAAGTATCGGGGCGCAGCGCCCATCCAGTGGGCAATTGCTAATGATGAAGAGACCACAGGCGTGACCATTATGCAGATTGACGCGGGCCTCGATACGGGCGACATGCTGTTGAAGAGCGAAACTCAGATTGGCGCGGATGAAACAGCGCCGGAGTTAGGTGCTCGCCTAGCGCTGCTAGGAGCGGCATCGCTGCTCCAGGCCATTGAAGATCTGCAGGCAGGACGGCTCCATTCGGAGAAGCAGGATAACGAAGAAGCAACACACGCGCCCATCCTGAAGAAGACAGATGGAGAGGTGGATTGGCAGCGATCGGCTAACGAGATTTATAACCGTTTTCGCGGCTTCACGCCCTGGCCCGGCGCCTACACTGTCTTTCGCGAAATGCCGCTTGGCTTATCAGCTATGCGACCTATAGATTCAAATGCGTTACCGCCCGGCGTCCTAGCGATTGACCGGAAACGCTTGCTGGTTGGCTGCGGCGGCAATTCTACATTAGAGTTGCTGGAAGTGCAGCCGGCCGGAAAGACACGAATGTCAGCGGAGTCATTGGTGAACGGATACAAACTCAAAGAGGGTGAGAGGCTGGGTCCGAACAAATGAATGAGCTGAAGCTACCGTCCGGATTTCGCTACGCGGCAACCTATGCAGGTATTCGGCGCGACGGGCGGGACGATGTTGGTCTGATTGCCGGGGACCGCCCTGCCAATGCCGCTGCTGTTTTCACTCGCAACATTGTGCAGGCGGCGCCAGTACAAGTTGCGCGGGATCATCTGCAATCTTCCAAAGGCAAAGTCTCGGCAATCCTGGTGAACGCGGGAAACGCAAACTGTGCCACACGGACCGGCGAGCAAGTGGCAATGGCCTCCTGTCGCGCTGTGGCCCAGCACTTAAAGATTCGAAATGAACTTGTGCTTCCCGCATCCACGGGTGTCATCGGGGTTGAGCTGCCTCCTCATCTGCTGACCAGTGCTGTACCAACACTGGTGGGAGCGCTGTCTCCGGACGGCTTCGAGTCTGTCGCAAAGGCGATCCTGACTACCGATACGCGTATGAAGACCGCCTCCGAAGTGTTGTCGTTCTCGGACGGCACGGTGACGGTGGCAGGGATGACGAAAGGCTCGGGGATGATTCAACCGAACATGGCGACCACGCTCGGCTTTGTTATGACCGACGCTGACGTTCCGGCCGGGTTCCTGCGCGACACACTGGCGGCCGGCATCACGGGGAGCTACAACTCGCTCACGGTAGATGGCGACACGTCCACCAATGACATGGTTGCCTTGCTGGCTAGCGGCGCAGCCCCGTGCAAGTTGGGTACAAAGGACAAGCGTAAAGTCGGCGATGCGATTGGGCGCGTTTTGCAGAGTCTGGCCAAGCAGATCGCCGCCGATGGAGAAGGCGCCACCAAGGTTGTCGAGATTGAAGCAACTGGTTTCCGGTCAGACGATGATGCTCGCCGAATCGCCCGGGCTATCGCCAACTCGCCCCTCGTGAAGACAGCCGTCGCTGGTAGCGACCCGAACTGGGGTCGTATTCTTGCCGCGGCCGGCTATTCGGGCGCGTCGTTCAATCCAGGTCGAATCGACATCTATTTCCAGGATGTACTTGTGTGCCGCAATGGACTGGCCGTAGAACTGGATGAGGCTGCCCTGAAGAGCAAACTCGAATCGCATCAGATCTTCATCCGGATTGCGCAAAGCGGGTGGGGGAAGGGCAGGGCACGCTTCTTCACTTGCGATCTCACCGAAGGGTACATCCGCATCAATGGCAGCTATCGGACTTAGGTCGAAACTCGTTGGAACCCTGCTGGCGCTGCTGAGTGGGACGCTGCCGTGCCGCGCTGATCGTATTTCTGATGCTCGTGCCCGTATCACGTACGTAGCGTCAGCGCTGGCCAGCGCGAACCCTGATGACGCTATAACGCCCTTCAACAAAGCAATGCCTGGTTATTCAAAGCTCCAAGCTTACTTTGCGGCTTTGACTGACAGCTTCGACATTTCCAATGAGGTGGAAATCACAGATGAGGACGACAACGAGCGGGAAGCGACGCTGAAGGCAAACTGGACCCTGCACCTTGCGGACAAGACTGCCGGATCGGATCGGCAGCACACCTACGTTGTCTCAATCAGGCTTAAGCCGAGTGGGAAGAACTGGCAGATCGTCAGCTTCTCTCCGATAGAGATGTTCAATCCGCAAGGGCTCGCTACGTTCGGCAAGTAAGCTAAACCAGTGCTTGCAACTGCTCCAGATTACGCTTGCTCACAAGCTGATACTCCACGGTTAAACGCGTAAAGGTTTTGATGTGCTGGAAGAACGCATCATCAGGCACGCGTGTTCCCGCTACCAGCAGTCGGCCATTCTCAACGCGAAAGGGAACTACGTTGAACTGTTTCTGGATTTTCAACGGCAGGCTCTGGAGTGTGTGCGGCTTTACCGCTAGCACATCAATCCTGGTCGATGGAAAACCAGATTGCAGGCTCAGCGCGCTGCATAGCTCATCTTCTGACAATGTTTGCTGAGTCAGAAGGTAGTCGGCAAGATTGTTATCTACCAGTTTGCGGCTTGGCACGGCAGCAAGTCGGGCTTCGGCGATGATCCCTGAACCGGCCAGCACTTCATGCAGGTCACGGCTGGGAATGCTCATGCTTTCGCGCTGCGGATAGCTGTGCTCGGTTTTAAGCCAGACCAGAGGCCGTCGGTATAGTTTGGAAAGCGCAAAGTTGCGGAGGGCAGCGAGCGATGCGACGCCGTTTATGAAGTTGCCGGTGAACGAGCGCATGGGCACGCCTAATGCATACCGCAAGCCATAGATCCGGCTTACGCAGCACATGCGCAGCATGAGCCGAAAGCTTTGCAGAGTTGCTGTGATGGCACACAGGCGCAGGATCTCCGGATTGTTCACTCCAAACTGCCAGGAACAGTGAAGCAACGTACTGGCAAGGAAATCGAGCGCGCCGGCGATGAAAAGCAGATTCGTTAAAAGCCCGAGGGGATTGGTAAGCAGCCCTTTGCGATCGCGCCAGAACCAGTATCGCACTCCAAGCGTGCCGCGCCAGCCATCGCGCTCCCAGCCTTGCAGTGCGATGCCGGTTACCCAACGCGTTCGCTGCCGTACTGCCGATCCCCACTTGCGTGGAAAGTACTCCCGCGTTGCAACCAAATCAGAGGAGCCAAGATTCAGGGGTACGAAAGTCTGTGCGTACCCGAGGCGGTGAATATAGACGCCAATCTCGTAGTCTTCGGTGAGGCTTGCAGGATCGAATACTTGACCGCGCTCTTCGCCCAACTGTTCGAGAATATGACGGGCGAATCCAGTGCCGACTCCGTTAGAGGGCGTGAAGGAGCCGCTATAGCCACGCGCGTGCATGTCAATGATCTGAAACTCGGCAAACTCGTCGCAGTACACACCATGGGTAAACTCGCCGAAGGGGGTCGGCAGCGGAAGAACCGGAACCTGCACCATCGCGTGCCGGACGCGTTCACAATTGACCGTGCGAAGCGCCTCAGGATGAATCAGATCTTCGGCATCGTGCAGAACGACAGTATCGAAGTGGATTGCTGTTTCCTTTTCGAAGCGGATCATGCGGCAATAAATCCAGTTCAGGCAATCTGCCTTAGAGGTCGGCCCCGGATGGGGACACACCGAGACATGGACGTTACGATAGGCGCGGGCTAAATCCTCGGCAACCTGCAACGTTGCTGTGTCGTTTGGATAAACTCCGAGAAAGATGTCGAAGTTGCGATAGCGAATGGCCGCCAGATTCCGACGGACCATATCAGCGATGACTCCCGACTCTTTCCAGCAGGGAACGAAGATAGCAATGCGGCGCTCCCCATCCGGTACGCCGAAGACCGTCGGTCGTGCAGAACGTCCGCGGTGCTCTATCCAGTGGCGCACGCAAAGCAAGAACGGTACCAGGTCGTCGGCGCCGCTGAGCAGCAGAATGTTGGCAAGCAAGCGGAGAATACCCGGCCACGCACGAGTCAGTGCGTGCATGGCTTCTGTGAGAGTATCCGCCGGATGAGCCACTTGCTTCTGTTCCTTAGTGGTACGAGAAGGATGGCTATCGCACAAAACTAAAGAAAATTCTCGGTTGCGAAACACTACATAAGCGTGATTGAAATGCGCAGGGAACGCTCTGATCTGGCTTCATTCAGCCAGCTTGTACAAGACCTCATCAACGGTTCAGTTCGACGGCACACGTTTACCCCAAGCGAACTAGAACTTCTGCTTGATCTGCAGACCAGCCGACTTCGTAAGTCGTCCAAACCCGAAGCGCTACGGCGTTATCTGCGTGCGGTTCATCAACACTTTGCAAGCGAATCGTGCATCCTGCGTTTTTCGTCTTTCATCAACCGCGAGAATGTTGGACGTATGAGTGCACAGAACGCGCGTCTGCAAGTGCAGTTTCCCCAGACTGCTGCCTAACTGCGCTTACAGCAACAGCCGCTGAACATCCTGCCAGGTGTCAGCTCGCCGGAAACGCGTCTCATGAATGTTATGCGGCGCCGTGAACACAATGCCCTCGCCACGAAAGTTCTCCAGGTGACGTACGTTGTCATCGAGCAGAAAGTCAGCAGCGATGATGCTTTTGTCACCACAGAACACAATGTGGCTGGGCTGGATCTCCGGGAAGTGACGGGCTAGCCAGCTGAACTTAGGTGAAAAGGAGCAGGGCACATCCATTGCTGCCGTGGTGACGAAGATCTCATAGCGCTCACTCAGCTTCGATATGGCTTCGTGGCTCCCCTCGATTAGCGGAATGTTGGCGAAGAATTCTGGATCTTGAAAATAGGTCATCACCTGATCCCGGTGAGCTAAAGGCAAGGTATCGAACGGATGTTTGCCTCCCAAATCTGCTTTCTTGAGATTTCTTCCGAAATCAGAGTTGTATCGATGAAGGTAATGAGCAAGCGTGTCTGCCATCACCTCATCCATGTCAATCGCCAGCCTTTGCATCGCTCTTAAGGCTAGCTGACAATCTCGGGCTGCTCCTGCTTTAGGTGCTCGAGTAACAGTTGACTAATGCGCTCTGGCGCTTCTTCCAGAAGCCAATGCGAGAGCCCGTTCAGCGGCTGGAACCGATAAGGGCCTTTGACAGAGCTCCCAGTCCCTTCGGCAGCGGTCCTTCCCAGCGCAATATCCTCCGCACCCCAGATGAATAAGGCCGGCACGGTGACCGGGCCAGTCTCCGCTTTGGAATCCCACGCCCGATACCAGTTCAATGCTGCGGTCAAGGCTTTTGGTTCTTGTAAGCGGCGGACGTTCGCGTTCACCTGCTCGGCCGGAACAATGCCCTGGTAAGCGCTGCGGAGAAGCTTGGCGTCGTCCGCTAGCAGCATTCCTTCTGCTACATGAAAGGGCGCTTTGAACAAGGGAATATATCGAGATTTATGCTGCTGATCTTTGTCGTGCAGGAGCGCATGGCGCAGAGCATCAGGGTGCGGGGTGGAGAGCACAGCTACAGTGCGAACGTGCTCCCCATGCTGCGCCCCCAACGTCCAGGCAAGCAGACCGCCCCAGTCATGGCCGACCACGTGAAAGCGCTTTGCGCCCAACTGGTCCGCGATAGCGAGAACGTCTGAGATTAGATGCGGAAGAGCGTAATCCTTGGTGGAGGAGGGGCGTGCCCGCGGGGAGTAGCCGCGCTGATCAAATGCCACAGCGCGATAGCCGGCTTCCGCGCAGGCACGCAGAACAGCATCCCAGGAGTCAGCAAACTGGGGAAATCCGTGCAGGCAGAGCACAAGCTCACCGTCTTCGGGTCCGGCGGCAATGGCTGGAAAGCGCAGCCCGTTAACGTCAAACTCCAAGTGAGTGAATGCGGGGGATGCGGCGACCATACGCTTCGAGTTTACCGAGCTTACCTTGCCCGCTGAGGTGAACTATCCTGAAAGAAAACATGATGAGGAACCTGTAATGGCGACAACTCCTACGGCTGCAACCGAGCGCCTTGTCTACTGTGTGAAGCTCCACAAGGAACTGCCTGGTTTGGATGAGGTTCCTTTCGACGGCCATCCGCTGGGCCAACGCATCTACGACAACGTATCCAAAGACGCTTGGAAGATGTGGGTTGAGCAGATGAAGATGATCATGAACGAGTATCGGCTCAATCTGGGAACGCCCGAAGCACAAGAGTTCTTGCTGCGGCAAATGGAAGAGTATTTCTTTGGAGAGGGTGCTGCTCATCCGCCCGGGTATGTTGCGCCGGGCCATTGACGCTTTCTCGATAACTAAACTCAACAACGCGACCCTGCCGCGCGTCTTCTTACTTTGATTGTTCGAATCAGTTGTTTTCTGGCTCTTGCCTGTTTCGCCCTGTTAGGGGCCGATCCAGTAGCAGCGCGCCTTGCTCATGAGGCCGATAGAGCGCGAGCCTCTGGCCGCTATGTAAAAGCGTATCTGCTCTATTCTGAAGCAGCTGCGCGAGACAGCAGCAATCCTACCTATGCTGCTAACCGGGACGCGCTGGCGCCTTCTGCAAAATTGCTGACTAAAGCCGATGTAGAAAGCGCCAACATTGCAACCGACATCAAAGCAGCTGAACAGCAAGGTTCTGCTAGTCCCGGTGCGTCGCAGACGGAGCCCCCAGTAGAGTTGGCGAATCAGAAGGCCTGGGAATCGATCGACACCCTGAGGTCGATTCCCAAGTTGACTCCCTCCGCTGCCAGGCTCTCGTTTAACTTGCGAGGCAACGAACGAACACTGTTCGAGCAGGTAGCAACGGCCTACGGCATTCGTGTAACCTTCGATCCGGCACTTGAGCCCAAATCGAGTCTACGATTCGAGATCGATGACGCTGATTTCCGCACGGCCATGGAAGCCTTAACGGCTGTCACCGGCACCTTTCTCTTCCCCATTTCCGAAAAGGCCATCTTTGTCGCAGCTGACACGGAAAGTAAACGGCAGGAATTCGAACCTGAGATCCTGCTGACCTTTCCGCTCCCGAATGCCAATGATCAGAAGGACTTGATCGAGGCTGCCAACGCAGTACGCTCGGTGCTGGGTAGCCGTGCCGTTGGATGGGACAGCATTTCGCGAGTAGTAATGATTCGTGATCGTGTGACAAGAGCGCGAACGGCTTACGCACTGCTCGAAGCGCTTCTGCTGCCCAAAGCGCAGGTCTCTTTCGAAGTGCAAATACTAGCTCTTGATACTGAGCGCAATTACCATTACGGACTTGCCCTGCCAACAGCGTTTCAGTTTTCAGTCTTCAGCCAGATTGGCGGATTCAAGACGCTTGTGCCGGCCTTCTCCACTGCAGCCAGTTTCGTTACTTTTGGCGGTGCTTCCGCCATTTTCGGCGTGGGTCTGGGCGACGCAACGTTCTTTGCTACTTACACGAAGTCGTCGAGCCATCTCATCTATGACGCAACTGTGGTTGTCTCCGACGGGCAGACTGCTAACTTCCACGTAGGCGACCAGTACCCAATTCAACAAGCGCAGTACAACGGCCCTACACAGGGCTTAGGCTCACTGGCTGCTGCTGTCGGCCAAGTCAATTACGTGAATCTGGGGCTCATCCTGAAATTAACTCCCCGAGTGAATGGTGACGGCGAGGTAGCCATCAACGTGGAAGCAGCGTATAAGGCACTCGGAAGTGAAAGCTTTAACAACATCCCAGCTGTGCTGGAGCGCGAGTTCAAGGGATCTGTAATGGTACACGAAGATCAGCTTGCTGTTCTTGCCGGTCTGGATTCCTCTAACTTCAGCATTGGCCGAAACGGTTTAATTGGACTATCGCAAATTCCCGGCTTGAATCAGGTACTCAGCGAAAACACACGCGATGAACAGACCAGCCAGACGTTGCTGCTTGTGAAGCCCACGGTAACGCGGTTGCCTATGTCGAACGCTATCAGTCCGCAGTATCTGCTAGGTCCAGCTCGCGGGCAGCGGGTAGTGCTGTAAAGCCCTTGGCTGCACCCCACTAGTCTGCTCACTTCTTCTGGGCGAACAATTCCTGCCAGGACTCATCCATAGTGATCCACTGCTGCGCATCGCCATCCCAGCTTGTGGTCATATGTGGCACGTGCAGGACACCATGACCCTTGCTACAGATTAGTTCTGTTCCTGACCAGTTCAACAGCAAGCTGCCGGGACTTCCGACCCGCACCGGAGACACTAGCCAGCGTAAGCAATGTCTGCATCGGCGGCGACTATCTGCTACCGAGAGGAACAGAATCGCCATTGTTCCTGCAATATACAGCCAGAGCAGGAAGGGCCCGTTAGCAGGATCTCGGGACGCTAGTAAAATGGCTCCAGGGAAGCGGCTGAGCTCCAACCCGCTGATGCAGACCAGCGCCAGGCCGAGCACCGTTTTCGCTACGAAGTAGAGAATGCGGCGCAATGCCCAGCGGCTTCGTATGCCGGTCCAATTTCGCTTGGTTTCGCGCATCCGGAGACCGCAAACCGCCACTGTCACCAGAGTCGAGCCAAGTGTCGCTATACCGAAAACCAGGAGAGGCAGCAAGATGGCGTCGCGCTGAAATTGCACCCGCAGTTGCGAGGTCAGGAAGGTGTAAGTCTTGTCTTCTGCAATTTTGACAAGCTCGCGGTCGATAGCTTGTTTACTAGCGCCGGGCCGCGCGCGTGCCACAACCATTACGCTTGGCTCTGCCATCGTCTGCTCGACCAGAAATGCAATAGGCTGACGAGTTAAAAACTGAAAATTTTGTGGGAGAACCGCTACCACCCGGTATGCCTCTCTGCCTACATACATTGGGGAGCCGATCACCTTGGCAGTCCGATGTGAGATCGCCTGGGCTGTCCCATAGTCAATGACCACCATTGCCTGTTCTGAGGGCGCGAGCCGGCGCAGTTCTTCGCCTGCCAGTTGTTTCGGAAACTTACCCGCTAGGGGATTGACCTGCAGCACATCGAACAGACGCGCGCTGCTATCGATGACGAGCGGTCTCCGATCGCTAAGAAAAGGAGAGCGAGCGTGTTCCCGGGAAATAACAAATGGCGCTACCGATTCCAAGGTACGGGAGTTCTCCTGCCAGGCTGGGACAACATCAGCGGGTAAAGGACGCACTCCCCCGCTGGTTCCAGGGTGCCAAAGAATAAAAAGCTCACGAGAACTTGCGGGCGAATTTGCAGTGAGAAGAAGCCGGGTAGCCGGCAACCCACCGCTCACTAAGGCCACCAGCATCAGCATCAGCAGCAGGCCGGAAATCGTAGTCCAGGATGACCCAAACCATTTCCTGATAAAGCCTTGCGTATCGTCACGCAGCCACCAAACATTCAGTGCCTGCGGCAGAAGCCGGAATCCGGCCAGAAGCATCCGGCAATCCTCGCGCCAACTCCAGGCACGCTGAAGTCGGAGAACGTGCCAACGATGCCAGATCTCCCCTTGCCATTCCCGTATCAGAGTCTGGCGTTCGTTGGGCGAACCGAAGTGCGCGAGCAGCCTCGCGACAAACTGACAAAACTTAACGCAGGGAGGAGTCGGTGGCATACCTGTCTACTCAATCCGGTACCTTTACTGTACCCGGAGCGAATGGACCAATTTGACAGTCCCCATCTTCCGAAGACTCGACTCCTCCTGCTTATAAAAGCTACAAGCCGACAGCGGGTCGCGTCGGTATTGAGATACCGGCAACCGCGGAGGGCGCAGCGAGTTCGAATTCAGGAGCCGCCGCTAACTGCTTGCAGAGAGTCAGGGCTTGTGCCACAACTTGATCCATATTGTAGTAGCGGTAAGTAGCTAAACGCCCGACGAAATGGACGTGTTTTGTAGCGGCTGCTTGTTCAGCATATTGCCGATAAATTGCGGCATTCTGCGGTGTGGGCACCGGATAGTAAGGATCTCCCTGATCCGCCGGAAATTCATAGACAAGGCTCGTCTGGGGATGTGTTTGACCGGTCATGTGTTTGAACTCAGTGACACGCGTATAGGCGTTGTCGTTCGGGTAATTGATGACTGCAACCGGCTGGAGGAACTCCTGCGGGAAACTCTGATGTTGGAAACGCAGTGATCGATAAGGCAGTTCACCGAACCGGTAATCAAAATACTCATCCACCGGGCCAGTAAAAATGATTTCCTTGTATCTTACTTTGCCGAGTAAGTCCCGGTAATCAGTACCAAGTTCCAGCTTTATGTTCCGATGGTCGAGCATGTTTTCGAACATGGCGGTAAAGCCATTTTTCGGCATCGATTGGAAACGATCGGTGAAGTATCGATCGTCGTGGTTGGTTCGCACTGGGATCCGTGCGATCACTGAGGAGTCAAGCTCAGATGGGTCTTTGCCCCATTGCTTCCGGGTGTAGTTGCGGAAGAGCTTCTCGTAAAGGTCGCGACCCACCTTGCTGACGACAACATCTTCCGAGGTCCGGACCGTTTCGCGGTGCTCTGCCCGCGCAGCAAAGAATGCCTCCACTTCTTTTTCGGATGTTAGCTTCAATCCGTAGAGTAAGTTGACGGTGTCCATGTTGATCGGCACCGGTACCAACTTGCCGTCGACCGAGGAGAGAACCCGATGCTCATAAGAGCGCCAGGCAGTGAACTGCGACAAGTACGTAAAAACTTGTTCGGAATTGGTGTGGAAAATATGCGGACCGTAGCGATGCACCAGAATGCCACGACTGTCCAGATGATCGTAAGCATTTCCGGCGATGTGATTACGACGATCCACGACCAAAACACGCTTATTATGAACCGAAGCCATACGCTCGGCTACAACCGACCCTGCGAAGCCTGCGCCAACAATTAGATAATCAAACATGCTGGACGCCTTCGATGTCGATACCGGCTGCTTCTGCTGATTCATGCTTTCCCCATTCCTTCCGTATTAGCTGATCCATTTCACTCCAGGTCTTCTCCCAAGAGGATTGATTAAGGAAATGCCCAACTCGGCTGGAAAATTCCGGATCTGTTGGCTTTCTCAAAATTTCTTCTGCTGATGAGATAAATTGTTCTACTCCATCCGCGATGCTGACGAGTCCTAAGTCGCCATAGGGAGTAACTACGTCCCGCAACGGTGTCGAGATAACACGTAACCCCGCGGCCAGATACTCGGGTGTCTTAGTTGGACTAATATACCGGGTCGCTTCATTTGCGGCAAAAGGAAGCATTCCGATTGTCCAACCGGCCAAATAATCGGGAAGCTCATCATACTTCTTCATGCCAAGCCAATGAATGTTAGGTGCAACGGGTATGTCTTCTTGAGAGATCTTGGCAACTGGCCCGAGTAGGACGAATTGCCACTCCGGCTTCGCTCGCGCCAATCCGCCCAGTAAGTGCAGATCCATTCGCTCATCGATCACGCCCGCGTAGCCTAAACGTGGCTCTGGTATTGTTGCCTGATCGATAGGTTCGGAAAGCGACGTCTTCGCCCGCTCAAAGTGGGCGGTATCGACGGAGCTTGGAAACAGGCAGACTGATTTGTGTTTTGTGCGTTTGGCCTCATAAAGACTCGCGCCGCCCGTGAAAACCAGGTCAGCCTGCTGAAATAAAGCATCCTCGTTCACCTTCATATTGGGTGAGGCCCCAGCAAATCCAGTGAGCTCATCCATGCAGTCATACACAGTCAGGACCGGGTCCAGCGCATCGGAGAACTCCATGGCCATCGGCGTGTAATACCAGGCTGCATAACTGATGAGGTTATGCCGTTCAATTAAGATTGCGAGTAAGTGGCGTTGCGCGCCGGCAATCTCGCTCTCACTCAGGCCGGGAGAAAGTATCGGCGTGATGATACGTACGCCAGTCTTTGGGCAAATACTTTCGCGCAACGATGGCTCGCCCCCCTCATAGAGCGGCTCTTCAAAATAAAATACGCGGTGTTCCCGAGCAAACCTGCCCATAAGGTGTTGTGGCCTTTGTAGGACAAATCCCCATCGTAGGTGAGAGAGGCATAAAAAATCCATCTGGCCGTAAGACATGGGTTGCGGGCTGCGCTCTTGCAGTTTCTCCTGTAGCTCTAGAATGGCCGATGCCAGCGGCCGATACATTTCGCGATAACCATCTTCGCGGGCATAGTCGAACAGTCCGTTATGACAGTGACGGTCGTCCTCCCAGCCGGGATGATTCAGAATCGGGTATAAGCAAATACCCTCCGCATGAACACCAAGTTCGCGTGCCGCTACGACCTCTTGACAGACATATCGGAACCAGCCTTCACGCTTATGTTCTTCAGCACCTGTTTCCGATATAAACAAGGGACGGTCGTAGCGAGCCGATACCTCGAGCAAGATCTCCCGGAAAGGTCGGTAACGGCTATCTCCTAAATCCAGTCTTCCGCCGTTGTGAACCCACTGGTTCTGGTCATAATAATTCAGTCCAAGGACATCCAGATACTCCGGCCTTCCGCCCAGTTCCGGCCGCTGGCGACCGGCAATCTGATCCCAGGCTTCGTACTGCAACTGCCGAAAGAATTCCGCCCTCTCCGGATCGCCGGGGACCTGCGGGTTACCAACGATATGAATCGCCGGTTCGGGCCACAGAAGACGGACACCTGCGATTTCATTTAAAAGAATTTCGCTTGCCGCAACTGCTGCCCGAATCAGAGCGGCTTTGAACTCCGGACCTCTTCCTGCACTATGCGGATAAAAATTACGAACGTCGCCTGCTATCCACGACAAAAACGAAATTTCGTTTACCGGCGCAAAAAACTTGTAATGCCGGCCGCGACTTTTTAAGTAGCGAACCGTGGCCCAAACATAACGGGCAAAAGCATCGCTAAACTCTGGATCATAAATATCCAAATGTTCTGGCCATCCGAAGTGGAATAGATCCAGTAATACTTCGGTGTCGGTCTGTTCTGCGGCGTCCAAGATTGGACGCAACGACGAAAAATCATAAGAGCCAGGGGTAGACTCAATCAAATGCCAGCGCGCCCCGGTGCGTACCGTGCGCATCCCCAGCTTGGCTACCCGGCGAAAATCCTGAGCTGCAAATCGGGTATGACAGGTCTCTTCCAGTAAGTCAAGTCGTTTGTTTCCGTATCGATGGGTCGAGCACTCAAAGCCTGCTTGCAGGAAACTTGCGAAAATACCGGTGTATACAGACAATACCATCCCCTCGGGCAAGATGAACTTCGCCCAATCCCCGAACCTCCATCAGACTGTTGGCCGGGTCTCAATTCGACTCTGGCTGAGCTGGCTGTTCGGTTCTCAAACAGCGATCTACCAGATGGATTGAAATAGAAGTAATTTGTTACTTTCTTGGTAGTTCTATCAGTCCCAAGCTAGGCCAATTGAGCTCAACACTCTCGAACATAAACTGAATTTGCGATGCGCTTCGGCAAAGATTATGTAAGCGAACCACAGGCTTTTTGCGGCGCGCCACAATCACCCAGGACATCTTTTGAAAGCTTACAGAATCCCACGAAGCACCGAGAAAATAAATTCAATGACACGCAAGTTCCTCCGGAGTAGTTCGTACTCTGGGCCCAGGTTGTGGACGGTAAAGTACCCTTTAACTATCGTGCCGACCTCTGAAGATACGCTAGTGAAAATAGCGGTCGACGCACGCGAACGAGCCCGCGCGCCCTTTTCTGACTTCAAAGTAGGTGCTGCGATTGAAGATGAAAATGGCCATGTGTATACCGGCTGCAACATCGAGAATGCTACCTACGGTCTAACCATGTGTGCAGAACGAGTAGCGGTATTTAAGGCTGTCTCAGAGGGCGCGAATCGCCTGCTGCGCATTGCTGTTGTGACTGGCGCCAAAGAGCTTACTCCACCCTGCGGCGCGTGTCGACAAATCCTCTGGGAGTTCTGCGGCGATGCCGAATTGATTCTCGCCAACATTGACGGCTTGCGCGAGACCCTCACGATTCGGCAGCTTTTTCCCAGACCCTTCGATGCTACGTTTCTTTAGCCTCTCCTTGGTTGTTTGCGCGATGGGCTTGGGGCAAGGCGCACCAACGATCAGCACCGCAGAGTCGGTTGACTGGCTGATTACCGGTCGATATGTCGTCACCATGGACGGCACGCATCGAGTAATTCCAGACGGCGCTATCGCTGTCCGAGGGAGCCGGATTGTAGCTGTTGGCCCGCAAAGTGAATTGGCCGCACACTTCAATGCAAAGCATGTTCTCAACAAGCCGGAGGCCATGCTCACGCCAGGCTTGATTGACACGCACACTCATGCGCCTATGTCGCTCTTTCGCGGCATTGCGGATGACATGCGCTTGGAAGACTGGCTGCACAACTTCATCTTTCCTGCCGAATCGAAGAACGTCACCGCTGAGTTTGTCCGGTGGGGTACGCGCCTGGCCTGCCTTGAGATGTTGCAATCCGGCATCACGACTTATGCGGACATGTACTACTTCGAAGAAGCAGAAGCCGAAACGGCCAAAGCGGCCGGCGTGCGTGGAGTTCTGGGCCAGACTGTTATCGGCTTACCTGCGCCTGATTACAAGACGTGGAACGAAGCAATAGAAGGAACAGAAGTGTTCATCAAGCGCTATCAACATGACGAACTAATCACTCCCGCCATTGCTCCGCACGCGATCTACACGACGCCTGACGAAGCGCTGGTAGCTGCTCATAACCTTGCGGTTAAGTACAACGTTCCGCTCCTTATTCATCTTGCCGAGACTGAACGCGAGCGTAATGATGCAACGACGAAACGAAACGGCAGCCCTACGGAGGTTCTCGACAGGTTGGGAATTCTTGACGGGCGCGTGTTGGCCGCCCATGCTATTTGGGAGTCAGACGAAGATCTCGCGCTGCTGAAGTCTCACGGAACTGGCGTAGCGCACTGCCCATCGAGCAACACGAAACTCGCCAGCGGAGTAGCCCGCGTGTCTCAGATGCTGAAGCTCGGCATTCCTGTCGGACTCGGCACTGATGGCTTTGCCGGAAGCAATGACACGGCCGATTTGCTGGCCGAGATGAATCTGGCGGCTAAGCTCCAGAAGGTTTTCACCAAGGATCCATTAGCACTTAGTGGCGAACAGGTGATGAATATGGCTACCGCCGGCGGGGCTCGAGCGCTTGGCTTAGAGCGGGAGATAGGCACCCTTGAGGTCGGCAAGCGCGCGGACCTTCTTGCTATTTCGCTAAATCGAGCGAATGCACATCCGCTTTACAATGTGTACTCATTTCTGGCTTATGCCGTTAAGGCCGGTGATGTGGAGGATGTTTTCATCAACGGACGACAGGTGGTTGCGGACCGAAACGTCCTGACCTTGAACGCCGCAGAAATCTACAAGAAAGCAGGGGAATACCGGCTGCAAATTGTCAAGAGCCTGGCCCAGCGGTAAGTTCCTGCTTGGAGCTCAGATAAACCTGAACTAAAGATTTCTCAAACTTCTGCCGCCAGCACCCGACATGGTCTCTACCGAAACTATGTCGATTATCAATGCTCGCTCTCTCGCCAGTGCCCTTGGCAGTGCGGTTCTGCTCCTGGCAGGCCACGCCAACGCAAGTACCATAACCACTACCAATGTGAACACGTGGAAGAGCTCCACATTCATCACTGGCGGCTACAGCACACTTGACTTCTACCCGGTGCTGGCCAGTTCCTACAACACCTCTGCCGGCATCACTCTGGCGCCAACTAATTCGACAACTGGGTTCACATTTACCGGGCCGGATCAGGGCGCCTATTCTCTTGCCGGCGACCGTAGCAACAAAACGCTCACCGGGTCTTCCGATGCCGGAGCTTATATCAACATCGCCTTCGGTGCAAATGAAAACGCGTTCCTGATTGGAACCAATGCTGCGACTACACCTCTAACGGCGACGTTCTCTGACGGAGAGGTGTTCACTGTGAATACGACCGTCTTTGGCGTTTCTGTCTCTCACTCGGTTTCCTGGCTGCGCCTTTCGGCTGCTTCAGGCTCGCAAGCAATGATCAACGATTTCTGGTTTGCCGCCAGTTCACTTCCTCAGGACGCGCCTGGCGGCGGTACTCCCGCGCCTGCCGCACCAACCCCCGAACCGGCCACGATCGTCATGACTTGCGCCGGCGGTCTACTATTGCTCACCAGTTCTACCAGATGGAAGGCCGCGGGGCAGAGCGCCTGACCACTAGCTCCACATTGACTTAGCCAGGGCTTCTAGCTAAGCTCAATTGTGATCGAAGCAAACATGTTGGAAGCAAAGACCAAGCTGTCCCAATTGGTCGAAGCTGCTGAACGGGGCGAACCGGTTTTTTTGAAAAGGAACGGCGTACTTGTCGCCCAGATTGTTCCCGTACCAAAGACCAGGTTTCCGTTTGGGTTTCTCAAAGAGCAAGCTGGAGATGTCCCGGACTCTCTTTTATTCAGCATTGCTGAAGACGAGTTTGACGGCTTCTCGCGACTATGATTCCAGGCTACTCTCTCCTGCTGGATACGCACGTGGTTATCTGGATGGCGACCAAACCTGATCGCTTGCCCACATCGCTCTTAGAAGCTATTCAGCAGGTCAGCACCCGTCTTGTCAGTCATGCGACTGCTTGGGAAATTCAGATCAAACACGAAAAACACGGCTCTCGATTTCCATTCTCATTGCAGCAGCTTGAACAGACGATGAAGGCGTTCTCATGCACTGAGTTAGCGATCGAGTATAAAGACATTCGCAAACTGAATCAGCTTCGCTTCCTGCATACCGATCCATTCGACCGAATGCTCATGGCACAGGCCAGCGGCCGCCCGGTATATCTGGCGACTCTCGATCAAGACATTGTCAACACATTCGAAACGGGCCAAGCATTTCACTTGTTTACTGATCGGGCCAGAGAGCAAAGAGCAAGCACGAAGTTCTCAAACTAATCCGACCACACTTGGGATCGCTCCAGCCAGTCAGACTGATCTAGGGGTTTCGTACTGCATGTTACCGTAGTGGCTGACTTCTATGGCCTGGTTCACAAGAGAGAAGCCCCCCCTTGATGGTGAACCGGCAAAAGACAGTGAACGAAGCGTCCGAACTGAAGGTCTTTGGCAGAAGTGCGAAGGCTGTGGCCAGATCATCTGGCGTAAGGCAGTTGAAGAGAACCTGGAGGTCTGTCCTAAGTGCGACCAGCACTTTCGGATCGGTGCCGCCGACCGGCTTGCCATGCTCTTCGATGAGGGTGCCTACGTAACGCACGATGACAGCTTGCAATCCTCTGACCCGCTGCATTTCGTAGATTCCAAGTCTTACATCCAGCGCCTTGAAGATACCCGGGCTGCTACCAAACTCCCTGATGCTGTTCTCTGTGGAAGCGGCCTGCTCGACGGCATCCAGGTCGAGATCTCTGCGCTTGAGCTGAAGTTTATTGGGGGCAGCATGGGTGCGGTAGTTGGTGAGAAGATCACTCGCTCCATAGAGCGCTGTCTTGCCAATAAGACACCCCTGGTAATCGTCTCTGCATCCGGCGGTGCGCGCATGCAGGAAGGTGCTATCAGCCTGATGCAGTTGGCAAAACTATCAGCAGCTCTTATGCGCTTGGATGAGGCAAGGCTCCCGTATATCAGCGTAATGACCGACCCTACAACAGGCGGCGTGACGGCCAGCTTCGCCATGCTGGGAGATTTGAACATCGCCGAACCGAAAGCGCTGATTGGCTTTGCCGGGCCGCGCGTCATTGAGCAGACCATTAGGCAGAAGCTCCCTGAAGGCTTTCAAAGGAGTGAATTCCTGGTGGAGCACGGCTTTCTGGACGCCATTGTTCCCCGATCAGAGCTGAAGGCTTATATCGCGCGTTCGCTGCGCTTCTTGCTGGCGTAAGTCGGCCGGGAACGAATGCCCTTGGTGTCTGCCATACAGGCACAACGAAATATTGGGATACTAGCCTTCGGTTGTGCAAGGCCCTCAGGCGAAGGTCGCCGCGATCCGTTCCGCTACCATGATGGTGGTCAAATTGGTTGGGGTCGAGATCGCTTCGGGGAAGATGGAGGCGTCGACCGCTCTTAAGCCCTCAACGCGCCAAACTCGGCCGCCTTCGTCAACTGCCGCGTTGCGATTCTCTTTGCCGCCCATGGAGGCCGTTGATGTGCCGTGGTAAAAGGTCATCAAATCCGCTCTTACAGCCATTCGAGTTGCGCTCAGTTTTCTTTAACACTGCTGAAAATACCGTTTTCTTTGTGTGTTAGCCAGTCGCCCATCGGATCGTGATAGCGTTCCCCATCACTGTAGAGGTATAGCCGTTGCGATGCTGATCGGGTGGAGGACACTCTCCGTGCTGGCGAATCGACGGCCAAGGGGCCAAGGGGACGGGGCCAAGGGGACAGCCTGAAGCGACCGGTTCGCAAAATCGGCCAACTTGTGCCAGCTGTCTGCTAAGTTCGCAAGATCGTCAATTTCACTCAAACCCATTGCAAAACAGTTGCAAAAAGGGCCTGATTGCTGGGGAAAGCCGTAACAGCCTACGGTTGAAGCTGTATCAATGCTACAAACTTCACGAGAATCCTTGAAGCAGCGAGAGTTATTGGGGGGTAGCCGTTTGCTTTGAGACGCGGCTAATTGCGCCTAAATCTAACAATATCGCTGTACTTATCCTGTTTTTACTGCAAGAACACGCGAATTTGACTAAGTAGCGAACTGCGCATGCAGCTATGCGGGTTTTGGAGTGATATCGCAACTGCTCGGATCAGGCTGTCCCCTTCATTTCCATATCGCCCGTTCGCCTGCTTCTTGCTTGCCTAGCTACTTGCGCTTCCACCAACCTATAGCGCAACAACGGACGAAACGAGTATCAGTGTCAGTCCTGCCAGCAGGACCCAAGACATGCGATTTGCCAAGTTGAACGTGTACCCAAGTCCGTCTCGTTTCTCCACCATCAAAGCAGCATCTTCAATGTTGAAGTAAAACAAGCCCGCGTACCAGCACTCGTTGGGCGTCCCTTCCGGTGGCTCGTCGCACTCAGATGCTTTCCGGACCGTAACAAACAAAGCCACCAGCAGAAACAGCACTGGGCCAAACACGAAGATCCATATTGGGAGATGCAGTAAAGGATTTATGGCAATTGCACTGAACAAGAATCCAAGCAGAAACTCAATGGCGATCATTACGCCAAAAACTGGACGAGGTAGACGGGAGCGCCGAGCCCCGAACCAGCCCGCAAACGCAGTGATCAGCGTCCAGGAACAAAGTTCAGCACCAAAGAGCAGCGGTCCGTAAACGCCACGAACGGTTCGCCCAGCCCAGCGATCCGGCATTCCGTTGGCTCCCCAGTGAACGGGAAAGTTCATCGGAATGTAGTGCCAGTTCTCATGGAGGAAGGCGGCGGTAATCGCGAGAATCATGAGCGGACCGACTCCGAAAGGAGCGAACCAGGGAAGCTTGTCGGGGAGTGTCGATAGCTCGGCTTCGCGTGCGCTCGTCGGCTCTTCAGCAAAGGGAAGGGTTCGCGATCGTTGGGAGGCAAAGGCAAGCGCGGCAATTACGATCAGGAGCGTCGGGCCGGCCATCGCAACATTGTTCAGGATTGAGGCGGGACAAAACAAGACAACGAGAAATAGCGCAAGTGCGCCGCTACCTACCAAGGTGCGAAAGAAAACAAGTGATCGCCGCCCTTGTTCACTTTTGCGAAGATCTGCCGGAACGGGTACGCTGAAAAATAATCGGCGCTTGGTTAGATTCGGAGTCGCGAAGAGGGCAGCGCCAAGGAGAAGGTAAGTAAAGGCGATCATTATGCGCACGTTCGGATCACCGCCTTGGCTGTAGCTCGTAACTCTTGCGCAATCTCCCCGGCGGGAGCACCAGCTGCACGCATCTGAGCCACCAGACCCCGCAGCCGGTCTTGAAACTCACCCAGCCAAGCGGCCTGGCGAATGACCGGGGCGGTTCGGGCCAGAACCACTGCGCTTCGGCCATGTTGTAGATCGAGCCAACCCTCCGCTGCAAGTTCCCGGTACGCCTCAGCCACCGTATTGAAGTGAACGCCGAGTTCCATTGCCAGTCTTCTCACAGACGGCAGCACACTGCCGGTTGCAAGTTTTCCTTCAACGAGCAAACTACGCAGATGCTCAGTGATCTGCCGTTTCGCCGGCGTATCTGAGAGCGGGTCCAATCGGATCGTGAAGGCTCTTTCCATTGCTGTACAGTGTATGCTGAAGATTCCGGTCAAAGCTAGACACCGATTCCGCCCGGAAGGCGACCGGGATTC
>CAXTYH010000041.1:0-31977 GCA_964248405.1 uncultured Bryobacteraceae bacterium
TGACGAGATACAAACCCCCGAAATGAGTTACTTTTTCAGCACCCTGCTAGATGAAATAGGAGTGTACGTGGATGAAGTGTACCGGGATATCTTCCCAGAACACAAACTAGAATCATGATGCGAAGCGATCCGACGACTTACGCCGAAGTGCCTGAATTGTAAGCTCGGCTGGCTAGACAAATTATCATTGTTGTTCGCCGGCACCAGCGGCTGCATCGAAGCACCGACTTACGTATAGTAGGAGCTTGCGGCTACTTTGTTCGCTCCTGCTTCTCGAATCCTTTCTCTGTGCAGATCCTATGACTACTCCGCCGGCAGTGCAAATCAGCAACGGGCTTATTCAGGCCAATCTCTATTTACCTAATCCCGATACCGGCTACTATCGCGGAGCTCGTTTCGATTGGTCCGGTGTCATCAGTCATCTTGAGTATGCGGGTCACTCGTACTTCGGTGTTTGGTTTCCCCACTATGACCCCACCCTTCACGATGCCATTACCGGCCCGGTCAACGAATTCAGAAGCAGCGACGGCGCTCTTGGCTTCGGGGAGGCGGCGCCGAACGATTTTTTCGTCAAGATTGGCGTTGGTTTGCTGCGAAAGCCTGACAACGAACCCTATGCTTTCACTCGGTCTTATCAGATTGCAGACACCGGTAAGTGGGTCATCCGTCCTGGGCAAGATCGTGTGGAGTTTATCCAGACTCTGAAGGGTGTGCGCGGCTATTCGTATTTGTACAAGAAAACCGTACGGCTCGCGCGTAATAAGCCAGAGTTAGTTTTGGAATACAGCTTAAAGAATACCGGCAGCCGCTCTATCGATACCGAAGTCTACAATCACGACTTTTACACCATTGATGGGCAACCGACTGGTCCTGATCTCAATGTCCGATTCACCTTTGCTCCTCAAGCCCAGACAAGCCTTGGCGACGCAGCTCGGATTGAGGGCAAAGAAGTGCTTTACACGCGTCCTTTGCAGGGCGGCGAATCGGTCGCTTCTTATTTAACTGGGTACTCGCAGGAAGTGGCTGACAACGACATAAAGGTCGAGAACTCAAAGACCCATGCCGGTGTACAAGAGATTACCGACCGGCCCATCTCTAAGCTCTACCTTTGGTCAATCAAATCTACTGTTTGTCCGGAAGCGTATATCGCTCTCCACATTCCCCCGGGCAAAACATCCAAGTGGCAGACAACGTATCGCTTCTACACTACTGAACAAACGCCGAAGTCGAAGTGACGCCGTTGCTGCTCAGCACCACCTGCATGCGCAGCAAAGCACTTTTGTGGATTTGCGAAACCCGGCTTTCATTGATGCCCAAGTTGTCGCCGATCTCTTTCATTGTCATGTTGCCTTCGTAGTACATCGTCACAACCTGCTTCTGTCGTTCCGGAAGGCTCTGCAAAACCGTGCTTAGCTTGTTCTTCATCTGACGCTTGGCGAATACCTGGTCAGGCACTTCGGTCGGAGCGCAGGGAATCTCTGTCGTACGCTGATCTTCCCGCTCGGGACGCTGTTGTTGAGCCATAGTTCCGAGATTTCTAAAATCAACCATCAATGCTTGCCAGCGACGCTGGTCCAAACCCATCTCACTTGCTACTTCCGCTTCGGTCGGTTCGCGATGCAGACGCACGGCGAGTTCCTGCGAAACGGACTGTACACGCTTCAATCGCTTCCGCAGATCACGTGACGCAAAGTCCATCTGACGCAGGCTGTCGAGGATCGCTCCCCGGATCCGATGCTTGGCATAGCCGGCAAAGCTCACTTCCTTTTCCGATTGAAACTTGGTAGCCGCATCGAACAAGCCCATCATGCCCGCATGCACCAGATCGTCCACCTCAACGTGTGCTGACATGGACCGCTGCATGTGGCTCGCAATGGCGCGCACCAGATGCAGATGCTCGGTAATCAACTGGTCACGCAGCGCCAGGCTGCTCAGAACGTTGGCTTCGGCGGTCAGTGTCAGGGCGGTGGCGGTCATTGGCTTTTCTCCTCGGCTGACTTTCATCAGCAACGCAAGATAAAAAAGCACGGGCAGCACCAGGCCGATTTGCTGACTTTCTACTTAGGCCTGTCCACACTTAAACCGTCCTATATCAGTGACTTAGTAAGGACTAGGGTGGTGGTCGCCGCGGGCGGGAAGCTGTCCGCAGTCCCCCAGTGGTTCACTACGAAACAACGCGAAGAGACAGCGGAGTTTCATTGTGGGACTGATCCCAAGTTGAAACAGGCAGTCGCAATGAACTCAAAGGACAGAGTCAGTCAGATTAGTCTGACCCTCGCTCCTGGCGCAGCTCAGCCGTTTATGGCGACTTGATCTAGGTTGAACCTGGAGTTAGCGTCGACCCGCAGTCGCCGGAGCCGTAACCGGCTCAATTCTGCCGAGAAGGAAGGCATAAGCAGCAATTCCGACCACCAGCACGATCGCAGCAACCCGAAATGCAGCAGCAAAATCGTTGGATGAGCCAATGAGATATCCCGTCGCGATCGGGGCAGCGAGCGCCGCCACTTGGTTGGCGAAATTCATGATGCCCCCAACCTTTCCCGCGCTTCCGTGAGGTGCAATCAGCGAAGGCAAAGACCAGGAAACGGGCGCCGAAATAGAGAGGCCTCCAATGGATAAGCTGATCCACCACATAGCTGCGATTGGATTCTTCGTAAAGATTGTGCCGATGATTGCCAGCCCGAGGACCATGCCTCCAATCAGGATGGTCCTGCGCACCGTACTGTCGTCATACTTGGTGACCAGCTTATCCACAAGCCAGCCGCCTACCAATAAGTCGAGGGCAGTCGCAATCAGCCAGGGAACCGACGAATACCAGACGGACTGCTGCAGGCTCAGATGCAGCGCTCCGGTGAAGTAACTGGGCAGCCAAGTTAGTAACAGATAGAAGACGTAGTTATAGGCCGCAAATCCACCTGCAAGACCTAAGACCTTCATTTTCGTAAGTAAGTAAGTGAGCGCCGCGCCGCCCTGAGTTTCCTCTTTCCCATTTGACTGCGCGTTCGAATCATCGACGGCCAACGCTCCTCCCTTTTTCATGTATTCGCGTTCCCGCTGACTTAGCTTGGGGTCATCCTGCGGCTCCCGATAGAGGAAATAGAAGGCTAAAAAGAATAAGAAGCTTGCCACAGCCGTAGCTCCGAAGCTCATCCTCCATCCGAAATGAATCAGGAAGATTCCAATAAGCGGAGTGCCGATAGCGGTCGAAAACTTCGCCGCAGAGTCAAAGATAGCGGTAGCTAAACTTCTTTCGTTGCGAGGAAACCAATTTCCAACTGCCTTGGAGTTCGCAGGGAAGGTGGGTGCTTCACCGACCCCTAGGAGAAGGCGTGAGGCAAAGAATGTCTTGGCCCCCGGCGCCAGCGCTCCCCCCAGACAAGCCAAACTCCAGATAAGTGCGCCAATCCGACTGATGGATTGCACCCCGAACCGGTCGAGTAACGCTCCCACAGGCAGTTGCAGCGCGGCATAGGTCCAGTTATAAGCACTGAGTAAGTAACCGAAAGCCACGTTCGAAAGGCCAAACTCCTTCGTGAGCGCATTCTTAGCTACTGACAGGTTGACCCGGTCGAAGTAATTGATTAGAACGCCAAACCCCAATATGCCGGCAATCATCCAGCGCCGGTGCGGTATCTTACCGTGCGAATCTGCTAAGCCCAACTGTCTGGTTGCTGAAGCCATACCGACCTGATTCATTCTGCTCAGAAAAGATGCTCGCGTCTGTGGAACCCTATTGGTAGCGAAACCGCGATCTCACAGGAACTGAGGTGCCAGTTGCCGTCCTTCTCAAGAAGCTGCCAATTGATGCTCAACGCCTTCAGACAAATCTCGATTGCACGATCTTTTGTGTTCGCAATCCTGCTGCTTTCGGGCGTGAAATGTCAGGGACAATATCCGGAAATCAATTACCGTCTTCCTAGCGACTCGACCGGACGCCAATATCTGTTCGGCAACTGGAACGGTTTGCGCACAGATCTCGAAAATAAAGGAATTACGTTCGAGTTCGAGAATCTCAACGATAATCTATGGGTGCTTCACGGCGGGGCTTCAAATCAGGGCACAGCTTGGGAGCGCATACGGGGAACGATAGATGTTGACTTCGGGAAATGCACTCGCGCCAAAGGCCTTCGTTTCCATGCGACTGCCTTGTGGCAGACCGGAAACAATGTCGCGCTGCAGCTGAATAGCTTCGCCAATCCCAGCGGTGAAGCCAGCGTGCACGTCTTCAGGATGGATTCTTACTGGTTAGAAGATACGTTCGCGCACCAGCAGATTACGCTACGGGTCGGCCAAATGGCCGGCTGGGACTTCTATGGCACCCAGGAGTATGGCAATGCATTTGTGATTGAGCCGCTCGATTATGCTTTTGCAAACATGTTTGACGCTACTTGGCTCACTTACAATCCAGCCGGTGTGCCTGCTGTCCAACTTCTGTATGACCGTGCCCACAAAACGGCTAATGGGCTCCGAGGGTTCTATGCCCAATCCGGCATCTTCTCTGGGAATCATAATCCATACGTGCAGGACCCAACGGGCCTCCACTTTAAGGTCAAAAATTCTCCGACGCTGGCCGAAGAGATTGGATACCAGATCGATGCGGCAAAGGGCGCCGATCAGTCGCTACCTCGCCGACGTAAACTCTATCCCGGCATCTATCGCCTCGGCACCTCTCTCAGCGGTAGCTTCTTCAAAAACCAGCTCACTCAAAGCATGAGTAAGAAGAATTATCTGGTTTACGTCCTTGTTGCTCAAGCCGTTTATCGGGCCGAACGTGGTTCCAATCGCGGTCTAGACGTGACTTACGGGTACGACTTCTCGCCCAATGATGTTGACAAGCAGAACGCAGTAACTACCGCGGGCGGCGTCTACCATGGTCTAATCCCAAAGCGTGCTGCCGACGATTTCTCTGTCGGCTTCGTGGCGACCCGCGTAGGCAACGCAGCCAGCCTGTACTCTCAACTGAACAATGGTTTCCCACTCGGAACCGAAAAAGCCTACACCGTCGACTATCGGGCTCAGATTAAACCCTGGCTTGTAGTCCAGCCCACCGCTCAGTACTTCACCAGCATCGCCGGCAATCCGCACCGCTCAAGTGGAGTAGTTATCGGATTTAGGACCTACCTGCGCCTGTAACTACGGCCGCGTTTTACATCCCTAACTTGTCCTCAAAGATTGGCGTCTGCCTTGCGCGATCCGGTCTCCTCTGTGGATGAACAGAACCAGTTTCGATGTTCCTTTGCTCCAAACGGGCACTTGGGTTGGAACGATTCTCAATCTCACTCTCATGCAAAAGATCCACCACGCTCAGGCCAAACCGCTGCATAATCCGGTCGGCCAAAGCCGGCGTTAAATTCCTATTTCCCTTCAAGACGTTGTGCATCTGCGGTTGCGAAACGTTCAGCGCGCGGGCTAGTCCACGTTCCGTAAAATCGCCATTATTAACCCGAGATAACACAAACTGAAGCAAACGTCCATGCAGAATGTTAAAAGTCAACTCTCTTTTTGGCTGATTTGATTCCAAACTGCTATAGGCCTTTCTCGATTTTCGTCAGAACTCTAATTTTTACCGCCGTCGTAATTCTCCAGTACGGAAGTATAGGGGCAATGTTGCCAGTAAGTTAGCGGTGACAGTTCTACCTATTAAGAGCAGGGGGTATAGGAAATAATCTCAAAAAAGTACTACAAAAGTTTTAAGTACTGTACCTTCAACTTAGAGCCGACAACCCACAAGCGGTCAAAAAAATAAAAGGGAGTTGGAGAAGAATTTAATGCAGTGGACACGATCTGAAACTCTTGCCCTCGCTCAACAGTCTTGCGCACATTGTTACGGTCTTGGATTAAGATCGGGACGATCCGGGGTGTCAACCCCTTGCAATTGTGTCTTCCGGGCAATCTTCCGCGAATGCTTCAATCGCTTTCGACAATGCACATCGAAAGAGAAATATGTAAGCCGCGTATCACTTGAGTCAAACCCAGGCCGTCAGCGTCGATCGGTGTGGGGCTTAAAAAATGAAGAATTCATTGCCGACTTCTGCTTGGTCAGCCGGCGCACGCTCGATGACGATCAATATAAGATCTTCAAATTTCACTTTCTTCTCGGTGCCGATTGGAAGCTCTGCTGCCGCAGGCTAGGGATCGAACGAGGCGAATTTTTTCACGAAGTCTACCGCATCGAACAAAAGCTCGGCCGTACTTTTCGTGAACTTGAACCGTACTCGCTGTTTCCCCTGGACGAGTACTTCAACGGCACCGTGCGCCAGAAGTCGACGGGCGTGGTCCCGTTTCCCGTGGAGTCTGACAGCGCTAAAGGAGCGAAGGAAGCCTTCAAGTTCCCCACCCGAAAAGCCGCTTAATTCACGTCTGAAGACCGATTGTCCTACCGGGAGAAGTCGTCGCCTACCGCGACGGCTTCTCATCCGAGCGGGTCCTCTGGAAAAATGCCGCCAGCAACTCTCCGGCTTCTGTTCCCATCAGCCCTTCTTCCACTCTCAACCGGTGATTGAGTAATTCCGAATCGGCAAGCTGAAACTTGCTTCGAATAGCTCCGAACCGTAGGTCGCGCGCAGCGAACACCAACCTTTCCAAACGCGCAAGTACCATGGCACCGGCGCACATAACGCAGGGCTCTAAAGTGCAGTACAAAGCAGCTCCGGTGAGCCGGTAATTTCCTACCTGGGAGGCGGCCTGCCGCATGGCTTCAATCTCCGCATGTGCAGTCATATCGGCGCGGGCAATCGGCATGTTCCAACCCTGCCCAATTACCTGCCCACCCAGCACCACCACCGCACCTACAGGAACCTCGCCCGACTCCTGCGCAGCCTGCGCCAGGTTCAAAGCTAACTGCATAAAGCCGCGATCTGCCTGGCTGAACTCCATTGATCAATGCCGAAAATGGCGCACGCCCGTGAACACCATCGCCATGCCGAGACCGTCAGCCGCCGCCACGACCTCCGCATCCCGAACCGACCCGCCCGGTTGAATCACCGCCGTAATGCCTTGCCGCCCTGCTTCTTCCACTCCATCGGGAAAAGGAAAGAATGCATCCGACGCCATCACGCACCCGGCCACGGGCAATCGCGCTTTCATCGTCGCCACCTTCACTGAGTCAACCCGGCTCATCTGGCCCGCTCCCACACTCACAATCTGTCCTGGCCGCGCATACACAATCGCATTCGATTTCACGTGCTTGCAGATTTTCCACCCGAACAGCAGCCCCTTCATTTCCTCAGCGCTGGGGCTGCGTACCGTCCGCGTTTGCAGGTCTGCTTCGACGGTTCTCTTTGAGTCTTCGGTTTGCGCTAGAAATCCACCCGAAATAGACTTCACCACCAGCTGTTCGCCCATAAGCCGGCCCACCCGCACCAACCGTAGATTCTTTTTCGCCGAAAGAACCTGCAACGCTGCCGCTGAATACGCAGGAGCGGCAATCGCCTCAACAAAGAGCTTGCTGACTTCCTGCGCTGTCTCCTCATCCAGTTCGCGATTGAACGCCAGCACGCCGCCGAACGCCGACACCGGATCAGCTTCTAATGCCGCCCGATACGCCATCACCAGCGAGTCCTTTTCAGCACACCCGCAGGGATTGGTGTGCTTGATGATTGCCGCTGCGCAGCCCTCAAACTCGAGCGCCAACTGCCAAGCAGCATCCAGATCCACCAGATTGTTGTAAGAGAGTTCTTTGCCGGCCAGTTGCTCGGCCCCGGCAATACCGTTACTTCCCGTCGCATACAAAGCCGCCTGTTGGTGCGGATTCTCTCCATACCGCAAACTTGCCGTGCGCTTGGCACTGATTCGCAGAACGTCCGATAATGCGCTGCCCGCCTCCCGGTTATCCACCTGCAACAGCCGCGCTGAGATCGCCGCATCATAAGCAGCGGTTTGAGCAAAAGCCTGCTGCGCCAGATGCCAATGCGTTGTCTCGCTTAAGCTGCCATCCTGCGCCAATAATTCCTTCGCCACCGCCGCATACTGTTCCGGCTTCACCAGCACCGCCACATCCTGAAAATTCTTGGCTGCCGCACGGATCATGGTCGGCCCGCCAATATCGATGTTCTCAATCAACTGTTCGCGCGTTACATCCGGCATGGCCGCGTACTTTTCAAATTGATACAGATTGACCACTACCAGCTGAATCGGCTGGATGCCGTGCGCCGCAATGGCCCGCATGTGTTCGGCATTCGACCGCACCGCCAGAATCCCACCCGCAATGTGCGGATCAATGGTCTTCACGCGACCATCCAGCATCTCCGGAAAGCCGGTAACCTCGGCCACATCACGCACGGGCAGGCCACCGTCACGCAACAGCTTGGCTGTGCCGCCAGTCGAAATTAACTCAATACTCAAGGCATGAAGAACGCCGGCAAATTCCAGCAGTCCAGTCTTATCAGTCACGCTAAGCAAAGCGCGTTCGATGCGGGGCATTGCCCTATTCTGGCAAGGACGACTCTCCGATACAGGCCGCCGACACTACACTTAAAAAAGTGCCCCATTACTGTACTTTGATTCCGGGTGACGGAATCGGTCCCGAGGTTTCGCAGGCTGCCGTCCGGGCTCTCAGCGCCACTGGCGTTGATATAGTCTGGAAGCGCGCTGAGCTGAACGAAGCCATCATCCTGGAATCCGGCAAGACGCTCCCCAAGTATCTGCTCGATTCGCTCAACGAAACGCACGTCGGCCTAAAGGGTCCGGTGACAACCCCGGTCGCAGGTGGTTTTCAAAGCGTCAACGTGCAATTACGCAAGACGCTCGATTTGTTTGCCAACGTTCGTCCGGTGAAAACCCTGCCGGGTCTGAAGACGCGCTTTCAAGACGTCGCCATCGACATGGTTATCTTTCGAGAGAACACAGAAGATCTCTACTCCGGTCTGGAGCACGAAGTTGTGAAAGACGTGGTCACCAGCCTGAAAGTGATCACGCGCGTCGCCTCTGAGCGCATAGCCAACTACGCCTTCAACTACGCCCGGCAAAACAACCGCACGCACGTGGCGGCCATCCACAAAGCCAACATCATGAAGCTGGCGGACGGGCTCTTTCTCCGTTGCTGCCGCGAAACTGCCGCCAAGTTCCCAGAGATCCACTACAAAGAACTGATTGTGGACAACGCTTCCATGCAACTGGTCATCCGCCCGGAAACTTTCGACCTTCTGCTGCTGCCAAACCTCTACGGCGACATCATCTCCGATCTAGCTGCGGGACTGGTCGGCGGACTAGGCATTGTGCCCGGCGCCAACATGGGCGAACACCACGCGGTGTTCGAAGCCGTCCATGGCAGCGCTCCCGATATAGCCGGTCAAGGCAAAGCAAACCCGACCGCGATGATTCTGTCCTCGGTTATGCTGCTGACGCACCTGGGCGAGAAAGACGCAGCTCATCGGCTGCAATCTGCGGTCGAAAAAGTCTATGCTGAGGGCAAGTATCTTACGCATGATGTCGGTGGTTCGTCATCAACGATTGAGTTTACGGATGCGGTAGTAAGAGCGCTGAAACGCTGAGAGTAGAGTTACCTAAAGTGTGTGGGTCAAGCCGTAGCCGCTATCCAGATATTATCGAGAGCGTGTCACAGTGCAGATCGTTGGGCATCCCAGTTGTTCCTGTCGGCTAGTACCCAAAGCTCTGCCTCCGTTGCGATAGAGATGACTTGCCGGTGCATCCTCCGACCTCAACCCAAACACTCTATCGATCCGAGCAGCACTCCAGACGGCCGATAAATCGCCTTACCTAATACCGTGATCTCCTTGGCCGAAGTAGTCGTGCAAAGGTTTCAGCCGAAAGCGGAAGGCGATGACCACATGAAGCCGCCGCCACCGGGGACGGGCAGCAATCCAACGGTCGAGTTTCGAAAGCAGAAGCGGTCGAACGAAACACATGAATCGGTAGCGGACCGTTGGGCGAGGCTCTATGAAAGAGCAGCGGCTCGGAGGCGAAACCAGGCTACCTCGGCATGTGGTGACCGAGAATCGGAACGGGCTGGGGGTGGATGTTCGCCTGACGCAGGCCACGGGCACGGCCGAGCGCGAGGCCGCCCTTGCGATGCTGGAGCAACGCTGCGGCGGCGGTCGGCGGATCACCCTAGGCGCCGATCGCGGTTACGATACCCAGGGCTTCGTTGCACAATTGCGCACCTTGGACATTACGCCCCATGTGGCGCAAAACAGTACCAACCGCTGCAGCGCCATCGACGGGCGGACGGTCCGGCACCAGGGTTACCGGTTGAGTCAGCGCAAGCGGAAACGCGTGGAAGAAGTCTTCGGATGAATGAAAACGGTCGGACTGCAACGCAAGACTCGCTTCCGCGGTCCCGAGCGCGTCGGCTGGATGTTCACGCTGGCAGCTGCGGCCTACACCGCATGCAAACCTGCAAGAGGCCAACGCATAGCCCGAACTGTGTCCGGAGGAGCAAATCAGCCCTCTTTCCCTCACCGTACCTCCCCCTGAAAAGCACTCCAACAAATATCAACGCTGCCGAAATGAACTCTACTTATGCATTCGCTCGGTTCCCTTAAAGCAAACCCGCTCTTCAACAGCCTGCTAGAGCGGGTTCAACTCCCGCCGCCTACACCAAATTATTCGCATTCACCCCATCTCGTATTGTCAGCGGCTATAAATCTGCCACCGAGTCGTCGTTGCAGATGCAGATTGAGGGCTATGGCAGCCCGGCGTTCGCACTCAAGTACCACGAATCGGAACAAAATTGCGACAAACGCACGTTTGGAATCTCGTGATTGCGAAGAAGGCAAAAACCCTTTCTGTCCCGCCTTTACTTCCTCATCGAGAGGAGCGAACTAAGTCCGTTCCAGGCGATTTGAGCACCGATGCAGAGCACAACGAAGGCCATGACGCGTAACACACCGTTCACGGTCGATGCAGGAAACTTCTTTGTGAGTCTTGGAGCATACGCATAGCAGAAATAGACCAGCACACTTATCACAATCACAGCGGTGAAAAGGCCGGCGTGCGACAGTAGGTTGGTCATGAGCTTGCCTGTGGAAGCGTGTGCGCTCAGAGTCAGCATTACAACCAGGGCTCCCGGCCCTGACGTGATAGGAAATGTGAACGGGTAGAAGGTTTGGTCCTCTAGGGTGGCGTCATTCTGCTCGTCCGCCGAGGCTGCCGCTTCCTCCTGTTTTGCTCGCGCGCTTGCGTGCGCGTCCTTCTCGTTCAACATCGACCAACCAAGGCCTACGATAACGAGCCCTCCCGATATTTGAACGATTGGTAGAGAGATACCGAAGAACTTGAGGATCGATGAGCCAAGAAGCTCGAACACTGCCAAAAAGATAATATTGTCGATCGCGACTCTACGTGCCAGTGAGCGAAAAACCGTAAGTGGAGCATCACCGACCAGACCCATAAAGATGAGAGCCGAACCAACTGGATTAACCAGCGGTAACAGTGCGCTGAACGCAATAAGAAAAGAAGTCCAGAGTTGCAAGATTCCTCCTGGCTATTTAAGAACGCCCTATCGTCGGGGCTATCTTGCTAGCTTCTCGAATCAGGGGTTCCATCTCCCCCGGATCTGATGGGCATTTGCCTTGCCCGACACGCTTGACTTCGCCGTCAGTTGCGCACTCAACTGTTCTTTCAATAGACATCCAGTCCACAGAGTGTTCCATCGTAGTTTGTCCTCACCACTGCGAGTAGATAATGTGATTCAAGCATTGAGCGCTATGACTCAGCAATACCCCGAGATGTCGATAACCGACCGAGGCCGCTGGGTGCGCTAGCTCGGCCAGTTGCTTCGGCAAAGCTTGGTCCCGGTCCAGGCCCGAGCCAATTCGCCGACCTGACGCGAAGGGCTGCTAAAGGGGAAGAGTCATGCCTCAGGAAAAACTTTTCGAATGTTTGGAAGGGTGCGAGACGTGGTCTATGGGCTCGACCGCCACGCTTATGTTGTGCCCGATCCTGCATTGTGGATTGAAGTCGTTGGACGATGGGGGATCTGGCACGGAAAAAACAGCTGGTCCTGAAGGTTTTTCCGAATGGCCCTTTTAGTTGCAGGAGTTGCCTGACCGATTTGCACCGGAAGTTGGACAGCCAAGGATATATGGTGCAAGACATGCCCGCCTTTTGCCGAGCCGTATAACCAAGTATCAGTCTCCTTGCCGATGGCGAACGTAGCCGTTCGGAACTGGCGATGCCTGAATCGTTGGGAATGAACAGGGCGCCAGCTGGGCTCTTCTTCGGCTGACGAGGAAAGGCCGCCCAGGGGACACGCTACGGCAGAATCCCTACGATCGTATCGCCTTTGCCAACTCCGATTGATCCGGAATCATGGACCATCATCGAATGTCAATTCGAGAGGCACTGCGCGGCAGCGGACCACATCCTTCCAGTGATCGATTCGCAATCGAAGGGACCGAAAAGCATCTCAGAACAGGAAGGAAGTTCGCCTCCGTTAAGAGTTTCACTTCATTCGGTATTGTCAGCTCGGACTCAGACACTATCTGGATCACTGTGCGCCGCGGCTGAGCAGCATTACTTTTACCGTGTGAAAGATGATGTAAAAGTCGAGTGCCGGCGCAACATGCTTGATGTAGTAGAGGTCGTATTCGAGCTTGATCATCGCGTCCAGTTGGGTGTCCCCATACTTGTGATTGATCTGGGCCCAGCCGGTGATGCCAGGTTTGACGGACAGTCGCTGCCGGTAATAGGGAATTTCGCGAGAAAGAATATCGACGAACTCCGGGCGTTCTGGGCGTGGTCCGACAATGACCATATCGCCTTTCACGACATTCCAGAATTGGGGCAATTCATCCAGCCGGGTCTTACGAATCCACTTGCCGACCGGTGTGATCCGAGGATCATCCTTGGAAGCCCAAACAGCTCCGGTTCGTGCTTCGGCATCGGCGTACATGGAGCGGAATTTCAAGAGTGTGAAGGTTTTGCCATTCAGGCCGACCCGGCGCTGGCGGTAGAACATAGGTCCCGGGGAAGAGAGGCGGACGGCGAGCATGGTCGCCAGCATCAGTGGCGCGCATAAGATGAGACCAATGATGCCGATGATAATGGAGTAGATCCCCTGAATGGCGAGCGCTTGCGAGCGCGGCCCCAGCATCGCCGAAAAGATCAGTTGTGAGGGCTGAATCTTACGGCTGCAAACACGGCGCATGGCAATCTCGTAGGTGTCGGCTGCATCCTCGATCACAATGCCGCCGAAGCGAATTTCCAGCAGGTCATGCATGGGCAGCCGATTACGGCGCTCTGCCATTCCAACAACAAGGCGGGTCGGCTTGTACTTGTCGCAGACTGCGCGTACATCCGTTAATTTTCCCAGACAGGGAATCGGGAACTCACACTCCTCGTCCTCGCACAAGTAACCGAGAACGGAGTAGCCGAACTCGGGCTTCTGATGGAGACACTCGATAACCTCGGCCAGGATGCTGGAATTGCCCAGCAGCAGTACGCGCTCTGAGCGTAGTGCGCCAATGATGTATCGCCAGAAAAATACGCGGTAGACCGGCAGTACGATGACCACGGCCAGACTGCCCGATACCATAATCCAGCGGCCCAGGATGAAGTCCGGCTGGAGATAGCCGACGAAGGCCATAAAGAGGAGCGCACTACCGACGGCAAGGCAGATCTGCTGAACCAGGAGCGTGCGGGAGACAATCCGAAGATCAGCGTAGAGATCCTGAAAATAAAGCGCCAGAATAATGCAGGTAGTAACGGCAATAACTTTCCAGAAATTGCCTTCGCTAAAGAAGTAAAAGCTCGGATCTTCGTGCAACAGAAAGATCGCCCCGGTATAGCAGGCGAGAACGATCAGGATCTCGGAAAGCAGTAAAGCAACGACGCTTGCCGGTATGAAAACTCGAAAAAGTCTAATCAAGCGAGGTACTTACAGGCAAAGGCTGCGCTCTTTAAGTTTAACATGCAAATGTAAGTACTTACGACAGGAATAAGCATCTGGCTTTAGCTGTAATCCCCTCTACGAGTCCTTCAAGCTGGTGATTTGACACCCTGGAATTTCAGGGCCGGGAGCCCCAAGGCATGTTATACCTTAGATAGGCATCGTAAAGTTCGAATCGGCCATTCCTCTCAAGAACTTTAGCCTTTCATGCTTCGATTAACCAAAAAGGCGGATTACAGCTTAATTGCGTTGAAGCACTTCGCGCTGCGTCAGGAGCAGACCGGCGGTTCAGTGAGTGCGAAAGAGGTCTCCGACGGTTGCGGTATTCCGCTTCCTGTTTTGTCGAAACTGCTGCAGCGGCTATGTAAAAGCGGGTTCCTCCTATCAGAATATGGCACCAACGGGGGCTACCGCCTGGCTCGTGATCCGGGCCGGATTTCCGCGCTGCAAGTGATCCGAGCTATTGACGGACCCATTGTATTGGCCGATTGCTTCACCGAGAATACCAATTGCCTGCACGTGAGCAAGTGTACTGTGAAGAAGCCGCTGAAACGTATACATGAGGGGATCCTGCGTCTTTTGGATGGCGTCAGCATCCAAGATATGTTGCAGGATTCGGAGGCGGATGTGAGGGCTCAACTGCCCGCCACGTCACTAGTAGCCCTGCAAATTGCGACAAACTCTCTGGTTCCGAAAAGTCCCGAAGGAAATTAGCGAATGAAACTTCCCATTTATCTTGATAGCCATGCCACCACTCGCACCGACCCGCGGGTGCTTCAGGCAATGACACCGTACTTCACCGACTACTTCGGAAACGCTGCGTCCCGCAATCACAGCTTTGGCTGGGAGGCAGAAGAGGGTACGGAAAAAGCTCGTAAACAAATTGCAGATCTCATTGGTGCAACGGCCAAGGAGATCGTTTTTACCAGCGGCGCAACCGAGTCGAACAACCTGGCCCTGAAGGGTATCGCTGAGATGTATGCCGAGCGAGGCAACCACATTATCACGCAGGTTACTGAGCATAAAGCTGTTCTTGACACGTGCAAACGGCTGGAGAAGGAGGGGGTTCGCGTGACCTACCTGCCTGTCCAG
This sequence comes from uncultured Bryobacteraceae bacterium, assembly GCA_964248405.1. Taxonomy (GTDB): domain Bacteria; phylum Acidobacteriota; class Terriglobia; order Bryobacterales; family Bryobacteraceae; genus Bog-105. The sequence continues at coordinate 14,942 of CAXTYH010000041.1, forward strand.
CAGAACGGTTTGATTGATCTGGACCAGTTGCGGGACGCAATCACTGACAAGACAATTCTGATTTCGATCATGTACGCCAACAATGAGATTGGCGTCATCCAGCCTATGGCTGAGATTGGCAAGATCGCGAAAGAGAAGGGAATTCTTTTTCACACCGATGCCGTGCAGGCGGTTGGCAAAATCCCGGTGAACGTGATTGCTGACGGGATTGATATTCTCTCGCTCACTGCTCACAAATTGTACGGCCCTAAGGGTGTTGGAGCTCTTTACGTGAGGCGGCGAAATCCACGTGTCCAGATTACAGCCCAGATTGACGGCGGCGGACATGAGCGCGGGATGCGTTCCGGTACGTTGAATGTGCCCGGGATTGTTGGTTTAGGAGCCGCTTGCGAAATCTGTGCGCAGGAGATGCCGGAGGAATCCAAGCGGCACGCGTATCTGCGTGACAAGTTGAAAGACAAATTCCTGAATGCGCTGGACGAGGTGTATGTTAACGGCACAATGGAGCATCATCTCCCGCATAATCTGAACATCAGCTTCAATTATGTTGAGGGTGAAAGCCTTCTGATGGGCATTAACGACATTGCGGTATCCAGCGGTTCGGCCTGCACTTCGGCTACCTTAGAACCTAGCTATGTCTTGAAAGCGCTTGGCGCCGGGGATGATCTGGCGCATTCTTCTATTCGCTTCGGTATCGGCCGCTTCAATACCGAGGAAGAGATAGACTATGTAGGTAACAAAGTGATTGACGTTGTGGTTAAGCTGCGTGAGTTGTCACCGCTTTACGAAATGGCCAAAGAAGGCGTCGATCTCTCCAAAGTTGTTTGGGCGGCTCACTAAATTTAGTGGCTGCGTTGGAAAAGGGAATCTGAGAGGATAAGAGATGGCTTACTCTAATAAGGTTATTGATCACTACGAAAATCCTCGCAACGTCGGTTCGCTCGACAAATCGAGCAAGGATGTTGGTACGGGAATGGTTGGCGCTCCTGAGTGCGGCGACGTGATGAAGCTACAGGTGAAGGTCAATCCGGAAACCGGCGTCATTGAAGATGCCAAATTTAAGACATTCGGCTGCGGCAGCGCAATTGCCAGTTCGTCACTCGCGACTGAGTGGCTCAAGGGCAAGACAGTTGACCAGGCGCTTGAAATCAAGAACACTGACATTGTGAGTGAACTTGCGTTGCCTCCAGTGAAGATCCACTGTTCGGTTTTAGCTGAAGATGCTATCAAGGCAGCGATCACGGATTACAAGCAGAAGCAGGGCGCGGCTGTGGCCCAGCCTGAAGCTGTTGCTGTTCACTAGGCTGGTGGCATGGCTGAGCTAACACAGGTTGGCAGTAACTCACAGCCAACCCAAGCAGTGCCCTCCGGTACCGGAGACAAACAGATCTTTGTAACCCCGAAGGCGGTTGGCAAGATTCGAGACGCCTTCGCTCGTGAGGGTGTTGCGGGTGGCCTTCGCCTCGGTGTTCTTGGAGGCGGTTGTTCCGGGCTGAGCTATCAGTTTAAATTTGCGCCTGAGCCGCGACCTCGCGATCTTGTTTTTATCTTTGACGATGTGCGCGTGTTCGTTGATCCCAAGAGCATTCTGTTTTTAGACGGAATGACGCTCGATTGGCATGACTCATTAATGCAGTCCGGCTTCGTTTTCCAAAATCCGCATGCGACTAAAAGCTGCGGCTGCGGTACTTCTTTCTCCGCTTAGTTTCCTATCCACTCTCAGCGCAGGGCGATCTCGATCGCCCCTTTTCTTTTTCCACATGCCAACTGATACGCGTAACTACTTTCAATTTTTCGGTCTTGATCGCAAGCTGGGGCTAGACGAAGATGCTCTTAAAAAACGCTTCTACGCATTGAGCCGGGAGTGGCATCCGGACCGTTTCACCCGGAAGAGTGCTGGAGAGAGCGCCCTGGCAATGGAGAATACTTCGCTGATCAACGACGGATACCGCACGCTTCGCGATCCGGTCAAGCGGGCTGAGTACCTTCTTGCAGAGGAAGGATTTCCCATCGGCGAACAGCGGTCCAAAGACGTACCGCCGGAACTGCTCGAAGAGGTTTTCGAGTTGAATATGGCTTTGGAAGAAATGCGTGATGGAGACGAATCGGCACGGCCCCAACTGGAAGCGGCGCGGGATAACTTTCTTGGAATGCGAAGCTCAATTGATAGCGAGTTGAACAGCTTGTTTCACCGCTATGACGCTTCCGAGAGTGAGAGCGAGACGGCACAACAGGCTATGCATGAAATCCGCGGAGTGTTGAACCGGCGCCGCTATATCGACAACCTATTGCGCGACGTGGCAAAAGCACTTCATCCGACTGCGGTTGCGGAGCCGTTGGAAGATCGGCTCTGAGCCAGTAACATGGGAACTTTTCAAATCGACTTCGGAGACAGCCGCAAATCTAAGATTGTTGGTATCGATCTTGGAACAACAAATAGTCTGGTGGCCGTCATGGAGCTTACCGGGCCGCAGATTATCGAAGATGCGAACGGGCAGAACATTGTTCCGAGTGTCGTTTCTTTGCGCGACGATGGTCGGCTGGTTGCTGGGCGGGAAGCCGCGGAACTGCTGCTGACTAAGCCGGATCGGACGGTGTACTCGGTAAAACGGCTGATGGGTCGCGGCGTCTCAGACGTGGGGAGCGAGTTGAAGCTTTTTCCCTTTCGGATTGCACCTGCTGAGAGCGAATCAGTAATTAAGCTGAACCTGGGCGATAGGACCTTCACTCCGCCCGAGATTTCTGCTGCGGTACTTCGTCAATTGAAAGACAATGCGGAGGCAGAGTTGGGCGCACCAGTGACGGAAGCCGTCATCACTGTCCCTGCCTACTTTACCGATGCGCAGCGGCAAGCGACCAAAGATGCTGGACGGCTAGCGGGACTCGATGTGCTGCGGTTGGTTAATGAGCCAACTGCTGCATCGCTGGCCTATGGGCTTGATAAGCGCAAGCAAGGCTTGATTGCTGTTTACGACTTTGGCGGCGGCACATTTGACATCTCGATTTTGCGCCTGCACGACGGTATCTTCGAAGTGCTGGCGACTAATGGCGACACGCACTTGGGCGGAGACGATATCGATAATTTGTTGTTGCGAATTGCCATCGAGGAGATTCACTCGGAGTTGGGCCGCGATATTGTTGAAAATCCGGAAGGTCTGCAACGATTGCGCCGGGCGGTGATCACCGCTAAGGAGCAGTTGTCGTTCTCGCCCGACGCTGTTATTGCTCTCGACTACCAGGACGTTCACTATCAGCGCGCAATTGACCGCGCGCTCTTTGAGCGCTTGATAGCTTCGATTGTCGAGCGTACATTGGCGCCTTGCCGTTCAGCGCTGCAGGATGCAAAGCTTACGCCCGAGCAGATTGACGAAGTAGTGATGGTGGGTGGGTCGACCCGAATACCGCTGGTGCGCGCTGCAGTAGAACGGCTGTTCAAAAGCAAGCCACATACGGAGTTGAATCCGGATGAAGTAGTGGCTTTAGGCGCAGCGGTGCAGGCGGGAATTTTGGCGGGAGATGTCGAGGACCAGTTGTTGCTGGACGTGACTCCGCTCTCGCTTGGCATCGAAACTATGGGTGGGGTTGTTTCCAAGCTGATCCATCGAAACTCCACCATCCCGGCAAGCGCTACTGAGGCTTTCACGACATCTGTCGACGGTCAGCGTAATGTGCTGGTGCATGTGCTGCAAGGCGAGCGCGAGTTGGTGAAAGATTGCCGCAGCCTGGCGCGGTTTGAATTAAAGGATCTCGATCCTGTGCCGGCGGGTTTCGCAAGAATCGAAGTTCGGTTTCTGATTGACTCCAACGGCATTCTAAACGTGACCGCGCGTGACGCACGAACCGGCAAAGAGCAGAGTGTTGACGTAAAGCCTTCTTATGGCCTGTCTGAAGAACAGGTGGAGGCGATGATTACTGAATCGCAGGAACGCGCCGAAGAGGATATGCGGGAGCGGCAATTGCGCGAAGCTCGTGTGGAGGCAGACGCGATACTTGCGGCTACCGAGAAGGCTCAAAGAAGCAACGCCTGGACTGCTTTGAGCGACTCCGAGCGGGGCGAAATTGAAGACGCTAAACGTGGCGTTCTCAGTGTTTATCACGGCAACGATCATCACTTGCTGAGCGGCAAGATTGCGGAATTGAACTCTGCAACTCAGCAACTGGCAGAGGACATGATGAACACGGCTGTCCGTGGCGCGCTCAAAGGCACTAAGATTGAATAAACTTGACCGAGAGGAGGCGAATGAGTTCCCGTAAAGAACTGCACGAAGCAATTGATGAATTAAGTGACGAGCAGGTTGAGTTAGTTAAGAAGACTGTAGAAGACCTGCTGCGGCAGTCGGATGACGAGGCTCTTCGACAAGCCTTAATGAAGATACCTGGGATTCGGATCGGAAAGGAAGTAGATCCAGAGCGAAAGCAATTTGTACCGATCAAAGTAGAAGGTGAACTCGTTTCGGAGCAGCTGATACGCGATCGTTAAGCTCCTACTTCTACTTTGATTCCAGCGCTTGGGTTAAGCTTTACTTCCAGGAGCCAGGGAGCGAAGCGGTAGCAGAAATCTTCAACAATGTCCCGAGGCAGCGATGCCTCGCGAGCGCTTTGGGACATGTCGAGGTCGCGGCGGTGCTTGCCAAAAGTCAAAGGTCCAAGCACCTCACCGACCACGATCAAGAAAAACTCAATTACCTGCTTGGCAGTGATTGGGACCGCTTCACTAAACTTGTTGTTGACGATCACGCGTTTCAGGAAGCCTTAACTGTCGCCCGCAAGTTTCGTCTCCGAGGTGCTGATGCCATCCACCTTGCTACTGCTTTGATTGTTGATCGGCTCATCTCAGATCGCCGCAATCGTCTTGTCATGCTCACTGCAGATCGTGAACTGCTTAGTGCATCCATGCAAGCGGGTTTGGGAGCACAGGATCCTTCTGCCGATGAATCTAAGCCGATGTAACATGAGCGCAGCCATCTATGCTTCGGTCTCTGCTGCTGGCAGTTCTTTTCCTCTCAACCGGTTTTAAAACAGCTTCGGCTCACCTGCCTGGCGCGGCTTACTGGATCGACGTTCCCGGCATGTCGCCCCAAGGCTACGGTGTCTATCACTTCCGCCGAACCGTTCAACTGTCGTCCGCTCCCGCGCATTTCGTCATTCATGTCTCAGGCGATAATCGCTACCAGCTTTTCGTTAATGGCCAGCGCGTCTCAATCGGTCCCGCACGGGGCGACCTCACCCACTGGCGTTATGAAACGGTCGACATTGCGCCCCAACTGCATGCCGGCGCAAACACTCTGGCCGCTGTGGTGTGGAATGACGGTGAACTTCGGGCTGTTGCACAAGTCAGTAATCAAACTGGATTTCTGCTGGAAGCGGATCGCCCGGAAGACCTCACGGTCGACACCGGTAAGAGCTGGTTGTGCTCGGTGGACAAAGCTTACTCGCCACAGGCTTTGCCCGCCGACCAGCGCGTCTCCTACTATGCTCTTGGCCCTAACGAACGAATGGATGCTTCTCTCTATCCACGAGGATGGGAGCAGCCCTCCTTTGATGATTCAGCCTGGGTGCAGGCTCACGAAGTAAGCCGAGCTGCAGGGCGTGACGCGCGCGACGCTCCAAATCGGTGGATGCTGGTCGAGAGTGAGATCCCGCGTGAGGAGCAAACCGCGGAACAACCGCTTAAGCTCCGCAAATTCTCCGGGGTTCAAGTGGCTTCTTTTCCATTGCAGCCCTTGCAGATTCCAGCCAACACGGCGGCATCGCTGCTTCTTGACCAGACTTACCTTACGACAGCTTACCCGGAGTTGACTGTAAGCGGCGGCGCGGGTGCGTTCGTAAGATTGCGTTACGCCGAAGCACTATATCTGCCTCGCACATCGCGTTCGCAGCCGACGAACAAGGGCAATCGGAACGACATCCAAGGAAAGGAGTTTATTGGGCCTTTCGACACATACATTGCCAGCGGCGACGCCCATCGGGTCTATCGTCCCCTGTTCTGGCGGACGTATCGCTACATACGACTAGAAGTTCAAACAAGAGAGCAGCCGCTTACGCTCGAGAAGCTCACCGGAACGTTCACGGCCTATCCATTTCAACGATCCGCCACTTTGACGGTGAGCAACGCCGCAGCGAACGCTGACATTCAGAGCATTCTCTCTACCGGCTGGCGAACTGCACGCTTGTGCGCTCACGAAACGTACATGGATTGTCCGTTTTATGAGCAACTGCAATATGCAGGCGATGCGCGTATCCAAATGCTGGTTTCTCTGTACATAACCGGAGACTCGCGCCTGATGAAAAACGGCATAGCACTGCTCAATTCATCGCGCACAGCCGAGGGCGCAACTTACAGCCGTGCTCCCTCGGCATTGCAGCAATACATTCCGCCCTTCTCTCTTTGGTGGATCGGAATGGTGCACGACTACTGGATGTATGTTGACGACCCTGCCTTTGTCAAACAGATGCTGCCGGGAGTGCGCGCTGTGCTCAGCTTCTATGCCAGCCATCAGAAAACGAGTGGATCATTGAACCACATGCCGTGGTGGAACTTCGTGGATTGGGTGAAGCAGTGGCCCACCGGTGAACCGCCCGCCGATCCTGACGGCTCCTCGGCAGCGGCACTGGATTTGCAACTGCTGCTCGGCTATCAGTGGGCGACGGAATTAGAAGGAGCTCTAGGCAGTAAAGCTCTAAGCGATGAGTATCGCGGGAGCGCTTCGCAGTTACAGACGGCGGTGCAGCAAATGGATTGGGATGCGCAGCGTGGGCTGTACGCCGACCAGCCCTCACACCAGACCTACTCTCAGCAGGTGAATACATTGGCGGTGCTGGCGCACGTTGTGCAATCTGCACAGGCACGTGCCCTTGTAGAGAAGATCTTCAGTGACCCAGCGGTTGCTCAATCCTCCATTTACTTTCGCGCTTACACCAACGCCGCCTTGCGAGAAGTAGGCTTAGGCAGCCGCTACCTGGAGGCACTCGGTCCATGGCACGAGATGCTGGGGCAGGGACTAACCACTTGGTCTGAGGTCAGCGGCCCGGATACACGCTCTGATTGCCATGCCTGGGGTGCAAGCCCAAACTTTGAACTGCTGCGAACAGTAGCCGGCATCGAGTCTGCCGCCCCTGGGTTTGCAATGATTCACATTGCGCCTAACCTCGGTTCTCTCAAAGAAATTCGTGTTGAAATGCCGCATCCCAGAGGGAAGGTTCGTGTTCACATCACACAGATCATGGAAAACGACAAACCAACGGGCAATTACGACGCTGACATCGAACTTCCGTCTGGAGTGACCGGTGACTTCCAGTGGCTTAGCTCGAGGAAGGCACTCAAAGCTGGAATCGTTCATTTGTCAGGTCGTTTTTAGGTCTCGCTGCTCACTTCCGCTTACCATAGGAAGAAACATGACCGGCCTAACTTGGGAACATATCGACGACATCGCGCTGAGCCTGTATGAAGCGCATCCGGAGATCGATCCAACTCACATCCGCTTTACTGATTTACATAAATGGATCACCGAGCTGCCGGATTTTAAAGACAACCCGGCCGCTTCCACCGAGGGAAAACTCGAAGCGATCCAGGAAGCCTGGTTAGAAGAGTACAGTGACACTCACGGTTGAGCAGTTACTGGCCTTTGAGTAGCCGCAGTTCATCTTCGAGCTCATAGAGCCGATCCTGCACTGTCTTACTTGGCTTGTTCGCGGCCTGCGCGTCGGCCAGCTTCTTCTTTTGGCGCTCGATAACTTTCTGAAGAGCGGCAACCTTGGCGGGCTCCGGCGCTTCCGGCTCCGCAGGAACAGTCGAGGCTTTGGCCCGAACTTTCTTCGGCTTATTCGAAATCGTGATCTTCTCGCCGAAATCCTCCAGCAGTTCGCGCTGTACCCGTAATAGTTCGCCAGATAGTTCATGGAAGCGGGCGATCAGTTCCTTCTTAGCTTGACTCCGTAGCTTCAGATACTGGCTCTTGGCTTCGCGATACTGATCGATAGTGGTGGGCACGTCTTCTGTTGTACTACCCGGGTCCTCAGTGTTGGCGTGACCTTCGGGGCAAGGCGCTTGCCCTAGACCGTATGTTACGCTATGGAAAGTAGCGCCATCCTGCCGCACCGAGTGGTAGTCTCGGCCGTTTCGGCGGTTTCCGCCACTAACAATACGTTTTAGGACAGACTTATGCCCAAGATGAAGACCCACAAGGGCGCAGCCAAGCGCTTCAAGAAGACCGGCACCGGCAAGATTATGCGGCGACATGCCAATGCCCGTCATATCTTGACGTCTAAGCCGCGCTCGCGCAAGCGGAAGCTTGGTCGTGGTGTTGTCGCCGACGAGGCCGATCAGGCTAAGCTTCGCACCATGCTTCCCTACTAGCTAGGGAGAATCAATTTGTTTAAGAGTAGGAGCAGTGCGCCGCACGTGCCTGTTTCCTCTCGTCCGGTAATGACTTGCCGATCTTACAATCTAAGGAGAAAACGTGCCCAGAGTTAAACGAGGAACTAATCGGCGGGATTATCGCCATAAGACGCTTAAGCTTGCTAAGGGGTTCTTCCTCACCAAGTCAAAGCTCAACCGAGCTGCGCAGGAAGCTGTCGAAAAGGCGCTCCGTTATGGCTATGTCGGACGCCGGCTCAAGAAGCGCGATTTCCGCTCGCTGTGGATTGTGCGCATCAACGCCGCTTGTCGCGAAGTCGGGGTCTCTTACAGCAAATTCATCTACGGTTTGAAGCGGGCCGGTATCGACCTTAACCGCAAAGTCTTGGCCGATATTGCGGTGAATGACTCGAACGGCTTTGCAATTTTGGTAACTAGAGCCAAAGAAGCACATCAGGCTAGCATCCAGTAGGTAGCAGGCCGGTCATGATCGTAATGGAGGAGAGCGTCGATTCGTTAGACGAGTTGGAAGGCCGCATTCGCCGTGCGGTGCAGGTGATCAAGGAACTTCGGGTCGAAAATGAAGGGCTGCAGATGCGCCTACAAAAGCTGCAGACTGAGTTAAGCGTTGCTCAAACCGAGCGGGACGAAGCAAACCAGCTATCCGAAGAGTTCCAGAAGGAATCTGCACAATTGGAAGGCAGGGTCCGCACGGTGAATGAGGAACTCGAAACCATGCGCGATGAAAGAAAACAGGTGAAGGTTCGTATCGAGAAGCTGATGAGTCAACTCGATCTGTTGAGCGCCAGTTAGAAGGGTCTCTCAAACGGTATGAACGGCCCGGACACTCGGAAACAAACTGTCCGGGTTACTATCTTCAATCAGACCTACAGTATTGCTACGGTTGGTGATCCTGAGGAGACCGAAGACTTAGCGCGCACTGTTGATGAACTGATGTCCTTCATCGCACGACAGGCCGGTAACCTGGATACTTCCCGTACCGCTGTGCTCGCCTGTCTCCACTTAGCCGACCAATTACGTGCAGCTCAGGAAGAGCTGGATGAGTTGCGCACTTCGATCACACAGAAGACCCGCAGCTTAGCCCGGGTGATCGATCACGCACTGTCCTGACAGTTCATCGTCCATTGCTGTCAGGTAGTTTCTGGAATCTCTTCGGCCATACTGGAAGAACTATGGCCACCGAGTCTTCTTCGCTTCTTACCACGCTGACCCAAGGTGATTTTAAGGTCGAGATCTTCAGTTCCGATTTACCAGGAGAATTCACGCTTCGCTTTTTAGATGGCGCTGGTCAGTTGTTAGAAGAGAGCAAGCTCAGCGGAGTCAGTTCGTACCGCCAGCGTGAACCCGAAATTATGCAACGCCTGCAGGCCTTTGCAGGAGGAGTAGAACCGCCGCCTTCTGACTTGGCATCGGCGGGCGAGTACTAATCCGCTACTTGGATGGACTTGCGACAGCTTCATCGCCGTACTTGATTGAGCTATCGGTCAAGGCAATCTCGACGCGACGATTGCGCATTCGAGCAGCGGGCGATGTGCCTGCAACTACCGGGCTCGACTTACCGAATCCTTTGCGATTCACGATAGCGGAGTCGATGCCGGACTGCACCAGATACTGTTCCACGGCTTCGGCCCGCCGTAACGAAAGCTGCTGGTTATACTCAGGTGTGCCGACATCGTCGGTGTATCCAAACACCGACAGCCCATAGCCTTTCGACACCAGCAGGATGCCGGCTACGCGGCTGAGCAGCTCCCGGTTTTTCTGGTTCAAGTCGGCCTTATCGAAATCGAATCGGAACGTGGAATCGGGCAGGGTGATTACCATACCTTTCGGCGTTCGATGCGTCTCTACCACTCGATTGAGCGCTTCCTGCATGCGGTTCAGTTCTTCTTCGCGTTCCCGGTGCAGCCTCTCCACTTCGGCATTGGCGCGCGTGGCAGCCTCAGTTGCCTGTTGCGCAGAGTTCACAGCTTCAGCCCGGCCTGCCTCTGCCTGTTGGCGGCCCGCTGCTGCCGCATCGGCGCGCACCGCTGCTTCGTTCGCACGTAGACTCGCCGCGTTTGCTGCGCTGGATTCTTCCTGTGCAAGACGCGAGGCATCGTTCACCTGCGACCGCAAGTCAGCTACTTGAGCTTTTAAACCAATTACCGCTTCGATGGACTTGTACTCGCCAACACCTAGCCCAATTAGCGCTATAACTAACGCGCTCAATGCGCATATTCGTCCCCAGGAAATTTCGTTCACACACTGAGTTTATAGAGCACGTACGGTGAATCGCGCTGAGCTGTTATTCCTCAGGCGCAGACTTCCTTAACGATATTGCCCGAGACATCCGTAAGGCGGAAGTCGCGGCCACTATACCGGTAGGTAAGTTTCTTGTGGTCGATGCCCATCAGGTACAAGATGGTGGCGTGAAGATCGTGCACATGCATCGGTTTTTCCACCGCTTTAAAGCCAAATTCATCTGTAGCGCCGTAGGTGGTTCCCCCTTTTACTGCGCCACCAGCCAGGGCAACAGTGAAGCCGAACGGATTGTGATCACGACCGTTCTGTGTGCCCCCGCCACCGCCGCCGACTTCTTTCACGGGTGTGCGGCCGAACTCAGAACCGATTACGACTAAGGTGTCATCCCACATGCCGCGCGCTTTCAGATCTTTGATCACGGCGGCAAAAGGCTGATCGGAATCTTTGGCGTTTTTCCGGTGCGCCTGAATATCGGCATGGGCGTCCCACGGGTCACCTTTTGCATAGTAAACCTGGACCATGCGCACGCCCTTCTCTACCAGACGGACAGCCATCAGGCAGCTTCGAGCCGTGCTGCCGGGCCCGTACATTTTTTGCGTGGCCGCGGTCTCCTGGCGGATGTCAAACACTTCAGGCGCTTCGGTCTGCATGCGATAAGCGACCTCCATCGATTTCACTACGGCGTCAACCTGCGGGTCGGGCTTGCGAACCTGCTCCAGTTGCTCAAGAAGAGTCAGTTCACGGCGCTGCTCACTCAGCGAGAACTTCTGATTATTGATAAAGCTAATCAGCTTCTTCGGGTCAAACTCTTTACCGATGACCGACTCGGCTGTCTGCTTCTCAGCCACCTTGTCGGCAATGAATGTGCCCTGATTCATCGCAGGAAGAAAGCCGTTGCTCCAAAGTGGCGGGCCCACAGTGGTAGGAACATCCGGGCATAGAACGACGTAGCCGGGTAGGTTCTGATTATCGGTGCCAAGGCCGTAAGTAAGCCACGAACCAATGGCAGGGCGACCGGCCTGACTGAAGCCTGTGTTCATCATCAGGATGGCCGGTTCATGATTCGGAATGTCAGTGTATACCGAACGGATCCAACAGATGTCATCGGCTACTTCGCCGAGGTTAGGAAACAACTCGCTGATCTCGATGCCGGACTTGCCGTACCTTTTCCATTCAAAGGGCGAGGGCATCAGCGTACCCGTCTTCCGTTCAGTTGAGATATGCCCACCCGGCAGCGGCTGTCCGGCGTATTTGGCAAGCTCAGGCTTGTGATCGAAGCTGTCGATTGATGAGCAGCCGCCGTTCATGAAGAGAAAGATGACCCGCTTGACTTTCTGTGGATAGTCGAGCTTGTAGGGAGTACTGAGGTTGCCATCAGCGCCTGCAGTGACACCGGCTTTTGCGAGGGATTCGCCAAGCAGGCCGGCAAAAGCCATTATGCCGAACCCATTGCCCATTCGGCAGAGAGCTTCACGGCGGGAGAGCGGGGCTGTTCTTCGATTGCAAGACATGTATTGTGTGTTCCGGGCTGTATCAGCTAGTTCTAGTTGGGCTAATCGATATAAATAAATTCACTCGAACTGAGAAGCACTTTTGCGTACCGGCCCAAAGCGGTCGGCTTGTACTTCACATCCTTTGGTGAATTGGGCACTCGACCGGGACGCTCAGCTGAGTTCTTTACCCCAGCCATCATGCCCTCACCCATTTCCTCGTCCGTTGCCGGACCGCCTGCCGCCGGGATCACCTTATCGGCGCCTCCCGGGTTTCCGTCGGCATCCGGCCCTTTCATCGTTACGTTCTTAAGCGAGCCAGGCTTGTCTTTCTGATCTGAAGCTTTGGCGGTGAGGGCAGCACGAGAGGCTTTCTCGGCTTCGGCAGCGGCCGCAGCTTTCTTCTCCAAGTATTCCTGCATGGGCTCCGATTGGATGTAGTGCAATCCCAGTTCGACTTCCTTCTCCGAAGGGCTCCGGCCATAAACCAACTGGTACAGCTTACGAATCTTCGCCGAGGTGTCACCAGCATCTTCAACATTCTTAACCAGGAGCTCGGATTCAGCTTGAATGAAGTCGCTGTTCATTAAGAAGAGGCGCTGCAGGGGTACGGTTGTGCTGAAACGCTTCTCAGCGCTGATGTTGGGAGGAGGAAAATCAAAAAGCTGCAGGTATTCGTCCAGGCGGTAACGACTGACCCGCCCATAGAGAGTGCGACGTGTATAAGCCGGAGTCAGATCTTTCGAAGGCCCACCGATGGAGTCATCCAGATTGCCCGCAACCATTAACACCGAGTCGCGAAGCTGTTCAGCCGTCATGCGTCTTTTGTTAGCACGCCAGTAGAGCCGATTACCGGAATCAACTGCAAAATCCTTCTGGTCGAGGGTGGTGCTGAGCTGATAAACGTTGCTCAACATAATCTCCCGCGTGAGTTTCTTGATCGACAGGCCATCGGTCTGGAAGCGCGCAGCCAGGTACTCCAGCAGATCGGGGTTAGTGGGGCGTTCGCCCGTAACGCCGAAGTTACTCGGCGTGTCAACCAGGCCCGTCCCAAAGTGCTCCTTCCAGATCCGGTTCACAATCACTCGCATGGCGAGCGGCTGCTTTATGATGTCCTCAGCAAGTTCCAGACGGCCGCTTCCCTGTTTAAAGGGCGCCGGGTTATCACCCGAAAGGACACTTAAAAAGTGACGGGGAGATACATCGCCCAGGTTGTAAGGATTGCCGCGCAGGCTGATTTGTAGATCGACCGGTTTGGCTCCTTCTTCAACACCATGCAGATAGGGATAAGAGACGTCGGTCTTCGTCTTGAGCTCTTTGATGCTGGAGTTCAGAGCCTCAATGTAGTCTCTCTTTTCGCCTCCCAGCCGACGCTGCAGGGCCCAGCCGCGGAAAGCCAAAAGGCCCGGCTTGGAGTGAACACCAACCTGCACAGCTTCGTCGTCGTTGGTCAATTCATGTTGGAAAACATCGGTCCAGAGATTGGTGTCGTCCAGAGGCAGCGTTTTCAGCTGCAGCCCACAGCCAGGGCAGAAGTCATCGTTGGTGACAAACTCATTCGGCTTGTTGGCGCGCTTTGGCTTGGTGGTTCCGGTGAAGGATTTGGCCGCGATGATCTCGTTTTCTTCACGGTTGTCCAACTTCGCAAACATCACCGATACCAGCTTCTGCTGGAAAGCCTCGGCCAGTTTTTTGGCTTCGGCAGGTGTACCACCGCGTGCCACCATGGCTTGCCAATCTTTCAGGTAGGGGTAGAACTTGGGAGGCTTGGCGAGGAACTTAACCCAGCGATCAAGAAGTTCATAATCCAACTTCTCTTCCTCCACGACGGTGGGCATCTCGTCCTTGGGCTGACCGGTTATGCGCCAGGCAGCCTGCATGTACTTGGCTGACTGCAGAGCCAAGGCCTGAGCCATATCGTTGGTCTCGTTACTCTCGACAGAGGCGACCAGCTTCTCCTTATTTTCAAGCTCTTTGGTGTACTGCATGAGTTGCTCGACCACAGCGGTGGGAGCAGTTGGGTACTCGTGATAGTTGGTGCTGGCGAAAACGCCGGCCAGAGAATAGTAGTCGGCTGAGGGAATCGGATCGTACTTATGATCGTGGCAGCGCGCGCAACCAACAGTCATGCCCAGGAAGCTCTTGGAAACGGCATCGACACGATCATGCCGTTCATCGGCCCGCGTCACTTCCACTGCACCGTTGTCGTAGTACCACGGCCCCAGGCCGAGAAAGCCCGTGCCGGGAAGCAGGTGTGCACGATCCTTTTCATCCATCAGATCGCCGGCTAACTGAGCCTTCACGAAGGTGTCATACGGCATGTCGTCATTGAGGGCGCGAACCACCCAGTCGCGGAAGATGTAGGCGTAGGGATACGGGTTATAGCCGCGCCGCATGGGATCAAGGCTGCGGTAGTCATCCTCGCCGTAACGGGCGACGTCGAGCCACATGCGGCCCCATCGTTCGCCGTAGTGTTGAGAGGCGAGCAGGCGATCTACCACTTTGGTGAAAGCTTCAGGAGATTCGTCCTTCTGAAAGGCCGCGATTTCTTCCGTGGTCGGCGGAATACCAGTCAGGTCAAGGGTGGCGCGTCTGATCAACTCGAGCTTCGACGCCGGCGCAACTGGCTTCAGACCTTGCGCCTCCAATTTGGCCAGGATGAATTTATCGATCTCGGTCTTCACCCAGGCCGTATCGTGCACTTCAGGCACAGTGACTTTCTTCAAGGGAACAAAAGACCAGAAGTTTCGCTGCTCTGGGCTGATGACATACTTGCCATTCGCCACCGTCTTGCTGGAAGCTGGCCAGACAGCGCCGGCTTTCACCCAGGCGGCAAGATCGGCAATCTCGGCGTCCTTCAGTTTGCCGCCCATGGGCATCTGCAGATGCGGGTCGGTCTGACGGATGGCCTGAATCAGCAGGCTCTTTTCAGGATCACCAGGAACGATGGCAGGTCCGCGGCCGCCTCCTTTTACCAGGGCATCCCGGCTATCGAGGCGCAAACCCCCGGATGCTGAGTTGGTGTGGCAGGTGTAGCAGTTGGTCGCAAGAACCGGGCGCACCTTGGCTTCGAAGAAGTCGCTGGCGGCGGGTGAACCGGCAGGAGCGGGAGTGGTGGCGGCTGGTGCCGCCCAAACAGCTCCGGCGTTGATCCAGGCAGCGATGTCTTTGATCGCCCCTTCGTCCAGCTTGTTACCGCCTAACGGCATCTTCAGCTTCGGATCTACCTGCCGGACCGCTTTGACCAGCAGACTTTTCTCAGCGTCGCCTGGCATAATGGCAGGTCCGCGACCCCCGCCCTTCACCAGGGCATCCCGGCTGTCGACCCGCAAACCGCCCAGCTGAGAAGCTGTGTGGCATGGGTAACAGTTAGTCGCCAGGATGGGGCGGATCTTCATCTCGTAGAAGTCAGCTGACTTCGGGGACAGATCGGAAGAAGACTGGGCGGCAAAAAACGCCGGGGACGAAAACAGAGCTACCGCTACGAACCTGCAGAATGCTACTCGTGAACCAGACATAGATAGGAAATGAAAGCCAAACGGCACGCGCACGGAAGGGGGAGCGTGAACAACGCACGAAGCTCGAAAGCTTCATGGCAGGGCCTCAAAGCATTACGGGAGAGAGCGGATCGCCCAGACCAACAGCGACAAAGCTGCAAGAACGTCAAGGTTCCAAGAGGCTATACCATTCCATCACCACGCTCGCCGGATGTCAAGGCTGGAACGTTGAAACGGGGAGGCCGCTTCGCTATACTTCCGTGTCACATGTACCGCTGCTTTTCCGTTCTTCTTCTTCTGAGCTCCACGCATTGGCTAACTGCTCAGCAAGCATCAGGGCCTGGGGTGCCAACCGGGCAAAAGGCTCGGACGGAACGCCCGAAAAAGCCCGGCGTCACCACTCCGGGCGTTCAAATTCCAATGACGAGATTGAAACCGGAAGCCGAGTTTGCGGTTGGTGGTTCGCCGGATTGGATCGCAATTGATGAATTGATTTACGTTTCCAATATGCCGAGGAACGCCGTTGATCGGCTCGACCCGAAGTCGAACCGGACTCTACCGGAGGTGACCGGCTTTAGTAAGCCTTGTTCCGGCCTGGCCATCGGTTTTGGTAGTTTGTGGGTTCCTAACTGTGGTACCGGCATGCTGACGCGAGTCGATCTGAAGACCGGCAAGATCGCCGCTTCAATCAAGACCGGCGTAGCGAATTCTGAGGGCGGAATTGCTGTCAGTACCGACAGCGTCTGGATGCTTACCAAACCAGACAGTACGCTGGCGCGCATCGATCCCCTAGCCAATCGGATTGTGGCCGAGATCCCGCTTCCTACTGGTTGCTACACCCCGGCCTACGGACTGAATGCAGTCTGGGTCACGTGCACCGAGACCAATCAACTGGTTCGGGTAGATGCGTTAACGAACTTGATCACGGCGCAGATCAAAGTTGGGCGAAAGCCGCGTTTTTTGGCCGTGGGCGAAGGAGCAGTTTGGACGCTCAATCAGGAACGGGGAGACGTCAGCCGTGTCGATCCGCAGACCAACAAGGTCGCCAGCACGATCGAAGTTGGCGTTCCCGGGCCGGGCGGTGATATTGCTGTCGGCGAGGGCTCGGTCTGGGTGACGTCGTTTGAATATCCTTTGTCGCGGATCGATCCGGATACGGACAAAGTTGTACAGCAGTTCGCCGGGCCGGGCGGTGATGCCCTGCGAGTCGGGAAAGGCTTCGTCTGGCTGTGCGACCTCCAGAATGGAAAGGTCTGGAAGTTCGATCCTAAACTGATTGCAGCTACCACTGCGCTCAATTGAGCCGTTTAGTACTGGATGAGGTGTTTGGTTCTACCATGATCCGACTATTAACCGTCGCCAACTCGACCGGCGCTAGTGTTGTTAGTTTGTCAAGATGTCCGCTTTTATTAACACATGATCTGTCCGTTT
>CAXTYH010000042.1:0-11500 GCA_964248405.1 uncultured Bryobacteraceae bacterium
GCCGGTGTAGCTCAGGTGGTTAGAGCGACGGTCTCA
The DNA here is from genome assembly GCA_964248405.1 of uncultured Bryobacteraceae bacterium. Lineage (GTDB taxonomy): Bacteria > Acidobacteriota > Terriglobia > Bryobacterales > Bryobacteraceae > Bog-105. The sequence goes on from CAXTYH010000042.1 coordinate 37, forward strand.
TAATCCGTAGGTCGCAGGTTCAACTCCTGCCGCCGGCACCAGATCTACTGCCTGGTAATCACAGCGTAGATCCTGTCCAGATCTTCCTGCGAGTAGTACTCAATTTCCAACCGACCGCGCGTCGGCGACTTCGCAAAGAGCTTCACTCGGGTTCCCAGACTCGAAGCAATCTCGTCGAGGGCGGCCTTGATGTTGGGATCGAGCGGGACTGAGCTCTCTGTCTCGGCACGGGCTTCTTTCTCCGGCTTGGGTTGCGGCGGCGGCGGATGGAGCAGGTCTTTGATCAGGCGCTCGGTTGCCCGGACCGAAAGCTCGTGGTCGATGATCATCCGGCAGATCTCAATCTGCTGCTCGGGCTCGGGCAGGGCGAGAATGGCGCGAGCATGGCCGGAGCTAATCTCGTTCCGGACCACAGAATCCTGCACCATTGGCGGCAGCCTCAGCAGGCGTAGAAAGTTGCTGATGGTGGGCCGCTCTTTGCCCGTCCGCTCGGCAATCTGCTCGTGGCTGAGCGAGTGCTGATCGATCAGGCGCTGAAAAGCATGTGCGATCTCGATCGAGTTGAGGTCTTCGCGCTGTATATTCTCGATGAGCGCCAATTCCAGCGACTGCTGCTGCTCAACACTGCGCACAATGGCCGGAATGGATGTCAGCCCAGCCAGCCTGGCAGCACGCCAGCGGCGCTCGCCGGCTATGATCCGATACTGGCCATCGCCCAATGGAGAGGCGGTGATCGGCTGGAGTAGGCCATTACTGCGAATCGACTGCGAAAGTTCCCGGAGGCGGCCCTCGTCGAACTCCGTTCGGGGCTGCTCAGTATTGGGCTGAATCGAGTCGACCGCGAGATTTTGGAGCGTTCCGAAAGACTCGGCCGGCGGTGCAGATTTAGCGGCGATCTCCTCTGCGCCAGGCTCTTCCGGGGCACGAGCGGCAGCCGACGCTCTAGCTGGGAGTAACGCCGATAGTCCCTTGCCCAGCACCTTGCGAGGCACCCGGTCTGGCTCTTTTGGCATGGGCCAAGATCTCCTTTGCTAGTTGAATGTAAGCCTCCGCGCCACGCGAGCGAGGATCGTAGGCCAGAATGGTTTTACCGAAGCTGGGCGCTTCGGCCAGCCGAATACTACGCGGAATTACTGTTTTAAATACTTCCTTGCCGAAGAACTCCCGAAGGTCAGCTTCCACCTGCCGGGTGAGATTGGTGCGGTCATCGTACATGGTCAGCAGGACGCCCTCGACGGCTAAACCCGGGTTAAAGGCTTCTTTCAGGCGATCGATTGTGTCCATCAACTGGGAGATGCCTTCCAGTGCGAAAAACTCGCACTGAATCGGAATGAGAACGCTATCGGACGCGGCTAACGCGTTGATGGTAAGCAGATCGAGCGCCGGTGGGCAATCGACGATAATGTAATCGAAATCAGGCTTGATCTGCTGGAGCGCAGCCTGCAATCGGTGCTCCCGGCCATCGGCATTAACCAGATCGAGATTGGTGGCGACTAGATTCTGGTCGGCAGGAAGCAGGGACAAGCCGTCGTAAGTCGTTGGAACAACAGAAGATCGCAGCTCAGACTCGCCCAGCAGGACGTTGTAGAGCGTAGCGCGGTCGGGAAGTTTTTCTACTCCGATTCCAGTCGTGGAATTACCTTGTGGATCGGAGTCGATCAGCAGGACACGAAGCTCAGAAGCAGCCAGCGCAGCGGCTAAATTGATCGCAGTAGTGGTTTTGCCAACGCCGCCTTTTTGGTTCGCAATCGAAATAACCCGCGCCACGGTACGAGCACGATGCTAGCACGGCAGGCAATCTTTGGAATTTTTCGGTGAGATGATTCGGTGTTCCACGTGGAACGGAGTGTTTCAATGCAGAAGGCGTAATCATCCAATGGGGTCCGGCATGACCGTCCTGTCAGCTGGAAGAGTTGATAGCGCAGACTTCGATGAGGCCAATCAGGCTTGTTCGGCAGCGGAAATCCTGGACTTCTACAGCGGGGCTGGAGTAGGGCATTGTGCCGGTCCACCGGGCACCTCTTCACCCGGAGCGCGCTTGCGGAGGAAGATAAAGTTAGTGACTACCTGCGTTCCGGCGTCGCCCTTGAACGCAGTCTTGGGCAAGCGGATCATGCCGAGCAGGTCGGCTTTGTCACCGAGGGTAAAGCGGCTGGTGACAAAGGCCACAACGCTGCCTGGCCGCACCATGTCCCAGACTCTTGAAAACCGATTACTATGAATCGCTTGCGCCGCTACGGTTAAAGCGCTTCGCAATCGCGCCCGTGATCTTGTCCGGCTCGATCTCCGTGCGCCGCGCCGAAAACAGTGAGTCGTTGCATGCGCCCATAACGGGGTTCGAGTACACTGGTGCCCGCTTTGCATTCCCAGCCCCCCGACGCCCCACCACATCGGGCTGACTACTTGCGGCGACGCCTCGGCTTCCCGGTACTCTTCAGCCTTCAAGAGGCTTTCCAGCGGTTCGCTGACGCCGGCGTGTTCGCGCCGGTGAAGGTCGAACACTTGCGCGAGTTCAGTCGCACCCCCAACCGACATAGCGCGCCAGCTACTGCTGCTTTGGGGCGTGCCACGCGGCCTTCGCCCAGCTCCGGCTTACTAGTAATGCGGTAATCGCGTTCGTCCGCCTAAACACTTTAAGTCGCCTGGTCCTCGTCGTCAGGCTCCGGCTTATTGCTCTCCGGACCGATCCACGGCTCGCGTGCGATCTCGTCCGCTCCATCGTGCGCCAGGCCGTGACTCCTCATCTCCTCGTATGTCTGCGCGTGATTGTCGGCTGCCCGGTTCACCGCCCCGATCAACTTGCCCTGACTCTTCAACGCCGCGACGGTCTTGGGTCGGTACGCGGTCCAGTGCCGAAGAATCTTGCTCGCCAGGCCGCCGCTTAGTTCCGTTTCGCTAATCGCTGAATCCTTGTCGTCCGGCATCGCCGTCTATTGTCGCCCGTTTCACCTCCGGCGCGCTATCGCCCTCGGGTAGCGGAAGGGATAGTCTCAGATTCCGCTATCGGGTTGCCGTCCTCCTCCATTCCATCCTCGGTGCACACTTTCGGCAGCCAGTCGAGTCCATGCTGTTCGCCAGCCGCTCCCGCGAGAAACTTGCCGTCTAGCCCGGCATCGGGCACGTCATACCGCATTATCTCAGCAATGGCGCGATTGCGCGCTGGTTGCACCGCGTGTTGCTTGGCGTCGTTCATCCGATTGCGTACCGCTTCGTCCTCCGCTTCCCGAGTGTACTCGGAGGTCGGGTGGGCGCAGCACTCAAGCGCTGGTACTATCGGGCTATTGTCCTCCCCTCGCCCTTCCGGTACGCTCGAAGATACGTCGTCCGGGGGCTTTGGAGCCGTAAGGTCTCCTCCTGCGGGGCGTCAGAGACGCCATAAGGTCCTTCTGGCGGGGACGACTGACGGTCTCTCGGCCCGTAAGTTCAGCTATTCAGTGTTCCTCCGTGCCACTCGGGATAAGGTGTTCTGATTGGTACTCTCCGCCGTCTTCCTTGCGTGATCAGGAAAGAAGGACGGAGAGCTCTGGCCTCAAGAATGCCTATGATCTCTGACGAATTTGCGTCAGCACTTCTTGCAGTCGGGGCGAGAGACGCTGCTCAACGTCCGCTGTAATCAATCCAGCCGCGTCCATGTCCTAAATGTGTACCCAATCTTTCAAGCGACTTACCGCCAGCTTCATCCTGACAAGATCACTGACGGATACAATCCAGAGATCGATGCCGTGAATGTTTTCTCGGACGGGATTCAGTGGTGGATTGCTCTCGATCTGTGACGAGCTAAGCGACTCACCAGCGAAATTTAGATGAATGGCGTTTTCTTGATCTTCCCTGTGTAGCGACATGTCTACCTTCGCAGCGTGACGCTGCGAAAACTCAGTGCCTTCAATGGCGTTCAAAACTCGTTGGAAATCAGCCCGGTCAATCATCAGGTCGACGTCTCTCGTATTCCTGGCGGAATCCGGGTTAGTTTTGTAAACGTGAATATAGACGGCCATCCCTCCAATCAATTGGTACGGGATTGCCGCGCCTTCTAGAATCTGAACGACCTTACCAATGAGGTCAACGTGTTGGAAAATGACATTTTCGAACATGAGGTTGATCAGCTCGCCTCTTTTCTCGGCTTCTGTGACGAACTGCAGAAACCGAGTCAGCATGTGGGACTGCCCGAACGTGTGAGTACCATCCACTCTCGTTCCTGTATCGTCCGAGGTCCCATCAGCAGTCTCCCCTGTTCCACGTGGAACCTCAATTTAGGTTCAAGTACATATCCAGCACCGCGACCGCTGCAGGCGTCACCCCCGGTATGCGACTTGCCTGCCCTAAGGTAACCGGCCTCACCCGCCCGAGTTTCTGCCTCACTTCATTCGACAGTCCCGGAATGCCTTCGTAAGTCAAATCCCCAGGAATGGTGCGCTGCTCGGAACCTTGCAGCCGCTCAATCTGCTTCTCCTGCTGCGACAAATAGCCGGAATACTTAAGTTCAGTCTCAATGGTGGTCAACACGCCGTGACGAAGATCCTGCCCTACGCGCTGGGCGACCCAATCCTTCAATCGTTCGATCTTCGCCTCAGGCCGACGGAGCCACACGGCAAGCGAGGGATTATCTGTCGCGGTCTCAGTTCCTACCTCGTCGGGAAGCTCTCTGGCCCGCGTTTTCTCCAGAAGATTTCGAATCAGCAGTTCCTGCACCTGCTTTTGCTCGAATGCCGACCAGCGCTCCCCTGTGACGAGCCCTAGTTCCTGACCAAGCGGCGTCAATCGCCGGTCCGCATTATCAATTCGAAGATGCAAGCGAAACTCAGCTCGCGAGGTAAACATCCGGTATGGCTCATCCACGCCTTTGCTCACCAGATCATCCACCAGAATGCCCGTATAACCGGAACTTCTCGGAATCACGAACGCCGGCTTGCCCAAAACGCTCTGGGCGGCATTGATTCCGGCTATCAGCCCCTGACAGCCCGCTTCTTCGTACCCGGAGGTGCCGTTGATCTGCCCGGCCAGAAATAGTCCCGCGATAGACTTCACCTCCAGCCCATGTGTCAGCTCCCGGGGGTCTACGGCGTCGTACTCGATGGCGTAGCCCGGCCGCACCATCTCGGCGTCCTCTAGGCCCGGTATGGAGGCAATCATGGCTGCCTGAACGTCAATCGGCATGCTGGTAGACATGCCGTTGACATACACCTCGTTGGTGTCAACGCCCTCGGGCTCCAGGAAAACCTGATGACGCAGCTTGTCCGGAAATTTGACGATCTTGTCTTCAATCGACGGGCAGTACCGCGGCCCTACACCCTCAATTTGGCCGCTATACAGAGGAGACCGCGCCACGCTCTCTGCCAGAATCCGATGCGTCTCTCCTGTCGTATACGCCAGATGGCACTTAATCTGCTCCCGGTCGATTGACTCCGTCAGAAATGAGAACGGAGTCGGTCGAGCATCCCCGGGCTGCTCCTCGAACGCACTCCAATGAATCGTCCGTGCATCCAGCCGCGGCGGGGTGCCCGTCTTCAAACGCGTCCACTGCAGATCTAAATTTCGCAGCTGCCCACCTAACGTATTGGAAGGAGCCTCACCATTGCGTCCGCAAGCGTTCTTCTGCTCCCCGATGTGCGCCAACCCGTTCAGAAACGTACCGGTGGTAATCACGACAGCCTGCGCCAGCAGATCGCGTCCATCTCGCAGCCTGACCCCACGCATGCTCCGTCCAGGCTGGTCGGTCCTACGCTCGGAAAAAAGAAGCTCACCCACCTCACCCTGCAAAATACGTAGATTCGGCTCACGATCAAGCCACTCCCGCATTCGGACGCGATACTGCTTCTTGTCGCACTGCGCCCGTGGAGACCACACAGCCGGCCCGCGACTCGTGTTCAACAGCCGAAACTGAATGCCAACGGCATCGGTCAGTTCGCCCATCACGCCCCCAAGCGCGTCGATTTCGCGGACCAGATGGCCCTTCGCAATCCCGCCAATGGCCGGATTGCACGACATCTGGCCAATCATGTCGATGTTCATCGCGACTAAGGCAGTCTTCAGGCCTAATCGGCCGCATGCCCGGGCCGCTTCACAGCCGGCATGCCCGCCACCGACCACAATCACGTCATACTTCATCTGCATCGGGGGTTCATTCGCTATTCTAGTCTCTTTGTGCCGGGACGCGGGCGACAAGGGCAAGGAGGGATTCGGTGAGGATACTGATTGTCGGTGGAGGGGGGCGCGAGCATGCTCTGGCTTGGCGACTGGCCCAGTCCCCGCTCGTCTCGGCGCTGCTGGCCTGCCCTGGAAACCCCGGCATTGCCCAGTTTGCGACCTGCCTCCTGCAACCGGACTCTACGGCCGCCTATGCTGATCTCGCCGCCGCCCACCAGATCGACCTGACCGTTGTCGGACCGGAAGCGCCGCTGGTCGACGGAATTGTCGATCAATTCCAGCGCCGAGGCCTGAAGATCGTGGGTCCAACGCAAGCCGCAGCGCGCCTGGAAGGCTCGAAGATCTTCGCCAAGCAGTTTTTCGAACGAGCCGGCATCCCTACCGCGCGGTCCGTCCAGACCGGCACTGCCGCCCAAGCCCTGCATCACTTGAAAGACTTCCCGCTTCCTGTTGTTATCAAAGCCGACGGGCTTGCCGCCGGTAAAGGCGTCGTCATTGCCCAAGATCGAGGGGAGGCCGAAGCCGCTATCCAGCGTCTGGGTCCCGCTCTCGTTTTAGAAGAGTTCCTCGAAGGCGAAGAGGTCAGCTTTATCGGGCTCAGCAACGGCTCTCTTCTCCTGCCCTTCGCCCCCACGCAAGATCATAAGCGGTTGCTCGACGGAGACCGCGGTCCGAATACCGGCGGCATGGGAGCTTATTGCGATACCCGCATCCTGTCTCCCTCCCAGACTGGCGAGATTATGGATCGCGTCATGCTGCCGGCTTTACAGCAGATGCGCAAAGAAGGCGCGCCCTTTACCGGATTTCTCTACGCCGGGCTGATGATGACCGCAACTGGTCCCAAGGTGCTGGAGTTCAATGTTCGGTTAGGCGACCCCGAGACGCAGTCTCTCATGCTCAGCTATTGCGGCGACTTCGCTGAACTGCTGGACACCGTAACCAACGAGGCCGGTTTACCTGCCAACCCCGCCTGGGGTCGCCCATCAGTGTGCGTGGTAATAGCCGCCGCCGGCTATCCCGACAAGCCCACCACCGGCCGCACCATTACGGGCATCACCGAAGCCGAACGGGGCGGCGCTGTTGTCTTTCATGCGGGAACCCGAATGTCTTCGGACCAGTCGCTGGTCAGCGCGGGCGGTCGGGTGCTGGGTGTTACTGCCGAAGGCGAAACACTCGGAGAAGCCCAGCAGAAGGCCTACTCGTCCGTCTCGAAAATCAGGATGGAAGGAGCGCAGTACCGTCGCGATATCGCCCAAAATGGGCTCCGGCGCTGGTAAACTGCTTGTGTAGCGGGGACGTAGCTCAGATGGATAGAGCGGCCGCCTCCTAAGCGGCAGGCCGGCAGTTCGAATCTGCCCGTCCCCACCATCGTTTCTTTAACCGGCTGCTCGTCCGCTGGACAATTCCGGCACCTGCCCTAACAGCGTTTCCAAGTCCCAGTACGGCTTGCTCACCAGTAGTTCAGTGGCAGATTCACAAGGCATTGCCGGCGAAAACAGTAGGCCTTGCGCCTTGGCTGCACCCCGATCCTGCAGGTATCGAAGTTGCTCTCGAGTTTCCACCCCCTCGGCCGTTACCTCCAGGCGAAGGTCATGCGCAAGCGACATAATGGCGTCCAGCACTTGCCGACGCCCCTGCCCGATCTGATGGACAAACGAGCTATCCACCTTTAAGATGCTGATCGGAAAGTCCTGCAGCCGGCCCAACGAGGAGTATCCCTTTCCAAAATCGTCCAGAGCCACGCGAATCCCCAGATCGCGCAGCCGGTTCAGCCGTCGCGCCGTATCGACGCTGCTCTCCATAATCGTGGTCTCGGTCACTTCCACTACCAGAGCTTCGCCGCTCAGGCCAGTTTCAGCCAGTAAGCTTCTTACTTCGTCAAGTAAATCCGGCCTCACGAGGTCCGCCCCTGACAAGTTGAAGGCCATGCTCAAGGATGCCGGCGCAACGTTCGCCTCCCGCCAGCCATGGATGCGCTCGAAAGCGGTGCGCATGACCCACTGTCCAAACTGCACGGACAGACCGGCACTCTCGGCCGCCGGTAGGATTTCAGATGGCAGCAGTGTGCCGCGTTTTGGATGCTCCCAGCGGACCAGCGCCTCAAAACTGGATACAGTACCGCTTTGAAGCGAAACGATGGGCTGATAGTAGAGCCGAAGCGAACCGTCAGTAAAGCTCTGCCGCAGCTCCGATTCCACTTGAAACTGATTCCGCACCAGCTTGTCCATCGAGGGGTCGAACACGTAAAATTGTGCACGGCCCTGCTGCTTCGCCTTATATAACGCAAGGTCCGCATGGCGCAGCAACTCTTCAGCCCCGGCATCGTCGGCAAAGGCAATCCCCATACTGGCGCTGACGCACACCGAGTGCCCGTCCAGACTGAACGCCACCGTTAGACACTGCTGAATGCGGTCAGCTATATGCATTGCATCGGATTTGCGTTCAATGCCGTCCAGCAGGATCGTGAATTCATCACCACCAAAACGTGCAGCCAGGTCGCCTTGCCGCAGATAGCGCGCGAGCCGGGCGCCCAGAGCAATCAGGAGTTGGTCGCCAATATGATGCCCCAGGCTGTCGTTGATCACCTTAAAACGATCGACGTCCAGGAAAATCACCGCGATAGCGGCGCTGCTTTCGGCCGGGCGTACGTTCAAAGCGCGCTCCAGTCGATCTAAAAACAGTTCCCGATTGGGCATGCCGGTCAGGGAGTCGTGGAAAGCGTTATGGATTAACCGCGCCTCCGCCCGGCGCTCTGCCGACACATCAGCCATTCCGCCCAGTACCCGCAGCGGTCGCGCCCGCTTGTCTCGCACAATCAGGGCGTGGTCCGCCACGGTAATAAAGCTGCCATCGTCCCTCCGTAACCGGTACTCGTCGGCCCATCGTTCCTCACCATTGTCGATTGCCGCACGCAGGCCGTCCCACACCCGTCGTTCTTCCGCCGTATGGATCCGGCTGCGCCACCACTGCATTCCCGGCTCCATTTCAGAATGCTTACACCCGAAAATTTCCTCCACCTTGCCGCCACGCCAAACGTGCCCCGTGCGCAGATCCCAGTACCAGAGGCTGTCATGCGTGGCCTGCGCAATCATCTCGAGTTGTTGGGACGATTGCCGCAGGTGACTCGTCGAACGGAGGCTCAGCAGCAGAAACATGCTCAACTTTGCCACCAGCAAGAAAAGCAGCAGTGCGCCTACTTCACTGGCTGCAATGGCTGTGGAGAAAGGACGAGCTAATAGCAGAAATATGGTTCCGCCGGTCACCACCTGCGTAAGGAGAGAAGGCCACAACCCCGCCATCCACGTGTTGAATCCAACCGCAAATAGCAGGGGAGCATACGCTCCGGCCGTTCCTAATCTGGGGAATAAGAACCATCCTAGGGCAATTGAGGTAAAGGTGGCCAACACCATCAGCGCGATCTCTTGTGGCAGGAGATGGCGGTCGGAAATAGGACTAGACAGACTAAATGAGGTAGTCAAATTACCCTTTTGGGCCTATGCCTAAGATGCGCGATTTGAACGGCTTATACAGCTATTTTGCAGGCCCTATAGCAGATGCGCGCGTATACTCACTATACGCCGAAACCGACTTGCATTTGAACAAAAAAGGCGTCGATTAAATGTCTTATAGGTCTGCATTACCTATTAATGATCTCTTTTGAAGTGTGCCGTTCTGGCCGGGGTCGGGCGCCTCTCTTTGCCCAAAGAGTATCATGCAAATCGCGAGAGAATCAGAACAATGCAAACCCGGAGAACCTTCCTGCAGACCCTGTCCGGTGCGTGTGGCGCCTTCAACTTGGCGCTTCCTCTATTGGGAAGCCCTCAATCCAGTTCTCCAGCCCTTTCCGGACCGCCTGCTCCCAAGGCTGCGCGAGTTACCTCGTCGCTCATGCTGTGGACCGTCAAAGGTACGTTCGAACACCAGGTCGCCGTGGCAGCCGAAGCCGGCGTGCAGTCGCTGGAACTAGTCACCGAACATCTGGGGTGGTCGGATGCGGATGCCAAGCGCCATCGGACACTTGTGCAGTCATACGGGTTGGGTTTCGACGCCTTACTGGCCTCTCGCGATTGGACTCGCCGTCCGGTCAGCATGGTCAACCCGGCTCATCGGGACGGCTTTTTGGCTGACGTTCGCAGCGCCATTGACTGGGCGCATCGGCTCAATTGCCCGCAGATCATCCTGATGAGCGGAAATGAGCAGCCAGGCATGAGCCACGATGCGCAGTACGCCAGCATGGTGGAATCTGCCAAATTAGCCGCCGATCTTGCTGCCCAAGGTGACGTGACCATGATTCTGGAGAACCTGAACAGCAAGGTGAACCACAAAGGCTACTTCCTAACCAGTGCGCGCGAGTCCCTCCGCTGCGTCAAAGAAGTAGACAGCCCCCACCTCCGCATGTTGTTCGACATCTACCACGAGGCCGTCCAGCATGGCGACCCGATTCCGGCCGTGGTGGAAGCCGAACCGTACGTAGCGGTCTTTCACGTGGCTGACGAGCCCGGCCGGCACGACCCAGGCACCGGCCATATGAAGTGGGACGACATCTACAAGGCAATCGGGAAGACCAATTACGGAGGCTACATAGCATTAGAGTTCCTACCGCAAAGCGACGAGGTTCAGAGTCTGAAGAGGGCCCTGACCCAAATGCGGCAAGACTTGAATGGGGCTTCAGACGAAAAAGGTAAGAAACCGGCGTGACACCTGGAGAGCCACTCGCGGACTGGCCCCCCAAGCTTTTACTCCCCGCTCGAGGACACCCGGCCGGATGTCTACGGACTCGGGTATGAACCGGAACATAGGTAACAAATCAGACCAAGCACATAGGTAACACAATTACTGCATGGCTTATGGGCTGCTGGGCGCCGCTTCAGTCGCCCTCCGGGCTCCCAGTAGCCCACTGGGGGACACCCCGGCCGGATGTCTACGGACTGGCAAACACGAAGGCAGTAGGCGTGTCCCCAAACGGATCAAACCTCACCGGTACACCTACCGCGGACGAGCCATTTCAACCGAAGTGGTCAAAGCCCTTCGAGCGAAGAGGACGTGCAGCGAAGGTGACCGCGCCCGGCTTACCTTCCCCCATCATCCCGATCCGCGTCACTGAAACCGACCCGATTCACTCGGGAACTCGCACACAAGGGAGCTGAGGAGCTGAAGGAGCTGAGAGGAGCTGAGGGACAGACGGAGTGAATATCTGAACCATATATTCCCTGGGCTAACTAGTTAGACTTCCGTCAGGATCAAGTCTTAGATTTCTGGAGGCTCGAGGAGCTGAGGGACAGACGGAGTGAATATCTGAACCATATATTCCCTGGGCTAA
>CAXTYH010000042.1:11600-11850 GCA_964248405.1 uncultured Bryobacteraceae bacterium
CTAGTTAGACTTCCGTCAGGATCAAGTCTTAGATTTCTGGAGGCTCGAGAATCAAAATGCGCTAATACGCGGCCGAATTCGGCCGACAACGTTCAAACCGGGCGAACGCGCACACTTAAACGAAAATTATTGGGTGATCTGATGAGCCAGGGGCTATATGGTTCAGACATTCACTCCGTCTGTCCCTCAAGCGCCTATTGGGTGATCTGATGAGCCAGGGGCTATATGGTTCAGACATTCACTCCGTCTG
>CAXTYH010000042.1:11950-30133 GCA_964248405.1 uncultured Bryobacteraceae bacterium
TCCCTCAAGCGCCTCTCAAGCGCCCTCAAGCGCCTCTCAAGCGCCCACGAATGGCGGCCATCTATGCCCGGAGCGTCTCTTTCGTGTCGTCGATGCGCTTGTTTAGATCGTCCAATCGCTTATTGTTCACCAGAACAGCCACCCAGCGCCGGAATTCCCGTGCGAAGTCCAGTAATCAGCTAGGCTTAGCCAAGCAGGCTCTATCGAACCTGCTAATCCAATACTGCCCCAAGTGCTGAGGAGGAGAGTGAGCCTCGAAGCCGCTACTCAGCGTTTACCTTCGATCTATGACCAGTCACGAGCGACACCGCAAGGGCAATCCAGCAAATTGCGGCAGGTAAAATTGTTAGAAAAACGGACAGCTGCATGCCAAAGCGGAATATCCTAGTGGCGTATGCATCTGCAGCTTCAGGACCGGATCTCGATCTGACAATGAGTTCAGACATCCAACCGCCTGAATAGCAGATATTGGCAAGGATGCCGTAGAGAATGGTGGCAAACACTCCAAGCAGCGGAACATCTGGGACACCAACCGGTGATCCTCCCCTTACTTCGTCGACAACCGCACAGATTAGCCCAAGAGTGCAGCTAGCCATACCTGTGAATCCGACAACGACGTTGTAGAAAAATCGGCGGCTTTCCCAACATTTAACAACTTCGAACGCAGACTCCGGACTAGGCTCTCTTCTGAATCTCGCGCCATTGTAAAACCGCTTGAACACTCGACCTCAAAAAAGTCCAGCCTAGCGGACGTCCGATGCATTAACTAGTTTGATTGCTGACCACCAACTGACACGAATTCACCGCGATGGTTATCGTTTGGGAACAGGAAGATTTCAACCGAAGTGGTCAAAGCCCTTCGAGCGAAGAGAACGTGCAGCGAAGGTAACCGCGCCCGGCTTACCCTTCCCGATTGTGCCGATCCTAGCGATTGGAACCGCCGCAATCTCCTCCGGAACTCGCACACGAGGCGAAGCCGTAAACAGCAGCTCATAGTCTTCGCCCCCGTGCAATGCATCTTCCAGCGTCGCGCCCCGTGCGATCGGAAGCGTCTCAGCCAAGTCGGCGCTGACCCTCGATTCCAGACACAGCCTACGCAAGTCGAGCGACAGCCCATCACTCAAGTCCATACAGCAGGTCACTCCCAGCTTGCGAAGCGCCTCGCCTTGTGCAACGCGTGGCTCCGGTCTTAGATGCCGCTTCCAATTAACGCCACGCTGAGTCCGGAAACCAGCCGCGGACGCTCCCAGTGTCCCCGTCACATAAATCGAATCGCCCGGCCTGGCTTTGCTCCGAAGAAGCGCTTGGCCGGCGGGCACCTCTCCGCAACAAACAACGTCGGCGAGTACCCGATCAAAACTAGCCAGATCGCCGCCCGCAAGAGCCGTTTCATGCCGTGCGGCTAAGCCAAGCAGACCCCGATAGAATCCGTTAATCCAACGCTGCCCCAAGTGCTGCGGAACCGCCAGTGACACCAGGCAAAACAGCGGTCGGCTACCCATTGCGGCCAAATCCGACAAGCTGCGGGCCAGCGCCTTGTGGCCAATGTCGGCAGGCTTGTGCGTCTCCAGCGTGAAATGCCGACCCTCGAGCACCAAGTCGGTAGTAAACACCAGATCGTGTCCGGGGCGGGGACGGAGGATGGCGCAATCATCCCCGATGCCTTTAATCAGGCGTTTGTTAGAGGGCTGGGCGGCAGCAAGAGAACGGATGTGGCGAACGAGGCTCGTCTCGCTCGGCATCAGCCCGCAACCGGCTGAGAGAGGACCAGACCGGCCGGCAGATCTTCCCCGAAGACACGATTGCTGAAAGCCGGGTCGGCATCACCCGCAAGTTCGCGCAGAAGACTAGCAGCCTGGGCCGTAGGCTCAATCGCACGCCGAATCATGTCGAGGGTCGCAGGCGGCAGATCGCGCGCCGTATCACCGGTAATTTGCCCCATATGGACAACCCCTTCCAGCAGTGACGGCGCGTGAGGCAGGCGCAGCAATGCATCCACCCAGCGGCTGACAACAGATGGACCAAGCACGAGATTCACCGGCCCGTTGAACAGCTTGCGAGCACCCAGGCGCGAGAGAGACCAGACCGCCGCTTCCAGCATCTCGCCCGCTTTGACAGAGCCGAGCAGCGCCTCGCCTAACTGGGTCTTGGTCTGCTGCGGCAGTAGCTCCAGACTGGCCGCCGTGCGCCACATCTCACGCAACAGGCTCGGGTTCATCCGCGTCTTCCGCTTCTGCTTAGGCAAGAGCGTGGGAGACAGGCGCTGGAAAATATCGGCCTGTTGGTTACGATTCAGGCCCGCAGCAATCCGGCCGCAGAAGATCCACCAGTCAATTTCGTTCTGAACTTGATTGCCGAAGGTGAGCCCTGATGCATAGATGCGCCGAGCCTGCTCAATACGGAAATCGTCGCCGGGAAAGCCGAAGCCGGGACGAAGGCAGAAGCCGGTCAGATTGAGCCAGCGAACCTCATGCGGAGCATTCTTGCGACGGCCGTCCGCCAGCGCGAGCAGCTTGTCGGCAATCGCGCGGATAATCGGCAGCGGCCACGAAAGCCTGCCCAAGCCGAAGAGTTGTTCGAGCCGCGCAGGCAGCTGTTCGGGAGCAACGCCGGAGCCGGGCTTGGTGAACACGCCTTCTACCAGCGCTTCGGCCTGCCCTTGTACTTCCGGAGTGATCACGGCGGCAGACCGGAACGTCGCCTGCACGGCAGGGGACGTTGCACCCGCACCAGACTTGCGAAGCTGAAACTGCAGGCGCCAGCGATGCTCGCTCACTTTAGATTCGGCCCACGCCTCCAACGTCCCAACTTCACTGAGCCGCGCGCCCAGCGTCACCGGCACACGACGCTCGCCACCCTTGCCAAAGCGGATCACCGCGTGAAGCGGCGAGTGCAGCCGCGGGTCACTGGCCGGGTCCAGCATATCGGCACTCGGCTCCAGAGAGACCAACTCGCCTGCAGCATCCTCCGTTCGGCTCAGTGAACTATACAGCCGGAAGGCGACGGGCGTATTGGCGAGCAACTCGAGCTCAGGCTCGGCGAGTTTAATCTCCTGGCCTTCTTCGGTCCCGCGCGGCATCAGGCACACAGTCGAGATCGCCGTAGAGCCAGTTCCTTGCAGGCCGATAAAGTACGAACGTGGCAGGCCGCCGCGAACCAGTACGCCGCTGCCCGACGCTCGGACATAAGAGTAGTAAGCCGCCCCCACAGCCACTGCCAGATCGAGATCCTGGCTTTCAAACAGCAGCGGCTTGCGGCCGAACCAATGCTCAACAGCATCGCGAACCCGGTCTCGAAAGACAGCTGGAATAAAGAAGCCGCCATTAAATAGAACAGCATCCACGCCATGCGTTGCGGCCGGGGAGTTGCGCAGGAAGTCGGCTAAATGGCGCGTGATGGCAGGGTCGGAAACGTAAGGCAGCCCGAGTTCGCGAAACACGCTTTGCTTGTCCTGCTGCGGCTGATCCGCTAATTCACAGGGTGGCAAAAAACCGCCGAGTGCAAGTTCCAGAATCTCTTCCCGCGTGATGGTCGTTTTGAGTGTCCCGCCTACCAAAGAAGAGCCGGCACCGGCAACGGTAACATCCACCGAAGGCGGCCCGTTCTGTGAAAGCAGAAGCTCCTTAGCCGCTGAGCATTGCCGTCGCAAGCCACTGCGTTGACGAAGCGACAGTGTCTTACCCAGCTTCGATTCCGCCAGCCAGGACAGCGTGAGATCGAGGTTGTCGCCGCCAAGCAATAAATGACGGCCCACATTCGTGCGCGTAAACTGAACGCGGTCTCCTTCCCGATCCACACGCACCAGAGTGAAGTCGCTGGTGCCGCCGCCCACATCGCAAACCAGAACCAGCTGGCCGTCGAAAAGCTCCTTATTTGATCGTGCAAGATGCCCGGCAATCCAGGCATAGAACGCCGCCGCAGGCTCCTCGAGAAGAGTTAAGCTTTCTAAACCGGCCTCGCGTGCTGCCGTTACTGTAAGCTCGCGCGCTTCCTCATCGAAGCTTGCCGGAACGGTCAGGACAAGTTGCTGCGCTGCGAGTTCGGTGCCTTTCTCGCGCCGCCAATTGTCTCGCAGATGAGCAAGATAGGCTGTCGAAGCTTCTACCGGCGAAAGCACACGACCCTCTTCGCTTGACTCCCACGGCAATAGCTTTGCGGTTCGATCTGCTTCCGAGTTAGACAACCAGGACTTGGCTGAATGCACCGTCCTGGTTGGCAGTAGCGCACTCTGTTCGCGGGCATAAGCGCCTACAATGGGCGGGTCAGCAAGATAGAGGAATGACGGAAGCGTGCGCAGCGTGCCGGTGCGGGTGGCATCGGTCTGCTGTTCAATGCCGAGTACGTGGATGGGCGGGTAGTCAGCATCAGCAGCCTCTTGCGGATCGATATACGCAACGGCTGAATTCGTAGTGCCGAGATCAATGCCGACGTTCATGCGTAAGTTGCCAAACTAAGCAGCCGCGCGCTCACGAACATTGAACTCAAGCTTCCAACGGCGACCATCTGCGGCAACGCACCACAATTCCAACAGCCCAGTCTCGGTCACGTTGCTTTCCAGAGTAACCGGAACCACTTGCTCGCCCGGCTTCTCAGTATGAGCCGGCAGCGAGACTTCGATGGGCGACAACTCCTGCAAATCCTCGGGTATGTCTTCGAGCAGCGTGCCGGGCGCATCATCCTTGCGGACAGCCGAGGAGAAGAAACGAAACTCGGCCGGCTCACCTACCACGAGTGCAAAGCGCTTCTGCGGCAGCGCAACCTTCGAACCTTCTTCCAGACCGAATGGCACAACCGACAGCGCCTTCATAGGAGCGGGCAGACCCGGAATAGAGGGGAGGGAACTTTCGATCCCAACGTAGTACGAACGCGGAACGCCGCTACGAATGCGCACGCCTTTGCCGCTGCGCGCGAGGCCATAGTAAGCCGCTCCACGCGCCACCGAATGCATCAGGTCAGCGCTCTTGCTATCGGACTGCAACTGCTGCACCCGTGTGGGCAGCCAGCTGTTGATCACTTGCAAGAGCCGCTGCTCAATCGCTCCCGCCTGCAGCACGCCACCGTTAAACAGAAGGTGAGTGAGACGGGCCAATTCGCCGCCGCCGGAGCGAAGAAACTGCGCCAGATGTTTGGTCACTGCTGGGTCTGCTGCATAGTTAAGACCCGCTTCGAGCAGGGCAGTTCGGCGCGGGCGCTCAGGCGTGGCGTTTGCGTCTACTTGCGGGAAGAAGCCGTCCAGCAGGGTTGTGCGGACGTCTTCACGCGATAACTTGCCCCGCAGTGTTCCGCCAATCAAACCGGTGCCACGACCCAGAATGGTAAGAGGTTGCTCTTCCGGCGCGGATTGATCATCGGAAAGCAGCAGTTCTTTGGCGGCTCGGCACTGCTGCCAGAGGGCATGGAACTGCATGGCGTTAAGCTTGGTGCCTTTCGCTGCAAACTGAGACTCGGCCAGGCGCGCCACGGCAAGGTCCATGTTGTCGCCGCCCAGCAGCAGGTGGTCGCCTACGGCAATGCGCTCGAGTTGCAACTCGCCGTTCTCTTCGGTAACAGCGATCAGCGTGAAGTCTGTGGTGCCGCCGCCGATGTCGACCACTAGAATCAGATCGCCCGGCTTCACTTGCTCGCGCCAGTTGCTGTTGCGCTCCAGCCAGGCGTAGAAAGCCGCCTGCGGCTCTTCCAAAATGGTGACCTCTCCGAACCCGGCTAGATTGGCCGCGCGCTCGGTCAACTCTCGTGCAGCCGGGTCAAACGATGCCGGCACCGTAACCAGGACGCTTTGCCCCTCCAGCGGCGCATCAGGATGCGTGCTGTTCCAAGCTTGGCGAAGGTGAAGCAGATACTGGCGCGAGGCTTCCAGCGGCGATACTTTAGTCACTCCATCGGGCGCAGCTAACGGCAGGGTCGGCTCAGTCGGATCTGCATTCTGGTTCGACAGCCACGACTTTGCAGAGCCGACCAGCCGGTTGGCATTCTCCACGCCGCGTGCCCGGGCAAGGCGACCCGTGATGTACTCCGGATTCGGATTCCAGGGCAGGGAAAGCGCACCCTCAACAAACTCACCCGGTCCTGGAATGTAAAGGGACGAAGGCAGCAAATCGAGAGGCGCAACTTCGCCGGGGTTCACCAGCTGGGGTATGGCGAATAGCTCCACCGCACCGCCGTCACTACTTGCGGGCAGAAAGGCTAAGGCACTGTTGGTAGTGCCCAAGTCAATGCCGATAATGTACTGAGCCATGACGGCCGACTACTCAACTTCCAGTTCGGCAGGAGTCAACACAGTCACGTCTGCTTTTCCCAAATGCGGCAATGTGACAGCAGAAGCAGACCAGCCACGATGGCGTAGCGTGCCGCCGGGAACTTTGCCGCTCGCCGGCACATTGCCGATCAGCTTGATGCGGTTCGGGTCAGGCGTCTTGGAGCCATCCAGTTTCTGGAACGTGCCCTCCACGCCATCGATAACCGGAATGAGTGTCACGTGACGCTCCAGGCTGGCTCTGCAATCGGAGTGCAGGGTCCGAACAGCCGCTCCAATTTGATCGTCGGCATAGCTCGAGATATCTTCCATTAGGAAGTCAACGATACGGGAGTCGCGCTGCAGAATTTGGAGAAGCTGCAACGCGCCGTCGCTTGGCTTCGGCAACTCAACCGGCTCAACAACAGGTACCGGCTGTGGCTTCCCAAATCCAAACGCGATAGCAATGTCATCAGGCAGCTCACCGTACACCAGGATGTACCAGAATGAGCGCAATGCGTAAACAAGACGGGACAATAACGGCCTCTAAGCTTTCAGGATATCAGCGGGAAGCACTTTGGCAGCCCGCTCTGATAATCCTGTTATATGGCTGGCCGGTCACGTAAAGTGTTCTTAATCTCGATCTGTATTGCGGCAGTACTCACTGCTCAGCAACCGTCAGGCCTGGCACTTGCACAGGCAATGGATAACGAGAGCAGGGCGTTGCGACATCTACCTGATGAGGCTCGATCTGGTGCGATCAAAACTCTGGCTTCCCGGATTCGGCAACAGCCTGCGCGATATGCCGTGCCGCTCGCATTCAACCTTGCCGTGGATGGAGTCGAGGGTAGCAATCTCGAGGTCCTGCAGCTAATCACGACGCCGCTCGGTGACTCGCTAAGGAAACTGGCGTTAAGTGACAGCAAGCACGGTGATAGCTTTGAGGAACTTGCCAAACTACTTCGCTACGAGCACACAAGTTATCGGAGCCAAGACCCGAGGTTAACCGCTGCAATAGCGAAACTGCAGAGTAACGACCGGGCACGAGCTGCCGCTGGTTTTACCCTTCGTGATCTATCCGGAAAGCAGTGGGGTCTGAAGAGCCTTCGCGGCAAGATTGTGCTGATTAACTTTTGGGCCACTTGGTGTCCGCCCTGTCAGAGAGAAATACCCGATCTAAATGCTATCTATGAACGCTTTCAAAACCAGGGGCTGGTGATTCTCGCGATCTCTGACGAGGAACCATCAACACAACGGCACTTCCTCGAAAAGAACACGGTGTCTTACCCAATGCTTATTGATACCGGCAGTAAAACGAGAGAACGGTTTCTTATTGAAGGTACACCGATGGTATTCATCTACGACCGTACAGGTGCCTTAGTGTCACAGTCAGAGGACAGACCGAGCATGGAAGGCTTCTTGAGAAGGCTTAAAGACGTGGGTCTACGATAGCTGGGTCTGTATACAAACCTGCTGCTTCTCCCTTGACAGCTTAGGAGAGGCAAGAATATACTCCTAACAACGTTAGGAGAGTGAATGTCTGGCCAGGCGCAGCTTCTTCCAGGAACTTTGGACCTGCTTATTTTGAAAGCGGTGTCTCTCGGTCCTCTTCATGGATACGGGATTCTTTTGCGCATCGGCCAGATCTCTGAGCAAGCGCTGCTGATTGAGCAGGGCGCGCTTTATCCGGCATTGTTTCGTCTAGATCGTCAAGGTCTCTTGAAAGCAAGCTGGGGCACATCGGACAACAATCGCCGGGCCAAGTTTTACGAACTGACCGCGCCAGGGCGCAAGCGTTTGCGAGAAGAAACCGATGGTTGGAATCGTCTCGCGGCCGCTATGGGCTCGGCTCTTTCTGCACGACCGGAGGAAGTATGAATGCTTTTGCGTATCTGCGTTGCGTTGCCGCGAAGTTGCTCCGTCGATCTCAGATCGACAATGATCTGGAGCAAGAGCTTCGCTCCCATATCGAGCACCGTGCCGATGATCTACAACGCTCCGGTCTTTCTCCTGCCGAAGCCGAACGACGAGCGCGCATCGAGTTTGGCGGTCATGCCCGATTCAGAGAAGAATGCCAGGAAGCGCTGGGCGGCAACTTTATCGAGACGCTGATTCAGGATGTGCGGGTCAGCCTTCGTAGCCTGCGCAAATCTCCCGGCTTCACGGTTGCTGCGGTAGTAACCCTGGCGCTCGCCATTGGCGCAAACGCGGTGGTCTTCGGTGTCTTGAATGGACTGATCCTTCGTCCGTTGAATGTGCCCCGGGCCGAGAGTCTGTACGCAATCCAGCATGGAAACGAGGCTTCCTCAACGCAGTCGTATCCCGACTACCTGGACCTGCGCGATCGCAACCGCAGCTTTGACGGCATCGCAGCTTACAACTTCGATGAGGCAGCCCTGGACACGGGCAAAGATTCATCCCGCGTCTGGACTGTGCAAGCGAGCGGGAACTACTTCGATGTCCTGGGTTTGCAGCCTTACCTGGGCCACTTCTTTCATCGTTCGGATGAGCATGGCCCGAACAGCGCGCCGTATGTCGTCCTCAGCTATGCCTATTGGCACAGCCACTTTATGAACGATCGCGGCGTGGTTGGCCGAACCGTGCGGCTGAACAAGCATCCGTTCACCATCCTCGGCGTCGCGCCGCCCGAATTCCACGGAACCTTGTTGTTCTTCTTTCCTGATCTTTGGGTTCCCATGGTCAACGTTCAGGAGATGACGGGTTCGGATCTCCTCAACGATCGCAAGAGCCGCTGGATTTTCATGACACTGGGTCATCTAAAGGCAGGCGTGACTCGGGCACAGGCGACGGCCGATCTGAACTCGATCGGCTCCTACCTGGAAAAGACCTATCCCAAAGTCGATGACAAGAGGACGTTTAACTTAGCTCGTCCCAGCCTCTATGGCGATTTCGTTCGTCGCCCGGCACAGGCTTTCCTCAGCGGATTGATGCTGCTGGCCGGATTGATACTGCTGGCTGCTTGTGCCAATCTGGGCAGCCTGTTTGCCGCGCGTGCCGCCGATCATTCCCGCGAAGTTGCTTTGCGACTTGCTCTCGGGTCCAGCCGCGTTCGGATTCTGCGCGGACTCCTTACCGAAGCGTTACTGATCTCGCTGGTCGGGGGCTGTGCCGGACTCCTGGGCAGCATCGTCTTGTTGCGCGCACTTAGCGCATGGCAACCGATAAGCAGGTTTCCCATGCACATGCCGGTGACCCCGGACGCGATGGTCTATGCCGTCGCTCTGGGGCTGGCACTGGCGAGCGGACTGGTTTTCGGTCTCGTTCCCGTACGCCAGGTGCTTCGGACCGATCCGTATCAGATTGTTAAATCGGGAGGAAGAACCACCGGTGGACGGCGGCTCACTGTCCGAGAGCTTTTGCTCGGCGTACAGATCGCAATCTGTGCGGTGCTGATCACCGCCTCGATGGTGGCGCTGCATGGACTCATCCGATCTCTGCATAGCAACTTCGGATTCGAACCGCAGAACGCCATTGTGATGGAAACGGATCTGAACACGGCGGGCTACTTCGGCGATGCGTTGCCTGTTATGCAAAGACGCATGATCGATGCCGTTGAGGCGATCCCGGGAGTGCAGGCTGTGGGCTTGGTTAGTTGGCCGCCCTTGATCAGCGGAGAGCGGAGTGAGTCGCCGGTCTTTACTGAGAATGCAACGGATCTAAGACCGTCCAGTGCTAGTGCAACCTCGGTGAAATTCAGCATCTCGCCCGGCTACTTCCACGCGGCAGGCACAACCTTACTATCGGGCAGAGCGCTGACTTGGCATGACGACAAAAATGCGCCGCGCGTAGCGGTGATCAACCGCGAATTTGCACGCAAACTCTTCGGATCGGTATCGAACGCCCCGGGGAAAGAACTACAAGATGCCAGACGGCGCGCGCGTTCGAGTGGTTGGCGTGGTAGAAGACGGCAAGTATAGAGAACTCACGGAGGATCCATGTCCAGCGATGTTCTTTCCGATCTCGCAGGTACCCTCTGGAACAACTCTGATCGTGCGCTCAAACCGGGATCCGCAACAGGTCGCAGATGCCATCCGGAGCACAGTGCGGAGTTTGGATTCGGCGCTGCCCGTCTATATCCAAACGTGGTACAAGGGCCTCGACCTGCCGCTGTTTCCGGCGCGTATGGCGACGATATCGCTTGGTGTGCTGGGCGCAATGGGCGCGCTGTTATCGGTCACGGGCATTTTCGGAATGGCTGCCTATTCGGTGAGCAAGCGCATGCGTGAATTAGGCATTCGCATGGCCCTTGGAGCGCAGCGTAAGGAAGTGTTGGGAGCAGCGTTAGGACGAGCGTTCAAGCTGCTTGGTATCGGCTCAGCAGCGGGATTGGTGCTGGGAGTTCTGGCGAGCAAAGTGCTGGCTTCGATCGTTTACCAGTCGACTCCTCGCGATCCACTTGTGTTGGCTGGTGCGGTCTTGGCGATGCTGTCGTTGGGCTTACTCGCTACCTGGATTCCGGCGCAGCGCGCGCTGTCGATCAGCCCTGCCAACCTGCTGCGTGAGGAGTGAGCCATATGAGACTCCGGGCCTACATTCGTTCCCTTGCTTCCAAGCTTTTGCATCGTTCTCAGATTGACGACGAGATGGAGCAAGAGCTCCGCTCGCATATGGAGCACCATGCTGATGACCTTCAACGCTCCGGTCTCCCGCGTGCGGAAGCAGAGCGTCGCGCAAAGGTAGAGTTTGGCGGCCGTGTGCGGTTCAAAGAAGAGTGCCGCGAAGCGATGGGAGGAAATTTCTTCGAAGTTTTGGGACAGGATGCGCGCTTCAGCGTTCGTGTATTGCGCAAGTCTCCCGGATTTAGAATTGCTGCTGTCCTTACACTCGCGCTGGCCATCGGTGCAAACGCTGTCGTGTTCGGCATCTTGAATGGTTTAGTTCTGCGCCCGCTAAATGTGCCGGAGGCGAGTAATCTCTGGGGAACCGTGTATGGAGAAGAATCGGGATTTCAGTCGTATCGCAACTACCTTGATCTGCGCGATCGCAACCACAGCTTCGATGGCTTGGCAGCTTTCAACTTTGCCTTCGTCGGGCTGGATCGAGGCAACGATCTACTACTCGCCATCGGTTACATGACAACCGGAAACTACTTTGACGTACTCAAGGTCAAGCCGTACCTCGGCCATTTCTTTCACGCCTCCGATGAGCGTGGCCCCAACAGCGCCCCGTACGTTGTGTAGCCATGCATACTGGCACAGGCGTTTTCAAGACGATGGCGGCGTGGTCGGTCGTGTAGTCCAGGTCAATAAACATCCGTTCACTGTCATTGGTATCGCGCCTCCGGAATTCGTTGGAACGCTGCTGTTTGCCTCTCCCGATTTCTTTATTCCGATTGTGGATCGGGAGCAGGTGGAAGGCAAACCTCTACCGGGCTCCCGCGACGACACGCAAGGATTGTTCGAAGCGTTTGGACACTTGAAGCCGGGAGTCACGCCCGCTCGGGCCCCAGCCGATGTGAACGCGATTGGAGCCGATCTCGCGAAGACTTATCCCAAAGAGGTGAGCCACAAAAATTCTAAATTGCTACGTCAAGGCCTCACATCCTTCGAAGGACCGGTGTGGGCATTTGTAAGCGGACTGATGCTGCTGGCGGGACTGATTTTGCTTGCAGCCTGTGCGAACCTGGGCAGCCTGTTTGCAGCGCGTGCAGCTGACCGTTCGCGTGAAGTGGCTCTGCGGCTTGCGCTTGGCTCTAGCCGCAATCGCATCTTGCGCGGGCTGCTGACTGAGGCCGTGTTGGTCTCGCTTGCTGGTGGCGCGGTCGGACTACTGGGTAGCGTAGTCCTGCTGCGCCGGTTAAGCGTCTGGCAACCCTTCTCTGGAGCGCCCATCCATTTGCCGGTGAACCCGGACGCCAAGGTTTACGTCATCGCGCTCCTTTTAGCTTTGGTGAGTGGAGTCTTATTCGGGATGGTTCCGGTCCGGCAGGTGCTCAGGACTGATCCAAACCAGATTGTCAAAGCGGGTTCGAGCGGCAAGGTTGGACAACGTATCACGGTGCGCGATTTGCTGCTCGTTGTGCAGATTGCGATTTGCGCCGTGCTGATTACTTCTTCGATGGTGGCAGTGCGTGGGCTTCTTCGCTCACTCAGTAGCAACTTTGGGTTTGAGCCGCGCAATACGATTTTGCTAGATGCGAATCTGGCAACAGCTGGTTACAAGGGCGAAGAAGTTCATACCATGCAGAAGCGCATGATCGCTGCTGCCGAGACAATCCCTGGCGTACAGCATGTAGGGCTGGTGAACAACTACCCGCCGCTGGTTTACACTGCCGCGTTCCGGGCGAATATCTTCAAAGAAGGCGCGGCAGATCTGCGACCGTCTCATGCTGCCATCAGGCCCTTCAGGTACGACGTATCGCCACGTTACTTTGAGTCTGCACGTACAACGTTAGTGACAGGCAGAGACCTGACCTGGCACGACGACAAAGACACGCCGGGCGTCGCTGTCATCAATCGGGAGTTTGCCCGAAAGCTCTTTGGCACAGAGGCTAGCGCGGTTGGGCAGTACTTCAAGTTGCAAGATGGAGCGCGGGTTCAGGTGGTGGGTGTCGTGCAAGACGGAAAGTATTTGACCCTCACGGAAGACCAGGAGCCGGCCATGTTTCTTCCGTTCCTGCAATCGGCGCCGACCACGGCGTATCTGGTGGTGCGTTCCACCCGCGACCCGCAACAGCTTGTGGCAGCTTTGAGGACTAAAGTACGCGAGCTCGATCCGGGGCTGCCCGTCGATACTCAAACGTGGAACAGCATGTTGCAGGTCGTTCTGTTTCCGGCGATGGTAGCGGCGTTGTCGCCAGGTGTGCTGGGCGTCATGGGAGCAATGCTGTCGGTCACAGGCATTTTTGGGATGGCTGCTTATGCGGTGAGCAAACGGCTAAAGGAATTGGGCATTCGGATGGCGCTCGGTGCTCAGCGGAGAGAAGTTTTACAGGCAGCATTGGGTCGGGCTTTTAAGCTGTTGGCTATCGGCTCAGTAGCTGGCTTGGTGCTTGGAATACTCGCTAGTCGTGTGTTGGCTTCAATCGTGTACCAGCCAACTCCTCGCGATCCGCTCGTGTTAGCTGGTGTGGTCCTGGCGATGTTGTTGCTCGGTTTATTAGCTACCTGGATTCCAGCGCAGCGGGCATTATCGATTCATCCATCGGCACTGCTACGCGAGGAGTAGCTCGCTAGCCTTAGTCACGCGACAGTCAAGTCAATTGTTCCAGCTCTTCTCTCGACATGTCTTTAATGTGCGTTGCGATCCACCAGCTATAGCCGAAGGGATCACGAACGCCACCCATGCGCGCACCATACGGCATGTCGGTTGGCTCCCGCAAGCTCACCGCCCCTGCTTCCAAAGCTTGCCGGTGTACACGGTCGCAATCTTCGACGTACACCATCAGGCTGACGGGCGAGCCGCCGAAGTGATGGGGCGCATAGGAATTCATCTCGGGTGATTGGTCGGCCAGCATGACGATTGAGTCGCCGATTTGAAGCTCAGCATGACTGATCAGTCCCGAGTCGCGCCTCATCCTTAATCGCTCTTGTGCGCCAAAGACCTGCTGGTAAAACTCCATTGCTTCGCTACAACCATTCAGAATGAGATACGGTTGCAAGCTGTGATAACCGGCAGGAACACCAGCCGTAGTCGACATTGTTTTTGATCTCCGTGTTCCGCACTATACAACGTCTGATGACGACTGAATAGGAGAGAACGTGGAAAGTCGATTATGTTTAAGGGCGCTTGCGCCTGAAAGATGAATTTGTCTCTGTACGAAAGGTACTTATTGGTGATAAGCTCCAGACAATAAGGAGAATCAGAGTAGGAATACCTGATAGAAAAAGAATGCCACCAGTAGCAAAAAAAGCAGCAGCAACTAAGAAGTCTCCAGCTGTTAAGAAAGGCTCGAAGCAGGCCTCTGCTTCGGGTTCAGGCCGAGTGGGGAGACCGCCGGCTAAGAAGACAGCAACCAAGGCAGCAGCAAAGAAGTCAGCTTCTGCACCAGCCAAGAAGACGGCTGCAAAAACCGTAACGGCTAAGAAGACCGTTGCGAAAAAGGCGGTTGCCAAGAAGAGCAGCGCTAAGTAGAACGATAGCGTTGATTAGCGTGAGCCCGTCCTGGCGAGCAATCGCAGGACGGGCATTTTAGTTTCTGGAGAATGTATGTATGCCGACCAGTAAGCAGACGACGACTAAGAAGTCCTCTAAGAATGCGCCGAGTTCCGGGTCAGATCCGAAATCGAAAAGTATTGTCAAGAAAAAGATGGCCGAGGTGATGGATGAATTCAAGCACAAGCAGCTTAAATCGGGTAGCACTGGTGAGAAGGTACGGAATCCGAAGCAGGCGATCGCCATTGCGCTGAGTGAGGCGCGAAAAGCCGGAGCCAAGATTCCGCCGGCGCCCGGGAAGAAGTCCGTTGCGAAGAAGCGTCCGAGTAAGTAAGACTGCGCTGATCCTCTCCGTTAGATACTGAGGAACGTTACCTCATGCGGGTGAATCTTAATCTGCTGCTGCTTTGCGCTGGTCTTGCGACAGGAGGACCGGGTGCTCCGATAAAGTTCGAAGCAGACGCGCAAGGTTATGTCGGCAGCAAAGCTTGTGCGACCTGTCACGGTGACGTTGCCAGAATGTATGGCAAGACTGCCATGGGGCAAGCGAGCGGGTATGCCTCTGAGCTGCCATTGGCCACAGGCGAGGTAATTGCGCGTAAAGCAGGTGCTGCTTACTCGATCTCCGGGCAGCGTCACCCTCAGTTGCACTATCGGAAGAAGATGTCGGACGGTTCCGTTCTGGAGGGCGCAAAGGATCTCAAATACTACATTGGATCAGGCGCGCATGGGCGCGGCTTTGTGTTCGAAGAAGCGGGTCAACCGTTCCAAGCGCCTGTCGCTTATTACGGCGAGGCCAGAGGCTGGGATCTTGCGCCGGGGTATGAGGAGGAGACTTCAATCCTTCTCGGGCGCAAGATTGAGAAGGGCTGCATCAGTTGCCATGCGAGTGGATTTACATCCAAGCAGCCAGTGTTGTTTGCAGAAGGAGCCGTCTCATGCGAACGCTGCCATGGTCCAGGAGCGGAGCATGTAGCAGTTGTTCAATCGGGTAAGCCGACTGGTTCGCTGCGTATAGTCAATCCGTCTAAGCTCGAACCGGAAAGCCGCGACAGCGTCTGCGCGCAGTGTCATTTAACCGGGCAAACGCGCGTGATGAAAGCCGGACGATCAGAGGCGACATACCGGCCGGGCGAACACTTAGCTGATCACGTTGTGCCGTTTGTGCCGGCGAGTTCGAACCGGGCAGAGCTGAAGGTAGTCGGACACTTTGAGGGTTTGTGGCAGAGCAAATGTAAGCGTGTCAGCGGCGACAAGCTTTCCTGCCTGACGTGCCACGATCCGCATACGACCGTTGCTCCTGCAAACAGGAATGCTTACTATCGTGCCAAGTGTTTGAGCTGCCACCAGGAGACATCCTGCAAGCTGCCGATTGCCAGGCGCACGGCGGAGGGCGATTCGTGTATTGGCTGCCACATGCAGACGCGAGCTTCGAGCGATGGCCAGCATACTTCCTTCACGGACCATTCCATCTCGCGAAGCAACGCGGCTCCGAGTCAGGCCAGCCACTCAGACCATCTGGTTTCATTCTGGCCGTCTCGCGCGACTGATCGTGATACGGCGCTGGCCTATGCGAGCGAAGCAACCATTCGAGGTGACGCCGCAAGCATCCGGCAGGCTCATCAGAAACTACAGGCAGTGTGGTCCAGCGGAGGGGGTGATGCGGCAGTCGCAACGCAGCTCGAATACAGCGAGGATCTACTCGGAGCGACAGGGAAGGCGGGAACGCTGTATCGGCAAGCATTGAAAAGCGAGCCCGAAGACCTGACGGCGCTGACGAATTTAGCAACGCACTTAGCGCGTGGAGGCAACCTGGAAGAAGCGATTAAGCTCTGGCGAAAGGCGTTGCTGATCAACCCAGGGTTGCAGGCGCCGGGATTAAATTTAGCAACGGCGGAAGAGATGGAAGGGCACAGGCCAGAGGCGTTGGAGGTTCTGCGGCAGGTGCTGAGCTTAAATCCGGATTTGGCTCCAGCGCTAAAGCTTCGGTCAGAGCTTGAGAGCAAGGATCATGAGGCACCGGTTCAGCGAGAGAATGGAAAGAGGTAATCATGTCTATCACGCTGCACATTCCTGATTCGATAACGAACGGAATGAGGCTACCAGAGAGTGAGATCGAACCTCGCTTGCGAATAGAGTTGGCCGTCGGACTCTACATCCAGAGCCTCTTGTCCTTTGGAAAGGGTTGCGAGTTAGCAGGCCTGAGCAGGGAGCAGTTTGCAGGTATTTTGGGCCAGCGTGCCATTCCACGACACTATGAGTCCGAAGAGTTAGCTGACGATATTCGCTATGGCCGTAGTGAGTGACACCTCACCGCTGACTAACTTAGCCATTATTAACAGGCTGGACCTGGTTTGGGAGCAGTTTGGAGAAATCACCATACCAAAAGCCGTGAGCAGAGAGCTAAGCCGGTTGGAGCATGTGAAAGCGCGAGGAGCAATCTTAGAAGCGCGGCATGATGGCTGGCTCACGACTCGGGCCCTAAGCCAACGAGTGATGGCCGACGCTCTAGCAGGACAGCTGGATCTCGGTGAAGCCGAGGCGATTGCCCTCGCTTGCGAAGCTGGGGCGAACTGGCTGCTTATGGATGAGCGTGACGGAAGGCGAGTAGCAGCTCAGGCGGGACTTAACGTTGTGGGCGTACTTGGCATCCTGATGAGGGCAAAAGCAAACGGTCGGATTGCTTCGCTACAGGACGAGGTACAAAGATCGAAGAGCGAAGCCCATTTTCATTTGTAAGAATTTAGAACAACAGATATTGAGTAGTATGGATGAACTCAGTTCACATGATTAAATACATATTGTTCTCATTCAGGTGTAGAACCAGGAGTTCGGCGCCCAACAATGAGTCAACAAGAGGCTTGAACAGCCCCTTACCGTTCGAGCTAATGGGCAGGACCAGAATTCCGCTGCCATTTTGAAACAGAGCGCCAGATGGTGCCAGCCTTGGTCATGCTCTTCTTTGGAGGAAGCCGGTCCATACGGTGTCCGGAGCATTTCGGCAAACGATGACGCGTCCATGATCTAGTGCGCATAAGCGCTTAGAAATTGCATAATCACTTAGCGTGGTTTGCATGGAACCGGCAGTGTCCGGAGTGAGACGGCTTTCCGGGCCGAGGGAACGATCGTACTCGTTGTATCCCATTTGCGAAATCGTCTTCAAATACCATGCTGGTTCGTAGCATTTGCAAGGGACGGTAAAGTCGATCTTGCATTACTTCTATGCCTGACTTGCAACAAGCTGGGCAAGGTCGATACCTTCGCCTGAGTAGCCATAACGAGTCCCCGGATCGAAATGGATTTAATCTTGCCGTCGTCCTCGAAGGCTCGCCAGTTTGGAAAGCCGCTGGTCTGACTCAATGGGATTCGTAATGTCAGCCTTTGGTAAAGCTCATCGCCGTGTAGATCTGCATAGCGCGGATACTCCGGAAGAGGTTTGGGCAGGTATTGATAGATCAGTTTGTCCAGAGCAAGCGTTCCGTTTTGGACGAGACGCATAACGGTGGTGGCGAAGGCTGTTTTGGTCAGTGCCGCCGCCGTCATGACGGAATTCGGAGTGAGCGGTAAGTGCTTTTCGGTGTCGCGGAAGCCGTATGTGTGGAGGTAGGAAACTTGGCCTTTCCGGAAAACAGCGAGTGCCAAGCCAGGCACGTGGCCTGCGTTCACCAGCTTGGTAACAGCGGCATCAATCTGGGCGGCAAGCTGCTGCCTAGTGCTCCAGGTGATTAATCCGAGAGCAAAGGGCTGCTATGACAATCAGAAATCGTCGCTTCATGTCAGTTGAAGATTCCGGTCAAAGCTAGACACCGATTCCGCCCGGAAGGCGACCGGGATTC
>CAXTYH010000043.1:0-28616 GCA_964248405.1 uncultured Bryobacteraceae bacterium
TGCATCTGTCGTCGCGATCACGAATGTCCCTGAGCACCGCTTGCGCTTCGCGCCTCAGTGGCCATCGCACCATTCCGGCCAAGGCACCAGCAGCATTATCTAGGAGCAATGACATCAGATCGCGGCGCTTCCATCCATGAACGGTTCTGAAAAACTCAATAAGGATTCCATGTAACCCGCGTACTCTCGTTTCTTTTCGCGACTCTTAAAAAACCAACGGGAGCGATAACGTCCTTTCATCTGTTCGGTAACTCCGATCACTTCTCCATCGTCTATGAATGTGAAGTCCGTGTCTATGTTGCTGGAATTTCAGGCGAACTCATTTACTTCCTGATCGTAAAAGGTTCGTACACTAATCCCCGCTTCGCGATGCTCAACCATGACCGCTTTGTCTTCAGGCGTGACACTGTGCTGGTTAGGGAAAACGAACACTCGGGTTGATGCACAACCGGCCTGAACCTGCGCTCTAAGGAGCTGTTTACCCACAGCTCTCTTCCACACGGGCATGTACAGTGGGATGCTCGTTGAGAAGATGTTGAGCTTCGTTTGTCTAAAGACGGAGGCGAGCCACTGTCCCGCCTCGCTCTCAACAATCATCGATCCTCGTGGCCACAAGTCGCTTACTTCTAAACTTGAATCACACCAGTTCTCCAGGTACTCGTAAAAGAGCGCGTGATCTATGTTGTAAGCTGATCGAGCCCGCGAGACTAGCGTTCTGATTTTAGGTTCTATTTTTTCGTGTCGTACCACGCCGTGTTTGCGGATTGCGTTCAAGACCGCCCCGCCCGCGACTGATACATTAAATGAGCCGTCTTCGCGCTTCAGGTAAGTGGTTCGATTAAACCCGTTCAAGTCGGAGGGTATTTTTATGTGAACGCCTCTAGGAGTCACAATGAAGAGCCGATCAAAACCAAGCGCTCCGGCGAACAACCCTGCTTCGAACACGACGTTATCACGCGGGCTGGGCTCTTCGACGTTTCTCGCCAGAGTAGTATCTTCTGCCGAAAAGATCATGACAGCGAAGTCGAATTCCTGCGTCGCTCTCGCCAGTGAATCCTGAAGCAGGCTGCCGACCACGAAGATCGGATCGTCTGTCCAGAGTCGGACGTCTGGGGCAACAACTGAGGGATTTTCCACTTGGTAGCTCTGTCCGCTTTCCAGGAAGTTCTGGAATTCGCGCGCAACCGGTAGGCCCTCCATTGCTCCACCCGTTTTTTCGGATCACGGCCTTCAGTACCTCGCCATGCAGGCTCAACTCCGCAACCAGCAGCTTCAACCGGCGGTTCTCGTCTTCCATCGCCTTCAGCCGCTGCGCCTCGTTCACGTCCATGCCACCGAACATCGACTTCCACTGGTAGAACGTCGCCGCGCTGATCCCGTGCTCACGGCACAGATCCGGCGTCTTCACCGCAGCTTCGCTCTGCTTCAAAATCCCAATGATCTGCTCTTCGCTATACCGGCTCTTCTTCATCTTCCGTCCTCCCGTTCACAGTACGAGAGAAATTCCAGCTTCAGGTGGTAGAGATTTCTGGGGGCAGGTCAAACCGAGCGCTAGGCAATGCGGCGGCAGCGATTACGAGCAATTCTGAGAGTCACCTTCAGGCGCATGCTCAATGGCTGGTATGCCGGGAAGTCTGTGCGCCGGGCAAGGCTTTTCTGGGGCTCGATCTTCCGGCAGCTTCAAGCCCGGAGACACGGGCGGCCGGAGAGATGATTTCATCCGCCATGAAAGCAGAACCTGCTGTGTTGCCCCGCAGCGAGTCAGTTCACGTTTCTGCCACTCGAGATCACCTGACACTCGCGATCGAAACTGGCCAGCGTGAAACGAATGCAGAGTTCTACCCGCTGGAAGAAGACGCGCTGCGGAACGCAGCCGATCAGATTGTTGCGCCGAACCCAAAAGGCGCGCTCCTCAGGATGGAGCGCGGAGATATCTCAGACACACTGCCAACGCGCCTGAAAGGCGTTCTGAAGTTGAGCGGGAATCGGTCCTACCTCATCGATGTGCCTGTAGAACCGCTGCCACTCGCTGTGGTCACCTCAGGCACTTCAGGTGGAGGCTTTGCGCTGGCCATCCTGCTTGCGCTGGCGGGAGGTTTGGTGCTCAACCTGATGCCGTGCGTCTTTCCGATTCTTTTTCTGAAGGCCCTCTCTTTGGCGAGCGGCGTAGGCGAAGATCGCCGTACGCAGCGGCTGCATGGTTTCTTTTATACCGCTGGTATAGTCGCTTCGTTCTGGGCCATCGTTGGAGTCTTGCTGATTCTTCGCGCCGGGGGACGCGAGGCGGGGTGGGGGTTTCAGCTTCAATCTCCGGCTTTCGTCGCGGTGATGGCCTCGATGTTATTTTTTATGGCACTGTCGCTTGCTGGCCAGTTTGATCTTGGGTTGAGTTTGACGAGCAAAGGAGATTCGCTCACCCGGAAAAGCGGATATACGGGCAGCTTCTTCACCGGCGTCCTCGCCACCGTAGTCGCGACGCCTTGCACAGCGCCCCTGATGGGGGCGGCGATTGGCTTCGCTCTGTCGCAGTCTGCCGTGGTGACCTTTGCTGTCTTCACCGCGCTCGCTCTGGGTCTCGCTTCGCCTTACCTGCTGTTGACCCTTAATCCCGGCTGGGCTAAATGGATGCCCGACCTGGCCGGTGGATGGAGACCCTGAAGCAGTTGACCGCTGTGCCTTTGCTTTTGACCGTCGTGTGGCTGGTTTGGGTCTATGGCCGGTTGTATAGCTCCCAGGTGGGCGAAGGGTCGGATCATATCGCGCGGCTGCTTGTTGGGCTGGTGCTGCTTGCCGTGGCTGGATGGGCGCTCGCACGCTGGCCGGGCCAGCGCCTTGGAGCGATAGCCGCTTCGGGACTGGTTGCCGCTTCGCTGGCGATCTCATTAACTGCTGCCACTGCGGATCGCCTACAGTGGCAGCCATTTACGGCGAACTCGATCAAAGAGGCGCGGGCGCAGGGCCGTCCCGTCTTC
Source organism: uncultured Bryobacteraceae bacterium (assembly GCA_964248405.1). GTDB lineage: Bacteria > Acidobacteriota > Terriglobia > Bryobacterales > Bryobacteraceae > Bog-105. The sequence continues at coordinate 2,973 of CAXTYH010000043.1, forward strand.
GTTGACTTCACCGCGGCGTGGTGCCTCTCCTGCCAAGTCAACGAACGTGCGGTGCTTCACGATGCATCCGTGGAACGCGAACTCGGCAGCCGTCACTATGTGCTCCTGCGCGCTGACTGGACGCGCTACGATCCCGAGATCACCCGACAGCTTGCATCCGTCAGTCGCAGTGGTGTGCCCACGTACGTCATTTACCCAGCGGCTCCCGGCGGGCCGGTGCAGGTTCTGCCTGAGTTGCTGACGAAATCGGCAGTACTCACGGCTCTATCGCAACCCGGAGCCTAGCTCGACTCTTGCCAGGGGAAATTGCTATGAGTTCCTTTTCCAAAGACTGCTACAGAGGAGCATTTACGATGCCTGGACGATGCCGTGTCACGTTTGTCGGTTCACTCATCCTTGCGGTGGTCGCAACCTGTACCCCGTCTCAAGTTCAAGCGCAAGCGAAGCCGGCACAACCTGCGGCGGAACATCCTTCAGCTGTGTTGGTTGAACTCTTCACCTCGGAAGGGTGCTCCGATTGCCCACCGGCCGATCAACTGTTGAGCCAGGTCAATGGCCGCAAGTCGGTTGACGGACAGTTGATTGTGGGCATCAGTGAGCACGTCAGCTACTGGAATCATCTTGGATGGAAAGATCCCTTTTCCTCTGACCTTTACACGAGTCCTCAGAACGACTACGGCGGTCATTTCGCTCTCGACAGTGTCTACACGCCACAGATGGTGGTGAACGGCCGGGAGCAGTTCGTCGGCAGCGACGGTCGCGCCCTGCAGGCTGCGCTGAAGACGGAATCGGAACGCAAGCAGATATTGTTGCGAATCGACTCTGCCGAGATCAGGGACAAGAGCGTCATCTTCACGTACACGGCATCGGACCTTCCCGCGAAAGGTTCACTGCAGTTGGTCGCTGTGCTGGCGGATGATATGGATCAATCCAGCGTGCTTCGCGGCGAGAGTTCAGGCCGCAAGCTCACTCATGTCGCGGTCGCGCGTGCTCTCGTTTCCCTGGGATCGCTGCGCGAGGTGGAGCAGCGGTCCATGACGCTGCCTTTGCCGCCTTCCTTTCTTTCTGATAAAGCCACCGGACATCACCTCGTTCTGTTTGCGCAGCAGGGAAGCGCCGGCTCGGTCGCCGGTATCGACACAAAGCCGATCTGATCGCCACACCCAGCTACTTGTCTTTGTCGTTACCGCGATCAGATGCCGTAAACTGCAATCGAAAGATGTCGGGCCGCGAATATTGCCCGCTGACATCCAAGGTCATCGATTCTCTTTCGATCTCCTGCAGATCAAGCGTCGCGTAGAGGATGATTTCCGCATCGAATACCGGACCTGCCAAATATCGACCGTCCGGCGCAATGATGGCTGAGCCGCCTCGTTCAATCAAACTTCGCGGATCGAGTGTTTCCAGTGGTGAAAGAGCATTCGGCAAGTCGCTGGCTTTCATGATCTGTCCCGCCGCAAGGACAAAGCACCGGCCCTCGAAAGCGTAGTGCCTGCTCGCGATCTGATGCATCTCGTGCACCGTCGGCCACACGGCAAGATGGATCTGTTCTCCGGCATTGTGTAGATGCTGCCGTGTCCGGGGCATCCAGTGTTCCCAACAATCGCGCCCCCCAAATTGACGTTCTGCACCTTCGCGACCCGCAGGTCTGCCGCATCTCCCCGTCCCCACACCATTCGTTCGGAATAGGTAGGGATCAGCTTCCGGTGATAATTGACCAAGCGGCCGTCTCAGCGAAGTACAGGAGGCTGTTGAACAGCGTACCGTGACCGGGCGCGTCGCGAACGCGTTCGCTGATTCCCATCACGATGCCGACTCGCAGCCGAGCGGCGGCTTCGCCAAGTGCCTGAGTTTCATTGCCGGGCACCACCAGGCTATTCGCTCGCAAAGCGGCGAAGACCTCTTTCACTGGTGCATGGTTCCAGAGTGCCGCACCTGGGCAGAAGTCAAGCCACGCCGGATAGCCGGGCAGGAATGTTTCCCCGAAGCAAATAAGCTGAGCACCGCGCTCTGCCGCTTTTTCGATCAAAGCCAATGCCTTACGTAAACCACTGGCGAGATAGGATGGCTGGGGCGACGCCTGCACAATCGCTACTCGTATGCTCTGGCTTTCTTCATTGCTTTGCATTGTTTTCTGCCGGCCTTGTGTTTGAACGAACGTCGCAAGTTGAGGGTAGCAGGCTTGGAGAGCGCTTCGATGGTGGGCATAGATCACACGCCCGGCATGTGATGGAAACCCATGCGTAAAGCCAAATCGTGTAGAGGACGAGCCCAAGGCTGGCGAAAACAATTAGCATGCTGAGTGGAGAACTACGTTGCTCGAACAGGAAACCTCGATCGCGACTCGCCCACGGAATGCCGTGCAGCGCCGTTCCTGGATTTTTGGACTCACCAGCCTGTTCTTCATTTTGCTTCAGAGCGCATGCACCGCCCTCACGGCCCTGAGTGGTCTTCGACTACTCATTGGAATCGGCTCGCTGGCAGCTGCGACGACCGGTCTGCGTTTGATCGACTCCATTCATGGCGATGCTATTCGAGTTCCTATGGAGTTGTTTGCGGTTGGCGGGTCGCTCATAAACGTATACGCGATCTGGCGCGTACGATCGCTGCGCGCCCGCCCTTCCTCTCAGTGGCGAGTTGGACCGATTACTCCCGAAAAAAAGCGCTCAGAATCATTACAGATCGGGCTCGCCGTGCTCACCCTGTTGCTTGTCTGCGTGGAATGGGCGTTTCATCTTCGCCTGCACGCCTCCCTCTAATCCGCTGAATTCTCTTGAGGCATCGACAAGTCTTTCCCGATCTCCTGAGCCAGCTTTAGGTGCAGACGTTCGCTAAATCCAATGGGCAACTCAAAGACCCGGTTATCCCCGGTGAGCACCATGATGTTGCGTGTGGAGTCAAGGATGGCGGAACAGATCTCACAGTGTTCCAGATGCTTCTGCACCAATTCTTTGGTTTCAAGAGGCAATGAATCGTCGAGATAGCCGGAGATGTAGTTCCAAACGTGTTTGCATTCTATGACCATTGGAACCACCTCCTGCGCGGACCCAGGTTTTTCAGTTTAGGCGCCAATTCCTTCTGCATCATCATTCGCGCACGATGCAATCGGACTTTAACGGTACCGCTTGTGATTGCCAATGCGAGAGCCGTTTCCTCGATGGAGAACTCCTCTACGTCTCGCAGGACCAGCACTTCGCGATAGAGCGGCGACAGCTTGCCGATCGCGTCTTCCAGCATCTGACCAACCTCTTTGCGATCGAGCGCCTCCGACGGTATCTCCCGCCAGTCTCGCAGAAGAGCCGGCGAGATCTGGCCTCCTTCTTCAAGTGTTTCGTCGATCGACTCCGTGCGCACAAGTCCCTGTCGCCGCAATCGCCCTCGCGCTTCGTTCAGTGCGATGCTGATGAGCCAGGTGCTGAACTTTGCCTGACCGCGAAAGTCGACAAGCTTCCTAAAAGCCTTTAAGAACGCCTCCTGGGCCACATCCTCGGCGTCAGATTCGTTTTTCATGGACGAAAGCGCCATCTTGTAAACGCTCCGTTCATACGGCCGGATCAGCTCATGGTATTGTTCCGTGTCACCGGCGAGTATGGAAGCAATCATCCGCGCCTCGTCCCGAGTTGAAAGATCCCCATCCATACCGGTAAGGCCTGCTCTTCCTGCAAGTGAGCTCGTGCGTTGTTGACTTACAGCCATGTAGTTCGGCTATCACCTACAAACCGGCGTACCAGTCGTACCCCAGCTTGGTCCAGTAATCGTCCGGCTTATCGTTTGTATATGCGACGAGCCCGATGCGCTTGATCTGCTTGTAACCATACTTCGTGGGCATGTGAAGGCGCAGCGGAGCCCCATGTGGCTGGGTAAGCGGAGCTCCCATCATCTCGGTCACGAGCAGCGTCTGTGGATGCCGCATCACGTCGAGATCGTAGCCCGTGTAGTAATCCCCATCCGGCGTTTCCATATACAAATAGCGCGGATCCTTGCCGTCGATCTTATCCGGCGGATAAAACTCCAAGAAGTCTGCCATGCGTACTCCGGCCCAGTGTACGATCTGGCTCCAACCCTCGATGCATTTGAACTGCGTCACCAATTCGTGCCGGGGTAGCCGCATGATGTCTGTCATCTCCAGCAGTAGGCCGGGCGTATTGGGCGGCAGCGTCGAGTCGCTCTCCCCCGCCTCTGCCATACCGCGCGGCTTGCGTCCTGTGTGGTTTTCATCTTCTTGCGCCTTGCCCTGCATCGACACCGGGGCCATCTTGCTCGCGGTCTGAAGATTTGGATCCACCTTACTGTCGTGTCCCTTGTCTTCATTCGCGGGCGGAGCCTTGTACCGGTACTCCCAAGCCGTAACGTCCTTTACGTAACGCGGATGCTGGGCCGCGCTGCGGACGCCTACCAACTGCAGCCGCCAGCTGTCGAGCTGCAAGTCCATCATCAGCCCGAATGTGCCGTTGATGCGCAGCGTCTCGGCGCGGCTGAGCGGATACGTTGGTGCCAGCTGCTTATTTCGGAATAGCCCGCGCGAAACGGAAGCATTGAGGCGGAAAGAATCGCGAATCGGAGGAGGTTGCATCTCGGCGTCATCGTTCGCGCCCAGGTAGTGATAAAAACCATAGGCGGCCGCGCTGCTGACCGCGCCCACGAGAAATGACCTCCGCGTATGCGCTCTGGAAGTAGCCAGCACCGCCGCATCAGCCGCTCCGCCCTCAACACGGTCATCTACTTCGGCGGGGGCTGGTTCACGCAGAGTTTGGTCGGCTCCAGCTTGTGCTTGGGACGTTCCTGTAGACGGCTTGGCGGCCGCGCTCTCACTCGACTCCTTCGCTTCAGGCTGCAAAGCGGCCGGCTCTTGCGGCAACGCATCCTCTGGTTGTTCTTTCTCGGGATTGCTCATCGCCAGGCCTTCCTTTCTGCTTCGATAGAGGGCGCTTCGACCCGCTGCACCTCGAGCCCGCTCACCATCGAGCGGAAGTTGTTCCAGCCAGCCAACATAACCTGCCCCACGTGAACGCCGAAGAAGCCAAGGAACGCCCAGGTGAGCCAGAAATGCAGCCAACGAGCCGTCTCGTACCCACCCAGCAGGCTGGTCAGCCAGTGCGCCGAGGTGGGTTTATAGATCGCTAAGCCGGTGAGCAGCATCCCGGCACCCATGAAGATCACCGAGGTATACGCGATACGCTGCGCACCGTTGTACTTGGTCTGAGCGGGTAGTCCTTTTCGCAGATGCAGATCGACCAGTGTCACCTGAAGCGCCTCGCGGAGGCTGCTCCGCTGTGGGAGGAGGAAGCGCCACTCGCCCGAAAGCCACGTATAAAGCACCCAGACCACACCGTTGAGCGCGAAGATCCACATGAAAAAGAAGTGGTATCCCAGCCCGTGCGTCACATGGTAGGGCACGTGAAGTTTGGCGTAAAACCAGTCAGGGAATAAGCGGAACAGCGTGAACCTGCCCATACCGAGACGGTACACGCGGTGTGCATGTTGGTACGCGTTATCGGAGTCATTCCAATAAATGAGCAGCCCGCTCCAGATCATCGTGAACAGAACCGGAAAGTTGATCCAGTGCATCCACCGAATCGCGAGTGGATGTTTTCGCTCAAGGCGAATACTCGCCAGCGGCTCGTTTGCGGAAGTCGAAGAATCCTTGACAACTTGTCTCATAACAGATCGCGCCTCCGGCTTCGGAAGTCTGGGACCGCCGGCGTATGCCGCTAGTAGGAGTCGCCAAGGCGAGAAAAGATACAGGGTTGGTCTCAGGAGATCGGCGTCTGAGGAGGGTCCTCCCCAAAAAATCCGTTCTCGCGCGCCTCAACCAGTTTCTCTTGAAGGAAATGCCACAGCGCACGACACCCTGCTTCTATCTCGGGGCTCACCCGCTCCATGACTCGCGCGTGGCTGATACCGTGCTCCTTCCAACTGCCGCCCCCATGGCTGAGGTTCAGCAATACAGGTGTCACGCTGCACTGAATTCCCGGAAAACGCATTTTGAAGATGGAACACTGCACTCAAAGCCAAGACTTCGGCAAAGCGTTGTACTCAAAAGCCGGACCAAGTGGATTGAAGCTGGGAGAGTAATACCAGGATTTGCGGGGAGTGTGGGGGAGCGCCGAGGCGAGGCGGCTCTGAAGCGGCTTAGGCCATGCGCGACTGGCGCGAACCAGGCTCTTTCGCGCTTCCGCGGCGAGTGGTTCCAGGATGCATCTCCACAACTTCAGACTTTTGCGGTACCGCGCCCGGCGTTCATAGAGGTCGCAGTCAGGCGATGCACACAAGACCAATTGAGAGATAGTTGCGCTCAAGTCGTCTCTGGCCGGGGTAGGAAGGGGCCGCCGGAGAGAATGGTCCGTCAACACACGCAACGTGTCATCTACAAAGCGCCGGAACTGGTCCTTGTTTGGTCGGCCACGCAGTGCTGCTGGTACCGGGACTTCGAGCAGTGCTGCGCGGTAAGCTTTCTCCAGCGCGATGCCTGACGGTGAACGTTGGCGGTGCTTTTGACCAAGTTCATCCAACAGGTTCGCTTCGCACCACTGACATGGAATCCAGTCTGTCGTGGGAGCAAAGCCGAACGGTAGTGGATCCTCTGTTCCGCACGATCCGCATGTGCCATGGAGCGGTTCGCCATGAACGGAGCAGTGCCTGAGATAGGAGAAGGTCCATTCCCAAGGCACATGCACAGCGCTCTGCTGTGCGAGACAGCGTGCGCAGAACGCGTATCCAAGTCTTCGACGAATGTGCCGGGAGAGCTGGCCAGAGTTGTCATTGCTGAAATGGAGCAGCAGAGAAGATTCCGGGTGAGCTACCCGCTTTTCGAGACTCAGGCGGCCAAGCGTAGCGGCTGGCACACGGGAGAACCGGGCCATGGAAGCGAGGAACTCTGGGTCAACATTGAGGTCCAATGAAATCGGACACGAAGTTGAGGGATAACACGCTTCAAAACCGAGCAGCAGTTCTTCAAGGGAGACATAGTTGGCAGCTGCCAGGCGAAGGAGCCAGGACGAGAACAGCTCGTTGCGGAAGGGCTTTGGTCCGAACGGCAGCTGCAGCGGAGCATGCGTTGTGATCATCGGGACGAGGGGCGCCGGTTGCGGCGATCGACGATGGAGACCAGAGACTCGGCGACGAGGTCGTCCTTGAGCAGGGTGAGGCTGATATGCTCCTGGCCGCCACGGATGGCCTGGGAGGCAGCGGTTTCGAGCAGGCGGCAGATTCTCACCAACACACCTTCGGTGAGGCTGAGGATACGTTGATGGACCTTGGGATCGCGAAACTCAGAGCGTTGCCTGAGAGGAAGGATGGACTCGAAGCTCAGCAGCAGTTGCTGAAAGCTGGCGTCGTTCTCCCACGCGGGGAGCTCGGCCGCTTCGAAGCGGTCGGCGAGCTGCTGGTCGGTCATAAGGGCTTGCTTGGCCTCGTGTGTGCCGGCGCAGACCAGCGGAAGCCGGAGGTCGTTGGCGAGAAAGCGGATCGCATTCAGAAATATGCGCTGCTCCCTGAAGGTGCCGGCCAGCAGGGAATCGATTCGTCAATGATCAGCATCCTTCGAGTTGCCGGGCAAGCGAGCGAATGCGATGCCGGAGGGCGGTGATGCTCGTTCCGTAGGTGAAGATGCCTCCCATGGCGGCCAAGATCTCCTCATAGAGATCGCGTTCGCTCGGAGCAGGCGGCATCTGGATCGAAACTACGGGCAAGCGGGTCTTTCCGACTCTTCTATCGAAGTGGGTGCGATTGTCCCTCAGAAACTTCTGGATGATGCGGGTCTTTCCCATACCGGTCGAGCCATAGATGACGAGGCAGGGCATGCGATCATGGGGCGGATCATCGACAAGGTCAAGCAGACGTTCCAATATCCGTTCTGCACGTGGGTACTGAATACACCGCTCTTGTCGCAGCCAGTGAATGCGCTCCATGTTGGATAGGGGGCCGCTTCGTGAAATGGAGCCATAAGGTGGCTCAGGTCATCAACCGTCACTCACCCTCCCAAAGTTCAACCGGATAAGGCTGGATCTCTTGCCCCGGAAACGTGTTTGTGCTCACTTGTGAAGTGGCAGCGGCAGGCTCGTCCGCACCTGGAATCTTCTCGCGCCGCCGTCGCTGCCTGGAGAGATTCTCCGCATTCTGCACCAGCCTGCGCTGCTCCAGAATGCTGGCAAAGAGGGCGTGCTGGTTGGGAGTTGCTCCAATCCTTTTGCGGGTGCGTTTATTGGCTTCCTCCAGTTCCCACAGGGCAATCGGTGGCTGACCCAAGTCGGCGTAAGGTATGGGCCAGTGCTGCCCGTCTGGATCGCGCACGTAGATGCGGGATAGGTTCCGCGGATCGTACTTGACCAGCAATGAGCGCTCCAGTCGGCCAGCCCATGGGCTAAGCACGTTATCCCAGTACCGAATGTTCCATAGGTGAATGCCGTCCCGGCGCACCCGGCGCGGTACGGCAGGCAGGAAGCTCAGGAAGAACTCCGTCGCATTAACGGGTTGACGGACCGGCGATGAAGGCCGTTTCATGGCTTCTTGCCACGCTTTCATAGGCGTGGTGCCCAGGGAAGAATGCGGCGAAAGGTGGTAAACGCCAGCAATCTGCAAAGCAAGCCAACGCTCCAGCTCTGAGACGGTTAGGAGCGCGCGTGCCTCCGAAGGATAGGAGGCCTTCTGCTTTACATCGGAGAAGGTAGTTCCGGGCAGAAGGTGAACGGCTCCCATCACCGTGCCTATGAGCCCTTCAATGTGGCCGCCGAAGTGGGGCTGCCCAGGGGGACGGTGATCGAGCCCAATGCCGTACTCCTGGCAGCCCCTTACCAGAGCCTCTGAGGGAAATTCGCGGGCATTGTTCACATGCAGCGTTCGCGCCAGGCCCGAGATGGGCCAATCCAGTGTCTGGAGTTCGCGGTCAGCAAGCCAGGACGTCTTGGGCAGCACCGCGCAGGTCAGCGCCATGCAAACGGACAGTGTGGATGGCGGCCACAGCGACACATGGAATCCAGCAACCATGCGTGTTTTGATATCGATGGCTAAGGTCAGCCAGGGGCGCCCGATCGGCTGTCGGTTCTTCCGATCCACAACCACCACATCAACCAGGGTGTGATCGATCTGTAGCAGGTCCAGGGGCTTCTCGGGCTGAAGGGAAGAAGTGCTTAAAGGCCGGAGCTTCTCGCGAGCTTTTTTCGCTCCGTCGCGACGGCGCATCGCGGTGTGGGCATCGAGCGCTTCCACGCGCCGCCGTATCGTGCGGTAATTGGGAGAGGGCAAATCACACTCTGAAAAGCGCCGGCGAACATCTAGGTGCAGAGCCGCGATCGAGGGACGCTCCGGGCGAAGATAGAACTCATCGATGCAGGTGGTGAGGAGAACTTCCCGTTCCTCACTGAGCAGGAATCCATCCGGCTTGCGCCCGCGCTTCCACGGCAAAGCGAGGAGGTCTGGGGTCGCCGCCGATAACGTTGCAGGAGCTCGTACAGAACGCTTCGACTCAACTCCAGTTGATAAACTGCCTCCGCGACTTGCTCCACACTCAGTCGAGGTTGCTCGGCCAATGGACGAACCACCGCCTTCCGCCGCAGGGCCACGCCCCATGCCGCCTCGCCAGCAGTCTCCCATGGATGCCACTCTTGCATTCAAACCTCGGACGAACTTGACGGCAAACTTCGTCTACGATTTGAGTACAAAGGTCCGGCATTTCAGTGCAGTGACAATGCAGTGAGAAACAGGAAAAGATTAGAAACAAAGGAGCGCAATTCCGAGAGTTGAGTGCAGCGTGACATCGGCCGAGAACTCGAAGCGTAACTACGCCCTCGCGTTGGACGAGATCTCCGTCTGCTGCGGCCAGCGCCAGCAGCCGCTCTCTCGAACACTCATCCTGGAGTTCCGGGCCTCCATGCTGGATCGGGATCTCAGCGCCTCAACGATCAATGCGAAGCTGGCGGCGGTCCGCAAGCTGGTGAACGAGGCAAAACGGGTCGGCGTGATCGGGGCGGAAGAAGCGTCTCAGATGTATGACATCCCCAACATTCGCCAGAACGGAGTGCGCCTCGGAAACTGGCTTACCAAAGAGCAGGCGAGGGAACTCCTTGCAGTCCCGGACCGCTGCACGCTCAAGGGCAAACGCGATTACGTGATCCTCGCTCTGCTCACGGCGTGCGCCCTCCGCCGGAACGAAGTGGCGATGCTGGATGTTGAGGCGATCCAGCTCCGAGAAGGACGTTGGGTGCTTGCTGATCTCTGCGGGAAGGGAAGGCGCATCCGGACCGTAGCGGTTCCCATGTGGGTCAAGCAGGGGATCAACGCCTGGATGACCACGGCTAAGATCGAAGACGGCCGGCTGCTGCGCCAAGTTTCGAAGAGCGGCAAAGTGCAGGGCGACGGTCTGAGCGACTGGGCGGTGTGGTCAGTGGTCGAGCAGGCCGCGAAGCAGATCGGGGTGGAGAGGTTTGGGGGCGCACGATCTACGGCGGACTTGTGCGAAGCTGTGCCGAAAGGCCGGGGGCAATCTGGAACGGATCAAATTTCTTCTGGGTCACTCCTCCATTGAGACGACCGAGCGGTATTTAGGAAGCGAGCAGGAGATCGCCGTCGCGGTAAACGACAGTTTGGGTCTTCGGTAGAAACGTCGCCAGAAGCGACTAGCGTCCTTGGCTAGCCGTCTAGACGGCTACAGATTCATACGCGCCGACCGCGTACGCAGGATAAGGGACAGTATCAAGCGCAGACTGCCTACCCCAATCCTGTACCTTCACCGCTCACCTACGAAATAGAACTTGTACAAACCCCCGTTAGCCTACACTCTGGCAGCCTGAATTACATCCGCCTATCACTCATCGCATGCGCCTGTATATCCAGAACGAAAGACCCACCTGCCTCATTGCCTATAGCTCCAAAAAGTATTCGTAGCGATCTAGCGGTACGTCCATGTCTTCCAACGACCTTTCCTAGGTCTCTGTCGTGAACCCTAACAGTGAACACCGCTGAATTATTCTCGATGGAGGATCGTGTCGATACCGTCACCTCTCGCTTTTCAGCTACCAAGGCCCGAACGATACGTTCCAGGGTTGTGGCCGATTCTTCAACGCTATTCTGCAACGTCATAGCTCTAGATTAAACCACCCGGAAAGCGCCACACTCTCGGGTTGAAGTGTATAGGCGAGCAGTGGGACGATAGCGTACAAGCCTCGCTCAGCGGGGCCTCTCCTGCCGAACCTTCACTACGCACCGCTTGCTCGTGACGGGTCACGTTAGGGCTGACCTTGCGCTCAAACGACGGTGCCCCCACCCGCATACAACTTGATCGACGGCAGCTTAGGACTTGTCGCGTGGTCCGCACTCCCTAACGCATAACGAGGACCTCCGATGCCTCGAACCGCTTCTGAGCATCACGTGCGATACCTGCCCTTTCCAAGCAGGCCATCGATACGAAGTGCTGAGCAACTCGTAAGTACATACTGTCCCAAAACAATACACGGCTCACCTTCCGGAGCACAGTTGCCGTTATAGGCCACGTGGGGTTACTCGCCGCTCATGGTGACGAGCCTTGTGAGGACTTGTGAATATCATTCTTTTCGTTCGTTTAGTTGTGGCGTGCGCTCTTACCATGTCACTCGCCGGCTGTGCCAATATCCGTGAACCCCTCGCGCCCGCCTCAGCTGTCTTACAACAGCTGTTGATCAAACCCGGAGCTGTTGATCTACCTGTTTCTCAGGTAATCCAACTGCAGGCGGTAGGGATCTACTCCAATGGAACCACGTCGACGCCACCGAACGTAGTATGGAGCAGCTTGTCTCCATCCATAGTTGCTCTGTCACCGCAAGGAACTCTGACATGCTCTGCGGCCGGTGACGAAACTATAACAGCCACTAGCGACCTTCTTAGCACGGCAATCCAAGTAACCTGCCTCCCTCAACGGGTGGTCTCCTTGAAACTCGCAGAAACTCCATCAATTATTCGATCCGAAATGCCTTTCGAGTACCATGTCATAGCCTACTACGATGACGGCAGTACGAAGGACGTAAGTCAACAATCCGTTATGACAACCGATGTCTCGATAGCGACTCTCGACGACCGTAACAAGGTAACTTGCAACCATTCTGGGAACTCTACGATATCCGCTACTTTTAGCGGTCTGAGCGCTAGTGCCTCGTACATCTGCGTACTACACAGCTTCGCACGACGACCGGGCTTCGTAGAACTCTCCACCAGCTTCGAGGGCCCTTTTGTCTCCTGGATCAACATCAGGAGTAGGTTCGGTGCTACCGGCGACGGCGTAAGTGACGATTCCGCTGCTTTCCAAGCTGCCCTAGACTCTGTTGGCGCGACACCCGGTGTTCTGTGGATCCCGAAGGGTACATACAGGATATCGAAACCTCTCCGCATTACCGGAGCAGCCAATTTCTCAATTCTCGGCGAAGATCCGCTTACTACATCGCTTATTTGGGTAGGGGCCCCAGGTACTACGATGCTGACGCTTAGCGGATGTATGGGGATCAACCTCGGCCGAATTACGTGGGACGGTAACGGGCAGACATCGCAGATCCTGGAACTAACCTGGGATGACGTCAGCAACTATTATCCGACTCGCAACTACATCCACGACAGCCGCTTAATCAATACTCAGACGGGCATCCATACTGGGTGGGCCGGTGAAACGACTATCGATCGAGTCCATTTTGATCACAACACGGTTGCTGGTATCAGTCTTGGGGACTGGAATGCTTTGAATTTCAATGTGGTAGATTCCCTGTTCACTGATGACGCGATTGGTGTAACCAACGCTTACGGTGCCGGCGCATTCAACGTAAGCAACAGTGTGTTTGTGCGATCAACGATCGCGGATATGAAGATAGGGAACACGGGGCCATTCTCACTCAGAAACAATCTTTCAGTCGATTCCAAGCGATTCCTTGAGACTGGCATGACAGGAGCTCCGGCCAGCCTCACCATCCAGAACAACACTATTTACCATCCGAGTTCTGATCCGCTTGTGGTCGGAACACCCGGATCCTTAGCCCTTATAGACAATACGTTCTCTCGACTAGACCCGAGTATGCACGTTATGGATGGCATAGCCGCTCAACCCCTGGTTTTCCTTTCTCTCGGTAATGTCTACCATGTTCCCGTACCGTATGGTGGCTACATAGGTGCCTACACCTCTTTGGATGAAGCGTCCGGCAACGATTCTGAAGACCTGCAATGGGCAGTACCGACAGAGGTTTACGTTCCTCCACCGAGTGGTCGTCCAATTTTTGAGGTTTCTCCAGCGGCTCCCGCCGCAGAGTTGGAGGAGATTGTCTCCAAGGCTGCAGCCAAGGCCGGTGTGGTCCACTTCCCGGCTGGCACCTTCAACATAGACACCACCATCTCTGTACCCCCAGGGTCTTCGTTGGTTTTGTCGGGAGATGGACCTCTCACCGATCTCTCAGCAACCGCAAAGCTGTCAGGCCCGATGCTACAGCTCACGGGCGGCCAGGTATCGATTAGCGATATGCAGTTTTCTTATGCATCCCAAGCGGGGGCGTATCCCTTACTTCAGCTAAATATCCCAGACACGCCAGATTCCACCGTGATCTGTGATGAGTGCGCTACCTACGGGGGGTCGGCGAGCGGGATGGATATCGATGACCTTGACAATGCTCGCGTCGAAGTGAAAGTTGCCACAATGGCGTCAGGAGCGTCGGGGGCGGCACAGACCGTTCATGGCGGCCCTCTCCGTCAACGTGGAAAAATTACGCTCGGAAGTAATTCCAATTTTATGACAAGTATCGACAGCTATTATGTCGACCAAGGTGGAGCACTTCTAAATGAAGATGGCTGGCATGACGTAGGCCAAGGACAATCGCAGTTCACTGTGGGCGACACGGCTTCCGTAACACAACAGGGAGGCGTGATTTACGTACCTTCCACAACTAAACCATTAGGCACGTTGCACGCCTTCCAGGGGCATCTAAACGTGTTGGGAACGGAAGTCAACAGTTACTTGAGCGGTAGCACTGTCGGAAGTTCAATCATCTCAATGATGGGTATCACACAATTCAGCACGGACCCGGGGATGCTAAAGGATATATCAGCAAAGCCTTTCTACCTAAACGACTGGGCTTCTCCTTCGAACGCAACACCTGTGTCGATGTTGTTGTCGCCGGCCGATCCCTCCAGCGTGGAGAACGCGTTTGCTATGACTAGATCGCAGGTTCTAACGCGACGATTAGTCCCAGAAGCAGGCTCGTCGCGAGTTCGACTCTCGCGGCTGATCGTTTCGGGCGCCGGGATCCACATCACCAACTCCTTTCCAACTTCCGGCAGCGACGCCTATACACTGCTTGCTCCGACAGACACAATGCCAAATTGCTCGGTCGGAGAGGTGCCCTTGAATGGGTCCTGGGTTTTGGGAGACGGATCCGACGGTTCCTACACGCTTAACAATGGAAGCGCTTTTCTATCCGAAGTACCCCTTAGTGTGGGATCAGGTTTCCAAGTTGCACTGCGCGCTTCCGCAAGCAATGCTTGGGACCGATGGCTGCTCATTCCTACCGGCGACGGCAGCCTTGCCATTCGCAACAGGGCGACCGGCCATATGCTGACGAAGACGCCGTTATCGTGCACTTATGCATCAGAACCTGACGATTTACCAAACCAGAGTTGGTCTTTTCGTCCCTTGCTGCTGTGACTTTCTCGACCAGCGATCTATCGCCATAGTGCCGAACTAGAGGTATTCCTCGCACTTCCGGACGAGAGTACGCTCGGAGTTCCACTAACAAGCATACCAAGCACGGGTGTAATGTAGCCACAAACAAACACCGCAAGGATGATGGAGGCAGACCCATAAACCGTGGCAGTAATAGCACCTCCAAGAAGCGCCTCCGGTGCTACATGAGCAAACGCAACCGTGAGAAACAGTCCCCAGGGATGTCGACGTATGTCGCCGGCTACCGTGTCTACGGTACAGAATAGGAGTAAGAAGATCGCAGGCTGAAGAAGCAGTACACCACGCCACCCATCAATGTGGTAGGCCTCCGCCGTTGGGCTGAATGATATCCCTGTGGACGTGTCGAAGTCTGCAAGGCCCCCCATCTCATGTGCGTACAAATTGCCGCCCACGACGAGCTTACCTTTTAGTTTGTTAGGTGCTATAACCCGTGGAACCACGTTTGCAAAGTAGTATGCCACGGCGGTGTAGCCAAAGTAGTGCCCCTGATCAGAAAATGAGATCAGCAGAGCATCGTTTGGCATCATCGTCAGTCGATCCCACAAACCTTGGGGAGTTCCATAGTAAAGTATCTTTGCGCCGAAGTCATTGCTGCTCACCTCGTTTTTGGATGCTCTCGCATGTAGCTCGCCTAGATGAGTCACGTAATGTTCGAGCAGTGAGAGCCTTTCAGCGGTTGTGCCTGTTTGTATATCGTCACGGCTCGCCGAGATAGGTGTAAACACTTCCACCGCGCAAACGATGTAGAGAGCAAGAGCTACGATATGGATTGCACGTAGCCTAAAGCGGGCCCAAGCGGCGCCTAACAACCAGCACACCGCGGGTACAAACATGTTCTGCTTGCTGAAAGCAAGCATGCCGTCCATCAATGTGTATGACAGAGCAATCAGGCTGATCAAGTTGAAGCTACGCCTGCCTGCGCTGTCTTGGATAGCTGCTATCGTACCTAGCAAACCAGCGAGCAAAAGGAATGGGCTGACTAGTCCGATGGAATGCAGTATCTGTCCGCCCCCACCCGGAAGATACGTCAAGGCGGCCACCAGGATGCCGTGAACGATTAGGCAACCTGAGGCCGAGGCCCGGAAGCGAGTTTCGCGAACCTTGAATACTCCCGCTATTCCATCTTTGGTTGTCGTGAACCTGCTGCTCACAACACCGGCGAGAAAAAGTCCAGTGATGGTGGCGACGTAGGCGCTCATCACTAGCAGGGGCTGAGACAAGTTTGTTTCCGCAGGCTGTCCCAGCCAAGCTTTGTAAATAGTTCCAACGCCCACAACCAAGACGGAGTAGAAAAGTATGTAGGCCCCTGACGGGCGCGACAAACCATGCACAACGTTGAAGGCGAACACGCTGATCAGGAAGAACGCAAATACGAGCGCGGCAAAGCGAGGATCGGTTCCTTCAATCAATTCAATCAGAACCAGCAGACAAGTGAACGCCAGGGCTGGGTAGATTGGTATCCGGGATGGCAATGTGAGGATCAAAGTTCTCAGGTCGGTTCTGCTTGTCGGGTATGCTTGCGAGTGGGCACCAGAGGTCGCGGATTTGGCGGTCTGTCCAGCGCTTTTAGGCTGCGCGAAATAGTAAACTCAGTAACGTTACCGTCTCTCACGAAGTATGGTCGCGCAATGCCCTGAAAGTTGCATGGAGCCGGGCGGACCTAGCAGTGACAATATAGACAGGTGCGATGTAGTTGTAGATCGTCGCGCCTAGGTAGATCATCGATGGGTCGAGCTGCAGATTTACAGCGCTGGAGGCAGGTTGGTGGGCTACTGTTAGCGTCATGTGTAGCGCTGACCTTTGTTTACGTATACGAAGGCTATGGCTCCAAATGGATGCCGTCACCTTGGGATGAAACGCCAGCTCGTGTTGTGACTGGAGTGTATCCCTGTACCCTCCCCACGGTACTTCCCGTTGACATCGACTCATCTCATCCGTTCTTGGCGTCTATCGACGCAACAATCCCAAACAGGTCGTCATACGGTGTCGTGGACTTAAAGCGGGTGTTGGAGTCATTAGAATCGGCCGCCGATGCTTATCAACGCAGCGGAAGTACTTCCGCTGCGCGATGTGTGCTGAGCATCCTGTCTTCGCAGGCCGAGGCGGGCGCCCTCACCGCAGCGACGCACAGCAGAGTCGCGATGCAGCTGCAAGGCCTGTCGGTCGGTGCAATGGCGATCGCGTTACTTAAGGTTGAGTCGAGTCAGCCGGCAGGCGACTGGCAGAATTCAGCGCAGGTAGCCAAAATCGGCTCGTGGATGAATCGAGCGGCCCATCCTCTGGAAGAATATTACGAAGTTGACGGGCGAGCCAGTGATAATAGTGCGACCTGGGCTGCTTTGGATCTGATGGCGGTCTCCGTGGCCAGTCAAAACCCGTCCCTTTTCGAACGCGCAAGCAACATTTTAGCAACGTCTCTGCCTACCATTCTTCTACGACGACCTGAGCCGAGGTTTACAGGCACAGATGCAAGGGATTGCTCTTTGTACATCCCGGCATTAGCTCCAGCGGCGATCGCGCTGAAGTTTGAAATCGTCAACGGGATTCAAGGCGCAGAGCGTGATCTTTCCGAACTCCACCACATTGCACAAGAGTGTGTGCATCAAGAGGTGCTCAGCTCATTTGAGAGCGTCTCAGCGGCTCGAAAACACGAATCAGCAGGTACAAGCGCATCGTTATCGTGGATGGAACCCTATATAAAGGAGCTTCCCAATCCCGTGCCGGCGTCCGTCGAGCCCGAGCGTAGGCTGAATATCGAGTATATCGGTGGAGATCTACCTCGCTGAGCTGAGGATTGCCCGGCCTCGCCAAACAAAGGTTAGATCCGCGTGCGGATCACAGCGGACAACCGGGGGTTCGTCGACCGTTTGCTGGGTGCTGCGTTCCGGTGCACGTTAGCATCATCCGCCGGAGCGCTATGGCAAGTTCAAGCCCATGCATGCTCGCTTCATGGACTCTGCGTGTGCTGGGCGTGACGGATCCCCGCCAACCTAGTAGTGAACAGCAGACCCAGTGCCTCAGGATCGACCATCGTGCGTGCATACCAGCAAGCGCCCGCGTGACACGAAGGGAGCTCCGAAGATACGGCTCTGGAGTGTTCACGATACGGGAGTGAGCACGGAGATCGATCCATCTGCTGACCACCAGAGTGGTCACTGTCGCATTGTCCCCCTAGCCCTGGTAGGTAGCCGAATAGCCGTTCCAGTCAGCCTGCTGCGGGGGCAATCAGGCCGGCGCCGTGAATCTGACAAGGGCTCCGATCGCCGAAGTTATAGCCCATCGCGGCTGCGGGCCCGATCGCGGCACCACAAGCAGCTCAGCGCGATCCGTAGAAGCAAGGCATGTACATCAACTCTGTCTGAACCGCCTCAAAGAGTCCGCCGTTTCAGCACACGCTATTGTCGACCCTCGAGGCCTCTCGTTCTCGCCCACACCTGGCTCAGACTGCAGCTACGTGTGGGTACCGCCTAGGGAACCTCTGCGCAGGGTTGTGATTTAGCTGTTTGCGTTGAGGCTGAGCTGGGAGAAGGTCGGTGCATCCCGTTTGGGTGTTTATTGCCTGTACTGGGGAGGCTTGAACTGCAACAGGTCAAGCCTTCCGGACGCAATACGCCCCGAGCACGGCCAGGCGTTTGCGGTGGACGTAGAGATTGACCAGCGCGAAGCTGGCGCCCAGCCGGTAATGGTTTTTCTCCAGGCGGCGAAAGCGGACCTGTCGAAGCCGAGGATGCGGAACGGATGCTCGACCCGGGCGCGTACGCGCGAGTTGGTCCGGTTCTTGCGGCGCTGCACCTCGTTGACGATTCCCGAATCGGGTTCGGCGGCAGGTCATGTCCTTGGCTTTGGACGCGGCCTGCCGGATCGCCTCGGTCTGGCCCTGATAGCCGCCGTCGCCCCATACCTTGGTTTCCTCGCCGTGCAGCAGGTGCGGCAGCATGTAGGCGCCCGCCACCGAAGCGGCGGTGGTGCACACCGAATGCACCGTGCCTCCTTCGAGTCCACGCCGATATGCGCCTTCAGCCCGAAGTACCATTGCTTGCCCTTCCGGGTCTGGTGCATCTCCGGGTCGCATTGGCCGGTGCCGTTCGTGGTCAAACTCGGCGCATGGATCAGGGTCGCGTCCACGATCGTGCGCGTCGCGATACGGATGCCCCTGGCCTCCAGATGCAGGTTGACCGCCCCCCAGCATCCGCCCGCCAAGGTCGTGCTTTTCGAGCAGATGGCGGAAGCGCAGTACCGTCGTCTCGTCGGGTGCCGCGGTGATGCCGAGATCCACGCCCACGAATCGCCGCAAGGCCGGCGACTCACACAGCGCCTCCTCCACCCTGGGAACCGACAGATTGAAACCACTGCTGCACGAAGTACACCCGCAGCATGATCCGCTAGCCCACCGGCTGACGCCCGTTGCCCAGCCTCGGGTAGTGCGGTTGCACCAGCGCCTCCAACCCAGCCCACGGAACCACCTGCTCCATCTCGTCCAGAAACAGCTCACGCCGGCTCTTCCGCCCGAACTTCTCAAACACCCTGCGCCGCCAAACGCTGCTGCTTCATCGCCTCACCCCCCTGCATCCAAAATAAGCGATCAGGCTGTGCAGCGGAACTTGTGCAGAGATTCCCTAGGATCTGGAATCGGCGATGACAGAAGGCAGCAGCAGCAAATGCTTAAGGGTCCAATACATTGGTCCTAACCTCAACAAATGAGTCGCCCAACAAGGGTAGCGCATAGCACTGACGTGTTATGTCTGGATCGAGAGGTCCAGCCGATATCCATGACATGTCCGTGCTCTTGCGTCACATTGACTCGTGAAACCTATGCTTTACCGAAACCTCGTTATAGGCGCTCGCACCAACGATCTGTTCGAGCTAAGGCCGTACTCAGAACCAAGTACGGACTTAAATAACCAGCTGAATTGGCGACCTCTATTCTACGGTGCACCCACACCCCAGCAGATGGGGGTGCCCTGTCTGTCTTCCTCTGATCACAGTCCACCAGTAAGGAACAAAGATGACACACGATAGGCATATCCGCGACACTCCAGCAATGGCTTTTTGGCAGGCAGCAGCACTAAACGCCATCGCAGAAAACCACTATGACTCTGAACGTCTGGCACTCGCTCGTGCGATCACACATGAATTGCTAGAGAGGGTGCGTGGCGGTGCACCAGGGCCGTTCGCTATTTGGCAACGATCCGACCTCGTTAAGAGCAGTGTTGACCAGTTCGTCTTCGAACTCCTATCGCACGTTGATGACTATGCTTTGAAAATGCACTTGGCTGGACGCCATATTGAGAACCTTAAAGAGGATCTCCGCTCGGCACTGTCCCATGCCCAGATGCGGGCTCTTGAAGCACAGATCGAGTGGACGGAGAGTTTCTATGACGATATCGACATTCCTCCGGACAACACATTCATTTCCTTGAAACGGGACGGCTCCGTTCTGCTAGACAAAGATCGGGTTTATGGCACCAGAACAGCGTATTGTGAAGCATTTCTCGCTAACATTATGTGGCGCTCGGCCACACCGCCCGCAGTAGGGGCATGACACCTGAAAAGGCGTGATTCAAACCTTCCTGCCGGCTGCGCCTCGAGTTCCTGCGGCCGTCCTGACCGGTGCTAGATGAATCCGGCGGCATCAATTGGAAAGCCGGACGAGGTAGGCGCTCTGCGTGTTCTTGATCGCGCGAGTTTCATTTTGGGAATCGGCTTTGGCGAGTTCCATTGTGAAACTACGATTTGTAAAAACCTACCTCTTTATACTAGGAACTTCTCATCACACGGCGTATAAATAGTGCAGCGGCATAGTACCCTTCTTAAGACGGTTCTCAATCAGAGTAGTAAAAGGAATCACTATGAGTAAAGACGCGCACGCACCTGAGGCAGCTTGGGAGCGCGAAGCAACCGAGGCTATAGGCAAGAATAACCTCCAACTAGGACGGCGAGAGTTGGCGGAAGGGATAGCGGTACACGTTTATCAGTCTGCTCGTTCAGGAGCGTCGGGCCCGTTTGCATTCTGGACAAGAGAACAGGTCCTTAGGATGAACTGCACAGAACTCGCGTCTGTTCTGCTACCGCTTGTTGATCAGGAAGCCGTCCGAATGCATCTGGCAGGTTGTTTCATCGAACAGCTTAGAAAGCAGCTGCGGAAGCGCTCTATTGAAGATGTCCACACCCGGTCACACCAGCTGCAATGGACGATCAGGTGGTTCGAACATGCAGATGTGAGTCCCGACTACTCTTTTGTTACTCCTACCCACAGCGACGGTGACAGCGTAGAGTGGCACTTGTATGGATTAGAACGGCCGGCGTATTGTGAGGTACTCTTGGCAAACATCCTCTGGCAACACGATCGCGAACGAGCAGCTTGAGCATGGTGTCCAAATTATCTCTGCATGCTTTCATACCCAAAGCACTCAACTCTGGCACTATAGCTCCAATCTCAAATACGACAAGGAGGTTTCTGGAGTGCTGTTACTACCGTGTCTGTGATACACCGGTCATTCCCAAGAAGATCGAGGACTGTGCCACGCCCGTTCGGATTTAACCTGAACAGATTTTAATAGGAGGTACTCACACATGCTTAATACGCTCTCCCTCTTCCCTCAACGAGCCTTGTTCTTCACCCTGACTGAGGAAGGTTATGAGGATGGAAATCCCGTTGTTTGTTTAACAATGGTAGGTAACGATCACTGGAGATGGATTGGTCCAATGGATCAGGCCCGCCGGTTGATAGGTAGCGCCCGCTTCCAAGACCTGCGCCAAGGGCAACGGCCGCTGACATTGCTACAACGCCTATGGAGCTGGCATCCGCGCAGGAGGCCGGAACGAGTCAAGTGGGTCAGTGAACATGCAATTCGCTCTCTTTCTGGCGTTCGTCGGTAGAGAGTGGCTGGTTTGTTGCGTTCAGCTAGAACTTCGTCCTTAACTGCCAACCAACGCTTTTTGGAGAATGTGTTATATGAAAAAGTCATTGCTTGTTACTGTTGCAGTATGCTTCGCTTTCGGTGTTGCGGGTGGGCCCGCGTTTTCACAGGTTTCCACGCAAGGCCCCAAAGTCAATAGCCCGCGTAACCCATACGGAACCGAAGGAGTAGGCGGCTGCAACCCAAGGCCGCGTCACATGTTTTTGGGGGACAGCACACTTGATGATGCGTTGACCACGGTCGCTGTGTTTCTATCGATATTCATTCCATAGTGCGATTGGGAGAGATGTGCAATGGAACAGACCGAACTCGTATTGTGGGGAATAGGGTTTGTCCTGAGTGCATCGCTCTTCGTAGTGCTCGCTTCCCAGCGACGTGACTCCGAGAAGTGGTTTACGGCTTGGATCGGTTTTGGGTGCGCAAACTCTGCGGCACTGTTCCTAGTATCGCGCCTTTCAGTGCCGCACCTGTACTTCCTAGTGTACTGGATCGATGCTCTCCTGGACTTGCTTCTACAACTCGGCGTTGTCTATGAAGTGGCGCGAGCGGTATTGAGAAGAAAAGGTCAATGGGTCGCGAAATCCGGCGACAGGCTTGGTGTCTGTTTCTGCGTCGGTGTAGTTGCATCCGCTGTAGTCAGCTTCACCATTTCACCCGCGGCAGGCACTGTAGTTGACGTTGTCTTTGCAAGAGCAAATTTATTCATGACGGTGTTGTTCTGCTCTGCTTTTGGAACGGTGGTTCTACTGTCAATGAGATGTGGCATCGGTTGGAGAGGCCGCCCGGCAAAGCTTGCCTATGGACTAGTGTTTTGGAACGTAGTCTCATTTTGCACGGACACTCTACACACTTATTGGAGCACCATTGCCTACTTCACTAAGCTTGAGTACATTCGGGATGCATCGTTCATTGCGGTACTGATCTATTGGATTACCGTACCTTCGCGAGGTGACGGGCCGATAGCCGATCATACTGGGCCTTCCGTAACGAGTTTATCCGAGTCAACTGACCAACTCCTAATCGCAAGATCCGGCCTTGGAAGCCATCCTGATCAATGACTTTATGTCTCGTCCTGTTTATCGTCGCTGTAGCAAGTTACCAATACCGCTTTTTTAGGAAAGCTCACAAAGCAGAGCTACGCACCTGGAAGGAGCTTATTGATGGGATAGTGCCGCTGGAACCAGGGCTGCTGAAAGAATTGTTGTCGTTTCGAGATAATGTTAGCGGGGCGGCAGCTCGGTCCCTGTTAGCGCGATTAGGCGGTCGGAGTGGGTTGAGAACCCTTGGCATCAATGCTGAGACTATGCTGGAGCTTGCGATGTACGCTGAGAGATGGGACCACCATGATGGGCAAATCTTCACTGAATTGATGCGCAGGGATGCTCTAACGTTGCGCAGAGCTGTGTGGAAGCTATACGTGTACTCGATGCTCGGCCGAAGAGTATCGGTTGGGGCGTGCGATGACCTTTGTGTGTCCTACGGCGACCTTCGCGAGCGGTTGTTAGCGGTCTATGAGAACACTCACCGTGGTTTGTTGCCCGATTTGCAAAGGGCCGTGTAGAAGTGGCACCATTGCGGTGGCGTAGTTTGCGCCGGACGAAGGACCGCAGCCATCGACACAGCCTGTGGACGTTGTTCAACGAGGTGAGCAACGGTGTAAGGACAGTAGCGCCCGGTGCAACGACCTGTCGCCTGTCAAACAATTAGAGCTGCGAATGCGGCTTTGGTCGGCGGCCGACGTGCAGTCGCTATTGTAGGATGAGGGCGGGCGCAAGGGCCAGCCGACGAGCATCTTCTGACACCCAAGGTCACAGCCGCCGACCTGCGGACCGCGAGCAGGTCGCCGTGCTGGCAGAAGAGTTGCAGCAGGTGACCGGCTCGAATATTGAGTTGGCCTACGTCGATCAGAACTACACCGGGAGTAACACAGCCCAATCGGGAAACAGCACGCATCGGGCTCAAAGGAGTCAAACACTCATCGCTAGACGCGGCTTGCTCCTGCCCGGGCGGTGAGTCGTGTAAAGAAACTTCGCCTGGGGCCTCACCCTAATGAAGGCTCGCCCGCGACCACGAACGGCTCGACACATCATTCAGAGGCTCTCACTCCATCGCCCTTCGCTCTCCTGATGACCAAAACTCCACTGTCATAGCAATGACAAGGCCCTAACAGCCTCTAAAAAGATTAATGTTTAACTGAATGCCAGGGGCGTCCGCATGGCGACCGGAATGATCTTTGGCCCCGAAGATACTCCAAGTGCCTCTCGTCGACCAAGAGCAGCAGCGGGGAGCCGCCACCGGAGATGCATCCGAACAGTTAGTTCTTGGCCCAAATCGCATTGGCGTCCCGCGGTGTCGTAGGTGCTCTACAGGAGCCTTTTCTTCAGCATCGCCTCCGCGACAATAGAAGCAGGGACACTATAGGTCCCGTTTTCGATCGCTCCCTTGATTTGGCGCAGGCGCGTTTGCTGCGCTGCCGACACTGAAGTCGACGTATCGCTGAGTGAAACGGAGTCGGTGGGTGTAGCGTCTCCGGATATCCCGACTGCCTGTTGCGAAGTGTTGATGGTTGCATCTGTAGCTGGGTGCAGTAGATTGGACGATTCGAGTGACAGGTTAGGAGATAAAAGATGTGCTACGTTCATGGATGACGCCTCCGAGCTGATGACCGATTCTCCTTTGAGAATAAGCAACAACATAGGCAAGTTAAATGAACCTTTTGTGGTATAAGGGCATCCCTGTCCACTGCGCTTAACAAAGCGCAGGTACGGGCTGCTAGCGCGAAAGTATCAACCGACTGCGTCACAGGATGAGGCATGATCATGGTGGGGACAATGCGAGGTCACAGACTTGTCAGGCAGAGTATCAATAGCAATCTCACCCTACGCGGAAGAAAGCCTCCGAACCCTCCACGAGAGGTCACTCCATAGCTGCAGAAAACTTTTAGAACAGGCCGATGCCACTGCACTCGCGTCCGCCATCAACCAACTCGATGCACCAGATCAGGTTTTGTTGGCTTTAGTGTACTTCGAAAGGTTCGACATTTGCGAGGTTGCGGGCATCCTTGATACGTCAGTAGCAGATTGCATGCGTGCCCATGCTCTTGCCGTGTTTGCACTCATCGAACAGTTCGCGAAGGTGACACAGTTCCACATTGGAGCTTGTACGCATGCCTCAGAAAGCTTATAGCGACCCCGTGCAAACTGCATCTACTACTTGACCTGCCCCCTTTTTCTCAACCATTTATAGCTGGAGTTTTCTCTGTTCTGTAGCTGGTTATGGTGGTTGAGCTCAGCGGGCCCATGGGCCCGCTGAGCTCGAAGGCAAGTTGGAACTCCCTCGGCGTGCGGTAGTCCAGCGAGCTGTGCGGCCGCTCGCCGTTGTACTCCTCGCGCCAGGTATCGAGAGTACACCGAACGTCGTTCAGCGTCCGGAACCAGCTCACGTTGAGGCACTCATCGCGCAGCCTGCCGTGGAAACTTTCCACATGCCCGTTCTGCATCGGACGGCCTGGCTGGATGTGGATCAGACCGACCTTCCAGTCCCCGGCCCAGCCCAACATGCGCCGCGACGTGAACTCCGGGCCATTGTCCGAGCGCACGTTCTCCGGCCGGCCACGCTCGGCCATCACGCGCTCCAACACCCGCGTTACCCGGCCAGAGCCCAGGCTCGTGTCTGCTTCGAGGGCAAGGCACTCGCGCGTGTACGCATCGACCACGCTCAGGATCCGCACCATTCGCCCCGTCGCCAGGCCATCGACGATGAAGTCCATCGCCCACTCCAGGTTCGGGCGCGTCAGTCGCGGCTCGAGCGCTCGAGCCCGCACCAGGCGCCGCCGCCTCTTCCTTCTCACAGACAGGCCTTCCTCGACATACAGCCGGTATACCCGCTTCACGTTTACCTCCTGGCCCTTGCGCACCAGCAGCGCATGGAGACGCCGATAGCCATAGCGAGGCTTTTGCCGCGCCAGCACCAGCAACTCAGACCCCATGTACAGCTTCACCGACCGCTATCTCGCGGAAGAGCTGGCGACGCTCGCCCGTA
>CAXTYH010000044.1:0-26933 GCA_964248405.1 uncultured Bryobacteraceae bacterium
TACGCGCCGGAGCAGTTTCCGGGGCGGCATATTGAAGTGTCGTTACACTAAATTGATATGCCGCTTCCTTCAAGCGACGAGTTCTATCGAATTCAAAAACTGCCGCCGTACGTGTTTGCCGTAATTAACGAGATGCGCGACAAAGCGCGTGCGGCCGGCGAGGACATAATCGACATGGGCATGGGCAATCCGGATGGAGCCACGCCTGATCGCGTTGTCGATAAATTGCTGGAGGTTGCGCCTAATCCTGCGAACCACCGCTACTCTGTTTCACGAGGCATCCCGGCGCTGCGGGAAGCTATCGTTGCCCGGTACGCTGCCCAGTACGGTGTCACTCTCGATCCGGATAGCGAGGCCATCGTCACCATTGGCGCGAAAGATGCGCTTGCTCATCTGCTCTTCGCCATCATTGGTCCAGGCGACATTGTCATCTCGCCCAATCCGGCTTATCCCATTCATCAATACGGCGTCATTATGGCGGAAGGCGAGGCTCACATGCTGCCCATGCCTGACGCGGCCACGTTTCTGACCGCGCTGAAAGACTTCTATCGCACTTCGCCCAGAAAACCGAAGGTGATCCTCATCTCGTTTCCGCATAATCCAACAACGGTCTGCGTTGATCTTCCGTTCATGACCGAAATTGTTGAACTGGCCCGTGAGTACGGCACCTATATTGTTCACGATTTTGCCTACGCAGAACTTGGCTTTGATGGGTATCGGCCACCGAGCATCTTGCAAGTGCCAGGAGCCGCGGACTTCGCTGTCGAAATCTACTCGATGACCAAGAGCTACAACATGGCTGGCTGGCGCGTGGGCTTTTGTCTCGGGAACAAGCGCCTGATTGCTGCACTGGCTCGCATCAAGAGCTATCTTGACTACGGCATCTTCCAACCGATACAGATTGCTGCAGTAACAGCGCTGCTGGAATCGAACGAAACGCCGGGGAAGATTCGGGAGGTCTACCAAAGCCGTCGCGATACGCTAGTTGACGGTTTGCGCGCAGCTGGCTGGGACACTGTGCCGCCAAAGGCCTCTATGTTTCTCTGGACAGTCATTCCGGAGCAGTATCGCTCAATGGGGTCACTCGAATTTGCCAAGTTCCTGATGAGTGAAGCCCGTGTGGCCGTCTCGCCAGGTATCGGCTTTGGCCCCATGGGCGAAGGTCACGTCAGGTTCAGCTTGATTGAGGATCATGCGCGGACGCGAGAGGCTGCTGCTCGCATCGGCTATGTTCTCCAGGGTGAACAGTCGTTGGCTCTTCCCCGTGTTGCTGGGTTCAGCCGCTAGGTTGCTCCTCTGACCGATGGCCGCCCTTCCTGAACCGCAACTGTATGAGGTGATCGAGCTTGCTCGACTTAACCCAACAGATCTGGACCCGCTTCTAAACGAAGAAACCGACATCTGGCGGCAGCGGTTCGGGTGGGATTTTCGAGCGGCAGCTGAACTTCTTCGCAAGTTCGTCCGGCTACATTCGCTGCTCGGGTATGCGCTACGGCTCGGCCGTGACGTCGTCGGGTACGCCTATTTTGTATGTGAAGCGCACAAGGGCCTGATAGGCGATTTCTATCTTCGAGATAGCCATGGCGGCTCCCACCATGAGCAGGCTCTTTTATCTGGCGTTGTCGGCAGCTTGATGCGAATGCCCGGCGTGAAGCGAATTGAATCGCAATTGATGCTGCTCCGCACAAAAACTGCATCGCTCCCTTACGAACAGTTTCTCCAGCGCCATGACCGCCACTTCATGGAGATGCCCGCAGCGGCAGTCTCACACCTGCTAGCCACCTCGCTGACCATTCACGTGACCTTTGTGCCGTGGTCAGACCGTTATCACGAGGAGGTTGCGCATCTTGTGGCTGCTTCTTATAGAGGGCATGTCGATAGCGAGATCAACGACCAATACCGAACCATTCCCGGGGCCCGACACTTCTTAACAAACATAGTCAAGTATCCCGGGTGTGGAGATTTTTCTCCTAACACTTCCGTGCTGGCCATTGATGGTCGCACTGGGCGGGTGTGCGGCGCCTGCCTGACTAGCTTAGTGGCAACTAATAACGGGCATGTCACCCAGCTCTGCGTGCTGCCCGGGCTGCGGGGCTCGCATCTCGGTTACGAGTTACTGCGGCGAGGCTTATTGCACCTGCACAAGCTTGGCTGCACGTCCGTCAGCCTTACTGTTACAGCATCGAATCGCGACGCCATTCGACTATATGAGTCACTCGGGTTCCGATCAATTTCGACTTTCCCGGCTTTGGTTTGGGAAGGCTTTTAGTGTTCTCTTACTTATCGGCGTTGATCAGCGGCTGATTTCACGAAGTTGAAACAGGATGGTACTCAATCCATTGCACGCCGTAGTACAGCCCAAAGAACATCGCCAAAGTTACTGCATAAAGTACACACGTAGCAGCAGCGTTGAAGCCGCGCGGCTGCAGGATACTTTGAGCCGCTACTTCACGCCCTTGTTTGCGTCCCACACTCCCTGTTCTTTCCGCACCATCACAATCTCGCCGATGTGGTACGCGGTGTGGATGCTGATGGGTTCCAGCGTGGGCGCCCACTTGGCGACTTGTGGGTCGCTTGCTGACGCGACAACATTCTCTATATCGGTCAGCGTCCGATCCAGCTGACGCACAGTTTCACCCCACTGCTTCGCGTCGAAGTCAGTGAAGGTCTTATCGTTGTTGCCATCAAACTTCGCTGGCTTCTCACCGCGCAAGTTCTGGAGGTCGCGTCGAGTCCAGAAGAGCAGATGGTAGGTAAGTTGCCCGACGGAGTGATTCCCCTTTCCGTCGGTCCAGTTAGCCTGTTCAGCTGTGAGATTGGCAACGGCAACATTGAGACAGACAAATGAGTCACTTTTACTATGCGTGCTGCGGAGTTGCTCGATGAGGACGGATTTCAGCGTAGGTGCTGGCTTCTGTTGCGCTCCGGCGTGAACAACCAACGCTAGTGCGAGGGTAGGTATGAGTTTCTTCATGTAATCCTCAGGACGGCGTCTGTCATTATAGTCCAGCCTGATGCGGATCTCGATCGGTCTAATCCCTGCTTCACCTGCCGGAGCGTATCCAGCTCCAGTTGCGTAAGCGAGCGTTCTCGCATAGACTCAGCTCCTCTCGATTGGCGGGCATCCTAACGTTGCAAAAACGTATTGCACAAGCAAACCAAATAGCGATACTTTATGCAATGCTGATTGCGGTTTCACCGTAAGGAACTTACACAAAAGCCGGAAAGATTCGATGAAGAAATCTTCCGGCTGTTGAGTTCGACTTAGTCCAGACTAAGCAGAAGTGGTGGATGTATTCAGCAAGCCATTTGCACCCGCAGGGAAAAATCCGCCACTAGTGGCGTTTGCTGCATTACCGTATGCCAAGTACAGAACCTGGCCCGGAGTGCGCACGGCAGTAAGCCCTGAAACATTGTCTGCCGAGATGAAATCGCTTCCGGAAGGAGGCGGTGGAATGTCAACGCTGTCCAAGGTTGGTGACGCTACATTCAAGCGAGCTAATTGAAGGCGAATGTTGCCGGCATGTTCTGCTTCGGTTGCGAGAATACGTGCGGCAGTTCCGATATAAGGACTATTGCCGACAAATGGAAGTGCAGCAGCGCCGCCGTATGCAGTTACACCGATATCTTCGAAAATGCGCGCCAGCGTTAGAAACTGAGCAAGATTAGCGAAGCCAATACCTAGTGCACCGAGGTTGATGGTCGGCTTGGCAATAGGAGTAACACCGGCCGCTTGTAATGCTGTTCGCAGTAGGGTGACGTGAGCGCGTTCATCCTCTCCGATCTGCATGGCGATCTGACCCGAGAAGACAAGATTATTAGCAAAATTGACTCGATTCCAGCCGTAAGTAGGGCCAGTCTCACCAGCGCCGGTGATGCCGATGCCGACCTGGTCAATAGTCGTGCCCATTGTGGCCGTGGTGTAGAACTCAGATTCCAGGTATTCAAGATTAAGTGCAAATTGAAGCACATCGACAACAGTCGGACCTGACTGTTGAGCCTCAAGTTTGCGGGTGGTGACGGCAGCAGTACCGAGAGCAGCTCCGGCTACTCCAATGGTTCTCAAAAGACTGCGCCGATTGGGCGCTTCGCCCAATACATCAGAGATTAAGTTATTTTTCGACATGGATCCTTTATTGAATGAAAACTAAATATGTTCCGAACTAACTAGCTGAAGTTACAAAACGGAGACAGACCGTCGTCGGAGGGCGATGGCTCCGAGCAGGGCTGGGATAACCAGAAAGAAAGTGCCTGGTTCGGGAGTCGCGGCGGAGCTGGCATTGGACGTCGTAGTTAGATTTAGGGAGTAATCACCGGTGCGAAGGTTTCCTTGCGCATCAAAGAAAGAAGCGCCGCCGCCATAATTAATAAATCCGTCTGACAGATTTGTTGCTGTTGGGGCTTGCTGGACCTGGAAGTCAGAAAGCGCAAGAATGTAAGTGCCCGGGACTAAACCAGCAGCACTGAGGTAAGAGTCACCAACAAGACCGGTGCTCATATCCATGTTGCCGGTAGGCGAAGGAAAAGTTTCACCAGCAACGTAACTGCCCGTGCCGCTATAAAGAACCAGCGATGGCATAAAACCGCCTGACGTAGTGCTCGACCCATCCACATTTGCTCCGCCTCCGTAAGAGGTTGTGTAGACGGTTATGCTGGAAGAGGCAGCGAGGCTGAAGTTTTCTTCAAGTACCGTGCCTTGGTTGGCGAGCGTTCCAGTCAAGTTCGCGGCTGAACCGAGCGTGCCCAAGTTACCGCTGGTGATTGTTACTGCAGATAGGTGCTGACCGCTTGCAAGCGCCAGTGTCAAAGCGGCAAGCGAAAGCGGTAAGTAGCTCTTTCTCATATTTCTCCTCTGAAAAGAAACCGCGTATCTCAATGGTTTCTACTCACGCTACGCAGTTGGTGAGGCGAATGGATGATGAGCTTTGGGGAATTCGGTACTTTTTGCGGAAGAGAACATTCGCTAGTCTTCGGTCTTACACTGAGGACGACTTCACGATCCGGCAGAGTGAGGAGAGCGCGAATCTAGTTGCTTAGAGGCCGAGACCGAACAAAGTCGGAAGTGCAACACGTGCTTAATCGAGTGTTTCTAACTCTGTAGCTCCGTCCGCTTCCTGCTGTAGAAGAAGTAAACGGCAAGCCCAAGCAGTAGCCAGACGAAGAACCGTATCCAGGTTTCGAGTGGCAGTCCCAACATAAGCCCGATGCAACATACGACAGAGATGGCGGGCGTGAATGGGGAGAAGGGAACCGCGAACGAACGTTTGCGATTGGGATCAGTACGCCGAAGGATAACGACTCCTACCGACACGATCACGAATGCAAAAAGAGTTCCGATGTTCGACAGGTCGGCAAAGGTGCCGATGTCCCAGATGCCGGCGGGGATGCCCACGGCCAGACCCGCCACCCAGGTCGTAATGTAGGGCGTCTGATACCGCTTATGGACTCGCGAGAACACATCCGGCAGCAGGCGATCGCGTGACATAGCAAACCAGATCCGAGCCTGCCCATACTGATAGACCAGCAGCGAAGACAGCATGCCGAGCAGCGCGCCAAGCGTAACGGTGAAGCGCAAGCGATTCATCCCGATTGCGCCTAGCGCATTCGCAACCGGCGAAGCATTATT
Organism: uncultured Bryobacteraceae bacterium; assembly: GCA_964248405.1. Classification (GTDB taxonomy): domain Bacteria; phylum Acidobacteriota; class Terriglobia; order Bryobacterales; family Bryobacteraceae; genus Bog-105. The sequence goes on from CAXTYH010000044.1 coordinate 5,627, forward strand.
CAGAGTCTTCCAATTAACAATGCCGGTTAGCACGAATGCAACCGATGTATATAACAGGCCGCATACAATCAATGTCCCGATGATGCCGATGGGCATGTTCTTCTGCGGACTACGGCACTCTTCGGCAGCGGTCGACACCGAGTCGAACCCGATAAAGGTGAAGAACACAATCGCAGCCCCGCTGATCACACCAGGGAAACCGTTGGGCAGAAACGGGTGCAGGTTACTCGCCTTCACCGCATGCAGGGCGCCGAAGACAAACAGCAGAACAGCGACAATCTTAATTGCCACCATCACGTTGTTTGCACCCGCGCTTTCTTTTACACCACGAACCAAAATCCAGCTCAGCAGCATAACGATCAGGAAAGCTGGAAGATTGAAGATACTGCCGGTAAGTCTGCCTTCCACAATGGCCGGTTCGGAAAGGTATTGCGGCAGGTGAACGCCGAACAGGTAGTCGCACATCACATTGAAATAGGCGGAGAAGCCGACCGCGACAGACATGTTGGATACCGCATACTCCAAAATGAGATCCCAGCCGATGATCCAGGCAAAGATCTCGCCCATAGCCGTGTAAGCGTATGTGTACGCACTGCCGGAGATGGGGATCATGGATGCCAACTCTGCATAGCAGAGCGCAGCAAAGCCGCAGGTAATGGCAACGAGTATGAAGGAGATCGTTAAGCCTGGGCCAGCACCCGGACGTCCAATCATAGAGGTCGCTGCAGTGCCATGGAGGATTAAATCCAGCAGCGGCGCATTCAGAATCGATGGCACATTCAGGTGCTGTCCTGCAGCCGCCGTTCCCGTGACCGTGAAGATTCCGCCACCAATAACTGCTCCAATGCCGAAAGCAATCAGGCTCCAGGGTCCGAGTGAGCGCTTGAGCCGCTTACCCTCTACGGTGGACTCCTCCAACATGGCATCAATGCTCTTCGTCCGCAGAATCCCGGTCATTGTTAAACAGGAAGTATAGCGATTGGACCAGATTTGCACCGAGTGCGAGCGATGCGCTCAACCAAGCAAGAACTTACTAGTTTCCTTAACCATCACGTGAAAGGATGCCTACCCTATGCAATTACACTAGAAACCAGATTGAGGTAGGAGTAAGGTATTCAACATGTCTTGCTCTTCAAAGATATTCTTACTGGCCTTGTTGCCGGTTTACCTGACGCTGCCCCTGTTGGCGCAATATCGCGCAAGTTTGCAGGGCACAGTCACCGATTCCACAGGCGCCGTAGTACCGGCCGCTACCGTTACACTCACCAGCAAAGAAACTTCAAACGTTAAGACTGCCACCACCTCCGACAGTGGCGTCTACGCAGTACCGGGCTTAGCTCCTGGTCTATATACCCTGACTGTCACGAAGCAGGGCTTTGCCCCAAAGACTCTGCCCAACCTTCTGATCGCAAGCGAACAAGCCCGAGGGCAGGATGTGCAGATCGATATTGCCGGGAGTACGGCAACTACCGTCACCGTGAACGCTGAGCAAACTCCTGCGGTGAATACAGAAAACGCAACCATATCTGGAACCTTCTCGGGCAGAGAGGTCGAGGCGCTTCCGACGTTTGGGCGTGATCCCTTCCAGGTTGCCCAGCTGGCGCCCGGTTCGTTCGGCGACAACGCCCGTTCGGCCGGCGGCGGCGGATCCTCTAACCTTCCCGGCTCGGCAGGGCCCGGCGGGACCAGCGCTACCAGCAGCATCTTCGCGACCGAAAACCAGGTGCAAATTGTTGCCAATGGAACCCGCAACAGTTCCAACAGCTTTCAGGTGGACGGCATCGGTGTTAATAGCCTTGCTTGGGGTGGCGCCGCTGTAATAACCCCTAACGAAGAATCCGTAAAAGAAGTCACTGTACAATCGAGCCCCTACAGTGCCGAGAGCGGCCGCGGCGCCGGCGCTCAAGTGATGGTCGTCTCTAAAAACGGCACCAATGAATTTCATGGCAGTGCGTTCTTCAAAGCTGACCGGCCAGGCCTGAATGCTTTCCAACGCTACGATGGGCCCAACAATCCGCCTCAGCGCGACAACGATCGCTTTAATCAATGGTCCGGCAGCCTCGGCGGTCCCATCATCAAGAATCATCTGTTCTTTTTCTTCTCGTACGAAACTCTGCTGAATGGTTCTTCTGCTACCGGCTTGAACTGGTATGAGACCCCGCAATTCTTAGCGGCCACAGCAGCTGCGAATCCAACCTACGTGGCCGGTCGCCTGGCCGCATACCCGGGTGAAGGCGCCGCTTTCAACGCCATCGTGCCCAGAACGTGCGCTCAGGCCGGCATCGCCGATCCCAATGCCTGCCAGGCCATCTTCAGCGGCGGACAGTACCTCGGTCTTGACGTCGGCTCGCCCCTGCGCGGAGTCGCTCGTGGCGTCCAGGATCCTGGCTACGTCAATAATGGAAACTTCGGGACAGGCGGTGGTTTGGATGGCGTGCCGGATATCTTCTTCGTTCAGACCGCCAATCCAACCACTCAGCGTCCCCAGCAATACAGTGGTCGCGCCGATTACCAGGCCACCAGCAAAGATCTGATTGCGTTTACCAGCTACTACGTTCCCAATAACAGCACCTTCTATAACGGCCCGGCGCGCCCTGCCAACTTCTGGAACAGCGATCGTCTGAACGAATCGGCCGCGGTGCTCTGGAACCGGACGATCTCTCCCATCATCCTGAACGAAGCTCGGTTCAACGTCACGCGTTGGCACTTTAACGAGATCGCCAGCAATCCGCAGGAGCCTTTTGGTTTGCCGCAGCTGCAGACGGATAACTTCGGCGGCATCACGGGTATCCAGCCGCTCGGCGCACCGGGTCCCGGCGTCTTCGCCCAGACCACCTACAACTTCCGTGATACCGTCAGCACCACGCGCGGCAATCACAACATTCGCACCGGTGTCGATCTTTACTGGGAACAGAACGCCGATAACAGCGCTTCCGCCGGTCGCCCGCAGTTCTTCTATCGCAATCTCTGGAGCCTGGCCAACGATGCTCCTTATCAGGAAGTGGGTAACTTCGACCCGCGCACCGGCCAGCCCAGCTCCGCCACCAAATACATCCGCTCCTCCATTGACGCCGGTTTCATCCAGGACGATTACCGCGTCCTTCCCAACCTCACCCTGAACCTCGGCCTGCGCTACGAGTACTTCGCGCCTGTCCACGAGAAGTACGGCAACATCAGTGCCGTGGTCCTCGGCAACGGTCCCAATCCGCTGGTTGGCTTGAAGCTGCGGCTGGGTGGTGATCTCTACAATGCGAGCAAATTCAACTTTGGGCCGCAGTTTGGTTTTGCCTGGCGTCCTAATCCGAATAGCGAGCGCTTCGTCGTACGCGGCGGCTTCGGCATCGGCTACAACCGCATTCAGGAAGCGATCACCCTCAACGGCCGCAATAATCCGCCGCTGGTCGCCAACTTCACCCTGACCGGCAGCAACGTCCTGCTGGCCACCCCCAGCAGCCCGACTCAGTTCTCCGGCTATCCGGCTAATCCGGCCGCCACCCAGGCCTTTGACCCTGTCACCAACCTGCCGATCAACGCCTCCCAGCTCTCCCTGGTCGGCTTCCCGAACAACATGCCGAATCCTTACACCTATCGCTACTCTCTTGACATGCAATACGATCTCGGTGGAAATTGGACCGCCAAACTCGGCTACCAGGGCAGTAACAGCCGCCACCTGGGACGGCAGGAGAACCTCAACCTCAACTATGGGCTGACAAACCCAGCTATTCAGACCATGGACTACTTTACTAACGACACCACGGCCAGCTACAACTCCTTGCAGGCTGAACTCGAGCACCGCTTCTCCAACCAGTTCCAGGCTGACTTTCAATACAGCTGGTCCAAAGCCATTGACGAAGGGTCCAACGATTACTTCCTGGGTGACTATCCGTTCGGCCGCCAGTACCTCCGCGGTCCGTCCGACTTCGACGTCCGTCACTTGATCAAGCTCTACGGCACCTACACGCCAATCTTCTTCAAGGGCAACGGTTGGAAAGAGAAGATCCTGGGCAACTGGCAGGTGAGCGGCATCCTGAACTACCACACTGGCTTTCCCTGGACGCCGCAGTACAGCAACACAGGTAATAATCTTGTCTATCCCAACAGCGGTTACGGTACGCTCCGGCCCTCCACGTATCTCGGGGGAGCGGGCACCGATTACAGCAACAGCAGCTTTGAAGGCACGGTCAGCTCCAACTTTCCAAAGGGCGCCTTGGCCTACTTCGGCGTCCCGACCTTCCCGGCTACTGGCATCCCGTCTGCACCGGCCGTTGGCCGCAACGTCCTGACCGGCCCGAATTACTTCGATATCGACATGACACTGCAAAAGGCTTTTGGTCTGCCGAAGCTGCCTATTTTTGGAGAAGGGGCACGGTTTGAATTCCGGGCCAACGCCTATAACCTATTCAATAAGGTCAACTTGACCCCTCTTAGCACCGGTGATAACGGTATTGCCCGGATCATCAGCACGGACGGAGTTACCAGCAATCCGTTTTTCGGCATCTCCCAGTCCGCTCTCGGCTCTCGCATCATCGAGCTCCAGGCCCGTTTTACTTTCTAACCAAAGACACTGGAGTTGAGGTACCCGTCCTCTCCCAGCCGCAACTCTCCTCAAGCTGCTGACGTCTACTAAATTAGGGGGAGAACATTTCTCCCCTGCCTCCCACGAAGATTACATGCCATCCCGACGAAGAAACCTCGGGCTTTCTCGCCGTGAAGCGCTAATGAGTATCGCAGGCGCCGGCCTGGTTTGTCCGGCTTTCGCTTCCGGAGCCAACCTCTCTGCTATTGGCTCCGCCACGCCTTCCAACGTCCCCACAACGCCGGTTAGACCTGAAGATCGCGTATTCCTCGAAGACTACGCTAAGCGCTGCGTCCGCTATTTTTGGGAGCAAGCAGATCCACGCACGGGCATTGTCATGGATCGAGCCCGCAACGACGGGTCTCGTTCCGGCGTTAACGTCGGTAGCACTGCAGCCACTGGCTTTGGCCTGTCGGCGCTCTGTATAGCCGCGAATCGTGGCTGGCTCCCACGCGACCAAGTGCGCGCCCGCATCCTGGTCACCTTGCGCTACTTCTGGGCCCACGCCTTTCACGACCACGGCTGGTACTACCATTTCCTCGACGCCAGCAACGGCGCACGCCGCCTCAACTCAGAGATTTCCAGCATCGATACGGCTCTGCTGCTCTGCGGCATACTCACCACCGGCGGGTACTTTCCCAACGACCGCGAGATTCAAACCCTGGTCCACCAGATCTTTGATCGAGTTGACTTCACTTGGATGCTCGCCGGCAGCCCGCTCCTTCTCTCCCATGGCGTAATGCCCGGCTCCGGTTTTCTGAGTGCCAAATGGTTTGCCTATAGCGAAGCTTCGGTGCTCTACCTGATGGCTATCGGTTCCACCAAACATCCCATCTCCCCTGAGAGTTGGTACGCCTGGGTTCGGCCCGAAGTTCGTTACGATCAGTGGGTGTTCGTCAGCGGGGGCCCGCTCTTCACCCATCAGTTCTCCCACGCCTGGGTTGACTTTCGCCACCAGCGCGACGGCGATCCCTCTTACTTGGACTATTTCAACAATTCCGTGCTCGCCACCTACGCTCACCGCGATTTCTGCATCAGCCTGCAGACCCGCTACGCAGGCTATGGACCGAACATGTGGGGCATCACGGCTTCGGACAGTCCCATTGGCTACGTCGCCTGGGGTGGACCGCCGTTCGCCGGACCCATCAACGGTACCCTTGTCCCCTGCGCTGCCGCCGGCTCACTGATGTTTGCGCACGACATCTGCCTTCCCGTGCTCCGGGAAATGCGCGACGTCTATGGTGACCGTGTGTATGGCCGCTATGGCTTTACCGATGCTTTTAATCCCAACTGGAAAGACCAGAAACTCTGGGTGAACCAGGATGTGGTTGGCATCGACGTGGGCATCTCGGTCTTGAGCATTGAGAATACGCTGACCGGCAACATCTGGCGCTGGTTCATGCGCAGCCAATACATCCAGAGCGCCATGGAACGGGTCGGCTTCCGGCTCTCAACGCCTGGGCTGAGTATTCACCAGAAACCAGCTCGCCGAGCGTAGTCAGCGACAGTTTGTAATCGGGCCCGGGTGCCGCTTTCCGCATCCGCTTTCGAACCTCCTCTTCGTTTCCAAGCAGCTTGGCGGGTCGGACGTGAGAACCGAAGCGGCTCCTCAGGTTCCTCAAGCGCCTTCTCAATACGGCCCGGCGCAACCACCGAGCCTGCTCCCAATTGCCACTTGTCGAGCTCCCTGCCAGCCTACATTAGTACTCTTTCCGGCGGTCCGGGTAGTTTCGGGTGTCTTTCCGTGTAACATGGAAAGGCTACCGAGCTCTGCGCCGCCCTCTTTTGCTTACCTCAACCTGCTTTCCCGCTCCTTACAGACGGATCAATCTTTATGTGGCCCGCGCCTTCAAAGGAATTTTAGCGTGACCGTACATCTGATTAATCCGAGTGACATCACCTTTGGCACTGCCGTAATCACTCCACGATGGCTCTATGTGCTCGCTTCGGCAACGCCTGCCATCTACGGCGCACCCCGCATCTGCGACGAAACTCTGGAGTTACTTGATCCGGAGAGCATTCAGCCAGGTGATGTCGTGGGCATTGGCATTCATACCGGAAACGCACTCCGTGGTTACCAGGTTGGCAACATGGCACGAGAGCGAGGTGCCTGGGTCATTTACGGCGGCATCCACGCGACGCTTTATCCGGACGAAGCAATGGAACTGGGCGGCGCACACTCGGTTGTGAAGGGCGATGGTGACGTTGTCTGGGGGACAGCTGTTAACAACTGCGTCAACAACACTCCGTTGCCGCTTTACGACGGAGGGCGAATCGAAGCCGATCAGTTCCTGCCTGCGCGTTGGGATTTGATGCCCGAAGGCCGCTACATGTGGGCGTCGGTGCAGACCGTTCGCGGCTGTGCCAAGCACTGCTCGTTCTGTTCAGTCTGGCGTACTGACGGGCAAAAGCCCCGGCAGCGCGCCTCCGATGGCGTGATTGCTGAGATTGTCCAGCTCCGGCGTAAGGGCTTCCGCTTCATTGCCTTAGCTGACGACAACTTCTACCCTGTTACGCTTACCGATCTGAAGCTCGCCGAGCGTCAGGGGAACCCAGCGCGCCTGGCCCAATTGAAGGCAACCCGCGCGGAGCGCTTCAACTTGATGGAGCGTTTAGCCAAGCTTCCCAAAGACATGGTGTTCTTCACACAGATCACCATGGAAGCCGCCGAGGATACTGAATTTTTAGAAGCCATGCGCAAAGCTCGAATCAAAGGCGCGCTGGTTGGCGTAGAAGCGGTCACCGCAGAGGGATTGAAGGCGGTCTACAAAGACTTCAATCTGTCCGGCGATAACCTTGTGAACCAGCTGAAAACGTTCCGCAAACACGGCGTTCACGTACTCGGGTCTTTCATCTTCGGCCTGCCGACGGACAAGCCGGATACGTTCGAAGCTACGGCAGTTTTGGCCCAGAAGGCGGACGTGACCTTTGCCCAGTTCGTCATGATGACACCCTTCCCAGGTACCGTCGATTTCGAACGTTGGGAAAAGGCTCAATCTGAGACCCCAACATTGATTGATGGCATTCCTCTGACGCGCTACTGGCTTATCCCGGCTCACAAGCGGCCGAAGATGTTCACGCCACATCCCAGCATGAGTTCCGATGAGATCCGCGAACGGACACAAGGCGTCTGGGACCGCTTCTATAACTGGAGCAATATCTGGAAGCGTTCTGACTGTGTGGTCTCGCTTCGTGGGCGCCTGGCGTTCCTCTTCATCTCCAAGCTATATCGCCAGATGTATGCCAAGACTGGAATCAGCAGCGATAGCGCCAGGAAGAATCGGGCTACTCTTATTTCCCGCCTGATCGCCGTCCCTTGCCGACGATTGTTCCAGGCCAAGCCCATGCCCGATCTGGAGATGCCGGCCAGTATGCCTGTGGAGCAGCCGGCCTTCTCTATCTTGCGCTGAAAGTCGCGGCTCTAGCCCGCCGAATCCGGATGTTGCGGAAGCTGACAATCTCAGCGCCGTGGTGCTGAAATGCAATGTGTCCGTTATTTGCTTTCATAAATAGCGGCACGTTACTGAACTTACTGGCCGCAATTAGCGCCTTGATCTCCGGCCCACCGTATCGATATTCTACGACCTTTTTCTCATTGAGCCAATGCTCAACTGTTCGTCCGTGAAAGACGAGCCGCCCTGTGTTCCAATCTCCGGCGGGGTGAATGGTCTTGTTCACCGGAGCAATCAGATCATACAGGGCACCGGCAGAACGTTTGGGGCTGAGCTTGCTGTCCGGGTTGTTTGGGTCGTCGATCAGCTGCATCTCAGGGCTGGTCTCCCATGCGTACTGGGCGTTCTCTTGTACGCAGTAAAGCACACCACTGTTGCCGCCTTCCGTCATTCGCCAATCAAAGCGAAGGTCGAAATCGGTGAACTCTTCTTTCGTGAGAAGGTCCCAAGCTCCGTAGTGTCCACCAGGAACGGTGGTTAGTGCATCGGCCTCTACCTTCCAGTGGCCGGTTGGGAATGCTGCCTGCTTGTAACCGCGGAAGGCATCAGTCGAATGGCCATCAAAGAGCACAGTCCAACCGGCGTCCTTCTCAAGAGCTAACGCAAGCGCACCGAAGCCTGCCACGATTGAGAACACCAGGAGCGCGTTACCGAAGGAAGCCAAACTGCGGGAGCAGCACATGCTAAGAAGGTAGACCCGGGTTGGCTGAGCGTCAAGTATTCTGGCAAGAAGAGGCTGAGCGAATTGCCTACAAGCCTGATTGACTCCGCTTTTACCGCACGCAGAGAGGGAAGGTTGCAGGAATCGGAACAGTTGTTTGCAGAAGCGGTTGTGGTCTGCCGTGAACAGAGGGATTGGAACGGTCTTGCCCAACCTTTAATTGAGTTAGGCCGTATAGAACGAAACCGGCACAATACGGGTCAGGCAATCGAACTTTATCAGGAGGCAGCAGGAATCCTGCGCAGCCTTCCGAACCCGCTTAAGGTTGCTCACACAATCAGGCATGTTGGAGACATACTGCGCCAAGAGGGGTCTTTAGGAGCGCTGGCAGAGGCGCGGGCCTGCTACGAAGAGGCCTTGTTCACCTACCGAGCCCATGCCGAAACACCCAACCTGGACCTAGCGAATGCTATCCGAGGATACGCGCTGCTCAAAGAACAATCAGGTGAGAAAGAAGGGGCACTAGAGAGCTCTGGAACGAGGCCAAACAGCTATACGAAGCTGCTGATGTCCAGGCTGGTGTGAACGAAGCTGACGCCCACACCGGCCGCTAACTTGCCAAACGACTCGAATGAGGACTCGAAAGACTCGAAGGAAAGACTCGAAGGGGACTCGAAGGGGACAGCCTGACTTGAGCGGTTCGCGATCTCGTGGCAACGCACCGCGTCCCTGAATGTACAGAGCCTGGTAGATTGCTTCATGACTGATGCGCATATTCGGATCTCCGGGAAAGTCGAGCCGCAGGCGGTTAGCAATTTGCTCAGGGCTCCAGGCTTTCGACCAGCGTCGGCTTTGACGGTGGATTGCCCGCCGGCCCTTCCAGACCACGGCCGGTCCGTTCAAGCCCACTCCTTCCGGAGTGGTAACCTTGCCGGCAAGCCGGTCCTGCACATAATGGCGCAAAGCCGCGTTGATTGGTCAGCTTACCCGGCTTCGGCCTCTGAGCTGCCCGATCAGCGTGCCATTGCGCGGTGCTCGCCTTGTAATTGAGATTGCCCCCACGCGTGGCAGCGTTCTCCCGCCCTTCGGAACCAGCGCACTCCGACGGGCGCGGAAAAGCCGGCATCCACTCCAGCATCCTCACTTGTCCGACCGGATGCAATCGCTTTCCAAAAGCGGCAAAGATTCTCTCGCTGCCAGCCTGCTGGTCTGCCCGGCGAACACAATTTACTCCGGGTACATTGATGGGACCGACGCTTCTTCGACCTCATCGCAACCTCCTTAGCTGAGGTGTTGCGACGACCGGTTGAATCTGCCCTGGGTGCGTCGGCCGCTTACGTCGACACGCTGGTCGCACACGGCATCACTCCAAGCATGAGCAGGCCAGGCAATCCTTACGACAACGCTAAATGCGAGCGCTTCACGAAGACGCTGAAACAGGAAGAAATCCGCTGCTCCGAGGGCCGCGACATCGACCACTTACCCGCCCATCTGAGCCGTTTCTTCAACACGTATTACAACGCAACGCGGCTGCATTCCGCACTCGGCTATCAGTCGCCCGATGACTTCGAAGGCAAAGCAGCATTATCGGCGACTTCCAGCATCCCCGCCGCGCCGAAGATGAGTTTTCAAGGCAGGAGGAGCTCTATCCATCCGATGTGAAATCCTGATTGACCTAAACCGGAGCGATCCTTGAGACCGCTCCGGTCTCATCGTTCTGATGAGTCTCCGGCTGGCTATTCCTCGGCGAGTTCCTTAGGAGCATTGCTCGCTTCCGCTTCGCCAACCGCAACCATCTTGCTACCTACCTGCTCGTCGACCAAAAATCAGCCAACAGCAACCGTCCCTTACCTCGTTTGTTTCACGGTAGGGGTTCACTGCACAAGCTGCCTATGTCCGACCGGACGTGAGACGGTCGGACGTAAACGAGATCATTGTACGACCCACAGCTCAGGGTTAAATTCGTCTCGTCTGAGCCTGCGGCGCATGTACCGCAACGCCCAGCTCGCAGCGTGGTACCCGCACATGCCATGGACGGCTCCTCCTGGCGGCGTCGACGAAGAGCACAGATACACGCCTGCCAAGGGAGTCCGATACTGCGAGAGGCTCGGACGCATGATGAATTGCTCCAGATCAGCAGCACCGCCGTTGATGTCTCCCCCCACCAGATTGCCGTTCCACCCCTGCATTTGAGCGGTGTTCATTGTGGACCGTTCCAACACCACGTCTCGAAAGCCAGGAGCGGCGCGCTCAATCTGCGCCTCGATCTCGGCCAGACGCGAGCCAGTCCAGCCGTTAGGCACATGACAATAAGCCCATGCTGTATGCTGCCCCTCAGGAGCGCGGCTCCGGTCAAACAGACTCTGCTGTGCCAGCAAGACAAAGGGCCGCACCGAGGGAACCGGGCTGAAGGCGGCACGCTCAGAGGCTGCAATCTCTTCCAGTGTTCCGCCAAGGTGCACGGTGCCCGCGCGCAGGCACTCCCGGTTCTGCCACGGGATCGGCTCCCGCAGCGCCCAATCCACTTTGAACACTCCCGGCCCGTAACGATACCTTCTCAACGCACTCTCATACCAGGCGGGCAGACGCTCGCGAGCGATATGCAGGAACTGTCGCGGTGTCACGTCGCACAGCACCAGATCTGGCCTACCCAAAGCCGCAAGCCTGTCCACCGGAGCGTTGGTTCGAATGCGGCCACCCAGCGATAGGAGGTAGCTCGCCAGCGCCTTGGCAATCGATTGCGAACCGCCTTGCGCTATCGGCCAGCCGACGGCATGCCCGGACCCGCCCAGGATCATCGCGAACGCCGAACTCATCGGCTGCTCCAACCGTAAGAAGGAGTGACCGGCGCACCCGGCAAACAGCGCCCGTGCCTCTTCCGTCTTGAATAGCGTACGGGCCAGAAAAGTCGCCGGTTGCACGGCGCGCAGCCCAAAGCCGGCCATTCGCAGTGGATGCTTCGGCATAGCAGGCTGGGGATGGAGAACGTCATCCAGCAGCGTATGCCAGTGCCTTACCAGCGGTTCAAAAAGCGCTGTATAGGCGGCGCCATCGGCTCCAAGAGAAGCAGCCGTTGTTTTTAGATCATGCTCAAGGATGACCGCACGTCCACCGTCGAGCGGGTGAGCCAGCGCTGCGGGCGGCATTACCCAGCGCAGTCCGTGTTCGCTCAACGGCAGCCTGCGGAAAAACGGTGACGCGATCGCCATCGGGTGAATCGCTGAACCCAGATCATGCGTGAAGCCAGGTAGCGTCAACTCACCCGAACGAGTCGCGCCGCCAATCTCCGCCGCCGCCTCATGCACCTCCACCTGGAAGCCGTGACGCGCCAGCTGAATTGCCGCGGCTAAACCGTTAGGGCCACTTCCAATCACGACGGCTGAATGCATGTGCCCGTTGGACGCCGCGCGATAAAAATTGACACGGGATTCTACAGCCTGCCGGTCCGCCTCGATGCGTAATTCACACGCACTGAGCTCTGACCCTCTAGGTGTGGTTTGCGGGGCTCCTGCTCGGATCCGGTGTAGCGGCGTAAAGCTTTTGCTCGGAAAGTCTCCGCGCAATCTGCCAGGAGATCAAACTACCGACCAGAATCGGCGGAAATAAGTGTGGCGTTCCAGTAAGCTCAATGGCCATGAAGGCCGCCATCAACGGAGCATGAGTCACCGCTGCAAGCAGGCAACCGATTCCAATCACCGGGTACGCTGCTGCAGTCATATGAGCGGAAAACCAGACTTGCATGCCGGTGGCGCACAACAATCCAAGAACACTGCCGTTGAATACCGTGGGCGTGAATATGCCTCCAACCACGCCTGAACCGACCGAAGCCGTGACCGCGGCCAGCCGGATCATCATGATGGAAACGGCAACGGCCGCAGCGACTTTCCCCGTTAGCACTTGCACAATGGCGGTATCGCCATTACCCCACACGTCCGGCTGCAAACAGGAGAACAATCCAACAAGTACGCCGACCCAGACCATTGCCAGCGGAACCTTCTTGAAGCTGTTCGCCGCCTTGACCGTATGCAGGTAAACGGGCCCAGCTACTCCAATGACCGCCCCTGTTATCAGTGTCGGAACAATGTCGCTCCTGCTCAATTGCGGAACAACAGCCTTGAATAATGTACCGATGCCGAGGCAGCGGGTGCTCACGAGATAGCCCGTATACGAAGAGACCAGCAGAGGAGGCATTCTCTTGATCGCTCCCCAGCTCAGCGAGTTCACCCCGAGAACAATCTCCAAAGTGAAGAACACTCCTGCCAGCGGAGCATCGTAAACGGAGGACACCCCACCGGCTGACCCTAACGCGACCATCTCTTTCAGAGAGATAGGCAGCTTCTTCCAATGCTGCCCGAGCAGAGAAACCGCGCTGGTCGCAAACTGAATCATGGATCCTTCGCGGCCAATGGTTACTCCACTGGAAATGGTGAAGGCGGAGGTCACCATCTTCCAGAGTGCGGGTGGAAACGCTATTTTCCCGCCCTTCTTTTGAACGGCCGTGACATAATCGACAAACTTCTCTTTTAAATGTTTGCCTGATACTTTCGCGATGATAGTGGCAATGATCGACCCGACCACCGGGATCAACGCTCTTCGCCAAAGAGGCAGGTGCCCTGCGACCACGGGCAACTGACCCTTCTGTCCGGTAAAGGCCAACTGCACAAGGGAGAGGCCCAGCCTGACCGCCACCGAACCCAAGCCGGCCACCAGGCCTGCGAGTGGCGCGACAGCCAAAGTCTTGAGCCAGAGTTTACCTTCTTCTCGCTGCCCGACGCTTCCGTCATTTGGCCGCGTTACAATCGACCTGATGCGGCGAAGCTTTGCGGTTATACTAGCCACCCTTCTCGTCGCATTGTCCATAGTACCTTTACTGGGCCCCTCTTCAGCTTCTGCGTTGCCCGTTTGCTGCCAAAAAGCCGGCAAACATCACTGCGCAATCGTGCCAGGGGCCGTACTCAACGCTCCTTCCGTCTCGGTCGTTCGTGCCACGTGTCCTTACTTCAACCATTCAAAAATCGCCGAAACGCGAGCGGCTTTCACTCAGTCCCTCGGCCGCCTCGCCCAGCTTCTTGGCAACAGCGAATCAGCCGATAGCTTTCGGTCGTCGCTGACTTACTTCACTTACTTCCATTCCTCGCACTATAAGCGTGGCCCACCAGTTCTCATCCCTCAATTAACAGTTACTTAGTTCTAACTAACTTCGCCGGCAGCCTGTTGGTTGCTGTGTATTTTGTTGCTCCCTGGGGAGGGATGAGTTATGAAGCGGCAGCTGTGTCTTTTTGTCTTGGCGGCAGTATTCGCCACCGTTGCTCAAGCAGTAGTGTTCAGCGCGGTAAGTGGAGTTGTGCATGACCCGGACCACCGTCCTGTGCCTGACGCCCGCGTCGTTCTACAATCCACGAACTCAGACTTCGCTCTGACCTCGATGACTAGCTCGGAGGGAATCTTTCAAATGACTGCTGTCCCTATCGGTAAGTACCAGATCACAGTCAGCCAGAAAGGGTTCCAATCGGTCGCCGAGCAAGTGGTTGTCTCCTCACGAGGATCGCAGAGCCTGCATTTTCAGCTGCCGCTTGGCATCGCAAAGCAAACCGTCACTGTGGAAGACAAAGCTCTGGCCGCAAATCCAGAGGCCATGACGCCGAGCACCATCATCAGTCGGGAAGAAATTCGGGAAACCCCTGGCGCCGACCTGTCAAACAGTTTGAATATGATCACTGACTATGTTCCAGGAGCCTGGGTAACTCATGATCAGTTACACGTCCGGGGCGGGCATCAGGTAACGTGGGCCATCGACGGCGTGCCCATACCGAACACGAACATAGCCAGCAATGTCGGTCCGCAAGTCGATCCCAAAGATATCGACTACCTGGAAGCGGAACGTGGCGGGTACTCTTCGGTTTATGGCGATCGCACGTACGGACTTTTCAATGTAGTTCCGCGCACCGGCTTTGAACGCAAGAACGACGGCGAATTCTACTCAACCTACGGATCGTTCAATCAGACCAACGACCAGCTCAACTACGGCAGCCACACCGATAAGTTCGCTTACTTTGCAAGTTTGTCCGGTAATCGGAGTGACTACGGACTATCGACTCCAGGCCCTGACGTCTTGCACGATCGTGCTTGGGGGCTCGGCGGCATGGCGAACCTCATCTACAACCAAGGTCCCAACGACCAGTTCCGGTTCGTCAGCACACTACGTCGTGACGACTATCAAATCCCTAACGATCTCGACGCGCAGGCCTCCGGCATCCGTGATGTGGAACACGAGCGAGACGCAACGGCCACCTTCTCCTGGGTGCACACGCTTGCACCCGGCACGCTCCTCACCGTCTCGCCCTTCTATCACTTCAACCGCGCCAACTACGACGGCGGTCCGACTGACTTCCCCATCAGCACTACGCAGCATCGGGATTCACTCTATGCCGGCACCCAGGCCACCGTGTCAACCAATGTCCGGCAGCACAACCTCATCGCCGGATTCTACGGTTTCGGACAGCACGACTCCGAATTGGTGGGTCTTCTGGCCAACGACGGTTCCGGCGATGCCGTTCGGCAGACCAACGCCTCGAACGGCCAATTGGAGTCGCTCTTCGTGGAAGATCAATACAAGGTACTGCCCTGGCTGACGCTGATCGGCGGTGCGCGACTGACCCACTTCGGCGGTTCCCTTTCCGAGAATGCAGCCGACCCACGCCTCGGGGGCTCCGTACGAATTCCGCACCTCCATTGGGTTCTGCGCGGCTTCTGGGGCAAGTACTATCAGGCGCCGCCGCTTTCCACTGTCAGTGGACCCTTACTCGGTTTTGCCGTCACGCAAGGGTTGGGGTTCACCCCTCTGCACGGAGAACGTGACCAGGAACATCAATTCGGCTTAGCCATCCCCTTAGGCGGCTGGTCCTTCGACGTGAATAATTACCACCAGCGCGCTCACAACTACTTCGATCACAACGCAATCGGTAACTCCAACCTTTTCTACCCGCTTACGATCGACCATGCGCGCCTGTATGGATGGGAAGTCAGCGTGCGCTCGCCGCGTCTCTTCCATCTGGGCGAAGTCTATCTCGCTTACTCTTATGCACACGCGGAAGGAGCCGGCGCTATCTCAGGCGGATTGACGGATTTCTCCCCTCCTGCCAGCGGCTACTTTCTGCTCGATCATGATCAACGCCACACGCTTCACACCGGCTTCAATTTCAACCTGCCGCGCCAGATTACGGCCAGCGGCAACGTTTACTACGGCTCCGGCTTCACTGACGGCTCCTTGGACTACGCCGGCCATCTGCCCGGCCACACCACTTTTGATCTTGCGGTCGGCAAATCGCTCACCGAACGCTTGACCCTCTCAGTCACGGCCCTGAACGTTGCCAACAGGCGATTCCTGCTCGATAACAGCACTACCTTCGGCGGCACTCACTATGCTGATCCTCGCCAGATCTACGCGCAGATCCGATACCGCTTTCATTTCTGACGGAGTCAGCCGGTATGCGCCAGAAGGTGCTTGCGCAAAACATCCAGCGCCCCTTGCGCCGCCATGGTGCGAATTCGGTAGCGGTCACCGCTATAGCGAATCCGCACCACTGTTGTTGGTTGCGTACCAGCCAGTCCAATGTAAACCGTTCCAACCGGGTCGAAGTCCGTTCCGCCGGTCGGCCCGGCAAACCCGGTTACCGAAAGCGCATAAGTCGAGCGAGCCCTGGCCCGCGCCCCTTCCGCCATTGCCGCCGCTACCGGTTCGCTCACCGCCGTCTGGCTCTGAATCAAAGCTTCCGGCACATGCAAAATCGATGACTTCTGCTCTTCGGTGTAGGTAACATAGCCGGCCTGAAAGTAATCAGAGCAGCCCGGCTGGTCAGTCAGACGCGCAGCCAGTAAACCGCCTGTGCAACTTTCTGCTACTGCTACCGTCGCGTGTGACTTGCGAAGAAGCCGACCCACTACCATATCCAACGTCTCGTTAGCGTCCTGAGTATAGGCGCAATCGCCCAGTAACTCTGCTATCGGATTGCCTACCTCGCGCAACAACTTATCTACTTGTTCTACGTTCTGACCGGTTGCGCGCAAGTGCACAAACAGGTCCCCCGGCGAGAACAGCACCGTCGTCACAGGGTTGCTGTACTGGGAGTAAACAGGGGCAATCAACGTATCCAGGTCCGACTCTCCCATGCCCGTCACGCGAAAGCTGCGGACCCGGATAATCTGCGGCGGAACAATAAAGCGAAGCTTCGGAATCAGTTGCTCAATCAGCATCGGCTTCATCTCGCGGGGCGGCCCTGGTAACAAGGCCAACGCGCCTCGGTCGGTCGAAATAAATTGGCCGGGAGCGGTGCCGTTTGGATTGGGCAGCACTTCCGCCCCGTCCAGCAGATAGGCCTGACGGAGATTGTTCTTCGCCATCGGCCGGTTGAGTTGGCGGAACCGCTGAATCAGGACCGATTGCTGTTCAAGTGACAACGTTAGATTGCGCCGCAGAGCCGCCGCCGCCGCATCGCGCGTTACATCGTCCTCGGTCGGACCAAGGCCTCCGATCAGAACAACAATGTGCGAGCGCTCGATGGCCCGCTCAATGGCTTCCGTCAGGCGCGCCCGTTCATCCCCAATCACTTGCTTGCGCGTAACTTCGACACCAAGAAGGTTCAGCTGCTCGGTCACCAGAAGCGAGTTCGTGTCTACCCGCTCCGGGGTTAGCAGCTCAGTTCCGATGGCGATAATTTCGGCAGTCTTCATCGAAATAGCGGACGTCCGGCGATCCCGGTCTTCACTCGGAATAAGGCGCTCTGCGTCGATAAGATCAGCGACTTCGACGGAGTAAACGCAAGTCCCACAATGCCCGGGCCGGAAAGGAACTGCTCGGGGTTGTGGTCCTGGTCGATACGGATGATGCCGCGACGGCCGGCCAACGACGCGGCAACGTATAACCGTCCTTCGGCGTCGAAGGCCAGACCTTGTGGACGACCCAGGCCACGGAAGAAAATGTCCACTTCACCCGCCTTGTTAATGC
The DNA here is from genome assembly GCA_964248405.1 of uncultured Bryobacteraceae bacterium. Classification (GTDB taxonomy): domain Bacteria; phylum Acidobacteriota; class Terriglobia; order Bryobacterales; family Bryobacteraceae; genus Bog-105. Next base: position 23,320 of record CAXTYH010000044.1, read on the forward strand.
GATGGACCGAGTCAAAGCTGGACGTCGTCGGACCAGTCACGTACAAATCATCGTCAGGGCCGAAGGCGAGATGATACGCCGCAATGGAGGGCTCCAATGTGGCGAACACATAGATCTGGCGCGAGCGGCTGATCTTAAAGATAGTGCCGCTGCGGTCTCCCACATAAAGATTCTCTTCCGAGTCAAAGGCGATGCCGGTAGCCACGCCCATGCCCTCCACGAACACAGACATTTGGCCGGTGGGCGTGATCTGATACACCATGCCTTCATAGCGACTCGAAGCGTACAACAATCCTTCGGAGTCGAACGCCAGCCCGGTTGGATTCATCAGGTCTGTCACAAATGGCCGTGAGTTGCCGTCGCGATCAATCCGATAAATAGACACCGGGGATTTCTGCCCGCGCGATCCGCTGAAGGTGCTGTAAACATTGCCCTCGCGATCAACGGCGGGATTCGCCACCGGGTGAAGACTATCCGCGATCTGTACTCCAACTTGGGTTTGGTGACTCGCACTCTCGAGTGAACCGGTTTCTACCACCACCTCACCCAGCACCGCCGTGTCCGGAATCCGAGCAATGATGTAGGAGTCGCCTGCCACAACCAGACGCGCCCGCTGATCTCCCAGCCGTACATTCGGTCGACCAGCGGAGGCCATGTTCTGCCCACGGATGTAGAGTTCGCCGCCGGTGATCACTGCCGCCGGTTCCATTGTCGTGATCGTGGGCCGCTTGGTTGCTTCGTCAGCCGAAATCTTTTTGCTTCCCATAATTAATAAACCCTCAATGCGCCGCCTACATATAAGATAAGCGCGCCTAAAAGACCCGCTCCCAGATCATCAGCAACAATACCGTAGCCACCCGGAAGCTGCTCCAGTCGCCGTATAGGCCCCGGCTTCCAAATGTCGAAGAGTCGGAACAAAACGAAGGCTGCGACAAAGCTAACCGGAGTATAAGCAGTGGCGCCCATCAGCGTTACCCACTGCCCCAACACTTCGTCCACAACAACTTTGCCGGGGTCTCTGTTGCCCGATGCAAGGGCCGTACGCGTGGCTGCCCAAACCGAAGGCATGAGCAGCATCAACGTGACGCCTAGTAGAAATTGCCGCGTGCCGCCCAGATGGATTTGAACCTCGATCGCAATGGTAAGAGCGGCGAGAGACCCCACCGTGCCCGGACCCCAGGGAAAGTAACCGCAGCCGAACCAAGTTGCCAGGGTGAAGGCAACGGCCTTCACCGGTGCTCGCCTTCAGGTATATCGGAGATGTCGGACTCTTCTAACTCGTTATGCCGTGCCGTTGAGATTACGTACTTCTCGTCAGCCCAGTTGCCCAGGTCAATCACGCGGCAGCGGTCACTGCAAAAGGGCATGTCTGGACTATCGAAGCGGACGTTCTTTCCGCAGATAGGGCAATGTAGCTGGTCAGCCATTCACCTATTATCGGATGCTGTAAGTCTGCGCGGGGTGTGAGGAAAGGATCGGAAACAGCGTTAAGGCTTGCGGCGCAGCGTAGCTGGCTTCGGCGGGGTCAATCAGTTCGCCCACCAGATCGTAATCGTGCGTCTCTGTCACGCGCAACGTACGAAACTCACCGGCGCGAGGTTCAGACGGGCCAAAGTCATTGATGTAACAAACGCCGTCAATGTCAGGTGCCTGCGTCGAGAGTCGGGCCTGCCACAGCAGATCGGTCTCTTGTGACGGACCTTCTACCAGTACCGGGAACTCACGGCCAATCAGGCTCTTGTTCCGGCGCTTCGAGATACGGCGCTGAATCGACATCAATTTGCGCTTGCGATTGTGGATCGTCCGCTTGTCCACCTTGCCGTCAAGAAGATAGCTGCCGCTGGTTTCCTCATCGCTATACGAGAAGACACCCAAGCGATCAAACTGGACAGCTTCAACAAATTGGCAGAGTTGTTCGAAGTCTGCTTCCGTCTCGCCCGGAAAACCGACGATCATACTGGTGCGAAGGGCAACGCCGGGAATGCTCTGGCGAATTCGCTCCAGCAGCTTTAAGAAGATATCACCAGTTCCGCCACGCTTCATCCGTCTCAGCACGGAGGCGCTCGCATGCTGCAGCGGCATGTCGATGTATTTCACCAGCGAGTAATGCGCAGCGATGGTATCCAGCAGCTTCTGCGTCACCCGATTCGGGTACGCATACAGACAGCGAATCCACTTGGGCATGTCAGTCTCGATGGATGCCAGCCGGCCTAATAGATCAGCGAGGCCGTCCCTAATGCCAAGGTCTTCGCCATAGCAGGTGGTGTCCTGCCCAATCAGGTTGATCTCGCGAACGCCGCTGGCAAACATGCGAGTCGCTTCATTCACAACGCTCTCCGGCCGCCGGCTTCGAAAATTACCCCGATACTGCGGAATCACACAGAAGCTGCAAGGATGATCACAGCCCTCAGCAATCTTCACGTAAGCCGAGTGCTTGGGAGTCGTGAACACTCGCGCCGTCAAATCGTGATACAGATATGGCTTGAGCGCGTCGGTCTTGGGCGTCAACCCTTCGCACAGCGCAGTGATCTTCGACAGCTCGTTTGTCCCGAGAACCGCATCCACCTCCGGCATATTCTGCTGAATGTCGGCCCGATATCGTTCCACTAAACAACCCGCCACCACCAGACGCTGTGCCTTGCCGGTCTTCTTGTACTCAGCCATCTCCAGAATCGTGTCAACCGATTCCTGCTTAGCCGGATCAATGAAACTACAGGTGTTGATAACGATAACGTCAGCATCAGAAGGTTGATGCGTGAGCTCATGGCCATCGGAGACCAATTGGCCCATCATCACTTCCGTGTCAACCAAGTTTTTAGGGCAGCCGAGACTTACAAATCCGATTTTCAATTGCTTTGTCTCTCTTAGGGTACCAGCGTGGGGCCAAGTTATCCTAATACTCCGTTGCGCACACTCACTGTTGCTTGACCAAGTAGCCGTTATTGATTCTTCGTTTGAGGGGAGTTGGGATGAGGGGTGTCAGAGTGGGGAGTCAGGGGGAGTCAGGGGGAGTCAGGGGGAGTCAGGGGGAGTCAGGGACAGACGGTGAGGGAGTCAGGGAGGGAGTCAGGGACAGACGGAGTGAATATCTGAACCTTATATCCCATAGCCTAAACATCCGTTGCTGCATTTGGGCTCGCCTGCTCATCAAAGCCCATAGACCACACCACCGCACGTGATAAGCGGAGGCACATCTCCTTTCACCCAACGACTGACGCCTGTACTTAGCAACACTCTCGGGCAGGCAGCACGGCCTTCATCCTGGAACTGCCGGGCCTTTGTGTAATGCCGAATCCGGTTCACTTACTCGTCTGGAAGCGGCTTGTTGGCGCGCCCTGTTAAACCATTCGCTTTGGCCCACAGTGCCAATTCCTTCGGCCCGAACCGCCCTTCAAGGGAAGAGGAATGGTCAATCAGGCAGTTACACAGAGCAACAGGCACGCATGGTACGACCCCTTGGGGCTCGTTATATACCTTCTGATCGGTTCGGAGGGTGCCGCGGTACATCGAAAAAAACCTAGGTTGCAGAGCACCGCCCGCCGATGCCGTGGTCACCCGCGGGTGGTGTCAAGACTTTTGTGTAAACGCGTCTCCGTTATTTAACTCATTAGGGT
>CAXTYH010000045.1:0-21647 GCA_964248405.1 uncultured Bryobacteraceae bacterium
TTCGACGGGATTGAATCGTTGTGTTGAAGGCGTGTCGGGTTCCGAGCTCCCGTAAAACGATCGGAAAACAATAACTGCCAATAATCAGCAGTTTGCATACGCTGCTTAATCTAAACAATTAAGTAGTGCGCTTCCACTCTCGAGCCTGCGCGTGAGTGAGCAAGCGTCATTTTGCAGGATAGGCAGCAAGCTTCTGTCCGGAGCTGAGAGTCGAGATCAATCGGGCTAGGCGACTGTCACTCTTGCCGGTTCTTTCGGCAGCCGCCGAAACACCAGGGCCGGATACACACGTAGGCTTTACACGGCGGGCTTTTTCGGACGCGGGTTCAACTCCCGCCGCCTCCACCAACTCATCATTCTCTTAGTTTGTTACAGCTGTAGGGCTGCTCTGTGAAACGTAAACTTTACGTGGGAGAGGCTCTCATTCATGCTGAGATTATTTCAGCGCCGTCTCTCCAGTTGTGTCAAATCAGGAAGTCGGACTGAACAGAAGTGTCCGTCAAAGCCACCCTGCCCGACTCACGTCGAAGGCAGCTCATCGGCTGCACTCTGCTATCGAGAAGGTCTATGCTGAGGGCAAGTATCTAACCGGAGATGTCGGCTGTTCCTCATCGACAATTGAGTTCACTGATGAAATCGTTAAAGCGCTGAAAAATTGACCGCTGTACGCGAGCGCGCCATCCCTCTAGCAACGCTATTTTGCTCACTTAAAAGCAGAGTCGGACCGGTTACCAAGCCTTTCTTTAGCTCAGCTTCGTATATCGACTCGTCACGGCCGCGTGTCCAAAAAATAATCTCGGCATGTTTTCATGTGTTTGGTTTGGCATCGTCGGGTCGTCTGTTTCTGCTGGAGAAACCACATACGTCTTCGATACCGAAACGGCATGAATGCGGCCAGATTTCTCGGCCATCGAGATAGCCCAGTTTGCGCCACCTCCGCGTGCACTGGTCTCGGCGTTTTTCATTGCTCGCGAGAATGCGCCATCCGGTTCTTGCTCCGGTCTCCAAGGACCTGTGAACTCATTTTTATAAACACAAAAGTGCCGGTCGCCTTGCCGGCTCCAAGCCGCGCCTCTATTGATAAACGAACGGAATTGGGAACCTAGATTATTGTCCACCGACCATAGCTCGCCCCATGCCCGATCAAACTCAGCGGCGTCGTTCTGCGTGCCCCATATCTCGTCCGTGTAGTGAGGATCGACACCCTGCTTGTTAAGCAATGCCAGCAGATGTACGCCCGCCGCGCTAAACCCGGAGACTCCCACACGCCCTACAATGGGCGGCGCAGGATACACCTTCGGTTGACGGCCGTCGTCGTCTCTCGGCAGCCATCGACATATATCTTTCAACATGCGCATCAGCGTTCCCGCCGATTGCCACAATTCGAAATGTGCGCTTGGAGCAATAGGTATTATGATGGCGCAGGCTCGCCTGGCGGCTAACATCTGGTAGGCAAGGTAGTGCTGGGACGGATTGAGGTGTGCGTAAGGCAGCTCGACATAAGTCTGGTGAGCCTGGTAAGGGCTTGCGCCGCCCATCGCCATTAACGGATATGGATAGTCTCCACGAAACGGGTAATCAACCTGGGGGTAGTTTGGCAGCCTCGGATTCGGACTGAACCAGACCATGAAGTCCAGACTTTTACGTCCGACTTTCAACAGTTCGTTAGGAAGGTAGATTCCCACTAAAAAGCGCGGCCCATATGGACCGTTTGTGCCAATCTCACCGTACTCGATCATCTGGATGCGGCCCGTCATCCAAGGAGAAAGATTGGCATGAAGCGTTGACTTGAATCGTTTCCACCCGGACGCTTTATCGTCACCCAGCGGGTCGGCAGCCATCAGATGAAATGAAGAAATTGTCCGACCGCCGGAAGCCCGATAAAAGCTGCTTTGCTCGCGGAGCACTCCTGCGAGATTGTCTATCTGAACGGGAGGCACCGGCTTCTTATCCGCCTTTGCCTTTGCTTCCAGAGGTGCTTCTGCTGCTGCTGCGCGCTTGCTGAGTTCATCTTCGGGAATATAGACGGTCGGTGCTGCCCGAGTGCGGAACAGCGTCGCCTCGATTGTGACGCTGTTTCCCTTGGAGATGACGCGTTGCCGAGGGTCAGTCCACCGCCACGTCGATTCCCCCGCCGATCGTAGGATATTTACCGTCAGCGGGCCGAACCGGGAATGGATTAGATCAACAATAATGTTAATTACGTCATCTGCCGCCGTGAAAGTAAGTTGATCGCCAATGGTTTGCCGGGGGTTTACCAGAACGTTGCCTGTCCCGGCCCAAGTTGAAAGCTGAAGGCTCGCTCCGCTGACCGGACGTCCACCAACATCCCGAACTTGCACGATAAACTGCCAGGGCATCGGCGAATCTTCCTATCCTTCCATCTCAGCCTTCGGCCTTTATTGAAGGCTCATCATAGTCCGCTCAATGAATATTCCGTAGCCACCACTTGATCAGTCGGTAAAACCTCAATCCATTGACTGAAAATTTTGAAGGCCTCCGAACCAAACTTGATGCCTCCTTCCAGCGGATCGAAGCCGTGGCTGTAAACAGTCTCAGTGGGAAGGGCTAGTTCAGGATTGACTCCAGTGGGGTCAACCGGAACAGGCGTCAATGAGCTTGCATACTCTTCCCCGATTCGGTCCGCGATCTTCAGAAGCACCTCCTGGATGGTTAACCCGTTGTACTCGGCAGGATCCTGCTTGGCATCAAAAGGGTAGGGTTCATCCAAGCCGTCATTGTCGGCTACTTCAGGGCGGCGTAGCCACGCTACCGCATCCCGCTCTCGTCCGGGTCGAATCGGCAACACAGCTTTCACCCAGGGAGAATTTAAAAAGGCGTTTCGGTGCATGTCTCCATCTAGCTGCATCAACCAACCCAGCGAAGCCCCTAGAGGAGCAGGCGTACTTTCCTCTGTAATCAGGTAATTCGGCCTGTAGGAACCGGGTGCAGGGGTTCTTGCAAAGCCCACCCGATTGCTGAGCGCAGAGTCGGCAATAATGGTGGGCTGAATCTCACCTTGATTGTTCTTGGAGACCAAGGCTTGGGCACGCGGCCGCCACCAGTCTGGCGCGACGAAGTAGAGCATTGCATCTACGTCAAACAGATATCGAATCATTTCAGATGCGACATGATAATCGTCTGTAGTCCAGCCTTTCTCACTGCCATAGAGCCGGGATATGATGCTTCGGTAAGTGATGTCACGCTCCTCCTCGCGTAAGTCGTCCTGCGAACGCGGTTTCACTTGTCCGGTCAGCTTGAGGCGCTTGCGTAGTGTCTCGTAAAACTTTTCTTCACGCGCCAGCGCGACATCGTCATCATAGGTCTTCTGTGCCTTATTGTTAGCCGCGTCCACGGCATCTGTCGCCGCCTTGGTGACCCCATACACCAGCGTTGCATCAAACGGAATAGCATGTGCACCGCCGAAATTCGCATGCGTCAGGCAAAACGAGAATTGGCCGGTAGCCGGATCCGGATTTGTTCCAAAACCATCAATCGTATATTCCACCTGAGCGCCATGAAAGTCAATCGTTCGAATTTGACTTAGTACGTATCCGTCCGGCGCTGGCGGTGCTTTAAAGTCAAAGCGAAACTGAATGATGTCCGGAGAACCCACGTCCGGCTTGAATCTGCCGTGGTCCGCATTCTCTGAGCTCCTGCTGTAAGTATCTCCGGCGCCGTCGTCTGCTCCTTGATACAAAATGAAGGGGACTGACCCGGAAAAAACTTTCTCTTGCGGAGCGGGATAGGGGAGTTTATCCGGCTGTTTTACTCCGGGATCGAGCGCTGAGGATGTGTTGTGAACAAATTCTCCCAAGCCCAAAGTGTTGCCCGGATTGTCTACATAAAGCTGCCAGCATAGCTGCTGCCCTAAATCCTGTACCTGAACCGCTACCTTCCGCATCTTGCGGCTAAGCTCGTAGCTCACTAGACGTTCAGTCGTATTCTGAAGCAGATAGCGCCGGCTGGACGTATCCGTGGTTTCAGTTACCGTCCGAAATGTGGTTTTGTAATTCTGGCGTACCTCGCTGGATAGCTTTGAGCTCTGTTCGCGCATTCGTTTGTGCGTTTGTTCCTGCGCCTGCTTACGAGAAGAATCCAAATTGAAGCTCGCGCTTCCGCTTGCTTGCCAAACTCCACTTACGCCGCCACTTCCAGAGGCGGTAACACCGAACTTAGTGTCATTCGCATTCTCAGTCTTTATCGCGTCTGACAGCTCATCTTTATCTGTTTGGTCCAATTCAGATTTTTGGACGGTCTCAGTCGATTGCTCAACGGTAAGCTCTACCAACGTACGCCGGCTGTTCACTTCGATTAACTCCACCGTTCCACCCGGGCTCAGCCATACATGGCCAACCGGAGGTCCAAGAAAGGTGCCAAGTTCGAAAAAATACTCGCGGAAGCTATGCAGGATTCCAATCGGCGACAAAAACGCAGCCTTTGCTGGATGATTGTCGGCGAACCACATAGCTCCGGCTAATGCTCTCTGCCAAGCGGCGGGTGCGGGATGAAAAATCTGGCTAATCACTCCAGGTGCATTCGTCCCAAGGTATTGAAGCAAAGTCGCGGTTGCGGCTTCTTGGGAAATCTGCGGCGGGACAGGCAACTGCGTTTGGGAGTGACCTGCCATAAGCGACGAAGAGCTTGCACCGCTGTTTTCCATGCTTGTTGTGGAACTCGAGTTTGCCTGTAAGCCCGATATCACCCGACGAGCGATTGCCGACAATACCGGTTCGCCGGATGAGGTTAAAAGAGAATGCCACTCTAAGCTGGTACCTGGCTGCGTGTGTTGATCTGCAATGTGAGCTGCCAGTTGTTGACCGATCTGGCTTCCTGTTCTGTCCAACGCTGCACGTGATGTCAGCGCCCCAATGGGATTGTCCGCAGTCTGGGACGGTTGAGTGGCTATCAGGCGGGTTGCGGCCTTAAACCGTTGCGCTGTGGCATCAGCAAGGCGCGCCTGCCCAAGCGCTGACCGCCATCCCAGCAACGGCTGATATACGCCGAAAAGTTCGCTCGCATAGGGCAATGCCCCGGGCTTGGTGTTTGATTGATTCTCCACCTTTGTGACCAGAGACACGGGAGCGGGACCTCGGATCAGATGTAATGAGTTCTCTGGCTCCTGAGCCTGAGTACGAAACGGAGGTGATTGATGTTCGCCGTTAGAGCTGAGCGAAATCAGCATGATCGGCGTTAAAGGATCCTCATCACATGAAGCAACGAAATTTAAATTCACCCTCTCCGGATTAGCCCCCGTAATAGAGGCGTACACGAACTGGATAAACCCCGGCACTCGCTTCTCTAATCGCGTGCCGGTGAGCTCGGGTGTGCCCGGGAACTGCGCAGGGTCTTGAATGTCAAGTGCGCTCGAAAATCCAAGGCCAAATTGCCCGGTCATCTCCCCTGAGATATCTTGCGTAATTTCGTACTGCCAGAGGCAGCAGGCGATCCCTTTGACCTGTTGAAATGGAAGCTTACTCTTAAAACTCACGAGAATCGCCATGATCAATTTCTTCCTCGGATAAGCAGCCGCACACGAAATGGTTGGCTGTTTAGTACAAGAAGATATCACGCAGTAGCGCAATGCAGACACGCTGTAACGTTTCTGGTGTAATTTATTTCAGAGCCCGATAAACCCAAACGGGAAAGAGTCCAATGAACAAGCAGCATTAAGCGGAATCTGTACTGCCAGAGATCCAACGCAGGCCTTAGAGACATCCAAAAGACTGCTGATGGAACAAACTGCGCGTCCGGTGGCAACCTTCGTGGCACTAGCTGAAAGACACACGAAAGTAGAATTGCAACTTCGATGGTGGTCGCGATTCGCTGGCGAAAAGTCCGTGGTCGGCGGCCAGCCCGGTTCCATTGGCGAGACCGAACAGATGCTCACCCTCATCGCCCGGCATCGGATCAAACCGACCGTCGAGCCATTCTCCATTTCCGAAGTCAATGCGGCGCTTGATTACACGCGCCAGGGAAGAGCCGTGCTGGTTGCCTAAAGCGATGCGTCGATCCGGCGTCGGACGCATCGCCTCGCTACGCCTCTTATCTCTACAGCGATCGACGACGGGAACTACGCTGCCAGACAAGCAGTCCGAGAAGGCCGCCCCCGAGCAGGCTGCAGGCTCCGGGCTCGGGACTTACAGAAACGCCACCACTGACGTAATCTAGCGTCGTAGCGCCAGTAGCAACCGCAGCACCGTAGTCAATTGGACCAGTGCCGGTACCGCTGAAGTCACCATTGCTCCAAAAGTCGACTACCCTACCTCCCCCGATATCAAACAGCAATCCGTAAATATCAAGGAATCCGCCATGCACCTGATAGTCGGTCGAGGTTGGCGGCGAGCCGCCCGGGTAAAAAAGGTTGTCATAAGTCAAAAAGCCGTTTGCCTGCGGGGGCAGCCCAGTCGCTACCGGAAACCTGCTGAAATCGTGCGGCGCCAGCAGGTTTGTGGGGTCAGGCGCGTCTTGCCTGATGGCCACCAGCGAACCAAGGGAGGCGTTAACGATGTTTAGGCCGTTATTCGTATCAGAAAAGGTTCCCCGGCTACCAGTGACTTCGAAAGCTTGCCCATACCTCGCGTCAGTTGCGGTGCCATATGTTAATTCAACCGTGCCACTGACTCCATCGCCTGCGAAGCTGAAGTCAAATGTGGCGGCCTTTGCATGCCAAGGGAGCGATGCTGTAAATAGCAATGTCGCCGAGACCATGAGTATCTTTTTCATAACAGTAAAAAGCTCACCTTCCGAAAAGTTTCGGCTCCAGCTTTCAATAAAATCCGTAAGCTCGTTCCGAACTGCAAGGAGTATACAATTCCAAGCCTAAAGAAGCAAAGAAATATATCTCCTCAATTTCGAATCGTCGAACTTTGCCGAGGCATATAATCCAAACAACACACCGCCATGACGCGCAGAGATTTCAACTACCGTACCAGCGCCGCCCTCTTCGGTTTAGCCGCCGCCCTCCAGGCCAAAGCCGAACCCTACGACTACCCCTGGAAGCTCGGCATCATCACCGACGAAGTCGATCCTGATCTCTCCGTTGTCCTCGCTCGCTTCTACCCGAAATACCAACTGCGCTGGGCTGAGATCCGCAACCTCCAGCTGGATGGACGCAAGCAGTACGTCTACAACAAGGCCACCCCAGCACAGTTGAAGCAGGTCAAACAGCAGTTGGACGAAGCCACCGTGAAGCTCTCGGTGCTCGATACCGGCGTCTACAAAATTCCGTTGCCCGGCACCACTCCCCTACAGGAAAATGGTCGCGATCTCAACCCTGTTGCTGGTGAATACGAGCGTCAACTCGACGATCTCAAGCGTGCTGGCGACGCCGCCCACGGACTCGGCACTGATCGCGTTCGCATCTTCACGTTCAAACGCGTGGCCGATCCGTCGACGATATTCAACCGCGTCACCGACAATCTCCACCAGGCCATCAGCGTTGCCAAGCAGCAGGGCATCACCCTGCTGGTGGAAAACGAATTCGATAATAACGTCGCCACCGGCAAAGAGACTGCACAGCTCTTCAAAGCGATCCCGGACCGCACTCTGATGCACAACTGGGACCCTGGCAACTGCTTCGAAGCTGGTGAGCAGCCGTTCCCGCAAGCTTGGGATCAACTGGATCACTCGCGCATTGTTCATATCCACCTAAAAGATGCCGAGGGAAAAGGGTGGAAGCCCATCGGCGCCGGCAAAATCGACTACGTCGGGCAGCTCGCCGCATTGAAGAAAATGAATTACGCCGGCACGCTTTCCCTGGAGACCCATTACCTCAACCAGCAGAAAGACATCTATGCTTCGAGTGTCGAGTCCATGGATGGCCTGGTCGGCGTATTGAAACAAGTTTAAAGATTGGAAGAAGTCTATGCAGAGCAATATTGAAAATCCCGCCCGCCGTTCCTTCTTGAAGACCGGAGCCGTTGCGGCCGGTCTGGTCACGGCTGCTTCTTATAAGAAAGTGCTCGGTGCTAACGACCGCATTCGGCTCGCTGTTGTCGGCGTGCGTGGCCGCGGCTGGGATCACGTGAAGGGTTACAACACAATTCCCGGCGTGGAGATTTCCTACTTCTGCGATATCGATGAGAACGTTCTCCGCAAACGCCTTACTGATGCTGAGACGATGGGCCTGCCCAACAAGCCGCAAACGGAAGTCGATTTACGCAGGCTGCTGGACGGCAACAAGATTGACGCCATCTCCATCGCTACGCCGAACCACTGGCACTCCCTGCAAGGCATCTGGGCAGCGCAAGCCGGCAAAGATTTTTATATCGAAAAACCCTGTTCTCATACCTGGTGGGAAGGGCGTCAGCTAGTACGCGCTGTAGACAAGTACAAAGTAATTTGCCAGCACGGCAGCCAGTGCCGGTCGAGCGCCGCCATTCGCGAAGCCATGTCGCAAATGAACTCCGGGCTGCTCGGCAACGTCTATATGTCGCGCGGGCTCTGTTACAAGTGGCGCGACACCATCGGCCATGCCAATCCCGAACCTGTGCCGGCCGGCGTTCACTATGACCTGTGGACCGGCCCTGCTCCCATGAAGCAGTTCACCAAGAATCGCTTTCACTACAACTGGCACTGGATCTGGGACACCGGCAATGGCGACCTCGGGAACCAGGGCATCCACGAGGTCGATCTGGCCCGTTGGGGACTCGGGGTCACTCTGCCGACGAAGGTCTCCGCAACCGGCGGTCATTTTCTGTTCGACGACGATCAGGAAACGCCCAACGTGATCACCGTCGCTTACGAATTCAAGTCGCCGGGCGAGCGTGCCAAGCTGATGACCTTCGAAGTGCGCGGCTGGATGACCAATCACGAAGCGGGCATCGGCACCCACGAGTTTTCTGGAGGCGGCGTGCCGGCTGCCGGCGTTGAACTGAAACCAGCCAATCAGGCCGGCAACAAGGACAAAACTCTAGGCCCAGCGACCAACAAGCCTTCCACCATCGGCAATCTATACTACGGCTCGAAAGGCTACCTCGCCATCTCAGACTACGATTCGTACAAATCGTTCCTGGGCGAGACCGAAGAGCCCGGCCCGGCCAAACATGCGCCGGTCAAGCACGAGCACTTCGCCAATTTCATCGACTGCATGAGAAGCCGCAAGACCGAGGATCTGCACGCACCTATCTTGGAGGGCCATCTCTCAGCCACGCTGGTTCATCTCGCCAACACGTCGTACCGAGTTGGTCGAACACTAAATTTCGACCCCACAACCGAGTCCGTGCTGAACGACAACGAAGCGACGGCACTGATGAAGGGAACCTACCGCGCCCCGTACACCGTGCCGGAAAAGGTTTAAGCCAGCTTCCCCACTCCCGCGCACAAAGCGCTTGCACGCTTTTACAATGCGCAAAGCCCCACGGCGACACCCCGGCCGGATGTCTACGGACTTGCAAACACGTAGGCAGTAGGCGTGTCCCCAATAGATAGCCTTCACCGGTTTGCTTCTGAACCAGCGACGGCTGCTTACAACACGCAAGCGAAACAACCCTCATCCCGCTCACCCAAACCGCTAAAATAAAAACAGCATTTCAAGATTGTTATGGCTATTGCCGAATTTCTAGCGGAGAACTTCCATTCAGTGGCGAATCTGACCTGGGGTCTATCAGGCAATAAGGCTACAGCCCGATTCGCGGTTGACGACGTGCAAGTAGAAGTACGCTTCGAGGAGCGGGCCATCGGTGAGTGGCTGGTTTCCTTTGACACGAAAACATCTCCAGCAGCCAAAGAGGACTACCACCGAGCGTTCTACGTTTTCAACGGCGTGTTCCAGGCCGTGGAAGAATTCATTGCCGTACGGACACCAGACAGGCTGATCTTCTCAACTAAGCGCGAAGGTCTGGCCAGCATCTACGAAACCTACCTTCGTCGCGAGCAGAGCCGAATCGCTGAGTTTGGATACCAATTGCTCGACGCCCAAAGAATTCCGCCCTACACCGAGTATGTTCTGGAACGAATCGGGCCATCAAGTTGGAAAAGCAATTAACATAGGCCCGACCGCTTCGCTGAAGCCCCGCTACACTCAAAGTAGCGAATGCAATCACCCGAGCACCGTTTCGGTGCGCGCTTCTGGTTCCTCATCCTGGCCACATTCCTCGGCTTCTGTGGCATGGGCACCGTGCTTCCAGCCTTGGCCCCGCACGTCAAACATGATCTGCATGGCTCCGATCAAATCGTGGGTCTCGTTATCGGCACCTTCTCCTTTGTCGCGCTCGGTAGCCGCTTCTTCTCCGGTCCCTTAGCCGACCGCCGCGGGCGCAAGATTACTTTCCTCACGGGCTTGTTCAGTTGCGCCATGGCGGGCGGAGTTTACCTCTTACCCATCGGCCTCGCCGGTGCTTACGGTGGCCGCGTGCTCCAGGGTTTTGGCGAAGCATGCCTCTACACAGGTGCAGCCGCGTGGGCCGTCGAAGTCGCTGGTGTCGGACGCAGCGGGCAGGCACTCGGCTATATCAGCAGCGGTATCTGGGGAGGTCTATCGGTCGGGCCCGTGCTCGGCCATTGGCTGGGTTCCTTCCAGAACGCGGCACTGCTTCAGGCCCTTGCAGCACTCGTCGCCTTCTCAGTAGTGCTCTTCATCCATGAGGACTTTCAGCCCGCACCACCCACCGAACGAACCGGCTGGCTTCCTCCCGGTCTGCTTGCTCCCGGCCTCGCCGTTGGCTTCATCAACGTCCCTTACCCGGTGGTCGCCGGCTTTCTTATCCTCCACCTTGCTCACTACGGCAACTCCGGGCCGGCCGCCTTTTCTGCCTATGCAGCTACCATGTTGCTCTCGCGCTTCTTCCTCGGCGGACTGCCCGACCGCATCCATCCCGGCATCACCTTCTATGGCGGCCTCGTGCTCATGGCGGTCTCGCTGGTACTGCTCGCCCTAGGCCCTCCGCCTGTCTTCGCTATCGCCTCTGCGGCGCTGCTTGGATTCGGATTTTCTTTCCCCTGGTCGGCTGTGGCCTCCACAGTCTTGCGTCGCATCCCAGTCACACAACATGGCTCTACCGTCAGCCTCCTCAGCGCCTTCTACGATCTGTTTGTCGGCGTCAGCTCTCTGATTGCCGGTCAGGTCGCAGGTCAACATGGCTACTCGGCCGCTTTCTACATGGCCGCAGTCGCATTAATTGGCGCCGCCGTAGCCGGCCGATACGTCTTCACTTCAGCCAACCTTCAGCACCCGACGATCGCCGCCGAATCGCTAAGCGAGCTTACCCAGGAAGTCGGATGAAAGTCGCTACCTATAACGTCAACTCAATTCGCAAACGCTTGCCGATTGTGCTCGATTGGCTGCAAACCCACAAGCCTGACATTCTCTGCCTGCAAGAGACCAAGGTGCAGGACAACGACTTTCCCGTCGATACGTTTCGCGAAGCCGGCTACCATGCTGTTTTCCGCGGCATGAAGAGCTTCAACGGAGTCGCTACCCTGACCCGCCAACCACCTGACCACGTTCTGCACGGCTTTACCGAAAGCCCTGACACCGAGGATGTCCGCATCCTCAAAACCGTGGTCGCCGGCATCACCGTTGTGAACACCTACGTGCCGCAAGGCAATTCCATCACCTCCGACAAATACGTCTTCAAGCTCGAATGGTTTCACCGCCTGCGCCGCTACTTCAAAGAGCAGTTGGACCCGTCCCAGCCCGCTATCTGGCTCGGCGACCTGAATGTTGCGCCCGAGCCCATTGACGTCTATCATCCCGATCGCCGGGTCAACGATGTCGACTTTCACATCGACGCGCGCAACGCCTTTAAAGAAACAGCTGCCTGGGGCTTCACCGATCTCTTTCGCCATCTCCATCCCGATCGCGTCCAATACACATACTGGGATTACTTCCGCCGTGCGTTTGAGAATAACTGGGGCTGGCGCATCGATCACATCATGGCGACCGCGCCGCTTGTTGCCCGTTGTAAAGCCGTCGAAGTGGATCTGGTGCCGAGGCAAGCTCCCAACGCCTCCGACCACACCGTAATCTGGGCCGAGTTTTCTGACTGATAGAGACCTTTCAGGCGCATTTCAGCCGGCGCATGACAAGCTAAGAACTACGATGGCCGGTCGGTCCAAAGTCACATCTCTCGTTCGCGTTTTCACAATCGTCGGTCTGTCTTCACCAGCCTGGGCGCAGGTTGATCTCTCTCTGCAAGGAGCGATCGATCAGGCTCTAAATAACAACCCACGTCTCGCGGTAGCTCAGGGCCGTACCGAAGAGGCCATCGGGCAGAGACGGCAGGCTTCGCTCGGCCCCAATCCTCGCCTGCTGGTGCAAACAGAAGACATTCGCTCTTCCAGCGAGCACCTTCCTTTCTCATTCGTAAACTCCACCGAAGACTACGTCACGATAGGCCAAGTCTTCGAAACCGCAGGCAAGCGGGGCAAACGAACGGGTCTTGCCGAATCCGTCGTCGAGACGACGCGCATGGAAGGCGAACTCACCAGGCGTCAGATCATCGGCAATGTCAGCGCAAGCTACTGGCTTGCCGTCAGGGACGTTCGGAATCGCGACCTGCTGCAAGAGACCCTGCGCACCTTCGAAGAGGATGTTACGTACAGCCGCAATCGCGTAGCCGAGGGCATTATGGCGGAGTCAGATTTGATGCGCGTTCAACTCGAACGCGACCGCATTCGAGTTGCCCTGCTAGCGGCCAATCGTGAGGTCGATCAGGCATTCGTAAACCTCTTTCGCGCCATGGGCAAAACAGATTTCCCAACCACGCATCTTACCGATTCTCTCGAAGGCGGCTTACCCATCGCCATCCCTGAACTGACCCGCGTTCTTCAGGCCAGGCCCGAGGTGCAGTTGGCCCGGCAGGCTGTGGTTGCGGCTGAGGCTGATACCCGCTTGCAGAAGGCCAACGCGAAGCCAGACCCCGAAGCCCTGCTTGGCTACAAACGCAACGTTGGTTACGACACTCTATATGCCGCGGTTCAGATCGACCTGCCTGTCTGGAATAGGAATCAGGGCAATATCGGCAGCGCGGCGGCTCGCCTCCACATCGCTCAATCTAACCTGAAGGTAACGGAAGCCGGCGTGACTGCGGATTTGGAAGCGGCACGCAGAGCGTATCAGGATGGACAACAGTTGCTGGACATCTTACCCGAAACACTCGCGCGAGCTCGTGAAAGTGAACGTCTCGCCCGAGCCGCTTATCGCGAAGGCGGCATCGACATCCTGCGTCTCCTTGATGCTGAGCGAAGTCGAATTCAGGTGGAGAGCGATTACTATCGCGCCCTGGCGGACCTGCGGGCGAGCATCGTCAATCTCAACCTCGCAAGCGGCGCAGACTTCATGGGTGGAACAAGCCAGTGAAACACATCCTCTGCGTTGGACTGCTGTTCTGCTTGCTAAGTTGCGGCGGCGGCGGTACGGCGTCAGTCACCAAGGCCGGCGGTGATGCCAAAGAAAGCACCGATGCCGGCGCTGCAGCCTCGAAGGGGAAGGGAGGCGATAAACCTTCCTCCCCAGCCAGTCAGGCGCAGGTCACCATCGACGGCACAGCCCAGAGGAAAGCCGGCATTGAGGTTATGCCAGTTCAAACCCGCGCACTCCCGGAGTACCTCACCGCATCCGGCCAGATTGTCATCAACGAGGAGCGCACCGCCCATATCGGAACCTATACGGACGGCCGCGTGACAGAGTTGCACGCCAACGTTGGCGACTCTGTTCGCAAAGGAAAGGTCCTGGCCCGCATGCATAGCCACGACGTTCACGAGACGCGGGCTGCCTACGAAACTGCGCTGGAAGGTGTAGCGCGCCAGAAGAACATAGTGGCTTATCAGACGCGCATGCGAGATCGTATGTTGCGCCTCTTCGACCTCAAATCGGCCTCCCGTCAGGAAGTCGAAAAAGCCGAGTCCGACTTAGCGGGCGCTCAAACCGATCTTGCCAACGCTCAAATCAACGTCGATAAAGAAGTCGCACACCTCACCGACATCCTGCATCTCCCAGCTTCCGCACTGCCCGACATCAATGAGACCACTGAAGAAGTTCCAGTCATCTCAACCCTCAACGGCACGGTAATTGACCGCAAGATCACTCTGGGGTCAGTGGTGGAGCCGGGGGAAGAAGTCTTTGATGTCTCTGACCTGAACAGCGTCTGGATGATTGCCTCCGTTCCCGAGTCCGATATTGCCAAAGTCAAAATCGGTCACAAAGCGAACATTCTGTCTCAGGCCTACCCCGATGTGGAGTTCACAGGTCGCGTTGCAAGGCTCGGCACTGAGCTCGACCCTAAAACCCGCACCCTGCAGGTGAGAATCCTTGTGCCCAATCCCGGTATGAAACTTCGGGCCGGCATGTACGTTAACGCTCAACTGGCTGGGCGCTCGTCGAGGCAGGCTGTCTTTGTCCCTGAAGAGGCCATCCAGGACATCAACGGCGGCTCCTTTGTCTTCGTTCGCCAACCGGATAACGTCTTCGTGGCCACTCCCATCCAAATCGCCAGTCGTCTCAATGGCCAGGCCCTGCTCAGCTCCGGCCTGAAAGCCGGCGATGCCGTCGTCGTCAAAGGCAGCTTCGTTGTCAAATCAGAAATGTTGAAGAGTCAAATCGGCGAATAATCAGCGGGTGCAATGACTAACTTCTTCCTCAAGAATCGCTGGCTCGTCAGTATCGCTCTGCTCGCCTTGATCGTGGGTGGCGTCTACACCATGTTCCACCTCAACATCGAAGCCTACCCGGACTTGACCAACGTGCA
This sequence comes from uncultured Bryobacteraceae bacterium, assembly GCA_964248405.1. Taxonomy (GTDB): domain Bacteria; phylum Acidobacteriota; class Terriglobia; order Bryobacterales; family Bryobacteraceae; genus Bog-105. Next base: position 14,691 of record CAXTYH010000045.1, read on the forward strand.
AGTGCTGGTCACCACCGAAGCGCCCGGCATGTCGCCTGTCGAAGTCGAACAGTTGGTCACCTTTCCTGTTGAATCCAGTCTCATCGGCATACCCAAAACGCAGGTTGTCCGGTCTGTCTCAAAGCTAGGGTTGTCCATGATTACTGTGGTCTTTGACGATTCCATGGACATTTATCTTGCTCGTCAATTGGTGAGTGAGCGCTTAGGTCAGGTACGGTCTCGCATTCCGCAGGGCCTGGAGCCTCAGCTCGGCCCGCTGGCCACTGCTTTCGGCGAGGTCTATCAGTTCACGCTCGCCGGCGGCGAAGCCGATCTTATGGAGCGGAAAACGCTTTTGGACTGGGTGGTTCGCTATGACCTTCGCACGGTACCCGGCGTGAGTGAAATCAACACCTGGGGCGGCTACACCAAGCAGTACACCGTTGAGATTGATCCGCTGACGCTGCGTCGCTATGGCTTAACTGTGCACGATATCGTTCAGCAGGTCTCTGATAATAATGCCAATTTTGGCGGTGGCTTCATTGCTCACAATGAGGAGCAGTACACCATCCGTGGCATTGGTCGGGCCACCAGTATCGGCGATCTCGAACAGATTGTTATCCGCTCTCAAAACGGCGTGCCCGTGCTTCTTCGCGACGTCGCTGCCGTCCGTGAACGCCCTTATCCTCGTCAAGGCGCCATCATGCACGACGGTCAGGGCGAAACCGTTTCGGGCATGGTCATCATCACCAAAGGTTCTAACAGCCGCAACTTGCTCCGTGATATCAAGACACGCATCGCCGGCATGAAGCTGCCCGGCGGCGTGCGCGTCAAACCTTTTTATGACCAGAGCGACGTAATCGATTCCTCCATCGAAACGGTCGAACACAATCTCATCGAAGGCAGCATTCTTGTCGTGCTCGTGCTGCTGCTCTTCCTGGGCAACTGGCGAGCCGCGCTTGTGGTCGCTGCAGTCATTCCGCTCTCGCTGCTCTTTGGATTTCTCGGCATGGCCACCTTCGGCATTTCCGCCAACCTGATGAGCCTGGGCGCGGTCGATTTCGGCATGATCGTCGATGGCTCGGTGGTGATGGTCGAGAATGCGGTCCGCCGTCTGGAAGCTGCTGAATCCGGCGGCACTCCGCAAGGCAAGCTTGACCGGCAAAGGATCATCCGCGAGTCAGCTGGAGAAATGACTCGCCCCATCACCTTCGGCGTCGCGATCATCATTGCCGTCTACCTTCCCATCTTCACGCTTCAGGGCTTGGAAGGCCGCATGTTCCATCCCATGGCCATCACGGTCTGTTCGGCCTTGGCCGGGTCTCTCTTGCTTGCTCTCTTTGCCGTGCCCGCCGCCTCCAGCTTCGTCCTAATTCGTAGGAGGGACAAACCTGCCGCGCCCGCTCGCCGAGGTTGGTTCGATTGGGTGAAGGCCCGCTATGTAGGCAGCCTGGACTGGGCCCTCCGCCATCGTTGGCCCATCCTCGCCACCGCTTTAGTCCTGGTCTGTGCGGCCGGCTTCTCACTCCGCTACATCGGCACCGAGTTCATGCCGAAACTCGACGAAGGCTCCATCGTTGTTACCTCTCGCAAGCTCCCCGGCATCTCGCTCGCAGAATCCATCAGCCTTGGTCAACAAGTCGAAAAGATCATCAAGAGCTTCCCTGAGATTACGCAAGTCATCTCCAAGCTCGGGCGTCCTGATCTTGCCACTGAAGCGATGGGCATCGAAGAATCCGACTCTTACCTCACGCTGGCGCCCAAGTCTGGTTGGAAGTGTTGTAAGTCGAAGGACGAACTTATCGCCAAACTCACAACGGCGCTGAATCAGGTTCCGGGCGTTGCGTTTGTTTTCACCCAGCCCATGGAGATGCGAATGGATGAAGTAGTAACCGGCATTCGTGGCGACTTGGCGCTGAAGATCTTCGGCGAGGACCTTGACACCCTCGATAAGCTGGCCACTCGGGCAGTCTCCATTCTCTCAACTGTGAAAGGCGCTGCTGAAGTCCAGAAAGACAGCTCGGTGGGCGTCGCCGAACTGCGGATCGAAGTCAACCGTCCGGAGATGGATCGCTACGGCTTGAACGTCTCAGATGTCCGTGAGCTGGTGGAAACCATGTTAGGCGGCAAGCAAGTCTCAGAGATGGTGCAAGGTGAGCGCCGCTTCAGTATTGCCGTCCGCCTGCCTGAGGCATTCCGCAACAACATTGATGCGCTAGGCGATCTCTATTTGATTGCGCCCAACGGTGAACGTGTCCAGCTCAAGCAAGTAGCGGTATTGAAGACGGTTCGCGGTCCCGAGATGGTGAACCGTGAAGATGCTCGTCGTCGTGTGGCCGTGCAGACCAGCGTCAGTGGCCGGGACCTGGGGGGCTTTGTCAAAGAAGCGCAGCAGAAGATTGCTTCCGGCATGGAAATTCCAGCTGGTTATACGCTCGATTGGGGCGGGCAATTCGAAAATCAACAGCGCGCCAACCGGCGTCTTGCCTTCGTGCTGCCCATCTCCATCATCATCATCTTTTCGCTGCTCTACGCAACGTTTCAATCGGCTCGCCAGTCACTGCTCATCCTCACCATCGTGCCCTTTGCGCTGGTCGGCGGCGTGGCAGCTCTATGGCTTCGCGGCTTGAATCTCAGCCTCTCAGCATCCATTGGATTTATCGCCCTGTTCGGCGTAGCTGTTCTCAATGGTGTCGTGATGGTCAGCCACATCGACGCCCTTCGAAAAGGTGGCAAGAACATCGTGGACGCAGTGAGAGCCGGGGCTGAGGACCGATTGCGGCCTGTCCTGATGACAGCCTTTGTGGCCAGCCTCGGTTTTATTCCCATGGCCGTCTCAACTTCACGCGGAGCGGAAGTGCAGCGCCCACTCGCCACTGTTGTCATCGGTGGGCTTATCACGGCAACGCTGCTCACCCTTTACATTCTTCCGATTCTCTATCCCTGGTTCGCGAAGAAAGATCTCGAGCCGCCCGCAAGGGAAGAAGACTCTGCCATCAACTACCAACCCCAGCTAGCCGAGCAGACCGTCTAAAGCAATGGAGGAGGCGTGCTTGGCCGCCAAACGCTCCTCCTGACCGGTTGACTCTAGCCGCTACTGAACAACTACGAAAAGCTGCGAACCGCTTCCGCCTCATCGTCAAAAGCTTCGAATACGGTATAAAGCTTCGTAATCTGCAGCAAGTCCTTCACCCTTTTGGAAAGTCCTACCAATTTCAACTGCCCTCCATTGTTGGTGACACTCGTAAAACCAGAAACCATTTCACCGATCCCGGAGCTGTCGATGTAAGATACTTCGGCCAAGTTGAGCAGAATCTTCTTCCGCCCATCACTCACCATCTCGCGGATCTTCTCCCGAAACTTGCTGGCGCCCTCCCCTAACGTGATGCGGCCGGCCGCATCTAACACGGTCACATCGCCCACTTGGCGCACCGCTAATTTATCGCTCACTCTTGCCTCCTCTTACCAACCCGCCGCTGCGATTAGGACTTCGTATGGTGTTTTACCATACGAACCTCTGTTCCGCCGCCAGGCCGGACATGCAAATCAAATTCATCAACAAACGCACGGATCAACAGCAATCCCCGCCCCGACTGCCGCATCAGATTTTCCGATGCTAAAGGATCAGGCAGCGACGCCAGATCAAACCCCGAACCCTCGTCGCCAATGGTAACCGCCAGCTGCTCTTCCGTCCGATCAATCTCCAGATGGACAACCTTGTTGCTGCTGTAAGCGTTGCCGTGCACAACCGCATTCACCATACACTCGCGAACGGCCATTCCAAACTGCATCCGGTCGTCCTCATCCAAGCCGAAACTCTCCGCCTCCCGCAGCGCCAGCTCTTCCGCCCGATCAACGCTGTCAAGAGTAGAAGGAAGGGAATCTTGGGTCTTCGCCATTAAGCTGCGTCCGGGCAACCGAATGGTCAACATAAACCAGGAAGTCTGGTAAAGTCAATTGCTTTCGGTACTTGGTGGTGATTAGTTGAGCATGAGGGAGCGTGATTGTGCTCGCTGGGTAATCTGAGAACGACAACTATATTGAAAAAGTGATCTGGCCGGCAGGACCGTTGTAAAACATAGTGAAAGCGGCTAGAACGTCTCGGCCAATCAATACACCTAGGCCCTGTGCGGCCAAGTTTGCTCCCATTCCTTTAGGAACTCCAAACTGAATTGAAGTTCCAGTAAGTTCAATATTTATTGGATAACCTGGTTGCTCAATCCCATCGTGCGATGCCGAGGTCATCCGCATAGTGTCAACTACCCGAAGGCCAAGTTGCAAACCTGGATTGTTGTCGACGCACGTGTTTGAAGCTCCTCTGTCGATCAAAGCTACAGCAGAGAGTGGCGTTGGAACCTTCGCGCCTCTAGCGAGCAGACTCGTCGACATGGCGCGCTTTAAGCCTACTACCACCTGCACGATAGGGCCATGCTGCTGGAGCGCTAAAGCAGGTGAAATCTGGACTCTCTGCCCGTTACGAAGTTGGCCTTCAGTGACTGACTGGATGTGTACCGTTGGCATTAAGCACGCCGATTGCAAAAGCAGGAATACTTACCGGTTGTTCTACTTCGCCGATTTTCTTTATCAAAACCGAAACGAGTCCGACTTCCTTGACCGCTTCAGAGTAGGCCTCTTCCATCGTGGAATACACCCCTACCAACCTGTCTCCATGTATCACTGCAACATGGCCGGCTAGAGTCGCTAACAACGAATCGTGGATCGATTGGAAGTACCTCTTCTCGGTTTCTAAAAGCAATGACATAGCGACATCCCCTCTATCTTACAGGGATTCTGCTTCTACGCTGCACCAATCCCATCAAGCCCGGCCATCACTTCCGGCGGAATCTTCACCGTCGCAGCCGCTAAATTCTCCCGCAGATGCCCAACCGAAGACGTTCCCGGAATCAGCAAAATATTGGGCGACCGCTGAAGCAGCCACGCAAGCGCAACTTGCATTGGCGTCACCTGCAATGACGCTGCTGCCCCATCGAGCGCCGATGATTGTAGAGGCGTGAACCCTCCCAACGGAAAGAACGGCACGTACGCTATGCCCTGCTCGGCAAGTTTACTCACGAAGCCATCGTCCCTCCTGTTTGCCAGGTTGTACATATTCTGCACGCAAACAATCTCCGTGATCTTCTGGCCCTCGGCCAACTGCTCGGGACTGACATTGCTCAACCCGAGGTGCCGAATCAAGCCCTGTCGCTTAAATTCTGCCAGCGCGGTCAACGGTTCCTCAATCGAGCCCTCCGTCGGACCCATGATTCCCCCTACTCGCAGATTGACGACATCGAGCGCGTCGAGCCCAAGATTCCGCAGATTGTCGTGAACCCCGTCAAGCAGTTCCTGCCGCGAAAGAGCATGAATCCACGACTTGTCTTCCCCTCGCCGCGCGCCCAATTTGGTCACAATCACCAACCCATTCGGGTAAGGATGAAGCGCCTGCTTAATAATCTGATTGGTCACATGCGGACCATAAAAGTCGCTTGTGTCGATGTGGTTCACCCCGGCCGCTACCGCTTCTCTTAGAACAGCAACCGCAGCCTGGACGTCGCGCGGCGGCCCCCATACCTGTGGTCCCGCCAGCTGCATTGCGCCATAACCCATACGGTTCAACGTCAGCGAGGTACGGGGCAGAGTAAAGCTGCCTCCCAGATCTATTTCCGTTTTCATAAATGTCTCTCCACGTGGTTAGATAAGAAAGTTTCAGTTTTGGAAGTTCGCATTTGCTCATCGCTCCGCGAGCCACGCTTGACACGGTGCGTCAGGAACTAACTCTCATGGTGTGCGCCTGTCTGAATGCCTGCTCCCCTCAGAGAGTCTAAGAAAGCTTAGTACCGCACTCCGGGCAAAAGCGCGCCGTCGGTGAAGAAATGTGGCCGCAATCTTTGCAGGTCTGCGCCGTCAAAACTTTCCTGCCGCATTCCGGGCAGAATTTGCTTCGATTGACTGTAGCTCCACAAGCTGAGCAATTTGCGAGCGCTGCCGAAATCGCGGAACTCTGAATGCGCGATGCGACCGGTTGCGCAACATCGGCTTGAGGTGCAGGCAGGAAGGTACCGGTGCTCGGACCGCTCGGGTTCAGCGCCGCTTCCTCGAGAGTGTGGAAGCGGACCTGTGCATCGGGGTTCATGTCAATGCCCGAGGCATAATCGGTGCCCGCGGCCTTCTCTCGCAGCTGTTCCTGCGTCGCTTGGACTTGCGCCTGGGTACGGAGCGAGATCACCTCCTGCTCGTACTTCGGTGTGCAATTGGTGCATTGGCACGCCCGATCGTTCCAGCAAACGTCCGCACAGACCCACTTGCCACACCGCTGGCAACGCCGAAACTTCTGCTTTACTTCAGTGACGGCCTGCTGCAGCGCACGATCATGCGCCGGTCCACCGATGGCACGCTGAATGTTATACGCGGAATTGCCGGCCGAACCGAGGATTCCTCCGAAGATGCTGCCCGCTGCCTCCAACAGTCCCCCAGCCGAACCGAGATAGGAGGGCTGGTATGAGGACATGAATCCGCTACCGCAATGGTCACAGCGAAATTCAAACTGGTAACCACGGTCAGTGGAGTGGTCAGAGTAATTCTGGACAAACTCGATGGTGGCCATACGTGTGTAGAACTCCTTGTCTGCCGTTTTATCTTCGCAAACTGTTAGGCGCCTACGAGCTTACAAACAGGAAACCGAACGCCCTCACCGGAACAGCTTCATTTACCGCGAGTACCCTCTCCGATCGCATGTAAGCCCTTCGGGGACATCCCCGGCGAATGTCTACGGACTCACAAACACGAAGACAGTAGGCGTGTCCCCAAACCGCACACCCTCACCGGAAAAGCCTTCCCAACCCTCCCAACCACCGGCTGCCGATTCCACTTACCGCAAATACCCTCTCCAACATCAGGTAAGCCCCTTCGGGGACATCCCCGGCCGAATGTCTACGGACTCACAAACACGAAGACAGTAGGCGTGTCCCCAAACCGCAC
>CAXTYH010000045.1:21747-26305 GCA_964248405.1 uncultured Bryobacteraceae bacterium
ACCCTCACCGGAAAAGCCTTCCCAACCCTCCAACCACTGACTACCAAATCCCGCTCCGTCAGGCTCTGAAATAATCGGCAAAGCTATAACCCATGACAAGATTCGTCCCGCCGATCCTCTGCGCCATTCTTCTGCTAAACGCCGCCCGAACACTCCACGCAGATTGGCCCACCTTCGGCCACGATCCACAACGAACTGCATGGGCGTCTGAAGAAACAAAGCTGTCCGCGGCAAACGCAAAAGATCTGGAACTGAAGTGGTCTCTCCACCTCGACAACGCTCCTCTTGCCCTGAGTGCTCTCACCGCCCCCGTTGTTGCAAGAGACGTAACCACCCTGTCCGGACTAAAAACGCTGGTCTACGTCGCGGGAAGCTCCAATCATCTCTTTGCTGTAGATACAGAGTCCGGCGCCCTGGTCTGGAGCCGAACTTTTCAAAGTTACGTCAATGCCAAAGCCGAGGCTTACTTCCTATGCCCGAACTCTGTCAATGCCACACCGGTCATCGACCGACGCCAAAACCTGATCTTCTTTCTCGCCTACGACGGCCGGCTGTTCGGGCTTGACCTCGGTACGGGAACCATCCGCTTTGGCCCCTTCCAGTTCGTGCCGCCCTTCTCAAAGCCCTGGAGCCTGAATCTCAACAACGGCTACCTTTACACAACTACATCGCAGAATTGCGGTGGTGATCGCTCCGGCCTCTACTCCATGCAAGTGGACAATCCCACGCACCACGTCGCTTACGAGATGCTGGTCCGCAATGGCTCGGGCGCCGGCATGTGGTCCCGCGGCGGCGCTGCTATCGGTCAGAGCGGAACCGCCTATGTCACCACTGGCGACGGCTCATTGAATCCACCGGACGGAGACTTCGGCAGTAGTGTTCTGGCCGCCTCTACGCCCGCCCTCGACGTCATCGATTATTTCAGTCCGCTGAACTGGAACGAGGTCAACAAAAAAGACCTTGATCTCCCATCAGGCGGGCATCTCTGGTTCGCTTATGGCAACTATCACCTCATTGCCGGAGGTGGAAAAGAGTCAGTCGTCTACCTGCTGAATGCCGATCTTCTGGGCGATAAAGATCACCAAACTCCGCTCTATGTCTCGCCCCAAATTGGCAACGCAACCGGAACGCTCGAGGAGAAAGGCATTTGGGGCGCGCCGGCACTTTGGAAAGACGAGGCGGGCCAGCCCTGGCTCTACCTGCCGCTTTGGGGTGAACCGGCAAAGTCAGTGGGCAAGTCTCTCATGACCAATGGGCCTGCGCCTCATGGCTCGGTCGTCGCTTTCAAAGTAGAGCCCAACAAGACCAACACGCCCTCCCTGAAACTCGCCTGGGTATCGCCGGATGTGAACCTTCCGGATGCGCCTGCCGTGGCCAATGGTGTTGTTTACATCCTCGCGACAGGTGAGAACCCGCGTCAGGTAAAGGTTGAGAAGACCGAGTTCAAGAGCGAAGCGGAATGGAAGGGCAACCTGCTCACAACCGAAGAGCGAGGCGCGGGCACGCATGGCGCCGAGTTGATGGCCTTGGATGCAAAGACCGGCAAGCTGCTTTACCGAAGTGGAGACGCCATGAAAAGCTGGAACCACTTCGGCGGCCTCGCCATCGACGACGGCAAGGTGTTTGCCGTAGACCACAGTTCCACTCTCTACTGCTTCGGAATCCGTAGCCGTCAGCAGGGTCAATCCGAACCGAAGCCCTGACCGTTTTTGATGGCCTATGACTCGCCCCTGACACCTCTCCGCTTCCTCTTCGACGCCATTGACCACTACGGCTCACGTCTCGGCGTCGTCTCCGGCGAGACTCGTCTCACCTACGCGCAATTCGGCGAATACTGCCACCGCTTTGCCGCCTTCCTGCTGCATTTGGGAACGCAACCCGGTCACCGCATCGCCTATCTGAGTTTCAACAGCTATGGACTGCTTGCCGGCTACTTCGCCCCACTACTCATCCGCGCCGTATTCCTGCCCTTGAACGTTCGTCTCACCGTGCCGGAGTTAGCCGCCATCATCGGACAATCCGGTGCCCGCACCCTTGTCTTTGAACGCGAATTTCAGAGCACAGCCGACGCGCTCCGTACCGCTTGCCCTTGCCTGCAGAACATCATCGCCATGGAAGACCCCATCTGCTGCGAGCCGCTCCACCGCCCATCTCTGTCTACCCTGGACGATGCCGAAACTGCCGAGCTCTTCTATACCAGCGGTACGGCTGCTGAACCCGAGCCGGTCGCGCTTTCACATCGCACGCTCTATCGGCACGCCCTCGCCATGAACGCACGCCTCGAACAAACGCCTGTCGAGCTGCATGCCATCCCGCTCTTCCATGCCAATGGTTGGGGACGTCCCCACACCGCCACTCTGCACGGCGCCTGCCACGTGCTGCTGCGCCGCTTTCGACCCGACGCAGTCTGGAACATCATCGCTCAAGAACGCATCACCGGCACCTCCCTCGTGCCTACCATGGCCCGCTCTCTTCTCGCCGACGGAGGCCTACCCATCGCTGACCTGACCAGCCTCCGCCACATCCACCTCGGCGGCGCGCCTGTCACCCCAAGCCTTATCGCCCAAGTCACTCGAGCGTTCCATTGCGAAGTGTCAGCCGGTTACGGTCTCACCGAAGCCGGTCCGGTAGTCGCAGTCAGTAGCGCCATGGCAGCAGATCGCGTAACCTACTCACCGGTCCCTGGGACAGAGGTTCAAATCAGCTCCAAAGGCGAACTGCTTGCTCGCAACGACGCCGGCTGGATTGCGACCGGAGACGCTGCTGTGCCGACCGGCAAGGGTGCTTTTCAGATTGTTGACCGCCTCAAAGACATCATCATCTCCGGAGGCGAGAACATCAGTTCGGTCGAAGTGGAAGCCGCCATCGAGGGGCACGACGCCGTCCTGGAAGCGGCAGTCGTCGCCGCCCCCGACCCGTACTGGGGTGAATCGCCTGTCGCCTTTATCGTCGTGCGCGAAGGCTGCACCCTGACGGCCGATGAACTTCTCACTCATCTGCAAACCCGTCTGGCCAGGTTCAAGCAGCCGCGCCGCTTCGAGTTCATCGAAGGCGCGCTACCCCGAACCGCCACCGGCAAACTCCGCAAACAGTCACTTCGCGAACCATTCTGGCGTCGCCACCCCAACCGCATCGCCGGCTAATTTCTGGCTACAAGAATGATTCCTTCCCTCCTGGCCGCTCACGCGCATGAAGCGGCCATTTGGCTCATCTCCCTCGTTTCCATTGCACTGGTTCTCATCCGTCCCAAGGGCCTGCCGGAGGCCTGGTGGGCAACTGGCGGCGCTTGCCTTCTGGTCCTGTTTGGACTGCTCTCCCCCCAGTCCGCCGCCCATGCTGTAGGCAAAGGATTAGACGTGTATCTGTTTCTCACCGGAATGATGGTGGTATCGGAACTGGCTCGCCGTGAGGGCGTTTTTACCTGGGTGGCTGGCCATGCTGTTCGTGCGGCCAATGGCTCTCGTTCGCGCCTCTTCGCCCTCATCTACTGCGTCGGCATCGTCGTTACCGTCTTCCTTTCCAACGACGCCACAGCCGTCGTGCTAACCCCTGCCGTCCTGGCCGCCGTACGAACCGCCGAAGCTGAACCGTTACCCTACTTAATGATCTGCGCGTTTATCGCCAACGCTGCCAGCTTCGTCCTGCCCATCTCCAACCCCGCGAACCTCGTTGTCTACAGCACTGGTATGCCGCCTCTTGGGCACTGGCTGATCACATTCGGCCTCGCGTCCGTCAGCTCTATTCTGGTGACCTTTCTCCTCCTGCGCTGGCTTGCCAACAACCTGTTGACAGGGCAAATTAAAAAGCACGTAGATGTGCAACCTCTGTCCACTGCGGGAAAACTCACCGTCTACGGAATCGTCTTCCTGGCAGCCTGCCTCATGACAGCCTCTGCCTTCAATCTGGATTTGGGAACTCCCGCCTGTGGAGCGGGCCTTTTAGTGGCGGCGGCGGTCTCGGTTCGTGATGGCAAAACGCCGCGTGACATCGCCCGTCAGATCTCCTGGAGCGTCTTGCCCCTGGTGGCCGGGCTCTTTGTCATTGTCGAAGGAATGAATCAGGCCGGCGCGCTGAGTGCTGCCGTTCACGCATTACGCACTATGGCGACCTGGCCATCCTGGCGCGCCGCGCTTTCCTCCGGCTTCGGCATTGCTCTCATCTCCAATCTGATGAACAATCTCCCCAGCGGACTCGTCAGCGGAGCAGCGGTGAAGGCAGCCGGCATCACCGGTCCCCTACGCGACGCCGTTCTGATCGGAGTCGATCTCGGTCCCAATCTGTCGGTCACCGGATCCTTGGCAACCATCCTCTGGCTCATCGCAATCCGCCGCGAAGGACAGCAGATAGGCTTCTGGCAATTCCTGAAATGGGGCGTCTTGGTCACGCCCCCTGCTCTGGTACTGGCCATCCTGGCAGTCGTGCTGACAGCCCATCACTAGCACCTAGGAACTATGGAGCGACAAAGCCTCCGGGGACACCCCGGCCGGATGCGTAGTGAACCCGCAAAGCTGAGACAGAAGGGAGGGGACACAATGGAGGTGAAGAGTGAACCCCGAGT
>CAXTYH010000046.1:0-25534 GCA_964248405.1 uncultured Bryobacteraceae bacterium
CTCATGGCGAAGTGACCAAGCCGGAAACCATCAACTACCGCACGTTCAAGCCCGAGCGTGACGGTTTGTTTTGTGCCCGTATTTTCGGTCCTGTTGCCGATTGGGAATGTCTCTGCGGCAAGTACAAGCGGATGAAGCATCGCGGAGTCATCTGCGATAAGTGCGGCGTTGAAGTCACTTTGTCGCGGGTACGCCGTGAGCGGCTTGGCCACATTGAACTGGCCAGCGCCTGTTCTCATGTCTGGTTCTTCAAAGGCCTGCCGAGCCGTATCGGTTACTTGGTCGATATCACGCTGCGTGAGCTCGAGCGCGTCCTTTATTACGAAGCCTTCGTCATCATCGAGGGCGGCGAAGGTACCGGCCTCACGATGGGCGAGGTCATTAGCGACGAGCGCAAGCGTCAGCTGGACCAGGAGTTCCCAGGCAAGTTCACCGCCATGATGGGCGCTGAAGGAATCAAGGAGCTTCTCCGCAAGCTCGACATCGAGTCGCTAAGCCAGGAAATTCGCGAGAAGATGAAGACCGAAACCTCAGCTCAGAAGAAGCTGAAGTTTGCCAAGCGTCTTCGCGTGGTAGAAAGCTTCCGCAAGTCCGGTAACAAGCCGGAGTGGATGATTCTCGATGTCATCCCGGTCATTCCGCCGGAACTGCGCCCGCTGGTGCCGCTCGATGGTGGCCGCTTTGCTACGTCCGATCTTAACGATCTCTACCGTCGCGTGATCAATCGCAACAATCGCTTGAAGAAGCTGATGGAGTTGCATGCTCCCGACGTAATCGTGCGCAATGAAAAGCGCATGCTGCAGGAAGCTGTCGATGCGCTGTTTGACAACGGTCGCCGTGGCCGTGTGCTGCGTGGCGCTAACAATCGTCCGCTCAAGTCGCTCTCCGACACGCTGAAAGGCAAACAGGGACGCTTCCGCCAGAACCTTCTCGGCAAGCGCGTTGACTACTCCGGCCGTTCAGTCATTGTGGTCGGTCCTGAGCTCAAGCTGAATCAGTGCGGCCTTCCCAAGAAGATGGCGCTCGAACTCTTCAAGCCGTTCATCTATCATCGGCTTGAACAGCGCGGACATTGCACTACCATCAAGCAAGCTAAAGAGCTTGTTGAGCAGCAGGACCCGGTGGTGTGGGACATCCTGGAAGAAGTCATCAAAGACCATCCCATTCTGCTGAACCGCGCTCCCACGCTTCACCGTCTCGGCATTCAGGCTTTCGAGCCCGTGCTTGTCGAAGGCAAAGCCATCAAGCTGCATCCGCTGACTTGTACCGCGTTCAACGCCGACTTCGATGGTGACCAGATGGCCGTGCACATTCCGCTGTCGCCTGAAGCGCAGATTGAAGCCTCGACGTTGATGCTGGCTTCGAATAACATTCTGTCGCCGGCGCATGGATCGCCCATCACGATTCCGACGCAGGACATGGTGCTCGGTCTCTACTACCTCACCAAGATGCGTCCGAACTCCAAGGGTTCCGGCCGTACCTTTGCTTCCATCGACGACGTGCTGATTGCGCTCGAAATGGAAGAAGTGGAAACGCTGACTGCTATCAAGCTGCGTTACACCGGTAAAGTTATCGACCTCAACAAGGCGTTCGACAACCAGAACGTCTTGCACACCGAGCCAATCGAGTTCAACAAGCAGTACATGGACACGACGGTTGGCCGCGTCATCCTGAACGACGTTCTGCCCGAAGCTATGCCGTTCATCAACGGTCTTCTGAAGAAGAAGGGCATGGCGCAGCTGGTCAACTACTGCTATTTGAAGTTCGGCCGCCAAGTTACCGTCGGCATGCTGGATGAGATTAAGAAGCTTGGCTTTCTGTATGCGACACGCGCTGGTATCTCCATTGGTATTGACGACATGGTGGTGCCGGAAGAGAAGCCCGCCCTGGTGCACGATGCTGAAAAGCAAGTAATCGAGGTGCAGCAGCAGTATCAGGAAGGCGCAATCACGCAGTCCGAACGCTATAACAAGATCATTGAAATCTGGTCGAAGGTCACCGAAGTGGTCTCCGAAAAGATGTTCAAGGGCATGGAAGAGGACGACCGAACTGGCCGTGTTCTGAACCCGATTTACATCATGGCCGACTCCGGCGCCCGCGGATCGAAGCAGCAGATTCGTCAGCTCTCCGGTATGCGCGGTTTGATGGCGAAGCCATCGGGCGAAATCATTGAACAACCGATTACTGCAAACTTCCGCGAAGGCTTGGACGTGTTGCAGTACTTCATCTCCACTCACGGTGCTCGTAAGGGTCTGGCCGATACAGCTCTGAAAACGGCCGACTCCGGTTACCTGACCCGTCGCTTGTGCGATGTGGCGCAGGACGTCATTATCTCCGAAGACGATTGCGGCACCACTGACGGTATTTACGTCGAGCCCATTATCGAATCAGGCGAAATCATCGAGCCGTTGCGCGACCGCATTGTTGGCCGTGTTGCTCTCGAAGATCAGCGTGACTACGAGAACAGCATTATCGTCAGCGTGAACGAAGAGATCACGGAAGAACTGGCAAGCTCCATTCAGGGAGCTGGTATTGAGCGCGTAAAGATTCGCTCCGTGCTGACCTGCGAATCTAAGCGCGGCGTTTGCCGGCTCTGCTACGGTCGCAACCTGGCAACTGGTCGCATGGTCGAGCGTGGTGAAGCGGTCGGTATCATCTCCGCTCAATCCATTGGCGAACCCGGCACACAGCTAACCATGCGTACGTTCCACATCGGTGGAGCCGCGACGCGAGTCAGTGAGCAGTCAACTCAAGACGCGAAGAGCGACGGTTTTGTGCGCTTCAGCAACGTCAACACGGTTCGCAATAACAAGGGCGAACTGATTGCGATGAATCGTAACGGCATCTTGATCATCGTTGACGATAAGCAGCGCGAACGCGAGCGCTACCCGGTTGTCTACGGGGCCAAGATCAACTTTGATGATGGCGCTCCGGTGAAGGCGAACCAGGTTCTGCTTGAGTGGGATCCTTACACTTTCTCAATTCTTACCGAAGTCAGCGGCGCGGTTCATTTCAAAGACTTGATCGACAGTGTTACTACGACGGATCAGGTTGACGAGATCACCGGCAACATGCAGGTGGTTGTGATTGACTCCACCGACGAGAAGCGCTTCCCCACTGTCATCATGCGGCCCGAGGGCGGCGGTAAGGCAGAAGAGAAGCGTTACTTAATGCCGACCCACGCGCACTTAATGGTGAGCGATGGCGAAACATTACACGCCGGCGACGTCATTGCAAAAATCCCGCGTGCTACTTCGAAGACGAAAGACATCACCGGTGGTCTGCCACGTGTCGTTGAACTCTTTGAAGCCCGCAAGCCTCGCGAAACGGCCATCATTGCCGAGATCAACGGCTTGGTGAAATACGGCGAAGTGAGCAAGGGTATGCGTAAGCTGTACATCGTCGGCGACGACGGAGTGCAGAAAGAGTACGCCATCCCGCGTGGCGTTCATATCAACGTGCAGGAAGGTGAGCGTGTGCGCTCGGGTGATCCGCTGATGGACGGCCCGCGCAATCCGCACGACATCTTAGCTGTACTCGGCGAGAAGGAACTGCAGAAGTACCTGGTCAACGAAATCCAGGAAGTCTACCGTCTGCAGGGCGTCAACATCAACGACAAGCATCTGGAAGTCATTTCACGCCAGATGATGCGTTGGATTCGGATTGAAGATATCGGCGACACGGAGTTCCTGCCGGACGAAGTAGTCGATAAATTCAAGTTCCGCGAAGAAAATGCTCGCGTGATTGAAGCAGGTGGCAACCCCGCATCGGGCAAACCGATCCTGCTTGGTATCACGAAGGCTTCGCTCTCAACTGACAGCTTTATCTCAGCTGCCAGCTTCCAGGAGACGACACGTGTTCTTACCGAAGCCGCTATTAACGGCAAGGTTGACTATCTGCGTGGCCTGAAAGAGAACGTCATCATGGGTCGATTGATTCCTGCCGGAACCGGCATGGAGTTCTACCGGCGCGTGAAGATTGCTGGCGAAGATGTAGTGGAGGAAGAGCCGATGCTCGAGCCGGAGCTTACGCTGAGCGATGGCCTGGGCGACTTTGCCGACGAAGCACCCAGCATCTACACCGGTGGACTCTCCGACGATCTCAATGCGGAAGAAGCATTGAGCACGCCCGAAGAGATCTAAATCTACATCTGTTTACAAGAAAAGGGCGGCTCGCAAGAGTCGCCCTTTTTGCTTTTCGACGTCTTAGTCGAAAAGCTGGGCATATTCACAGACCTAACTCGATGCTATCCTGACCGCGTGCAGCACTTTCAACGCATCACTCTCAATCCCGAAGTTATGGGAGGCAAGCCCTGCATTCGAGGCATGCGGGTGACGGTTGGAATGATAGTTGAAGCGTTAGCTGCTGGCCGGTCTGTCCAGAGTCTCCTCACAGATTTCGAATATCTTCAAGAGGAGGATATTCGAGAAGCGTTGGCGTTTGCTGCCAGCTTGGCTCAGGGGCGAGACGTTCTACTAGCTAGCTAATGCGTCTTTTGATCGATATGAACCTGACACCTCGGTGGGCTCTGTTCCTGCGTGAATCAGGCCATGAAGCTGACCATTGGTCTGAGGTGGGTAGCGCAACTGCAACAGATGACAAGATCTGCTCGTACGCTCGATCTTTCGGTGTCGTTGTGCTTACCAATGACCTGGATTTCCCGCAGATACTTGCTCATACGAAAGAGTCAGGGCCGAGTTTGATTCTTCTTCGTGGTGAGCCACTCACGCCAGAAGTGAGAGGGCCTGCACTGCTTCAGGCTTTAACAACCTGCAAGGCTGACTTAGAGCAAGGGGCAATCCTGAGTCTCGATTGGTCAGGCCAACCTCGTGCGAGGTTGCTGCCGCTGTAAGTTATCAATGCAACTTGCTTCTCCTGGGCTTAGGGCTGCGTTTGCAGCGGGAGCTACAATCATTGCTCCCAATCAACTCCTCGCCTCCGTCGCGCACGAGCAGTTCGTTCAAACGCAATTGGCCGCCGGTTTAGAAACTTGGCTGGCACCGCAAGTTCTCAGCGTGAACGCGTGGCTCTCCGCCTGCTGGCGGGAAGCACGCTACGCCCGCGCTGATGTCCCCCCGTTGCTGTCCCTGGCACAGGAGCGTGCGGCGTGGGAACAACTCATCCAGTCGGAACACCCAAGGCTTTTTGATCACGGGCAAGCGGTCTCGACAGCTATTGCCGCCACCCGCGTGATGGCGGCGTGGAACATTCCAAGCGAAGGCGAATCCTGGCACAATTCGTCTGATACTCGCCACTTCCAATCGTTACTCCGGCTGTTTCGCAAACGGTCGAAGAGCGAAGGTTGGATCACCCGCTCCGATCTCTGGCCATATTTCCCTCACTGGATGGACGAGCCGTGGTGGCCCTACCGCAATGTGACTCTCGCCGGCTTTCCGTACCTTCCTCCAGCTTTGCAGCAATTACCGAAGACGAAGGTTCTACCTATCGTCCTGAAGGCTTCGAAGAAAGCTCCTGTATACACGTGCCAGACACTGGCGGAAGAAGTCGAACAGGCTGCACGTTGGGCCCGGCGCCAAGTTGAGCGAAACCCGAAAAACTCCATTGGAATACTCATTGCTGATCTGCCTGCCCACAAGCACGTAGTCGCGCGCACCTTTCGAAGCGTCTTCTACTCCGGTTCTTCGTTTAAACCGCCAGAGGAGTCGATTTATCACCTGGGAGTTCCCGAAGGGTTGAACGACCATCCGCTTGTGGCAAGCGCTCTGCTCCTTCTGCAACTCGCGCTTCCGCGCATACCAATCGCAAATGCCGGCGCGATTCTGCGCTCCCCGTTTCTCGCTGGCGCCACGGCTGAGCAGAACGAACGCGCCACGGCGGACCTACAACTGCGGCGTCGTCGCGACCTTGATGTTACTCTTGCCGACCTCGAGCGTTCCTCCACGGGTTGTCGGCGGCTCAGCTTGGCATGGTCAGCTGTGCGCCGCGTTTTAAATACCGGTACAGAGAGTCGACACTCTGCCGGCTGGAGTGAGTTCATTGGATCGTTGCTTGCTGCGCTTGGATGGCCTGGTGACGGAAGACTCACCAGCCATGAGCAGCAGATTGTCGAGGATTGGAAGGCCTCGTTATCAGACCTAGCAGCACTGGGCTTTGTGGGCCAGACGCTTTCGTATGGCGAAGCGATCGCGCAACTGCAATCTGCTCTTGAGTCGCGCTCGTGGCAAACCGGAGACTTTTCCTCGCCCGTGCAAATTGTAGACGCCTCCGCTGCTTATGGCATCGAGTTTGCGGCCTGTGCGGTTTGCAACATGTCGGAAGAGACATGGCCTCCACCAGTGCGCTCCTCGCCGTTTTTGCCGTTCGCTCTCCAGCGAGGGTTCCTGGCGTCTGAGTCTGAACTGCGCGACAGGAAAACAGCGGCGCTCTTCTTTAATCCAAAGACAATCGCTTTTGCCAGTTGTCCGCTTGCCCCAGCCGCGAAGCCGTGGACGGAGCCTGTCAAAGGAAAGCCCCGTGTATGGTCTGGTCTGCTTCCGCGTAATGCGCCGCCCTTAGTTGATATCGAAAGCTTGGCAGATAGTCAAGCTCCACCTTTCACAGTCCCAGGTGGAACTGCGCCCGGTGGCGTCTCCATTCTCAAAAGCCAATCCCAGTGCCCGTTTCAGGCCTTCGCGACGTATCGACTTGCCGCTAAACGCCCGGAAGATGCTTGTTTCGGATTCGATGCGCGAGACCGTGGCAGCTTTCTTCACCATGCACTTGAGCAGGTGTGGCTGCAACTCCGGACCCGCGAACAACTTCGCTCAACCGGCCCCGCCGAGCGCCGCGCTCTTGTTAGTGCTGCGGTGACCAATGCAGTTGGGCGGCAGGATGACAGCCCCTTCCATCAATTAGCCGGCCAAGCCGAACGGGAACGTCTGGAAGAGTTAATTATGGAGTGGCTTGTTCTCGAAGAACGGCGAGAGCAGGCTTTCACGGTGGAGCAGATTGAGAAGAGCCAGACCCTTGCTCTGGCAGGCCTGCCGCTTAGCCTGCGTCTCGACCGCGTAGACCGGCTTGCCAATGGTTCTCTTGTGTTGATCGATTACAAAAGTGGCGAACCGAAGCTGAAGAGTCTTGAAGGCGATCGGCCTTCAGAGCCGCAACTTTTGGTCTACGCTGCTGCTGTAAACGAACCGGTCGACGGAACCTTCTTCGCGCAAATCAGACCGCGAAATCTGCGTGCGATAGGCATCTCTCGCACACAACACTTTCCTAAGCGGCGAGGTGGACAAACCAAAGTAAAGCCGGACTGGGACCAATTCTTAAACGATGCCACGACCGGTGTCGAATCCATAGCCTCCGAATTCCTTGCCGGACAGGCTATCGTAGATCCCCAGAAAGGCGCTTGTACCTGGTGCAACTTGAAGCCGCTCTGCCGGGTGAATGAAGGCAAAGGCGAAAGTGACGAGGACGATGCCGACTGAAGTCTTGCTGCCGGATGCGCTCGCGCGTAAGCACGCACTCAGGCGGGATGAGTCGTTCATAGTTCAGGCACCCGCCGGCTCAGGCAAGACGAGCCTGCTGGTGAATCGCTTCCTGACTTTGCTCGGTGTTGTCGAGCGGCCGGAGTCGATTGTGGCCATGACTTTCACGCGCAAAGCTGCCGGAGAAATGAAAGAACGGATCGTGCGCGCACTTCACGACTCCGCGTCTGATCTGGCAAGCGCCGCGCGGGCGCAAGACGAGCGGCTCGGCTGGAATCTCTTGCGTGACCCTGGGCGTCTTCAAATTCAAACCATCGACTCGCTTTGCGCAACCATTGTTCGTCAGATGCCGCTCGTTTCCGAATCAGGGGGCATCGGCCAGGTGATGGAGGAAGCGAGTGAACTGTATCGACTGGCCGCGCGCCGGATGCTGCAGAACTTAGCCGAGGGCGCAGACGCCGGCCGTCAACTTTTTGTGCGCGCATCGCTCTTTTTTGATAACAACGTGGCGAGCCTGGAAGGCAAAGTTGCGTCGTTGCTGGAGAAACGCGACCAGTGGGAATTCTACCCTCTTGCGCCTCACTCAGATCTTGTCGATGACTTTGGGGAACTCCTGCGTCTTGCCCATGCCGAACTGCGGGAAGTCTTCCGCCTTCGCTCATCGGTCGATTTCACAGAGATCACTCGCGCAGCTATTACCGCTCTGGGTAGCAGTGATGCGCCGAGCGACCTGCTCTACTCGCTCGATTATCAGATAGTCCATCTGATGGTGGATGAATTTCAAGACACCTCAAGGGCGCAGTACGACCTGGTAAACGCGCTGACCGGGCAGTGGTCAGAGGGCGACGGTCGGACACTGTTCCTGGTGGGTGATCCAAGCCAAAGCATTTATCGCTTTCGCTCTGCAGAAGTCTCGCTGTTCCTCCGCGCCTGGGAAGAGAAACAGCTAGGTTCGGTACGCCTGAAGCGACTTCGTCTTTCAGCGAACTTCCGGTCTACGCCGGAGCTGGTCGGTTGGGTGAACGAATTTCTTGGACCGCTAATGCCGATTGACAATTCGGCTACTGGTGCTGTGAAGCTGCAGCCTGCAAGCGCTATCCGTCCACCTTCAGGCGCACAGCCTGTGCTGATCCCTTTCCTGAATGACATGGGTGAAGCGGAAGCGGCGGCAGTACTGGAGATTGTTCGCACGGCGGAGCAGCGCGGCGGAGTTGCCATCCTGGTGCGTTCTCGGGCTCACGTCAAAGACATCCTGCCGGTGCTCCGAAATGCTGGGATTCGGTACGAAGCCGTCGAGATCGATCCGTTACAGGAACAGCAGCACGTTCTGGACATGCTCGCTCTTACGCGAGCGTTGGTTCATCTTGCTGATCGCGTATCGTGGCTGGCCTGCCTGCGCGCACCGTGGTGCGGCCTTACTCTCGCCGACCTTTCCTCCTTAGCCGAACCGCATCCGTCGCGCACCATCTTCCATTTGCTCGGGGATCCTGCTGTGGTTCACACGCTATCTCCGGACGGCCGGTTGCGAGCCATTCGCTTCTTTCAGGTTGCTGCGGAAGCCGTCGGCCATCTTGGGCGCATACCGCTGCGGCAGTTGGTAGAGGAGACTTGGATCGCTCTGGGCGGCTCGGCTCTCCTTCCTTTCAGTAACCAGCGCGAGGATGTAGATACCTTTCTGTCGCTGCTGGAGCGCTTTGAAGAGGGCGGCACTGTACGCGATTTCAGTCTTCTCGCTCAACGGGTGGAACAGTTGAATGCAAAGCCGGACACCGGCGCCGATTGCGTTCGAGTGATGACGATTCATGCAGCCAAAGGGCTCGAGTTCGACACTGTCATTCTGCCTCAATTCAGCCGCTCGACCCGCGTCAGCGAGTCTGAACTCCTACTTTGGACCGAGAACACCGATGACCAGGGTAACGTTCACCTGCACGTCGCCGCTCAGCCACAAACGGGCGAAGATTCCACGCCGGAATATAAAAACATCAAGGAGGAGATCAAGCTCAAAGATCGGCGCGAGGATGAGCGGCTTCTCTACGTGGCCTGCACCCGTGCGGTGAACCATCTCTATCTTCTTGGGTCAGTCAAAGTAAAAAAGGACGGCACGATTGGGGCGCCTAGCGAAGGTACGTTTCTGAAAATGATCTGGCCTCAGTATCAGGCTCAGTTCCAAGAGCTGTTAGGGCGCAGGCTTCCCAGGCAAAGCTCCCTCGACTTTCAGGAAGAAAGTGGGTCGAAGCAGACCTTTATCCGCCGCGTCCCCCTGTCGTGGCACCCGCCACTGTCGCCGCAATCGGTTGAATGGCAGCCCGAACTGGTTCGCAGTACAGCGTCTGCTCGCACCGTTACGTATGAATGGGTAAGCGACACCGGCCGGCATGTTGGCACGGTCGTTCACAACGTCCTCAAGCGTATTGCAAGTGATGGCGTTGCAGCTTGGGACAGGACTCGACTTTCATCCAGCCTGCCCTTGTACACTCAAGAGCTGCAAAGGCTCGGCGTTCCCGCGGCTGATCTGACAAGCGCGGTTGACCGAGTGTTGCGCGCCATCACCAACACGATTCGAAGCTCGCGCGGACAGTGGATTCTTACCGCTCATCCGGAAGCCGAATCTGAGCTGGCCATCCAGGGACGGGTTCGAAACCGCCTGATCACCGGCAGCATTGACCGATGCTTCCGTCACGGTTCAACCAACCGTCTCTGGATTGTCGATTACAAAACCAGTGAGCACCAGGGCGGAAACTTGCAAGACTTCCTTGATAACGAAGTCCAGCGCTACCGCGACCAGATGGAAACCTATGCCACTCTGCTATCTCGCCTTCGGGCCGGACCCATTCATCTTGGTCTCTATTTTCCGTTGCTGGACGATTGGCGCGAGTGGGCGTTTGCCGAAGAGTCAGTCGCAGCCGGAGATGAATCGCGGCACCTGACATCCTAGGGAGAGATGGCCACTCGACTTACTGCCAATGTGAAGGCAGGCGGCTGTGCTTCTAAGCTAAGCCCAAAGATTCTTGATCGCGCACTTCGTACCGTTCCTCGCTCACACAACGAAAACATCCTGGTGGGCTACGACACGGCTGACGACGCCGGCGTCTACAATCTCACAAAGGCTGCCAATGGAAATCCGCTTGCCATCGTGCAGACAGTCGATTTCTTTACGCCCATTGTTGACGACCCCTACACGTTTGGAGGCATCGCCGCCGCGAACGCGCTCAGCGACATCTATGCAATGGGAGGGCGCCCGATCACTGCCCTATCGCTTGTCGTGTTTCCGGCCAAGGGTGACATTGAAGACTTGGAGGCCATACTAAAAGGTGGCGCCGACAAGATTCATGAGGCGCAATGCGTAATCCTCGGCGGCCACAGCATTGCGGACGATGAGATTAAGTTTGGCTATGCAGTTACTGGTTTGGTCGACCCCAACCGAATCTGGACGAATGCTGGTGCACGTGCCGGAGATGTGCTTGTCTTTACCAAGCGCATTGGGACCGGTGTTATCTCAACAGCGTTGAAGAGAGAAGAGGCAGAAGACGGGCATGTTGCCGGGGCAATTGACCAGATGCTAACGCTCAACCGCGATGCTGCACTGGCCCTTTCGTCCTACGATGTGCATGCCTGTACTGACGTCACTGGCTTTGGCTTGCTTGGTCACGCGCGTGAGATGGCGCTGGCCAGCAATGTCACACTTGAGATAAAGCCTTTAGCTGTTCGATTCCTCCCGGGCGCCGTTAAATATTCAAAAGCTGGGGCGCATTCGGGTGGTTTAAAGAACAACCGTGACTTCGTTGAAAGTTGCGTTGCCATGCCGCCTGACTTACCCTTTGAACTGCAGTCTCTGCTCTACGATCCGCAGACTTCCGGTGGCCTACTAGTATCTCTGAAAGCCGACGATGCAGCGGGGTTAATAAAAGCACGCCCGGAAGCGTACGACATTGGTCGAGTTGTCGAGTACCACACTAAGCCGCTGGTGGTAACAGCTTGAACCCGCTCATCATTGCTCTCGATGTCGATAACGAAGCGGATGCACTGCGCCTCGTTCAGCAGCTTGGAGACTCGGCTTCCTTTTACAAAATCGGCATGGAATTGTATGCGGCTGCCGGGCTTGACCTTGCCCAGCGGATCCGCGACTTGGGCAAGCAGATCTTCCTTGACTTGAAGCTCTATGATATCGGCGAAACTGTCACGCGCGCTACCAGGCAGATCTGTTTACGAATCGAACCCACGTTCTTGACAGTGCATGGCAGCCGCAGTGTGATGGAGGCGGCAGGCCAAGGTCGCGGAACCTCAGCCACTCAACTGCTCGCCGTAACGGTCCTGACCAGCTTCGACGCTGACGATCTGCGCGACCTCGGTTACTCTGTACCAATATCTGATTTAGTCGAGTTGCGCGTGAGTAAGGCGGTGGAAAGCAAGATGGACGGGATAGTCTGTTCGCCCTTAGAAGTAGCTCGCGTCCGTGCTCTTGCGGGCTCCGGGCTGAAGCTGGTAACCCCCGGCGTGCGAAGTGCTGGTGCTGACTCGGGGGACCAAAAGCGTATCGCAACCCCTGCTGAAGCGTTGCGGAACGGAGCCGATTATCTAGTCGTTGGTCGCCAGGTGACCCGCGCAGCAAATCCGCGCGAAGCCTGTGAAAAGATTCTTCTTGAGATTGCGGCCCGTTCTTAGGGACTACCGAAAAGGCACACCGAGCTTAGGCAAACAGGGCCGGTCAGAATAGCAGAGCAATGAAGCACTCATCGATAGCAGAACGTTTAGTTGTCGCCCTCCTCATCTCGTTCTTATTCTTGGCGCCCCTTCCAGGGTTTGGACAGTCCATCCCTACGTTAACGGCTCCAGCAACTGCAAAAGCAGCGCCCGATGCCAACAAGCCTGATCCGCTAAAGCGCAGCACACCCCGCTCGGCAATTTATGCATTCCTCGAAGCCATTCACGATGGCAACGATGAGCTCGCGGCCCAGTATCTCGATCTCCGCCATGTTCGTCCGCTATCCAAGGGTCCAGAACTTGCCAACCAGCTTGGCCTCATCCTGAACCGGGATTCTCAGTTTGCGATTGGACGGCTCAGCAATCAGCCGACCGGCAGCATAAACGACGGATTGGGAACAAACCAAAATAAGCTCGAAGAATTCCAGGTTAGTGGGAAGACGATTACGCTCTACATGCAGCGCGAGATGTCCGGAGACCAGCAAATCTGGCTGGTGTCCTCTGACAGCGTGGCTCACATTCCGGAGCTGGCAGCACTGGCAACCGAGTCTCCCATCGAGAAGCGGATACCAGAGCTGCTCGTGAAAAATCGACTGTTTGGTGCGCAGCTTTGGATCTGGTTGGCCCTGCTTCTAGCGGTAGCGATAGTGAGTCTGGTTTCACGATCGCTGGCGCGTGCTTTTCTCTTTCTGATTCGTCCCGTAACAAAACGATACTCCAGCGAGCTCCACGTTCACCGGCTAAAGGCTGCGGTGGAGCCACTACGCCGCATCGTGGCGGTGTCACTGCTTCGGGCGGCTATAGAGCTGATTGCCCCGCCTGCTTTGCTGCGTGACTCGCTCCTGAAGCTGCTGTCGCTGATCTTCATCTGGGCCATTGCTGAACTGCTGATGGTGGTAGTTGACGTAGTCTACGATGCGATGACCTCCCGGATGGATGTTCGGGAACGGGCGATTTCGTACTCTGCTCTGCCTCTGCTTGCGCGTTCGGTCAAGATTGTCATCGGGATACTTGCTCTCCTTTCGGTAGTCGGATCCTGGGGATACAACGTCAATACCATCCTGGCCGGCTTGGGAGTTGGTGGTATCGCGGTTGCGTTAGCCGCACAGAAAACAATTGAAAACCTGTTTGGCGGTGTATCGGTCATCAGCGATAAACCGGTGCTGGTGGGAGACTTCTGTCAGTTTGGAGGACAGGTGGGCACCGTGATAGACATCGGCTTGCGGTCCACGCGCATTCGCACGCTTGATCGCACGGTGGTCACGGTTCCGAACTCGTCGTTCTCCACTATGACGTTGGAGAACTACTCTCAGCGCGACCGTATGTGGTTCCATCCTACGATCAACCTCCGTCGCGATACGCATCCCGACAAGATCCGCGCCATGATGTCGGCAATAACTAAGATCCTGGAAGATCACCCTGAGGTAGACGCAACGGGCATTCCGCTGCGCTTCACTAAAATTGGGATGCAGTCGTTTGATCTTGAGATCTTTGCCTACGTGCTCACCGAAGACTTCAACGAATACTTGCGAATTCAAAGCGAGTTGTTGCTGGGTATCGTAGGATCAGCGGTCGCACTCTCGGTCGAGTTTGCCGTACCCATCGAGGAATCAGTCGCACCGTCATTTTCCGACCTTAGTGAAGCGAAGCTCAAGCCGTCCAATGCCCATGCTTCCAACAATGCGCCTGTCGCGGGCCGGTAAAGCGGAGGGGCTACGTTTTCGCTCACCTCAGCCTTCACGGCCACTTCAAAGTATTTAAGAAGAGCCGGGCTTCTAAATACACCGCCGACATAGCTCACCCAGGGCGCTCTCATTTCAGGGAAGAGTTGTTGCTTCACACCCCAGACATAGCGGCATAGCTGGTGTGCCGCTTCCTTCATAATCTCCGTGGCAACCGCGTCACCCGCTTCAGCTGCTTCGGTCACCAAAGGAGCATAGGCGGCAATGGATGAACGTGGGATATCGCCATAGAAGCGATGCAACAACTCGTTTGCACTTGCGGCCTTTCCCGCTCGCTTGAGAAGAGGAAGCAGGTCGGTTGCCGGGCCCCAGCCCTCCTCATAAATAAGCGCTGCCCGCAAGGCGCGACGAGTGATGTCAAAGGCGCCACCCTCGTCTCCATAGACGTAGCCCCAGCCGCCTGCCCGGGCAGTTCGGCCTTCAGCATTGCGTCCAAATGCGAACGAACCTGTACCGGCAATGATGATGATTCCTGCGTGGCCGCCAGTAGCGCCCGTGAGCGCAATCTCTCCATCGTGAGTCAACTTGTACTGGCGACTTCGTACCAGTTCATAAATGTAGGACGCTTTATCTTCCACCCCTCCACTAAGTCCAAAGCAAGCCGCAGAGAACTCCACAGTTCCCGGCGAACATCCCGCCTGTGCGCACGCCGCTTCCATACAGCCGCCCACTGCGGCCAGGAACTTACGGCGACCTTCGGCCGCGCTCGCGTGATTGCAGGGACCGCCCACTCCTTCGCCCAACACTCGCCCGTGCTCATCGGCAATCAGAGCCGTAGTACTCGATTGGCCGCCGTCTACTCCCAGGTAGAGCCGATCAGGCAAGCGTCTTATCCGCGCTATAACAAAGTAAATCAAGCGGGCAGTTGGCACACCTCGGCTTCCGCGCTGTGCAAATTTGCCGCCCAAAGTGAATGGTCTGATGCGCAAACAGGATCCAACGATCTTGTGGCACAATCGCCATCAGGTCGCGCTCAATTTTAACCGGGTCTATGTTCTTAGTAAGCGCTAAGCGTTGGCTGATGCGCTGTACATGCGTATCAACGACAACCCCGGCGGCAACGCCGTAGCTTGTACCTAGGACAACATTCGCTGTCTTGCGAGCTGCTCCCGGAACCGTCAGCAACTCCTCCATTGTTCGTGGAACCTCGCCGGCGAAATCGCTCAGCACCTTCCGCGCTGCGCCGATCACAGACTTTGATTTGTTATTGAAAAATCCGGTGGAACGGATGTCGTTTGCCAACTCCTCTTGCCCCGCGTTGGCAAAGTCTTGAACGGTCGGATATTTTGCGAACAGCCCCGGCGTGACTTTGTTGACGCGCTCATCTGTACATTGAGCCGAGAGGATTGTGGCCACCAGGAGCTGCCACGCGTTCTCATGCCGCAAGGCACAAGTCGCATGGGGAAACAATCGGTCAAGCTCTTGCCATATTCGTTGCACCCGCGCCTTACGTTCGCCGGCATTCTTGGGCTTGGGCACCCTCTTGGGAGGCGTTACTTCATGAACGGGGGTGGGAATCGCGACGTCAACAATCTCTTCCATAGCGAAAGCACTAACATAACCTAGACAGTGGGTCGAGCAGTTGTTTACCGCTGACGCCACTATTTAAACGGGACCAGGCGCGCTCACTTGAAGACCGCTACCATTTTAATGGGCCATGCCAATCTATACCTTGCAGTGCGAGATGTTAACCGAGCGAACGCTTCAGAGCACGTTCGAAGTCTTTGAGAGCCCTTATAATTTGGCGAAGATTACTCCGCAGTGGCTTAACTTCCAAGTCGTATCGAAAGAAAAGGTGGAGATGCGCACAGGTGCCGAGATCGACTACATCATTAAATGGCTTGGCTTGCCTATCAAATGGAAGACTGTTATTCAGGAGTACCAGCCGCCTCACCTGTTCATCGATCAGCAGGCGAAGGGGCCGTATTCGTTATGGCGCCACCGGCACAGCTTCGAAGAGACGCCCGAAGGAACTCGCGTAGGCGATCGCGTTGATTATGCGCTTCCACTCGGTTCGCTCGGAGCTCTTGCACATGCGGTTATCGTGAAGCGACAACTGTTGGATATTTTCGACTTCAGGCAGAAGGCACTGGCAAAAATATTTGGCGGTCGTACACGAACAACCGTGAAGCCGCATGTGACAGTAAGCGATCGTGTTTCAGCGCACGACTGAACTAGGAGGAGACGTTGTTTTCGAGGAAATTGCGCAAGCGATGACTACGGCTCGGATGACGCAGCTTGCGGAGAGCCTTTGCCTCGATTTGGCGAATGCGTTCGCGCGTAACTGCAAAGTTCTGACCCACTTCTTCCAGCGTATGCTCGTTGCCGTCCTGCAGCCCAAAGCGCATCTTAACTATCTTTTCCTCGCGCGGGCTCAGCGTCTTGAGCACCTCAGCGGTTTGCTCGCGTAAGTTCAAGTTGATCATTGCATCCGATGCCGACACCATTCGGTGATCGACCAGGAAGTCGCCCAGGTTCGACTCTTCCTCTTCGCCCACCGGTGTCTGCAATGAAATAGGCTCCTGAGCAATGCGCAAAACTCGCCGAATCTTACTCGGCTGAAGTTCCATCCGCACGGCCAATTCTTCGGTTGTGGGTTCCCGGCGTAGTTCCTGTTGCATCAAGCGCTGCAGGCGAACAAGTTTATTGATCGTCTCGATCATATGAACTGGAACGCGAATGGTACGCGCCTGGTCTGCA
Source organism: uncultured Bryobacteraceae bacterium (assembly GCA_964248405.1). Lineage (GTDB taxonomy): Bacteria > Acidobacteriota > Terriglobia > Bryobacterales > Bryobacteraceae > Bog-105. The sequence goes on from CAXTYH010000046.1 coordinate 16,571, forward strand.
ATGGCGCGCGTGACCGCCTGCCTCACCCACCACGTCGCGTAAGTTGAAAACTTATATCCGCGCTTGTAGTCGAACTTTTCTACCGCGCGCATCAACCCGATATTGCCTTCCTGAATTAAATCGAGAAACTGCATCCCACGATTGGTGTAGCGCTTCGCCACTGAAACAACTAGCCGGAGGTTGGCCTCAATCAGCCGCTTCTTGGCATGATCAGTACTAACCTCGCCACGCTCGATGATGGTCAAGGTGCGATGCAGTTCTACCGATGAAGTTCCGGCGTGCTCTTCCAGAGTCTGAATCTGCCCTGTCAGTGCTTTTAATTCTCTGCGCAGAGCCGCTCCAGCTGCTGCGTTCGTGCTTCCGAGCAGGTCGATGCTTCGCTGCAATCGCCCGCATTCCTGTTCCAACAAGCTGATTTGACCCACGAACTTGCGCAAAGCACCGCTCAATGAACGCTGAAAGCGCGGTGTGAACGCGAGGTTCCGAATGCGACGGGATATTTGAACCACGCACCGCATGTATTCGTAACGAGCTTTGCGATGCTGTTTAGGCTTCAGTGACCGCGAAGTTATTAGCAGTTTCTGATAAAGCGTTTGCGACTTGCGAAAGAGCGTGTCGATCTGGTCGACATCCGACACATACTGCTCGGCTAATTGCGCGCTGGCAGAATGCTCATCCTCAACGAGATGGGCGTCCGGCGCTGCGACTATCTCCAGTATGGGAAAGGTTCCACGCTGCACGCTAGCCTTGGTTTCAATCACCATTTGCACAACCAGGCGAGAGCGGGAAAGTGCCTTCATGACAACTCTCTGCCCACGCTCAATCTGCTTTGCGAGCTCAATCTCGCCTTCCCGCGTGAGCAGCGGCACGGTACCCATCTCACGCAGGTAAACACGTACCGAATCGTTACTCTTGTCGAGCGTGCCCGGAGTCAGGTCAAGATCGGAAAGGTCGTCGCCCTCCTCCTCTTTGCGCCCAAGTCCTTTGGGGTCATCTAGTAGGCCCACGGGCGATCCATGCACATCAGGGAAGAGATCGCCCAGTTCACCAATTCCCGACAGCTCGTCAGGTGTAGCTTCACTTACATCATCGAAGAGAGTAAAGCCTTTGTCGTCGGTTTCCTGCATGAACTGCTAATTCAACACATGTGTAAGATCGAATGGCGTAAATACTATTTCACCCTTCGACTCCTCATAGTACAACAGCTTTCGTTACCTGTTGAGGTGGGGATTGTGTCGGTTAAGCTGTTCGGCCAGCCGCATTGCTTCGGCGAAATTACCGGCCTGCTCAAGGTGTTTGATTTGCTGCTTGAGATGGTTTCGGCTCCGCTCCAGCGCTGCCGTTTCCAGCTCTTCCAGGCAGTGTAAAACCTGATGCGAAGCGTCCTCCTCGCTGATGCCGAGATCGGAAAAGCTCAGTTCCGAAAGCAGACTTTGCATGCGGGAGTCCAGCTTCTCAGAGACCCGCGAGACCGAGAATGTTTCTCCATCGTCTTCCCCTAACCATGCTTCGAAAATCGGTCGCAGTTCCAAATGCAAAAGCAGCTGCGACCGAGTTAAGTACTGCCGGATCACAAGCCGCGCTTCTGCGTGGTTCAAAAGACACAAGACCAGCAGCCTTTCATTAGGAGGTACCGTCGCCGGCAGGGACCTTTTCTTTGGAGCCGGTTCGGTACTCCTGGCTTTTAAATTTGCGCGAACGGTGTCGCGATCCACATTCATGTATTCGGCCAGATCGTTAGCGATGGCCCCGCGCTCTACGCGATCATGCACCAACTGCAACACCGGCATCAGATATTGAAAGGCATCCACGCGTCCTTCAGGCGAGCGCATATCGAACTTCTCCCGCGCACGATCAGCCAGCCAGTGGAAGTAAGATCCCGCTTCTTTTACCGCCTTTGCATACGCTTCGGCTCCATGCTGCTGAATGAACTCATCCGGATCCAGTCCGCCTGGCAAGGACAAAACTTTCACCCGCAATCCTTCGGCAATCATGGCGCCGATGTATTTCTCAGTCGATCGAACTCCCGCCGCATCCGGGTCGAAGTTTAAGATCACTTGTCCGCGACTGGCTTGCTGTTGCGAGATTTGTCGCTTCATGCTGCGGACCTGGTCAGACGAGAGCGACGTTCCGCTACTTGCCACAACCTCTTGTAAACCGGCTGAGTAAACCCCGATCACGTCCATGTAACCTTCCACAAGGATGAAGCGGTCGTTCTTACGCGCAGCCATCTTTGCGCGATGCAAGTTATACAGCACCTGCGACTTTTTGTAGATTGCGGTCTCTGGCGAATTAATGTACTTGGCTTTCTCCTCCGCTCGCATCGCGCGTCCACCGAAAGCAATCACCTTGCCCGATTCGTTATGGATGGGAAACATCAGCCGCGATCGGAAGGTATCGTAGAAGCCTCCGCCGCCCTCTCGCTTGCCCACCAGTCCTGAATTTTCCAGCAAGGTATTTCCGAACTTCTGCAGCCGCTGCGTTAGTTGCTGGCCGCTACCGTCCGACAACCCCAGCCGGAACTCGGCTATTGATTGAGCTGAGACTCCTCGCTTAGCAAGGTAGGCGAGTGCTTCCTTGCCTGCCGGCCCTCGCAAGTTGTTCTGAAAGACTTCAGCTGCAATCTCATGCATCTCCATCAGCCCTTCCCGTCGCTGAGTCTCCGGATCATCGGAACGTTGCCGCTCGGGCACCGGAATTCCTTCTCGTTCCGCCAGGACTTTAATGGCCTCGGGAAATGTGAGTTGGTCATGCTCCATAACGAACTTGAACACGTCGCCGGCTTCGCCGCATCCGAAGCATTTATAGATTTGCAGCGCAGGACTCACGCTAAACGAGGGCGTCTTTTCTGAGTGGAACGGACAGAGGCCAACGTAGCGGGTTCCTTGTTTCTTGAGCCGCAGGTACTGTCCTAGAACATCAACAATATTGAGTTGGCTTTTCAGCTGTTCGGAGAACTGCACGGGAAGACTGCTTTCCGGGGGAGGAGCTTTCAGGGTAACAATCGTCTGCGTTGGAGCTTACCGGCTGGCATAATGACGGCAGCAATGGCGCTGAAAGAATACGCCCAGAAACGTCACTTTGACAAGACTCCGGAGCCTGGTCCTGAGGAGAATCCTGCTGCTGCGTCGACACGCGGCGGCTTCTTTTGTGTACAGCGGCACGACGCCACGCGCCTGCACTACGACTTCCGCTTGCAGGTCGGCGGCGTGTTGGTCAGTTGGGCCGTGCCTAAGGGCCCAAGTCTCGACCCGGCCCGCAAGTCCCTGGCCATGAAAGTGGAGGACCATCCTTTCGACTACGGCACTTTCGAGGGCAACATACCGGAAGGCAACTATGGCGCAGGCAGCGTCATGCTGTGGGACACCGGCGACTATGCAGTGCTGGGCGAAGAGTCTGCCGAAGCCCAACTGGAGCGCGGCGACTTCAAGTTCGAACTTCACGGCACAAAGCTGCATGGCTCATGGGCGATTGTTCGTATGAAGAACCGCGGTAAGGGGAACGAGTGGCTGCTGCTCAAAAAGAAAGATGAGTTTGCCACTCCAGACTACGACATCGACCAGTTTGCCTGGAGCGTTGCAACGAAGCGCTCCCAGGATGAAATTGCAAGCAATGTGGAGCAGGTTGGACTCAGCGAGATTCCGGGCGCACAGAAAGCAAAGATGCCTCTAGGCGTCGGAGCTATGCTGGCCACCGCCGTTACCGAGCCGCCGGAAGGCGATCAATGGCTCTACGAAATCAAGTGGGACGGCATACGTGCTCTCTGCTTCTTGCGCGACGGCGAACTGGAAATCCAAACGCGAGCCGGTAACCGGTGTGAAGACAAGTATCCGGAAATAGCCGGTCTGCCAAAACTCGTTAACGCAAAGCAGGCGATTCTGGATGGTGAGATTTGCGTTTTGGATGAGAACGGACGCGGCAGCTTCAGCTTAATTCAGCCGCGCATTATGGCGAATGCGACTGCCATTCCCCGTTTGGCCGAAGAGACACCGGCTACTCTTTTTCTCTTCGATGCCTTGTACATCGACGGCTATGATCTGCGCGGCGCTTCGTTAGACCATCGCAGGCGCGTGTTGAATGCGCTGGTTAAGGCGGGCGACCAGGTGCGCCTCTCTGAACCTTACGAGACCAGCGGTGCACAAATGTTTGAGGCCGCACGTCAAATGGGCCTTGAGGGCGTGGTTGCGAAAGATCGCCGGAGTAAGTATGAGGGCGGTCGATCAATACGATGGCTGAAAGCTAAGGTTCTACACGAGCAGGAGTTTGTCATCGGCGGTTTCACCAAAGGCGAACGGGAATTTTTTGGCGCTTTAGTTTTAGGGGCGTATATCGACGGCAAGCTGCAGCATGCCGGACAAGTAGGAACGGGCTTCGATAGCAAGAAGATGAAGGTGATCTATGACCGCCTTGCGCCACTGGTTTCTAAAACCTGCCCTTTCGCCCAAAAGCCTAAGCCGAGTATCAAGGGTGTTACGTGGGTTCGTCCGGAAACGATCTGCGAAATTCGATTCCTGGAGTGGACTCCGGACCAGCACCTGCGTGCTCCTGTCTTCATTGCTCTGCGGGATGACAAACCGGCGAAAGAGGTGGTGAAGGAAGCACCGGTCGATCCCGCTACGCTTGCAGCTCCCGAACTCGAGACCTCTGATCGGGCACCGTCGGCCAACGAGTTAAGGTTATCCGGGCGCGAGGCAACCGTCGACGTTGACGGGCATCGCATGAAATTCACTAACCTGCAAAAGGTCTTCTACCCAAAAGACGGTTGGAAAAAGTGCGATTTGCTGGAGTTCTACAGCCGTGTTTCACCCTGGCTGCTGCCCCATTTGCGCGACCGGCCGCTGTCGTTGAAGCGCTACCCGAACGGCATCGAAGGGGACTTTTTCTTCCAGAAGAACGCAAGCACTGGTTTCCCTGAGTGGATGCGCTGCGAAGCAATCGAGGAAACTCGCAAGACCAATCACTATCCTTTAGCACAGGATCGGGCAAGTCTTCTGTATCTAATTAACTTAGGGTGCGTCGATCAGAATCCGCTGACGGCGCGCGTCGGCAATCTTGCTCATCCGGACTGGATGCTGCTCGATTTAGATCCGGTCGAAGTATCGTACGACGGCATTGTGGATGCAGCACTACTTGTGCGCAAGCTGCTTGAAGAATTGGGATTGCGCGGCTACCCGAAGACAACCGGCGGTGATGGCATGCACGTTTATGTACCGCTCGATCCTGTCTATACGTTCGAACAGGTGCGAAGCTTTGCCGAGTTGATCTCTCATTTGGTGCTGGAGCGTGACCCCAAACTATTCACAACTCCTCGCAGCGTAAACAAGCGGGAGAAAGGCAGAGTCTATTTCGACTACCTGCAGATTGGGAGCGGCAAGACAATCGCTGCGCCGTATGTACTTCGAGCCTACGACGGTGCTCCGGTGGCAACGCCGCTCGACTGGAAAGAAGTGAAGCATGGTCTGCGTCCGACCGACTTCCGCATCGACAACACGATCGAGCGCTTTGAGAAGTTAGGCGATTTGTTTGCGCCAGTGCTGGCCGGAGGGCAGGGAATTGAAGCGGCTCTCGCTCGCCTCCAGGACCTGACTGCGCCGGTGGCCGAGGCGCCTGCGAAGCCGAAGAAAACTACTGCTCGTAAGAAGAAAGCGGAATGACCAGGCAGCGCCACTGGTTGCACTCGGTGATCTGAGCAGAGGGAAAGAGACGGACAAACGTGGTTGCCTCCCCGTCGGTAAAGCCGGTGAGGATCAGCGTGGCATCCGGTTTGCTGACGCGAAGCAGTTCGTCCAGAATGCCGAGCAGGACCGAGCCGCTGATGTTGGCGACCGTGATTTCAGCGATCGAGTCGGCCAGAGCGTCCGCCGAACCAGCGATCAGCGCCGGAGTCAAACCATTTAAAAGGTAGTTCTCACGAGCCGTATATAAGCTGGCAGCATCGGTGTCAGTAGCAATGGCTTCGGGGGCGCCAAGCAGCGTCCCTGTTATGGCGAGGATACCGGAGCCAGTACCGACGTCAACAACGCGGGTTGCTGGAGTCACACACTTCTCCAAAGCTTCTAAGGCCAACCTGGTGCAGGGATGCTCGCCCGTACCCGATGCCGAGCCTGGGTTGTGAACAACTCGGATGCGTCCGTCGGGCGTCGGGTCTTCACACCAGAGCGGCGCAAGGAAAATACGATTACCAATGGCACGAGCGGGCCAGGCCGCTTTTGTTTCAGCAAACCAGTCGGTCTCGTCTTCCGTCCAGATTGGATCGCATGCGGCGAAATGCAACAGCAGTTCCGCCTGGTCCTCGTCCGTTTCGAAACCAGCAACCAGGGAAATAGCAACTGATCCGTCGCTCTCCGAAATAGCTAACGCATTCCAGTCCCAAAGTTCCGCTGAGATGTAGGGCGCTTGCTCAGGCAGGCACGTAAGTGTCAGCGCGTACACTGTCAGGCTCCGAAATAGGGAGAACGCTCCAGCGCCGCATCCAGAGATGAAGCGTCAGCAGACCCCAGAGATTGTAGCCAAGATTCTCCTTGCGCGATAAATGGCGCACAACCAAACCGGTCACCGCTGCAGGGTCAAACACACCCGCTGCCCTTACCGAATCGGGGCTGAGGGCATCGAGCAGCAACGGCTTCAACGGACCGCGGAGCCACTCGTGCGCCGGGATATCCAGTCCTTCTTTACGACGCCCCATGATCTGTGCGGGCAACTTGGTCTTGAGCAACTCGCGCATGATGAACTTGGTTTGACTGCCATTTACCTTCCAGCGCTCAGGCAAGCTGCCGGCAAACTCGACGAGGCGGTGATCCAGAAATGGCGGCCGCACTTCCAGCGAATGAGCCATGCTCATCCGGTCACACTTGTAGAGAATATCGTCGGGCAGATAGTAGTGCTGATCGACGAATAAGTAACGATTGATTGTTTCAAGTGGAACATCAGGCAACCGTCTGACGAGACTCTGCAGGTCCGCTTCCTGGTAACCGACCTTCGAGAAGGTTCCATTCCAGTAAAAGTGCGCATGGTCGGCAGGAAGCAGAGCGCCCTGCAAGAAACGTTTGATCTTGTACTCGAGCCCGATCTTTTCATCTGAGACAGGCAGGCGATTCGCCACAGCTAACCCTGCTTGCAGCAGCGGCTTTGGCAAGGGTCGTATGCGCCGGGCATACGTGTCGGCAAGATAGGTCTGATAGCCGCCGAAGATTTCATCTGCGCCTTCGCCACTCAGCGCCACTGTGACATGCTGCGCCGTCATACGCGCAAGAAACCAGACGGGCAGAGCACCAGCATCCGCGCTTGGCTCGTCTGAGTAGTACGACATCTCCTCAATGGCTTCCGCCAGATTGAGCGTGCCATTCATGTCGAATTCCTGGTGCGTTGTGTTGTAGGTCTTTGCGAGCAGCCGAAAGTGCGGGCTCTCATCGAACCGACGCCCGGAAAATGAAATGGAAAACGTTCGAAGTTTTTGCTCGGAGGCTTGTGCGGCGTAGTGCAAGATGGCGGATGAATCCAGCCCACCGCTGGCCCAGATGCCAAGCGGTACGTCAGAGAGAAGGTGTTCACCGACCGACTCGGCCATCAGCCGATCAAGTTGTGCGGTTGCCTCCGGAAGTGTCCAGTCTTGTTCGGCAAAACGATTCTGCCAGTAACGCTCCTGCCGTAGACGCCCGCCCGCGAACTCGAGATAACTTCCCGGAAGCACTTTGCAGATGCCTTCGATCAGCGTGTACGGAGTCGGTACATAGTTGAGCGAAAGAAAGTAGCTCAGTCCTGTCGAGGAGATGCGGCGCGGAATCTCGGAATGTTCAAACAGAGCCTTCAACTCGGAACCAAAATAAATCTCGTCCTCGTGCAGCGCGTAGTAGAGCGGCTTGATGCCGACGCGGTCGCGAACTAAGACTAAGCGCCCCTGCGACTCCTGCCAGAACGCGGCGGCGAACATTCCGCGCAGGCGAGTAAAGGATCCGACATCCCACTGGGCAAATGCTTTCAGCACGACTTCGGTATCGCAGTGGCTCTCGAAAGCGTGACCCAGCGATTCGAGTTCGCGCCGCAATTCGGCGTGATTGTAGATTTCTCCGTTGAACACTACGGCCAAGTCTTCGCCGTTCGTGAACATCGGCTGATCGCCGCCCTGGAGGTCGATAATCTTCAGCCGCACGGCGCCGATTGAGGCGTGGCGTGTTCGATGGATGCCGCTCTGGTTTGGTCCGCGATGATGGATGCTCTGAAGAGCACGCTGCAGAACGCCTAAATCGGGCCGGTGGCGGAAGTGGGTAAACCCGGCTATGCCACACACAGGGCAGGCGCTCCGGAGTGAAACGTGGCAGACAATAAAGAGATAGCGGCTTCCAATTGACTCATCGCTGCCGGAGATTGTTGGACAAGTCGAGCGTAACACGATAACGCTGCTCAGAGTAGGCGCAAGATTATCTGCTCCACCAACATTGCCAAGTCCTCGGTCAACGCAATCCTGTACGACGTACTCTCGGGACACTTCAGGCATCAGGAAAGATGGAACTTGCGTAAACAAGGATGCGTACTCTTGTAAAAGCAACAGTTTCGGAGCGTATTTGATGTCTCTGACCAGCACTACTCAGTCACCGCCGCGGGTCGCTCTGGATACACGGTTGCGGTCTCTTGTTACGGTCGCTGTCGGGACTGTTCTCTTCCTTACGATCGTCGGCGTTATCTCGAAAGGTCTACGTTGGCTGCTTCAGGGTCATGTAGAAACGACGTTACGAGGCCGAACTGCGCTAACGATTAGTGGATCCGCGCTGGGCGAGATCGCTGTTTTTGTCCTACTCATGCTCTCTTTGGGCATGCGCGGGCGATCACTTCGTGATCTCGGCTTTTGGCAGAAGTCACCCCTGCGCGGCTGGATTTTTGCTGCCTTAATGACGGCATTATATGTGTGGGCCGTATTCACATCTGTATTGCGAAATCAGAGCGGCTTGGGTGAGCTGAGTGTTTTTC
>CAXTYH010000047.1:0-25104 GCA_964248405.1 uncultured Bryobacteraceae bacterium
GGTATCCGCAGTTCCGCGCTCAAGCCGCATGAACCCCGACTTTCTGGCGCTCTCCGCTAACGACGAGGAGAGAGAACGGCCAGAAAGCTAAGGGGCGCTGCTCTTGGCTCGCACCAGGCCGCAGGCCCAGTGGGTTTGGGGACTTCCCGGAAGGGCACCCTTCCAAAAGCTTCGCTCCTGGACCTGGGTGCTTGTCTCCCCGGACTTCGCCAGTCGGTCAGGGTTGCGGTTCCGCAACCGCCAATCTAACTTTGAGGTCTCCGTAGCGAAGGGGTTTTGGTTTTTAAATAGAAGAGCGCCAAGAGATGGCGCATTTTGCCATCCTTGGCATGATTAGAACGGGCCCGGAAACTGCGGAGAGGTCAAACACTTCGGCGAAGCCGAACCGCAAGGCGGCGCGGAGCCATGCGCAGGAAACGAGCATGGCGAGCGGCGCAGCCGCACCTTATTTTAGGTGTTGAATCCGATTTCCTCATTTTCAACCGATCCTATCAGCGTTCATGCAGTTCTATAAGTAATAACTATAAGAGAAGACACTAACTATAAGAGAATCAACTAGCTACAAATGAATTCTGCGCAAAGTATCACAGTTTCTGCGCAAAGTATCACAGATACCACTTGTAAGTCATTGACTTTATTAGTAATGCTTTTGCGCAAAGTATCACACCTGTAACCCTTTGATTCAAAATGATTTCCACAGACAGGCGATCGCTCCATGAATATACGTGGGTCTCGAAGAAGACAAGCCTGTTTACTCAAATGAGTACTCTCTCAGATGAGTTTTTACTCGAATGAGTATGGCGCAAAGTATCACACTGATTCCTTAGGTCTATTCGATTCGACCGATTTTTCGATATGGGATAAGCGGCGGCGAATTGTATAGCTTAATGCCATCGTTCAGCGGTTCGATCCTCGCATCCGGATAGTGTTTGCAGGCGGCTTCCATGGCCGTTAGGAAACGCGGCCAGAAGTGGCGAGGGCTTCTCACGTCGCGCCCAAACATCGCGTGCAACACGCTGGCATGGAGAAGCACTGGACGCGAAAGCGGCTTGCGAAGTCGGTAGGTAAGAAAGTTCAGAATGTCCATTGCTCGCGGATTGTTCTGCAGAGCAATGTTCGCCGGCCAGTGGATAGGAGCGATGTGATCACCGGCTACCAGCGCTTCGTAGTATGCGGTGGAGAGTGTCATTTCCGGCTGCCATAATGTTCGCTGGTCCGGGTTCTTGTCAATCCAAAACGACATCCGCTGCGCCACTTTTGTTTGGTCCTGGTGTGCGCTGCCGTCGGGACTCCAAACTCCGAGAAGGATCTCCGCCGCCGCGAAGTTCTCGAGTTCGCGTTGCAGTTCTTTCCCGTTCTTTCCACCGACTGGAATACCTGCGCTGCGCATGAACTCGCGCATGCTGTCGCCCAGATCAATCACTGGACTGCGGTGCCGATAAGCATGATCGTTGATATAAGCCACGACGATGCGAGCTTTAGGTCCAGCCGGCACGACGCATTCCTTAAACTCGCCAGGACTATCCGGCTTCAGCAGTTCGCCCGCCCGAATCACTAGACTGGTGTGGCCACAATCCGTCTGCCAGCGCCGCTGATTCTTATCGTTGTGGCGCACCGGCATGAAGCACTGGACGAAAACCGAATGGGTGTAGGCGAGATCTTCCGGCCGTATCATTTCGCTTTGAGCGATGATTTCCGGCATAGTTACTTCTGCCTCTGCCACTGGCGGGGTGCTGAACTCCGCGGCCAAGTCGAAGGCCAATGGCAAGTTTCCCGCTTTCGTCAAACCGGACGTACTACGCTTGCCCTCATTTGAATTTTTACTCATTTGAGTAAATACTCATTTCGCGGGAATCGGGCTTCCAATAATTCGATCAATACTTCCGTCATATCCCGGCCCTCCATCGCACACTGCGCCTTGATACGTGCGTGGAGATCGGCAGGGATCTGAGCATTGAGGCGCTTACTAGCCTTATTGCTTTCTGGATTAACAAATTTGTCCAGCGCTGAGGTCTCGGTATGTAACGCGGTCTTCTTGGATGGCCGCGTTCCCCAATTAACGGCCGGCATGGGCCTTCTCCACCGCTAGATGCGTGTTGGCGTCAAGCAAAGCCGTAAACTCGTCGACCAGCGCACTGATTTCGTGCGCAGCTGGGCCGCGAGGTTCTGTTTCTAACGCCGTGAGGCCGCTACGCGCCGCCTTTGCATACTCGGTACGGTTTCTAATGAATGTGTTCAACGTAGGAACATTGAAGCCGGCGAGCGCCTCTTGTACCTCTGTGCCGAGCGTGGTATTCGCGAATAGCCTATTTATAACGAATCGCGTCATGAGCTCGGGCTTGAGCACCGAGCATTCATTAACGATGTCGATGATCTCTTGAGCGGCCCAAACATCGAATGGGGAAGGCTGCACCGGGATCAGAACCAGATCACTAGCGGCAATGGCGGAGCGAGAGAGATCATTTACCCTCGGCGGACCATCGATCACCACCCATTCGTAGCCCTGTCCTAGGGCTGCAATTTCTCGGTGAAGGGTTGGCTTCGGGAGGCCAATTACTGGAAAGTTGGGTGCTGCGGTTCGTTCGGTGGACCAGTCTAGTGCAGAGCCTTGTGGGTCGGCATCTATAAGAAGAACTTTGTGGCGGTTTCCGCTGACATCGGCAGCCAACGCTGTCGCTATGTGAATACTAAGAGTGGTTTTGCCGACTCCGCCCTTTTGGTTCAAAATCGCGATTACTTTTGCTTCGGTCATTTAAAACAAATTCCTTCATTAATGTTTTTCCAAATGAGTATACACTCATCTACTCATTTACTCAAGGATCGGTTTTCCGTTCCATCTATCCCTATCCGATCTGGTCGGGATGAATCGCCTCAATCCCTGCAAACCGGCTGAAGTCGGGCACATTGAACGTCACTATTTTTGCAATGGCATTTGCATTCATCACGGCGGCCAGTCGCGCGTCATGGACTTGAGCACCAAGGACGCGATGCGTCGTCAGGAGGCTTTTCCACGCGGCGTAGGAAGCCGCGCTCTCGCTCAGGATCTGAAAAAACCCCTCCAGGCGCTTCATTTCTTCCGCCGCCTGCTCGACTGTCATCCCCAGTCCGTTATGGACGAGCGGCCTGGTGGCCGCATTCCAGAACTCCGCGACATTTTGGATGGCAATATAAAGCGGCTCGGTTCCAGTAAGAAGCTTTTCCATGGCGCGAAGCGCCACCGGATGCATGGGATGGGAGGGCTGCACGGATCGCAGCAGAACATTCGTATCGATAAGAAGCGCCATTACCAGCGATCAGGATTGAGGCTGGCGCGGCTGATGGCTTCATCCGAAAGCGGCGGTGTGGGCGCATGGCTTTGGGCCCATTGCACAAATTCTCTGGCCTTGTCCTGTCCGTTGAAGCGCCGGGGGGACGTTGTGCCGCCCTCGTCTTGCGAAAGACGGCGTTCACGCCACGCCTGGACACCGGAAAGAATCAGCTCATCGACGGACCCGAAATGACCCTGACGCAGTTCCTCGCGAACAACGCGCTCGGTTTCCGGATTGATATCGATGCTCATGGAACCAACTCCTCTGCTTCTTCCAGCGTAAAGGATATTAGTGCCAGCTGTCACGTTTGGCACGATTGACGGCGTAAAACTTCAGATCACGATCCGTTCGATTTCATCGAGTGAAATCTCATCACTGCTGCGGTCATATAACTTAGTGGTCCGCGGCGACTCATGGTTGGCAATCTGCTGCGCCACCTCGAGACGGCCGCCATTCTTCATGTAGGCCGTGATGCCGGTCGCCCGCAGTGTGTGGCAACCGATGCGCGCCGTGCGGATGCCGGCCTCGGCGGCGCGCTTGCGAATCATGGCATGCACGTCCTGCTGGTGCAATGCTTTTTCGGTCAGCGCCGTGCCGTTCTTACTAAAGACCGACCGAAACAAAAACCCTTTTCGGTCCTTGGCAATGCCAGCCTTCTGCAGATACTCTTCGAGATGTTCATCCAGCTTGTGATGACAGGGCACGTGATGCATCTTGCTGCCTTTTTCCCGCAGATGCACCCAGCTCTTGCGGCCCTGGATGTAGTAATCCTCCACCCGCATCTGAATCACGGCCCCGACTCTCGCGAAGGTATAAGTCATCAGCGCGATGAGCGCCTTGTCGCGCAGCCCCAGCAACGTCTCGGTCTCGATCGAGTCGAGTAACTCCCGGGCTTCGTCGGCGGTCAGCACCGGCGTGCGCCCTTTTTTGACGACGTGCTTGGGACCGCGCACCGAGATAGCCGGATTCACCGGCAGGATTTGCCCGAGCACCAGCCAGTCAAACAGCATGCGCAGCGCGGCGAGATGTTGCTTCACGGTGGGCGCCGCGGCCGGGTGCTGCTCGATGTAGGCGGCGACTAAGACAGGGTTGAGTTGTGCCAACTCGAGACCGCGCTCCTCGCACCAATCAAAGAACTGCCGCACGGCATAGCCGTAGGCCAGGCGCGTGTGTTTGTTGCGGATGTGCGCGGTGAAAAATTCCAAAAAGCGGTAGGCGGCTTTTTCGCCGGACGTTATCACAGGTAATGACTGCCCCTCCATCCTCTGCGTGCCTGCCTCGCATTTCTAGCCAGCAGTTGTCAAGCATTGCTTAGAACCGTACGGGCATCAGATTTTTCTGAGTAGCGCAAACCCTCATCAAACCCTAGACTCGTAATTCAACGTATATTCCGCAAAAAGATTTGCCCGCCCACTCGTTTTTCGCCGTTAAGAGAACTTCAGTTTGCCAATTCGATTCAAAGCTTTGTTGTTCGGTGCACTGGTGTGTTTAGCGCATTCCGCTTTCAGCCAGTCTGCCCATCAAGTCGATGTCAACCGCCTCGATTCCGAATTTGGAGCCATGCTCCCGCACCTTGTGGGTCAGGAACGAGAACTCTTTCGCTTCGGGCACGATGCCTTCACCAAAACCATTACCGTGCAGGGCGATCAGTACTTCGCCGGTACGGAAATCGGTTTGGGCCCCGAGTTCAACGGTGATTCGTGTGCCATGTGTCACGCGTACCCCACAGCGGGTGGCAGCAGTCCGAGCAACAATCCGCAAATCAAATTAGCCATGCGGGCTGGTGCCAAAAATGGCGTTCCGTCCTTCCTGGACATTCATGGCCCGACCCGGCAGGTTCGCTTCAAAATGAATCACGCCGGGAATCCAGATGGCACCGTTCATCCGCTGTTTACGATTGCGGGAAGAATCGATGCTCCAGGTTGCAATTTGCCACAGCATGACTTCTCTGCTGAGCAGAAGAACAACAACTTGAGCTTCCGCATCTCGCCACCCCTTTATGGAGCAGGGCTCATCGAATCAATCCCGGATTCAGAAATTCTTTCGAATCAAGCGAGGGATCAGGATTCCAAACGCAGACTGGGCATACACGGTCATCCGAATCACGTGGGCCCGGATGGCTCCATTGGAAAGTTTGGATGGAAAGCGCAAACGACTTCTCTACAGGCCTTCACAGCAGAAGCTTATGCCGTGGAGCAAGGAGTGACGAACGAACTCTATCCGCAAGAGCGCGTCACCACCGTTTCCTGTCGTTTCAATGCGACACCCGAAGATCGATTCTCCGTGTTCGCCGGTCGATCCGTCGAAGCGCAGAGCAATGTCGCGCTCGTCTCCTCCTTTTTGCTCTTTCTGGCTCCGCCGCCTTCTGCTGCAACTGGTGCCGCTGACATGGCGGCTGGACGGCAGACCTTCTTCCAACTCGGTTGTCATCAATGCCATACGCCGACGCTCGTTACCGGCGAATCGTCTCATGCCGTTCTCAGCCAGCAGCAAGTCGACTTGTATTCGGACTTGCTCGTTCATCGAATGGGTAGAGGTCTGGCTGATGGGATTCGTCAAGGTTCTGCGGAATCGGATGAGTTTCGCACTCCACCGCTCTGGGGCCTAAGCCAGCGCTTGTTCTTCCTGCACGACGGACGGACGAACAATCTCAACCAGGCCATCCTCGCTCACGCCAGTGCGGGGAGCGAACCAAGACCTTCTGAAGCCACAGCTGTCATCACTCGCTACCGCCGCCTTTCTCCCGAAGAGAAGGCAGCGCTGCTCCAATTCCTGAAAAGTCTATAAGCAATCTACCCATCATGCCTTCGCACACAAATAGTCAAGTCAATGGACAGCGTCTGCGCGGATCACGCGTTGCCTTCTTAGCGCTCTTGATCGTATGCTTCGGCTATTCAGCCCGTGCTGCGAACGATTACACACTATCGAGCCCGGCCTCGCAAAGTGTTTGGCAGGGACAGAATGCGAATGTTCCTGTCACCGTAACGGTGAATTCGGGTTACTCCACTCCGATCGCATTAACGGCAACGGGAATGCCGACTGGAATGAGCGCCACAGTGAGTCCGTCCACTGTGAGCGCGAGCAGCGCGGCAACACTTTCGGTTACCGCAACGCCCGGTTTGGCCACTGGTTCTTACTCGATTACTGTCTCCGGGACATCCGGCAGCGAAGTTGCATCGACTGTGGTCTCTGTTTCTGTCGTCGCTCCGCCGCCTATTCAATACACCTACGATGCCCTGGGTCGGTTAACATCTGTGGTCGACCAGAATGGAAATGCTGCGCTTTACACCTACGACGCAGTGGGCAATATTCTGTCGATCACCCGTTCCGGTGCCTCGCAATTGCAAGTGGTCGCGCTCTCCCCGAGCCATGGCCCGGTAGGCTCGACTGTCACACTTGTCGGTTCCGGTTTTGATCCAACCACAGCCAACAACACGGTTTCTTTTAATGGCGTAGCAGCAACGATCACGGCTTCGTCGGGGACCCAAATTACTGCCATTGTGCCCGCAAATACTACTACCGGCCCCATCACTATATCCAATACGGCGGGCTCGGTAACAAGCAGCTCGTCTTTTACGGTGGATGCCACGCCTTTGCCACCGACCCAGGACTTCACCCTTACATCTACACCAAACAGCGCGACTCTAGTGGCCGGCTCGAGTGCTTCTTACCTACTCAGTAGCAGCTCCCTTGGCGGCTTTTCGGGTTCTATCAGTCTTGCGGCCGGAACTTTGCCCACGGGAGTGACAGCGAGTTTCAGCACCGCCTCAATTGGTGCACCAGGCACCGCCACTTTGACGCTCAGCACAACAAGCGCAGCAACAGCGGGAACGTATTCCCTTGCCGTCAACGGCACCAGTGGTTCCCTCACGCATACTCTTTCGATTCCTTTCACAATCAGTGGTTCAGCAGCGGATTTCTCTTTGACAGGCTCAGGCAGCTTTGCGGCGAATACTGGCTCGACCTCTACGTACACGTTCAACGTGACATTAGGTACTTCGACACAGACTCCAGTTACTTTAGCCTTGCGGGCGTGCCTTCGGGCTGCACCGCAAGCCTCAGCCCATCTTCTTTGACTGCAAGCGGCGCCGTTCAATTGACGCTTACCGTGGGCGCAACGACGCCCGCATTGACAACGTACTCGCTTTTGATCACAGGTCAAGCGGGCGCGATCACGCATTCCCTCTCCGTCCCGCTAACAATCAATTTCAGCGAACCCATCCCAACAGGCTCGCTTCCAGCAAATTGGAATGCCTCCTCCTTCGCGGGCTCGTCCGGCCAGGCGGCTTATGGAAATGGAGTCTATGCGGTCACGGGTCAAGGCGCCGGGATTACTGTCGACCAATACGAATATGCCTTCACCCAGGTAACGGGCAATGGAAGTATCGTCGCACGTGTCACAAATCCAGGCGCTGGCGGCGGAATTATGGTGCGTAGTGGGCTCGGCTATTTATCAAATCGCCTTGCTCTCACGGTTGATAACCGCAAGGTAACGCTCTGGAGCGGTACAGGAATTTCTCCCACAACTCTAGGCACGAGCAGCATTACCCAAATGCCTCAGTGGCTGCAATTAACATGGGCACAAAACGTCTACACAGCCTTCGTCTCACTGGATGGCACTCATTGGAATCAACTGGGTGCTCCCGTGACGACATCAATGCCTGGAACCGTGGACGTTGGTCTGATCGGCTACTCAGGTCAAATGGTGTGGGCCGATACAGTGAACCCTCCGTCGAATATCGCCCTTTACGACAATGTTGCTGTCTCGACAGCGACGGTAGGATTCTCCGTGAACGCTCCCAACGAGACACTCGTCCAGGTAGGGAGCGGGGCTACTTCGGTTCCCGTGAACGTTTACGCTACTCCTGGGTTTTCAGGAACCGTTGCACTCAATGCAAGTGGATTTCCAACCGGAGTGACTGGGTCATTTAGTCCCACATCCATAGCGAGTGGATCTTCAAACCTTACAGTCAACGTTTCGTCTTCCGCCGTACCTGGCACTTATCCAATTACCATCACGGGAACCAGCGGATCAACGACGACTTCCACTCAGATACCTTTGATCGTGGGTGGATCTCTACTCAACAACTGGAGCAGCGCTGATATCGGCTACTCGGCGCTGCCCGGCACAAGTAGCTTTAACACCCAAGGCGTACTTTTGCAAAACGGAGCTGGAAACGACGCCGGCCTTTCTTTCCAGTTCGGTTTCACTCCTTTGAACGGAGACGGCACAATCCAAGGCCGTCTTCTTTCGCCCATGGGCGGTGCTCCTGGCACTTCGATTATGATTCGCAACGATTTGAGCCAGGGATCGAGTTTCATGTGCCTTTACCAATACGGTGGGATCACCGCGAGCTCAGGATCTGCTTTCCCAATTGAAGGCGACGAACTGTATTACAAAACTAGCCAAGGACAGTATTTTCCCGGCACTGGCGGTGGACCGTGGCTTCAGTTGACCCGTCAAGGAAGTACATTCACCGCCTCCACCTCGCCCGATGGAACCACCTGGACTCAAGCGGGGAGTGTACAGCTTTCGATGAACTCGCAGGTTCTCGTCGGCTTTGGCGTGTATTCTGGAACGCCAAGTAGCTCGATAGCTGCCCAGTTTGACAATGTCTCCGTCACCAGTAGCGCCAGCACTACGGGATCTCTGCAGATCTCGACGGCGATGACGAACGTCATAGCCGGCACAACAGTCCCTTCCATTTCGATTCGCCTGCTGGACGGGAACGGCAACCTGATGACCAGTTCCACTGCACCCGTGACACTTACGTGGGGCGAACTAAATTCTTCTCCTCTGACCGTCTCGGCTGTAAATGGAGTAGCGACGTTTTCCAACGTGACATTCAAAGCATCCGGCAGTCGTGCCCTGTTTGCGACAAGCCCGGGAATGGCTAGCGCAATCAGCAAACCTTTTTCGGTTACCGCGGGATCTCCCTCCACCCTCCAATTCGGCCCACACACCGCAGTATTCATCAACTATCCGCTGCCAACGTTTACTGTTCAGGTTCAGGATGTTTATGGGAATTTGATAACCAATTCCGGTGCTTCCATTACGCTCACCTCAAACCCTTCGTTCGTCTCCATGACGGCAACAGCGGTCAACGGCATCGCGACCTTCAACCTCAGCAGCTTCACGTTGACAACAGCAGGCACCTACACCTTAACCGCATCGGCTAGCGGCTTAACAGGCGGCACTACGAGTTTCACCATAAATCCAGGTTCTTCAAGGAGGCTTGGATTCACGACTCAACCCGCCAATGCTGTGGTCGGATCGGCTATGAACCCGGTAACCGTGCAGGTTCAAGATTATTGGGGCAATTCAGTTTTCGAATCTGGAGACACGGTTAACCTTACATCGTCTCCCTCCGGGATATCCGCAACAGCCAACTCCAACTCGAATGGAGTCGTCACCTTTAGCAACTTGGTGCTGAACACCGCTGGCACTTACACGCTAACTGCGAGCAATTCTTACGGATTAATAAGTGCGACCAGCAACAGCTTCAATGTCACGACGACCCCCGTGGCCAGCCAATTAAGCTTCGCCACCCAGCCAACAAGCGGAACCGCCGGCTCCACGATGTCCTCTTTAACCGTTCAAATTCAGGATTCGAACGGTCACGTTATCTCTGGATCGACCGCATCGGTGACCTTAACATCCAGTCCAGCGGGCATTTCAACCACGGTCGCAGCCGTGAATGGAGTGGCAACCTTCAGCGGATTGCATCTCAACACTTCGGGCACCTATACGCTTGGGGCGACGAGTAGCGGTTTGACAGGCGCGACGAGCAATTCGTTCTCTATATCAGCGGCTGCGGCTTCGCAACTCAAATTCACGACGCAGCCCGCTAACACTTCCGCGGGCACCGCGACACCCTACATGGTGATTCAAGTGCAAGATGCTTACGGCAATCTTGTCTCGACTTCGTCGGCATCCATAAGCTTGTCATCCAGCCCGGCCGGTTTGTCGGGTAGCTTAGCGGCCTCGAATGGATCTGCCACGTTCAACGTGACGTTCAACGGAGCCGGCACGTATACAATCTCGGCCAGTAGCAGCGGTCTTACCAGTGCTACAAGCAATTCCTTTACTGTTACCTCGGCAGCAGCGGCGAAGCTCAAATTTAGCTCTTGGCCTTCCAGTGTCTCGGCCGGTACTCCGTTCGGAGCGACTGTCCAAATTCAAGATACCTACGGCAATCTGGTCAGCAATTCAAGTGCGTCCGTCAGCCTGGTTTCCAGTCCGAGTGGTGTATCGACTTCCACAACAGCAGTCAACGGCGTCGCAAGCTTCAGCGGAATGGTGCTCAACACGGCTGGAACTTACACTTTGACGGCGAGTAGCGCTGGATTGACTAGCGCTACCAGCAGCTCCTTCACCGTCACAGGGGGAGCAGCAGCCACTCAGCTCAAAGTCACTACCCAACCGGCCAATGCAACAGCCGGAGCCACCCTCGCATCCGTCGTGGTTCAGATACAGACTTCAACGGGAAGTCTGGTCTCCAATTCAACTGCGTCAGTCACACTGGTCTCCAGTCCCGCAGGAATTTCAAAGACTGTATCCGCAGTCGGTGGCGTCGCCACTTTCAGCGGAATGGCTCTGAACACTGCCGGAAGCTATACGTTCACAGCTACCAGCACTGGTCTAACAAGTGCCACCAGCAACTCCTTTACGATTTCAGCGGCGGCAGCCAGCCAATTAAAATTCACGACTCAACCGATCGGCACAACAGCCGGATCCACTATGGCTTCTGTCGTGGTTCAGGTCCAGGACACCTATGGAAATGCAGTCACCGGGTCTACGGCTTCGGTTACCTTGACCTCCAGCCCGGCGGGTATTTCTAAATCCGTCTCTGCCGCCAGTGGGGTGGCCACCTTCAGCGGATTAGTCCTGACAACAAGCGGAAGCTATACGCTGACTGCTGCCAGCAGCGGCCTGACAAGCGCGACCAGCAGTTCGTTCTCGATCACGGCAGGAACCGCTAAGCAGTTAAAATTCACGACTCAACCAGCCAATACGGCGGCCGGCTCGACCATGGCGTCGGTCGTGGTTCAGGTCCAGGACACCTACGGCAATCTCGTTACCGGGTCGACCGCCTCGATTACATTGGCTTCCACCCCGGCCGGCATTTCAAAAACAGTTTCGGCTTCGGGAGGCAGCGCCACTTTCACTGGCCTGGTTCTCAACACAGCTGGAAGTTACACTCTGACAGCCAGTAGTAGCGGATTGACGAGCGCTACCAGTAGCTCTTTCACCATCAGCGCGGCTGCCGCCTCACAACTTAAATTCACTACTCAGCCCGTAGGCACGACTAAAGGAAGCAAGATGGCTGCCGTCGTGGTTCAGGTGCAGGATACGTATGGAAACCTCGTCATAACGTCTTCCGCTTCCATCACCCTGAAATCGACACCTTCCAATGTCTCCACTAGTGCAAATGCTTCGGGCGGTGTGGCCACCTTCAGCAATCTGGTCATTAATACTTCCGCTACATACACGCTGACGGCAAGCAGTAGTGGCCTGACTAGTGCCACGAGCAACTCCTTCGTGATTAAGTGACCGTCGCCTCTCACCACCAGGATCATTGACATGAACGTTCAACAACACATCAGCCTAATTCTTGCACTCCTGCTCGTCCGCTCCTCGCTACCTGCTGCGGTCCCGGAAGGAGTGCCAACGGTTGAGCCCAGCCCCGTTTCGGTTCGTGTGGAGCAAAATTCTCACACCGTGTTTCCCTGGAAAACGCAGGTGCACAATCGAGTGCCATCGGTCAGACCGCGGCTACGACAAAGCATCGGCAACGAGCAAACCACTCCCGGGTTGACGGGACAAAGCTCGACCATGCTGCCCACAGGCCGGCTATTGCTACTCGGCGGTGGCAGCGGCTCAAGCATCATAGAGACGGCTGTTCTGGAGACACCGGGGGCTCAGGCCGAATCCATCCTGGAAACACATCTCCTTCACGCTCGCGCCTTTCACACAGCGACCGTTCTTCCCAATGGCCAAGTTTTTATTACGGGCGGATTAGGCAATGACGGGAAGTTGGTGGCACAGTCCGAAATGTTTAGTCCCGCTACGGGCGCATTCACTCCTTCTTCGACTGATCTTCAGCCGCGCAGCCATCACACGTCGACCGTTCTGCCGGATGGCATGCTCTTGATGATTGGCGGTTCCGACCGTACGGACACCGTCCTCGACAGTATCGAGATGTGGGATTACCGCACCGGAAATCATAAGCTTTTTCCCTCCCGGCTGCTGCAGCCGCGCCAAAGTCACGTGGCGGTCCTCCAGAACGACGGTACAGTCCGAATCCATGGCGGTTTTTCGGTAGGTGGTAATCCTGCCTCTGGCGATGAAGTGATCGATCCCTCCACGGGCGCTGTGAATGCGGCTTCGTCTGTCTCCGACGTCAGTTCTAATGAAACGGAACAAGTAACTTCAACTCTGCCCAAGGACAGCGCGGTAAATGTGGCGACGGATCAGGTCCTCAGTCTGAAATTTGTGAAACAAGTGAAGGTTTCCAGCGTGAACGGCAAAACCATTTCTCTGTCTTCGACGGGCAACGAAACGGTCGCCGCTACTGTTGTTTCGGCAGAGACTGGCAAGCTCGCCTTTGTCACCCCCAGCAGCGCATTGCAGCCGAATACGGTTTATACCCTGTCTTTGTCTGGCGTGGAGACTCTAGACGGCATTCTTCTGACACCGTTTGAGTTCTCCTTTACAACCAGCGAAGTGCCCCAAGCCACTCCTGCCGACTCGGCTCAGCCTCTACCGAGCTCAGCGCAGGCAGGGAACCAGGCAACCACACCAGAGGACCCTGCCACGGTGCCCCTATCAGCGGCAAACGGAATCACGGCCCTTTCCGGCGAAACCCGCACAGTAGCAGGAAAATATCTTCCCGATGTGACCTTTACACTGGATTGCGGCGGGAAAACGGCCGCCAGTAAAAGCGATTCGGTAGGTCGGTTTCTAATTCTGTCACCCGGCTCAGGTCACTGCGTCCTGGAAATGGACGGCACCACAGCGCACCTCGATGGAGAGGATTATGGGCGCTTCTTCCCGGGCGTAGATCTAATTGCCGGGAAAACAAACATCCTTCCTTACACGGTCTGGATGACGCCCATCGATCATGCGCATGAAATCACAATTCCTTCGCCCACGATGACGGAATTGGTCGTCACGAATCCTCGGCTCAAAGGATTGGAACTGCATATTCCTGCCGGCACTGTGATTCGCGACTACAATGGCACAGCTGTCACAAGGCTCGGGATGACACGCATACCTGTACGCCGTCCCCCGTTTCCGTTGCCGCTCAATGTGCCAGTACCGATCTATTTCACGATCCAGCCCGGCGGCTCGTTCGTCGAGGTGGGCGGGAGCCGTTATACCAACGGCAAAGGCGCGCAACTCATCTATCCAAATGCGCACCGCGCTCCGGCAGGCACACCCTTCAATTTTTGGGACTACGATCCCGAAGGCCGCGGCTGGTACACCTACGGCAGTGGTCATGTCGACAAGACAAGGAAGAGCATTGTGCCGGATCCGGGCGTAGTGATTCATCGATTCACCGGCGCGATGGTGGCGACCGGAGACACCGCTCCACCGCTGGGCCCGAATCCAGGCGGTTGCCGCTGCGGTGATCCTGTTGATCCGTCCACCGGCCTGTTTACCTCAAGCGGCACGGACCTGACGATCAAGGATGTGATCTCGTTTTCGTTGACGAGAACTTATCGGCAGGGCGATTATCTTTCCCGCTCGTTCGGAATTGGCACGAGCGACAACGCCGAGCTGTATCTGACGGGTGACTTCAGCACCTATCAATATGCCGATCTGATTCAAGCTGACGGCAGCCGCATTCATTTCGTAAGAACCAATGCGGGGACGGATTGGGCGTCGGCAATTTATCTCAACAACACCTTGGGTACCGATTATTTTGGAGCCCAGATTACGTGGAATACATCGCCTTGGGGCTGGAATCTGCGCAAGCGGGATGGAACGCTTCTGTTCTTTCCGGAAGCAGCCGGACAGACGAATCCAGCGAAGGCGGCTGTGACGCAAATCACGGATCGCAACGGCAACCAGCTGAACCTGACGCGCGACGCGAATTCCGGTGTGCTGACGAAGGTCAGCACACCGAATGGCCGCTGGATCACGCTGAACTACGATGCGCAGAATCGTGTGATCCAAGCACTCGACAATATCGGCCGCAAAGTGAGTTATACGTATGATGCCGACGGGCGTTTGGCGACGGTGACGGACCCGATCGGGAACGTGACGCAGTATACCTATGATCTCAACGATCAGATGACCAGCATCATCGACCCGCGCGGCAATGCATTGGTGACCAACACCTACGATACGCAAGGTCATGTGCTGACCCAGAAGCACGCCGATGGCGGTCTGTTTCAGTTCGGATATAGCGAAGATGCAAGCGGCAACATTACGCAGACAACTTTGACCGACCCGCTGAACCATGTCGAAACGATGACCTTTTCGGCGAGCGGGTACTTTACCGGCGGACAGTTGCTTAGCGATACGGCGGCAACGGGCACGGCGGTGGCGCAGACAACTACGAATGTTTGGGATCCGGTGACACGTCTGCTGCAGAGTACGACCGACGCGTTGGGGAGGACAACGACATATACGTACGATGCGCTAGGGAACCGGACGAGTGTGACGAAACTGGCGGGCACCGCACAAGCGGTGGTGACCAGCGCGGTGTATGATCCGACGTTCAGCCAGCCGACCAGCATGACGGACCCGCTGCAGCATACGACGACGCTGGGCTACGATGGCCATGGCCATTTGCTCGCCGTGACGAATGCGGCACAGCAGACGACGAATTTTGCTTACAACGGTGCCGGCCAGGTTGTCTCGGCGACTCCGCCCTCGCCGGCTGGCGCGGTGCAGTTTGGCTACACGGGCGCGGACCTGACTTCAATCACCGATGCGTTGGGCAATGTGAGCAAGATGTCGGTGGATGGCGCCGGGCGCGTAGTTTCCCGGACACGGCCTCTGGGACAGACGACAACCTATCAACTGGATGCGAACAGTCAGCTGAACCAGGTGACCGATGCCCTCGGCGGGAACACGGCTTTTTCGTTTGATCCGAACGGAAACTTGCTTTCGCTGACCGACGCACTCTCGCACTCGACCATTTATACCTATGATGTTCGGAACCAGCGTAAAACCCGCAAGGACCCGCTGGGGAATTCGGAAAGCACGAGCTATGACTTGAATGGCAATGCGTTGACGTTTACGGATCGTCGCGGCCAGGTGACATCGAGCACGTTCGATGCGCTGGATCGACCGCAGCAGGTGACCTATGCGGACAAATCGACGATCAGCTATAGCTATGATGCGGGCGATCGCGTGACGCAGGTAGTCGATTCGATCTCGGGGACGATTACCCGGCAGTATGATCTTCTGGATCAATTGACGCAGGAGCAAACCACGCAAGGCACGGTTACTTACACGTACGATGCCGCGGGGCGTAGAACGTCGATGACGGTGTCTAACCAGGCCGCGCCGGCGCAGTACAGCTATGACAATGCCAACCGGTTGACGCAGATTTCAGCAGGGGACAAAGAGTGTCACGTTTGCTTATGATGCGGCAGGACGACCCGCAAGCGTGACGTTGCCGAATGGGGTCGTGCAAAGCTATACGTTCGACGCAGCCGGTGAGTTGACCGGCATTA
Source organism: uncultured Bryobacteraceae bacterium (assembly GCA_964248405.1). Taxonomy (GTDB): domain Bacteria; phylum Acidobacteriota; class Terriglobia; order Bryobacterales; family Bryobacteraceae; genus Bog-105. The sequence continues at coordinate 16,002 of CAXTYH010000047.1, forward strand.
CTTACACGAACAGTTCCGGCGTGATGGGAACTCTTACGTACGCCTACGATGCCAATGGAAATCGAACGCAGGTTGGGGGAACGATGGCGAGTACCGGGTTGCCAACGGCGATTGCGTCGGCGGCTTACAACGCGAACAATCAGTTGACGCAGTGGGGCGGCAATGCGGGATTCACCTATGACCTGAATGGCAACATGACGGGCGATGGGACAAATACGTATGGCTGGGATGCTCGGAATCAATTGGCGTCGATCACGGGCAGTGTGCTGGTGGCGCCGCAATACGATGCGTTCGGGCGCAGGACGTCAAATCCGGCCGGGAACACGCTGCTCTACGATGGCGACAACATTGTGCAGGAGCAGAATGGCGGATCGGTGAATATCAATCTGCTGACAGGGCTGGCGCTGGATGAGCATTTTGTGTGGAGCGATTCGACGGGGGATCATTCGTATCTGACAAATGCTTTGAATTCGACCGTGGCCATGACAGATGCAAGCGGAAATGTCACGGCACAGTATCAATATGATTCGTTCGGCGCGAGTGTGATTTCGGGGGCAAGCAGCAATAGCTTGCAGTACACCGGGCGGGAGAATGATTGGACTGGACTAGATTACTATCGGGCGCGGTATTACTCGCCAAATCTTCAACGGTTTGTTAGCGAGGATCCGATTGGGTTTGGCCCCGGGCAGGAAAACCTCTACGGCTATGCGGCAAATGCACCAACGCGCTTTGTGGACCCGCGCGGTACTAACGCCATTGCGATTGGAGGATGGGGAGCATTTGTCGCTGCATCGCAATTCGTGCCGGGTTGGGACGCACTGTTGGATGCAGGCCTACTCGTTGGGGCTGCTGGGCTCGCCGGATATGCCATCTATCGCGGTTCATTTCCATCGGGATATATGGACGGTGTTCAGGGCGCTCGACAATGGGGCAAGAACACCGGAGTAGGAGCTAACGAGGGAAAGAGGCGGTTTCACAAGCTTAAGCAGCAGTGTGCGGATAGCAAGGGTGATGACGATTATGGAGTGCACCCCCATACGGGTGACGTTGTTGATCAAAGTGGTGAGTCAGTCGGCAATCTTGAGGATGTAAGGGCCAAATGATCGCCGTGGATTGTATTCATGCCGGCTTGTATATTCGGGGACAGACGCTCGATCCAGATAGGCTTTCAACTGCATTGGCGGTGACCCCGACAATTTCGCAGTTTAAGGGCAGCAGGGTAGTAACAGCGACGGGCCGCGTGGCGGTTTCAAGAATGGGAGTTTGGGCATTTAGTGTAGATACCAATGGAGCATCCGTCCTCGATACCATAAGAAGGCTTCTCTCACAGCTGCCGCTAGGAGACGTACGCAGAGTCATTGATGCGACAGAGGGCGTCGACGAAGCGTACATAGACCTTTTTGTGGCAGGTACCGGAGACGAAAGCGCGGAAGGATGTCAATTTGATTTGAGCCCAGAAATATTAAGTGATCTTGCCACAATGCAATTGCCGCTCCGCGTTACCACAACGCTCGAACGACAAGAGGCAGGGGTGCGAAACGACGAGAGCATGCCGAAGTAGATTTGTTTTAGTGTCGGCGAACTCCTTATATGCCATCGTATTTACCCATGGACTGCCAAATGAGCACTTACAGTTTTTCAGGAAACCTTTTCATTTTTTTCTCAAATTTTTCCGCCCTGCCGGGTCCGCCACCGAAGATATTGGCGTTTGAACAGCTTGTTGCAATTTACCTATCTGATTCTGTAGGCCAACAACTAGATCGGCCACGTTGTGTTGTTCCCAAGTGATACCACCAAATACTCCAGCCATCAGTGCAAAGACGGTGAGGGCCACAATCGACCACCAGCTCACATTCTGCGCCTGCGCAACGAGTTCCGCATTTTTCTTCTGAATTTTCTCCGCCGTTTGTGCCAGGTTGTTCCCCTGGGTATTTAGGTTTGCTGCTCGCTTTTCAACTTTGTAAGCGAGATCGTTGTACTGGGCGGTAATGGGCTCGATGGCAGCACACAAGTCTTTCGTGGTTTTCTTTAAATCGTTCGTCGCCACGGATAGCAACGCCTGAGTTTCCTGCAGTCCGGTCTTTTGAATCTGCTGCCGAAAGCTTTCCGTCATCACTTTCACAATGGCTTCGGGCTTGACACCGTTGGCGATTTCCACCGGCAATTGATTCAACCGCTCATTGAGTTTCTCGTGGTAACTCGCGTTGGTTTCCACATGCTTCTGAAACGCCGCCTGCGCTTTCAGCAGCATGTCCCGGAGATCGCTTTGCTTGTCCGCAATCTCCTCCGGCAATTTCTGTCCCATGAGCGTCAGGAACCCAAAGAGCTGCGCGATTTTGACCAGCTCATCGGTCGGCTGCAGGGTGCGGATGTAGGACACCAGCTCGGCGTACCACTCGCGATCCTGCGCCTCCGGCAACTGTTTTGCCAGGCTCAACAGCGGATCTTTTTCTGAAGGAGCGATTCCATCGGCAGTCGCAGAACTCATAGCAGCAACAGTCCTTTCACACGATCTAATTCCGCGAATAAATGCCGGGCGATACGCTTGCGCGCGCAGCACCACGCTCGTCTGCTGCAGTTCCGGAACTTTCACTTTCCGGTCTGCCGCCTGGCCGACTGTTACGCCAAAGTGCCGAATCAGATTTTCAAATTGCGGCACTCGATGTTCGACTTCGATTTCCTGCGGCCGGAAGAATTGCCGGAATTGTTCGGCCTTTGGATTCCGCTCCCAATGACTAAAGTCAGCCGGATAAGTCAGCGCGTTTTTAACGATCAGATAGTCCACCCGGCGCTGTAATTCGGACGCCCAGCGTAGCACACTTTCGACGCTCGACGGGTCCGGCGTAATGACGCTGACGGCAGTAAAGGCCACCCGCCTTTCCCGCATCTGCTCGCTGGTTGCCTGAAACCATTGGTGCGCCACATGGCCTGATCCGGCGCCCAGATCGGCCAGCACAATCGGCGTATCTTGATCCCGCGCTCCAACGATCGCATCTAGACCGTCGGCAGTGTGAATATTCACCTTTTTGGCTTTGTCCCGGAAGTAATGGGCGAGGCTACCGCGCACCTCGTTTTCGGTGTCCAGATCCAGCAGCGAATATGGAATCTGACGCGCCTCAAACCACTCGACCAGGCCGGTCATAAACGTGGTTTTGCCGACGCCGCCCTTCCCGCCTTCGGTAAAGATCACGCGGCTGGTGGGGCTGGAAACGGGCTGCGCGGCGGTCGCCATGGTGGTTATTTCTGCTCCGGTTTCGGAGTCCAGCCCGCTTGTTCGCGCGCATCGAATCGGAATTCATTCGGCTGCTTTTGCGGTGAGATCGGCGGCTCCGGGATAGTGAGAATGCTCTCCGTGATGCCGGGCCGGGACAATTGCGAAGCCGGAAGCGGAGCCGTCTCGGTGGGTGGCTGCGCCTGAAATTCCGCTGGCCGGGAAGCCGTCACGTCCGGCAATTCCACCATGGTCTTTTTGGTCTGGCGGGCGCGCGATTTCACAAATTCATAGAGCGTACTGGGCGCCACCGGAAGGTGCAAATGCTCTTTGAAGAACACCGAAATTTCCTGGTAGCTGCGCCGCTTGCGGCGTAGCTCGCGAATCACATCGATGTGTGGTTCGAGCTTCGAGCGCGGCTGCCGTTCCGGAATCGTATCCAGAAGTTTTCGGATGGTTTCATCCATGGCGCGCGCCTTTCCAACCGTATTCGCTTTGTCTCAAATCAACCTATTTTCTTTACGACGAATAGACGCCAAACGTTCTATGAATGTTCTACGAATGTATTTCGGTTTCATTCGGTAGTGTTCGGCTTTGTTCGAGCGGCTGTGGTTTGCTTAAGCCGAAGGCTTAAGGATAGTGTCTACTTACTTACTACTTTCGTGAATCGATTTCTTTCCGCTTTTCTGAACCGCTACATTCTGCTATATTGCTGCCGTGCTCTCTCTGCGATTTTTAAGCTTACCGGCTCTGGCACGCGCGACAGCTGATTTTCGCTCTCTCCTGATCCTACTCTCTTTCGTTTGCGCTGCTGGTTTTGACGTTCGGAATTGCTGCTCTCGGGGTGGTGTTCGCTGCTGACAATTCGCGCGTTGTCGGGTGGGGAAACCTATGCCTCGCGGCATCTCTCGGCCAACGACTACTATGCCGAGGGCGAACGCATCCAGGGCTACTGGATGGGCCATGGAGCGGAACTGCTCGAGCTCCAAGGCGAAGTGACGATGGAGCAGTTCGACGCCATCCGCCAGGGGAACGATCCGAAGACCGGCGAGTTCCTGCGACCGCGGCACAATGTGGACCGCTTCGACAAAGACGGCGAACGGCTCAGCTCGGCACGCAACCTTTACGACTTTACTGTCTCAGCTCCCAAGTCGATTTCGGTCCAGGCGCTGGTGGATCCCCGCCTGCGCGACGCTCATATCCAGGCGCTCACGGAAATGACGGCCGAGATGGAACGCCTGGCCGCGGCGCGCATTCGGATTGACGGCGCCGATACCAACCGTGTCACCGGCAACCTGGTCATCGCTGCCTATCACCACGACACCAGCCGGGAACTCGATCCGCAGATCCATTCCCACTTGGTGGCAGCCAACCTGACGTACGACGGCACCGAAGGACGCTGGAAGACGCTGCAGGCCACCGACATCTACGAACAGCGCGGCTACCTCAGCGAGGTCTACCGCAATGCCCTGGCGCGTGCCGTCCACGAGCTGGGCTACCAGACGGTCGACCGCTTCGACCGGGGCCGCGAGCGCGGCTTTGAAATCGAAGGCGTTTCCGCCGAGACGCTGGAAAAGTTCAGCCAGCGGAGTGAGCAGCGGGATCTGGCCATCGATGCCTTCGTTGCCGAAAAGGGACGGCTGCCCAGCAACAAGGAAATTGCCGTGCTGGTCCGTGAGTCACGCCAGGACAAGCTGCTCGAAATCTCGACCGCCGAAGTCAAAGAACGGCAGTGGGCGCGCTTCACGCCCGAGGAACGCACCCAGCTCGCAGAACTGCAGACCCAGGCACGCGAGCGGGGGCCGGTCGAAGCACTGGGACACTCAACAGCCGCCGATTCCCTGCTCTATGCGCGCGAGCATATTTTCGAGCGCGTCTCGGTGGCTGAGGAGCATGCGCTCAAGACCGAAGCCTTGCGCCACGGCCGGGGCCAGATTCAGCTGGCGGATTTGAAAGGGGAGATTCTGCGCGAAGAACAGCGCGGCACGTTATTGAAAGTCGGCACGGAAGTCGCCACCCAGCAAAGCGTCGAGCGGGAACGCGGCATGCTCCAAACCATTCAGAACGGCTTGGGCCGCTTTCCGCGGCTGGGTGGCAGCCGGGAGTTTGTGGTGTCGGACCGTTTGCGGCCGGAGCAGAAACACGCCGTCGAAGTGATTCTCGATTCGCGCGACCTGGCCGTCAATCTGCGAGGGGCGGCCGGCACCGGCAAGACCGCCACTCTGCAGGAACTGGAGCGCGGCTTCCGGGAAGCCGGCCGGCAGGTGGTCGCGGTGGCGCCTACGCGTTCGGCAGTCGACGAGCTGGGCAAAGTCGGATTCTCGCAGGCCATGACCATCGAGCGCCTGCTACAGGATGCTCAGGAACAGAAAAAGCTCGCCGGAAAAGTGCTGATCGTGGATGAAGCCGGCATGGTCTCGAGCCGTCAGATGGCCGAGCTGCTCGAGCTCGCCGAACGCAGCCGGGCCCGGATCTTATTCAGCGGCGACACGCAGCAGATTCAGAGCGTCGAAGCCGGCGATGCCTTGCGGGTGCTCGAACAGGGCACACGGATGAAAAGCGTTTCGTTGCGCCAGGTGCAGCGGCAGACGCTAGCCGAATATCGGAACGCGGTCGAAGAGCTGCGGCAAAACCCGGCACGCGGGTTTCAGCAGTTCGAGCAGATGGGAGCGGTGCGGGAAGTGGACTGGCAGCTGCGGCCGCAGGAAGTCAGCCAAGCCTACCGGGATGCCCTGGCCCTGCCGAATGCCAAAGGGCAGACGCGCGAAGTGCTGGTGGTGGCGCCCACGCATGAAGAAATTCGGCGGCTCACCGTCGCCATCCGGAGCGAGCGCCAGCGAGCCGGGGAGCTGGGGCCGGGCGCCACCCTCACCCGGGACGTGCCGTTGCACTGGACGCAGGCCCAGAAGCAGGAAACCAAACACTACAAACCAGGAATGGTGCTGGCCTTCCACAAGGCGACTAAGGACGTGGGCAAACACGAATCGGTCGAAGTGGTGCGCGTCGACCAAGACAAACTAACGGCGCGCAAGGACTCCGGCCAGAAGATCACGCTGTCGCGCCGCCAGGCGCAGGCCTTTTCGGTGCATGAGCGGCGGGAGATTGATGTGGCGGCCGGCGACAAGCTGCTGCTCGAAGCCAATCGCCGGGACCAGAAGTTTCGGGCCACCAACGGCGAGCTGGTGACAGTGGCGCGCGTCGAACAGGGGCGGATTGAACTGGAAGACGGCCGGATGTTGCCGGCGAATTACCGCTCGTTTGATCACGGCTATGTGGTGACGGCGCATCGCAGCCAGGGCAAGACGGTGGATGCGGTGATTGTGTCGGGCGACCGGATGTCGCAAGAGCTGTTCTATGTGGCGGTGACGCGCGGCCGGGAGAGTCTGACGGTGATTACCAGCGACAAAGAGCAGTTGCGGGAAGCGATCGGGATTTCGGGCGAACGCACCTCGGCTACCGAATTGGCCCAGAAGGCCGACCAGCAAGGGCAAACACCGCGGTTGCCGGGGTTGCGCTTTGGACCGGGTCTGGAGGAAGCGGCGAGTTTTGCGTTGTGGCAGTCGGCCTCCCGTGCTGCCGAAGAGCAGCGGAACCCAGTCCAGCGAATCGAGCCGGAGATCGCGCCGACGATTCAGCAACGGCTGGAACAGAAACAGGAAAGGAAGATCGACCATGGCATCAGCTTCGGATTCTAGAACCGCCTGGCGGGTGGCGGAGAATGGACGGCCAACCGCGCTGGTGGTGCACTTACGGCAGCGCAGCTATGTTTGGCCGTGGAGCTTGTTTTTGTATGCCGAGGGAACGGATTCGGAAGTACGGGCGGTGTTTCACACGCATGTGGTTGTGGTGCAGGGGGTGGGTCTCACCTCCCTTCTCTCGGATCTGGCAACTCAATCCGTAAGCGAACTGACAGAGCCAGACCGCACGGCAAAATTTACGTCGAGCGCGGGGCCGCACCTGTCCGCGGTCTCGGTCATGGAAAACAAATAGGGCGCGCGGGAAGAGTGGCTGGTAGCTAAGGAGAGCGCCAGAAAGCCGGGGGTGAAGCAGGCCTAATCTAGGCGCTTGCGAGTTTCTGGCTGGCAAGGATTCGGTACACGGTGGCCTCGCCGAGTCTAAGTTCTGCTGCAATCCGTGCTCGTGTTGCTCCTTCTGCAGCCAGGCGAAGCACGTTTTGACGACGCTGGGCTTCGATCGGTTTGCGTCCTTTGTAGCGGCCGTCGGATTTAGCTTTGGCGATGCCCTCTCGCTGCCGTTCGAGCATCATCTCTCTTTCAAACTGAGCAACGGCTCCGAGCACGGTCAGCATCAACTTGCCGGTCGGCGTCTGGGTATCCATGCCGAGATTGAGGATGCGGATGCCGACGCGCTTCTCTTCGAGAGCCAGAAGGGTCGTCATCAGGTTGATGACGGAGCGGGCAAGCCGGTCCAGCTTGGTGACGACAAACACATCGCCTTCGCGGACATAGTCAATGGCGGCTTGAAGTTGTTTGCGTTCGGCCACCGAGGAAACCTGTTCCTCGAAGAGTTTCTCGCAGCCGGCCGCCGCGAGTTCCTTCCGCTGCGCCTCGAAGCCGGCGATCTGATCGACTGTAGAGGTGCGTGCGTATCCAACGATCATCTTCCATCACATGGTTCATTGACATTCTGATAGGCTTTCTCTCAAAAGGCAAGTACAACGTTAGTGAGAGCCTGATAGGTCAAGGCATCCAGCTCTCGCTGGAGCGTGCCCTATTGAGAGAGGAAGAGCGTCGATTGAGCGCTGGAGAGCCAGGTTCGATGATCAAAGCGCCTTCTGCCAAGCGCCTTGTCCTGCGTGCTTCGCTTCGTCAGGTCAGTCCGATGGTCATTCGGGTCATCTCCGTCCACGACGGGATGAGCCTCCCCGACTTCCACGATGTGTTCTGCGCCGCGCTGGGATGGAGCGGCGACATGGGCTACATCCTCCGCATTCATGGGCAGGAGTTCAACAGCTTTCGCCGAAAGACCAGAACCCGGGCCCTCCATGAGTTCAAGCTTCACCGGCAGGAGAAGTTTTTGTATGTCACGGACACCTTGTCCAAGTGGGAATGGGATGTCCAGGTCCTCGACATCGAGGACGCAACCGAGGAGGACAAGAAGCCTGTCTGCCTGGCGGGTCGTGGGGCTACGCCTCCTAAACATTGCGGCGGTCCGAAGGGCTATCGCTTGATGCTGAAACGGCAAAGCGAAGGAGCCGCGATGCTCTCTCCAAAGATTGTCGATGCTGGCATTGCAATGTTGATTGAAGGAAGCCCCAGTACACCGGTCGCAACCTGGGACTTGCTGCGCTCGGCGGTGACCGATTGCCTTGTGAGCTTGGACGAGAGACGCAGTCCGGACCATTGCAGCCGGAGCGGTTCAGTCTTGAGGAAGCCAACGAGCGGCTGAAGCTCTTGATGCATCACCAGGGATGGAGGTTTCGCGCATGAAGATGCGGATTGAAGTGGTGACCGTGAGTGCCGATGGAAGCGAACACCGAAGGCAGGTGTTGGCGGTCGAGCGCGAGGAACTGGCGACTATGGCACGGCAATACCTCGGAGGCACTCGACCGGCTGACGAGTCTCTTCCTGCAGCTCGACAGGCTGCGGGAACGATCAGCCGTGGCTGCCAAGGTGGCGAATGGACTGGGCGATTTCGAGACCTACATCAGGAACAACGAGACCTTCATTCCCAACTTCGGCGATCGCTGGCGGCAAGGCGAAAGAATCAGCACTGCATTTGTGGAATCAACCATCAACCAGGTGGTCAGCAGGAGGTTTGTGAAAAAGCAACAGATGCAATGGACACTGCGCGGCGCTCATCTCCTGCTTCAGACTCGCACTAAAGTCCTCAACAACGAACTCGAAGGAACCTTCCGCCAGTGGTATCCGC
>CAXTYH010000048.1:0-23488 GCA_964248405.1 uncultured Bryobacteraceae bacterium
ACAACATTGAGCAACTTATAGGAGATTCAATTTACAGACAATTTAGGACTTGACTGATGGGTGTGACCATAACGCTAAGCTCCCAAAAGCTACAAACGCTTGAAATGACTCACTACAATGACATGCATTTTGACACTCGTAATCAACACCCCCTATACTGAGTGTTTGGGCAGTAGTGGCGGACAGGTTTTCTGCAAGCCTAGTCTGGTACCCGCAAGTCTCACTGAGGAATTAGAATGCCAAAACGTACTTTTCAGCCGAACAATCGCAAACGCGCCAAGACTCATGGGTTTCGTGTGCGCATGAAGACGGCTGATGGTCGAGCTGTCCTGGCACGCCGCCGCGCCAAGGGTCGCCACAAGTTAACCGTCAGCGATGAGCGCGCAGTGCGCGAGTCCCGATAATCTTCACTGCAAGCTTGCTCCGCTGTCTCTCCCCAAAGCAAACCGCGTTACCCGGTCGGCCGAGTTCCGGTCTACTTATCAAACAGGCATCCGCATTACAAGCCGCTTCTTTGTCGCCTTTTGTAAAAGGACTGACGATACATGCCTGGCGACTCGCTTTGGCTTCACGTGTCCGCGCGCGCTTGGCAAGGCAGTTACTCGTAATCGAATCAAGCGACGCATGCGCGAGTCTGTCCGGGCCCAAGAATCAGGCCTCACCCAAGGCTGGGTCGTTGTTTTCAACCCTCGACGCACGGTGCTTGAAGCTGACTTCGTCGAACTCTGTCGGGAGATAAACCGAGTACTAGCGAAATGTCGCAACTCCTCATCGGTATCCTGAAAGGGTATAAGCTGTTCATCTCTCCCGCCCTGCCTTCGGCGTGCCGCTTTTACCCGACCTGCTCCGAGTACATGATGGAAGCGATCGGCAAATATGGCTGTTGGAAGGGCGTTTGGCTGGGCACGCTTCGACTGGGTCGCTGCCATCCGTTTCACCAAGGCGGACACGATCCAGTTCGTTAACGTCCGAAATCTACAGGTTGTGAAGTTTTCATATGTCTACTAATCCAGGCGGCCTGCCCACTAAGCCGCCCTCGCTGGAAAAGCGCCTTCCGCTTGCCCTGGCACTGATGATGCTGGTGCTGATTGTCTCGCAATATCTATTTAAGCCGGCACCCGGTCCCAAGCCTCTGACCAAAGTCGACAAGAAGGAAGCTGCGGTCGTTACGCAGCAGCCGGCAAGCTCGGCAGCAACTCAGCCCTTGGCCGCCACTAAATTGAGCGGGCAAATCCAGGGGTCGGCCGAGTCCACCTTCAATATCGACACGGCTGTCTATCACGTGGTTCTCTCCAACCGCGGCGGCGTAGCGAAGAGTTGGGTGCTGAAAAAGTATCGGGACAATACGGGCCGGCCTTTGGAGTTGGTTAACGAAGCTGCAAAAGAGGTGCCGCCCGTTTTTGCCATTCAAGCCAAGGAGGGCAAGATTACCGCGGACCCGAATACAGCGCTGTACCAAGCGCGGCCTACAGCGAATGGACTAGGTATTGAATACGAATATTCGGACGGCCAGACTACGATTCGCAAGTCGTTTGCTTTCGGCAGTGACACTTACCTGGTTGATGTGAAATCGCAGGTTCTGTTGAACAGCAACCCAGTGCAGCATTTCTTAACGTGGCGCGGTGGATTCGGAGATCAGAAGGTTCGCAACGCATCTTCAAACGAGCACACGGTCCGCTACGATGCAACCGCCGGCAAGCTGGTGATGAAAGTTCCCAAAGACGCCAAGAACGGACCGATCACCGATTCAGGCAATTACACCTTTGCGGGTCTGGAAGATACTTTCTTTGCGGCCGTTGCCTTGCCAACCGACCCGGGCTCTCTTGAAATCCGCACTTTCAGCGATGAGGTGAAAGTGCCGGGAGTCGATAAGCCGGAAGCATTTGTCGGAGCAGGACTGGCGACCGGCTTACAGAACAGCTTCTCGCTTTTTGTGGGCCCCAAAGACATAGATATTCTCAACAAGGTAAACCCAAAGCTCGGGCAGATTGTTGACTGGGGCTTTTTCGGCATACTTGCCAAGCCGCTGTTCCTATGGTTGAACTGGGTCAACGACCATATAACGGGCAACTTTGGCTGGGCCATTATCATCGTCACGCTAATCATCAATCTCGCTCTCTTTCCGTTCCGGCTCTCCAGCTTGAAGTCAGCCCGGAAAATGCAGAAGCTGCAGCCGCAGATCCAGGCCATCAACGCAAAGTACAAGAACATCAGTATCCGCGACCCGAAGAAATCCGAACAAAATCAGGAGGTGATGGACCTCTACAAAAAAGAAGGAGTGAATCCGGTCGGCGGTTGCCTGCCTATGGTAATCCAGCTTCCTTTCTTTTATGCGTTTTATCGAGTATTAAGCATCGCTATCGAATTGCGAAATGCGCCTTGGCTATGGGTTACCGACCTAGCTGCACCGGAAAACCTGCCCATCCATCTGCTGCCGATCATTTTGATCGCGACGCAATTTTTAACGCAGCGCATGACTCCGGCGGCCGGGGTAGACCCGAATCAGCAGCGCATGATGATGATGATGCCGCTGTTCTTCGGCTTCATGTTCTACTACGCGTCGGCTGGGCTTGTACTATATTGGTTAACCGGAAACCTGGTGGGAATCGCGCAACAATTGTTGATCAATCGAATGATGCCGTCACCCGTGCCTCCTCCACTAGCGGTCAGCAAAGCACCAATGCGGAAGGTTGTGAAGAAGTAGGCTGATGAAGTACACGGTTGACTCGCTGCAGCCTAAACTTGATGCCTTTTTGTCGCCCCTGCTGGAGCACGCCGGGTTTGCACTTTCGTATAGCTTGCAGACTATTATCAATCCTCACCCGGAAGTAGAAAATCCTGAAGTGACTGTTTGCTTCAGCGGTGACGATATTGACCTGCTGTTGGCGAACCGCGCTGAGCTTCTACTGTCGCTTGAGCATCTTTCTATGGAAGCGCTGCGCATGCCGCCTGAAGATCATGCGCTAATCTCGTTCGACGCCAACGACTATCGTCTGCTTCGGGTGGAGGAGCTTCGGCTGTCAGCGCTTGCCGCGGCCGATAAGGTGAAGCGCACTCACACGCCGTTCCACTTCAACCCAATGACCAGTCGTGAGCGTCGGGTAATTCACCTAGCATTGCGCGAGGAAACCGAGCTCCGTAGTGAGAGCGTCGGCTTAGGACCGGCCCGCGCCGTTGTGCTGGTTCCTTCGGACATGCCCACGCCCCCCGCATTGCCTGTCTCTCCCCGTGGACCTCGACCCGACAGCTCTAGCCGAAGTGACGACCGGCGAGGGGGAGGCGGACGCCCCGGCTTCAATCGCGGTCCGCGAACTGATCGTCCTCGTCCACCCCGCTAGTCGATGAACGCTCGCGACACGGTGGTCGCACTTTCTACTCCTCCCGGCCGCGGTGGCCTTGGCGTAATCCGGCTGTCCGGCTCTGCAGCGCGTGACATCGCCGCCGATATCCTACGTTTCTCACAACCTGTTCGTTGGCAGAGTTGGCGCTCCCAATTAGCTCAACTCTCTGATGAGAACGGTTCGACGATTGACGATGTTGTTGTTACGTTCTTCGAATCGCCGCGTTCGTATACGGCCGAAGACGTGATTGAGATCAGTTGCCATGGAGCACCAGTCGTTCTCCAGTTTTGTCTCGAACGAGCGGTGAAGCGAGGCGCGCGTCTTGCGGAACCAGGTGAATTTACTCTCCGGGCGTATCTGAATGGCAGGCTCGATCTGCCACGAGCGGAAGCAGTCCGGGATCTGATTGACTCCATAACTTTGTACCAGGCCCGGGTCGCGGCGCAGCAGATGGAAGGCTCGGTCTCTCGGCGCATTCAGCCCGTTAAGGAAGAACTTCTCCAACTTATTTCACTGCTGGAAGCTGGTATTGATTTTGCCGAGGATGACATTAGCGTGGCCCCCTGGTCAGAGCTGTCCAATCGGCTTGCGCCAATCACCAAACAGCTCTCGGAGCTCGCGGGGAGTTTTCAAAGCGGAGCGCTGGTCTTTCAAGGTTTTACGCTGGCCATTGCCGGTCGGCCCAACGTGGGTAAAAGCAGCTTGTTCAATCGGCTACTCGAGCAAAATCGCGCCATCGTGACGGCGATTCCCGGGACAACGCGAGATACCGTTGCAGAAAGCTTCTCGCTTGAAGGCATCCCGGTGCGCCTGGTAGACACCGCCGGCATTCGACAAGGAGAGGATCTAGTAGAGAATCTCGGCATAGAGCGGAGCTACCAAGCAATGGCGGACGCCGATTTGACTCTGCTCGTGATTGACCTATCAGCGGCTCCGACCGAAGATGACTTTGCGCTACAGGCAAAGCTGGCTGATCGCAAGCCATTGCTAATAGGCAATAAGGCTGATCTGCCACGCCAACTTGGCCAACCCGCAACTGACGTGATTGTCTCTGCCGAGACCGGGCAAGGTATCGAGGACCTGCGCAAAGCAATATTGCAGAGACTCGCTCCGAATGGGTTGGCTTCGCCCGAGGATGGAAGCATCACAAACATCCGCCACGTTAATCTGCTTCGCGAAAGTCTGGAAGCACTAGCCAATGCCGGGCGAGCAATTGAGTTTCAAATACCGCACGAGATGCTTCTGATCGACCTCTATGCAGCGCTGCGCCCGATAGATGCCGTGACAGGCGCGACGACCGCCGATGACATTCTCGGCCGGATATTCAGCACGTTTTGTATTGGCAAATGACAGTCCAGGGGATCGCCGGGTGCGAAATGCTGGTCGTGAAGCTCGGTCCATGCCCAACTCCGCCCATCAGAATGATTACTGCATAACAATGTGGCGCGACTTATGAGGACCTGTGCAGGGCCTTGCGTCTCGCATTAGGTCTGGGCAAATCCGATGAAGAATCGCTGGTCCGGCGTGTACCCGTCCAGTCTGCGATCTCGCGCGACGGGCGGTTCCTGAGCCAGCGCCTTCTGGAGTGCCTTGTAAGCGATCCGCATCCCACCGTTGTCGGCCGTATTTTCACCAACGCTGAGCTTTCCGTCCAGCTTCAGTCCCGGCGCGGCCTCGAAGCTGCTGTACTCCTTCACCTCGCACGCAGTCATCTTGTTGAAGGTCGCGCGGTCGCTTGGCGTGAACCATTCCCGGAAGTTGCCCGGTTCATCGTAGCGAGACCTACATCATCCAGTCCGTGCATCATCTCGTGCCCGACCAAGGTACCGAAACCACCGTAGTTCACCGCGTTGTCGGCCGACGACGAGTACCGCGGTGGTTGCAATATGCCGGCAGGAAACTCAATGTCGTTCAGGTGCTCGTTATAGTTGCCATTCGCCTCGGGGGCAGTCCAATAAAAAATCGCTTCATCCACGGGCTTGCCGATCCGGCTGAGCTCATACTGCCGGTTCAAAAGTTCCGCATCGTGAAGATCAGAAATGAAGTTGGCGGGAGTCATCTCTAAAGCCGAATCATCACGCCAGTGGCTTGGATAGCCGATCTTTTCACGCATGGTGTCCACCTTGCGTACCACCTCCTGCTTGGCTTCGGCTGACATCCATGAAAGGCTCTCGGTCTCCTCTCGAAGAGCACTCCGTACGTTCGCAATAAGCTGTTCTGCTGCGGCCTTGCTTTCCGGCGGGAAGTTCCGTCGAACCCACTTCTGGCCAACGGCGTCGCTCAGCACCTTGTCGGCCAACGTGGTGCAACGTTTCCAGCGGGGCTGCTCGACCGCCTGCCCCCGCAGTGTTTGCGTTAAAGAACTTGAACGAGGCTTCCTCGAATGGGGTGGACAGGTAGGGCGCTACGGGATCGACCGCGTGGAGACGCAAGTAACTCTTCAGCGCCGGGAGTGTCTCGGTGGAGATCACCTTTGCCATTGTCTTCATGTAGGCCGGCTGCTCCACATTGATCGTGGTGAACGAGGGAGCCCCCACTCCTGCAAAGTAACCTGGCCAGTCAAAGCCAGGAGCGATCCCCTGGAGAGTTGCCAATGTCATCGGGTGATAGATCTTGGTCGCATCACGCATATCCACCCGCGACATGGAACCCTCGCCAAAGCGGTTTCTACATCGAGTACATTTTTGGCCTCAAGAATGGCCTTCTCCGGCCTATCGCCTAGCAACCTGAAAACCGTCTCGAGGTAATCCTTGTATCGCACAAGCGTCGCCTTTTGATGATCGTCGCTCCCCAGGTAATACTCGGGGTGTTGGAAGCGTCAGGCCAGCTTGCCGCAAGGTGGGAAGCTGTTTCCTCGAATCCCACATTGGTCTGCTCCAAATATCTCTCCACCTTCTGCATCGGCAAATGACACCTGCCTAACTTTCGGTTGTAAACTCGAGTAGCCTGCGCTGCCTAAGGACAAAATGCGAACTCTTCTTGCTCTCCAGTAGCCCTTCTTCTACAAGCCGCCGCAGCCAGTCGCTTGTCTGAGCTCTGGAAAGAGCAAGCTCTTTGGCAATTTCGTTGTGTTTCTTCGGCGTAGTTAAAATTCGACAGATGACCTGCTTAGCTGATGCAAGAAGCAAATCCGAGGGTCTTGAGTCTTGATCCACCTTGATGCTCGAACTCTGGCAGGGTTGTCCGGACGCGGGCACCCTCTCAATGCTGATGAATGTACCCGTTTTCGGCTCCTTCTTGATAACGGATTCATCTGCGAGTCGTCGAAGCCAAACTCTTGCTTGAGCCTCTAAGACGGATAGCTCTTCAACAATCTGAGCCTCTCTTTTGGGAGTACTTAGAATCTGGCGAACCGTAGTTCTTACTGAATTAAACAAAAGATCAGCAGAGCCCGAGGAAAGTGTATGAAGGTTGCAGTTTGGAGTCCCACCCGTCGGAACTTCATCAACAATGTTTTTCAGCTTCCGAGTAGCAGACTCGGAACTTACTACGGGCGAGATTCTCGAACCTGTTTCTTGGTTATCCCTTTGGACCCTGTCGGTGTTCTCTCCTCTTTTGAAAACGGCATCGAACCGTTGATCATCCAGAGGATCTGGCCATGGTAGAGCCCCCATTTCTTGTAGGGCCGTCAGACCTTTTCCGGGTTCAAAAGAGGCCCGCACGTATACAGGAACTAAGTGCAATTTTTCGAGCTGCTCTACAGCTCCCTGCCAGGTACCGCCTTTGTTATAGTCAGCTTCCATAATCACGGCGGCGTCTGCCAACGCGTAAATCATCTTATTACGCTGCATCGCGTGACCGATATTGAATCCAGCGTTCGGGTCATAAGGAGAAAGCAGAGTCAACTGGTCAGCAAGAATGAGATCGCGATTGACCCGGCTGAGCGATGTTTTTTCTAAGCTGTCCGTTAGAACCCCACACACTCTACCCCCGTGTTCGATGGCGCCCCTCATTGCGGCCTGATCTACGCCTTTTGCACCACCGGAAATGATATTTCTGCCCTTTTGAGCGCTCAATTGCGCTATAGCCTTTGTCGCGTCAAGGATTGCTTCACTTGCGTTTCGAGACCCCACAATTGCAAGCCCACCTTCTTCTAAAATGCGTTTATCGCCACATCCGTATAAAACACCTGGAGCAGCCGATTTAAGACGCGACTTTATGCGTGCTGGATATTCGGTATCCGCCCGACTTACAATCCATACAGAGCGCGAGAACCATCTCTCAACAGCTTGACTGAGTTGAAACCCTCGGCCAAGCAAGCGCTGAAGTCGTTCACTTGCGGAGATTGGCTCACAAGCCCTAATCAATTCATCCGAGCCTTTCGAAAGCAGATCTGCCGGCTGTTTTTGCAAAGCGAGCAGGTGTTTAGCCAAGCGGTTGTATTCCGTCCCCGTAAGCAATTCTTCGCATCTGCCATTTCGCGCAGTGATGAGGGGCGCTGTTAACAGCAGAATTGCTTGCGTGTTGGAAGAAAGAGAAGTCACCATCATCTATGACCGGAGTCTGCCAGGGCCAATGGCCAAACTTCACCAGCGCCGTTTTTACGAAGGAGCCAAGCGGCAAAAGTAAACGTCCATCGAGAATCGACGACGTCATCAATCAAGAGAACGCTGCCGGAAAGTATTTGGCCTTCTATCCCCAGAGACCCTTGGATGTTCTTGGCCTGCTGAACCGAGTTCGCCATTCGTTTTTGCTCCGGTCGTCTTTGAGTTTTTATGAGTACCTGCCGAAAGGGAAGGGTCAGAGCGGCTGCCAATCTCCGGGCAAAGTCTGGCACTAGATCTGGATAACGTAAGGACGGAATACAGGTCACCCATGTCGGAAAAGGGTTCGGACTCCACTCAAGAACCAAAGATTTGCACCCCTCGACCAACTCGTCTGCGAAACATCCGTCCTGATACTTCCCACGCCGTACCAGCCAACCCCAACCTGCGTCGGACCAAATTGAGAGTGCACGTCCGGCTTGTGCTTGATGGCGGACCGGAATACCACCTCTGAACTCTCTTTCGCGACCAGAAGCCCAAGACTTCCGGGGTTCAATAGCGATGTTAGAGCGCTTCAGGAAGGCTATGGCCTCGCGAATCAAAGAGGGATCAATCTCACTAGAGAAAGAAGGCTCAACGGAGAAGGAAGCTGCGCTAGTGTCACTATCGAGAGCTTTAAGGAGGAAATTCATATGACCGTGTTCGAGATCGACGTACTGCTGCATCTGGTCGAGTTCGGCTCGCCTTAAGTCAGTGAGCCTCTTGGCTCGTAGCCAGAAAGTCTCTTTCAAAGTGGCAGTCGTTAACTGCCACTTAGCTCCCTGCTTGACGACGGGTGCCGGGTTTTCTAAGGCAAGTAAATCAAGAACCTTTTGAATCCGGCCCTTGCGAATATTCAGTCTCTCAAGGAGCTCCTTTACCGAAGCACCGTCGGATGTTTCTTCCAAAGCAGTGATAACGCTCTCAACCTCCGCACGAGAAGGAAAGGCGCTATCGATAAAATATTCGGAAATCGTTCTGTCCTCTTCACCACCGAGTAAGACGCAAAAGGCAGAAGGGAGCGCGCGGCCTGCCCGTCCAATTTGCTGGTAATACGCAATCACCGATGATGGGGCCTGGTAATGGATTACGAACGCTAAGTCCGGTTTATCGAAGCCCATCCCCAAGGCGCTTGTCGCGACCAGCGCCTTGACTGTGTTCCCCAGCAGGGCCTGCTCCAACTGCTCCCTGCTGTCTCCCGTCTGGCCAGTGTAGGCATGAACGTTATACCCTTTAAGCTTTAACCAATCCTCTAGGGAGTGCGCGTCTCGCACTGTTGAAGTGTAGATAATCCCGTGCCCGGATAAGTCTCGCAAATTCTGTGCAAGCCACGCTAGGCGCTCCTCCTGCTTTGGCAATCTCATGGTCTGAAGCTTCAGCGAGTTCCGATCCAGGTTTCCGCGCGAGAGTTTTAGGTCCGGGCCTAGCACCTCCGAAAGATCTGCGATCACCCGGTTGTTTGCAGTTGCTGTTGTAGCCAGAATCCTCAAGTTTCTAGGGAGATTCTTGACAATCCGCTCCAAACGTCGATAGTCTGGGCGAAAATCGTGTCCCCAATCAGAAATGCAGTGAGCTTCGTCAACAACTAGCAGAGATACTCTATCTGCAATCCTTGACAAAATCTCATTTTGAAATTCCTCGTTGGCGAAACGCTCCGGCGAGATTATGAGGACGTCGACCTCATCCTTGACGATTGCAACTTCCACGTCTGCCCAGTCGTCTCGGTTGGCAGAGTTAACGGTCATGGCACGTACGCCCATACACTGTGCCGCAGAGATCTGGTTCCTCATCAATGCAAGAAGTGGCGATACCAGCAGGGCTGGGCCGTAACCCTCATCGCGAAGGAGCTTAGCAGCTATGAAGTAAACAAAGCTTTTACCCCAGCCTGTTCTCTGTACAACAAGTATGCGTCCAGGCCCATCAAGCAAGTCGACAATTGCTTCTTCTTGCCCGTCACGAAATTGGGCACCACTCAACTTTGAACCAACGCGAAGGAGAGCTAGAGCTTTCTGCCGATCGTAGATCAAGTGTCTTTCATTTTAACGTTTGCTTGGACTCACAAAATCTTAGAGAGTTTCGGCGCACCATTGGCGTCGTCCAGCTCAACAAGTGCCTAGCTCTGAACAGTTACCGCCGCTAAATGAAGCAGATAAACAAAAAGCAAAGCTAAGCTTCGGCCCCGGCGCTCAGTGCCTGCCGGCGGACAGCGTCCAGCATCCCATTAATAAACGACACAGCCTCATCGTTAGAAAACTGACGGGCTAGCTCCATCGCTTCATCGATCACAATGGGCGCAGGAATCGAGTTCAAGCTCAGCTCATAAATGGCAAGGCGCAGAATGTTCCTATCGACCACAGCCATGCGGGAAAGGCGCCAGTTCTCTGCCTTCTCCTGAATCTGCCTGTCGATCTTCTCGGAATTATTCACCGTGCCGCGGACTAATTGCTCCATGAACACATCGGGCTTCAGGCGCTTCTCACTCTCAGTCTCGCCTTCCTCTTCGGTGTGCAGCGTTTCGTAGTAGTGCGAAATGGCGCGGTCGATGGGCTCCCGCCGCATGTCCCACTCAAACAACACTTGCAAGGCACGTTTTCTGGAGCGGTGTCGAGCTGCCATGCTTATAAGTCTTCGCGCAGCTGGCGAAGCAAGTTTGCAAGCTCAATGGCGACTTCTGCTGCTTCCGCGCCTTTGTTGCCGCTCTTCCCGCCTGCCCGGTCCATTGCCTGCTGCATGTCGTTGGTCGTGAGAAGGCCGAAGGCAATGGGAACGCCCGTGTCTAAACTGACTCGATTCAGCCCGTCATTTGCCCCCGCGCACACAAACTCGAAATGTGGAGTATCGCCGCGCACAACAGCGCCTAAGGCAACCACGGCGTCGCACTTCGAAGCTAAGGTTCTTGCTGCTATGGCCAGTTCCCAAGCACCTGGAACTTTCACAAGGCTGATGTTGCTCTGTGGGCAGCCATGCTTCTCAAGAGTCTGTAGCGCACCAAGCGCCAACTGCTCGGTAATAAACTCGTTGAAACGGCTTACTACAATGCCGATGCGCAGGTCTCGCGCATCCATGGTTCCTTGAAAAGTTCTGTAAGGCATTAAGTCAGCAAGCGCGGAGATGCGCCCGCTATGGGATAATTCGGTTTACCCCTCAGTTTACCTCACACACATGGAGCCCCGTTTCATTCGCAATTTCAGCATTATTGCGCACATTGACCACGGGAAATCCACGCTCGCCGACCGCTTGCTTGAGTTTACCGGCGCCCTTTCCCAGCGCGAAATGATGGATCAGGTTCTGGATAGCATGGACCTGGAACGCGAACGCGGAATCACCATCAAGGCTCATGCTGTTCGGCTGGAATACAAGGCCCTGGATGGCCAACTGTATCAACTAAACCTGATTGATACTCCCGGCCATGTTGACTTCACGTACGAGGTCTCGCGCAGCCTGCAAGCTTGCGAAGGAACGCTGCTCGTGGTGGATGCATCGCAAGGCGTGGAAGCGCAGACGCTGGCCAATACCTACCTCGCGGTTAATCACAATCTCGAAATTATTCCGGTCATCAACAAAATCGACTTGCCTTCGGCGGAGCCGGAACGCATTCGCGAACAGATAGAGCAACTGGTCGGCATCGATGCGACAGATGCGGTGCTGGCCAGCGCCAAGAATGGTATCGGCATTCAGGAAGTTCTGGAAGCGGTGGTTCATCGAGTGCCTGCGCCGACCGGTGACCCGAATGCCCCGCTGCGCGCTCTTATCTTCGACTCATGGTTCGACCCCTACCGCGGGGTTATTATTCTTACCCGCATCGTGGACGGCACTATTCGCAAAGGTCAGAAGATACGGCTCTTTGCCAACGGCAGTGTTCATGAGGTGGAAGGCCTGGGCTTTCAATCGCCTAAGCCAATTCCTTGCGACCAGCTCAGTGCCGGCGAAGCAGGCTTCATTTTCGCTAACATCAAGACCGTTTCCGACGCCAAGATTGGCGATACGATTACCGAGCTTGAGCATCCTGCGATTGAGCCGCTGCCTGGCTTTCAGGAGATCAAGCCGCTCGTCTTTGCCGGTCTCTATCCCGTTGAGTCTCACGAGCACGGCCTGCTGCGCGACGCTTTGGAAAAGCTTCGCTTGAACGATAGCGCTTTCAACTTCGAGCCCGAGAACTCTGTGGCTCTCGGCTTTGGTTTTCGTTGTGGCTTCCTTGGATTGCTGCACCTGGAAATTATTCAAGAACGGCTTGAGCGCGAGTTTCAAATTGACCTGATCACCACCGCTCCCAGCGTGCGTTTTCGCGTGACGACGACGGCCGGCGAAATCATCGAAGTCGATAATCCGCAGAAGTTCCCTGACCCCTCCTTCATTCAACAAATTGAGGAGCCAATTATCGACGCCACGGTCATCACGCAAGAAGAGTACATAGGCGAGATCCTGAAGCTGCTGGAAGAAAAACGCGGCACCCAGAAGAAGTTTGAATACCTGGTGGGCAATCGCGTCATGCTGCTGTATGAGATGCCGCTCAACGAAATCGTTCTGGATTTCTATGATCGGCTGAAGTCAGCCTCGCGCGGTTATGCATCTCTTGACTATCAACTGTCCGGTCATCGTGTGTCGCCGATGCAGAAGCTCGATGTGCTGGTGGCAGGCGAACCGGTGGATGCGCTCTCGCTGATTGTTCATCGAGATTTTGCTTTTGAGCGTGGTAAGGCCTTAATTGAGCGGCTGCGTAAGTTGATTCCGCGTCAGATGTTTGAGGTCGCTCTGCAAGCGGCGATTGGAAACAAAATCATCGCGCGCGAAACCATTTCGGCCATTCGCAAGAACGTGTTGGCGAAGTGCTATGGCGGAGATATCTCGCGTAAGCGCAAGCTTCTGGAAAAGCAGAAAGAAGGCAAGCGCCGGATGAAGCGTGTGGGCCGTGTCGAGATCCCGCAGGAAGCCTTCCTGGCGGTGCTTAAGGTCGGCTCAGACTCTGGCAACTAGGGGACATTCTTCAGCGCCAGCCTGCCAAATGGCCAGGTACTTTCCACGCCTGCTTGCAGTGACCACCGCTGTTTGTCTCGCGCTTCCGCAACTTGCTCACACACAGACGACGGCCATCGTTGACGTAAATACCCGCTACCAGACGTTTGAAGGCTGGGGAACCTCACTGGCCTGGTGGGCCAACGTGGTGGGCGGCTATCCCGAACCAATACGCTCCGACTATATAAATAAGTTTTTTGATCCAGTTGATGGGCTTGGGCTTAACATTGTTCGCTACAACATTGGTGGAGGCGAGAACCCAGCGTACTTGCCGCCAAACCGTACGTTTCTGGAGTTTCGCGCGCGTGTGCCAGGTTTCGCCGTAACTTCCGGGCAGTATGACTGGACGCAGGATGCCAATCAGCGATATGTTCTGACGGAAGCGATGAAGAAGGGCGTCACTATTGAAGAAGCCTTCTCTAACTCACCGCCTTATTGGATGACGGTCAGCGGTAGTGTAAGTGGCGGCACAAAGGCGTCCGACAATCTCCGTCCGGAGTCTTACTCCGCTTTTGCCGATTATCTAACTACCGCCGTTCAGCATTTCCACGATGCGTGGGGCATAACCTTTCGCACCGTAACTCCCTTGAATGAACCAGCCTCCGGTTACTGGCACTTTGGCAATCGACAGGAAGGGTGCGGTTTCTCGCCTGTTCGCCAGAACGAGATGATCAAGCAGGTCGGCGCCTCCTTAGCCAGGAAGGGCATGACTTACACGGGTGTTAGCGGCCCGGAAGAGACTAACATTGACACCAGTGTTTCCAGCTTCGCAACTTACGACAGCACAGCGCGATCTTATCTTTCTCAGGTGAACACTCATACTTATCAGGGAACGCAGCGGGTCGCGTTACAAGCTGCGGCGGCGGCGGCCGGCAAGCGTCTTTGGATGTCTGAGGTGGGCGATGGCGATGGAACAGGGCTGAAGATGGCTCGCGGCATCATCGCCGACCTGCGTGAGATGAAAGCCAATGCCTGGATCTACTGGCAGGCGGTGGACAATGGCCCTGGCTGGGGTTTGTTTGCGAACGCCCTGGACGGCACTGCGAATTTCGGCTACACAGTTAATCGCAAGTATTACTCCTTGGCGCAGTTCACTAAGTTCATCCGACCTGGTTATCAGTTTGTTGCAATAGACGAAAAGAACTCAGTAGCCGCATACGATGGCAGGGCTACTCTTGTGTTGGTCACGCTGTCGCAGGATTTGCGGGATCAGAATATTACTTACCAAGTGGATAAGTTACCTGCCGGTTCATGGCAAGTTACTCCTTACCGTACGTCCGCAACAGAAAATTTGGTACAGCTGCAAGTCTTTCCGTTGACGGGCAATCGCTTTGGCGCCCTGATTGAACCTTCTTCTATCACTACCTTCGTCATAACGAAGCAGCCTCCTGGGACGATAGTTGCGAGCAGGGGCCACAAGTTCGGGAGAGGAAGCTCTTTCGCAGAAGCAAAATGAGCTCCGGAGCTTCAGCTATCAACTGCAATTTGGTTGTTGGCACAGCCGGTCACATTGACCACGGCAAGACGACGCTCATACATGCACTAACCGGGACCGATACCGATCGGCTGGCTGAAGAGAAGCGCCGCGGCATCTCCATTGATCTTGGTTTCGCTCACCTTGATCTTCCGGATGGCGTTAGTATCAGCTTCATTGATGTTCCCGGTCATGAACGCTTTGTCAAGAATATGCTTGCGGGTGCAGGCGGTATCGACGCTGTGATGCTGATTGTTGCGGCCGACGAAGGAGTGAAGCCGCAGACGAGAGAACACTTTGAGATCTGTCGTCTACTTGGTATGCGTCGAGGGTTGGTGGTTCTGACCAAGATTGACGCGGCCAGCTCCGATCAATTGCAACTGGCAAGGGAAGCTGCCGCAGCCCTGATAGCCGGGTCTTTTTTGGAAGGAAGCCCGGTTCTGCCCGTTAGTGCGCGGACTCAGCAAGGGCTGCCTGCTCTACTTACTGCGCTTGCTCAACTGGCCCGCGATACAAAGTCACATGCTGCTGGTGGGCTCGCGCGGCTACCCATTGACCGGGCGTTTGCAGCCAAGGGATTTGGGACCGTCGTCACAGGAACATTGACGGGCGGAGCGCTACGGGTTGGAGACGCGATAGAGATTCACCCGGGAAACAAGAGTGGTCGGATTCGTGGCCTACAGGTGCATGGCAAGTCGGTCAACCATGCTCAGCCGGGCGAACGAACTGCTGTTAATGTCACAGGCGTTGACCATCTGGAGATGGAACGCGGGCTCGTGATTACTCATCAGAACGAACTGCAGCCCTCGACCCTCCTGGATTGTACGGTGGAGTGGTTGAGCGACGCTGGCGTTCCCGAGAAGCGCGAGCAGTTTCTGCTGCACTCGGGCACAGCAGAAGTCGAGGCTTATCTGAAGGTGTTCGGTCCAGCAGGAGACGGCACACCACGTCGCTCTTATGCCCGGATCTGGTTAGCAGACCTGCGGCTGCTGTTACCCGGCGATCGCTTTATCTTGCGCCGTCCTTCTCCCGCTGCGACCGTCGCCGGGGGCGTGGTGATCGAAACATTTCCGCCCAGGCGATTGAACCGGGTTCGCACGATTGCACGACTGTCGCTTCTCGCATCGCATGATGCCTCGCAGAGCATTGAATTGCTAGTGGGTGAGAGCCCGAACGGTATTCAGATTGCTGATCTGGTGCGCCGCACCGGGCTGCCCTTGGCGACGTTGGCCGACATGGTCAAAGCTAACGGCAATTTGCTGTTTGTGGAGGCGGCGAATCGAGTTTTTACTACCTGCTGGCTGCAGGCAGTACGGAGTCGCCTGCTCGTCTGGCTGAAGACATACCACAGTCAGCATCCGCAGTCGCCCGGCGCGCCGATAGCGCAAGCGCGACTTACTCTGGAGCCTGCTGTGGCCGCAGCCGTGTTTTCCGGCATGGCAGAGATCCGCGTCGCCGGCGATCTAGTTTCGTTAGTCAGCCACAAACCGCAACGAAACCCGGAACAAAGCGAGATGTTATCGCAGATCGAGTACGCCTTTCGGGAGGCCGGTTTTCAGCCGCCCGCTTCTGCCGAAGTTCTACAACAGGCCGGTACGGACGCCACCAAGGGCCGGGCCTTACTTGAAACGCTGATCAAGGCACAGCGGCTCGTTCGCATCTCAGACACTATCATTTTTCACCCTGACGTTTTGAATCATATTCGAAAGTCACTTGCTCCCCACAAAGGCCGCAAATTTTCGGTACCCGAATTTAAAGAGTGGACGCACGTGTCGCGCAAGTATGCCATTCCCCTGCTTGAATACCTGGACCGTCAGCATGTAACGCGGCGCGAAGGCGATGCTCGCGTGATCCTTTAAAGAACCTGCAACACAAGACACTTCAGATAGTGTGTCTCCGGCACCGTCAGCAGGATCGGGTGATCCTGCGCTTGTGTTCGGCGCTCCAGCACGCGGAGTTGCTTGCCGGAATCGAGCGCTGCGGCGGCAACTATCTCCAGCAGGTGCGCTTCACTCATATGGTGTGAACAGGAGCAAGTCAGTAAGACGCCTCCTTTGCCGAGCAACCGCAGTGCTCGCAGATTGAGCTCCTTGTAGCCGCGGGCCGCTCCCTCCACTGCGGAACGCGATTTGGTGAAGGCAGGCGGATCTACAACTACCAGGTCAAAGGTGCGCCGGCTTGCCACCAGGTTCGGGAGGTACTCCATTACATTGCTCTCGCGGAACTCAATGTTTGCCAGTCCATTGAGCGATGCGTTCGCTTTGGCTCCGGCGATGGCTGCAGCTGAACCGTCGACCGCCTCTACCGACTCGCAGACCGAGGCTAAGTGCAAAGCAAAGCCGCCTGATCCGGTGAAGCAATCGAGGGCGCGACCTCGACCCCAGCGTCGAGCAGCCAGGTAGTTCTCCCGCTGATCAAGATAGACGCCGGTCTTTTGGCCGCCGATTAGATCAGCCTGCAGTTGCAGTCCATTCATGTGGATGGGCACTGTTGGAGGAATCTCGCCTGCCAGTATCTTAATGGCAAGCGGCAGGTCTTCCTTGGCCCGCATGGGCGCATCGTTGCGCGCGACGATTCCCTTGGGCTGATATAGCTGTTCGAGCACTTCCGCAATCTCATCAGCGAGACCGTCCATGCCTTGGTCGAGCAGTTGGATAGAGAACCAGTCAGCATAGCGATCAACGATCAAGCCGGGCAGCAGGTCGCCTTCGGCATGCACGAGGCGGTATGAATCAGTATCGGAAACGACTTTGCGCCTCAGCTCTGCTGCAGCCGTTATACGGCTCTTGAGAAACGCTGCATCGACCGCTTCGGCGTGGCGACTCAACAGACGCAAAGTGATCTGCGATGTCGAACTGTAGTGAGCCGTCCCGAGCATCTTACTGCGATGATCCAGCACCCGAACCGCCGAGCCAGGCGTGGCTTCTCCGCGGTCGAGTACATCGCCGGCAAATATCCAGGGGTGACCCGATTCGACACGGTCAGCTGCTTTGCGATTCACCCAAACCGTCACACTGCTAGCCACGTCCAAGTGTGACATCCGATCACTTTTCCGGCTTGAACATCTAATTGACGCTCAATAGAGCGAACCTATAATCCCCGCAGTCGGGGATAAATCCCTTTGATCAGGTGATTCTATCTGCGACCGTCGTGAACCCTAATGGGGAAGTAAAATCTGGTAAGAACTGGCCACTGAATAACAGCAAATCGGTAGTCGAAGAAAACTTTGAGGAAGTTCTTCGGGGGATTGTCATGCCAGGAGATCGCGTCATCATCACGGTAGCCCGGTTTTCGAAAAGTGGCAAGTGTTACTAACTGCCACTGATCTCTAAAAATGAATTGGCGACAGCGCAATGGACGCCAATACCGAATCGCTTTGGGTCCAATGCGATCACAACTCCCAACATTGCTGTAGGTGCTCCGGAATACTCTTTCCTTACACGTCCAGATTGCGTACATCCAGCGCATTGTCTTCGATGAACTTACGCCGGCTCTCGACATCCTCACCCATCAGCGTGGAAAAAATAGGCTCCGATTCGGCGAAGTCTTTTAAATCTACCTGCAGCATGGTGCGCGTATCGGCATTCATCGTGGTAGACCAGAGTTGCTCGGCATTCATCTCGCCCAGCCCTTTGTAGCGCTGCACGTTTACCTCGCGCGTGCCGTCCGACTTAACAGTATTGAGTAAGTCGCGCCAATTCGCAATCACATCGCGACGCGAATCCTTCACCAGCGTGAACGGCGGAACGTTGTACTTCGCCACCTGCTTCACTAGTGATCGCAGTTTGCGGAACTCGGGCATGCTCAGGAACTCGGTGTTGATGTAGCGGGTCGCGTTGGTCGGATCTTTATAGCCAACCATCCAAGCCGAATGCTCTTCCTCGCGTTCCACCACCACCTCGAGCTTAACGGCACCCAGGCGCTCGGCCAGAAGCTTGACGTTGTCTTCATTCTGCAAGTCTGTCTTGGCATCAACGGGCAGCGAATTATCGGACAACACATCCACAACCCGCGGGTCACGAACACGGCGCTCGAGACGCTTGGCAATTTGGGCCAAGTCATCGAGCGACATCAAAAATGCGCGTAAATCAGCACCATCCACAGTCGTTGCGACACCATCCTCGACTTCCTTACCGTGGTTGCCGAGTTCGACAATCAGATTCTCGGTCGCACGCCTGAGAATTTCGCGGGTAAACTCTTTGTCGTCCTTGATGTACTTTTCGCTCTTGCCCTTCTTGATGCGGTAGAGCGGGGGCTGAGCAACATAAACTTTGCCGCGCGTAATCAGCTGCTGCATGTGGCGGAAGAAGAACGTCAACAGAAGTGTGCGGATATGCGAGCCGTCCACATCAGCGTCCGTCATGATGATGATCTTGCCGTAGCGCAACTTGGCCAGGTCGAAGTCTTCGCCCTTCCCGATGCCGGTTCCAATGGCCGTGATCATGGCACGAATCTCATCGTGGCCCAGCATCTTGTCGTAACGGGCTTTCTCGACATTCAGTATCTTGCCCTTCAGCGGTAGAATAGCTTGATAGCGTCGGTCGCGGCCGGACTTAGCGGTGCCGCCGGCCGATTCACCCTCGACCAAAAACAGCTCGCAGCGATCCGGATCTTTCTCTTGGCAATCAGCCAGCTTACCGGGCAGTCCACCGGAATCAAGCGCGCCTTTACGACGCGTCAGATCCCGCGCTTTACGAGCAGCCTCGCGAGCTTGCGCCGCCTCGATGGCCTTGCCGATCACCTTCTTAGCGACAGCTGGATTCTTCTCAAAGAACTCGCCCAGCTTCTCGTTGACTAACTGCACGACGAAACCCTGGATATCGGAATTCAGCTTGCCCTTAGTCTGGCCTTCGAACTGGGGCTGAGGCAGCTTCACACTAACCACGGCCGTCAGCCCCTCGCGGACATCATCACCGCTCAGATTCAATTTCTGATCTTTGATCAAACCAATCTGCGTCCCGGCTGCATTGATGGTCCGGGTCAGCGCACTTCGGAAGCCACTCAGATGCGTTCCACCATCGACCGTGTTGATGTTATTGGCAAAGCTGAACACCATCTCCGAGTAGGTGTCATTGTACTGCAGAGCTACTTCGATGGTGATAGCGCCGCCATTCGGCAACTCGCGCTGACCCTCAAGGTGAATGGGATGCTCATGTAGAACCGCTTTACCGCGGTTCAGATGCTTGATGAACTCCGAGATTCCACCGCTGAAAAAAAATTCTTCGGTGCGGATATCTTCGCCGCGCTCATCGCAGAGAATAATCTTCAAACCGCGATTGAGAAACGCCAGCTGACGTAGCCGATTAGCCAGCGTATCGAAGTTATATTCGCTCGCATCCATGATGGTTCGGTCGGCTTTGAAGGTGATCTTGGTTCCTGTTTTGGAAGCCTTGCCTGTTCTAGCCAGGGGCGCTTTGGGAACGCCTTTCTCGTAGTCCTGCTCCCAGGCGCCGCCCTTCTTCCACACTTCCAGGTGCAGAGTTTCCGATAACGCATTGACACAACTAACGCCCACGCCATGCAAGCCTCCGGAGACTTTGTAAGTGTTGGAATCGAACTTACCGCCGGCATGCAATTTAGTCAGCACAACCTGGGCTGCTGACACGCCCTCTGCCTCGTGAATATCGACCGGAATACCGCGGCCGTTGTCGACAATGGTGATCGAGTTATCGATGTGTATGGTTACGGAGATCTCACTGCAATAGCCTGCTAACGCTTCGTCAACGGAGTTATCGACAACTTCGTAGACCAGATGATGCAGCCCCATCTCCCCGGTCGATCCGATATACATGGCAGGGCGTAACCGCACCGCTTCCAGACCTTCCAGGACTTTAATGTTCGTGGAATCGTAATTATCAAATTCAGGCATGGTAGCCCCACCTTCCAGGCGTAGCGCTCCTGAGGCTTAACAACTCCTCCGGTTACTCGCCTTCTAAATCGTTGTTGTGTCTGCCCGCGTCAGATGCGCATGGGCATAACCACATACCGGTACACCGTCTCAGGCGCACCACCGTGCGGGCGGAACTCGCCGGCACTGTTTGCATCTTTGAAATGAAACGCTATTTCGCTCTGATCCACCGATCGCATGAAGTCGATCAGATACTGTGCGTTAAAACCGATCTCGACATCCGGCCCGGTGTATTCAATCGGAATAGTTTCTTCACTCTCACCTGTTTCCGAGATGGAGGAGTGAACCTTTAGCTCACCATTCAGAACCTGCAGCTTGATAGCCTTCGAACGCTCATCAGCGAACTGTGCAACACGCTCGATGGCTGACTTCAGCTCATCCTTCTGCAGCACCAGAGCATGCGGATGTTCTTTAGGAAGTACTCGTTCATAATCAGGGAAGTTGCCGGTCAACTTGCGGCTTAACAGCAGCCTTCCATCGATCTTAAAAAACAGGTGATTATCGTTGCCGGCAAACTCAGCTTTGCGCGTGGGATCATCACTCGATAACTTTTGAATCTCACTCATCGCCTTCTTCGGCAGCAGCGCTCGAAAGGATGCGGTGAGGCCGGGCAGCTCTACTCGCTTCTCCACAAGCGCAAGCCGATGCCCATCGGTGGCAACCATGACCAGACCAGTCGGGTTAAGAATCAGCAGCGCACCATTTAAAGTGAATCGCGACTCCTCCGCCGAGATGGCAAAGATAGTATGGGAAATCATTTGGGAGAGCAGGCTGAGCGGGATTTCGGCCAGCGTCTCAGGCATCTGCGGCAGCTCCGGAAAACTCTCACGGGACATGCCGGCAATGCGCGTCCGAGACCGTCCGCACACGAAGTTCGCCCACTGATTCTCGCCAACCTTGACGTTTACCTCGGCATCCGGCAGCAACCGCACGTAATCCAGAAGGCGGCGCGCAGGAATCGTCCCAGCACCCTCCTTCTTGATCCGGGCAGGGCAGGCGCATTTGATTCCCAACTCGAGGTCTGTTGCAGTCAACCAGATCTTGTCGCCATCGGTCTCCACCAGGATGTTGGACAAAATCGGAATCGTGGTCTTCCTCTCCACCACTCCCTGTGTGAGGCCAAGCTCCCTCACCAGATCGGACTTACTTACTGCGAATTCCATAAAAGATATATCGAGAGCTCCTTTAGCTCCCTCCCACTTACTACTCCGAGACAGGTCTTATATAGCTATTAGAGAGAACCGCATTAGTAAGGCTTGTGGAAATGTTGATTTCTCTGTAAGTATAGCAAAAAAATAGGCTTGCATGTTTTATCGCCTGTGCAAAAGAGTGCTTTGTTAGCGGAAAATACGATCCCTCTCCGGTTTGTTCACAGCTCCTGCCGACCATTCCCATGCGCCTCTGTGCAAAATTCTCATGACTCTAATGCAATGAATCACTTACTGATTGGATAAGGTTGTTCAAACTCTCGTCATGCTGCCGTAACTCCTCGATCTTCTGGATGGAATGCAAGACCGTTGTGTGGTGTTTTCCACCGAAATATCGACCGATCTCCGGCAGCGACGCGTGCGTCAGGTCTTTCACGATATACATGGCTATCTGTCGCGGGTACGCGATCTGCCGCGTATTGCTCTTGATCTTCAATTGAGCCGGTTGCAGATTGAAGCGTTCGGCCACCGTCCGAATGATGGACTCCACCGAAATTTTCTTCTCGGGCCCAGCACTGAGGTGCTTCAGCGTCTGGTGAGCCATGGCCATGGTGATGGGCTGGCCAGTTACTGAGGAAACAGCGATTAATCGCGTCAGCGCCCCTTCTAGCTCCCGCACGTTGCTCTTGGTCTTAGTGGCGATAAAGATTCGGACATCCTGCGGAAGGGTCACTCCCTCCGATTCGGCGCGCTTGTCCAGAATCGCCATCTTTGTCTCCAGATCCGGCGCCTGGACATCGACCAGCAAGCCCCACTCGAACCTGGAACGCAGCCGCTCTACCAGGCCAGGCAGTTGGTTCGGCGCCGAATCGCTGGAAAGCACCAGCTGCTTTTGATGATCGTAGAGCTCGTTGAAGGTGTGGAAAAACTCTTCCTGGGTCCGCTCCTTGCCGGCGATGATGTGAATGTCGTCAATCAGCAGTACGTCCGCAGTCCGGTAATGTCGATGAAAGAGCGACATGCGGTCCAGCTTGATGGACGTGATCATCTCGTTCATGAACCGTTCGCTGGAAGTGTAGACCACGTTCAGTCCGGCGAAGTTGTCCAGCAGGCTGCGGCCAATGGCATGCATCAAGTGCGTTTTCCCAATACCAACTCCGCCATAGATGAACAGCGGATTGTAGCTGCGGGAGGGCATCTTGGCCACCGCCTGCGCTGCAGCATGCGCCAGTTGATTTGAGGAGCCGACAACATATGTGTCGAAAGTGAGCCGCGGATTCAACCAGCTGGCCGTTTTCTCGAAGGAAGGCTCGGACACCTGGCTGCCGCCGGTACCACCCATATGGAACGGAGTGCTGGAAGCCGATGATCCGGCCGACATTGCTGCCGCGACAGAGCCTTCATCAATCTGGTAAGAGACACGACGGATAGGAAGCTTTAGCTCATCGATCGCGTTGCGGATTTGCGAGGAGTATTCCTGGCGGATCCAGGTTTCAGTAGTGCCGTCTGGTACGCGAACAGTGAGTTCCCCGTCGCGCAATGATCCTAAGGTTGTCCGTGAGATCCAGTTTCGATAAGCGCTGCCGCCTAATTTGATCGCCAGCCAGCCCTTAATTTGTTCCCAAGCGTCACCCAACCACTACACTCCTTCCAAATCGACGGCAGAACTTTCCCACATGATTTCCACGTTTGTGGAAAAGTCTCTGCCTGCGATGGAAAAGTTGGCTTGCGCTCAGTTCAGAAAGCGGCAAACGGCAAGTAGGGAACCGGCTCCGTGTCTTCGGAAACCTCAGTCTATCATAGGAAAACGGATATATCGGATAAATCCTACCCTAAATTAAGCTGTTTGTAATCAGCAGCTTACGGGAGACCTTTCAGCACAATTTTTCTCGTATCTAGAGGCTTTCAGGAGTCCTGGAACCCGTTAAATCGAGCGGTTGCAATCAGATGAATTGACTTGGGCGACATGTTCATAAGAGAATGTCATCTGTGGCTCCTAAGCGGGAGTAACTCAGCTGGTAGAGTGCAACCTTGCCAAGGTTGATGTCGCGGGTTCGAATCCCGTCTCCCGCTCCATTCTT
>CAXTYH010000049.1:0-22032 GCA_964248405.1 uncultured Bryobacteraceae bacterium
GTTGGCGTCCCCAAGGGGATTCGAACCCCTGTTATCGCCGTGAAAGGGCGGTGTCCTAGGCCGGGCTAGACGATGAGGACGCTTGGCTGTTGCTTGCGGACCCTTACAGGTTAGCAAACAATAAATCTGACGACGCCGGCGGAAACCCGACGCTGCTGGCGGCACAAGGGCGCAAAATCGCTTACAAAGTATGGAGGTAAGCCAACAGATTGGTCTTCTCTTCAGGGGACAGCATATCCTGATAAGCCGGCATTCCGTTACCGCCATTGTTGATTTGGTTGGTGACGGTAGCATCAGTAACGGGCTTGCCGGACTTCAACGTCTTTTTCTTGAATAAGCCCTGGAGAGAAGGACCCATCTTCTGCTCCGGCGAGTCTACGTTATGGCAAACGGCGCACTGCTCAAACGCCTCTTTCCCTTTTGCTACATTTCCGGCGGCGGCATGCGCCGAGCCCGCGCCGAGTAGCGCAAGCAGACAAACCGAATTCACCCCGACTAATACTTTTCGCATCTTCGTGGATTCCCCTCCGCCCAAAGCCATTTCACTTGAGCCTTTACCTTTACAATCTTATGATCCTATCCAATGGATGCAACGCGCATTAGTTCTGTCCTTTTATGAGCAGACATTAACACTACGGAAACTTCATCTGAAACTGGGATAATACAAAATGTCCTCGTACTCAATGCCATCTCCTACGCTCGCCCGTGCTGTTAGTGCCTTGTTTTTGCTGTTTTGCGCATCTGCCGCCTTCCCCGATGAGCTGTTAGCTCCCAAAGCAGGACCGGTAGAGCTGTTTCCTGAAGATTCTCTCAAGCCCGGAATGAAGGGCATCGCCTGGACGGTTTTTCAAGGCAGCAAACCTGAGCCCGTACCTGTGGAGATCATCGGCATATCGCGGAACATGTGGGGCCCGCGTCAGGATATTATCGTTGCTCGCCTTACCGGAAAAGCTGAGCACACAAACGTTGCGGGCGGCATGAGTGGAAGCCCCGTTTATATTGACGGGAAGCTGGTAGGGGCCATTTCGCTGCGCTTAAGCGCCTTCTCCCCCGATGCCATCTGCGGCATTACGCCTATCCGCTTAATGCTCGAGGTGAGCGAGTTCGATAAGACACGGCCGGCTGACCGCCGCACGCCCGACAACACCGCGACAGATGCGATCGGGAGCAGCGCGGGCGCAAGTCACACGAGCGTGGACCATCCCGCGATGATGACGCCCATTGCCACGCCCATCACCATGTCTGGTTTCACGGAAGAAGCAGTCCGTGCCTTTGCGCCTACCTTTGAAGCTATGGGAATGCCGGTAGCGCAGGGTGGAGTGGGTGGCGCTCTCACCAGTACTAAGCCGGTGAAAAACTGGTCAGCTGCTTTACAGCCGGGCGAAAGTGTCGCGGCCGTGCTGGTTTCGGGAGACGTTACCATGACCGGGGCTGGAACAGTCACCTACAACGACGGGAAACGCATCCTTGCCTTTGGCCACCCGATGTTCAATCTAGGACCGGTGGATATGCCGCTGGCGAAAGAGGAGATTATCACTACCCTCGCCTCTTCCTACACGCCCACCAAGATGGGCAACCTGTCTGAGATTGTTGGGGCGCTGCGGCAGGACCGGCACAGTGCTATCGAAGGAGAACTCGGCGCAACAGCACAGATGATTCCCGTCACCATGCACGTGAAATCGTATGACTCTGGCGACGCAGTCCGAAAGTCGAAGGACTTTCACTTCAACGTATTCGTTGACCAGAAATGGACGCCTTACCTGATGTCGGCAACTCTGTTTAACGCCATCTCGAACCTGAATGACTTCTCAGAAGAGGCAACCTACCGGCTGCATGGTCAGCTGCAGATCGAAGGCGCGCCCAGCGTTAACCTAACCACCATGCAAGCGCCTGCAGGAACAAATATTCCGACGCCGATGTTGCTTGCCGGGTGGTGGGGTGACAAATTCAATCGCTTGTTCGTCAACTCCAACAAGCTTCCAAAGCTCGACGCAGTGGATGTAACAGTTGATCTGCTGCCGGAGCGCCGGATTGCACAGGTGGAGTCTGCCTGGATTGCAGACAGTAAAGTTCTTCCCGGTTCAGAGGTGCCCGTGCGCGTTTTCCTGCGCCCTTACCGCGGCGAACGGCTGGAACGCACGGTGAACGTAAAGATTCCAGCGGGCCTTTCGCGCGGCGAACATCAGATTCTATTCAGCGACGGCGATACGCTTAGCCGGGTTCAGAACATCGCCAGTTCTCTGAACCGTATTGAAGACGTGCCGCAAACCGTGGCGCTGCTCAATGAAGAGCGCAGTAACGATCGGCTGTATGTCTCGCTTGTCGACTCGCAGCCAACCATCTATTCAGACGAGAAGGTTCTACCCAGCCTGCCGGCTTCAGTGTTGAACGTGATGGGCAGCGGACGTACGAATAATCATCAATTTGTAAGTGCTCCGGAGAGTGCGCATGAGCAGACCTCCGTTCCATTTGGGGTCGTTGTTACGGGCAGCTACTCGCTGAAAGTTTTTGTAGATTAACAGGCCTCTCTTACTCTCATGTTTACTAAGCCGGGCTTGTACCGCACCGCTGGAGTCTGCCTGTGGGCAGTCGTATCGATAACCGCATGGGCGGTGGAGACGCACGTTTGGAACCAATCGGACCAGTCCGAGTTTGATCGCGGCACCGAGAAGCATCTCTCTATCCGGAGCGATGGGCACCTTACCCTTGCGCCTAGCTCTCGTGAATTGGACAGTACGTCAATCCCATACCTGTGGGCATTAGCGCAGGACGCAAAAGGCACTGTGTACTACGGTGGCGGCGCGCCCACCGGCACAACAACCAAGGTATTCGCTCTGCCTGCAGGCGGTAAAGCGAAAGTATTCGCCGAATTGCCAGGGTTGGAAGTTCATGCATTGGCAGTTGACAAGCAGAATCGGCTCTACGCTGCTGTGCTGCCTGATGCCAAGGTCTATCGCATGGATAGCGGCGGTAAGCCGCAACTCTTTTTCGATCCCAAGTGCAAGTACATTTGGGCCATGGCGTTCGACAGAGGCGGCAATCTGTTTGTTGCAACCGGCGATTCCGGCGTGATCTTCAAGGTCACCCCGGACGGCAAAGGCATCCGATTCTATGATTCGCAAGAGACGCATGCGCGATCCATGCTGCTCGAAGACAACGGCAACTTGATTGTCGGAACCGAACCAAGCGGTTTGGTAATGCGAATCACGCCCGAGGGCAAGAGTTTCGTTCTGTATCAGACCAGTCGGAGAGAAGTAACGGCGGTAGCCGAGCACGACGGCATAATTTACGCTGCCTCCGTCGGCAACAAGCTTCTGCCGGTTGTGGTCTCAGGCGCTCCGCCGGTTTTGCCCACTGCGCCGCCTTCGCCCGCGAGTTCTGCGGGAACCGCTCGGGCCGGCGCACCGGCACCTTCGCTTCCGCCCTCCATTGGTACTCTAAGCGCTTCGGTTGTGGGCGGATCGGAGCTGGTACGAATTGATAAGGATGGGTATGCCGAGCGGATCTGGAACTCGCCCACTGAGCTTGCCTACACTTTGGCTTTTGATGCCAATGGCAAGCCGCTAATCGGCACCGGTAACCGCGGCATCATCTACCGGCTGGACTCGGACCGGCTTTCAACGCAGCTTCTCAATGTGCCGCCCACGCAAATCACGGCGTTTCTACAAGGCCAAAACAATACGCTTTATGCTGTGACCGGTAACGTGGGAAACCTGTATGCAATCTCGCCGAGCCTCGAGAAGACCGGTACGCTGACCAGCGAAGTTCTGGACGCGCATGAGTTCACTTACTGGGGCAAAGCGCACCTGAACACAACTTTGCGAGGCGGCGCCATTGGTTTTGAAACCCGCAGCGGCAATCTCAATAATCCGGAGACAAATTGG
Source organism: uncultured Bryobacteraceae bacterium (assembly GCA_964248405.1). Taxonomy (GTDB): domain Bacteria; phylum Acidobacteriota; class Terriglobia; order Bryobacterales; family Bryobacteraceae; genus Bog-105. Next base: position 3,885 of record CAXTYH010000049.1, read on the forward strand.
AGCGATTGGGCTCGGATTGATGTACCGCGGGAAGGCGGTCAGGTGAAGTCTCCGCCGGCGCGCTTTCTGCAGTATCGGCTTCAGTTCAACTGCGCCACCGACAATGCGACCCCTGAACTGAGTTCAGTGGATATCGCCTACCTGCCGAAGAACATTGCGCCGAGGATCACTCAAATTGAGGTCGCACCCAGCAACTATCGGCAGGCCCCTTCTTCTTCGGCCCTGGAGCGGTCAGTGCAGCCGTCCGGTTCGCCAACCACTCTGGCTCTGCCTGCTGTCGGTCAGCGACGCTCCGGCGGAGGTGTTGGGACTTCTGAAGCAGCGGGGGGCGCCACGCTTCAGTACAACAAAGGCTACATCACGTTGCGCTGGAGTGCCACTGATCCGAACGACGATCCGCTCCTGTTCAAGGTGGAGATCAGACCGCGAAGCGGCGGTGCCTGGCGCTTGCTGAAGGACAAGCTTACTGATCGTTTCTTCGCCTTCGACAGCGCTGCGTTTCAGGACGGCGAGTACGTTCCGAAAATTTCAGCTACCGATTTGAACGGGAACATTCCCTCGGCGGCTTTGGCCTCATCGCTGGAAGGCGAGCCGTTCACGGTCGACAACACGCCGCCCGAAATTCTGGATCTTAAAGTCAACGGAGGACAACTTACCTTTACCGCGAAGGATGCACTGAGTTGGATCGAGAAGGCTGAGTACTCCCTTAACGGGAGTGAATGGACGCTGCTCGACCCACTGAATAAGGTCACCGATTCTCAGACACTGAGCTACCGAATGCCCGTTGAGCCGGGGCAGACTGTGGCCATTCGGATTTTTGACGAGAGCGACAACGTAGCAGTCAGGCAAGTAGCAGTCCCTTAGTCATTCCTTGACCCCACCGTGTCCGATCGCCTATTAGTTCTGTCCCGCTTCAAGGAGCTCACCGAGCGATTACTTCCGGCGCGCGCCTGTACCGAACGCTGGCCCATCCGGCTGGACCACTGCTTCAAACGCATCTGCCTCGACAATGCCTTTGAGGATGTTTGGTACCGGCATCTGCCCCGCCCAGCCGAGCGCCATATTGCTGAACCAGCACTGAGTCGAGCCGTGGCTATTGCCGAACAGATCTACAGTGATGGCTTGCCGCTCTTGGCACGGCTAAACCGCAACAGCCTGACTTGGCGCGGCAAGCGAGAAAGCCCAACAGTGAGTAAGTTTCAGCACCACCGAGGGGAGGCATAGCGCGGTTCAATTTTCTGCCGAGCAACGATCGCTCTCGCTGACATCTCGGCGGCCTACGGATCGATTTGTCACCGGAAGCTGCTCACCTCAACATTGTCACCATCCGTGAGAAACGTGCTGAGGCCGCGTTCGTCCGTTCGTCGAATCTGTATGTGGTGTTCATTCAGGCGGGCCAGTACGGTCGGGTGCGGATGGTGGAACTGATTCTTGTAGCCATCAGATATGAAAGCAAACTGCGGCTGCAACTGTGCGAGAAGATCTTCGCCGGAGGACGTCTTGCTTCCGTGGTGTCCCACCTTCAGAAGTGTCACCGGCTGGAGCTGAGCGCTGGCGACAAGCTCCTCTTCCACTGGTAATTCAGCATCGCCGGTCAGCAAAACGCTCCGCTTCCCATAGCGAATTTCCAACACCAAAGAGTCGTTATTGCCCGGCGCTTCCCCGGGAACGTAATCAGCAGAAGGAGCCAGAACGCGAACCGTCGCGCCTCCTAAATTAATCGGAGAAGCGGCCCGTGTCAGCGGCCGAATGGCAACGTGATCGGCTGCTGCATGTTGTTCAACAACGCTCCATTCGTCCGAGCCCGGTTCGGCCCCGATCCAGAGTGCCTGGGGTCGAAAGTTATCGAGAATCGCTGCCAGACCACCCATGTGATCTGAGTGGCCATGTGTTAGAACCGCATAATCCAGGTGGCGGATCCGTCGGCTCCAAAGGTAAGGCGAGACGACATCTTCGCCGATGTCCATCTGTGGCTTGCGTTTCATGTTGCCGAAGCCAGGGAAACCGCCCGCGTCTACCAGCATGGTCTTTCCGTTGGGGAAGCCGACGAAAATAGCATCTCCCTGGCCGACATCAATGGCGGTAACCTCCAGGCGATTCGGATGGAGTAGCGGAGGCCAAGGTTGAATGCAAAGTGCCGCGAAAAGAACCAGCGCACAAGCTAACGAGGCAGCGATGTAGCGCTGGGCGTGCCGGATGGACCAGGCTAAAACAAGTAGCGAAACGACAAAGCCAAGGGAGACTGCCAGCGGGATAGCTCCCATCCGCCACGGGGGCTCGAATCGAACATGCCAGGCTGCAATCGCTTCGGCGAAGTCGAGCAGCAACTTGGTCACAACAGCCAGCGGATGCCACATGGTGAACAGGGCCGCGAACCCGGCCGGTATGACGAGCGACAGGACCGGGATAACAACAATGTTTGCCGAAAGCCCAGTGATCGACAGGCGGTGAAAGTAGCTGACCATGGGAAGCGCTAGACCAAACTGCACACATGCCGAAACCATCACAGCTTCGGCAACAAAAGCAGCGGTCTTAACCAGGATCGGGGTGACAACATTTGTTGCATTCTCGCTTAGCCCGGTCCAGATTCGAACAGTTGCGGCCAGCAGGCGTAACTCGACGCGCCACTGAGCGGCTCTTCCTTCTACCATCGGGTCGTACCCATACTGATCAAAGCGCTTGACAGAGGCTCGTAAGGGCTCGGTGTACCGCTCGATCAGGGGCATCGCGAACGCGGCAATTGCAGCCGCAGATAAGAAAGATAGCTGAAAGCTGGGATCGTACAGCTCATTCGGAGCAAACAGCAGGTAGACAAGTGCGATAGCACCCAGAATGTTCAGCACGCGCGTCTTGCGAAATAAGTAGCTGGCGATCAGAAACAACGTAAACCCACCGGCAGCCCGGACAACAGGCGAACTGAAACCGGAGATGAACGCGTACAGCCAGCAAGCGACCGTAGCCAGGCACAAAGCCGGCAATCGGCGTACCTGGAGAATCCGCAATAGGAACAGCAGTGTAAAGGCGAGGACTGAAACGTGCTGGCCTGAAATGACGAGCGCGTGATAGGTACCGGTGATACGAAAGTCGCTGGTCCAGCGGCGCTCGACTCCAGCAGTTTCGCCCAGCAGCGTTGCCTGGAGCAGCGCCGCGGTGTGCGGGTCTCCTGGATATAAGGCAACCAGACGCGCTAACGCCCAGGTGCGCACTCCCAATAGCCAGCCGAGAGCCCGCGACCCGCAGCGTCCCGGCAATACTCGCACATCGCCAATGCCGGCGACCGAACCGGTCCAGTAGATCTGCTGATTCGCCAGATAGCCGGTGTAATCGAATGCGTCCGGATTCCCAAAATTCCGGGGCGACCGGACTTTGGCCGCTACTTCAACTTGCTGCCCATACTGGAGCGGTAGGGTTTCTTCACCCTTCAAATTTACCGAGACTCGGGCGCCGGCATGAGGCGCGATGTCCAATGTGAATTGCTCACGGCCCTGCGAGAAAACAGGCGGATTCACGACGCATCCGGCAAGAAGGACAGCCTCGCCATCCTCAGCCGAAAGTTCAGGCCTGTGAGTTTGCCGGTGGAAGACCTGAGTCCCGACTCCGCAGACCAGCAAGAAACAGAGAATCGCAGCCATTTTGACTGGCTTGACCAGCTTGAACCAAGCGCTTGCAACGAACGCTAAACCCGTGAGAACAAGAAGCAGGGAGATCGCCGCCACCGGCAGGGTAATGAAGCCCGCGACTAAGATGCCGAGCGCCAAAGCTGCAGCAGGAAGAAACAACGGCTCGCGCATTAGATACAAGTGCGCGCTCGTCTCTATATTTCTCAGACTAGAGCCTAGGATTACGGATTAGTCCTTCTTTACTACTTGACAGTCGGTAAAAACTGCCTCATACTGAAGGAACTTTTAATCAACCTGCATCGTGACGGCATAGTGCCGGCAGCTTGGTGACAAGTACGTTTAGTTTTTTGTCTTCGGTCTTTAGACTTCTCCTCCAACCTAAACTCAATGGCTGACCGGGTACATTCCGGTCAGCCTTCTTTTTTGGGGTATGGACGAAAGCCTATCTCAAAAAGTAGAAGGTTAAGGGGCAAGCGCAGACGTGAGATCAAGGCTGCCTATGCTTAGCCCGACACTCCTCACATGGGCAAATCGCGCGCAAATGGTCGAACGAATAAATGCCTGAATTGTGGCTATCGTTCCAGAAAATTCGAACCGCATAGCTTCCTACCGCTTCGGCTGAATCCATCCGCAGCGCCGGCTTGAACATGGGAAAAAGTTCCGGCTTCGAGTAGCTGCTGCGCTGAGGTTCGGTTCCATGAGCCCCTGTGCACGTCGCGCAGGGACACTCATCGCGAAGATGCGCCAGGGGATAATCGCTGTGGTGTCCGTCCCGCCAATCGATCTTGATTCCGGTCGATTTCGAAATGGCGATATGCTCCGGATCGGCTTGCACACCAGCTTCGTTAGTCATAGTTAATTTGTGAACAGGCGTTCAATGTCACGCACCCCGGGTACCCGGCGAAACGCATTGATCACTCGCTCCAGTTGCTTCTTATCTTTCACATCCAGTAGTATGTCGATGATCGCACTCTCATCCCGTCGGCTGTGGTCGCCACGCGCTTCCAAAGTTCGAATGTTGGTCGATTCCGAGCTTAGGATCGAGGTCAACTGATGCAGAATGCCGGGCCGGTCGTCTGTGTAAATGATGATCTTCACGGGCAGGGGATCGCTCCCGCTTCGTGCCCACTCGACATCAATCTTACGGTCAACCTCATACATCAGGCTCTGCACATTGGGGCAGATTTGCGAGTGTACAGCCACCCCTTTTCCGCGGCTGATATACCCGACAATCTGTTCGCCGCGGATCGGGTTACAGCACTTGGCACGATAGACCAGTACGTCATCAGCCCCTTTGACATGGATGGCGTTATCCGCGCCGAGCGTCCCATTCGCCGCTGCTTGAGGGACACGCGGCACCTGTGCGGGCTCGGCAACTTCGGCCGGCGGCACTTCATCCGGGGCAAGCTTTTGCAGCAGTTGCCGGGCAGACAACTTGCCGAATCCAAGCAGCGCATACAGATCTTCAGTCCTGCCAACGCAGTAGTCGGAAGCAGCAGCATCCAGGTCCGCCTGCGAGATGCGTCCCAAGCTCAAGCCTAAGCGGCGCGCTTCTTTTTCCAGCGCTTTCTGGCCGATCTCAACGGCCTTGGCGCGCTCCACGGCATTGATCACATGCCGGATCCGGTTGCGCGCCCGAGAGGTCTTCACCACTGCCAGCCAGTCTCGGCTTGGCATGTGTCCGGGCTGAGTCAGAATTTCGACGACATCGCCGTTTTTCAGGGGCGCCTTGAGCGGCCGGATGGAGCCATTCACCCGTGCGCCGACGCAAGTGTGTCCCACATCGCTATGCACTGCGTAGGCAAAGTCAATCGGAGTCGCCTCCCGCGGCAGCACCATCACGCGCCCCTTCGGAGTGAATGTGTAGACTTCCTCCGAATACAAATCCACTTTGAGCGTGGACATGAAGTCGCCCGAATCGCTCATCTCGCGCTGCCACTCGACCAACTGCCGCAGCCAGGCAATGCGCTGGTCGTCCCCGTGCGGATTCTTACCGCCCTCTTTGTATTTCCAGTGCGCCGCAATGCCTTCTTCGGCGATCTTGTGCATCTCTTCGGTGCGAATCTGCACCTCGAACGCGGTGCCGCCTGGTCCAATCACGGACGTATGCAGCGACTGATACAGGTTCGGCCGCGGCATGGCAATGAAGTCTTTGATGCGCCCCGGTACTGGATGCCACTCGTTATGGATCACTCCCAGCGCCGCATAGCAGTTCTTCACCGAATCGGTAATGATGCGAACGGCCAGCACATCGTAAACCTGGTCGAGCGTGATACGCTGGCGCTTCAACTTCTGGTACACCGAGTAAGCACGCTTCACGCGTCCTTGCACCCGCGCCGGTACATCTTCCCGCGCCAGCTTGCCCTCGATATGGCTACGTACTCCATCGAGCCACCGCTCATGCTCGGTTCGCTTGGATTCAATCTCACGCGTCAGCTCTTCGGCTTCCGCCGGATGCAGCGTCTGGAACGCCAGGTCTTCCAGCTCTCCGCGCACCTTACCCATGCCGAGCCGATGCGCAATCGGCGCGTAGATCTCAATGGTCTCCTGCGCAATCGAAGCCTGCCGCTCCGGAGTCAGAGAGCCGATGGTCCGCATGTTATGCAGCCGGTCAGCCAGCTTGACGATGATCACCCGAATGTCGTCGGTCATCGCGAGCAGCATCTTGCGCAAGCTCTCCGCCTGCCGATCTTCTCGGTTTGCCAGGCTGATTTTGCTCAGCTTCGTAACGCCGTCCACACACCGGGCTACATCAGCCCCGAACGCCTCGCGCAATTCTTCAGGTTTAGCCGCCGTGTCTTCTAGGGTGTCGTGCAGCAGCCCGGTCTGCAAACAGACCAGATCCATCTGCATGTCCGCCAGAATATGCGCCACATGCAGCGGATGCACAATATAGGGCTCGCCCGACTTGCGCTTTTGGGTGCGGTGGTACGAAGCCGATAAGCGATAGGCCCGTTCCAGTGCCTGCAGGTCTTCTTTCGGACGCAGAGCTCTCACCTTGTCTTCTAAACTCCGATAGAGTTCTTCAACAAGGGGCGGATTAACGACACTGGTCTCTGCTACAAGTTCTGGCAAGATGCTCTCTCCCTATTAGATCCTAGGGAAGGTCACAGGGCGCCAAGTGGCATGGTTATCTATTATGTCCGCTCGGTTCCGGAGATTTCTCTTTCTCTGGCCGCCGACTCTCTGTTGCCTTACGGATTGCATGGACGTCTACAAGATCCTGCGGGCGCACGACGGCTTGTGCGTTGGTGAGGTCCGGCTGTATGAACAGGTCTATGTCTTTCGCAGCCCGAGGCTGCGCGTGAAAACTCACAGCGTAGCCGCCAATAATCAAATATTTAACTCCGTATGCTCGGAAGGCGGATAAAAGGTCTTTGTGATCTTGGTACATGAGGGGCTGGCTCCATGCCCTTCATCGCGTAAGCCAGGTCATTGAGTTCCTCAATTGCGTCCACCCGCTCATGCACGGGCCGACTTTGCCAGTATCGGTACTCATCAGCCTTTATTTGATCGAAGCTGGTGTACTTGCGTATGGTCGACGCGTTCTCCATGCGTACTCTTTTTAGGGTAAGGCGTCAGATTCCGGCAACGCCCGGCTTAGAGTTGCGTTGAGAATCTCTTGAGCAGCGCTCTGCTTTCATCTAAGCGAACAGCAGTCAATCTGCCTTTCACATGGCGGTTCGTCTGCGTCCGACCCATTCAGCGATATAGGCTTATTCTGCGGATAAGATCGATTGCAAGGCCCACAAGTGCGTATAGGCCACCATTAAGCAGAACAAACCAGACTACTCCGAGAGGCATCTTGCGCCCCAGGAATGACGCAGGAGCCGTAATCTCAACAAGGGTCGAATGCCCAAGATTATGATTGGGGCCAAGGAGCATCCCAACCACTATCCAACAGCAAGCCACAGTGAGTCCGATAAGCATCCACAAAGTGATCGTGCGATTCATTGCAGTTGCCTCCCGGTTGAATTATATAGCTTTTCTCGCCAACGCAGATGAGGACACTACTTAACGCCCAGCACATGCATGGTCAAAAGGGTCAGAATGCGCTCAACACCTCGACCCAGGTCAAAGACCATGCGATGCATGAGTACCCGCCAAACAATCAGCGCGCTACTGCAGCGATCGCACCAGTTCATAGCGCACCGGCCACGACCCGATGACATGCTTGTTGACAATCCGAAAGCTGCCCGCTGTCAACAGACCGGTGAGGTCCGCGGGGTTCGCCGGCTTGCCTTCGCGCCGCAGTTCCAGCCCGAGCATACGCGTCTGTATTTCCAGCTGATTGCGAATCGTATCCGCCGCTGAGAGGTTTGCACACGCCGCGTCCAATTGCAGCCGGAACGCGGCACCGGTTCCTTCCGCCGCTGGTCCCGCCGAGATCACCACCGGGTTGGCCGATTGCAGCGACACGGCAAAGATCCGCGCCGCTAGCGGGAGATTACCCGGATTGCTAAGCAGGCTCTCTGAAAGCTGAACCCAGACCGGTTCGGGTGGCAACTGCACCGAGCGCGGCTGAGCCGGAGGCGCCAGTCGATTCACCGCCACCGTATCGGTACTGAAGGCCAGCGCCAGCACATTCGGCTGAATCAGGTGAAACGAGGCCCAGCGCCCGGGTGTGGTGGTCGGCACGCTGCACACATGGTTGGCACAACTCCCGCCATGGTCGCCCGGATATCGCCGCAGCCGTTCCCAGTCGAACCGGCCTTGCAATAGCACAAACAACTGATTGCCGTCGAAAGCGCCCACGATGCGATCCAGATCCTTGCTGTAATCGAAGTTCACCTGGCGCACGAAGCGCTCATAGTCTTTCTCATGCACCACACTGCTGCCGGTCAAAACTTTTAGCAGGCCCGATTCGCGCAGCGCCTGCAAATTCGCAAAAAACGTAGTCACGTCGCCGCCCGGCAGAATCTGAAGGAGGTCTGCATCCGACCGCACATAGCGGTGCCGGTAGAAGTAGATCCCTATTGCCACGCTCGCTACCAACAAGGCACAGAGCAGGACAATCCACAGCTTCCTCATGCGTCAACACGCGCCCGGCAGCTGCTAGGCAGTAACGGCCTCCTCCACTCGCGCGGCCTTCCATAATTCGACATACGGCTTCAACTCCCGCATCATTGCCCCAAACTGCGGAATGCTCAAAGACTGCGCTCCGTCGCTCATCGCCTTCTCGGGATGCGGATGCACTTCCACAATCAGCCCGTCGGCTCCAATCGCCACGCCTGCTCGTGACAGCGCCGGCACTAAGCTGCGCTTGCCGGTGGCATGGCTCGGGTCCAGCATTACCGGCAGATGCGTCAGTTCGTTCAACACTGCAACCGATGTAATGTCACAGGTATTGCGCGTTGCTGTCTCGAAGGTTCGAATGCCGCGCTCGCACAGAATCACGTTCGGATTGCCATGCGCCACCACATACTCGGCCGACATCAGCAATTCCTTTATGGTCGAGCTTAAGCCGCGCTTCAGCATCACCGGGCGGCTCGTTTTCCCGAGCTCTTTGAGCAGCGCAAAGTTCTGCATATTGCGCGCGCCAATCTGCAGAATGTCGGCATATTCGGCCACCATCTCCACATCGCGGTCGCTCATCACTTCGGTAATGATTCCGAGCCCGGTCTCTTCACGAGCCTTGCGCAATAGCTTTAGACCTTCGCGCTCCATGCCTTGGAAATCGTAGGGCGACGTCCGCGGCTTAAACGCTCCACCGCGCAAAAACTGCGCTCCTTGCGCCACAACGCCATGTGCCGATTCCAGAATCTGCCGCTCGCTTTCCACCGAGCACGGACCCGCCATCATCACAAACTCATCGCCGCCAATATCGACTCCGTTTGCCCGCACGCGCGTCTTGCTCTCACGAAACTCGCGGCTGACGAACTTGTAGGCCGCCGAAATGCGCACCGCCTTTTCCACTTGCGGCATGGCCTCGAGTGACTCCAGGCATGGGGTCACGTCGCCTGTGCCCACCGCGCCGATCACTACTCGCTCTTCGCCTTCAATTGAATGCACTTTGTAGCCGAAATGAGCAATCCGTTCACAGACCGCATCGATCTCCGCCCGGGTTGCGTGCAGCTTTATGGAGATGATCATTTTGTATCCTTCCATCATGTCACTGCCTGACACTGATAAAATCTGAGACAACCTAAGGATGAGAGCTGTTCTCCTTCTGGCCTTGTTTGGCACCGGTCTGTTGCTCGTGCTTGCTGCCGGTGGCGCTGTACCTCCGTCAAAGCCAAAGGTAAAAGCAAAGGCAACCGCAGTTAAGGGATCGAAGAAACCGAAGCCTGTCGGGGGGCGTAAGTCTAACGTGCGGTACTCGCGCGGCAAGAACGGGCGTCCGGTCCGCATTGTGGTCCACACACCACCGCCGCCCAGCTATCAACTGCATCCCGACCCCGATCGCTACATCGAAATACAGAGAGCTCTCGCCGATCGCGGCTACTTCAAAGGCGAGGCGAACGGGGAGTGGAACGATGACTCGGTGGACGCTTTGAAGCGTTTTCAGGCAGGCGCGAACCTGCCCGACGACGGAAAGATCAGCGCACTCACGCTAACCGGTCTGGGCCTAGGTCCACGGCACGATGGCTCGACCGCCGGCACAGTTCCGCCGTCGGCCACCCAAACCGTACCGCTGCTCTCGGGAACTCCGGTGAACCCGGCCGCTGCTCCGCCCGGTCCGACTCCTCCGGATCTCTGACAAACGAAAGAAGGCTTTTCTGCTAATCGGCGTCCCTAAAGAGATTAAAGATCACGAAACGCGTGTTGGCTGTGTACCCAGTATGGTCACCGCCCTGCGTGATTGTGAACACGAGGTGCTGGTGGAAACCGGCGCCGGCGTAGGCAGCTCCATTAGCGATGAAGAGTATCGGGAAGCTGGCGCTCTGATCGTGAAGAGCGCCCCCGAAGTGTGGAGCAAGTCCGACCTGATCGTCAAAGTGAAGGAGCCGCAACCGTCCGAGTACGCGCACTTCCGACCCGGCCTGATTCTGTTCACGTATCTGCACTTAGCACCGCTGCCTGAATTGACCGATGCTCTGCTGAGCTCGCGCGTGAATGCTGTGGCGTACGAGACAATCCGCGAACGCGATGGATCGCTTCCGCTGCTGACGCCTATGAGTGAGGTTGCCGGCCGCATGGCTATTCAGGTCGGCGCGCAATATTTGGAAAAGCCAAACGGCGGTCGCGGCATCCTGCTGGGCGGCATTCCCGGCGTAGCGCCTGCGAACGTGGTGGTTCTGGGCGGCGGCATCGTGGGTCATAACGCTGCCAAGATGGCCTGCGGACTCGGCGCCAGCGTGACCATTATTGATCGCAATCTGAATCGGTTGCGCGAACTCGATGATATCTATTTCAACTCGCTCCGCACACTTGCGTCGAACACCCACACCATCCGCGATGCAGTACGGCAAGCTGACCTGGTAATTGGAGCCGTACTGATCCCCGGCGCCTCTGCTCCCAAACTACTTCGCCGCGACATGCTCAAACAAATGAAGCCGGGAGCAGTGATCGTTGACGTAGCCATTGACCAAGGCGGCTGCGTAGAAACGGCTCACGCCACCACGCACACCGATCCGATCTACTTTGTCGATAACGTGCTGCATTATTGCGTCTCCAATATGCCGGCCGCGGTGCCGCACACCTCGACTTTCGGTCTGACAAACGCAACGATTCCGTATTTATTGCTGCTGGCCAACAAAGGCTTAGAACGCGCGTGCGAGCTAAGTCCGGCGGTAAAGGAAGGCGTAAATACCTACGCCGGCGAGCTTACTTATGAAGCGGTAGCCGAATCACAGAACCGCCCCTGGCGCGAAGTGACGGCGGTGATGTAAGGCCTTTGCTTTGGATCCGGAATGGCATTGCTTTGGTCGAATTCGTTAAACGCGCGAACGGGGTTAATAAGGACAGAGTAAATCGATAAACTTGCTAGAGTGTACCCGTTTATTGTTATAGCTCGATCTACATCACGACGGAATAAGGCAGTCTTAATAACTTAGCTTCTATCAATCTTTGGAATTACAAGCAGTCGCGATCCCTTTATTAGCGTCCTCATCAGCTGCACTACTTTGCTTGATGGTGAGTACTTGCTCACTGTATTTGGCGAGCCCGATTAAACGGAACTTACTAATCAGCTTTCGAGCCAAGGCATCGAAGTTGTCTTGCCTGCTTCTCCGGACTGTTCAAAGCATCTCTCGGAACTGCTAGACCCTGCACTCACACAAAAATCTGCTGCCTTAATTCCAAACTCATTTATCGTAATCAATAACACTGGGCGTTATATCTGGAGCATTACAATTGTTTACACCCTGCGCGACCGTATCTCTGAGTCCGGGCAACCCTGGAGGTATGTATTCAGCAAAACAGCTTCAGCGCTCGACAGAAGGCAGATGATTCTCCGGGCTTCGGCACAAAAATGGGCGGCGATCTTAACGAAGTCTAATTGCGCACCGGCTTCCGTATCAAGCCTTAGCCCACATTCAGGGACAATCAAAATAATCGTTACACTTGGCGGCCTTCTAGTGCTAATTGACTGGCATGCTGAGGAGTTTTGGAAGTTAGTAAAGCACCTAACCTTGTGAAAACCGTAAGTCAAACACACTAGGAACGCACACGTTCTTTGCCGGGTCTAAGCAGTCATGGGTACTTCTCCCAGCCAGTCGTACATTGTACGTAAGAATCCTGTTCAGGCGCGCGCTAGTATTACGGTCGGCGCAATTTGCGAGGCAGCGATACAGCTTCTCTTGAAGAGCGGCCTCAAGAATCTTACGACCATCCGGATAGCCAAGCGGGCAGGTGTGTCTGTTGGAACTTACTACCAATATTTTCCGAATAAACAAGCTTTGTTGCTCACCCTCGTTCGCCAGTATCTTTCCCGCGTAACTAAGGCCTCCGTATTAGCTTGCCAGAGTAACTGCGGAAAGCCTCGCGCGACGATGGTGTCGGCTTTCCTGGAAGCTTACATAGCAGCTCCACTCGCGCACTTAGACGAGGCAAGAGCTGTTTACAGCGTAGCTCGGAGTATTAGCTCGGGACCGATTGTTGCTCAGGAATCCAAGATTGTTGTCGATGCAATTGCAGAGATGTTTCGCACGCTGCCTGCTCTTCCCGCAAATGACGTTGATGTAATTGCTAGTACATTCTTCGGCGCTGTCGCAGGTGCTACACGTGCGGCGCTTGAGGTGTCGCCGGCGGCTGATCTGTCTGGAGCTTGGGAGAAGCATCTTGAGCGGCTCGGGCAAGCCTACCTGGCAAGCTTCGAAGACCAGTCACTCACTACCGGAATTGAGAGGGAAAACTCAACGCTCGGTTTCTCCTTTGCTGACACATTCTCAGCTTCATGTTGATCGGTTGTCGGAGTCTTGACGGGATTTCTAGTCATCAGGCTGTGTCCGGCTTTAGGTCGACTTAAAAACTTAACTTCGCATTTGAAAGGGAGGGCAGGCTGGCTGAAACTAAAGCCTGCATTAGGTTTTGAAAGCTTACGGTCAGACTGGCCGAAAGCACTATTCAGGTTCTGACCTCGACATTGGCTCCGTGCAAAACCTACACTCGCAGCATCGAGGGCGACTGCCCTCGTTCAGAAAGAGAAGAGGTGAAATACATGCTCTCAGAACGTAAGAAGCCCGGTTGTAGCGGAAGTGCAACAAGGCTGAAACGCGTGGCTCTGTTCACGCTTGTTGCCGTAGCTGCCGGTGGAACATTGGAACGGCAGGCAATGGGTCAAGATCGCTCAGGCGGTCAAAGGAATGAAGCGGGATGGCCTTCCTGGGGCGGCAACCTCCTTAACACCCATGATGGAGGACGTGAGAGCAAAATCAGTGCAGCCAATGCCGGTTCTCTCGTGCAGAAGTGGGTGTTTCAGACAGCGGGCGATGTGTCAGCTACGCCGACTGTGGATCATGGGTCAGTTTACGTGCCGGATTGGGGCGGGTTTATATACCGGATCAACGCCGATACAGGCCAGGCGATTTGGAGCCACAAGGTATCCGAATACACCGGAAACAGTGCTTCGTGGTCGAGGAACTCTCCTGCTATAGGCCCTAATCAAATTGTATTTGGCGATCAGGCTCTGGCTACGCTGCTGTCCGTGGACAAGAACACGGGTAAGCTGTTGTGGCAAACAACGCTGGACACTTCCGTACGCTCGCTGATCACCAGTGCTCCGGTCATACTCGGTAACCGGATCTATGTGGGAGTCGCCTCGCTGCAGGAGGCTATATCAACCGAGGCTGGTTTCAAGCTCGACTTTCGTGGCAGTGTGGCCGCGCTGGATCTCGATACTGGAACGATCCTTTGGCAAACACATACAGTTCCAGTAGGCTACACGGGTGGAGCAGTTTGGGGTAACAGTGTCGTGGTGGATCAGCAGCGAGGTTCCATTTTCGCTTCCACTGGCAACAACTATTCGATCCCGGATAGTGCCAGCGCCTGTACTGGCGCAGCCGGCTCAAATCAGGCAGCACAGTTAAAGTGCCTCGACCCAACCGACTATATCGATTCGGTGCTTGCACTAGACATGCAAACAGGCAAGCTGAAGTGGGCCCATCAGCTGGGAGGTTCTGATACCTGGTTAGCATCGTGCCTTGCACCTGGAGCGGGCGGCCTTCCATGCCCCAAACCAACTGGACCCGATTATGATTTTGGCTCCGGAGTGAATTTCATTCGTACACAAGTGAACGGAAAGGTCACCGACGCAATCGGAGCCGGGCAGAAAAGTGGCATGTACTGGGCATTGAATCCTGATACAGGCGCTGTGATTTGGGCGACGCTCGTTGGGCCGGGTGGCGATCTCGGAGGCATTGAGTTTGGCTCCGCAACGGATGGCCAGCGGGTTTACACAGCTATCAACGACACAAACAGAGAGGACTACTTTCTGCAACCAGGAAAAACACAGAAGTGGAATGCGGGTTCGTGGGCCGCACTGAATGCTAGTACCGGCGCAATCTTGTGGCAGGTGCCAGTCACTGGCCAAAGCGCGCTCGATCCAACTCTAGCTGCTGGCGCGGAAGGGCAAGTAACTGTTGCCAACGGCGTGTTCTACGCCGGCTCTCTATCGGGCGACATGGTCGCACTAGACGCATCCAACGGTAAGCTCTTGTGGAAGTTCGCCAGTGGCGGCTCCGTTGTTTGCGGGCCATCGATTGTGGATGGAACCCTGTTCTGGGGCTCTGGTTACTCCATGTTCGGCGCCGGCGTGGATAACAACAAGCTGTACGCGTTTTCCTTGCCTAATGGCGGGGGAAAGTGACGTTAGGTTTGTCAGTGTTTGTTAGATATTACTGAATTGATTGCTGGATGACTGGTCTCTCGGAGGACGTCTCGACCTGATCAGGGTTGAGACATCCTTCGAGAAATCGGTTCATGCGTGGGTGGATTCGGAGAAGCTTACTGCCGCGCCATCCACTTCTCGAACTCCCGCGTGTGCCTTGACTCCAACTCCACCCTGCGTCCCGCAATAAACATTGCCTTGGTGTTCGTCTTGGCCTCGGTCGGGTCGCCATCAGTCAGAATTAAATCCGCAATCTTCCCTTTCTCAATCGACCCCAGCCGGTCACCAACTCCTAAAATCTCTGCGCTGTTGATGGTCAATCCACGAATGGCTTCTTCATGCGGCAAACCAAACGCTGAAGCCTGCGCTGCTTCGAACGGTACGTTCCGTGCAAACTCTACATCGAACGTGCCAAAACAAATCTTCACGCCCGCTTTGTAGAACTCATTCGGCAGCGTGCTGCATTACTGCGTCTCCAACATGCCGGCCGCGATTCCGCCAACTTCCATCACAGATCCGAACAATCATGTAGAAACCATGACATTTTCGGCAAGCGGGTACTTCACTGGCGGCAAGCTATTGACTGATACGCTCGGATCGGGAACGCCTCTCGCCCAAACCACGACCAACACTTGGGACCTGGCCACGGGATTGTTGCAGAATACGACCGATTCACTAGGACGGCAAACGGCATTCACGTATGATCCGTTGGGAAATCGCACCAGCGTAACCATGCTGGCAAGCACCTCTCAACCGGTCACAACAACATGGACCTACGATCCCACTTTCAGTCAGGTCATCAGTTTCACGGATGCGCTGCAGCATACTTCTACCTTTGCCTATGACGGAAACGGAAATCTCACATCGGTGGCGAACGCGCTGCAACAGACAACCGTGCTTGCCTACAACGGGGCCGGGCAATTGATTACTGTTACTCCACCCTCACCAGCGGGAGTCATTCGCTTCGACTACACGGGTGCCGATCTCACATCTGTGACAGATCCACAAGGAAACACGACAGGCCTTGCAGTTGACGGTCTTGGCCGCATCTTATCCAAAACGCTTCCGCTCGGGCAGACTACCAATTACCAGTACGACTCAAACAGCCGGCTGTCGCAGAGCCAGGATCCACTCGGGGCTGTGACGGCATTTGGTTACGATCCCAGCGGCAATTTGACATCGGTATCAGATGCCCTCTCCAACGCAACCGGTTATACGTACGATTCCCGTAACCAACGCCTTGCCCGCACCGATCCGCTACGCCACTCCGAAAGCTCGGGATTTGATTTGAATGGCAATCTGGTTTCGTTTACGGATCGAAAGGGGCAAATCACCTCGTACACGTACGATGCACTCGACCGGCTGCAGCAGGTGCAGTACGCCGATAAGTCCACAACTTCGTATACATACGACGCTGGTGATCGTCTAGTTCAGATCGCCGATTCCCTTTCAGGAACAATCATGCGGCAATACGACTCGCTCGATCGGCTCACACAGGAGCAAACGCCGCAGGGAACCGTTCAATACAGCTATGATGCGGCTGGGCGAAGAACGTCTATGACGGTGTCTGGGCAAACGAACCCAGTCAGCTATTCATATGACAAGGCCAACCATCTTGTGCAAGTCGCTCAGGGCCTCAATCTTGTCGCAATTGGATACGACACCGCTGGGCGGCGCACGCGCGTGACTCTGCCAAACGGCATTACTAGCGCCTACACCTACGATGCTGCCAGCGAACTGACCGGGATCACCTATACAAATAGCGGCGGGTCCGTGCTGGGGACGTTGACTTACGGATATGACGTCAATGGAAACCGGATTCAAGTAGGCGGGACGCTTGCTTCGACGAATTTGCCGGCAGGCTTAGCGAGTGCAACATACAATGCAAACAATCAGCTGGTGCAGCGGGGTTTCAGCAGTTTTTCTTACGATCTGAACGGCAATCTAATTACTGACGGTACCAACACGTATAGCTGGGACGCTCGGAATCAGCTCGCCTTGATAACAGGTTCGGTGCTGGTTAGCCCACAGTATGACGCGTTCGGACGCCGCACCTTGAATCCTGCCGGACAAAATCTGCTTTACGATGGTGGCAACCTTGTTCAGGAGCAGTCGGGCGGCTCGGTGACAGCAAACCTGCTTACCGGCCTAGGCATTGATGAGCGATTTGTGCGGACTGATTCGAGCGGCGATCATTCCTACTTGATTGACGGACTGAATTCCACGGTTGCCTTGACCGATTCAAACGCCAATGCTGCCGCTCAGTACACGTATGACCCGTTCGGGAACACGACAATGACTGGCGCTTCCACGAATGTTCAAGAGTTCACCGGTCGGGAGAACGATGGGACTGGGCTTTATTATTACCGTGCCCGATACTACTCTCCGCAAATGGGACGGTTTATTAGCGAGGATCCCATGCAGTTCCGGGCTGATGTTAATTTTTACTCTTACGCAGGAAACGCTCCCACTGAGTTCATCGATCCTCAGGGGTGGGACAAAACTATATTCGATGGAGGTTTCATGTCAGTACCCCAATCACTTGGAATTGGACCTCCTATGCTCGTCCCGGTAGCGGGGGCAAACGGGCGTGAACTCTACAATGGTCCTCGAAACGGAAATTGGGGCGGGCTGAATTGGGGCGGAGGATGGAATCCAGCACAGCACGGTGGTCGTGAAGGGTCAGCTGCGCCGACAGATAGTGCAGACAGATGCTACCAAGCTCACGATTACTGCTATGACAAGAACTGCTCGGACGGCGGAAAGAAAAGTTGTGATCGTGAACTTGTCAAGTGTTTACGTGCTCTACCCCAAGACTCGAAGAGTTGGCCTCAACCGCCAAAACCAGGAACCGAGGGCGATTCGAGCCGGTACCGGTGGCGTGCGATTACATACTTTGGCGGTGGCCTACCATGAGCAGGCACGGACAGCTTTACTTGCGTGGAGTAAGTATCGCCGTGCTTGCTTCGCTGCTCCCTTACACTGTGCCCCTGACCATCAATATCATGGTTACTGACCTCATCTCAGCCACCCTATGGCTAACCGGTTTTCTAATAACGTTCATTGCCGCGAGTGGAGATGGCTGGAAGCGTTGGTGGCTGCTTGTTACGGCTCCATTCGCGCTTTTTCGAGCATTAGAAACACTCTTCATTTTCCTTACCTGGAAACTTAACGGGGGATTTCACTAACACATGTTCAACTATCGTTCGTGTAACATCGTTTCTGTAATTTGACTCCGAAGCAACTCGGGGATGGGTTG
>CAXTYH010000050.1:0-20593 GCA_964248405.1 uncultured Bryobacteraceae bacterium
TCCCCCGCTAATACCGGGACCCTAATGAGTTAAATAACGGAGACGCGTTTACACAGAAGTCTTGACACCACCGCTTCGGCAAGAATTTACATACTCTTGAGTTTCGCGTTCGCTGAAGCTTGCCTTCCCGCGTGCGGGCACACGCGATAGTCACAACGGTTGGGCACCGCTGCGGCTCAGAAGGCAGCTTCACACAGGCGAACGCGGCTAGAGTGTTGGACCGGGCATCCAGCACTCAACCGAAGCGCGCGATTTATCCTTGGTCGCGCGCTTCGGCATACAATTCTCCTTTGGCTCGCTTCTCCCATCGGATACCTCACCCAATCTCATCTAACTCCTACGCGCAGCAGGTTGCAGCTTTACGTAAAGCCGGTCCAGCCCTTCTTGACCTAACAGTCTCGAACCCGAGTCGCGCATTTGCTGATTACCCGCACGAGCTCATTCACCACGCCTTTGCAGCTGTTCATGATTTCAGCTATGAACCGCATCCTTTCGGCACCGAATTGGCCCGGATAGCTGTTGCTGATTACTACGCTCGACGCGGTCTGACCATACAGCCCAAACAAATCATCCTAACTACGAGCACTAGCGAAGCGTACGCAATCTTATTCAAGCTACTTTGTGACTCCGGCGATGAAGTTCTGATTCCTTCTCCCTCCTATCCGCTTTTCGATTACCTCGCCTCTGCCGAGTGCGTCAGAACCATCCCCTACCGATTGCGCTATGACGGTGCCTGGTACATCGATTTCGAAGAGCTGCGGTCCCAAGTAACGTCTCGAACGCGTGCAATTATCATTGTCAATCCAAATAACCCGACCGGCACTTATCTTACTTCCAGCGAACTCGACGAATTAGTCGTGATTGCGCGTAAGATGCAAATCCCGATCATTTCCGATGAGGTGTTCACTGATTACTCAATCACACGGAGGCGCAACATCGCCCGGACGCTGATCGAAGTTCAGGATGTGTTGAGCTTCTCCCTGAACGGCCTTTCTAAAGTGGCTGGGATGCCGCAGGTCAAACTCGGATGGCTGGTAACTAATGGGCCGCAAGCCGAGCAGTGTGCTGCCCGCGAGCGCCTTGAAATCTTATGCGATATTTATCTCTCAGTTAGTACGCCTGCCCAGAGCGCGTTGCCGACCCTACTGAACGCGGGTGAACTATTCCAGAAGACCATCCAGCACCGCATCAAAGACAACCTGCATTTTCTTGACAAGTCGCTCATCGGATCGGCTGCAAGCCGACTCCAATTGGAAGGCGGATGGTCTGCAATCGTACGGCTACCCAGCTTTGGCAACGAGCTCGACTATGCGGCGAAGTTACTGGAAGAAGAAAGCATAGTGGTGCAACCGGGCTATTTGTTTGATCTCCCCGATTCTCACATTGTGATCAGCCTTCTCACTGACCCGAGAGAATTTAAGGAAGGTGTAAGTGCTCTCTGCAAATTCACGGAGCGACAAATTACTCAAGAGTAAAAGCAGTTTGAACCTGGTAAGTAGTTTTCGCAACTAAGTCATGAACAGTCAATTTGATAGGGTACATGCCCTTGGTGCTGGACTTAGAAGTGGTTAGCTGCAGGTTGCCGGGAAGGACTTGCGCTGAATAGAAGCCGTCTCCCGTTAACTCGGCGGCATGGGGTTGTTGGATGAACGGCTTGCCGTCGGGACGCAGAACCAGCAGATCGTAGACAACGTGGTACGCATTCTGGCCTTCAGTTTTGAAGTTAACAATCTCGAATCTGGCAAACACGGGATCACCCGGGCTGTAAGCAGGCAGCCCTAACGCTTCGCGGTCGTTTTCACCGCGAAGAAATTCAAGATGCTGTACGGAAACAGAGTCTGACGGAGCTACCGAAACTCCCCCAATGGAGAAGGGCACTATTCTAGTTGCAGTGGTATTGCCTATCGCATCGTTGACCTCGATGCGTAGCTGCCCCTTGCCCGCTGCGAGGAACGAGGGAAGCGTGAAGGAGATGCGGCGCTTGGGAGTCCAACTTTTATCCTCATTGCTGAGTTCGGTCTCCACCGTTCCCGTCACGGGCTCGGCAAAAGGTTTTCCGCCCGCATCCTCTATAGTTGCCGAGTACCTCAGGGAAATGCTTTTTACCTGTTGAGCACTCACCTTGGTAGCAAAGCCGGCGATCTGAAACGTCCCATGCAACTCATCGCCCGGCATAAAACGGAAGCTCGAAGAAACGAACGGGCCATCCTCGGAGCTCTGAATTCCGGCGTTGATGATCGAAAGAGCGGAGTCAAAGGAGCGCGCATACGCATCGGGCAAGTAGCAGGCCAAGCAGAGCAGAACGTAAACAGCGATATGACTGAGACGAAAGAGACCGATCGAACGCCCTCCTTGGGTCGAACTAGGGTCTGGCTGACATGGGTGGTCGTTCTGGGATTGGGCACCAGCGAAGCTGTGCTGGCGCAAGCCGCGCATCCGGCGACGGGACGGCGTATTGCTCCAGTGATGGGGATTGGGGGCACCGATTGGCTTGACCGTGAAGAACGGGCTAGTGAGGAACAGCCCGCAAAAGCGCTGGCCGCCTTGAACCTGAAGCCCGGAATGTTTGTCGGCGACGTTGGCGCCGGCACTGGCTTTTACAGTACTCGTATTGCTAAGCGAGTGCTGCCCGGGGGCAAGGTATTTGCCAACGATATCCAGCCTGAGATGATCGAGCGATTGAATAAGGCCCTCGCGGCACAAAAGATCACCAATGTGCAAACGGTGCTGGGCACCGAGTCCGACCCTCGGCTGCCGGCCGGACTGCTGGATATGGTCGTTATGGTGGATGTTTATCACGAGTTGTCGCGCCCCCAGCGTATGCTCGACCAGATCAGGGATGCTCTGAAACCGAATGGCGAATTGGTGCTGCTGGAATTTCGCAAAGAAGACCCAAGCGTGCCCATTCGTCCAGAACATAAGATGAGTGTGGCCGAGGTAAAAGCGGAGGTTCTACCTGAAGGGTATCAATTTGAAAAAGTAGTCGATACGCTACCGTGGCAGCATATTATCTTCTTTCGCAAGTCCCTCCGCATCAACTAGGTCCAACAAAGCGCAGTGACGGTCAACACACATATCTCCTCTACAGCCATCAGCCGCTACCTTAAATTTAGTCGGCAGGCATGGAAGGCCCTACGCGCGCAAACCCCCATGCTGTTGAGCGAGGAAGATTTGGTGACGCTTCGCGGCATAAATGACGAAGTTTCGCTTGGTGAAGTGGAAGACATTTATGTTCCGCTCTCTCGTTACTTGAATCTGCATGTCGCCGCCGTCCAGCACCTCTACGATGCGCGCCGTGAGTTCATGGGCGAGCCGGCGCCGCACAAGGTCCCTTACATCATCGGGATTGCCGGCAGTGTGGCAGTTGGAAAGAGTACCTTTTCACGCGTTCTGCGTGCTTCACTGGCGCGCTGGCCAGATCATCCGCGAGTGGACCTGGTCACCACTGATGGCTTTCTTTACCCCAATTACGTCCTGCAGCAACGAGGCTTGATGAAGCGCAAAGGCTTCCCGGAGAGCTACAACCTTCGCCGTCTCCTGCGCTTTTTGGCTGACGTGAAAGCGGGCATACCGAAAGTCTCCGCACCGGTGTATTCTCACCTGCAGTACGACATAACTCCCGACCAGCAGCAAACCGTCCGGCAGCCCGACATCCTGATCCTGGAAGGGCTGAACGTCTTGCAATCGTTTGGTGGAAGTGGCGATTCGTTGCGTGTTTTCGTATCCGACTTCTTCGACTTCTCTATCTACATCGACGCTGACGAAGCGACCGTACAACGCTGGTATATCCAGCGATTCCTACGCCTGCGAGACACCGTCTTTCAGAACACTCTTTCGTACTTTCACCGTTACGCCAGCTTGACCGAAACCGAGGCCAGAACGACCGCCGAGAGCATCTGGACGGACATCAACCTGCCAAACCTACGCGAGAACATCAGACCCACCCGCGAACGCGCTCACCTGATTCTTGAGAAGGGAGACCGGCACCAAGTGGAGAATGTCCATTTGCGAAGAGTGTGACAACTGATTAATAGTGGCTTGACGAATCAGGTTCGTTCCTCATGCAGTCGAGAGACCGGCCGCCCAAGGGCTCGATTTCTAGCTAACACCAAGTGATGGCCTCAGCGGACTCCCAGGGGTGGCTCCCTTCTCCTTATTCAGTTACAATCGCAACCCGACAGCACCGTGGTTTTCTCAGGCCTAACTTACGCCTGTCCGCATACCGGAAAAGGCATCCGACCTTCTCAAGTCCTCTTAGCTTCACTCCGCACAGGCCGGCCCGGCTTCAACCAGCCAAAGACCTTTTCGATCAGTGGCCTGCACGCTGGCTCATCAGATAGCCGGCATGTCGCGTTGTGCGCTTCCCGGGGTCGGCCGTAGTGAAAAGAGAAGGTCTTGCGAAAGAGAGGCGGCGCCTATTGCCGAGCTCTTACGCACAGATGGCACGTTCGGCGATCCCAGCCGGATCAGGCGCTCACCCTAGCATGGAAGCATTCGAGAAATCCTCTTGAGCCGCCATCGCCAGTGGTTTATGAATCCGGCATCAATGATATTCACTTTATGACCTTCAAACCAGCAACGAGCTTGTTCACTTGTGACCTCTGATCCGGCAGCCATCGGAGCCGGATTCCCACTTTTCCCGCCGAAGTGATGCAAGTACTCCTCATGTTCGGCATACGCCTGAACGCTAAATCCATTACGAAGCAGCGTCGCTTGTTGCGCTGTCACCGACCACCACCACTGATACCGTTCGTTTAGCGGGTAAGAGCGATAGAGATCTGCGTCAATCAGAAAACAGTATCCATCGGCACGTACTGGCGAATGAAGCACAGCTCCATAGGCGCTAGCGCCGCGCTTATGTATGGCAAGCAAGCGTGTCAGCCAACTTCGATTTCTGATCTCCACATCGCTGTTGAGAAGCAGGAAGTGCGTCGCGCTCTTAGGAGCGAGTCGTGCCGCTATGTTATTCCCCTCTGCGAACATCGAGTTATGGTCAGACAGATGAAACGTATGAATCAGGCCTTCAGAATGCAGATGCTTCACAAGATTGCGGGTTGTTTGCTCGGAGGCGTTGTCGACGACAATTAACTTGTAATTTACGTCCCGGGTCTTTTCAGTTAGGGATCGGATGCTAAGCTCCACATACTCGGGCGCATCATGGGTGAGCATCAGAATCGCTACTTCAGGCTTCATATTCTTCTCTCTCTCGGCGTCGCGTGGAGATGACAAGATTGTTACCAGAACCTATCAAATGCATTTCGCCGGTTGTTACCAGAGTATCGGCTAACGCAAGCCGTTGAGGGCTTCCGAGCGACAGTTCTTCGGACGCCTTGCCGGTACTTCCTAGGAAATAGATTTCAATGTCCGTACGTCACAATCTGCGCTGGATGGGCGTAAGTCAAGCGACTTTCTTCGCCCTACAGTTTGGGGGATCGGTACTGTTGGCTAGAATGCTCACGCCCCGTGAAATGGGAATCTACGCTCTTGCCCTTTCCATTAGCGGCCTGATTGGCTTGATTCAATCGCTTGGGTTAAACGAACTTGTAGTTAGTGAGCGGGAACTGACGCCGAGCTTGCTCTCAAGCATAGTGACGGTCAATGCGGTGTTGGGTGCGCTTATCTCGACGGGTGTTCTGACTTTGGCGTATGCCGGAAGTGCTTTCCTAGCGGAGCCAGGGGTGAGAAAAGTTCTCATTGTGACCGCATTTCTCCCGCTTTTTGGCGCTATTGAATTTCCAGTCAGCGCTCTATTGCAACGGGAAGCGCGCTTTCGCGAAATCGCACAGTCCAACATGGGTCGGCAGACTGTATCGACGGTTGTCGCGGTACTTCTCGCGTTCCGGGGCTTCAGCTATATGAGCATGGCTTACGGCAACATAGTCGGAGCAATAGTCGGAATAATCTATCTGTATTGTGTTGCACGACTTCAGTACCGACCTCGGCTATCGCTCTCCGATTGGCGTCGGATCGCACGCTTTGGCTTTGACATGATCGCCATATCGGGCGTAAGTGCGCTTGTTACTCGCGCCAGCGAATTGATAATGGGCAGGTTGCTGGGCCTTTCTACTCTTGGCATCTACGGACGAGCTTCGTTCCTGAACAACTTACTCTGGGACAACGTGCATCTGGTCGTGGGGCGTGTCATGATGCCTAACTTCTCGGAACATTGTCGAGCGGGCCGTTCACTACAACAGCCTTACCTGAACGCAACGGCCATCATCACAGGAGTTTTATGGCCAGCTTTTCTCGGTCTTGCAGTGCTGTCTGGCCCTCTCGTTTACACGATTTATGGAGCTCGCTGGATTGCCGCTGCCCTCCCGCTTTCTTTACTGTCCGTGTCGGCTATCCCGCTAGTAGCAATAACGATGACGTGGGAACTCTTCATCGCTCACGGCGAAACAGGCCGGCAAGCAAAACTTGAATTCATCCGATCCGGAGTAGCTCTTATCCTTTTCGCTGGAGGCTGCACAATCAGTATGGCCGCTGCCGCGTCTGCGCGAGTGATCCAGTCGATCTTTACGTTCGGCTTCTATGGACCCCATGTCCGTCGAATGACGAAGACGCACATCAATGACTTTATGCCTGTCTATACCGCCAGCGCATTGCTCACCGTAGCCGGCGTTAGTCCGTCTGCTGTCCTAATGTTTCTGTATCACGGTTCCCCTGCAACGCCTTTTGGCCTTGTGGTGCTCAGCGTGGTGATCGGAGTTTCCCTCTGGACAATTGTTGCGTTACGAATAGATCATCCGCTCAATGTGGAGCTTCGGCGCGCTGCGATGGAGCTGAGATTTGGCTAGGCTTGATGGACACTGCCTCAAACCCTTCCTTACGTTCGGGAGAAGTCCACCCGACGAGTATCAAAGCCCCCTCGACGATTATTGGAACTGCGCCTTCCAAACTGCAATTTCGTCGGTGGGCAGCGTTATGGAAGTAGGACGATCACCGCCAATCCACTCCTGTATTCCAGCTATATCAGTTCTGTCCAGAACGCCAAGATTACAATCTTTCGAAATTTCAGTAGCCCGGTTGTCAACCGCCAGGATCAACGAGCGCTTGCGTTTTTGCATTGCTCTAATACCGCCATGCAGGCGACTCCCAACAAAATCCACGGCTTCATTGTCTAGAAAAGCGTTGTAGCGGTGGACGGTTGGAGGAATTCGCTTAACATTCGTGGCTCCCAGACTTGCAAGGTAGCCCTCATCGTCAGATTGCTGCGGCCAGAAATATACTTCTTTGTAGTTTTGAGCGAGTATGTCCAAGAGTAAGCGATCATTCACCGGATCCGCGCGATAGTGCGACAGTGTTGTGACCACTTTATTGGCCTTACGAGACGGGATTTCCGCGCAATGCTCAGGAGTTAACGACCACATCGTAGGGCAAGCAGTGTTAACCACACGTCTCGCGATCGCAGCCAGTTTACCCTTCGTATAGCTATCTCGTATCGAGTGAATATGTTCTTTAGACAGAATACGATTCAAGAGCCATCTCGTATAAGCGTTGGGGCCTGGCAGGTAGTTCTTCCATCCCACGCCGAGTAGGATTGCATGGTTCAGGACGAGCGTATCCCAAGGCGTTATCCTCCAAAACCCGAATGGTCCCATGTGGCGACTGAGTAAGTTCGTTCCACCAACGATACACAGGCTGCTCTTTTTTAGAATTCTTCTCGAGATCCACGCCATGTATTCATGAGTAGCGACTCTGTAAACATAAGCATTTGGTAGTACCTCATAGATGATTTGTTGGACAGCGTCGATGATGATCTCGTCGCCGAGATTGTCTGTCGCTGCGCTGGTATCAAAGAGCGTTAAATTTATCAAAGGACGGTATCTCTAAGATCCTGGTGCGCACTTGCGCTCGACCTAATTCGCCTGTCCGGACTTACATTGCCTGAGGAAGTTCCGGCACCACTCACCAAACGGTACAATTCGCTAGCCTAATGTTTGGCTAAGAGGCGAGCAGCAGACCTTTTTACCAACGAACTTCTCATATCGTTATTGCCAAGTATGTGTTCTTTGCAAGGAGAATCGATTGGAACGGCAGGGTAGTCCGCACTCGGTCCTTCCATTTTCGCGGATCCGTTTTTGAACAGTTACGCTATTCACTGCTGGTAGCTGCAGAACGAACTTTGAGCGGTATTTCTAAGGCGTCGTGCAGGACAGGTTCGATTCCAAGAGGGAAGGGAATCCGTACAGGGTGCAACTCTTCCGATGAACGAAATCCTACTAAGCGGCCTGAAAAGGTCAACCAATGGAAGTAGGCCCGGTTCCCATTCAAAAGGAGCGAGACCAGAAGTGCTCGAGAAAGGGGTATCAGAAAAAAGAGCGCTTGCCACCAAAGGGGCATTGGATGTTTTTGGGCCAGCTTTCCTTCCCCCAAGGCGTATTTGTACCGTTTTGCTAACCACAGGTCGTCAAAGCTAAGAAACATCTTGGGATGGAATACGCAAACATCCCGCTCATAATGGATGGTGAACCCCGCTTTCAGCGACCTCAACACAAGATCGTTATCCTCTCCGCTCTCCCATCGTGAACTCGAGCCGACACCAAACGCCTCATCGAATCCCCCGATTGCTACAAGTACTTCTTTGCGGAGAAAAATAGCATACGAGATGGATCGCAGCCAGGACTTAGTGGTAGTCAACTTACCTGGGCGGGCCGACCAGCGCAACGTCTGCCGGCCGGATTCGTCAAGAGAGTCAGCAATAATGCCATGGCTCTCCGGATCCTCCGTCAGCAACCGATTGACATCTTCCAGAAGATTCTCCGGATACCAGCAATCATCGTCGGGAAAACAGACCACGTCTCCAGTCACACAGCGAAGGCCAACATTGCGGGCTCGCGATAAGCCTCGAGCCGATGTGACTCGGTGGATCTCCAGTCGTGCTGCGAACGAATCCAGGATGGGCCAAAGCCGGCCATCGGCATTTTGGTCCACTACAATGACCTCGAAGTTGCGATGCGTCTGGCGATCCAGAGAAAGCAGGAGTCTCCGTAGCTCGGTTGTTCGATGAAAAGTAGCAACGATTAGAGAAAATCGCATAGATAGCTTTGAAGGCGCAGTGAACAGATGACGTTCTTGAATAGAGACCATCCTAGGTAGCCAGGGATTACAATCGCAATGGAAGTGTCGCTACATAGCTAACAACTCCTTAATACCATTATCCGGTGAAATCTGGAAAAAACCAAGCAAAGCTGCTTTTCTGGGGAAGCGCTCAATCGAATCTGCTTCTTCCTTCGCGTTTCCACAACAAGCCAAGGCGTCATCTGTTAAGTAGAATACTTTATGCACCACAGGCGACCACTGACCAGAGAGTAAAAAGCTTGCAAGAAAATAACAGCTCAGTGGCCGTACTGACCTCTCAACAACCCCTTCAACTTGCCTGTAAGGCGGCAATAGCGGTTAGATTCGCGTACGCTCGTATGCAGCCTTAGCAAGTCAGATATCTTAGTTAGCCGTTTGAACGTTCTCGCCGCGCTCGAAACAAAATCGAGGCCTTGTTCTCCGAGCTGCGTGATCAAATGCTGCTAGGCCGGAAAACGAGTGATAGCGAGATCCATCCCGACGTCCTCGACTAGGCGCCTCACTCGTGATGCCGTATAAGTATCCGATCAACAGAATGCTGAGCAGGGCTTCGAGTTATCGAAGGACGACCTGTGTGGCTGTTACTCGCCTTCAAGTTCTCGCGCGCGAACGCGGAGTCTCACCGGAAGACGTTCGGGCAAACGCGAATGTCAGCACGAACATCTCATTACTGCATTGTGTCTGAGATCGTTCCACCAGCGCTTTTCTAAGCCACTTTCCGGGTTGCCGAGGTGCGCCAGCGAAAGGATCTATCTCTAAGCGATGGCAGCTTGAGCTGTCCGCCTATCGGGATGAAACAGTGCGGCAAGTTCTGGGACATGTTCGAAGCGAGTGTAAATACAATGGGTTGTCGGCGACAACTTCGTTTTAGGCGGTCCATGACCGGTTGTGTCCAGGCCAATCTAAACAGAAGACAGTCCACAAAGGGGGACCTGATGAAGCGCACGTGGACCATTATTGGGGTAGGTGACGTGCCGGGCAGCTTCAAATGGTACCAGGCGCTGTTCGGTCAGCCGACGATCCTTCCTTCCCATGATCACTTTGGGCGAGTCCTCGACTCAGATGGAACTGTCTTGCTCTGCCTCCACGAGTGGGGCGCCCACGAGCATCCCTCATTGATGAGCCCCGATGGCCGGACACCCGGCAATGGGCTGCTGTTGTTTTTCCGTGTGGATGATTTCGATCTGGCGCTTCAAAGGGCACGCTCTCTTGTCACTCGGCTGGAGAAGGAGCCACACGTGAATCCGAACACTCAAAGCAAGGAGTTCTCGCTCCGAGATCCGGACGGATATTACGTTACGATCAGCGCGCTCTCTCCCGCCTGACGAGGCGCTGCAACTGCCGAGCGCTGGCCAGTGCTTCATGAGACAACGCCGCCCGACCTCGCTCCCTCGGCTGCGGACCCCTGCCTTCCGATCGTCAACGAAGCGGCAGTCGATACGTGAGTATGTTCTGCCTTGTAGACGGGTTGTCTTACTGACCTGCCTTGCTCATTTACTCACAAGAACGAGAATCAGCACCATGAAAGCTACGGTTTGGTAAGAAGGGCTTCGGGCAAGGCAAATGCATAGAGCACGCCATGTGCTCCACACACCAGATACTGCCGTCCATCCAATTCGTAGGTGACGGCTGGACCTTGCGCCGGACCGCCGCCGTATACATGCCACAGTGTTTTCCCCGTGGCTGCGTCCAGCGCGAGAATATTTCCGTGGACATCGGCCGAGAAGACAAGCTCACCGGCTGTGCTTAAGACTCCTGACCAATCCCAACCAGAACCAAGGTCGTGCTCCCAACGGCACTTACCGGTTTGATAGTCGATTGCCCGGAGATAGGAGTGAGACCAGACGGTGAGGTCTCGTCCGCCGAAGCCTTCCGGTTTGCCCGTCGAAAAAGCATAGTAAAGACTGAATGACTGGTGCGTATCCACGTACAACAGTCCGTTATCCGGATCGAAGCTCGGAGCCATCCAATTGGTAGCGCCAATCGCATCTGGCTCGACGAGAGTTCCAGCTGGACCCGGATATTTATCTATTTTCGCGATCGGTCGGCCCTTCGCGTCGATGCCGGAGCTCCAGTTGGTCTCTTCATAAGGAGCAGATAGCAACGGCTTACCGGTCATCCGGTCGAGCACGAATAAGTAGCCGTTCCGCGATGCCTGAATCAGCAGCTTGCGCTTCGCTCCGTGAAAGTCGCCGTCAAAGATGACCGGGGTTTGAACCGCATCCCAATCGTGAACGTCATGCGGCGAAGGCTGAAAATACCAGCTGAGCTTCCCGGTATCCGGATTGAGCGCAATGATGGAACAGGTGTACAAATTGTCACCGGGCCGGACGGATCCGTCCAACACGGGATTTGGATTCGCCGTGCCCCAAAATACAAGATTCAATTCCGGGTCGTAGGTGCCGGTAACCCATGTCATTCCACCGCCGTGCTGAATGGCGTCGCTGTTTGCCGGCCAAGTCTCCGAACCTGGTTGCCCCGGTTTTGGTAGCGCGTCCCATCTCCATTGCAGCTTCCCGGTCTGTGGATCGAATGAATCGACAAAGCCGTGCAGGTCGTTGAAATCTCCGGAAACGCCAACCAGGACGTGATCGCCGATAATCAGGGGAGCCATCGTAGCCCAATACCCCAACTTCACGTCAGCGAGTTCGTTGTTCCACTGAACTTCACCTGTACGTGCATCGAGGCAGAGGAGGTGCGCGTCAGGACTCTCAAAATAGAGCAGCCCTTTGTACATGCCCAACCCGCGCTGGCCGATATGAAGGCCTTCATTATTGTGATAACGGTAATGCCATTTCTGCTGCCCCGATCGCGCATCCACCGCCCAAACGTCGTCCGGTTCCGAAAAGTACAGCGTTCCGTTCACTAAGAGCGGAGTCGATTTCAGGCCGGGACCGGTACTGACATCTGTCTGAAAGGCCCACGCCATGGTCAACATTCCGGCGTTTGTCTTATTGATTTGACTGAGAGAACTGAAACGCTTACCGGAGTAGTCGCCGTTGTACGTTGGCCAGCTATCTGCCGAGGGATGAAGAAGAGTCTGCGGATCGAGTCCTTGCGCGCTGAGCGCCAGCGTTGTCACGAGAGCAGCGAGTAATACTCTGATCATTTGAACGACTCGAGATAAGCGAAAAGGTCGTGAATGTTGCTGTCTGTGTAGCTCTTCAACAGCCGTTCATGAGCGGCCAGGGGATCGTGAGTCTCCACATGCACGGCAGTGCGGTTCCAGGTATGAAGCCAGCCTGCCTTATCGCGAAGAGTGATCACAAATTCGTCAGCATAGACTTGCTCCCCGCTGAAGTCTTGGCCGGATGAATCTCTGATGGTTAGCGAAGGACTCGCGCCGGATGGGAAGGCAATGCGTGTTTGTAAATCGAAAGGCTTGTACTTGGAGGCAATGTGGGCCAAGTCGCCAGTTGTCGAATGGCAGGATTTGCAGTTTCCCTCCCCGTCGAAGTATTTACGGCCGGCCGCCGCATTCCCAACCAGCAACTTCTCGAGCGGGTACTCGGAGGGAATACGTTGAGATACGGAACTGGCGACCTTCGCCTGAGCATGCAGAAACTGCGCGATATGGCCTATTTCCGTATCGGAAAGCTGGAAGGCCGGCATGCCTTTTTCAGGTCGCCTATTGCGAACAACCTGGCCGATCAGATTCCCGCCCACGTCGTGGCTGACCAACGAGGACCGAATCAAATCGGGACCGCTATTTCCTCGTGCATCCAGTCCGTGACAGAATCCGCAAGTTTGCTGGAACTGCGCTTTCCCTACGGCAACAGTCGGCGCCTGCGCCTGCTGGGGCCGGACATCATCCGGGTCTTGGGCAAGCAGCAGCAATGGAAAGAGAATCAGGAAGACTTTACGCATGGAAAGCAGGATTGGCTTCCTTCTTAAACAGCAGTGACTAGCACCAATGCGAAGCTGCCTCGCCAACCATTAAACCGAGGCTGCTGCCGCAGTCGAAAGCACTTGTGCGCTCTCGTCCTTGGCGCTGTCCAACCATGCGTCACTGTCGGCATCGCTAAATCGTCGCAGACCCGCTTCGAGGATTGCGGAATCGGGAACTTTATGCAGAGGCGTGTAGCGAGGGTGATGCGCCTCTCTATAAGGATCGTTCCGCGCCGCGTTGTAGCAGCAGATCATTGCCCATCGCGGATTATCTGAGCGGTTCTGATCCGACCTGTGTAAGAGGTTCGCATGGAAAAAGAGAACGTCACCGGGCTCCATTTCCACGTGGACCAGATCCAGACGCTTGCTGGCTTCATCCACGCGCTCCATATCTGCACCGGCCTGATCGCCCGTAAGAGTATGCTCGATGCGGCCTAGATGGTGCGAGCCGCTAAGCACCTGCATGCATCCGTTCTCCCGCGTTGCCGGATCGACTGCGATAAAGGCGCTCGTCAGCAGCGGAAACAACACTCCGTTCTGATACCAGTACCCGTAATCCTGATGCCATGCCCAGGCGCCTCCCACTTTGGCATCCTTCATGATCATCTTGGAATGATAATGGTAAACCTCGCCGTCAAGCAGAGTCTCGGCCGAGTTCACAATCGATTCGCATCGAGCAAACATGCCATAAATGGTGTCGCCAGGATGATTCCATAAAGACAGCCGTACCGTGCCACCTTCTCCATCGGCCTTCCCGAATGAATGCTGGTCGAGCTGGCGATCTTCTTTCGAAGAACGGCGAAGAAGATCTATTTCTTCCCGGCTGAACATTGCGTTCACGACAACGAAACCGTTGCGTTCGTACTCGCCCAAAACATCTTTTCCAAGCGGACCTTTAGCCATAACGTATTTCCTTTTCTAAGAACGAATGCCTAGTTCTTCCATCGCTCTGCTGGTGGACTGGTATGCTTCACGAACCCAATCGACTATCTTGCTCGGTTCCGGTGAATATTCAAGTTCTATGCTGACCGTACCGTCGAAGCCGGCGTCCATGAGTGCACTAAGGTAGGGTCGAAAATCTACCACGCCTCTGCCGGGAGGCAGATCGCCGTGCTTGATTCCGTCACAATCCGAAAGGTGGACATGCGCGATGCGCCCGGCTAGCCTTGCAATGTCCTCTGGCGGATCGTGTGCCAGCACCAGGTGAGAAATATCCACGTTGGCCTTGACCTGCAAGTCCCCCACTTCCGATAGAAACTGGTCCATCTTCTCAACGGTATTCACAATCGACAAAGGGAAGGGCTCCAGTTCCAAAGCAATCTCCAGATCGAGTTTACTGGCATGTGCGCCAAGCTCGCGGACGCCCTGTACTGCCCACTTCCATTGATCCGCCGGAGCAATCACCTCTTGGTTCCAGATGTATTCGCCGATAACCAACAGAAGATTCCGGCCACGCAGCCCATAACACAAGTCGAGAGAACGCCTGGCCCGGTCGACATGGAATCGTCGCACGGCTTCGTTAAAATCCGCAATGCCGAGCGCACAACAGACGGTAGACACGACAGGCAGATCGCATGCCGAGCAAGTCTGCTGAATCGTTCTCAGTTCTTGCGGCGATGTACCCAGTGGATCGGCAAAGATATCGATGCAGTCAAAACCGATCTCTTTGGTGAGTCGTATGCCCTGGGCAGTGCAGATAGTAGTACCGAACCATGCCGAATTGATTAGCCCAAGCTTCATGGATTGTTCGCGGCTGAACGGAATATTATCACAGGCTATTTGTTGACATCATGAACTTTTAGTGCAAAGTTCATTTAAGCGGAGCGTGAGTGGATCTTGACCTTGACCTAAAACATCTCGCCCCAAAACCGCCGCGCTGTGATTACGGAATCGGGGCCGTAGGTGCTGGATTTATCATGCGCGATGTGCAGTTGAAAGCGTATGCGGATGCCGGCTTTAATGTAGTGGCAATCACGTCCAGGACGCCGGAGATCGCACGCGAGGTAGCGGACCTGCGCCGCATCCCGAAAGTCTACGATACCCTGCCGGAGATGTTGCAGAACCCTGAAATCCAGATACTGGACGTAGCGGTGCCGCCGCACTTGCAGCTCGAAATTGTCCGCCAGGCCGTGAAGCACGGCAAACACCTGAAGGGCATTCTAGCGCAGAAGCCGCTAGCGGTGAATTACGAAGACGCAGCCGCCATAGTAAGTCTTTGCCAGATGAGTGGAATCCCACTGGCCATTAACCAGAACATGCGCTACGACCAATCAATTAGAGCGCTGAAAACCATTCTGGAGCGGGGATACCTGGGGACGCCCGTGTTAGCCACCATCGACATGCGCGCAGTGCCACACTGGCAGAGTTGGCTGCGAGACTATAAACGCCTGACCTTACTGAACGTCAGCATTCACCACATCGATGCCTTCCGTTACTTGTTCGGCGAGCCCGAATCGATTTTTGTGAGTGCAAGGAAAGATCCGCGAACGGCGTTCCCTCATGAGGATGGAATCTGTCTCTACATTCTTGAATATGCGAACGGTATGCGGGCCGCTGCATGGGATGACGTCTGGACGGGTCCGCGCAGCGGGCAAGACGATCTGAAGCCCTATATAAAATGGCGCGTGGAAGGAACGGAGGGCATGGCGGAAGGTACTATCGGTTGGCCCGAGTATCCAAACCACGCACCGAGTACAGTCACATTTATGACGGCTGCCCAGCCTAATGTCTGGTTTACTCCACGCTGGAACGAGGTGTGGTTTCCGGATGCCTTTCGAGGGCCCATGTCGGAGCTTATGCGCGCCATTGCCACAGATTCACAACCGGCAACGAACGGGGCGGATAACCTGAAAACAATGGCCATTATCGAAGCGGGCTATCTTTCGATACGCGAGCGGCGATCCGTTCCGATCGTCCAGGGCCATCAGCATACACAGTTCGGATCGATCCAGCAGTAAGATGGCCCGCACCTCCTCGACTCCGACGATGAAGGATATCGCGCGCCGCGCCAATGTTTCCATCGGCACTGTATCCCGTGTGCTGAATCGCCATGACGATGTAGACGATGAATTGCGGGATCGCGTCGAGGCTGTGGCGCTGAAGATCGGTTACCGGCTGAGTGCGCGGACTCGTAGTGTAGTCCATAGTAAGTCGCGCATTCTCGGATTGATTCTTTTGAATGACTTTGGGATCAGTTCCGCGCAATCGCTGCTGCTGCTCGGCTTGGAAGAGTATTGCTCAAGCGCCGGATATTACCTGCTGTTCGCTCGGCACCAATATCCACCGGCTGCCCCTTCAGCCATGCTTGAGATACCGAACGCAGTACAGACACCCGGTCTGGCGGACTGCGTTATTGTCGCCGGAACCATTTACCAGAACATCTTGAACGCTCTTGAAAATCATGGTCTTCGCTATGTTCTGTTGGGCAATCATTTGATGGACCCCAGTAAATTCGCCTTCAAAGGCAACGTCGTTCGCTATGACGATTGCGGCGGCTGTTATCAGGCGACTCAATATCTTGCGCAGTTGGGGCACAAACACATCTGGTATATCGGTGATGCTTCCCGGCCCTGGCATAGAAATCGTTTCAAAGGGTACTCGCAAGCGATTGTGGAATTGGGCTTGGAGCATCATTCGCACACCATCTCGCTTTCCGATGACGAGTTTGAGAGCGGACAAGCGACCATTGCGTACATTCTGGAACAGGGATGGGCGATGACTGCGATACTCGCCGCCTCCGATGGAATTGCATTTGGAGCCCGCGAAGGCTTACGGCAGCATCGGCTCGACGTACCGAAGGACGTGAGCCTCATTGGTTTCGAACACGAAATGGGACGTGCTCGCGCTTCGAACCTGACAAGTGTTTCAGTGGATATGGCGGAGGTTGGGCGTCAGTTGGCCCGGACTGCTATCGCGCAAATTGAGGACCGGGACAAAGACACCCGGGCTGTAGATGTTCCCACGTATCTGGTCAAGCGCAGCACGTGCCGGCCCTTGCGCACCGAGGAACATATGATGCTTTAGCGCGATCAATCGCCAGCGCCTCTGAGAGTGTTTTCCATCTATGTTGTCACCATTCCACAAGTCACTCATGCTTTGCATGGCGCTCTTCGTCTGCCACAGCGCTCTACGGGCACAAGGTATCACCTACGAAGGCAATCACGGACCCGGTTCCGGCAAACACATTGTTCTGGTTGCCGGGGATGATGCCGAGTATCACTCCGAAGAAGCTTTGCCTGCGCTGGCGAAAATCCTGGCCGTTCGTCACGGCTTCACTTGCACGGTGCTTTTCTCGATGAGTGAGAGCGACGGTACGATCAATCCGCGAGCCAAGCGCAACATACCCGGCCTGGAAGCCCTCAAAACGGCAGATCTGCTGATTCTGTTCATTCGCTGGCGCGATCTTCCGGACGACCAAATGAAGCATTTCGTCGAATACTTCCAATCCGGAAGACCCATCATTGCCCTTCGTACCGGCACACACCCTTTTGAGTTGAAGACCAGCCAGACCTATGCGAAATGGTCCTGGGACAGCCAAGTTCCTGGATGGGAGGGCGGGTTCGGTCGTAAAGTTTTGGGAGAAACCTGGGTCGCTCACCACGGAAACCACGGCAGCCAGAGTACGCGCGGCTGGTTCGCTTCCGGCGCAAGTGACAGCCCCATCTTACGCGGCATTCAGGACGGAGAGATTTGGGGTCCCACCGATACTTACGAAGTGCGTTTGCCTATGCCGTCAACCTGCCGCCCGCTGCTTCTAGGGCAGGTCCTGTCGTGGTTGAGTCCTGAAGGTTCGCCGGTTGCGGGCAAGAACGATCCCATGATGCCGATTGCATGGACAAACGCGTTCACGACCGAATCCGGTAAAGTGGCAAGGGTTTTCACTTCTACCATTGGGGCGGCCGACGACATCGAAAATGAAGGGCTGCGGCGCATGATCGTGAATGCAGTTTACTGGGCGGCTGGTATGGATTCCGTCATTCCGCAGAAAGCAGATGTCGCGTTCGTCGGGAAGTACGATCCTCACTCTTTCCTGAACGAGATTTATACGGCTGGCGTGAAGCCTTCAGACCTTGCTTTAACAGCTAAACCTTGAGATGCCGACTCGCTGCTAGCAAGGGGTAACACTGAATGCGTCCTCCACTCAGTCGATGGATCGGGGTTCGAGCAGTGGGGCTAAGCGCCGCTCTAACCTGCGCCTTTGCGATACCGTTGTTGCCGCAAGAAGATGCGATTGAGTCGGCAGTAGCGGCCTTGGGGCACGGCGACCTCTCTTCTGCCGAACAGATTCTACAGGCGCGCTTGCGCGTCCAGCCCAAAGACCGTGCGGCTTTAGGAGTGCTCGGTGTGGTTCTGGATCAGGCGAAGAAATACGACGAGGCTGATCTGATTTATCGGCGGGCGCTATCGAGTTCATACCCCGACCCTGCTTTGCTGAACAACTTTGGAAACCATCTGTTGGCAACCGGAAAGCTTGGCGAAGCCCGCCAGTCGTTTCTTAAAGCAATTGCATTGGAGCCCGGTGACGCGAACGCGCTGGTGCAGTTGGCGCACATCGCTCTGGGGAAGAAAGCAGCCGCTGAAGCGCTCGGCTACCTGGACCGGATCGTCACGCCGGCGCAGGACCGCCCCGATGCAGCGATGCTCAGAATGCAGGCCAATTATGCGCTGGGTCGCCAGCGGAACGGAGACGCTATTCTGGCGCGCTTATCCGTCAATACTGAGGCAGACCCCGGCCGGGACTTTACGCTGGGTGTGGCCCTTGCCGCGGTCGGGCAATACGACAAAGCGGAGACATTCTTTTCGAAGACTGTTGACGCCACGCCCGACAATTTTGAAGCGCTCTACGATCTTGGCTTGGCAGCATCACACGCCGGGCACAATGAACGAGCGCGAGGCGTGCTACGGAAAGCAGCGGCGAAACAGCCGGAAAATGTAGATGTACTTTACGATCTTGCTGCGGTGAATGTCGCGCTTGATGACAGGGAAGCCGCACTTGAGTTGCTGGCGAGGGCGTCGCGGCTTGCGCCGAAGCGCACTGATGTACGGCAATTGGAAGCACGCACTGCGGCATCGCTTGGGTACTTCGCTGACGCCCGGAACGCCTGGGACGAATATCTGAAGGTGGTGCCCGGGGACGATGCCGCACGCCGCGAGAGAGCCTTCGCCGAAACAGCAATCGGTGAACACATGACGGAGGGCATGGCCGAATTAAGCGCCTTCGTTCGCAAGCACCCTGGCGAGGCAAGGGGACATTACGAACTCGGCACAGCTGAGGCAGCCCAGCAACCAGGGGAGGCACTGAAAGAACTGGATCGCGCTCTTGCTCTGCAACCGGATCTCACTGGAGCCCACCTCGCGCGCGGCCTCTTGCTATACCGGCAGGCAAAGCCCAAGGAGGCGCTCGCGGATTTTCAGTTAGCTGCAGAGAAAGAACCGAAGAACGGCGCCGTCCTGGACCGTCTGGGTGAGACATATATGGCGTTGGATCGAACAAGCAATGCTCTGCCTGTGCTGCGCAAAGCGGCCGGACTTCTACCATTAAATTCCACGATCCTGCTGCACCTCGGCCATGCTTTGTCTAAGGCTGGTCAGCAGGCAGAAGCCTCTGCCATCTTTGCCCGATGCCGCGAACTGGGTCCAAACCGATCCGCATCATCACATCCCGCAGGTTTAGTTGAGTTCCTCGGTCTCTCGCCTGATGAGCAAAGAGCGAAATACCGGGCCGGTGTAGTGCAAACGGTGCAAAGCAATCCTGACAACGTCGAGGCTCAGGTCCGTTATCTCGGGATCGTGCTGGAAGACGATAGGACCGACGATGCTGCTGCTGTGGTTCATACTTTATGCACCCTAAAGCTTTCGCCCCATCTGCTGACAGACGCCGTTCATATGCTGCTGAATGCCAGGCAATATCAGCTCGCGAAGCAACTGCTGGAACAAGCGGATTCCACCACATCTCCTGAGGTAGCGCTGGATCTCGCGATAGCGGACCTCCATGTTGTGAATGCCGGAGCAGGGTTGGATGTTCTGCAGCGCATTCCCAAAGCGCAACAGGGCGGAGACTATTACCTCGTGGAGGCGCAGATGCTGCGGGCACAGAATCGGCCACAGGATGCGAAACTCGCAATCCAGGAAGCGATGCGCGCCACTCCCACACGACCAGAACTCTACCGATCAGCAGCATTGCTACTGATCGAAGATCGAGATCTTGCGGAGGCAGCCGCGATATTGTCGAAAGCCGTACGTATTGCCCCCGACGACGCGGACCTTTTGCTTCTCCAAACGTTGACGCTGGAACTGGACGGGACACCCGCAAGCTCGGACGCCCAGTTCAGAAAAAGCGAGAGCCGCTGGCCGGAATGGTATAAACCCTGGATCATGCATGCCTTGGTTCTCGAAGCACGCCGGCAAAAAGAACAGGCAGAGCCCATGAGACAAACCGCGGCTGCATTGGGGGCTCCTGATGAAGTCCTAAAGCTGGGACCGGATGCGCTCACAGCTCCCAATCTGCCCCGTACCTTAGAAGTCCTGTTCCCTTAAGTTCTGCCGTTTGAAAACTCATGATGAATAGTTCTGTTGTTAGTTTGTCAAGATGTCGCTTTTATTAACACATGATCTGTCCGTTTTT
>CAXTYH010000051.1:0-18525 GCA_964248405.1 uncultured Bryobacteraceae bacterium
ACGTGTATGGCAGTCGCTCCGGGCAAGGGCATCCTGGCACATCGCAATGCGGATGGGACTTTGAAGACGTATGTCGCCTTGAACATGCCAGAGAGCTGGATCGCTTCCTTCGACTCCCGCAACCCACAAGCCAGCCTAGCCGGTATTGCGGATCAATTCCAAGGATGGGCTCCGCACCTTATCGCTCTAATTACGGACAGCGAAATCGATCCTTTGCTTCGACCGATCTATGCTCTACCGGTCGATCACCGGTGGAAGCGGGTGGCGGGCGTAACCCTGCTCGGTGACGCGGCGCACCTCATGTCTCCGTTCGCAGGTGAAGGTGCCAACCTCGCCATGTACGATGGCGCGGAGCTGGCCCGAGCCATACTCGCTTATCCCCGGGACAGCGAAGCCGCACTTGCTGCCTATGAGAACCAACTGTTCCCACGCAGCGAGAAATTTGCTCGCGAAACCGCACAGAACCTCAAACGGTTCTTCGACGATACCGCGCCACAGAGCGTGGTGGACCTCTTCAGCAAGTACCTTGCGTGAACGGCAAACCTGAGTGCTGAGAAACGCAGTTCTCACCAATTGGCCTGCTCTGCCGGCGAACACCCTACTTTGGCGCAAGGAGCCGCAGCCCAAGGTCACGCAGTTGACGGTCGGTTGCCGGCGAAGGCGCTTCGCACATAAGATCAGTTCCCTTCGCAGTCTTGGGAAACGGAATGACCTCGCGTATCGATTGCTCGCCCGCAAGAATCATGATCAGGCGATCAAGTCCCAGTGCAATGCCGCCATGCGGAGGAGCACCATACTCCAATGCTTCCAGCAAAAAGCCAAACCGATTCTTTGCTTCTTCCTCACTGAACCCAAGCGCAGCAAACACCTTGGATTGCACATCGCGTCGATGAATACGAATGGAGCCTGACCCGAGCTCAGTCCCGTTCAGCACAAGATCATAGGATTTAGCGCGGCAGTGGGCCGGGTCAGTCGTAAGCTTGTCCAGATCCTCATCGTGGACGGAAGTAAACGGATGATGCGCAGCGCTCCAGCGGTTGTCCTCTTCGTTCCACTCGAACATCGGAAAATCAACTACCCACAGAAACTTGAAGACTTGCGGATCAAGCAGCTTATGCCGATCGCTGTACTTTTGCGCGATGAGCAGCCGCAGCTGGCCGCACGCCAGCAACATGGTGTGGTCGGGCAGTGCCCCTTTCTTCTCGCCTGCCCAGGCTGCCACGACAAGAAGGTCAGTTTCAGCCGGGTTAACGCGTTCGCGGAGACGCGCCATCTGCTCCGGGTAATCGCGGTCAAGACGCTTGGAGTCATCGTAGACGCGCAATCCCCGCTCCTGACCCAACGCCTTTAATTCGTCGCGTTCCTTCCGGCTCAGTGCGCCGACACTGGGGATATGAATAGCCACCAACGGCAGGCCATCGCTGGCCAGTCCGGCGCCTTCAAACAGATCTTCAACACAGTAAAAAGGAGGTAAACGCAAGTCAGGCTTATCGCTGCCATAGCTGCGCATTGCTTGTTCGTGCGTTATGCGCGGAATGGTTCTCTCGGTAGAAGCCCCGGCAGACTTACAAACATTCCAGATGAGCGGCTCAACCACCTGGTAGATCTGCTCTTCCTGCGGGAAGGACATTTCGATATCGATTTGAGTGAATTCCGGCTGACGATCAGCGCGTAGATCCTCATCTCGAAAGCAGCGCACGATCTGGAAATATCTCTCGTAACCGCTGACCATCAGCAGCTGTTTAAAGATCTGCGGCGATTGGGGCAGGGCATAGAAGTTACCGGGCTGTACCCGACTCGGCACCAGGTAATCACGCGCGCCCTCGGGCGTTGAACGCGTCATGAACGGCGTCTCAATTTCCAGGAAGCCTTGCTGATACAGCGCCTGCCGGATCGCGAAGGTAATCTTGGAGCGCAGGATGATGTTGCGCTGCATCCTCGGCCGTCGCAGATCGACATAGCGATACTTGAGCCGCATCTCTTCCTTCACCTCGACGTTATCTTCCAAGGGGAACGGCGGAGTGCGCGAGGTGTTCAGTATCCACAACTGATCGACAGCCACCTCAATTTCACCGGTGACAATTGCCGGGTTGATGGTTTCCGGATCGCGCAGGACAACCACCCCGCTGACAGCAATCACAAACTCAGAACTTAGCTCCTGGGCGCGCCGGTGTGCTTCAGGATTCTTGCTCTCGTCAAAAACTAACTGGGTGATGCCGTCCCGATCCCGCAAATGAATAAAGATCAGCCCACCGAAATCACGCCGGCGATGTACCCATCCCATTAGTAATGCCGAATGGCCCACCTCAGTTGTGCGCAGTTCACCACAAGTATGTGTGCGGCGCATTTCGCCGAGAAAGTCGAGTTGAATGTCAGACATGTTGGCCCAAATACTCAAGCAGCTTCTGGCGATCAAACGCGTGTTGCTCGCCCGAACTCATCTCCTTCAACGAGTAAGACTGATTCAAAATCTCGTCATCGCCTACGATCAGGGTAAAGCGCGCTGCCAATTTATTGGCGAGCTCAAGCATGCGTTTCAGTTTGCGGTCGGTACCGAGTTCCACCGAAGCGCCGAGTCTTCGAATGTCACCGGCAAGCGCTGCGCAGTGACGAAGCGCAGTCTCTCCCATCGGTGCGATATAGAGATCCAAAGCTTGCCGGGTCAGCGTCTTGCCTTCCTCTACGGTCATCACAAGCCGGTCTTCGCCGATAGAAAATCCAATACCAGGAGCAGGAACTTTGGAGCCGAGATCTTCAGCTAAACCGTCGTAACGGCCGCCGCCGAGAATGGCGTTCTGCGCCCCCAGCGCCCCATGCGTAATCTCAAAAGTAGTGCGGCTGTAATAGTCGAGTCCCCGAACCAGGCGCGGTTTTACGGTATAGGCAATGGATCGGTCGTCAAGCAACTCACGCACCCGCCGAAAGTGCTCCTCATCATCGCTGTCCAGGAACGTAAAAATAGAAGGCAGTTGATCAATCAGCGGCTGGTCGCCGGGTACTTTGCAGTCAAGCACTCGGAGCGGGTTTGTAACAGCCCGGCGCTGGCAATCGGTACAGAGCCGGGGCGCAACGGTTTCCAACTCCTGGCGTAAGGCGGCGTTGTAACGCTTGCGCGAACCTGTGTTGCCGACGGAATTAATCAGTAACTCAAAACCCGTAACCTTAAGCTCGGTAAGTAAAGCAACTACTAACTCGATAACTTCCGCATCAATAGCGGGAGAGTCAGAACCGATTGCTTCCGCACCAATTTGGAAGAACTGCCGGTACCGACCTTTCTGTGGACGCTCACGCCGAAACATCGGACCCATGTAGTACAGTTTCTGAATGCCTGGCTGCTGGTCAAGCCGGTGTTCGATGTAAGCTCGCATCACAGACGCGGTATTCTCAGGTCGCAGGGTGAGCGAACTGCCATCGCGGTCCTCAAAGGTGTACATTTCTTTGCTGACGATGTCGGTCTCCTCACCAACTCCGCGCGCAAAAAGCGAGGTCTCCTCAACAATAGGAGTGCGAATCTCGTGATAATTAAATCGCGCAAAAATCCCTCGCGCCGTTGCTTCTATATGGTTCCAGACAAAGCTCGACTCCGGCAGGATATCGCGCATGCCTTTAACGGCGTTAATCAAGCCTGCTGTTCCTTGTAAATGCCGGTGAGCTCGACGTAATTCTGACAGTTCCGATTGAAGCGAACGCGTTCGTCTTCGGTCACTGGGCGGCGAACTTTGGCTGGCGTGCCCATCACCAGACTATTCGGCGGCACCTGCATGCGCTCGGGCACAAGCGCACCGGCAGCAACAACCGCCCCGGCGCCAATACGTGCACCATTCAAAACGATGGCGCCGATGCCGATCAGAACATGATCCTCAACAATGCAGCCATGCAGCACGGCCCGATGCCCCACCGTAACGCGATTGCCAATCAAGCACGGGTAGGTATCACGCTCGACATGCAAAACGGTATTGTCCTGAATGCTGGTTTCGCTGCCAACCCG
This sequence comes from uncultured Bryobacteraceae bacterium, assembly GCA_964248405.1. Taxonomy (GTDB): domain Bacteria; phylum Acidobacteriota; class Terriglobia; order Bryobacterales; family Bryobacteraceae; genus Bog-105. The sequence continues at coordinate 3,989 of CAXTYH010000051.1, forward strand.
GATGTAGTTAACGTCACCGCGTATCGAAACATTCGGCCAGATGCTGGAGCGCTCACCCACATGCACATCGCCGATCACCTGAGCGCTCTCATGAACGTAGGCAGAATGGGCAATCAGCGGAGCGACGCCCCGATAAGGTCGGACCATGAGTTAACGTCATCGTAGCAAGTACGGCGACCTGAAAACCCGCGTTCCGCACCTGCAGTTTAGTAGTAGTCCTCTCGCCGGGAATGACTGAAAGGAGGCGTCACAAGTGCTGGACCGGTCGATCAGCAACATCACCCGATGTCTTACTTTGCGACCAAAAGACTTCCGCCTAGCGGCAGTAGCATTTACAGGTATACGTGATACATGTACATCTATGCAGATATTCGAATGGGGCAATAGCTTGGCCGTCCGTCTTCCCGCTGCCGTAGTTGAAGCGTTAAAACTCAAGGAGGGCGATGAGATCGAAATCAGCATTGCCGGCCAGCACCAGCTTGAAGTCGCTCGTGATCGCAGCCGTGAGAAAGCTATCGAGGAGTTACGTCGTTTAGCAAGGCCTCTACCGGCAGGATTTATGTTTAACCGCGAAGAACTGAATGAGCGTTAACTTTCTAGACACGAATATTTTGGTTTACTCGATAGCTGAAGACGACTCCCGTGCCGGACGGGCAAGAAACTTATCGCTGCGGCTCTGGAATCAGGTTGCGAGACTCTTTACTCGGAAGACCTGCATGATGGCCAGGTAGTCGGAACTTTGACAATCCGCAACCCTTTCAAGGCATACTGAACCCTTATGGAGAAGGTAGAACGCTCCGACTATTGAGACGAGCAATGGCCTTAGATCATAGTCAGACCCGTCATTGAAGCATTCCAAACGCCTGGTGAAACGTGTTCTGCAGTTCGGCATTGTTACGCTCATTGACTGCCGTCTGAACGCTTTCACGTCTTGCCTCTGAATCGCGATGAATAGCCAGCGCCTCTATTGCGCTAAGAGCATCGCCCAGGCGCCCGTTACAAACAACGCCGAGTAGGAAGTCAAACGCTTCAGCATCGCGCGAACTGCCGATCGCACGAAGGATGACCGGCTTCAGGTGCGGCTTCAAAGATCCCTGCCAGGTCTTCAGCAGCAGATCTACAGCCTCAGGCAGACGCGAGGCACCCAGAGCTAGCGCAGCACATTCGGCCACTTCCTCGTTGTAATCCGGCTCACCTCTTTGCAACAGGAAACCCTCGATAAACGGAACTGCGCTGCCGCCTTCCACAACCAGCAATGACTCCATCACCTGGCCTGTAACAGCAGGTTCTCGATCGCCCAACTGCGTTTTGATCCGTAGGGTCAATGCTGACTCACGACCTTCCATCTGCTCCAGCCCGCGTGCTGCTTCCAGGCGAACGGGCGCACAAGCGTCGGTAAGCGACCGGAGCAGATGCCACAGCTTATCTTCACGAAGCAGATCCAGACACTGCACCAGGGCCAGGGTGCAAGTAGCGCGCAAGTCAGCCGCTGTATCCACCTCGCTACCCCACACCGGCTCCCATTGTTGATACGACAGGCCGCGAACAAAGGGATCAGACTCAGCAAAATCCAGATTCTTCAAAGCCTTTGCAATTGCTGTTTTGGCCCAGCACTGCGGGTCGCGCTTGGCGCCATTTTCGAACAGTTTGGAATACGCCGCCAGCAAATCCGGAATGAGCGCGCGGATCTGCAAGCGTGCCGTAGCGGCCGCTGCTTTTGCCACAACAAGGTTTACGCGATCAGCCAGACAGATGCGTAAACCAGCAATCGCTTCAGGCGTCTCGCCCAAGTCCTGCAGCGATTGGATCAACTGGAGCTGCTCTTCGATCTTGCGGCTCGGCATCCCAGACCAAGTATGAATCGCCGATAGAATAGAGCTGATGAGGACCTGTGTTTTCGGAGCTCTTTGCTGCTTATTCCTGAGTGCTCCAAACAGCGTTTCCGCAAAAGCGCCCTTCACCTTCGACGCATTGATGAAGCTGGCGCGCATTGACGATCCGCAGCTCTCTCCAGATGGCAAAACAGTCGCCTTCACGGTGCAGATCGTCGATCTCCCAAACAACAGCAAGCCAATCGCGATCTACACCGTGCCGGTAGCCGGAGGCGCTCCACTGCGCCTAACGCCGGAAGGCTCGTCAAGTACTCGGCCCCGCTGGATGCCTGACTCCAAACGCTTGCTCCTGCTCTCTGACCGCGGCAGTGGAATGCAAGTCTGGTCGGCGAATGCGGATGGTAGTGATCAAAAGCCTTTGACCGACCTGCCCACAGGTGTTGACAATCAGATCGTATCGGCCGATGGTGAACTTCTCGCCTTTACCAGCGAGGTGTACCCGGAGTGCTCGGCGGCCAATGCGGCTCCAGGAGTGGAGCTTGACCGGGCGTGTAACAAAGCCAAGCTGAATGCCGAAGGGGCGTCGAAGTTAAGAGCGCGGACATACACATCATTGCTCTACCGGCATTGGAATGGCTATACGGGCGCACGTCGGCCACACATCTTGGTGCAGCTATTGAAAAGCTCTGAGCATGTTCGCGATATGACTCCGGGTGCGCTCGGGGCTCCTCCGTTCGCTCTCGGCGGCCTCGATCCACTCGCTTTCTCCCCGGACAGCACACAACTGACCTATGTGGCCAATACCGACCCGGACTCAGCCAGCAGCACGAACTCCGATTTGTTCACGGTACCCGCCGCTGGCGGTCCAGCAAAACGCCTCACTACCAACGCCGGCGCCGATGAGAGCCCGGTGTATTCGCCCGATGGCAAGTATCTGGCTTACCGCACGCAAACCCGCAGCGGTTATGAAAGCGACCAGTGGCGGCTGGCCACTCTCGACTTGTCTACGGGCCAGACCACGTCTCTTACCGACAGCCTCGACAAGTGGGTGGAGAGCTACACGTGGTCTCACGATTCGCAGCGGATCTTCTTCACTGTGGACGACCACGGCTCCACACCGCTGTTACTGATCAACGTCACGGGTGGCGCCATACGCACGGTTGCGCAAGGGCCAACCACCGTCAGTTCGGTGCAGTTTTCTCAGGATGATAAGACCATGATCTTCGCCGAGCAGAGCGGCTCGCGTCCGGTAGAGATCAAGCGGGCGTTTTCCAAAGGCGGTCCTGCCGTGACCCTCACGCACTTCAACGATTCTGTTCTGGATGCGTACCAACTGACGCCGCTGGAAAAGATCACAGTAGGTGGAGCGGATGGAGCCAAGGTAGACAGCTTTGTCGTAAAGCCGCCTGATTACAACCCCGGTGTGAAGTATCCGATGCTTTTGGCTATTCATGGTGGTCCGGAAGGGGACTGGGGCGAAAGCTGGAGCTATCGCTGGAACGCGCAGGTTCTCGCGGCGGCTGGCTACGTCGTGATCCTGCCCAACCCGCGGGGCTCTATCGGCTACGGACAAAGCTTTACTGACGCCGTGAACAGCGACTGGGGTGGCCACGCCTATGACGATCTAATGGCGACAGTCGATTACGCCTCTAACCTCCCCTACGTTGATCGTGACCGAATGGTGGCCGCGGGGGCTTCCTATGGCGGATACATGATCAATTGGATTCTGGGTCACACGGACCGGTTTAAGGCGCTTGTGACCCACGCCGGTGTCTATGATTTGACCAGCGAAGCCGGGACCACAGATGAATTGTGGTTCGCCAAGTGGGAATTCGGCGGCTTGCCTTGGGAAAACCCCGACCTGTATGCCAAGTGGTCGCCGAGCAACTATGTCAAAGAGTTCAAAACACCAACGCTGGTGACTCACGGCGACTTAGATTACCGCGTGCCGATTGGACAAGCGCAGGAACTATTCACCGCACTGCAGGAACGGAAAATTCAGTCTAAGCTGGTGCAGTTCCCCGACGAAGGCCATTGGATTCTCAAGCCGCAGAACAGCCAGTACTGGTATGCGACCGTGCTCGATTGGCTGGGTCAGTATGCAAAGCCGGCCGCTGCTCCAGCGCCGGCCGCGGTAGCACACTAAGCAAGTTCGACGCCTGCTCTTGGGAGCAAAGCCGAGTCATTGAGAATGGGAGAAGTTCAAATTGCCCATGGCTCAAACCACCATCCGCAGGAGATCTGTCTTTGCCCTCGTCAGTACACGGCTGGTGGCTATCTTGGCCGTGCTAGGGCCGGGCTTCGTTACCGCAAACGTAGATAACGATCCTGGCGGCATTCTCACTTATTCGCAGGCCGGTGCAAAGTTTGGGTACCAACTTCTCTGGACTCTCATACCGACCACCATCGCGCTCATCGTTGTCCAGGAAATGGCGGCTCGAATGGGCGCTATCACCGGCAAAGGCCTCTCAGATCTGATTCGCGAAGAGTTCGGGTTGCGGGCAACCTTCTTCACCATGCTGGTGCTGAGCGTGGCTGACTTCGGGAACATCATCTCCGAATTCGCGGGGCTGGCTTCGGGCATGGGCCTGTTCGGTGTCAGCAAGTACATCACCGTGCCGCTCGGAGCGGCCCTGGTGTGGACCGTGATTGTTCGCGGCCGATACAAGCGCGTCGAGATGATCCTGATTATCGCCTCGCTGGTCTATTTCGCCTACCCGGTCTCGGCGTTCCTGGCCAAACCCGACTGGAACCTTGCAGTAAAGGAAACGTTCCTGCCGACGTTCAGCAAAGATCCTGCCTATCTGGTAATGATTGTGGGACTCATCGGCACCACCATTACGCCCTGGATGCAGTTCTATCTACAAGCCGCGGTGGTAGAAAAAGGCGTAGATGCGCGTCACTACAACCTGTGCCGGCTGGACGTGATTATCGGCTGCATCGTCACTGACGTAATTGCGTTTTTCATCGTAGTAGCCTGCGCGGCCACTATCTACAAGACTGGGAATCGCGAGATTACGGACGTGGCCCAGGCGGCTTCAGCACTCATCCCGTTTGCAGGTAAGTTTGCCTCTCTCTTATTTGCAGTTGGGTTGATCAACGCCTCGCTGCTCTCGGCCGCTATCCTGCCGTTGGCTACCTCGTACAACATCTGCGAAGGGCTTGGGTTCGAGTCGGGCATCGACAAGCGCTTCTCTGAGGCGCCAATCTTTTACTGGCTGTACACACTGCTGATCGGCGGGGGAGCAGCCTTCGTGCTGATTCCGAACCTGCCGCTGCTGAAGTTTATATTGTTCTCACAGGTGGCCAACGGCATCCTGCTGCCCTTCGTTCTGGTGTACATGCTGCTGCTGGTAAACACGCCTCGCTTGATGGGAGCATTCAAAAACAACTGGTGGCAAAACGGCATCGCTTGGACAACCGCAATTGTGATGATCGCGCTGACCCTAGGGCTGATCTACAACAGCGTGATGAATTAAGTACCGCTGTTCACCATAGCTCAACGGAAACCCAACGGTTCAGACGTAAGAGCGCTCGGTCTCTTGTGACCAGCGTGCTGTCAGTGGTGAGAGCATGAGCTGCAATCAAACCATCAATGGCCCCAACAGATAACCCGTCTTGCTCATATTGAGAGCGCAAGCGTCCATATAACCGTGCTGCCTCAGAGTCGAATGCAACAATTTGCACTGTGCTCAGAAAGGTTCGCATCAACACGCCGAGCCGAGTTGCTCCGGGCTTCTTTGCAAGTCCGTACTGTAGTTCGGCTTCAGTGATCGAGGAAACAAACACTTGAGCCGGTGACGATTTCTGGAGTTTCTTAACCAGCGGGTTATCCTCATCTCCCTTGGCAAGCTCCCCGATTACATTGGTATCTAGCATCAGGCTAGGGGCGCCAAGCATTTAGAATGAATCTCGCTCCGGTGGAGGCGGATCCTTTCGATCATCCAGGAATGTCTGAATGTCCGGATCAGTTGGATCGAGCAGCGCTATAAACGCACTCCAATCTTGAGGCTTAGCAGAAAGGATCACGTCACCCGTTTTCGCATCGCGTCGAATATACACCTCCTTGCCCTCGAACTGATATTGCGCAGGAAGACAAACAGCCTGGCTCCGACCTTTACAAAGAAGCTTTGCTTTGTCCATGAGTACTCCTCGATATCAGTATGGTTCACACCTGCACCCAAGAATCGTATATCGTAAACGAGTGCGCCGCCTTACTCTGCTCCTATCGGTCCTCCTCTTTGGCATGTCTGCCTGGGCACAGAAAATAGAGGAAACAATGCCGCAGGGGCCGAACCCAAATTCGCAGTATCGATTGGGGCCCGATTCCATGCCGCAGCCAGGCGTGCCGAAAGCTGAGATTCGTGGGCCGTTTCATCTGCCCAGCCAAGCCTACCCCGGCACTCAGCATACCTATTGGGTCTACGTCCCTGCGCAATACGATTCGGCAAAGCCCACCGCGCTGATGATCTTTCAAGACGGCCAGGCATTCAAGGATGAGAACGGAGATGTCCGGGCTCAGAACGTGCTGGACAACCTGATTTACCGGCGCGAGATCCCGGTCATGCTGGCGGTGTTCATTAATCCAGGACGTACCGCGGAGCAAGCCGAGCCCTCACCGCAAACCGGCTGGGGAGATGGCACCACCAATCGCGCCACCGAGTACAATACGCTGGATGACCGCTACGCGCGTGTCATCACCGAAGAGCTGATGCCGGTGTTGTCGCGAGAGTACAACATTTCCAGAGATCCGGAACAGCACGGCATCGGCGGCTCAAGTTCAGGCGCAATCGCAGCTTTCACCGTGGCCTGGGAGCGGCCTAATGCTTTCCGCAAAGTTCTAAGCAATGTCGGCAGCTTTGTGAACCTCCGCGGCGGCGATGCCTACCCTGACCGCGTTCTCGCTGCCGAACGAAAACCCATTCGCATCTTTCTCTGTGATGGGCGCAACGACCACCGAGGCATGGTGAGCGGGGTTGGTTACGATCAGCGAATGGATTGGTTCCTGCAGAATGTTCGGATGATGAAGGCGCTAACGCAGAAGGGTTACGACGTGAACTACACGTGGGGCATGAATCTTCACGGGCAGAAGTTTGGGGGCGCCGTCATGCCCGATATGATGCGCTGGCTGTGGCGAGATAGCCCCGTATCGACAGATCCGAAAGATATGGTGGAGCGCGGGTTCCGGGAGCCAACGGGGAAGTAGCGCGGCGCGCCCCACTTGCACAGCCCCTCTTAGAAAGTCATTTTCAGAATACGGCCGCCGGTGCCTACTAGCCACCCTGCATTCTGGTTCGAAAAAGCTGCCGCCCAGTAGTTCGAGACACCAGACAAGCTGACCCACGTGTCACCTTCATCGGCAGTCCAGGCCGCCCCGTTTGGACCTGTGATGACGGCTCGACGGTCGCTGCTATTATCGGCTCCACTACCATACCCGAACCGCCGAGGGTCCGGCACATAGCTTAAGCCATAAACAGCGCCCGGAAATGGTGGGCGGCTCGTGAGCTGCCAAGTCTTGCCGCCATCCTGCGACCGGGCGACCGTGTCAGCAAATGCTGTAGGAGCACCCAGATCTCCGGCTCCTAAAATGCCATGCTGGGCATCGCGGAAGGCAACAGTGAATACCCCTGAAGACGCTGTTCCCTGAACCGTTGGTGTATCGTAAGCTGCCCAAGTATCTCCGCCATCGGTCGTTGCTAAAATTCTCGATTTAGCTGCGCCGCCCGTGGCGATCCACGCATTGCCTTTTCCTTGTGTGGCAACGCAGGTACCGCTTGCCGCAAAGGAAGACTCGCCGGCCTGTGCAGCCGGCAGCCGGTCACCTATGTCAGTCCAGGTCGCTCCGTTGATGATCTGCAGAGCCGGAAACCTGCCGCCAACTGAGTCGCTAGTCGCTAAACCCCGATGGGGCGTCCAAAACGAAAAGCAATCGTAGAAAGCGTCCGCATCTTGGTTCTGAAACTGCAAAGACCAGGACTTGCCGCCGTCCTCGGTCTTATAAATACGCGAATCGGGCCCGGTTCCTGCTGAAAGGAGATACGCAACCTTATCGCTGATCCCTTGCACGTCACGAAACTGCAAGCTTTCCGCTCCTGCCACTACGCCCGCCTGCCAACTTTGTCCGCCGTCCAATGTCCTGACCCAAGTGCCTCCCACTCCGCTCGCCCACACTACTTGCGAGCTCACCGGACTGACTGCCTGTAGCCGATTCGTCGTGCCGCTCTGTTGTGGCGTAAGAACCGGCGTGGCGCCACTGCTCGCCGCCCCTCCAGACTGAGCAGAAGCAGTGTGCAAAAATCCGATAAATAGAGCAAGCGAAGCGGGTATCAGCTTACGAAGCATAGTAACTCCTATTAAGTTAGCCTCAAGTATCGCGCAGCCGAAGTTATCCCGGTTGATTCTCTTTGTGAGAAGGAACTACTCTTGTACTAACAGACAGTTTATTCCCGTTGTGGTTTTCTACTCCAGTGCGTCAGCGGAGAGGAAAAGCTTTTTGTTCCGTTCTCGAATCGAGCTGTTAGCCCGGCATGACCCAACCACTCGCCTGTAAGCAAATTCCGGTCGATCACACGCTGCTGTACGATCTGCTGGTCTCTACGCTGACCGACTTTGTCATTTTCTTAACCGATCCGCAAGGCTGCATTCTGAGCTGGAATCCGGGCGTCGAACAGATCCTCGGCTTTAACGAATCCGAGTGGCTCGGTCGTCCAGCGGCGATGATCTTCACACCCGAGGACCGTGCTGCAAACATGCCTGAAATCGAGATATCCAAGGCTGCGAGGAATGGACAGACGGCGGATATTCGCTGGCACCTTCGCAAAGACGGCAGCCGCTTATTTGTCGAAGGGAGCATGGTGGCCCTCCGTGATCCGTTCGGGCAATTGCTGGGCTTCTCCAAAGTGTTGCGCGATATTACTGCGCGCAAGCTGCGGGAACTGCAACTCCAGGATGCTCTCGCCTACTCAGAGATGATTGTCGATACGGTCCGCGAGCCGCTGCTCGTTCTGGATAAAGATCTTCGCATCCGTTCTGCCAATCGCTCCTTTTACCGCACCTTTGAAGTCTCCAAGGAGCAAACCGAAAACCAGTTGCTCTACACACTCGGGAATGGACAATGGAACGTCCGTTCACTGCAGGTACTCCTTGAGGAACTGCTGCCAAAAGAGACTACAATTGAGAATTTTGAGGTCGAACACGACTTTCCTAACCTCGGCCGTAAGATCATGCGGCTCAACGCCCGGAAGCTCTGGCGAGAGGGAAATCACACTGAGCTGACATTACTGGCGTTTGAAGACATCACCGAACGCAGGCACGCCGAAGAAGCACTCGTTGAAAGCGGGAAGCAGCGTCAACTGATCATCGATTCCGCTCCTGCCATCATTGCTTACCTCGACACAGATCTTCGCTACCGGTTAGCGAATAATGCGTATGATCGCTGGTTTGGCGTTTCGCCCAAAAACCTGATTGGCAAGACCGTCGCTGATCTATTTGACCAGGCCACGATGGCGAGGCTGCAACCCCACCTCCAAAAGGTTTTGCGAGGCGATTCCGCCACATTCGAGGAGGAGTACACCAGCCAAAAAGACTCGCGGACAATTCAGGTAACCTACACGCCCGACTTCGACGGGAACGGCGAAGTGCGAGGCTTCATTGTTCTCGGCAGCGATACCACTGAACGCAAAAAGGCCGACCTGCTTCTGCGTGACAGCGAGGAGCGTTGGCGAGGCCTGTTCGAACGAATGACCGAAGGCTTCTTCCTTGGTGAACTCTTGTATGGCAGCAACGGAGAGGCTATCGACTTCCGCTTTCGCGAGGTCAATCCTGCCTTTCAGAAGCTGACCGGGCTCCAAAACGTGGTAGGCAAGACGGTCCGGGAAGTCATTCCAGGTATTCAGGAAGAACTGATCCAAACGTACGCTCGCGTAGTTGGTACCGGCGAGCCTGAGCACTTTGAACTGTTTGCTCCGGTTCTGGGCGGAGCTTGGTATGAGGCCAGAGCCCGGCATACTGAGTCTCACTGCTTTGCTGTCATGTTTCTAAGCATCACCGAACGCAAGCTTGCCGAGGATCAGGTGCACCGGAACGAAGTACGCCAGGCTGCTCTGCTGGCGCTTGGCGATCGTCTCCGTGACCTGGATGATGTCTCCTCCATTACCTCTGCTGCTATGGAGATTGTCGGCGTCACTCTGGGCGTTTCACGGGCTGGCTATGGAACTGTGGATCCAACGCAGCAGTTTGTTGTCATCGATCGCGACTGGACCGCTGACGGGGTCCGCTCCCTTTCCGGTACCTACCGATTTTCCGATTTCGGTGCTGAACTGGAAGGCCGCCTTCGGCGTGGCGAGTCCATCATCGTTAATGACGTCGCAACTGACCCACTGACCGCTCCGGAAAGCGGGCGGTGGAAGGCCTTGAACATCTCCGCGGTCATCAATTTGCCCCTGGTTGAGAGTCGTCGCCTGGCTGCCATCCTGTTCGTGCAGGACTCGGCCCCACGAACCTGGACAGACCAGGATCTGACGTTTGTCCACAAGGTAGCGGACCGGACTTGGGCTGCCATTGAACGGGCTCGTGCGCTTCACGAGCTCCAGGAAAGCGAGGAGTTTACCCGCAGTATCTTGGCCAGCAGCCCCGATTGTGTAAAGGTGCTTGACCTCGAAGGCAGGCTGCTCACCATCAATGAAGGCGGCTGTCGCCAGATGGAACTCGATAACTTCGGCGCTCTCGCGAACAAACCGTGGGTCGACTTCTGGGGTGACGCAAGGAGCGCAGCCGAGCAGGCCATCAGGCAGGCAAAGGCGGGTCACACTTCGCGCTTCGAAGGCTTCTGTCCCACCGCCAGGGGCAACCCAAAATGGTGGGAGGTCGTAGTAACTCCCATCAACGACGCTGCCGGCAAACCTGTCCGCATCCTCTCGTTATCGCGCGACATTACCGCCCGGCAGAAAGCCGAAGAAGAGCGGGAACGGCTTACCCGCGAACTGACCCGGTCTAACCAGGACCTCTCCCAGTTCGCTCACACCGTTGCCCACGATCTGCAGTCGCCTCTGCGCGGCGTCACCAGCTTTGCCCAACTTCTTCAGCGCAAAACTCAAGGCACCCTTCCTTCTGAGGAACAGTCGCTCGTTGACACCATTGTCGAGAGCGGTCGCCGCATGCAGGATCTGGTCCAGGCACTGCTACGCTTCGCTCAGGTAGGCCAGGGAGAACTGAAGAAAGAACATGTCGGTCTCCGGGAGGCAGTTGACTCCGCGGTGCAGAGTTTGCAGGTTCAAATAGCGGAGCAGGGCGCAAGCGTCGAGACAGGCGAGCTTCTCAGCGTCTTGGCAGATCCGATTCAACTTCTGCAAGTGCTACAGAATCTGATCGGCAATGCGCTGAAATACCGCCGGCCCGAAGTGCCGCCCCGGATTGTGATTACCGCGACAAAGAGGGGAAATGAAACGCTGATCTCGGTAGAGGACAACGGGCAGGGAATCGCGCCCGAGTATCAAGCCATCATCTTCGAACCGCTCAAACGCCTGCACGGCACTGAAGTTCCCGGCACCGGGCTTGGCCTCTCCACCTGCCAACGCATCATCACCCGCCACGGCGGCCGCATCTGGGTTGAGTCACAACTCGGAGTCGGCTCTACTTTCTTCTTCACTCTCCCGGCTAACCCACTCGGGGACATCCGCGGCCGGATGTCTACGGACTCGCAAACACGGATACAGTAGGCGTGTCCCCAACAGAAAACCCTCACCGGTACGCTCTCGGAATTAGCCCAGCCCTACTTTCCTCCCACTTGCAGCGAACCCACTCGGGGACACCCCGGCCGGATGTCTACGGACTCATATACGAACCGGAACATAGGTAACAAATCAGACCAAGCACATAGGTAACACTTCACTGCATGTTACTGCATGGCTTATGGGTCGCTGGGCGTCCGGGTCAGGAGCCCGGAGGGCGACTGAATCGGGGCCCAGTAACCGGCCTTGCGCTGCCGGGCTGCGCTGCGGGATCGCCGTTCATCCAGCACCCCTAACAACTGCGGTCCGAAGTACGGCAGCCTCTCCGGATATGGCCGCCAACGAAGGGCGGTACTGATCAGCAGGCGTCTGTTGCCCTAGAGCGCTTCGTGCGGACGCTCCTCATTGAACTCATGGCGAAACTGGTCAAAGCGCCGCTACTGCGCCCGCACATTGGCTTGCGCCGGAGCTGCCGTTTCCTTCTTCAACGTTCGATGCATGCGCTCATGCCGCCCGTTCTGTTGCGGCTCGCCCGGCTCAATCCGCTCGAGCACAATACCCAGCTTCAACCACCAGATGCTTAACGGACTCAGACCACCGGCTCCCACTGAAGCAAAGGGCTCACCATTACCCGAGCGCATCCGCTCCGGTAGACCATACCGTCGAAACACTTTCACCAGCGCCGCTTGCGTGTGCGCCGTGTCGGTACGCGGCACCAGTTGGCAGCACAATAAGTAGCGGCTGGCCGCATCGGTCACCGTCAAGGGATGGCAGCGCTCTCCGTCACCGCAGCGAAACCAGTCTTTGAAATCTACGCACCAGACCAGGTTCGGCGCAGTCGCATGCGCCAGCGGCCGTGGCGAAGGCGTCGCACGCTGCCGTCGTGCCGAGCGCTTTCCATTCAAAGCATGCCGTTCTAAGATCACTCCGATTGTGCTCCGCGCCGGCCAGACCTGTTTCGGCCGATGCCGCTCCAGCCACGCCCACAGCTTCTTCGGACCCAATGTCGGATGATCCACCCGCAACTCTACCACCGCTTTCTCCACCTCGACACTCACCTAATTGGGATGCGTATGCGGTGCCCGCCCCCGATCGGCTCCTCTATCCACCGAAACCGCTCTTCCATCACATGGCTCTCTTTCCAGGGCATCGCCAGCGAATTTCCGCTAGCTCCGCTCCTTATCTGTTACCCATGTGCCAGGCTCCTTCTGTTACCTGTCTCCCCGGTTCATACCACTTGCAAACACGGATACAGTAGGCGTGTCCCCAACAGAAAACACCCAGCTGTACGCTCTCGGAGTTAGCTCAGCCCTGCTTTCTTTCCCGCTCTGCAGCTAACCCACTCGCGGACGTCGCCGAGGCACTGAGTACGCCAGTCAAGGTGGGTATGAGCGTAGTTCTTCTGAAACCGGTAAGGTTCGGCACAGGCAAATGATTTGTGCCCTGCATTTACTTGGTCCTGGAATACAGATGGATCACTACCAGTCCGTAAATCTACAGCATCCTGCTCACGCGAGAAGCCATGGCTCTTTACTGGCGGCATCTCAAACCGGATGGCGCGCTGGCTGTCCACGTCTCCAACAACTTTCTGGACCTCGCGCCCGTCGTCCAGCAACTGGCCGGCGCGGCTGGCAAGCACTCTGTTCTGGTGCGCAATCACAAAGATGATGGGGAAAATTTGCTCGCTGCTGATTGGATGCTGGTCACCAACAATGAAAGCGTGCTGCGGAATCAGAGTGTCCGGGCTCACGCCTTTCCGGTCAACGAGCGGCCCGGTCTCCGGCTTTGGACCGACAGCTATAACAACCTAATGCAGATTCTGAAAACACCAAAATTGCACTGAGTTTTATTGACTACTCCGGAACCGCACTGTTTTTCACTTTTAGTGCCAAGGCAAGTTGTTAATGAAGTAACAAACGATCTTTGATCTTAACCTCTGAGTTATGAATGAGCCATAAAGCACTCTCCTTATGGCTCAACTCGTACGAGTCATTTGAGTCTATAACCTCGGATGCGTACTTATTGGCAAGTTCCCGTAGCAGTAAGAGATCTTGCTCGCTTCCGCACGTTCCTAGAGCTTCTATGGAGCTACCTACCATTGTGGACGTAAGTTGCCTGGAGTCCATGTCTGAGCTCGCTTCTGTGTGATTTGACCTAGTAGAAGCGTTGCCTCTGAATTCCGCAAAAAGCTCGGACCTAATAACTCTCATCAGTTCGTCACGCTTGGCGAGAACGGGAGAACAATGAGACGAGTGAGGCTGACTGCAACGCGCCAACATAACCGCAAGTGCTTCCTTAGCGAAACCGGACCGGCCATTCTTACCCGAGCGAAGCATTTCGAGGTAGAGCGGGAAGGTTTGCGGCTGCGCGGTGAGCCACTTACCAAAAGCAGAATCAATGTTGTATGTCGCATTTACGAGAGCATGCCAAGCCGCAGGGCTCCCGTAAGTCTCAGCTATCTTCTGGCGTAGCTCGATAAGGTTGCCGTAATAGTCTTCATATTCCTGGCCTTCAGCCAGATCACTCCAGTTGGGATCAGCCGTCTCTTGCTCAAAAATATGAATGACCTTGCTTTGCACGTCTGGACTGGAAAGCTTGTTCGTCTTGAGTTCAATCTCCAGAGCCTGTTGCCGGTCACGCCACGAAGGATTATCGTTCACCTGCGAACGAGGTTCGTCCTGAAATTCAGCACTGAAACCTCTGCACGCACACGATGCCAACAGAACTAAACAAGATGCAATCGGCATGAGATTGCAGGTTAACCTATGCAACACTTTGCGTCACCAACCTGCTGGGCATACTCGCGGTCCTGGAAAGTGCTCGGTATTGAAGCTGCCTGTATAGACAGGTTGAGTACGCCAATCGAGGTGGGTGTGAGCATAATTCTTTTGAAAACGATAAGGCTCTGCGCAGGCGAATGACTGATAAAGCAACAATGTTTCTGTAAATTGGGTTAGTCTTGATCTGGCGGGTACAA
>CAXTYH010000052.1:0-17873 GCA_964248405.1 uncultured Bryobacteraceae bacterium
AAACCAGCGGTCTCCAAAACCGCCTTTGGGGGTTCAAATCCCTCTGCCCCTGCCAAACTCAAGCCCTCCTGAATCGCCCAGCCGTGAGCCGGTAAGTGCGAGACTCGGTTGTGCAAAACCTATTAAACAAGATTCTGGAAGAGTGTTATGGAATTGACCAAGGCTGGTAGCTGGCCTCAGCAAACCAAGGATTATATAGAAGATGTAAAGGCAGAGATGCAGCGCGTGTCCTGGCCCAGTTGGCCGCAGGTGCGTGCAACTACCGGCGTTGTGATTGCTGCCGTGTTTCTGTTTGCTGCTTACTTCTGGGTTGTGGATGCGGTCGTGAACGCTCTCATACAAAATGTTATGAACTACTTCACGCGCCGGTAACGGCCTATTTTGACATGGCAGAACCACGAGACATTGACGAAGAAGTAATGCACGATGAAGAAGTGCGTGCTGCTGGGCATGAGTCGGAGCACCAGCTCCCAACGCTAGCCGCCCACGATGCCGATCCCTTGGAGACAGAGGATATGGCCGGCGAGGAAGATCTGCACAGCGAAGAGCCTCCCCAGGACGAAGATGCCGATGGAGTCCACGGCGCCGATTATGACGAGACGGCTGAACATCTTCCGGCCGGCGATGGAAGTGCTGAGCAGCCTGCGCATGCGGCAGCACCGGATGAGCCGACAGGCCCACTGAAGCATTGGTACATCATTCACGCTTACTCCGGATTCGAGAACAAAGTAGCAGAGTCTTTACAGACACGGGCTCGGGCGTTCGGCTTTGATCATCGGCTTGGGCAGTTGTTGATTCCGACCGAGGAAGTGATCGAGCTTCGCAACGGCAAGAAGGTCACCAGTAAGCGCCTGCTGTATCCCGGCTACGTTCTTGTCGAGATGGAGATGGATGACGAGCTTTGGCACGCCGTGAAATCCACACCGCGCGTAACGGGCTTTGTTGGCGGAGGCACTAAGCCGGTTCCGCTAACGGCTGATGAAGTCAACGCGGTCCTCTACCGTCAAGCCTCCAGCGCTGAACGTCCGCGTCCGAAGATGACGTTTGAGAAGAATGAGTCCGTC
Organism: uncultured Bryobacteraceae bacterium; assembly: GCA_964248405.1. Lineage (GTDB taxonomy): Bacteria > Acidobacteriota > Terriglobia > Bryobacterales > Bryobacteraceae > Bog-105. The sequence continues at coordinate 1,065 of CAXTYH010000052.1, forward strand.
AAAATTGTCGATGGGCCGTTCACAAACTTTTCTGGCAAGGTGGACGAGATCAACATGGAGCGCAATACGCTTCGTGTGATGGTGACTATCTTTGGACGGTCGACTCCTGTGGAGCTCGACTTCCTGCAGGTCGAGAAGATTTGAACGTAACGAGATTGAATTAAAGGATTCTGAGAAATGGCAAAGAAAGTAACCGGTCAAGTAAAGCTGCAGATCCCTGCCGGTAAAGCAACTCCGGCGCCGCCGGTTGGTACGGCTCTAGGCCCGCAAGGCGTGAACATCATGGAGTTCTGCAAGGCCTTTAACGCGAAGACATCGGCGAAAGATCAGGAAGGCCTGATTATTCCAGTCGTCATCACGATATTCTCGGATCGTTCATTCACCTTCATCACCAAAACTCCCCCGGTGGCGATTCTCGTAAAACGAGCTGTGAATCTGGCAAAAGGTTCAGCTGAGCCGAATAAGACCAAAGTCGGCAAGATTACTCAGAAGCAAGTCGAAGAAATCGCCAAAATCAAAATGCCCGACCTGAACTGCTTTACAGTGGAAGCTGCTATGGAGCAAGTGCGGGGCGCATGCCGAAGTATGGGCGTGGACGTCGTCTAGAGCAAGCTGTCCGCAAGGGCACAGCTAGCGGGTTGTGCCCATAGTTAGTTTCACTTATTGCAGTAAGCTCATTGCTCCTGTAATATGAGGTTGCATCTCCACGATGCACCTTATGTTCCGACGTTGTTCGGACTTGCCCTTCCTGTCACTCATTCGACGGCTTCGCTGACCGTTCCTGTTTCCCCGCTGGAAAATTCTCGTCATAGTCAGACCGCTTTATGTAATCAGAGGCCTGGGTCTCTGATTGTAACGGTGCTCCGTTCGCTCCCCGTGTTTACTATTCAACTCTGAGGAGAAACATCATCTATGAAGTTGTTTGGAAAGCTTTTGTCAATTAGTGCGCTCGTCATTCCCGGTCTAGCAAATGCTGCGTCAATGTCTCGTATATTGCAGGTCCACGTGCCCTTCGCATTCATGGTCGGGTCGCAACAGTTTGGAGCGGGTAATTACCGCATACAACAGACTGAAAATGGCGTTATCTATGTGCAAGGCGAAGGGAGATCAGCGCTTGTCATCTCTTCTCCTGGCGAAGCAAAGCTGGGAACGGCCAGCACGCTTCGGTTCACCTCCAGCCAGCAACATGAATATCTGGTTGGCGTACAGACTCAAGGCGAAGCGCCACGCTCGCTCCCTATACCGGTAAGCGAGCAACGACGAGTGTTGCTTACCCCTACCCGGTAGACACCGGCCCATACACACCTCCGGCCTTGTAAGCCGGAGTTTCACGCTGCCTTGTTACAGTCGTAATGATGGATCGACGTGACATGCTCACCTCCTTGGTCGCTACTTCATTGACCGGCCTACCTGGAGCGGCTGAGCCAACCCGCCCTAACGCTTATCTGGAACTCAAAACCTGGTATCTGCACAATACACCGGAAAACCAGGCCACGCGTTTATCCGAATACCTGCAACGCGGTCTTGCCCCTGCGCTGGATCGGGCGGGAGCCAAATTGGCGGGAGCATTTTCGGTTGTGATCGGTCCGGATAGCCCGTATATCTTAACCCTGACGCAGTATCCCTCTTTGCTTGTGATGCAGGATGTGTTCGCCAAACTTTCATCCGATGCCGACCATACTGCGCGGCTGCAAAGCTTGTCGGCAGGTACTGGCTTGCCGTTTGTGCGCGTGAACAGCAGTCTTCTTCGAAGCTTTGATGTATTGCCGCAGGTAAATCTGCCCCCTGCTGGTGAGAAACGCGAATCGCGGCTGTTTGAGCTGCGAACATACGAATCGCAAACCTTTGCAACGCTCGCTCGCAAAGTGGCGATGTTCAATGGGGGCGAGGCGCAAATCTTTCAGAAGCTAGGCATGCGTCCGGTGTTCTTTGGGGAGACGCTGGTAGGCGACCGGCAGCCGAACCTGAAGTACATGCTTTCTTACGACAGCTGGGCCGCGCGCGAGGAGCTCTGGAAAGCTTTTGGTTCTGACCCGGACTGGAAAAGAATCAGCAGCGCTCCGGAGTTGAAGGATTCCGAGATCGTAGCCAATATCAGCAACGTGCTGCTCCATCCGCTTCCGTATTCGCTTGTTTAGGTGCGAGCTCAGTGTAATCGGGAACCCGAGACCCGGCATCTCCGGAATGTATCTCTTGGTTTGAAGTCAAAAGCAAAACAGTTGAATGGCTTCGTTTTTGCTTTTTGTCTTTTGCTATCGGTATTTGCGTCCGGCTGCCGCAGCAAGCAACCCGCTCTCCTTGGGGATCTTCGCATGGGCGAACCCGCAGGGGCCCAGCAGCTAATTGCGGGCTTCTATGGAGCCGACGGAAACCCCTGGCGCTGGACATCACGCCGATTTGCAGTTGTTCTACTGCCGCCCAAAGGCGCGGAGAAGTCGGGAGCCACGCTTGTGGTCAAGCTGTATATACCGGAACCGGAGATGAAGACGCTTGGGCCCATGACACTCAATGCTGATATCGGCGAGTACTCTCTAGCGTCTGAGACTTTCTCGAAACCGGGCAGCTGGCAGTACGAGCGGGATGTGCCTTCGGCTTTGATTCCTTCCGCTGGGCAGGTGCTGCCTGTTGTGTTCCATTTCGACCGGGCACTCGCCCCGTGGCAAGCCGATGGTCGTGAGTTAGGTGCCGTTGTTTCTGAGATTTCGTTGAAGTAACGCCCGCCTATGGGAAGCGTGTCGACTCCGGAAGACCCTGAGACTTGGGCGAAAGTACCTTAGTTTCCGCAGTGTTGCGCGATCAAGTCAGGTGTCATCATCAAGGAGATGCAATTTGCGCAGCAGGGGTTTGTTCGCATACCGGACTGGCCAACTTTCGCTAACTTCGTGCGCGTTGAAGTGGAACGCCCATTTAATTCCGATCTTCTCCGCTGGGAATGGATGACTCTTGTACTTTGCCTCCTGATCTTCACCAACAGCTTTCTTGTCAGTGACCGTTGGCTCATCGCCGCGCATCGCTGGTTCAAGAACTATGCCTCGCGGCAGACACGTGCAATCTGGACCTGCGGTCTGTTTCCGATGGTGATTCGGGTGGCATTGCTTCCCTTAGCGCCGTTGAATCCACCAAGCGTCCACGACGAGTTTAGCCTGATGTTGCTCGCCGATACCCTGCGTTCCGGTCGTCTTACCAATAAGCCACATTTGTTCTGGCAGCACTTTGAAACGATCCACGTCATTCAGCAGCCGACTTACCAATCTATGTACCCGCTTGGCTCGGGCGTGTTCATGGCCATTGGAATGTTATTGGGGCATCCCTGGATTGGAGTGCTGCTCAGCGTGGGATGCATGTGCGCCGCGCTGTGCTGGATGCTGCAAGCGTGGCTGCCCCCGGCCTGGGCCATGGCTGGAGCTTTATTGGCTGCTCTTCAAATTGGGATCGGCAGCTTCTGGGTAAACAGTTACATTGTTCCAGCAACCGTGCCGGCTATGGCTGGAGCATTCTTGCTGGGTTCTATCCCGCGATTTCTACGGCATCCAAGCAAACACACTGCAGTGCTCTTTGCAATTGGAGTGATTATCTTGATAAACACTCGCCCACTAGAGGGCACAATTTTGTCGCTGGTGTGTTTTGGTGTGGCAGTCCTGTGGCATCGGAAAGACGTTTTTGGAAGAGCCCCTTTCCGGCCCCAGATACTAACACGTGCTGCCCTTGTTCTCCTTGCAGGAATCGCTTTTACTGGATACTACGATTGGCGCGTGACCGGAAACCCTTTTCGGATGGCCTACATGGTAAATCGGGATACCTATGGCTGGCCGGAGAATCTGGCGATTCTGCCACCGAAGAAAGTGTCGTTTCGCCACACCAATCTTGAGGCTATTTATCGGGTCGAAATACAGCATCGGGATGCATACCGAACATTAGGGCGCATGGTCAACAACTGGCTCAACCGGGCGGTGAGTCTATGGGAATTTTATGTAGGACCAGGATTAACTTTGGCCCTTATCTTTCTCCCTTGGGTGCTTCGGACTAGCAAGCTCCGTACGATTCTTCTCATCGCTCTATTTATGCTGAGCATTAACACGCTGCAGTTGATGGCTTATCCGCAGCACCTTTCGCCGGAGACTGCCATTTTTTATCTAATGGTGGCCGCAGGGCTTCAACAGCTTGCCTTCGTAGCTTCCAAGAAGCACCTGCTGGCAGAGCGACTGCTTGCGGCCGCGGTAGTTTGCGTGGCCTGCAGCGGGATGTTCAACCTGTTCATGGAGCCTTTGGGCCTCCGGCCGTCTAATTTCTGGGAGTGGCCACACTGGGGGTATTTTCGCGAGCGCGCTGCCATCGCCTCCAAAATTAGTAGCTTCCCAGGCAAGCATCTAGTCCTGGTTCAATACGAACCGTTTCATTCGGGACACGAAGAATGGGTCTATAACGCGGCCAATATAGATCGAAGCAAGGTTGTCTGGGCTAACTCGATGGGAGAGGAATCGGATAACAAGCTGAGGCAATATTTCCGTGATCGGCAGGCCTGGATTATTCGACCGGATCGGGATCCTAACAGCTTTCTGCCATTGACCGAAAAAACGTACGAGCAATAAAGGCTTCTGACACATTCAGGATCCCGCTAAAAATTTTTGGACAGTGTCTGCGAACTTGTCGGGCTCTTCATAAAACGGCATGTGACCGCTCCGATCGAAGACGGCAAACTTCGAACCAGCGATGGCCCGATGGATCTTATAGGCCACAACCGGCGCTACATTGATGTCGTATCGCCCGGTCATGACAATAACCGGGAAATGGAATTTCGGCAGTTCGGGATTCAGATCGTAGTGCTGAAGGTCGTGGTTGATTGACTCGTTGACCTCCCGGTTCTCATCGACATCAGACATCTGGGCGAGCGCAGCATCGCGTTTTTCAGGCGAGTAGAAAAGCATGGATAAGTAATCGCGAAGTGCGACTTTCGCTGCAGCTTTATCGCCCATCTGGGTGGCAAAGTCTTGCTGGGCCTCGTGTTCGACGCCTTCCGGAAAGACGTCTTTGAAGAGGAAAACAGTGTCGCTCCACTTTGGGGCCGCCGAATCGACGATCAGCAGATGCTGAATGTGTTGCGGGTACCGTGCTGCGTAGGCCATCACGAGGAAACCACCCCAGGAGTGCCCCAGCAGATCGATCCGGTCCGCGCCGACGTGAGCGCGCAAAGCTTCCAGATCTTCTACCTGATCCTTCAGTGTGCAGGGGCGGCCATGTTCAACGGGTGAAGATCGACCGTTGCCCCGCTGGTCATAGAGCACGACGCGACGTGCCCTAGCGATGGTGTCCCAAACAGCAGACAGATGCAGGTACGTGTGGTCGAACCCCGGACCTCCGTTGGCGACAACCAGCGGAGTTCCTTCCGCAGTTCCAATCACCTCGTAGTACAGGGAGATTCCAGAGGTTTTAAACGTCTGACCCGGATGGGGGTCGGCGGCATCTAGAGTTGACGCAAGCAAGAGGCCGGTCCCGATTGCAAATATCCGAAAAGCTCTCATCGTGTCAAAGAGTTTACCGGATTAGTGCCCAGTACGGCACACCACATCCATTTACGATCTTCTTTCAAAAATGGAAGGTAGATTACGCTATATACGATTCCCCATAGGCGGCTCACTCGCATGCCCCGGATTTGATGTATTTCACATGGCAACCAAAATGCTCTAGTGTGTGGACATTACCGGCAGGCAGCTCCTGGATTGAGCTGCCATTGATCTCCTTGTCGAGGAAGCGGATGTCGTTGAAGGGTTCTCTTATGGGAAAACACAACGAACTTAGAAAGGGAGATCACTTGTTTATTAGCAGGCGCTTTCGCATTGGTTTTCTGTTAACTTTCGCTCTTGTCCCCGGATACCTCCTTGCACAGAGCGTTACGTCACAAATCACCGGCTTGGTAACAGATGCAACTGGGTCGACTATCCCCGATGCCGAGATCAAAGCCGTCAACAAGCAAACCGGCATCGAAGCAACTCAACGTTCCAAGACGGACGGCAGCTTTCAATTCCTGAACCTACCCGCTAGCTCCTACGACGTAACAGTTTCCAAAGTTGGCTTCCAGAAGTACGAGACCCGAAGCATCGTTCTGGCCCTAAATCAAAACTATCGGCTACCGGTCACGCTCGAGGTGGGCAAGATGTCCCAATCAGTGGAGGTGGAGGCTAACGCTGCTCAAGTGGAAACATCCACCACGCAACTGGGGACCATAATCGATAGCCGTCAGATTGTAGACCTACCGTTGAACGGGCGGGACTGGACGCAGTTGGAGCAGTTGAGTCCCGGCGTTGTCTCAGGAAGCGATCGATTCGGAAGCAATGGAGCCAACGGTAATAGCTTTGCGACCAACGGCAGCCAGTCGCAGCAAAACGCGTTTTTGATTAACGGCATTGACAGCAACGATTTGCCTCTGAATACGCCTGCGATCATTCCAAGTCCGGACGCCATAGGCGAGTTCAATTTCATTACCAGCACCATCAACCCCGAGTATGGCCGCAACTCAGGAGGCGTTTTGAACGCGGTGATCAAGTCAGGTACAAATCAGTTTCACGGCGATGCGTTCGAATTTTACCGCGATACTTTTCTGAATAGCCGGACTTTGTATGAGCAGGTGAAGCCGGTCTTTCACCAGAATCAGTTTGGCGGCACGCTGGGTGGTCCAATCTGGAAGGATCACACCTTCTTTTTCATTTCTTATCAAGGGACTCGTTTCCGCCAGCCGCAGGCCGGCCAGGGCCAAACCACTGTTTTCAGCCAAGATCAACGTAACGGACTGTTTCCGGACATTGCGAAATCCACTGCGGCTTCACCGATCCCATTGGTGGGGAGCAATGGAAGTGTCTATGCAGCCGGCACGCCTTACAACCAGATTTTTCCAACCGGACAGATCCCGCTGTCTGACTTTAGTCCGATCTCCCAGAAGCTGCTCGCCTACGTGCCTGCTGCTAACTCACCCGGCGGTATCTACAGCTTCAATCCAATCACCACGGGATCTCAGGATCAGGGCATTATCAGGGTTGATCATACTTTCAATCAGTCCAACTCGATTTGGTTTACCGGGTTCTTTCAGCATTCACCCACGACCGACACTCTGCCGTTTACGGGCTCGAGCCTGCCGGGATTCGGCGATGCCAACATTCTCTCCGCAAAACAGTTCAGCTTTGACTACACCCATACGTTCAGCGCAACAACGGTGAATGAATTCCGGCTGGGTTACTTGCGATCTAACGACGACTATGTGGAACCGCAGCAAGCCATTTCGCCCTCCAGCCTGGGCTTCCAGAACATCGTTCCGCAGAACCAGGCGGCGCAAGGCATTCCGTACATGTCCATACTTGGCTTATTCAATCTCGGGTTTAGCACCAACGGCCCGCAGCCGCGGATCGATGAGACGTACCAGTTAACAGATAGCGTGTCCAAGGTTGCCGGAAACCACACGATGAAGTTTGGATTCGACGGAAAACGATACAGCGTGAACAATCCGTTCTACGGCAATAACAACGGAAACTATTCGTTCGGCGCAGCGGGGCCCTACAGCACTGGGGACGCGGGCGCTGACTTCCTGCTAGGGATTCCAGATTCCTATACGCAAGGCAGCGGCGGCTATATTGATGCCCGGACTTACGAATATTATGGCTATGCCCAGGACAGTTGGAAGATTAGTCAGAATTTCACGGTTAATTACGGGACCGGCTATCAGGTGGATACCCCGATGGTCAACCAACATTTTGGGCAGGAAGCGCTGAACTGCTTCCGTCCTGGCCAGCAATCGACCATCTTTCCGACCGCACCGCTGGGTTTGCTCTTTCCGGGAGATAAGACCTGTACTAAATCTGGTTACTACAACCACTACGACCATTTCGGGCCGCGCTTCGGCTTTGCTTACAGTCCCGGCAGCGATGCGAAAACTTCAGTTCGCGGCGGATTCGGTATTTACTTCAACCGTTCAGAGGAAGAGCTGTCGCTGCAAAACTTAGGGGCGGTGCCATTCTCCATCACCTCACACGGGGCAGGCGGCTCGGGAGCGGCGAACGCCAGTCCCTCGTTTGCTAATCCTTATACGGACATCGCAACTGGGCAAACCACTGCCAATCCGTTTCCGTTCACGCCGGCTACCAAGGGGTCACCGGTAAACTTCAGCCCCTACGAACCACTCACCATCAACGTGATCAATCCGAACTTCACGTCTCCTTATGCGATGAACTTTAATTTGAATGTGCAGCGCCAACTGCCGGGAAATTTGATCCTGCAGATCGGCTATGTGGGTGCCCAAGGGCGTCACCTGGAGTTGACCTATGAAGGCAATCCAATCTCGCCGGCAGGAACTGCGGCATGCGCTGCTGATCCAACCTGCATCCAGGACAGGTCCACACAGCACAACACTTATCCTTCGCACGCCCTGTACGCTCCCGGTAATATCTTTGCCTCGGTTGGTACTCAAGCAACGGTCGGCGTCTCCAGCTATAACTCCATGCAGGTCAGCCTTCGCAAAACGCTCTCGCACGGGCTCAGCTTCCTGGCCAGCTACACCTGGAGCCACTCGATTGACGATACGTCTGGATTTGAAAACAGCGGCTTCGGATCGCGTGCGAATGACCCGTACAACTTTGCGCTAAGCCGGGGTGACTCTGCGTTTGACGCGCGCCAGCGATTGGTGATCAGTTACGACTACGAAGTCCCTCATCTGAGCCGCTACTGGAACAACGTCCTTACCCGGACCACGCTGGATGGTTGGCACCTGGCTGGAATTACGACTCTGCAGACAGGGTTTCCGATCAACATCGCGGATACCGCTTACCGATCACTGCAGTGCGACAGCTACTCCTACTATGGCTGCTGGGACACGGCGAACTATGTGTCGCCTAATCAGATTCTGAACCCAAGAAATTCGTCCTTGACCAACAACACAAAGGCGGGTAGTTCGACATCGAATAACTACTATTACTTCAATCCGAACACGTTTGCGGTAGAGCCGATTGGAACGTTGGGGAACTCAGGGCGGAACAGTTTTCACGGGCCTGGCCAGAACAATACGGATATGACCTTGTCAAAGCGCGTGTATGTTACGCACGATGAAAAGCGCTATATCGATCTGCGGTTAGAAGCCTATAACGTTTTTAATCACACGCAGTTTCAGATTCAGTCTACGACCATCAGCTTCAGCGGCACAGGGGTGAACGGTGACATTAACAGCTCGAACTTCGGGCGTGTTCTGTCAGCGCTTCCGGGACGAACGGTACAACTCGGCGCTAAGTTTTATTTCTAAGCCAGACGGGGTTCGGCAAGTTTTTTGTCGAGCCCCGAGAACCCGAGGCTGGACGGACAGGACTGGACAGGGGACTGGACAGGGACTGGACAGGGGAGGGACTGGACAGGGAGGGACTGGACAGGGACAGACGGAGTGAATATCTGAGGATATTAGCCCGAGGGCTAACTGGTCTATCAGATGATCGTTCGCCTCTACGCTGGCTTTGACCAGTTCCCATCTCAGTTGCTCAAAGGAATGTTAATTCATCTTTGCCCTCTGACGCCGCTCGCGACAGCTTTGGCGTAGCCTGCCGGGTTCCGAACTGTCCATAGAGTCTGGACCGAATAAAGCGGCTCGCCAAGCGTGTTCGCTGCCGCAAGCACTCCATTTGCGCGGTAAAGAGAGAAGATCTAGGCTAGGGCCTACAAGCTTCAGATATTCACTCCGTCTGTCCCTAATGACCCCTAATGACCCTTGAAAAATCAGCCAACAGCAACCGTCCCTTAACTCGTCTGTCTCACGGTAGGGGTTCACTGCAGAAACCTTCCTCGCTCAAGCCTTACCCTGCCTTGGGTAGTGTCCTAAAGGTGCGCAGGATTAGGACACTACCCTGCCTTGAGAAAGCAAAGGGACGTGTTATCCTACTGAAAGCTCCTACAAGCTACTTTGGGAGGCGCATCGGCTAGATCCGGCGCCGTCTGAACCAACAAATTATGAGTCATAAGCCCGGCAAGAAGTACGAAGCTGCGGCCAAGCAGGTTGAGGCCAAACCCTATCAACTAGCTGAGGCTGTTACGCTCGTTCAGAAAATCAAGTTTACGAAATTCGATGAGACGGTCGAAGTGCATATGCGCCTCGGCGTCGATCCCAAACATGCTGACCAGATGGTGCGCGGCACAGTCGTGTTGCCCAACGGTCTGGGAAAATCTAAGAAAGTTCTCGTCATTGCCTCAGGCGATAAGCTGCGTGAGGCGCAAGAGGCGGGTGCCGATTTCTTCGGTGGAGAAGAAATGGTCACTCGGATTCAGGGCGAGAACTGGACCGATTACGATGCCGTGATCGCGACACCCGATATGATGCGTTCGGTTGGTCGGCTGGGTAAGGTGCTGGGGCCGCGCGGCCTAATGCCGAATCCAAAAACAGGCACGGTTACCACCGACATCGCCAAGGCCATCAACGAAATCAAAGCCGGTAAAGTTGAGTTTCGCGTCGACAAGACAGGCGTCATCCATGCTCCGGTCGGCAAGGTCAGTTTTCCCAATGAAAAGCTCTTGGAAAATACCAGCAGCCTTATTCAGGCTGTGATCAAAGCCAAGCCATCAGCGGCAAAGGGCAAGTATGTCCAAAGTGCTACTCTCTGTTCGACCATGGGGCCGGGTGTTCATCTTGATGTAGCCGCTTTTAACGCGAAGACGGTTTAGGATAGCGAGGTCACAATCACCATGAAAGATAAAAACGAAAAGAAGAAGGATCTCGCTGACCTGAAAAAGGCGCTGCAAGATCACAAGAACTTTTTCGTGGCAGGTTACGAGAAGATAACGGTCAAGCAGGACAACGAACTCCGCAAGACTGTTCGTGATGCGGGTGGTTCCTATCAGGTTGTTAAGAACAATATCGCTGCTAAGGCCTCGGAAGGCACCCCGGCTAGCGGTGTCTTAGCCAACCTGAAAGGCATGACCTCGGTGGCCTACACAGCTGGTGATCCAGTAGCCTTAGCCAAAGCCCTTCAGAAGTATGCCAAAGATAACGCGGCATTTACTTTCAAGGCCGGCTTGGTGGAAGGTCGCGCCATCGATATCGGTGCCATTAGCGAGCTTGCCGCGATGCCCCCCAAGGAAGAGATTTATGCAAAGCTGCTTTATCTCATCAACGCCAATGCCACGCGGCTGGTCAGTTCCATTAACGGCGTCGGACGCAATCTGGCGGTCGTTCTTAACGAGGCAGCGAAAGAAAACAAGTTTCAGAGTTAGCGTCGGTCGCGCTTGAGCCGTGCTTTGCTTCCGGTTCAGGCGTACGGACGCGGGGTCGAGCGGATTTCCGCCGGTCATTACAGCAAACAAGATCAAATCAGGAAATTAGAGGAAGAACATGGCGGATATCAACGCGATTGCAGAACAGATTCAAGGGCTGACCCTGCTGGAGGCTTCTCAGCTGGTGAAGATGCTCGAAGAAAAGCTTGGAGTCTCAGCGGCGGCGGCTTCGGTCGCCGTAGCAGCTCCCGGTGCGGGCGGCGGCGCGGCAGCAGCGGCTCCCGTAGAGGAGAAGACCGAGTTCACAGTTGTGCTTACAGCTACGGGCGCTAACAAGATCAACGTGATCAAAGCCGTACGCGAAGTGACCAGTCTCGGGCTAAAGGAAGCGAAGGATCTGGTCGACGGCGCGCCTAAGCCAATCAAGGAAGGCGTTACAAAGGACGAAGCCGAAACGATTCGGAAGAAGTTCACTGACGCCGGCGCGACTGTCGAAGTCAAGTAGGATTCTACCGGGCACTGCTTCACTATTTGGTTCCGGTTGAGTGTTGCTTTCTGCAATCGGTCGTGGTAGCACGGTCGATTGCAGTTGTGTTATGCTTTGAGGTACGTGAAGCGAGACAAGTTTCCCATTTCGTTTCGCTCAACTTTTAGTGTTTAAGAGTTTTCCGCGGGCCAGTGCCGGCCGGCGGAGCTTTTGCATGTTCAATCTTCTTTTCTTGCGTAGCTTTCTCTATTTTCCTCTGTGCCCTGCCCGGCGCAGCCGCTCTGACAACCAGGAATGTCCGTGTTCCTATCGGTTGTATTCCAGCTTTAATTTTCTCATCGAACTTTTTTCTAGCATGGCTTTCTTTGTCACAGCTTTGCAGGCACTGCCGAAAGAATCGCTGGATTCTTCATCGACGAGCTTGGCCGCCTGATTGGCGGACGGTTCTTCTCAGCAGGTGCTGTTGTTGTCTTTCTGTTTTTTTGTTTCCTAAAGGACAAGCGTAGATGCCCAACGTTGCAACTGGTGTTATCCGGGAACGAGTTGATTTCTCGAAAATCAAAACTTCGATCCCAATCCCCAATCTGATCGAAGTGCAAAAGCGTTCTTACGAGCGTTTTCTGCAGATGGATCTGCTGCCCAAGGAGCGTGAAGACGCCGGGTTGCAGAGTGTATTTAGTTCCGTCTTTCCCATCTCAGACTTTCGTGGCCTGAGCCAACTGGAATTCGTCGACTACTCAATCGGCAACTGGGAGTGCAAGTGCGGCAACCTTAAAGGCCTGCATCATCTGCGCACTATTTGTCGCAACTGCGGTTCCGAGATTCGTACTGATCCGTTCCACTCCGGCGACGTGCTTTGTCACCATTGCGGAACTTTCAACAAAAACATCGTCACCTTCTGTAACCGTTGCGGCGACCCTGTTGCCTTGCAACTGAAGTACGATGTGCCGGAGTGCGAAGAGCGCGGCATGACGTACGCTGCGCCGCTGAAAGTCACCATTCGTCTTACGGTCTACGACAAGGACGAAGCGGGCACCAAGACCGTTCGCGACATCAAAGAGCAGGAAGTCTTTTTCGGCGAAATTCCGCTGATGACCGACAACGGTACTTTCATCATCAACGGTACCGAGCGCGTCATTGTGTCTCAGCTTCACCGTTCTCCCGGCGTGTTTTTCGAACGCGTTCAGGTGCAGGGCTACTTCCTGGGCAAGATCATTCCCTACCGAGGCAGCTGGGTCGAGTTCGAGTACGACAACAAGAATCTACTCTACGTTCGTATTGACCGCAAGCGCAAGTTCTATGGAACGGTGTTCCTGCGCGCGCTTGGCTTGAAGACGGATTCAGACATTATCCGTGCTTTCTATAAGCTCTCCACCATCTCGCTCAAAGACAGCAAGATGTACTGGAAAGTGAGCGAGAGCTTGATCGGCATGAAGCTGTCCCATGCCATCAACAACGCGGCTGGCGATCAGGTTGTCATGCAGGGCCGCAAAATCACTAACTCGGTCTTTCGTGAACTGCAGAAGCAGAAGATCGAGCAGGTGGAAGTATCGTCAAACGATCTCGAAAGCGCTTACGTTGCTGCCGATGTCGTCGATATGTCCACCGGCGAAGTGCTGGTCGAAGCCAACCATGAGCTCACTTCAACAGTAATTGGCAAGCTGGCCGACGCAGGGATCGAGAACCTGGAAGTATTCTTCCCTGAGCGCGATGAAGCTGGTAACGTGATCTCCGCGACCCTCCGCAAAGACGGCGTGAAGAGCCAGAACGATGCGCTGCTGGAGATCTATCGCAAGCTGCGCCCCGGTGATCCGCCTACGCTCGATACGGCAACCCAGTTGTTTCAGGGCATGTTTTTCGACCCGCGCAAGTACGATTTCTCGCGCGTGGGTCGCATGAAGTTCAACATCAAGCTGCACGATAAGGCGGATGAAACCCCGCTCGACAAGCGCACACTTGACCAGAAGGACTTCAACGACACTATCTCTTATTTGTTGAAGCTGCGCCGCGGCATCGGCGTGGTGGATGACATCGATCACTTGGGCAATCGCCGCGTACGTGCAGTGGGCGAACTGCTGGAAAATCAGTTCCGCATCGGCCTGGTGCGCATGGAGCGCGCGATCAAGGAAAAGATGTCGGTGTACCAGGAAATGTCGACGGCTATGCCGCACGACCTGGTCAACGCCAAACCGGTTATGGCCGCGATCCGCGAGTTTTTTGGCTCCAGCCAGCTCTCGCAGTTCATGGATCAAACCAATCCGCTGTCGGAGATCACGCACAAACGCCGTCTGTCGGCCCTTGGACCGGGCGGTCTTTCTCGTGAGCGCGCCGGCTTTGAAGTCCGCGACGTGCATCCAACGCACTACGGTCGTATCTGTCCCATCGAGACGCCGGAAGGCCCGAACATCGGTCTGATCTCGTCGCTCTCCTGCTTTGCTCGCATTAACGAGTACGGGTTTATCGAAAGCCCGTATCGGCGGGTACGCGAAGGCGTGCTCGTTGACGAAGTTCGCATTCTCAATCCAGGCGACACGCCTTTTAAGGTCAACCAGATTGTCCCTCGCGAGGAACTTGATGGGGCGAATAACAATCTAGGCGGCAAGAAGCAGGCAGCCGAGTTTGAAGCGCACTCGGATTACCTTTCGGCCTGGGAAGAGGACAAGTACATCGTTGCGCAGGCCAACGTGCGAATCGATGAAACCGGGCGCATTATTGAAGACCTGGTCAATGCACGGCAAGCCGGCAACTTCGTTCTGAAGCACCGCGACGAAGTTGAGTACATGGACGTCAGTCCTAAGCAGCTTGTCTCAGTGGCGGCCAGTTTGATTCCGTTCCTTGAAAACGACGATGCTAACCGCGCTCTAATGGGCTCGAACATGCAACGTCAGGCAGTGCCGCTTTTGCGCGCCGAAGCTCCTTACGTGGGCACCGGTATGGAAGGCGTGACGGCTCGCGACTCCGGTGCGGTGGTCATGTGTAAGCGGCCCGGCATTGTCGATTCGGTAGACAGCGAACGGATCATCGTTCGTGTCGAAGGCGGCGCGGCGCATGAAGGTCAGATGTCTCGCGAAGTCGGCGCCGATATCTACCAGATGACCAAGTTCAAACGGTCGAACCAGAACACTTGCATCAGCCAGAAGCCGATTGTGCATCAGGGACAGCGGGTTCGCAAAGGCGACGTGCTGGCCGATGGGCCTTGCACTGAAGCCGGCGAGCTCGCGCTGGGGCGTAACGTGCTGGTGGCGTTCATGCCATGGCGCGGCTACAACTTCGAAGACGCGATTGTGGTCAGCGAGAAGCTGGTCAAGGACGACTACTATACTTCGATCCACATTGAAGAGTTCGAAGTCGAAGCCCGCGATACGAAGCTGGGACCGGAAGAGATCACGCGCGATATTCCAAACATCGCCGAGTCGTTCCTCCGCAATCTCGACGAGAGCGGTATCATTCGCGTCGGCGCGACCGTAAAGCCGGGCGATATTCTGGTCGGCAAAGTAACGCCTAAGGGCGAAACGCAGCTGACTCCGGAAGAGAAGCTGCTCCGGGCTATTTTCGGCGAAAAGGCCGGCGATGTGAAAGATGCATCGTTGTACTGTCCTCCCGGTATCGAAGGCACCATTGTTGACTGCAAGGTGTTTTCGCGCAAGGGTGCCGAGCTCGATGAACGCTCGAAGCAAATTCTGCAATTGCAGGAAGAGCGCATGCATCGGAATCTGGAAGATGAGAAGCGCATTCTGAACGACGAGCGTGCCAAGCGTCTGGAGCACTTGCTGGAAGGCAAGGAGCTGCAGGCCGATCTGCACGACGAGAAGACCAACAAGAAGCTGCTTTCCAAAGACACGCCGCTTAGCCGCGATGTGCTGGAGAAGGTTCGGGCGCGCGATCTGAAGCGCATGCGTCTGAATACCAAAGACGTTCGCCTCAACGAGCAGATTGACGAGATTGAAGAGATGACGTCGCGCCAGATCGCCGTTCTCGAAAAGATCACTGAAGAGCGGATTGCCAAGCTGCGTAAGGGCGATGAGCTGCCTCCCGGCGTGATCAAGCTGGTCAAGTGCTACATCGCTATGAAGCGCAAGCTTTCGGTGGGCGACAAGATGGCGGGCCGTCACGGTAATAAGGGTGTGATTGCGCGCATCGTTCCAGAAGAGGACATGCCGTACATGCCGGATGGACAGCCAGTCGAGATTGTGCTGAATCCGCTGGGTGTTCCGTCTCGTATGAACGTCGGTCAGATCCTGGAAACTCACTTAGGTTGGGCTGCGGAAAAACTGGGTGTGCACTTTGCCACTCCAGTCTTCGACGGTGCAGCCGAGCGCGATATCAAGACGCAGTTGACCAACGCTGGTCTGCCGACTTCCGGCAAGATTCAGCTCTACGACGGTATGACCGGCGCTGCCTTTGAGCAGCCGGTAACGGTCGGCTATATCTATATGCTCAAGCTGAGCCATCTTGTCGACGATAAGATTCACGCTCGCTCTATCGGGCCGTACTCGCTAATCACTCAGCAGCCGCTGGGTGGTAAGGCGCAGTTCGGTGGACAGCGCTTCGGTGAAATGGAAGTTTGGGCACTGGAAGCTTATGGCGCCGCTTACATTCTTCAGGAATTGCTGACGGCTAAGTCTGACGACGTGTACGGTCGCGCCAAAATTTACGAGGCGATCGTCAAGGGCGAGGCGGCGGCTGAACCCGGCGTACCCGAATCGTTTAATGTGTTGATCCGCGAATTGCAGAGCTTGTGTCTCGATGTGGAGCTGATGAAGAAGCCCCGCGAGATACAAGATCTGGCACACGCGGCCGATTAGCTCTGCGAAAGGAAGCGCGCTGTACGTGCTCCGCGCTTCCTTTCGTCACCTTGCAATTGATTGGGCCGGGCGAGCCGTGGTGTCCAGGACTGCGGCTTGCACGACAAAACTGGAAAAGGGTAACTAAGGACAATTCATGTATCGTTCCTCTCCGTACGATCGAGCCAACCTGATTGCCGACTTCGATTCGATCCGAATCAGTTTGGCTTCTCCGGAAAAGATTCGGAGCTGGTCTCATGGCGAAGTGACCAAGCCGGAAACCATCAACTACCGCACGTTCAAGCCCGA
>CAXTYH010000053.1:0-17646 GCA_964248405.1 uncultured Bryobacteraceae bacterium
CCGGTCGCCTTCCGGGCGGAATCGGTGTCTAGCTTTGACCGGAATCTTCACTCAGCTCAGGAGAAGAGGGTACACACGCCACCTCCGAGTGCCGCGGCCAATGGCGGCTATGTAAGCGCCCGCTGAAAGGCTTGAGAAGTCAACCTGGAATGAAACAACCGTGTGACCGTTGATGATTTCAGCCATCCCTTTCGTTGCCTGAAGCGCTGTGCCTTCCTCGGTTTTTCGAATCTGCATCTGGTACTCACCATCTTCGCTACCCAATGGAAGATGCACCCGTATGAACCCGCGTGATCTCGAGGCTCGCTGCTGGCTCACAGTGTCTACACCAGTATCCGGGCCTCTCATGGAAGCGCTCGTCTCCAAATTCCAATCGCCGATCTGGACGTCATACTTAGAAGGTCTGGAACGAGTAATCACAGCAATCGGTATCGTCACTGCGGCCGCTGCTAACAGGCCGATCGCTGTGCGGCGGCGGATTACCTTGTTGCCTCTAGATTCTTGCTTAGACGCTAAGAAGACTCGGTAACAAGGAGAGCAGTGGGTGATGTGCTCCCAAAGCTCATCGGCCCTTAAGTCGGTTCGGCCCGCAACATCCCGTACGACCTCATCGCCCGGACAACCCAGGCGCTCTGGATTAGGATAGTTTTGAAGGATAGAGTCCTGGACAGCGCGACTTATCCGGTCAAACTTCTGTTCTGGCGATTCACCCATCCAATGCGGAAGTGTAGCGTACTGAGCGGGTTAAACATAGACCCATAAGGGATTCAGTAGTCTCAGACATTCAGGCTTAGAAGCCGGGCGGCTTTGCCCATCCAACGGCGAAACCGCCGCTGGGTAACGTTCGGATCTCGGCCCATTCGGATGCCAATCTCTTTCCAAGTACAACCATCGCGAACCAAACGCAGTATTTGATCAATATCTTCGTGTCCGCTCTCGCGAAGTCGCCTGCCTAGGATGGCTAGATCCATATCAACGCCGTACTTCGCATCGTAATCGCAGGGATCGGCAAGAAGTCGCCCGGACAGGGCCTTATCGAGCTCGTTCAACTCGACATTTAACCCGCGCCGCTCACGGAAGCTTCCGGCTCTGAGATCTCGCGCACACCACTTAGCCTGAACGTAAATCCGACTGCTCGGTGAGCGGCCAAAATCTTCCCCGTGCGTCCGCCAGACTGTCTTGACCGCCGATTCGGTCAGTTCGGATACTCGCCAAACGTCTTCCAGAAAAGTACGAGCAAGTCCTCTTAGCGGCGTTTGGATCTGTTCTACCGCTTCAAACCAGCCCCAGGCTATCTGCCGTCCATCGTCGTCAATTGCAGGAATACAAATTGGCACGATCGAGCTGCGTTCAGTGGCCGGTAGCTTTTCATAGCCAAAGGGAATCGTTATCACCGACATTCGCGCATTACCTAGAGCAAGACGAAAACCTTGTCACGCTGACCGATTTGCTAGCACTCGCACCCTTGAGTCTTGAGAGTAATCCAGCGTGCAATGCCATAAAGCTAGCACATTTTTAACAAACGTCAATGATTTCCAGTTTAAAATCCGCGGTGGTCCTAGATGAACACCATGTGCGTTTAGAAACCAAATTGAAACGTGAATTGGGCGAGAACATACTCACGCTTCTCGCAGAAGAACGCACCGAAGACATACTGTTGAATGCTGATGGCTCGCTCTGGGTCAAAAGGCTTGGTGAGGGGTTTATACGAAAGGGCGAGATGACGGCTGCACAAGCAGCCAGTGCACTTTCAACGATCGCCGCTTGGCGTGGGACCGTCCTTAACCACAACAGCCCAATACTCGAGACCGAGTTGCCGATCGACGGCAGTCGCTTTGAAGGGATCGTCTCCCCAGTCGTTCGCAGGCCGGTGTTTGCAATTCGATTACGACCCAGGAAGGTCTTCAGTCTTAACGATTACGAAGAAGCTGGAATCCTAACCTCGCAAGTGGATCCGCTAAACGCGCCTCGTCGGCGCGAAGACTTTGCGCAATCCGTCCGGGGCTGCTGTCATGCCGAAATCATTCGCGCGGCTGTACGGTGTCGGAAGAACCTCTTAGTTGTCGGCAGCACCGGAAGTGGAAAGACCACGCTAGTGAACGCAATCCTTCAGGAAATTGCTTTACTTACGCCTCATGATCGAGTGATCTCAATTGAGGACACGACTGAGTTGCAATGCCCCGCGCAGAACTATCTTGATCTACGGGCAGGCGGAGCCGTATCAATGCTGGATTGTCTACGCGCCTGCATGCGTCTGAAGCCTACACGGATCGTCGTGGGAGAGGTCCGTGGTGCTGAAGCCCATACGCTCCTCAAAGCCTGGAACACTGGACACCCCGGTGGAGCAGCCACCATTCATGCCGACGACGCAATGAAAGGTCTAACTCGCTTTGAAAGCCTAGTAGCAGAGGCTACCAGCGCGCCACAGCAGCAATTGATTGCTGAAGCAGTGGATCTTGTAATTTTTGTGGACGAAGAGGCTAGCGTTACTGCCGGTCGAAAAGTCCGCGAGGTTTTGCTCGTGCATGGATATCAAGATGGGCGATATCAAGTCGAGCAGGTTTAGCAGTGAACTTACTACTTGGAGAAACAGAAAAAATGAACACTCGCTCATTCACTTCATCTCGCTTGTTATCGCGGATGACGACCTTATTCACGCTTGCACTTGCCGCTAGCGTTCGCGCCCATGCTTCAGCGGCTGGCGGTTTGCCCTGGGAGGCTCCAATGACGGCTATCGCAACATCGCTCACTGGTCCCATTGCCTATGCTATCGGCCTGATTGGAATTGCTATCGCGGGAGGGTCGATGCTTTGGGGTGGAGAACTGACTGAGTTTGGCCGCAAAGCTTGCATGATAGGTCTCGTCGTTTCTGTTCTGGTCTTTGCTGCGCCAATGCTTTCGTCAGCCTTTGGCGTAACTGCCGCAATTGTATAGCCATGGAAACCAGCGAGAAGCCCAGGGAAATCGTCATCCACCAATCCTTGAATCGGCCACACCAGCTTATGGGTGCCGATCGGGAACTTACGCTGGTTGTCCCTCTCACAACTGTTGCACTTGGCTTCAGCTTAGCTTCTTGGTGGGGGCTGGGCTTAGCCTTGGCGTTTTATGTTGCGGCCACGGCTGTCCTAAGACGAATGGGGTCAGCAGATCCAATACTCCGACATGTCTACATGCGACACATTCGGTATCGGTCGTTCTATCCAGCAAAGAGTGGGCTGTATTCCAAGTGCCTTCAGGTTCCGATGACATGGAGATAAGTCTGGTCGCAATAATGAAGGAGAGCTCATCGGGCCTTCAATGGATCGGAGGTTTCAGTGCAAAGAAATGAACACCGATCAGGACCGAGAGGTTTGGCCGACCTACTACTTCCTTACGCGCTTGTAGACGATGGAATTCTTTTACAACAAGATGGATCTCTCGTTGCCGGCTGGGCATTCCAAGGGCCTGACATGATGGCCGCCTCCGTTTCAGAGATGAGTGCGCTAAGCGCTCGGCTCAATCAATGCCTACGGCTCGGCAATGGCTGGATGATTCATTGCGATGTCATGCGCTCGCAAGCTCCTGGTTATCCACATCAAGGCGCTTTCCCCGATAGCGTCACTCGAATGATCGACGACGAGCGTCGCGAACAGTTCCTTCAAGAAGGTGCTCATTATGAGAGTGAATACTTCTTGGTCTTGACCTACTTGCCCCCTATCGAAGCGGAGGAGCGCGCTAAGGGCTGGATGTTTGACGGTGGCAGATCGCGAGCAGCGCGCAAAGTAGGTGAACAGACGCTTGACCGGTTCCGTGCCAAGGTCGACAACTTCGAGAATGTCTTCGGAACGTTGTTCCGTGTAGATCGATTGCGGGCAAAGTGGACTGTAGATAGCCACGGACATCCCTGTTGCTTCGACACTCTGCTGCGGTATGTCAGAAGATGCATTGACGGAACAGATTACCCGTTTGCACTTCCACAATTTCCTTGTTACCTGAACGAAGTTCTTGCTTCAGCCGATTTCATCGCCGGAATCGAACCGCAGATCGGAACCAAACATCTATGCGTGATTGCAATTGACGGCTTCCCCCGATTAAGTTCTCCGGGAATCTTACGGGAGCTTGACGCATTATCAATGGAATACCGGTGGAGCACAAGAGCAATCCTCATCGATTCGGAAGATGCACGCTCAGTGCTAGACCGACACCGAAAGAAGTGGAAGAGCAAGATCCGGGGGTGGAAGGATCAAATCCTTCGAAGCCAAAATGGGGCCGTTAATGCAAATGCACGGGACATGATGGATGACGTCGAACAAGCAATGAGCGTTGCCGCGGCAGGCGAAGTTCAGTTTTGCCAGTTTTCAGCAAACATCATCTGTCTTGATGAAGATCTGAATCGTCTCAACGAAAGCACTCGCGCTGTTATGAAGACTATTCAAAATCTCGGCTTCTCATGCCGGATCGAAACCGTAAACGCCGTTGAGGCCTGGCGGGGATCTATTCCGGGTGACGGATACTCCAACGTGCGGCGCGTGCTTCTGCACACTTTGAATCTTGCCGATATGCTTCCGATTACTTCGGTGTGGGCTGGCCTTCGTGAAAACCCTTCAGCACTGATGCTGAAGGGGAGCCCGCCACTTATGTACGCTGCCACGAGTGGCGCAACTCCATTTCGTGTCAACCTTCATGTGTCGGACCTTGGTCATACGTTGATAGTTGGTCCGTCCGGCAATGGCAAATCTACATTGCTAAGCCTGCTCGCTGCGCAGTGGTTTCGATATCCGCGAGCTCAGGTCTTCGCCTTCGACAAAGGGTACTCGATCTGGATGCTTACTTGCGCAGCCGGAGGCGAATTCTATGATTTAGCGGGCCCTAAGAGCGACCTAGCATTTTGCCCGCTACGCGATATTGGCGAAGCCTCCAATTTCAGCTGGGCGATTGCCTGGACTGAATCCCTTTGCGAACTCAGTGGGTTACATATCTTGCCACGACATCGAAACGCGCTGTCTGAAGCGATGCTACAACTTCGCCACTCCCCGACCCGCACGCTTACTGAGTTCTCTGCAAATGTTCAAGATATTGAGATTCGTGAAGCGCTCCAACACTTCACGGTTGCCGGTCCCCTCGGCTCGTTATTGGATGCAGACACCGACTCCCTCGGAGATGGTCGCATGCTTAGCTTCGAGACAGAGAACCTGCTCCAGCTGGACAGCAGAGCCGTAATTCCCGTTCTCCTCTATCTTTTTCGGCGCATTGAGCAGCGGCTTGATGGGTCTCCGACATTGATTCTTCTAGACGAGGCCTGGTCTTATCTTCAACATGAGTTGTTCAGGGAGAAATTAAGAGACTGGCTTAAGACGATGAGACGTAAGAATGCCGTAGTCGTTATGGCTACCCAACAGATCTCAGATATCGCCAAGTCTGAAATTGCCGACATTGTTTTAGAGAATTGTCCCACCAAGATATTGCTGCCCAATTCTGAGGCGCGCACTACCAATTCTCGAGGTTTTTATAACAGGGTCGGCCTCAACGAACGGGAGCTTGAAATCCTCGAACTCAGTCTTCCCAAGAAGCATTATTACATTGTTAGCGCGTTAGGGCGTCGCCTGATCGATCTTGGCGTCGGTCCAGTCGCTCTCTCCTGGGTCGGCGTAAACGGACGTGAAGAACGGCAAAGTGTCGAGGCATTGATGGTTCTTCACCCCGAGAACTGGCGCGCGGAATGGCTTCGGCTCAAAGGCTTGAAACTTTGGGCCGAGTATCTCGAAAGCATTACATCTGAGGAGGAACAACTCTCGTTATGCGCAAGCACATAGTCACAACGATGATCGTCGGGGCCCTGTTGGTACAACATCCCCAAAAAACCCAGGCCGGCGTATTCGCTACCGAATTTACGCAGTTGCTCAACCAAGGCCAACTAATCATGTCGTACATCAGGCAGGGCACCCAACTCAGCAATGAATTGAGTATGTACTCTGAGCAGATTCGGAATGGACTTACACTTCCTTCCCACATCTACGGGACCATCAATACCGATCTGACCGCCTTGTCGTCCATTGTGCAAGGCGGGCAAGCGCTCGCTTACTCCCTTTCAAATCTTGATTCGCAGTTCCGGAACACCTTTACTGGATATGGGACCACTCCGAATCGTTACTTCGCAAACTACAAGGGCTGGGCTACTACTGCCCTCGATACCCTGCAAGGAACCCTGCGCGCGGCTGGGCTACAAGGGTCTCAGCTCAATTCCGAACAGGCCGTCTTGAATGCGCTGAGAACCCAGGCGCAATCTCCAAATGGAACTGTGCGCGCTATCCAGGTCATGAGCGACATTGCAGAGCAGCAGACTCAGCAGATGATGAAACTTCGTCAGATCATGTTATCCGACCTGTCAAGCAAACAGGCGTATCAAGCAGCACAGATCCAGAAGGAAGCCGCTTCTACAGCAGCAACTGAGCAATTCTTCACGCCGAGCATTACAACCGGCGACAACAGAGCTTTCGGAGTCGGAAGTCATTAAATGGTAGTCAGAGGCATACCAAAGCGTGAACCGACTAAAGCAGTTTGTAATTGGAGCAGGGGTTATCGTGGGCTTGACTGCAGCAACGAATTGCTCACGTCCCGAGCAATCAAGCCCGATAGTAGCAAAGGCAGAGGCGTCCGGCGCAGGAGATTTGTCTGCGGCCTCAGAGGGGTCAATGGCGCAATGGTTAGCCAAGCACCCGGAAGTCGCCAGAGATATTGAGGCGATGTGCAAGCCCGTGCGTTCAGCGGCTTCGGCAGCCTGGGGCGACACGACAGAAGGCAAGTTGTGCAAAGCATCCGGCCGCATCGCGTTCTATGCACCGAGCGAAACAAAGGGTGACGATCGGAAGTTTGGCGCGGGCAACCACTAAGTAAAAACGGTCTAAAGAAAGAGTTGCAGGAGCCCATCTGGGAGAAGTGTGTCTTGAAACGAGGAAAGTTGAAGCGGTCATATTTCAGCGGTTTGCCAATCAAATTTACTATCGCGACGCTTATCGTCGTTGTGTTCTCTTCCGTTCCGGCACACGGGCAGACATTCAACCCAACGACCGCTGGCGACATCTTGTCGCAAATGCGTTCTTTTCGCACCCAGTGGACAACAAACATCTGGACGGACGCGCAGAGATTGTTTTGGCTCCTGGCGTTCATTGAATTTGGCTGGTCCGCTATCGCACTCGCCCTGGACAAGACTGATCTCCAAAGTTGGATCGCTGGTCTTATTCGCAAGCTGATGTGGATCGGAGCGTTCTACGCCCTACTGGTCAACGGTTCTACCTGGATTCCGGACATTCTGGATAGCTTCGAGCAGATCGGTCAAAACGCATCAGGTCTTGGTGCTCCTATCTCTCCGAGTAGCGTGTTTGTTCAGGGACTGGATGTTGCCGGGTCACTCTTGGCCGGTGCCAGCGGATCGGCTTTTCTGAGCGGCGACATCGGATCGGCCCTTCTCTGCGCAGTCGGCGCTCTCTTGATCTTCGTCTCATACGTCATCATCACCATCAACCTTGTTGTGACGCTGGTCGAAAGTTACTTGGTCGTCTCGGCCGGGTACATTTTCCTCGGTTTCGGTGGCAGCCGGTGGACAGCGCCATACGCTGAGCGCTATATCGGCTTGGCCGTCTCGATTGGAATCAAGCTACTCGTCCTTTATTGCGTTATTGCAGCAGGCCAAACACTTGGTGCGGGATGGAGCGCCGAGGGTTCCGGTATCGGAACTTCGGCAGCACCGGCCAAGACGGCGCTCGATGTGATTGGCGGCTCCCTGATTTACATGATGTGTTGCTGGCAGATTCCGAAGCTGTTCGGTGCTGTAATAGGAGGCTCTCCAGCCTTGACCGGTGGAGATTTGGTTATGACCGGAACGGCCGTCGCAGGAGCCGCGCTGGCTGCAGCATCGATGGGTGCTGCAGCTATTGCTCAAGTGGCTGGTGCCGGCGCGGTTGGCGGAACTGGCGCTGCTAGGAGCGCATCTGCAGCTCTCGGGCCCTCCTCTCCTGCATCGGGTTCTGCCGTACGGCCGCCGGCAAGCCCGTCAGCTGCCTTCAGCCGCGGACAGCCAGTCAATCCTCCTCCTAATAACAAAAACTCGGCAAAGGAAAACGGAACCGGAACACCGAGGAGTCAGGACCCCAAGCCTGGGGAAAGTGCCCTTCAGAACATGGGCGCACAGAGTTTGACGGGCTCCGGCTTTGAGTCGGAGTGTCCAGCCACT
Organism: uncultured Bryobacteraceae bacterium; assembly: GCA_964248405.1. GTDB lineage: Bacteria > Acidobacteriota > Terriglobia > Bryobacterales > Bryobacteraceae > Bog-105. The sequence goes on from CAXTYH010000053.1 coordinate 8,210, forward strand.
GGGTTCTCCCCTTTCGCAAGTACCTCAAAAGCCGTGCCACCTCCAAAGACCGGCGGCCCTAAAGCAGCGGACCAGGCAACCAATGAAGCGCCTTCCGAAGTTCCAAGCAAATCGACTCCGGAATCGTCGTCGTCTGGCCAGAAAAACGGCGTAGCTCGGGGTGCGGCTAAGGCCAGCGACGGGCTGCGAAAAGCATCGAACGCGGTCCGAAAGGTGCAACTGAATGACGCGCACTCGCCAGGATCACCGCCGCGCATGCCTATAGATCATCACGAGTAGAAAGAAGAATCCAGCCATGAGCCTCGCAATCTTTGCATCAAAGCCGAAGGGAATTGCTTCGGCGAGAAATGATGAATCGTCATACAACCCTTACCTGGCAGCACGCCGGGAATGGGACGAACGCTATGGTGACCAGATCACGCGCGCTCGAAACTGGCGCACCCTGGCAGTCCTCTGCGCCCTAATCGCTCTTACTCTTGCAGGTGGTTTGATTTGGCAGTCTTCTCGCGCACGCGTGGTCCCGTTCATCGCTGTACTTGATAGCTTCGGGCGTCCGATTGTTTCTGGTTTGGGGGATCAAACCTCAACTACCGACGAGCGCCTGAAGAAAGCGACGGTATTGCAGTGGGTGGAAGAGCTTAGATCGGTCACAACGGACGGGATCGCGCAGCGGAAAGCCATTGATTGGGTCTATAGCCACATCGCGAACAACAGCCCGGCCATGGTTTTCATTTCCGAATTCTATCGTTCGAACCAACCCTTCGAACGGGCTCAGAGCGAGACGGTTTCCGTCGATGTTCGATCAGTGTTGCCTACCAGCGACCGATCCTTTGAGGTCGAGTGGCTTGAGACATCGAGGGACTTATACGGAGCAGTGAAGAGCACCGACCACTGGAAGGGAACCTTTACGGTGGCGACTAATCCTCCCTCAGACGAGCGAATTGCCCGAATTAACCCGCTTGGCTTGTATGTAGTGTCCGCGAACTGGTCCCGGATCTTTCAGTGAGAAAAGGAATGGTGGATGGAGCAAGTCTTATGAGAAAAGCATTCATCACGGGGATCTGCTTCGGATGCAGCGTATTCGGTCAGACCTCGACCGCCGTGCTGTCAGCAGACAAAGTGCCGTCAAAAGCCGACGTTCCCGATTTGCTTAAGCAATACAACTACGCAGCTCAGATTGGCGCCTTGAACGACCTGAGCAGCCTTGATCCGTCTTTCAAACAGGAGGTTATAACCCCACAGTTCGCGACCACAAACAAGAACGCACCTCGGACCGGATCGGCCTCTCGACCCGCACAAGATATTCCACTAAGTCCCACGGCTCTCGCTGCGGTCAGAGTAAGTGAAAAGTGGCGTGGCGGAATAAATGAGCCTGCTGCCGGGGCAGACGGAAGGGTTCTCTACAGTTTCGGCGCGGGTCTGCCAACCGTGGTTTGCGCGCCCTTGCGGGTCTGCATCATTGAGCTGCAGGCGGGCGAACACATCGTCGGTGAACCGCAGATTGGCGACTCAATCAGGTGGAACATTTCTCCCGCGATGTACGGCGCGGGTTCAGACGCGACATCGGTGATCGCGTTGAAGCCGACGGTCGCGGGACTTGACACAAACCTACTAATTGCAACAGATCGCCGGGCTTACTATCTTCGGCTCATTTCCAAGCCAGAGGAGTATGTCGCGCGGGTCGCTTTCCAATACCCGGAAGATGACAACGCTCGCAAGTGGCAACAGCAGATGGTCGATCAGCGGATTGCTACTAAGCAAAATAAACGAGATTCAGAAGCATCGCCGGCGATGCTGACGGCAGAAAACCTCAACTTCGGCTATCGCATTAGCAGCAAGAGCGAGCACGTCAGACCCGTCCGTGTCTACGACGACGGCGCGAAGACGTATATCCAGATGCCATCTGAGATTCAGCATCGCGAGGTTCCGATCTTGCTCGTCCTGGGAGCGGATGGCAAGGGTGAGATGACAAATTATCGCGTACGGCAGCAGACCTATATAGTTGACCGCCTCTTTGACCGCGCTCAACTCGTTCTTGGCAGTGGAAAGAAGTCCCAAAAGGTGGAGATTAGCCGTGAGCCAAAAGGGTAGTGAGCCGAATACCACTAGAGGACCTTCGGTCGAGCCGATCTCGGCTCCATCGGGTCTTGACCTCAACCCAAAGCCGCCCGAGCCTCGACGTGTAAGCAAGCGGGCTGCCGGCGCAATTGGAGTTGTTGCTTTTTTGCTCTTATTAGCTTTCGCATACGGCGGGTTAAAACGAAGCAAGACCGCTCAGGTTAAGGCTGACCATGCCGGCATCCCGAAAGCGCTGGCTCCCGCAACATCGGCAGGAAACGAGTTCACCAAAGCTATTCCTCCGGGGAACGCTGCTGTGAAACCTGGACAAACCCCCGGTCAACTCAAGCCTCCTGGTGAGGCAAACGCGAAAGCAGCTGAGGGTGCGGCAGCTTGCGGTGCGGATCCCAAGACTGGAGAACATTACCGCTTCAATCCTCAGACGGGAATTCCCTGTGACAAGGGTGATCTCGGGTGTGGTTCGGACCAGAGGACTGGCCAACCCTATCGATATGATCCGCTCAGTGGTCGTCCTTGTGGAAACCAAAACGCGTCGATCGAGCGCGTTGCAATCCGTCGCGCGCCGCCGTCGATTGCGCAGCCCCAGGCGCAAGAAGCGAGCCCCGAAGAACGTCGTTTACAAGAGTTGTATCGGCGTGAACAGGAAGCGATGCAAGCACCTACCGGAGTCCATTTAACGGCAAATGCGGGGTCTTCCGGCATGAGCTCAGCAGGTCTAAACCCAACCCGGCAAAGTGATCTCGCGCAGGTTGCTGCCTTAGGCGCTGCGCTCTCCGGTGGGCGCAACAGCGAGCAGACTGGTCTTGGCTCCAATCTTCTATCTGCAGGGGCGGCACCTCAACCCGGTTCAGCCGACTACGATTCCCAAAACATGCAGACGAAGAAGGAGCAATTTCTTGACTCCGCGTCAGGTAAGAAGACTGATGATTATCTCAAATCGATCCGAAGCGCGCCGCTTTCGGAATACGAGATTAAAGCCGGTTGGGAAATCCCGGCCGTGTTGGAACAGTCTTTGAACTCCGATCTCCCTGGTGAGATCAAGGCGCTTGTGCTGTCGAACGTCTACGACACCGCGAGTGGTCGCTATCTGCTTATCCCTCAGGGCTCACGATTGATTGGACGATACGATTCGCGGGTCGCTTACGGACAAGATGGAGTCCAGGTTGTCTGGACTCGAATTATCTTTCCTGACGCCTCTTCGATCGACCTTTCAGGAATGGTCGGTTTGGACAGTCAGGGGAACTCAGGTCTACGCGACAAAGTTGATCGCCACTACAAACGGCTCTTTGGCTTTGCTGCTCTGACCAGTGCCTTCAACGCGGCGTTCGAGATTTCTCAGCGTCGCAGTCAAAGTGTGCTCGCCACACCGAGCGTTTCAGAAACCGTCTCTTCTTCTGTCGGTCGCGAGCTTTCCGAAACGGGAGCCCAGATCACTCGCCGCAATTTGAACGTTCAACCGACAATCAAAGTTCCAGCCGGGTACAAGTTTACAGTCCGGGTTAACCGGGACATTCTCTTCGATGCTCCGTATGAACCAGAGAGTGCTGATCCCGAAACGGCGAAGCCAGACCAGGGCCTGAAAAGGCGCTCCGGGCTGTAGGTGTGTCACCGGAGAACCCAGGAACTGGAAAGATGAAGCTGTTCTTGCGGCTTACGACTGAAGTTAATGAAACCCTACGAGTACTCCTGCGCTACCGGGGAGATCTCTCCCGTTTAATTGGGGAAGCTCTTTCGAAGACGAAACTTATGGAAGTCGAGTTACGTCGTTTCGAAACGACAGGAGTTGCAAAGGGAACGACGGCAATGGTGAGCGTTCTTGAAGGCACCACTCTGAAGTCTGCGGCCAAAGCTCGAGGCTGCTCGACGAACGCGCTTGCAAACAGTGCTATCTCAAACTGGTTAGCACTCAGGAGTTGCGTGCTTGATTGATATTAGGATGTCGGCTTTTGTTGTACGCTCCTCTTTGTTCCTCGAGTTCCGCTAATGAGTTAAACGCAACGGCAAGCTGCCCGATCTTCCTAAACCCTTCGCGACCACTGATGGGTAATCTCCTCGAAGCCTGGTTATGGGCCAGCGCAATGCGGGTTGTCAGAAAAGAAGCTCAATCCACGAGATGCCGACTTATACGTTCAAGTGGATTTCGCTCGTGTCACTATCTTGATTCGCACATAGAAAATCCAGTTTCCGGGTTGCCCGTCACCCGCGCGCTTATCATTGGGCACCATGATGCTGTCGAACTTGGCTATCCTGCTCGCCTGTGCTACTACCAGCCGATCATAAACGGCGAGCCGCGTGTTCAATACTGTATCGGCGTTCTCGGCGACATAGGCCTTCTCCTGAAGCCAGAGATCCGAAAGCGTTTGAGCATTTCCGCTTTGAAGGAAGAGCGCCAAGACAAGAAAAGCGGTTGCCGGTTGCGCCCGCGACATCACCTCAACCTTTCTCGGTCGGATGTACAACAAGCTCCGGGTGACCAACTTCGTCGAGTCGAACGTAGGCTTCGAGCTTGGGGGTGGGCCCGGCCAAGATTCTCTCGATAGCCTTCCGTACTTAGTTCGGAAACTGAAGTCGTCCCGCGCTAACGATCGGCACGGACCGAGGCGGCGGGCGCTTACCACGGTCAGAACTCGTAATCAGATGGTAGATCGCGATCGCCGGGCCGGGAGCGGTGATCGAGCGAGTCGAGTCCGGTGGTGGCTATCAGGATTCGAAGCAAAGGGACTACAACACGTTGCCGAAGCTTTTGAACGGAAGCCGAAAGCGGTAGGTCGTCTCCCACGCGGTCTTTAGGCTATCGGCTTCGGCGATGTCGAGCAGTCCTAACCTGATCAGGGATATGATGATGCTCTGCGTTGTGTGGACAGGCGTGGCGGGATAGAGACGAGCGGTTTGCTTCATGGCCGCCTTATCGTCGATCGCGATGCCCCATCCTCGGTGAACGGCCGCAGCGATTGCCGCACATTCTCCCGCCCCGAGGCGGCGTTGGAGCGCTAAGGTGGCGAAAATTTCAAGCTCTTCAGGGCTTTCGACTCTGAGTTGCTGTAAAGAGCCGTCGCTGAGAGCGGCGTCGAGCCGGGCGAACTGTTCGGGGTAGTGTGCGGTGACCTCGGCACGAACGTGATCCGTAAGAAAGAAATGGATTTGCGAATGCTCGACGAGCAACGTGGCTCGATCTACGGCCAGGAAGTTGATGAGCACAGATGTGTCAGTTATGACGCACTCGCGTCGATCGCCAATCTTCACTGTGACGTATCGCCTGAGATGGTAAGCCTACAGCGCGCTTTGAGCAAGAGCTAACAATTCCTTTCCGGAGATGTCGAGCACCTTGCTCAGCTCTTGCAGCTTTCCCTTTGAGATTTCCTCACGCCGGAAAGCCTCAATTGCGAGATACGCGACTTGACTCCGCAGCTCTTTGTTCGGAGCGTCGTCCTGCGCCTTCTCTTCAGGACTGTCGATGGCTTGGCGGAAATCGAGCATTCGGAGATAGCGGTTTCCGAATTCTTCCTGCTCAAGGAGTCCTTCGCGCTCGGCTTGGTTGACGACGCCGAGTCCCTGCAATCTAAAAGCAGTAGCCCGGTAGCTAACGCCGAAGTAGCGGGCCAGCGAGGCGACGTCCTGATAGCCGATCGTCTGTGAACCCGGGGAGGTCCGCTCAGAGGCTTCGACGCCTCCTTGATTGGCAAGATCATAAACGTATTGGGTTTGCCGGCTGGGAAGCCCTTTATCCAGCGAACTGAGATAAGAGCGGACTCCTCCGTCCGGCATTAGCAGCGCCGCTGCGAAAGAATTTGCGCGCGTCTCCGTTCGGTCCTTCGAATTGTCCCAAGTGCTTACGATCGCGGTGCGGTTCCGATCGAGCAGCGCATGAGCGTACTCGTGTGCCAGGGAAAAACGCTTTCTCGGCCGCGAATGCCCGTTATTTACAAGAATGACAATCCCGATCGAGGAATGCCGGAGAAAGATCCCGGACATATCGTCGGGCAGGTTCAACCCAGCAACCCAAACGCCTTGACTCGCAAGCAGATCCGCAAGTGCATGAATGGGAGCTTCGCCGAGGCCGAGACGCTTCCGCTCCTCCGCGGCAACGTTAGACCCTTGCCGAACGGCATCCATCGCGGTACGTGCTTCGGGAAGGCTATAGAACGGCGGGCCGCTACGAGCTTTCTTTCCTAAGAGTCTCTCAAGCTCCGCACCTTCAGTGCAGATTTCGAAGCATCGAGCGACTTCTCGCTGGAGCTTCGGATCGCTCTTAAAACTATCCGTGACGCGATGAATCGCAACCAGCATGTCATCTTCGGTTGACTCCGGCAGCGGGCCTTCCATGAAGAATTCCGCAATCGGGCGTTCATAGAGATCTGCGAGCTGCGCAAGCTCAAGCGTTGAAATCGAGCGGTTTCCCGCTTCCATCTGGACCATCGCAGTGCGAGTCACTCCGAGTGCATCGGCCGCAGCCTCCTGCGTTACGCCGCGATCGTCACGGGCCTCCTTCAGTCGTCTGCCGAGAATTACTAAGTTAATTGCCATAATGTGCTCCTTGCATCTCTGGGTAAGTGGGCATAGGCACAACGAGAAAAGCAAACGTAACCCAATTCCTTTGGACGGCGATTGCCGTACGTAACCGGCAGAAATCAACAATACCTTCGATGGTTCTCCGGAACCGCACCGGGCTTTAAAACACTGCCGCCATGTTTATCCTATCTTGTTTAATAGGAATCATCAATGGCAATAATTGCCCTAAATGTTACCACGGGTGATATATTGAAACGGAAAGCGAGGGGTCGGATTCCCCGAGCTTGGAATGGGAGTGCTTATATGACGTTTGAAGGTGCCGTAATAAGCGAGCAAAACGTGACGTTTGCCATTGTCGTGGTGAAGCCGCACGTCGTTGATAACGCTACGGAAGCGAATCGCGCCATAGTTTCCTTTTGTCCCGTATTCCACGGTCTGCCTGTAGTCCTGATGGGCCAGGACGGCTTCGGTCGCCCGAAGTATTACGGTCGCCCTGACATCGTGAACTTTCTGGCCCACGTGCCGCTGCAGGCGATCTCGTGGCGAAAATATGAACTGAATTAAGGAAGGAGAAACAGATGGCAACGAATCCGCCAAAAGGCGACAACCACCGTAACGGGGCTGTTCGGGACCGTTCACAGGTTTACAATCCGCACAACGATCGCTGGGTGAAGCGCGATCTCGACACCGGGCGGTTCATGGATCAGAAGTCGGACCCGCGGCCCTTCAAGGGTGTGCGAAAGGAAAAGTAAACCGGTCGCCGCTACAGCCTCGGGCCAAGGCCGCGGCATTACCGATGCAGAGTACGTCGCGAAATCTGGCGCTACGAACTACGTGGTGGGGCAGCGGCTCGGCAGAAAACTGACGTAGACGGTTGTCGCAAGCGTGACCGAGCGGTCATGAAGTAGCCCGTACTCGTGTTTTATCGAACTTCCGCCGAATACCCGAGCGCTCGCTCGCTATACGAGCTTTCTTCGGCCAGTTCTGGAGCCTCGCGTCCATTGCGGACTTCGAGCTGACTACTGAACTTCTGGCCGTTGATCTAGCCAACCTTCCCGATGTGCCAAGGTATCCTCGTATCTGCCTTGAGGGCTTTTCGCCTTCATTGCGCGCTCGAACCGGCCGAGACCCGTCTTCAAGAGCTGCTTCGGTTGTTCACGAGAGATCCACGTCCCACAACACCTTTGCGCAATTTTCTATTCGATCTCGAGAAAATCCACCTGACGCAGTGACCGGATTTACTTTCGTCAAACCCCTTGTTTGGAGGGCGCGTTATACCGAAGAATTTTGGTACTCGCGAGAAACCAGATGAACCAGGCAACAGTTGGTCGCGACGTCCTGACCTTGCGAGAGGTAGCGGCAATTCTGCGCTGCTCCAAGACGCACGTGTCGAACGTCATTAACGGCAAAGTCGATGGAGTTCCGACGTTAACTCACGTCCGCATGGGGCGGCGCATCATGATCAGGTCGGTATGGCTGCACGACTGGATGGAGACGAACAAAGTCAGTGCTAGCATCTGACGCATGCCAGAACTCATCGCTGTTGACGCAGGAACGAGAAAAGTAAATGCGTCAGAAACGGTATCAGCGAGGCTGCTTGACAGCTCGCAAACGAAGAGGAAAGCTTTACTGGTATGCCCAGTGGAAGGATGGAGAACAGAAGAAATGCAAAGAATTAGGTCTATGTTCGAAGGTCCCAAGGGCTGACGCAGAGTCCTTACTTGCTTCCATACTTCGGCCTATCAACGGGGAACATGGCCACAACCAAATCGAGCTATTCACCTTCAAGAGCTTTCTCGAGAAGGTGTATCTTCCAATATTTCGGCAGAAATGGAAGGCGTCAACGGCTGAGACAGAGGAGTACAGGTTGCGAGCTCATCTGACGAGAACGATCGGCGATCAACTCCTACACCGAATAGATCGGGACCGCCTTCAGGCTGTTCTAAATGGGGCAGCCCGCGCGGTTGGTCGAGATGTCCTCGATCATCTGCGGTTTCGGTTACGGTCGATCTTTGATTTGGCGATCAGTGAAGGAGTGATTGACCGAAACCCGGCAACATCGCTATTTACTCCTCGCAATTACCAGAAAGGGAGGAAGAAGCTGGTTCTCAGCGCTGCGGAGATCTCGTCGATGCTTGGGGCTCTTGAGATTCGCGAGCAACTCATCTCTCGGCTCGCCATTTTCGAGGGGATGCGTCCTAGCGAAATTCTTGGATTGCAGAGACATGATCTGGACGTGGAAAGTGTCTGGGTTCGGCGGCGCATCTTTAAGAGCAACGTTGATACTCCAAAAACAGAACGATCTGCAAGGCGAGTAGCCCTGTCGCTAGGTACACGTGACTTACTGGTGAGTTGGCTGGATAACTTGGCTTCAACCACGGAGGATGCGTGGATCTTTCCGGCAACGAACCTCACTACGCCCGTTAGACGGGGCAACTTGTGGCGAAGGAACTTCCTTCCGAAACTTGAGCCGATCGGTCTTGAATGGGCGACGTTTCAGGTAATGAGGCGCTCGTTCGCGAGTTTGTCAAAAGAGGCTGGCGTCGACGCTCATACCCGGTCAGCGCATATGGGTAATAGCGTCGATGTCAACGAGAACGAATATGCTGTCAGCAGCTTCGAATCGCGGCTGGCGGCGGTCCGAAAACTAGAGTCTGCGGTCAAACTATAACTGCAGCCGGGAAGTTCACATTCGAACTTTCCGCAACCGTTAACCAGCAAGGAATTGAGGGCGGAAGGCTTAAAGTAGTAATCGTAGTAACGGGGAGACTGAGTGGAGTTGCTAAGTTGTTGAAAGAATGGAGCGGGAGACGGGATTCGAACCCGCGACATCAACCTTGGCAAGGTTG
>CAXTYH010000054.1:0-17592 GCA_964248405.1 uncultured Bryobacteraceae bacterium
TCTTGACGAGATACAAACCCCCGAAATGAGTTACTTTTTCAGCACCCTGCTAGGGTGCGAATATCGCGGAATGCCCGGCAAAGCAGCTTAACGGCGCGACTTCAGCGACTCTTCTTTCTTGTAAGCAGAACTCAGCGTGCCTTTGTCTTTGGCGACCGTGAGCAATGTTGGGTAGAACTGAACAAAGGTAGTGTCAACCGCAGCGTGTTCAGCGTGGCATGAGTAGCAGGAAGCGCTAGGGGGAACCATTGTGGCCAACGCCCTACCACCAATAACGAAGAACGCCCACTTACCCGGAAATCGCTTTTCATCTTTGACGTGAACCTCAAGCCCCGTCACGTCCGAGCCCTGGAAGTGTCCGCTATGGTTGATAGAGCCTTTACTCTCCGCTCCGCGATTTTCCAGCACCAGCGCGGTGCCGTCCGGCCAGGTACCGGTTTTCAAAAACACGTTGTAAGCATCCGGATTCACAAAGACATTATCGAAAATCGAGTGGTTTACAACCGCTCCGACCGGACCGTAATTCATATCAATCCCGGAGCTGAGATACACCCACTTTCGGTAATCCTGAGGAAACTTCAGTTGCGAGTCAGCTGTAAACTGCGGTCCTGACACAACAGACGCTGTTTCGCCGCCTATAACCGTCGACACGATCAAAGCAAGCAGAAGCGTAACGGCAATCTTCTCCATCGCGCCGCCCATTGCACGATCCAATACGCTCCTCATTTCGGCTCCTTCGGCCAGATTGTGAAGTCGCGAAAAGCAGCACGAGCCGGCGTTGCGCCCATGTTCTGCAGAGCCGCATTCAGCTCTAAGAGTTCTGCGCGCCCCAGATCGAGGCTATGCTCCTCCGGCTGATATTGAGTACCGACTTTGTAATCGAGATAGGGCTGCCGCGCCTCTTCGATGTGACACCCCAGGATGTAGGTGACCGTCTTGCCTTCGGTGAAGGAGACCAGCCGCTGAATACTCGACTTGAAAACAGGCCAGTCGTTCACATAAAGCCGCCCTGGGTAAAGAGAGTCGCCGGTCAGCAGAATGCCGGTTTGACGGTCGTATAAAGCGATAGAAGCTTCTTGATGGCCCGGGATGGGAATGATGTCAACGGGGCGGCCACCGAGGTCAATGAGGCCGTCCGTATCGGGCCAACTTTTGATTGCAAACGCCTCCTTCGCCCCAGCCACGGTCGGCTCTACGAACTGAACACCGGGCTTGCCCCGAAACTGACCATCGCCTTGGATATGGTCGCCATGCCCATGGGAATGCGTCACAACAAGCGGAATCGAGGTACGCCCATTCTTTTCGAGCCATCGATTGATCACTCGGTAAACGGCATCATACGTCTGAGCAGGGCCCGCACCCGTATCCAGCAGCAAAGCGCGCTCCTTGCCGAAGATCAAGTATAGGAACGGCTTCTCATAATTAGTACAGCCGGACTCCCGCAGGATAAAGAAGTCGGGGTTGAACTGATGAACTTCCCAATCCTGCATCTCCAGGCAATTCGGCCCACCAGTGGCCCATGAAGCCGGCAAGTGTCCGGGCTGAACTGCGCCGCCATTGGGCTGCGGCAGCTGAGCAGACACGCGCGTCGAGCACCCGAAAGCCAAGATCACAAGTAAGAACAGCGGCGACCGATTAACCACCAAACTCTGCCATTTCCTGCTCCAGATGCTCGCCAAGTGCTGCGCCCTCCAGCCTTTGAATAATGTCGGACAGCTCAGCTTGCCTTGGGTAGCCGTCGGCACCCCGGATGGACGGAGAAATAGCGAGATCGAGCCCGATGTGAGAGCACTCCCGCATCTTGTCCCGGGCCAGCAGAACTACACGGCTACTTAGATAAACGGCCTCAGCAAGGTTATGTGTGACGAAGATCATCGTTGTCCCGGTCTCTTGCCAAATCGACCGGATCAGCCGCTGCATGTCGGCCCTCGTTGCTGGATCAAGCGCACTAAACGCCTCATCCATCAGCAGGATTCGTGGTCGAAGAATCAGTGACTGCGCAATGGCTACACGCTGCTGCATGCCACCTGAAAGCTGGTCCGGATATTTGTTTGCGTCCTTGCGAGTAAGGCCCACACGCTCCAAATACTCGAGAGCTTCAGCGCGAATCTCCCGTCTCTGCTTCCACCATTGCGGTACCAGCAAGCGATGCAGCCGGAACGACTCCGCAATCGGCCCGAAAGCAACATTCTCCAGAACGGTTTTATCCGGGAACAGGGAGTACTTCTGCGGTACATATCCGCGGTCCCGCCCTGGTCCCACGACGGTACGCTCATTGACGACAACCCGACCCGATGAAGCGCCCTGTGATCCTAAAATCAAGCGAAGCAGTGTCGACTTGCCGCATCCAGTCTGTCCCACAACGGAGACAAACTCACCTTCTTCTATGGCCAGATCAAGGCCGGAAAACAGTAGTTGTTCCCCGCCCTTGAAGGGAAAACGCAAGCTGATCTGTTGGAGCGAAATCAGCGGCATTAAGCCTCCCGAAACCACGGATTCGTATACCGTGTGAACAGCCGAAAGGAAAGGTCAAGCAGGAATAAAAGGAGCGCTACCCACAGCACGTATGGGATGATCAGGTCCATTCCCATGTGCCGCTGTAACAATGCAATACGATAGGCAAGCCCACCGGTAGAAGCAATCATCTCTCCCGCAAAAAGGAAAAGAGCGATGGCCTTCAGGTTCAGCCGAATGCTGTTTAGTATGCGGGGCCAGATCTGAGGAAGAATCACGCGGTAAGTAACAGCCAAATCCTTTGCGCCTAGGGTAAAGCCTTTGATCACCTGTTCGTTCGGAACCGACTTAGCCAGATTGTAGCTATCCAAGACCAGCGTAGGCGCAACGCCGATAACAATCAGCATGATCTTCGCCGCTTCGCCAATGCCGAAAGCAATGAAGAGTATCGGCAGCACTGAGAGCGCAATGATCTTGTCGAAGAATAGAAAGAATCTGAGCAATCCACTGCTGACCCAGGGAAACGCGCCCATATTCACACCGAGCAGCGCCGCAGGAAAGAGAAGCGCCAGACTGATCAGGAATCGTTGCGCGCTGGCGAGCGTGTCGTTCCAGAGCATGCTGCTTCGAAACTTCTGAAGCAGCGACGCATTCGGCGCACCTTCGGCATCATCATCGCCCGGGGTTAAAGCTGCGTGAACGAAACTTGCGGATAACTGAGCGACAGTAGGCACAATGCGGTCGTCCGGATTTTCGACATGCCGCACGTGTGCCGTTCGAAAGTAAACGAAAAGGCATATGACAAACAGCGCCCAGGAGACACTGAACGCTGCTGACTTGTTTGGAGAGGTCAGCACGCGTAACATCAGAGTGCGCCTTTAGCCGCAGCCTGCATCAAGTTGGCATCAAAGCGCAGTCGAATTCTGCCGGCGCTTCCCTGCACGGACCCATCCGGATACTGGATGGCCACGTCGTCAACGGACTTAGTGCCGTCGCCAAGGAGCTTGTGCGTGAAGCAAAACTGCCGGACGATCTTCATCTTGTCTTTCAACTCGGAAGACGTCGCGAAGCTCGCTGCTTCTTTGGGCTGATAGAACATGTGCGTCGTGCTCAGCTGCTCTTTGTAAGTCGGCAACGTATCTTCGGAAACTGCTGCGATGGCCTGAAGCGTTTTGTCCGCACCAGGACCGCTCATTTGCGAAAGCACCTCATACCAGGCACCGGTTATGGCCTTGGCAAACTTCTGTCCGCTTCCATCGGGGTTCTTCAAAACATCGGTACGAACCACCAATAAATCGAGAATTTCGGCCGGAATCTTCGAAGAGTCGAACAGAGTTTTAACGTCCTTCATCTTTGCGATTTGCGAAACCAGCGGCTTCCACGTCACCACCGCAATTTGCGATGGGTCGTTCATGTAAGCTGCCACGATATCCCGGTCCGACGTGTTCACCAGCTTCACTTTTCGCGCCTGCGCTTCCATGCCGTTCAGCACAAGAGCACGCTCCAGCAGATACTCAGAAACTGTTTTCTCTACTAAAAGCACTCTGCTGCCCGGCAGCGACTGCAAGGTCTTGCCGCCCCGCACCAGCACAGCATCGTTGCCATTCGAATAATCGCCAATGATGATCGCTGTTGTATCAACGCCGGAGGCTGCAGGCAGATCCAATGCTTCCATGTTGGTCATGGTGCAGGCATCGATGTTGCGCGAGGTAAACGCGTCCAGTGAAGCAGCGTAGTCGAATCGCTGAACCTTGATTGTTACTCCGTATTTATCTGCCCACTTCTTGAGTATTCCAGACTTAGCCATGTACTGGTACGGATCCCAGCCAACATAGACCGACCAACCGACGGTGAAGGTGGGTTTCTGGGCCACCAATGGCGTAACTGAAGAACAGGCTAGAAGAAGAAGGAGTGAAATGATCCGATTAGACAAAGAACAGCCCTTCATGGTTTGAATTCCAGAGGCTGACAGGGCCCACCCGGCAAAGCAGGAGAACTGCAATTATAACTTAGAAGGCGTAAGACTCAGAAGGGCAGAGTACTCTCCGCATTAAGGGCAGTCGACCTGCCGGCACGAAGTACCCACCTGCCCAAGTCTTCACGCTCCGACAGGATGGAAAGGAAGAATCTGTGTCAATCCGAACCGACTCGCTCAGAGTGGTTGTCCTAATGCTCTCGCTCGCTTGTGTAAGTCCCACATTTTGCGCTGAGTCGAGCAAACCGATTGTGTCCATCCGCGCAGTCTACGATGGCACGCTCAGCCCTGATGTGGAAGTAGAAACCTTCCGTCACATCGACCGGCTTTTTCCGTCACGCATTGTTCCCCACGGATCTTCCGTTCTCCCGTTGCCCAAGAGCAAACACCCCTTGGCCGGTCTGTCTTTCTCTTCCGGCAGTAGCACTTATAGCCTGGGGGAATACATGGCCCTCAACAGAGTAAGTGGGCTCCTGGTTCTGAAAAACGGAACGGTTGCTTTGGAAGAATACAGACTGGGCAACACCGATGCAACCAGGTGGGTTTCGTGGTCGCTCGTTAAATCAATCAGCTCGACACTGCTTGGTGCGGCCATTCAGGACGGCTACGTCGGGAGTCTGGACGACAAAGTGACGAAGTATCTTCCTCAACTCAGAGGCAGCGCTTACGAGGGAGTCTCGATCAGGAATTTGCTTCAGATGGCATCAGGCGTCGGTTGGAATGAGACCTACACCGACCCGCGATCGGACCGCCGTCACATGTTGGACCTGCAGATTGCGGGACGTCCCGGCAGCATTCTTGAATTCATGGTAAGGCTTCCGCGCGTGTCGCCGCCCGGCGCCAGATGGAATTACAGTACGGGGGAAACGCACATACTTGGTGCTTTGATTCGTGCTGCCGTGAAGCGCCCACTCTCGCAATACTTGTCCGAGAAGATCTGGTCATTCGTCGGAATGGAGTCTGATGCTACCTGGTGGTTGGAGTCGCCCGGCGGCTTGGAAGTGGGTGGCAGCGGATTCAGCGCGACTTTACGCGACTATGGGCGGTTTGCCGAAATTGTTATCGGCGGGGGAAAAGCAAATGGCACGCAGGTTGTTCCGGCGGGCTGGTTCCCTGGTGCGGGCGCTCCTAAGTTAGTGGGCGGACACCTTGTCCCTTACGGCTATATGTGGTGGAGCTTCGGGCCTGAAGCTGCGCCAATTCATCAGGGCGCATTCGAGGCCGTGGGCATCTTTGGGCAGTTTATCTACATCAATCCCAGACATCATATTACGGTGGTCGTTTGGAGCGCGAGGGAAAAGCCAACCGGGTCAACCGGGGTTAGTGACAGCGACTTCTTTGCGAGTGTTGTTTCTGCTTTGGATAAATAGAAGTATTCTGATACCCCTGGCTACATCGAGCTTGCAAGCTTATCTGCATTCCATCAGCTAAGCTCTAAGAAATCGATTCACTTCGGCTGCAGCCTTGTTCGCCTTTGGCAGCTACACTCTCAAAAGGACTTTGTTTGCCACCAGACATTTCACCCGAGAACATCCTCTGGGAGGAGACCATCCGCGGCGGAGACTGCTGGTCACACGTGCTGAAACGTGGCACCACCCTGCGCTTACTTGACCTGGAGGGGGGAGGGAACGTCGGCGCACTCTTTCTTCACTTCGATCTGCCCAGTGAGCGTTACAACATGCCCGACACCCTGAAAGCGCAGCATACGGCGCACCTGGCAAAGGGCCACGTTCTCTATTCCGACATGGGCCGAATCTTATGCTCGATAACAGACGAGACTTGCGGCTGGCACGACCCTATTAGCGGTCATGCGAAGCCGTTGCAGGTCAAAGCAAAGTTCGGCGAAGCGCGTTATCAACAGAGTCGCAATGACTTTCACCGCAATCCGCACGATAACTTCGTGATCGAACTGGAGAAATATGGATTAACTGTTAGCGACTTACCTCACACTGTTAACTTCTTCAGCAAGGTGGTAGTTACAGAAGACGGAGCGCTCCATTTTGTGCCGGGCAACTCAGCGGCAGGTTCGACCGTCGAGTTACGGGCGGAGATGAACACCTTGGTAATCCTGGACACGTGCCAGCATCCACTCGACCCGGCGACTACTTACTCGCCCAAGCCTGTTCAAGTACGCGTGAGCCGTTCGGTTTCGCCAGCGACAGATGATCTCTGCCGAATCTCTTGTCCGGAGAACACCCGTGGCTTCATCAACACGGAAAGGTTTTATCTTTAGCTCGCTATGCCTGATCGAATCATCGTCGAAAGCGCACTCGCGCCCGAGACCGCCATCGTTGATTACACCCTGGAAGCAGGCGAGCCATGGATTTATCCCATACATGCTGGACAGACATTCCGGATTGTCGACCTGTGCGGCAATCAGGCCGTCGACACCTTCTTCTTCAATGCAGAGCGCTTCACCGAACGCTACAGCGCCACTGACACCATTGTCGGCCAGAACAATATTTATCTGACAACCGGAACGAAGCTGCTCTCTAACTTCGCGCGTCCTCTTCTGACCATAACTGCGGATACTTGCGGCCGTCACGACACCTTAGGGGGCGCTTGTTCTACTGAGAGCAACGCCGTTCGCTACTCACTCGACAAACGTTTTATGCACGCCTGCCGGCAAAGCTTCCTCCGCGCCATTGTGCATTCGCCATACGGCCTAACTAAGCGGGACATCGGAAGTAACATTAACTTCTTTATGAACGTTCCAGTGACTTCCGATGGCAAATTAGAGTTCGCCGATGGCATTTCTGATCCAGGTAAGTATGTCGAGATGCGGGCGGAAATGAATGTACTCGCGCTGCTTAGTAATTGCCCTCAATTAAACAATCCATGCAATGCTTACAACCCCACTCCGGTGCGCTTACTAATTTGGGATAGCGCTAAGTAGATTGATGTTCAAACGCGTCCTTGTCGCAAACCGCGGCGTCATAGCTTGTCGCATTATGCGAACACTGCGCAAGTTGGGGATTGAGCCTGTCGCGATCTACTCGGAAGCCGATGCCGGTTCGCCGCACGTGGAAATGGCGGCAGAGGCGATCTGCGTAGGTCCAGGTCCCGCTGCAGAGAGCTACCTGAACGTGAACGCGATTTTAGCCGCGGCCCGAGCCGGCAAGGCCGACGCCATCCACCCCGGCTACGGGTTTCTCAGCGAGAACCCAGATTTTGCCGAGAGGTGCGAAGCCGCAGCGATCGCGTTCATTGGTCCCACATCTGCTCAGATTCGCTCTTTCGGTTTGAAGAACACGGCGCGTGATATCGCCGTTCAATGCCATGCACCCATCTTGCCAGGCTCAGGGCTGCTCCGTGATGCTGACCACGCTATTACTGAGGCAACGCGTATCGGCTTTCCTGTGATGCTGAAGAGCGCGGGCGGCGGCGGCGGCATCGGCATGCGTCTTTGCGAAAATGCTGAAGCGCTCGTCGGAGCTTTCGAATCGGTTCAGCGGCTCAGCGAAACGCACTTTAAAGGCTCAGGAATTTACCTCGAGCGCTTTGTGGCGAGAGGGCGCCACATTGAAGTGCAAGTGTTCGGCGACGGCCATGGCCAGGTAATCACGCTCGGCGAGCGCGACTGTTCAGTACAGCGCCGCAATCAGAAAATTATCGAAGAAACTCCAGCGCCTGGGCTCTCAGACACGGTTCGCCAGCAGCTGGCCGATGTCGCCACAACTGTGATGCAGGCTGTCAACTATCGTTCAGCCGGAACAGTTGAATTTCTCTACGATACAGCTCGCGAAGAGTTCTACTTTCTCGAAGTAAACACTCGCCTACAGGTAGAGCACGGAGTGACCGAAGAAGTGACGGGTGTTGATCTGGTCGAGTGGATGGTTCGTCTTGCCGACGGCTCTCTTCCGCCTCTCGAGACGTTGTGTCCGAAGCTCCATGGCGCATCCATTCAGGTGCGCGTCTATGCAGAAAATCCGATTGCAGGATTTCAGCCCTCCAGTGGCCGGATCACTTACTTTCAGCCTCCAACTGATTGTCGTCTCGAGACTTTTATTAGTGCGGGCATCGACGTTCCACCGTTCTACGATCCATTGCTGGCCAAGATCATTGTCCATGGAGCGACGCGTGAGGAAGCTCGAGAACGACTTGTAAAGGCGCTCCATCAGACCCGATTGACCGGACTCGAAACTAACCTGGAGTTTCTCGGCTCTATTGTGGCCGATCGAGCCTTTGTCCAAGGCGGAGTCACCACCAGCTTTCTGAATACCTTCGTCTTTCATCCACGATGCGCGGAAGTTATCGAGGGCGGTGTTATGACCACGGTTCAATCGTTCCCGGGGCGTCTCGGCTTTTGGAACATCGGCGTGCCTCCTTCCGGGCCGATGGATGATCTTTCCTTCAAGTTGGGGAACGAGCTGCTAGGGAACGCCAGTGCAGCAGCCGGTCTGGAATGCACACTCACGGGAGCTACTCTGCGGTTCCACTACGCGACGCAGATTACGATTACGGGCGCGGATATGCAACCTACTTTGGATGGTAAGCCCGTTCCTTTGTGGACCGTGTTGACTGTTTCTCGAGGGAGCGTGCTTGCGCTCAGCGCTGTTTCCGGTCCCGGCACTCGGACCTACATTCTTTTTCAAGAAGGCCTGGACATTCCGCCTTACTTGGGCAGCACCGCCACGTTCACGCTCGGCAACTTCGGAGGGCTGACCGGCCGCCAACTCAGGACCGGAGATCTTTTGCCGCTGCTGGCGTCTGACCCTGTCCGGTCGGCTACGCTTGAGGACGAACGTCGACCAACTCTGACGCACGACTGGCAAATAGGCGTCCTATACGGGCCTCATGGCGCCCCTGATTACTTCACTGACAAAGACATCGGCAGCATATTTTCAACTGCCTGGAAGGTTCATCATAATTCAAGTCGGACCGGCGTGCGGCTGCTCGGTCCGAAACCTGAGTGGGCGCGGCAAGATGGAGGCGACGCCGGCCTGCACCCTTCAAACATCCATGACAACGCCTATGCAATTGGCTCAATTGACTTTACCGGCGATATGCCCATTCTCCTGGGCCCGGATGGTCCTAGTTTGGGAGGCTTCGTTTGTCCTGGCGTGGTGCTGGGCTCGGAATTATGGAAGCTGGGCCAGCTTAGTCCGGGCGATACGGTTCGTTTCGTAAATACAGTTGACGGCGTGCCAACACCGCCACTTACTCCGATTGTAAGTGCGCGATTGAATCCGCCGGTAGTTACTCGCCAGGCAGGCGATCGCAACTTACTCATTGAGTTTGGCGAACCCGTTCTCGACCTCAATCTTCGCTTTCGGGCGCATGCCCTGGCTCAGGCTTTGGAACGGTCCGGTATCGAAGGGATAATCGACCTTACGCCGGGTATACGCAGCCTCCAGATTCATTACAGTCCTGCCGTCGTGTCCCGGGATCGCCTGCTCGCTTTCATCGACTCTGCCGTGGCGAACGTTGCTTCTCTCGAAGACACTGCCGTCCCGACACGAATCGTGCACCTGCCGCTCTCCTGGGACGATCCGGCTACGCAGCTGGCCATTCAGCGTTACATGACGTCGGTCCGTCCTGATGCCCCCTGGTGCCCCAGCAACTTGGAATTCATCCGGCGAGTCAACGGTCTCGAATCCATTGAGGACGTGCACAGGATTGTTTTCAACGCCAGCTATCTTGTCCTCGGTTTGGGCGATGTCTATCTCGGCGCACCCGTCGCGACACCGATCGATCCCAGCCAGCGACTCGTCACAACCAAGTACAATCCAGCGCGCACCTGGACTCCTGAAAACGCGGTTGGAATCGGTGGCGCGTATCTGTGTGTCTACGGCATGGAAGGCCCGGGCGGCTACCAGTTTGTCGGCCGTACGGTGCAGATGTGGAACACCTACCGTACTACGCGCGAGTTTGAGTCAGGTAAGCCGTGGCTGCTGCGGTTCTTCGATCAAATCCGCTTTTTTCCGGTCAGCGCTGACGAGTTGTTGGAGATGCGTCGCGATTTCCCGCTGGGCCGCTACTCTCTTCGCATTGAGGAGCAATCATTTCGCCTGCGCGAGTACAACGAGTTCTTAGGGACAAACAAGGGGCGCATCGATCAGTTCCGCTCGGCACAGAAGCAGGCGTTCGCTGAGGAACGTGCGCGCTGGGCCGTTCAGGGCGAGTTCGATATTTCCAAATTCGAAGAAGCCGATGCGCCGCCAACGAATGAATACGTTGTTCCCGCTGGCTGTCTTGCACTGCGTGCGCCAACCGCGGCCTCTGTCTGGACGCTGAATACCGAAGGGGGCAGCCGCTTGGAAGCGGGCCAAAGAACGATGGTGCTGGAAGCAATGAAAATGGAAATCGCAATCATGATGCCGGTACGGGCAGAGGTCGTGGAAGTCCTTTGCCAAAAGGGAGCAACTGTAAGCGCTGGGCAACCGCTGCTGATCTATCGGCCTGACACAGAATGAACCACAAGCTTCCAATCAACGAAATTTACGACCGTCTCAAGCTCCGTCCACTCCATCCGGTCTGGATTTCGCTAGTTCCCCGTGAACAAGCGTTACAGCAGGCCCAAACACCAGGACCTCTGCAGGGCATTCCATTTGCAGTTAAGGACAACATGGACGTAGCCGGCCTGCCCACCACCGCGGCTTGCCCGGCGTTTACTTATGTTCCGGAGAAGACTGCGTTTGCCGTCCAGCGACTCCTGAATGCAGGGGCCGTGCTCATCGGCAAAACGAACATGGACCAGTTCGCAACCGGTCTGGTGGGCACCAGGACTCCGTTCGGAGCGTGCCGTTCCGTATTTGACGACCGCTACATCTCGGGTGGCTCTAGTTCCGGCTCAGCAGTGGCTGTTGCAAACGGCACCGTCAGCTTCGCGCTGGGCACCGACACCGCAGGCTCGGGTCGCGTTCCGGCCGCCTTCAATAACCTGGTGGGATTGAAACCGACCCGTGGACTGATCAGCACCTCCGGCGTCGTTCCCGCCTGTCGCTCGCTTGATTGCGTCTCGATATTCGCCAACAGCTGCGACGATGCTCAAGCGGTGCTGGACGTTGCGTCAGGATTCGACTGTGAGTACCCATTCAGCCGAGTGGCCCTTCGTCAACCGACGTCTCAGTTGATTCGCTATGGAGTGCCGCGTCGCCATCAGCTGCAGTTCTTTGGAAATACCGAGTATGAGCGGCTTTACTGGGCGAGAGTAGATACTCTGGAGCACGTCGTTGAGTTTGACCTCCAGCCGTTTCTGGATGCCGCTCAACTGCTCTATGGCGGCCCGTACGTAGCCGAGCGCTTTGCAGCAGTAGGCGAGTTCGCAAAAGTTAACTCGGACGCTATGGACCCGACCGTTGCAGCCATCATCCTCGCATCGGAAAAGTTCACCGCCGCTGACGCATATAAGGCAAGTTATCGGCTGGCTGCAATTAGTCAGAAGACTAAGTCGAATTGGGATGAATTTGAGGTAATGCTGCTGCCAACCACGCCAACTACTTACACTGTAGAAGAAGTAAGCGGCAATCCCTTACAGCTGAATTCAAATCTCGGCTACTACACTAACTTCGTTAATCTTCTGGACCTAAGTGCAGTTGCCATCCCGGCCGGCTTCACAGAAAGCGGGTTGCCCTTCGGCGTCACTCTGATCGCCCCGGCGTTCCACGACAGACAACTTCTCGCTTTAGGGTCTGGGCGTATCGAACCTGAACCTCAAGATGCGATTCTACTGGCCGTTCTGGGCGCGCACTTGTCGGGGCAGCCGCTGAACGGCCAGCTAACCAGTCGAGGAGCGAAGCTGGTGCGCACGGTCAACACTGCCAGCGATTACAAACTGTACGCTCTTACAAACACATCGCCGCAAAAGCCCGGACTCATTCGTGCTCCTGGATTTGAAGGTCCGGGTATCGAAGCCGAGATCTGGAGTCTTTCGCCCGAAGCGTTTGGATCCTTTGTCGCCGCTATTCCTCCGCCGCTTGGCATCGGTACGTGCCGGATGAGCGACGGCACGTCAGTCAAAGGATTCATCTGTGAACCCTTCGCTGTCGTGGGTATGCAGGACATTACGCACCTTGGAGGCTGGCGTAACTACCTAAAATCACACGCGCTGAGTTAGAACGAGTAGCGCAGGCTGAATTGAAAGACTCGGGCCGGGAATGCGCTTTGAAACTCGCCGAATGTCGCATTACTGTTAACGTTCAGACTAGGATTGTAGAAGTTCACGTGGTTGAAAGCATTGAATGCTTCACCGCGGAACTGCAAGCGGTGTCCTTCGAACGGCATCCTGAAGTTTTTCATAATGGCGATATCGAAGTTGGTGTATCCAGGCAGGCGTACTATGCCCCGCGTTCCCGTTGTTCCTCCAGCCTGCTGAAAATAGTTATTGGCTGCCGAGGTGTTGGCAAACATACTCGGAAGGCCGTTGTTGTCGATTGTGTTTCCGTAAGTGTTGGAAGCGCCAGGAAGTAAGTTGACAATGGCGTTGTACTCGTAGTTAGTCGGATAAACTCCACCGGCCATAATTGTTGATGGCAGACCCGAATGGTAACGGGCAATGGAGGAAATCTGCCAGCCGCCAATGGCTGCTTCCACATACTTGTTCACTGAATTGACAAAATGCCTGCCCTGCCCGAATGGCAGTTCATACGTCACATCCGCAGTTATGTTATGACGCATATCGAAGTCCGAGGGTCCACGGAAGGAGCTCGTATTAAATGCGTCCTGTAAGATGGCGCCGCCCGTACCTGCTCCGGATTCCGCACCGGACGAGTTATCTATCGAATGCGAAAGGGTGTAATTGAAGTCAAACGCTACTCCATTCGACAGCGGGCGTCGAAAGGAAAGAGTGGCCGCGTTGTAGTTTGCAAAAGCGGCATTGGTCCACGTCGGAAGCCCGGCAAACTGAAGCGGGTAGAACGTATTACATCCCGTTTTGGTATAGCAGCTGTTAGTACCGGGAATCCGTTGCCGGTCAGATAAATTTAAATTGTCTTCATCACTAAGTCCGTTTTTGACGACCCAGCCATAGTAATAGTTTTGCGTCGCGCTACCCGGAACATAAGCATTCGCAAGCGCCGGAAACATGTTCTCAATGAAAGGAACGTTGGCGATGGCTCCATAACTCTGCCCGGCAGCAAGGTAATCAGCGTGGAGGACCTGTGCCGCCTGGGACCAGGTTGTTCCGGAAGCCGGGTCCTTGAACTGAGTTAGCGGCTGATCGAAATCCTGTTGCAGGAGGCCGCGACGATAGAGCCGCCCAGCGTACCCGACTTCGACCGTCAGTTTGCCCGGAAGCTGCTTGGCGTAGTTAGCGTTAATCACCATTGAGTAAGGCGCTTTCAGGTTCGACACAACCCCGACACCTTCGTTAAAGCCGCCCGTGATGGTGGCAGGAGTGAACGGAAAGCCTCCCGCTGGCGCTGCGGGCAGAGCAGGTAGGCTATTCGGGCCGTTGTAGCGGGCCGACGAAGTGAAGTCTGTATTGACCGGCTGCGTAACGGTACTGGCTAACCCTGGCGATCCGCTTTGGTCGATGTTGTAAACCATGTCGCTGCCGTATTGATCGTAAACAAGCGCGAAACCGCCGCGGAACACTGATCCTTTCCCCAGGAAAGAACTCCACCAGTGGCCATCACTGTCTGGCGCATAGGCAAAAGAGAACCGGGGCGCAAAGTCGAGATTATTGCGGCTATACCAGCCGGGTTTGCCGTTGGCCGGCCCCCCGAGCGCGTAAGTTAAAGCGGCGTTGGCAATAGCATTGTTCGGCGTTCCTGTGAAGTTGGCGCCCACGCGTTCGGCAAAGTAATCCTGGAGCGGGACAGTTGTCACAACTTCAGTTCCATGCACTTCCCATGGAACCGAAGGATTGCTGTAGCGCAAGCCGGCTGTAATGGTCAAATCGCGCCGAACCCGCCAGGAATCCTGGACGTAGCCTTCGTAATCGTTCACAGCATATTCACGGGCTGCCGGAGCCCCAAAGGGAATAACCGCACCAGTCTTCGTAAATTGATAGACTGCCGAATACTGGTTAATCAAACCGAGCAGATTACCGAGTCCGTCTTCTGCAGCGGTTGCGTCAGCCAACTTCAACCCACTTGTTCCCAGCTTTGCATTGATATAGTTCGTGATGAAAGTACCTGCATCGCCGCCCAATCCCTGCAGAGCATCGCGATTAAAGCTGTAAGAGGGATAAGAGTTGGCGAAGTTAACATGAGTGTTTCGAATAAAGCGAAAATTGATGCCGGTTGTAATGGTATGTTTCGAGCGAGTCCAAGTGAAATTATCAGCGATGTTGTAAGTCGGCATCAGTTGGATGGAAGGACGGAACCGGAAATTTTGGACTTCACTCAGACCAGTAAACGACAGGGCTGTACCTTCTGTTCCGGAGTCATTCAGGCCTAAGCGCGTGAGCCCGAAGGTTAACGAATTGACCATGTCCGGCCGTAAGACCCAGGTGTAGTTTGCTGAAATTCCTTTGCTGTTATCGACTAACTGCTGAGTGGCTGCCTGGCCTGGAAACTCAGCGCCAATTACGTCAGTTTTGCCGGAATTGAGCGTGCCGCGTACCGACAGCGTATGCTTGCGGGCATTGTCGATATTCACATCGAGTTTGGCAACGTAAGCGGATTGATCTAAATCCAGAGGTGTGTTAAATCGCAGGCCATTGAAGTTCAAGCCCTGGTCGAGAGACAGCGCCGGATCATTGCCAACGGGAAACGCATTGAGGTACTGCTTCATGGCTGCGCTGTAGCCAATATGCAGTGGGTCCATGGCGGCCACGTCCGCCGGAGTGAGAACCTGCGTTGTTCCATCCGAAAGTCCCACAGTGAGACTGCCGCTTCGTAGAGCTTGCGAAGGCACCGTAGCGGTCTGTGGCTGAGAGCTGGCATCGATGCGACGCTCCCAGTTGCCGAAGAGAAAGACTCGATCTTTGATGATGGGTCCGCCGAGCGACACCCCGAACTGATTGCGAACCAGCGCGGCCCGGGGAACGCCGGCTTCGTTATTGAAAAAGTCGTTAGCGGCCAGAAGAGTGTTGCGGTTGTACTCGTACAACGTCCCATGGACAGTGTTGGTCCCGCTCTTGGTTATCAGCGTGACTTGACCACCGGATGACCGTCCCTCCTCCGCGCCCTGTCCGGCGACCGTCACGCGAAACTCTTCAACCGAGTCAAGCGGCACTGGAATAGCCGCATTGAATCCAGGCGTATTACTTCCGCTTGAATTGAGACTAGCCGAACCGTTCGTTTGTACCCCAGTGATCCCCGCGTTCTGATTGTTGTTCACATCCACGCCATCGAGAGTGATGTTGTTCTGATCGCGGCGGGCGCCCAGCACTTCACCGGTCTGCGTCACGCCGGGCTGGATGCTGAGTAGTTCCACGACATTACGCGTCTGTAAGGGAAGATCTTTGACCTGCTTCTCCTGGAAGGCGTTACCCACTGAACCGTCAACGGTGTTGATATTGGTCACGGCCTCTTGCACGTCTACCGTTGTGGCCACCGATCCAAGCTCGAGGTGGCAATCGAGAGTCGCCGGCGTGTTGACCTCCAGCTTTACGTCACGATTCAGGTAGACAGCGAATCCGGGCTTCTTCACCGAAACGATATACATGCCAGGAGGAACCTGCGAGAACTGATACTCGCCGGCGGCACTGGTAACGGCGTTGCGGACAAAGCCGGTTCCGTTGTCAGACAGCACCACCGCCGCATCGGCTATGGCGGCATTCTGAGCGTCAGCCACAGTTCCTCGTAAAGAAGTCGTCGCCTGGGCGTAAAGCGAGGAGGACAGCGGCAGCAGACCCGCTACCAGACAACATGCCAGTACCGGCAGCCGTAAAACAAAACGCATCAAAGTTTTTTCTCCTTAACCGAGCAGGATCTCTGAACGGTCTGATTCATCCGCGTACACGGCGTGGAGTCTCGACAAGGAGAGGACTAACTTGAATTACTAGCTCAACTGAAGGTCAACGGGTTCCAGGCGACGCTGCCGGCTGATCCCACATCTTGCGCTGTTGCTCGATTTGAGTCTGTTTCAACTTCGCCTCGATGGCTTTCCACCCATCGGCATTGGCAGGTGAAATGGTGTAGTCGCTCATGGCTCTCACAACGGGCTTGTCACCCATCTCGTCTAACGCCGCCTTAAGCTCAAGCAGGTGAGCCCTCGATAGCGCAAGTTCATGCTCATCGGGTTGATAGATCGTACCGAAGGGGTATTCCAAATAAGGGGTCCGGGTCTCCTCCACGTGCGCGCCAAACACGTGGGTGACGATTTTTCCATTGGTAAACGTGACCATTCGATCAACGCTTGCCTTAAGCTGTTGAAAGTCAGCTACATCCACATACACTCGCCCTGGACAGAGTGTGTCGCCGGTAATAAGCGCGCCCGTCTGTCGGTCATAGTAGGCAATACTCAGAAAGTCGTGACCAGGGATTGGGATGACATCGATAACACGTCCACCTAGATCCACGCTCCCGATCGACTCCGGCCATTGAGCAATGTGAAAGAATGCCTGACTCGCTTTGACATCAAGTGGAATCACCGTGGTCTTGATCGCCGCAGTACTCAAGGCTTTCAATTGAGCATCGCCGGCAATATGATCCTCATGCGCGTGAGTGTGAGCAATAACCAGTTCAATTGAACTCTTTCCGTTGCGGGTCAGCCACTCGGTAAGAACCCGCGTCATTAGTGGCGCGATTTTGACATCACCTGATCCGGTATCGAAAAGAATGGCGCGATTACTTCCGAACAGCAGATATAGAAACGGCTTCTCGTAATTGACGCAACCTGATTCGCGAATGATGAAGAAGTCAGGATTATACTCATGCACCTGCCACTCCGGAGATTCCATACACTTCGGGCCGCCTGCCATCCAGGTCTTGGGCAGTGATCCCGGCTGCACTCCGGCCCCGGTGGGTTCAAGCATTTGACTGGCTGCTAAGACACAGCGGGCTAATGCGAACGCAGTTAGAATTGCGAATCTCATGGAAGTCTCCTGACTCGGCAACGGGGCCAAGGGACAGCCAAACGTGGGCGCTTACTTTGGACTTAGCGACGCAGCTTCTCGGCTGTGTTAACTACGGCCCAACCGCAAGTTGAAAGCTCTGCAACGGAACACCAAGTCTACACTGGTTCATTAATTAGTAGCAACTAGCGCCGGTCGAGTTGTCGTTAGTATGTGAGTTGACCGCGCTAGTTCACACGTGAGTGGTCCGCTTTTA
>CAXTYH010000055.1:0-17035 GCA_964248405.1 uncultured Bryobacteraceae bacterium
TCTTTATGTTTGCAACGGTAACGAGCTGAGTTACTTTTTCAGCATCCTGCTAGGGCTGCTCACGCATGAACTCGCGACCTGAGCGGAAAAATCTTGCCCGCTACTTAGTCAGCAGCTTGCGAATTTTCTTTAACTCCCGCAGACGATCTCCTGTGGCCTTGGGGTAAGTCATCTTAAGGCCAGCGAGTGAGTTAACGAGTATTTGGGAAACAATCAGCCGGGCGTTCTCTTTATCGTCGGCGGGAACAACGTACCAGGGCGCATGCTCGGTGCTCGTTGCATTTAAGCAAGCCTCAAAAGCCTGGGTATATTCTTTCCAATACTTTCTTTCATGAATATCAGACAAGCTGAATTTCCAATTCTTGTCAGGCTCATCGATGCGCGCAAGGAATCGTTTCCGCTGCTCTTCTTGGGAAAGATGGAGGAATACCTTAATTGTGCTCGTTCCATTGCGATGGAGATGGCTCTCTGCATTTCGGATCGACTCGAACCGTTCTTCCCAGAAAGTCTGCTCCTTTCCTGACTTCTCCGATAGCCCCTGGCCTTTAAGGAGTTCGGGATGTACTCGAACCACCAACACTTCTTCGTAATAAGAGCGGTTGAAGATGCCGATTTGCCCACGTTGCGGAAGCCTGCGTGTAGTGCGCCAAAGAAAATCATGTTCCAGTTCTTCCGCACTGGGCTGCCTGAAGCTGGTCACCTGGCAGCCTTGCGGATTCACGCCGGACATGACGTGCCGAATCGCCCCATCTTTGCCGCAGGCATCCATCCCTTGAAAAATCAACAAGAGCGCATGCTGGTTAGAAGCATAAAGAAATTGCTGCAGGGAGCTTAGTGTCTCCACGTGCTCGCTCAGCAGCTCCTGATAATGCTTCTTCGACCGGTAAAGAGGCTCCGATATGGTGGGCAATTCTCCGAGACTGATTCCCTGTCCAGGTCGGACGCGATATTTCTCAGATTCAATTTTTGTCTTCATAACCGGCTTACTCTCCGAACGCCACACTCTATGTTCAGTCCTCAAGGTAGCTGGTCTTTCATCAAGAACTCAATGACTTCTTGAGTTCCTTCACGCTAGATTAAGGGATATCAGGCGCGTGTCCTAAAATCGGGCGAGTACGCAATAGGAGAAAACAAGGGTCGTGATCACAAGATTGCCGGAAAGTTCTGGTGGGGTGATTGGCTTTGCCATTGTCGGACAGGTGACTGCCGAGGAAGCCGAAGAGATGGGGGAGCGGATTCGGCTCCTGATTGAGTCACGAGGCGAGCAGCCGATCGGTATTCTGGTGGACCTTGCGGAGATGGGCGGTATGGATCTGCAGGCGCGTTGGGAGGAGATCCGATTCTTGCAAAAGTATACAAACCACATTGCACGGATGGCGGTGGTCGGCGCTCACACGTGGGAAAAAATCAGCAGCATGTTTGTGATGGCAGCGGCTTTACTGCAAGGGGAAACGCTCTACTTCCAAAGCTCTGAGCTGGAGCAGGCCTGGCGTTGGGTTCGAACCAGTAAACATGCCCTGGATCCGCCGCCGCCACTGATCGCCGCCGCTTCGGGCATATGGAAGGACTACGTCCCGGAGTACCTGTAAGCCGGTTGCGGTGCCAGACTTTCTATTCATGCCGCAAGGCACGGAGCGGGTCGATACCGGCAGCGCGGCGCGCCGGTAGATAGCTTGCCAGCAGCGCCGAAGCGAGGATCAGCAGCAGCGAACATCCAATGGCCAACGGATCTAGTTCTGTAATGCCGAAGAGGAAACTCTTTAGCCAATGAGTTCCGCCTATTGCGATCGGCAGTCCCACAACGAGACCAATTCCAATCATCCAGAATGAGTCACGCAGAATGAGGAAGACGACGTTGCGGCGCTGCGCTCCTAGTGCCATACGGATGCCAAGCTCACCCGTTCGTCCAGCGACAGAGTAGGCGAGGGTGCCGTAGATGCCGATTGTGGCCAGTGTGAGAGCGAGCAGGCCGAAGACGCTGCAGAGACTAGTTAGGAGCTTTTGCTGGTCGAGGTTGGATTCGACCTGGCTGTCGAGCGTTTCCAAGTCCAGAACTGGCAGCCGACTATCGATTTGGCCAAGGGCCTTGCGCAGCTCTGCCGGAATACCTGCAAGGGTAGTCACGCGAAAGATGGCTTCGAAGGCCGGGGTAGGCTTCTGCCAAAGAGAAAAGAACACCATAGGGGGTGCTTTCTCCCGCAGATCATAAAAGCGGGAGTCGGCGACAACGCCTACAATTTCTGCGCCAGGAGCCTTGAAAGGTGACCCTAGCGCCATGTGCCTTCCAATGGCATTCTGATTTGGTAGGTATAGATTGACGAACGATTGATTCACTACAGCGACGGCTGGAGAAGCGGGCGTGTCGCGAAGGCTGATTGTTCTTCCCAGAATGAGCGGTACATTCAATGTTTCAAGAAAACCGGGGCCAACAGGAACGTCGTAAACATCCATGTTTAACGAGGAGGATGAAGGGTACCCTTCCAGTGAAAAGTTGCCAGACGAAACGTTGCCACTTTCCGGAGTGAAGCGACCAACACCCGCTAAAACAACATGGGGGAGTCGAGACAGCGTCTCACTTAGTCTGCGGTAAAGCGGATAGAGTTCGCCTTCTTTATAGCCGGCCAGACTGGCATCGGTCCTTAGGACAAATATCTTGTCTCGCTGAAAACCTAAATTCTGGCCCTCCAGCGCCAGGAGGCTGTGAGCCAGCAGTCCGGCACCGATCAAGAGACTTAGAGACAGCGCGATTTGTAAGATAACGAGAGCCTGCCCGCTGTTAAACCGTCGCTTAGCTCCGGCAGCAGGAGTCACCACATTACCGGGTCGCGGCTCCATCTGGCTGAGCCGTAGAGCGGGAAAGATTCCGAACAAGATTCCATTCGCAACGCAAAGGGCGAATGTAAACCCAAGTACCGTAAAGTTAGGCTCGACTTTGACGACTGAACTGACGTGAAGAACAAGGACCAGTATCCTGACGCTCCACCATGCGACCGCAATGCCGGCTACGCCTCCGATGAATGACAACAAGACGCTCTCGGTCAGCACTTGGCGAAGCAAGCGAGTGCGTGATGCACCCAGAGCGAGTCGGGCGAGGAACTCCGATCTCCGGGCAGAGGATCGGGCTAGCAGCAGAGTCGCGACGTTTGCGCAGGCAATCAGCAGAACTATCGCCACCACTGCCATTAAGAGATGTAGCGGCTGCGAGTAGCGGTAACGAAGTCCTGAAATGCCGGCGCCCCCGGGCTTTAAGTGAACATGAACTGCCTCTATTTTTCGTCGCGTGCTTGCCGATACGGAGGTACCGACCTGATGGAGAAAGAACTGATGAAGTTTGACGGTCACACTAGCTTGAGCGGTTGCTAGAGAGACACCTGGCTTTAACCTGCCTATGCAATTAAGCCAGTAAACGTTGTGCGCCGTAAGGAACGATTCACGCTGCATGATCTCTGGCTGGAAGGAAAGCGGGAGCCATAAATCAGGCGCCGTCTCGATGCGTTCGCCGAAAAATTCTCCGGCAGCCACGCCGACCACAGTGAAAGCAGACCCACTTAGAATCACGGTCTGGCCCAGAACGGCCGGATCGGACCGGAAGCGATCACGCCAGAACGGGTAGCTGAGGACAGCAGCGCGCGGAGCATTCGTCGCATCGTCAGAAGGCTGAAGAACCCGGCCAACTGCTGCTCTTACGCCAAGGACGCCGAAGTAGTTCCCTGAGATCAGATGCACTCTCGCCCGCTCCCAAGCACCTGCCGACCCGGCAACGTGCATGACAACACGATCGGTTCCCTGGCGAAAGGCGCACAAACTTTCAAGGGAATCGTTGTGTTGCTGCAAGTAGGTGTAAAAACCAGAGGAGAACTCATCTGCACCAAATTTGTCACCATCGTAAACACCGGTGCTGATGTCGTCGTTAAACAGCACAAGCTGCCCTGGGTCTTTAACCGGCAAAGACTGGAGCATGACCGCATTGATCAGCGTGAAGATTGCAGTGTTCGCTCCGATACCTAGGGCGAGTGAAAGCACTGCAGTGGCAAGAAGGACCGGAGCGCGTCGGAGTTGGCGAAACCCATAACGCAGATCCTGTAGAAAGGTCTCTAGCCAGGCGACCGTGCTCGCATCCCGCATCCGATCCTGCACCAGCGTGCGATTACCGAACGAACCGGAAGTCTGCGAGTAGTGGAATTCTAACTCCTCGCGCAGATCTGCGTCTAGCCGGTTCGGACGGAAGACATTGAGAAGCTTGCGAAACATGGTGGTTCCTTATTTGAAATTGAGAAAGGCCGCGACTGCTGCGGCGTGCTGATGCCAACGCTCTTCAACGCTCGCCAACTGCTTCTTGCCGGTGCGCGTCAGGCTGTAATACCGAGCGCGGCGGTTGTTTTCAGTCGCTTTCCATTCCGCGCCAATCAGCCCCTCGGCTTCCATCCGGCGGAGAGCGGGATAGAGCGACCCTTCTTCGACTCGAAGCTGATTTTGAGACGCGAGGAGTATCGCGCAGGTGATGCCATAGCCATGCTCAGGGCCACGGGCAAGAGTCTTGAGAATCAGCAGATCGAGTGTTCCTTGCAGCGCGTCTCTGGGCATTTCGTTCCCTAGTCGTCTAGGAGAGTATCACGAGAGAGCGTCCGTGAGTCAAGGCGATATCGGCAACGCCTCTAGTTTCGGACAGCAAATCCCATAAACGAACAGTTGAAGCTGAGAGCTGGGCCTGCAAAATGGTGCAAATGCAAGGCATTCGCCTGTTGCTTGTGCTGGCCAATGACGTGCATTGGTAAGAGTGATTGTATGGATGTACCTCGTGGAAGAGAAGTGCTGCGGAATCGGAAGATCCGCCATGCGGTGTGGATCGTAGCCGCGTTACTCGCTGTGGGCAGCACGACAGTGCTTGTCGCTCGTTTGAAGCCCGCTGCCCCTTCGGTTGAAATGAACGGACTCTGGCCTGGCACGGTGAAGCGCGGTCCGATGGAATTGCAGGTCCATGGCATCGGCGTTCTCAAGCCGGAGCAAATTTACTGGATCAATGCGGCAGTCGATTCGCGGGTGGTCCAAGTAGTCCGCCGGGCGGGAAGTGACTTCATAAAGGCAAACGACGTGATCCTGGTTCTCAGCAATCCAGAGCTTGAATTGGAAGCCGAAAAGGCAGAGTGGCAGTGTAAGCAGGAAGAAGCTAACCTTGCCAACTTGAAGGTAAAACTCGAAAGCGACAAGCTGGATCAGCGAGCCAGCCTGGCAGATTTAGAAGGCCAATACAAGCAAGCACGAGTCACAGCCGATCGCGATTTGGCTCTGACCAAATTCAAGATACAAAGCGAACTGGCATCAAGACTTTCGGTCACGCAGGCAGATCAGCTGGAGAGCCGCGTGGGTCTGCAGAAACAACGGCTGAGCATTGTTGATCAATCCATCCAAGCCCAGGTAGAAGCGCAGCAAGTAGCCATTCAGAGTGCCCGAGCCGCCTATGAGTTGAAACGGAAGCAGGTGGATCAGCTGACGATTCGTGCCGGCGTGAACGGCGTGTTGCAGGAGGTAGACGTTGAAGTGGGCCAGCGTGTGACAGCAGGAACGTTGCTCGCCAAAGTGGCTGACCCGACAAAGCTGAAGGCCGTCGTACAGATTCCGGAGACGCAGATGAAAGACGTTCGGATTGGCTTGGACGCCTTTGTCGATACTCGCAATGGCATTGTGCCTGGTCGTGTGGTGCGCATTGATCCGGCTGCCCTGAACGGCACTGTGGGTGTCGATATCTTTCTGCAAGGCAATCTGCCGGAAGGGGCGCGTCCGGAGCTGAGCGTCGATGGAACGGTCGAAATTGCGCGTTTGAACAATGTCGTTTACATGGAGCGGCCGGTCTCGGGCGACCCTGAGACCACCGTCGGATTGTTCAAGATCGACCCGGATGGATCAGGCGCCAGTCGAGTGCAGGTGAAGCTTGGGCGTACCTCCGTCAGCACAGTCGAGATTCGCAGCGGGTTGCAAGTGGGAGATCGCGTGATCCTCTCTGACATGGGCCAATATGACAGCCATAACCGCATCCGCCTCAGCCGTTAGAAGAATTGAACACTTAGGAAAGCAGGACGATTATCAATGGATTCCGCTCAGCCTCTAATACACATACAAGGCCTGACTAAAGTATTCGTAACCGACGAGATTGAGACCCATGCTTTATCTGGGATTCACATCGATATCCAGCGCGGCGAATACGTTTCGATCTCCGGCCCATCCGGGTGCGGCAAATCGACGCTGCTCGCCATTCTCGGGCTGCTGGATACGCCGAGCGCAGGAACGTATACGCTGAACAGTACGCCGGTGCAGGAGTTGAAGCTGTCCGAGCGTGCGCGCATTCGCAATCGCGAGATCGGCTTTATCTTTCAGGCTTTCAATCTGATTGGCGATTTGAACGTATACGAAAATGTCGAATTGCCTCTCACCTATCGCGGCATGAGTTCGAACGAGCGCCGCGAGCGGGTACATCAGGCTTTGCAGCGTGTCGGGATGTCGCACCGGATCAAGCATTATCCTTCGCAGCTCTCCGGTGGTCAGCAACAGCGTGTGGCAGTAGCCCGGGCGTTGAGCGGCGATCCGTCCATCCTGCTTGCGGATGAGCCGACCGGAAATCTAGACTCACAAAATGGAGAGCAGGTGATGGAGCTTCTGCGTGAGCTGCACAGGAATGGCGCGACCATCTGCATGGTCACTCACGATGAGCGATACGCCCGCCATGCTGATCGTTCCATTCATTTATTCGATGGCCAAGTTGTCGAGGAGAACAGCGACTTCGCTGCCCGCACCCAATGATTTCATTACGAGATGTTGAGAAGTCAATCGGCCAAGGTCTGACCCGTACTTATCTGCTTCGTAATATCAACCTCGATATTCCTGAAGGCGATTTTGTCTCGATCATGGGGCCATCCGGCGCTGGCAAGTCCACGCTTCTGCATCTGCTGGGCATGTACGACATGGCGTGGAATGGCGAGTACTGCCTGTTTGGCAACGATGTTCACAAGCTCGACAAAAAAGCTCGTTCGGCGCTGAACAAAGCTTATATCGGGTTTGTTTTTCAGAGTTACCACTTACTGGATTCGCTCACTGTTTACGAGAACCTGGAGGTGCCGCTTTCCTATCGAAACGTGAAAGCGTCCGATCGAAAAAGTATCGTCTGCGAAACTCTGGATCGCTTCCACATTGTGGGGAAAAAAGACTTGTTTCCCAACCAACTCTCCGGAGGGCAGCAGCAGCTCATCGGTGTTGCGCGGGCGATGATCGCTAAACCGAAATTAATTCTGGCCGATGAGCCGACGGGCAATCTTCATTCGAACCAAGCCAAAGAGATTATGGATCTGTTCAAGACTTTGAACAGTGAAGGAGTCACGATTATTCAGGTAACGCACAGCGAGAAAAATGCCGAGTATGGCAACCGCATCATCAACATTGAAGATGGGTTGATCCAGCGCCCTTTATGAATCCTGCGCCGACGCAGACGCGCATCTTGCTATGCGATGACCAACCGGCTGTCCTGGAAGCGCTGCAACTGCTTCTAAAGCGCGATGGCTACAAGTGTTCAACTGCTGAATCGCCGAAACAGGCGCTGCAGATGATGGAGCATCATGAGTATGACTTAGCGCTTCTGGACCTGAACTATTCGCGCGATACAACCTCTGGCGAAGAGGGATTGGAGTTGTTGTGGCAAGTGCAATCAATTGATCCGACGCTGCCCGTTGTGGTGATGACGGCGTGGGGAAGCGTGGAGCTGGCGGTTCGAGCCATGCGGCAAGGGGCGCGCGACTTTGTTCAAAAGCCCTGGGAGAACGAGCGGCTCGCATCCATTGTGCGAACACAGCTGGAGTTGAGCCGCGCCCTTCGCCGCAGCCATCGACTGGAGTTGGAGAACCGCATCCTGCAAGGCGATAATCTGCCGACGCTCATTACTGCTTCGCCTGCCATGCAGCCAGTGCTCGACATTATTGCGCGCGTGGGGCCGTCCGATGCCAACGTGCTGATCAGCGGCGAACCGGGCACCGGGAAAGAGGTGGTGGCACGAACTCTGTTTGCGATCTCTGGTCGGTCGGCTAAGCCGCTGGTCACCGTAAATGCGGGAGGGTTGCCGGAGAGCTTGTTTGAGAGTGAATTGTTTGGGCACGTGAAAGGAGCTTTCACCGATGCCAAAGCCGATCGCGTTGGACGCTTCGAACTCGCTGACACGGGAACGCTGTTTCTGGACGAGATCGCAAACGTTCCAATGAACTTGCAGGCGAAGCTCCTACGCGTTCTGGAAGTGGGCGAGATGGAGCGCGTCGGCTCTTCGAAGACCAGGAAAGTGGATGTCCGAATTATCTCAGCGACGAATGCCGAGTTGAGTGACGAGGTCGAGAAGGGTCGCTTCCGGCAGGATTTGCTGTTTCGCTTAAACACGATTGAAATTCGGTTGCCTCCGCTGCGAGACCGGCGCGAGGACATTATGCCGCTTGCCAACCACTTCCTGCAGATCTATGCGGGCCGTTATCGACGTGCGATTTCCGGTTTCGACACTGCAGCGGTACAAGCGATGCAAGAGTACCTGTGGCCGGGCAATGTTCGCGAAGTGAGTCATGTGGTAGAGCGCGCTGTCCTGATGGCGGAGAGCAGCCTGATCCGGACCGCTGACCTGGCGTTGCGTACCGTTATTAAAACTCCAGCGCGTCTGGATGATATGAGCCTGGATGAAGTCGAGGAGTTTCTGGTTCGGAAGACACTGGCCCGGTGCGATGGCAATGTCAGCCATGCGGCGAGCGCTCTCGGGCTGAGCCGCAGTGCTTTGTACAGAAGACTGCAGAGGTTCGGCATTTAGTTTCAAGCGGGCTTCGGGCCAGCCATGATAGGAGGCAGCCATGAGGCTCGGTCATACTACGCGCGTTTTGCTGCTGGCTCTCGCCGGCGGCGTTCCGTCCACAGTTCTTTGCGGTGTCTTTCTTATGACCAGTTCTCTTCAATCTCAACTGAAATGGACCATCAGCGCCATGCTCGTCATCTACTGGCTGAGCTGCTGTTTTGCACTTCGTAGTTCCGTTGCCGGCTCTTTGCGAACGGTCTCCAATCTTCTGGAAGCCATGCGCGAAGGCGATTACTCAATCCGTGGCCGCGTTGGCGAAAGCGAAGAGCCGATGAGCCAGGTGATGCAGCAGGTGAATGCCATGGCCAGCACTTTGCGCGATCAGCGTGTGGGCGCATTGGAGGCAACGGCACTCTTGCGAAAGGTCATGGAAGAGATCGACGTGGCCGCCTTTGCTTTTGATCCGCAGCAAACTCTGCGTCTGGTGAATCGAGCGGGCGAGCGTTTACTAGCGCAACCGGCAGAGCGCCTGCTTTCGCGCCCGGCCGTTTCGCTTGGATTGGCAGAGTATCTTTCCGGCGATACCGAACGGACAGTGCAGAAAGAGTTTCCTGGTGCAAACGGACGCTGGGGTGTACGTGTGCGCCGTTTTCGGGAGGCCGGTGTTGCGCACCAATTGCTCGTCATCGCCGATCTCACCAGACCGCTGCGAGAGGAAGAGTTGCAGGCTTGGCAGCGCATGGTTCGGGTGCTCGGCCATGAGTTGAACAATTCACTGGCGCCGATCAAGTCAATTGCACAAAGTCTGGAGGAGCTCTTGCGTCTGGAGCCGTACCCGGATGACTGGGCGGACGATATGAAACGTGGCCTTCACACCATAGCGATCCGTTCGGAGGCACTGAGCCGATTAGTGAATACTTATGCCCGGCTAGCGAAGATGCCCCCACCGCAGCTGGGGCCCGTTGAACTGAATGGATTGCTGCGAAGAGTAGCGAGCGTTGAGACGAGAATGCGCATTCACGTCGAAGAGGCTTCACCAGTCACGGTGCAAGGGGATG
This sequence comes from uncultured Bryobacteraceae bacterium, assembly GCA_964248405.1. Classification (GTDB taxonomy): domain Bacteria; phylum Acidobacteriota; class Terriglobia; order Bryobacterales; family Bryobacteraceae; genus Bog-105. The sequence goes on from CAXTYH010000055.1 coordinate 9,865, forward strand.
TGGACCAACTCGAGTTGGCTCTGATCAATCTGCTTAAGAATGCTGTGGACGCTGCGCAGGAGACAGGCGGTCGAGTCTATCTATGTCAGCAGCAGAACGCCTCGTCTGTAGAAATCATCGTTCGCGATGAAGGCCGCGGCATCCTGAACTCGGCCAATCTCTTCGTCCCTTTCTTCACAACCAAACGCGGCGGCTCAGGCATTGGCTTGGTATTAAGTCGGCAGATTGTTGAAGCCCATGGCGGCTTTCTTACGTTGGACAACGTTGCGCAGGGGTCCGGTTGTGAAGCGAAATTGACGCTTCCTTTGTGATTTGTAAGTTCAGAATGCAGCCCCAATGAACAGCTCGTTTCCCCCTGGCTGGATACGCTCAGCTGTCGGCTATGTCGTTCGCCTCGCCTTCATTTAAATCCCTTTTTGTGAATGGCGCATGAACACTTGCAGGAATAGCCGGGTAAATTACTAGAGTGAGACGCCGGGGCAGGCCGTGCGCCCAATAACCTCTCGGTTACCGCGCTGGATGTCTACTCGGATTACAGTTCAGTTACTCTGCCCGTAGGGTATCGGCGGGCTGTAATTGCGTGATGCGGAGTGTGGGAAGAAGGCTTGCGAGCGCAGCAATGCAGATCAGCAACAGCGGAACCGTCACTAACGTGACTGGATCGTATACGTGCACTCCGTAGATCTCGCTGCTGAGTATCCGCAAGACGAGGAAGGAGAGACCGATTCCGCAGGCGACGCCTATGGCAGCTGCTCCAAAACCGGTAGCGCCGATGTGGATCATCGCTTGAGAGATCGTCGAGCCGAGCGCGATCCGGATACCGATCTCGCGGGTTCTCTGCACGACAAGGTTTGAGACCAGCGCATAGATCCCGATAGCTGAGAGCAGCAGTGCAAGGCCAGACAGGGTTGTCAGCAGCAGCACCTCGACTCTCTGCTGTTGCAGAGTCTCCTTCAGTAGTTCGTCCATTGAGTAGAAGCCTGAGAACGGAAGGTTTGGATCAACTGATGCCAAGGCTTGCTGCATCCGTTGCGTCAGCTGGGACCGGTCCCAACCGTGAGAGCGCACGATCCAGCTCGGTTGAAAGTAGACGTGTGACAAGTTAACCAAGCCTTGATCCATTTGGGTTGCGGGTACATAGAAGACTGCCTCATTTGTAATCGGAGCGGTTTGTTCCATGCCTGGCTTTTTAGCGACGTCCCGGACGACGCCGACGATCGTGTATACACGATTGCCGATGCGACTACGGACATGCCGACTAACAGGCGTAGACTCACCGAAGAATTCTCGGCCGAACGCCTCATTCACAACAATAATCGGTTGCGACGATGTAGTGTCGTTTTCCGCGATCAATCTCCCTGCAAGGAGTGGAATACGCAATGCTGCAAAGTACCCGGGCGTGACGTAACTCAGGCTTGAACCTCCTCCCGGAATCGGATGTTTGCCATCAAGGATGGCAATGGGCGCGTTGAGACCTCGCTCATAGGGAACACTCAATCCAACTGCCGCTTCTTCAACGCCCGGAATGGCGCGCATGGCAGCAACGCTTTGCGACAGCAGAGCTTGAAAAGCACCTGCGTTCCGGTACCGCGCATCGTCGACTGACGCTTTGCCGGTGATCACGTTGTGTGGATCGAACCCAGGAGGCTGCGATTCAAGATGCACAAGTGTTCGCACCATCAGACCTGCCCCAGCCAGCAGAACAACCGTCAGCGCAACTTCGCCAATGATGAGTAGCTGACGAAATGGCCGAGCGCTCCGCGCGATGGTGCGGCTTCCACTGGCAATAGAGGAGCGTAGATCGATTCCTCGAATCTGCAACGCCGGCAGGGCACCAAAAAGCAGGCTGTTCAAGAGAGTCGCGCCAATCGCAAAGGCCAATACATGGCCATTCAATGACAGACCTCCCATGGGAATCATCGACTCAGGCAGGGTGTTTTCAAAAACGCGCAGAATTAGTAAGGAGCAACCCACGCCGACAGCACCGCCAAACAAAGCCAAGACCAGGTTCTCTGCCCAAAGCTGCCGTACAATGACCCAGCGTGAAGCGCCTAGTGCCAGGCGCGTAGCAAGCTCCTGTTCCCGGCGAGACATGCGGACCAGCGTTAGCCCAGCAAGGTTGGCGCACGCAATCAGCAAGATACAAAGGACTGCCAACATCAGCACGGAGACTTTCTTATCAATTCCGTTTGCAAACTCGGTCTGGAGAGGTCGGGCGTACACCCACGATTTTCCATGCGTCTGCTTTTCGAAGCCAGCCATAAAGGGAAGACGAATGCGCCTGAGCTGCGCGTCGACATTTTGCCAACTTACGCCAGGCTTAAGACGTAAAAGAATGCCGCAGTTGTCACCACCGCACTCGCCGCTGGTGGAAGGTTGTAGAGCTGTAAACAAATCGGCTCTGCTGGGCACCGTTGCGCTCGCGGGCAGAATGCCTACTACTGTGTACGGCTCTCCTTTCAGATGAATGACCTTCCCAACAATCTGCCCATCGCCATGGAAGGTCGACTTCCAAAGCGCATAGCTGAGCACGACAACGGGAGGGCCATGCGGGCGATCCTCGCTCTCACTAAAGCTGCGTCCGCGATACAGCGGAATGCCGAGGACGTCGAAATACCTGCTTGAGACCCGGCTTTCGCGAACATACCGGACAGCACCATCGGAGTCGGAGCGCAAGTTGACCCCGCTGCTGCCGCCATAAGAAGCGATCGTTACATCGGTCAGGCTGTCCTTCAAAGCCTGCCAGGATGAACCATCGAAGCTGTTGTTTTCTTCCGATGCCATCTGGCCGTTGCGCTTGTCAAAGCCTTCAATGTGGGTCGCGAGCGCACCCACTCGATCGGGCTCAGGGTAAGGCAGTTGCCTAAGAAGAAATCCATCGAGCACGCTGAAGACGGCTGTATTGACGCCGATGCCGAGAGCCAAGGTGATAATCACAGCCAGGCAGAAGCCCGGAGCAGCAAGTAGTTGACGGGTCGCGAAGCGAAGAGTTTGGATCATGGCAATTCCTTGTGTACTAACTATTCCTCGCGCAAAGCAAGGATGGGGTTGACGCGCGCGCGGCCCGAATTGACGGGAGCAAGCAGGCCACAAGAGCAGCAATCAGGAGAGCGGCAAAGCTCCACAGCAGGCTGGCTGGGTCTAGTGGCTGAACACCGAACAGCAGAGACTGCATAGCGCGAGTGCAGACAAAGGTCAGCAGCAGTCCGGAGAGCAGCCCGAAGGCAGTCAAGCTCAGGCCTTTTTTAACCACCAGCCTTGTCACTCGGGCTGCATCAGCACCAAGCGCCATACGCAAGCCAATCTCTTTGCGGCGTTGCGCGATGGAATAAGCCAGCACGCCGTAAATGCCCAGCGTCGCCAGAAACAGAGCCAAACCCACAAAGATGCCAAGCAGGCGCGCTCGATCCGCCTGCTCGCGCATGCTTCCTGCAACGTATTCATCCATGGTCTTGACATTCGCTACCGGCTGATCCGGGTCCACTGTCGCAACAGCCCGCTTGATACTGTTCACAAGCGACAATGGATCGGTAGCAGTTCTGACAACGAGGTATCCAGGGTTAATGTTCCTGACTTGTGTGATTGGCAGATAGATCGCCGGCTTCATGTCCAGCTTGAGGCCGCGCTCTTTTACATCGGCAATGACACCGACCACTGTGCGCCAGATCCTATCCTGATCGCCCACTCTGATGCGCCTACCGACTGGACTGCGGTGCGGCCAGTACCGTATCGCGAATGTCTTGTTGATGACGACGGCGGGTTGCAATGCCGGTGCATCAAGATCGCTCAACAAACGCCCTGAGAGTAGGCGAGCGCCGAGCGTCTGCAGATAGCCGGTCGAGACTTCGCGATAGAGCGCATCGTTGAACTGATCGTCTGGTGCGGGAGCCCTTCCCTCAATGAGAAAGCTTATTGTATTTCCTTCCGCAGTGAAGGGCGAGTTCATCGAGAAAGCGGCACTTCGCACGGCGGGCACTTGCGACACCTGTTGCAGAACGCGATTGTAAAACGAAAGCCTATCGACGTCCGATTGGTACGACTGCGGCGAAAGCGGGGTCGCCATAACGAGCAGGTTCCCCGTTGGAAAGCCTACCGTCACGTTGTGAAGGTTCGACAGTGTCTGAATCAGCAGGCCTGCTCCAGCAAGCAGAACGAGAGCAAAGGCGACCTGAGAGACAACAAACATTCTTTGCAGCCCATGACTGCTGCCCGTTGCACCACGGCCACCTTGCTTGAGAGCAAGATTCAAACTCACGGCCGAGCTCTTCATTGCGGGAAGCAAACCGAAGAGCAGAACACTCCTCAGCGCCACCGCCACTGCGAATCCGAGCACGGGCAGATTGAGCGAGAGCGTACTGGCATTCACCAGCTCTTCCGGAATCAGCAGCTGAATCGCGCGTATGCCCGCCGAGGCGAACAGTAATCCGGCAACGGTTCCGGCAAGCCCTAGCAGTGAACTTTCCAGCAGCAGATGAGCAATGATTCGTCCGCGGCTCGCACCGATAGCGGAACGGAGGGCAAGCTCGCGCCCACGTTCAGCGCCGCGAATCAACAGCAAATTTGCCACGTTTGCGCAAGCAATTAGCAGTACGAGAATGGCAGCGGCGGAAAGCAGTAGTAGGGCTGAGCCAGTATCGCCCACCAATTGACTTCGCAGAGGGACAACCACTGCCCCGATACTTCGGTCATCGTCGGGATAAGCAAGCTCCAATCGTTTCGCGACAGCGCTCATATCAACTTGCGCTTCACTGGGCGAAACACCATCCCGGAGGCGCGCGACCACCTCCAGATAGCGATTGCCTCGCTCACTTGCTTCTTCGGCAGTGAAATGAGCCGGACGCCAGTATTCGGACATCCGGTTCGGATAGCTGAAACCCGGGGGCATCACGCCGATCACGGAGTACGCCTGGCCGTCCATATACAAAGTCTTGCCGATGGCCGCACGGTCGCCGTTGAAACGGCGCTTCCAGAGATCATGACCGATGACGACGACCTTCGCATCGTTCCTGTCTTCCTCCTTACTAAATACACGCCCCAACTTGGGGTAGGCTTTCAGGACGGAAAAGAAGTTAGGCGTTACACCTTTACCCACGATGGCTTCTGGACGTGTACCGCCGGTTAAGTTGGCGCTGCTCCAGCGCAGAGCCGCCATGCCGCTGAACGAATGCGAGTATCGTTGCCAATCAAAGTAGTTCGCGGGAGCCGGGTTGTTGCGAGGAAAGTCATACGCCGAGGCATCTTCCCAAAGCGCGACCAAACGTTCCGGATTCCCATAAGGCATGGGGCCAAGCAGCAAAGCATTGACGCCGCTCAAGATAGCCGTATTCGCACCGATGCCGAGCCCGAGCGCCAGAATGGCGACCAATGAAAACCCAGGCGTTCGAGCCAGGTAACGAAGTGTAAATCGTAGTTCAGCAATGGAGCGTTCCAGCATTGCTCTATTCGAAGCACATGAAGGACCAACGGTGTCGATCGGCCAAAACGCCTCTAATCGGCGGATGGGTTAGGAGGAAGTGTCCGAAATTGCGAATCGTGTCTCCAGAAACGAACAGCCTAGACGCGGGGATCGTTGTGAGCGCGATGCCGCGCTCGTCCTAGATGTCCGAATTTGCATTCAGGGTAGAGACTGCCATCCCCTTGTTTGCCAGCGAGAGAGCCGGGTTACGATGCCGCCGCAACTCCTACACCGACGGCGCTCGGCTTGGGGACACTCAATAACGGACGCCCGCCGGTCGCCATCCAGCGTCCTACCCATCTTCTCTGCATGACCTGCAATAGGATCAACACGCCCAGCGACAGCAGCGAATAGGCAACAAAGCCGCTGGCAAAAGACCCGGTCTGGGTTTTAGAGAGACCCATCGCGTTTGGCAGGATGGCTCCTCCCAGCGCTCCGATCTCGCCGATCATGCTGCCGGCAACAGCAGTGTTAAGAGGCCAGCGCAAAGGAACCAGTTGGAAGAGCGCTCCATTTCCAGCCCCCAAAGCGGAAAAGCAAAACATGAATAGCACTGTTGTGACCGCCAGCGACGGCTGCGCGCTTAATGCAAACAAGGCACCGATGGCGAGCAGGAATACAACGGACAGCGTGACGATGCCGCCAAGGCGATCGGAGACGTAGCCGCCCACGATGCGCATTACGCTTCCAGCCAATGCGGCCAGCGTGGTCAGTTGTCCGGCCTGCACTTTTGAAACATGAAACTGGGCGTAAAAGAAACTGGGAAGAAAGGTAGCAAGGCCAATGAAGCCGCCGAAGGTAACGATGTAGATCAGATTGAAGATCCAACCATCGGTCTCCCAGAGACAGGAAATGTGCTCGCGAAAGCTTTGATGCTCTGCGTCGGGCGGCTCTTTGGCGAAGACGATCATAGTGAACAGAGGGAGCAGCATCATCAGCCCTGCGAATCCGTACACCTTTTGCCAGCCAAAGTGAGTTGCCAGAAGAGGCGCAAAGAGCGTGGCCAAGACCGTGCCGCTGTTTCCAGCGCCCGCGATTCCCATGGCGAGGCCTTTGTACTGCGGGGGGAACCATCCGGAACCGAGCGAAAGAGCGACGCCGAAACTTGCCCCCGCTATCCCTAACAGAACGCCCATCGCTAAAACATTGCTGTATGTGTGAACAAAGAAAAAGCCGTAAACCATGGCCAGGATGATCAGCGACATCTCCAGAATCGCCGCGTTCTTTCGGCCGGTGTATTGCGAAAGGACGCCCAGCGGGAATCGCATGAATGCGCCGGCCAGGGTAGGCACTGAAACCATGAAGCCCGTTTGCGCCGCCGTAAGGTGAAACTGGTCGGAGATGTACGGCCCCATCGCGCCGTTCAGCACCCAGACGGCAAACGAAAAGTCGAAGTAGAGAAATGCAGCAAGAAGAGTCGGCGGATGGCCCGATTTAAGAAAGAGTTTTATGTTTGACATGACGCAACACTATCCAGTTCCTGATAGCTGGTGCGACGGGGCAAGCCTACTGACGAGGGAGAAAATCGCTGCACTGCGATTTCGTCAATAATACCTCATTCCTTATCTCCGGTCCACCTCTTCGTAAAAGGATGAAACCGCCGCCCTGGATACCCAGGTTCGAGTGGTCGGTTCCGATGGTTACGTATCTGGTGGCCTCGCCTGTTGTTAGTTTGTCAAGATGTCCGCTTTTATTAACACATGATCTGTCCGTTTT
>CAXTYH010000056.1:0-14766 GCA_964248405.1 uncultured Bryobacteraceae bacterium
TGCAGCTCTGGCGCGAGCTGCATGCGAAGGGTCACGAACAGATCGCGCTCAACTTCGCTACAGTGAGCCCTGTTCAGGAACCGCAATCTCTATTTCTGGAAGAGTAGCTGAGGGTTGTTTTCTCAAGGGGTTGCGCATGGCACAGAACATTATCATGCGTAGAATGGCATGCAGCGGGACGTGCGTTAACGTCCTTTATCGTATAAAAATCATAAATGGGTTAAACATTAGGCTTCGCATGTCTCAACATCCCAACTGCATGCGTTCGCAGAATGTGCGAATAATGACGTATGCAAGGTTTCAACCCAGCATTGCCGAAAGGACGGGCGCAGCTCGCCAAGGTCTTGAGTGCGACCGGTGACGTCATACACGTCGCCGACGTAGAACGCATCCTGCAGCTGCCCCGTGAGGAAGCCGCCAAGAGACTATCGCGATGGATGATGCAAGGCTGGCTCCGCCGCGTCGGTCGCGGCGCCTATGTGCCGGTCGCTATAGATACGCTTGGCGCAGAACAGGTGTTGTCCGATCCTTGGGTGCTCGTGCCGGCATTGTTTTCGCCCGCTTATATTGGTGGCCGGACGGCCGCAGAGCATTGGGACCTCACAGAGCAGATATTCAAGGACGTGGTAGTCGTGACTGGGAAGGCGCTTCGCCAAACGCACCAGGTCAGGCACGGCGCATCGTTCACGCTTAAACATTCTGACCCGGCGAAGATTTTCGGAACCAAGACGGTCTGGAGGCAGCGCAGTCGGGTGCTCGTCTCTGACGTGCATCGCACCATCATCGACATGCTTGACGAGCCAGGCATCGGCGGCGGCATCCAGCAGGTCGCCGATTGCCTCAATGCGTATCTCGCGCGCGGCGATCGCAACGACACCGTGCTCATTCAATACGCCGACAAACTCGGCAACGGCGCAGTCTTCAAACGTCTCGGGTTTCTCGCCGAACGCACTGGCAAGGCCGGCCAGCTCGTGCAGACGTGTCTTTCGCGTCTGACGGCCGGCATCGCAAAGCTCGATGCCGCGCTCGACGGACAGCAGCTCGTCACGCGGTGGCGATTGCACGTTCCCGCAAGCTGGGCCGCGCCGGCATGATTGATCGCCGCGAAATCCTGGACACTTCCAGCCGTGTTTCCCTTAAACCCCATGTCGTCGAGAAGGATTACGTTCTCGGATGGGTGCTGGCCGGCATATATGCGCATGAAGAGTTGGCGGATGATTGGCTGTTCAAAGGCGGAACCTGCCTCAAGAAATGCTTCTTCGAGACATATCGCTTTTCCGAAGACCTCGATTTCACTCTGCGGAACGGAAGCCACATCGACGAAGCTTTTCTGCACACCGCTTTCGGCGAAATTGGTGCTTGGATATACGAAGAGACCGGCATCGAAATGCCGGCGGACAAACAGGACTTCGATATCTTCACCAACCCGCGCGGGAGCCTCTCATGTCAAGGCAAGCTCAGTTACGCGGGGCCGGTCTCACCGCGCAGCGGCGGATGGCCACGCATCAAGCTCGACCTGACCGCTGCGGAGCGCGTCGTGCTCCCGCCCGTGCGCGTGGCGATTTTCCATCCCTACACCGACGCGCCGCCGGACGGCATCGAGGTGCTGGCGTATGACTATGTCGAGGCGTTCGCCGAGAAGTTTCGCGCGCTCGCCGAGCGGACGCGGCCGCGTGACCTATATGACGTGGTCAACCTCTATCGCAACACAGAGTCACGCCCCGATGCCGCCGCCTTTCGAGGCGTCTTGGAGCAGAAATGCGAATTTAAGGGCATCGCCCTGCCGCAGCTTGCTGACCTTATGGGGCACCGGGGCAATGTCGAGGCTGGTTGGAAGACCATGCTCGACCATCAGCTTCCGGCCCTGCTGCCGGTCGATTCTTTCTGGGACGAGCTGCCGGCGATCTTCGACTGGCTCCATGGCGTCGTCGTGGCTGCGCCGCTTGCGACGTTCCCGATCGGCGGCACGGTCGTGCGCGAGCGCGTCCTTCAGACACCCGACGGCTTCAGCAACCATTCCTTCATCGAGACAATCCGCTTCGCTGCCGCAAACCGGCTGCGCATCGACTTGCAATATCGTGATCTTCAGGGCGCGTTGACGAAGCGCACGATCGAGCCTTATTCGTTTCGGCGATCGGCGGCCGGCGATGTTCGCCTGATGGCAACACAAGAAGTAGACGGCGCGCCGCGTAGCTTCCTGATAGATCGCATTCTTGACGTCAGCGTGACGCAGCGCATTTACGTTCCTCGTTACCCGATCGAGCTAACCCCGTCCGGTCCGGTTGTCATTCCACAAAGCTTTAGCATAGCTGCCTCGCGCGGTCCGCGTCGGCCGGTGCGCCGCGCGGTACGCACCGGGCCAACATACAAATACCGCTGCCCGATTTGCCACAAGGAATTTTCCCGCAAGATTCATGACGCGGCGCTCAGTCCGCACAAGAACAAATTAGGTCGGGACTGTTACGGCCGGCACGGCATTTACGTGCGCACGAAATATTGAAGAGGTATGGCCTCTTTAGGAAAGCAATCACAACATGACGATGCCAAAAGCCAACAAAGCGACTAAACTAAATAGGCGAATAGATGGCGAACAACCATTTGGCCTCAATAAGAGAACCACGCAAGGAGAAGAGCGATGAACGGGGCAGCCGGAAACCATGACTTCGTAAAAGCAAGCGCAGCACAGCTCGTTGAACATTTCAGCCAAGCCACGCCAGAAGTGAAAGCCGCGATAACGGCGGCAACCGAAGCGAGCACGGATGCTGAAATTGAGCAGGAGCGGAACCAGCTCCTGGCAGACTTCATCAGGATCAGAGACAAAGCTAACCAAGAGGTGTCACAGGCCTATGTTCACTATGCTTCCAGGGTCGATGTCGTGGGCCTATATCAGAGTGCTCTTGCCAAAGTGTTTTGCGACATCCCTGCGCTTCAGGGTTACGGATTCAATCCCATCTGGCTCGTGACGCCGATCGAGGAAGGTGTTTTCAGGCTAAAGAGCCTCTTCCATGAAATCCGCATCCTGAAAGGAACGAGAAAGCCACTTCTCCAAGCTGTAATCGAAGCTTGGAAAGAGATGGGAACTGCGAAGGCGTCATACCCGATCGGTGTCCCGGCTGTACTTCCTTTTGACGAGAGCTGCACGATTGCCTTGCTTGCGGACTGGGGCGGTGATAACCCGGCAGCTAAAAGGGTCGCAGAGGTCATCCGTCGGGCGCACCCGAAAATCGCTATCCATCTTGGGGACATTTACTACGGAGGGATCAAGGAAGAGTGCACAGCATTCCTTCGCAATTGGCCCCTTCAAATTGATCCAGTGCACCCGAACAATGGTGTACCGCCTGGTTCGAGTTTCGCCCTGAACGGCAATCATGAGATGTTCAGCGGAGGAGAGTCGTTTTTCAAGGTGGTGCTACCTGCCTTCAGCCAATCGCAGCCGTTTTTCTGTCTTGAAGGCGAGTTCTGGCGCATCATCGGCCTGGACACCGCCTATTCGGGCGGCCGGTTGAAGCCGAGCGGGCCCGACGATCCGATGGCGGCACAATGGGACTGGCTGATCGGGCTGCTGAAGAACGGACCCAAGCGGGCGAACATCTTTCTCACCCACCACCAGCCCGTTTCAGCGCATACGAAAGAGTCTCACGATGCAGCGCCTCTCGCAGAAGACATAAGGGGGGTTCTAGCTACTGAAGGCGTAGACAAGGACGCAATCTTCGGGTGGTTCTTCGGTCATGAGCACAGGTGCACCATCTATGACGACAAAGCGACACCTTACAACGCGCGACTGATTGGGAGTGGCTGTATTCCCCATGAAATACAACGGGAGACAACTTGCGATCCCGACTGCACCCCATTTATTTGGGTGAGCGGACGAGGCGAAGGTGGCACGCAAAGCGCCATCTCGGAATATGCGGAGTTGCGATTTGATGGACATCTACTCACAATCGTCTACACGGATGAGAGCGGGACATCCTTGGGGACGGAGACATGGGACGCCCAAAAAGGTAGGCTCCACGGTTCCCCGTTCGCGCCGGACAAGACGACGTACGTCGGAGAGCAGTAGCGCCCTTGGAGCGCTAGCCTCGCCGAACCTGGCGCAGAACGCCCATCGTGTGGACTTAGCTGCGAGAAAAAACGATAACGCCGTTCGCTGGGATAGTGACGGGATCGATCTTGACTCGTGAGAAGACCAGTCAGACTGTTTTTTGCCGCCTATCTGAACGTCACTCCCAGCCTGGTCAGCAAATGGGAGCGTGGGGAAAAACACCCTTAAGGAGCGCCTCTAAAGGCTGCTTTCCCTCGTGGACAGGGATGGGCTGGAATCGTGGCCTGATTCTGAGTACAACGCTGAAACGGTGGTTTCAGAGAGTACACGGTTAAACTTTGTGCGTTGTGTAGTGATCCCGGTCCGTATCATCAACCCTGGGCTTCTAGTCGGGCCGGTCCAGGATGCTCTACTTCAGAGTGCGCCAAGCGAGAATCTGGCTTCCAACTGCGCTGGCACCCATATTTTGCGTTCCGAGCAGAAGCTCGAAGTGCGGCAGGGTACCGTCGGGTTGCCGTATCCGGTTCAGAAAAGGCAATAGCTGCGTGTCGTCGGCTACAAAGTCTGCTGCCGCCTCGGTGCCGGACATCGACGTTCCTTCGAGGAGCAGCGCATTGCCCGCTCCTGCAAAATTGGGCAGGTAGGCAATCAATCCAAACACCCGTCGTTGCGGATCGTTTCTTGCCGCTTCCCACCTTTCAGGCTCGCCCTTTTGTGGGCTGCGGTTCACGACCGCAAACATCTTGGTGTAATTATCCTTGAGCACGAAATTCATATTGCGTTCAAACAATTCATCCCACGGATTGGCCTCCAATGAGCCCAAAAGGATGACATTGCCAGCCTTGAAATCATTCGGCCGCAGATCCCGGGCGTAGCGCACGGACACATCGCTTCCAAGGGTCCGCGCTCGATCTTTCAAGCCGAGAATCGCCTGCAGATCCACCATGGAGGTATAGCGGCGGTTTGCTAAATCCAGCAACCAATCCTTCCTTGCCGCTCCGGGGCCGATCTGGGGCGGACCTTTCGATTCGGACCGGTACCCTGCCTCCAGATAGCTCTTTAGATCGATGTCCTGGCCCGATAACCCATGAAAAAGTACAAGGCCGGAGTCGGGAGCGACAACCATCGTCGGTTGATCTTTTCGGAAAAGATGACTCCAGAAAAGGTGTGTCCTGGGTGGGGCCGGCACAAGGGCCCGCCGGTCGTACATCCACAACGAAACCAGCATCGAGACCAACAACAAGCACATGCCCAGTTGGATCCATGGCCACGAATGTGCTCTGGGGACGCTGTCCGGGATGGTCCCGGCAGTCGATGACATTGCCTCGGGAAAAACATCTTTCGCTTCGGCAATCGAGGCCGGCGGGGATGTGCTCCGCGCCTCGAACACCGGTACATACCCGCCGCGGCGAATTACGATGCGAATCGGTTCGTCCGCTCCTTCAGTCTGGAAATACAATTCCAGACGCTGCCGCAGACGGCTTGCCTGGCTGCGTACAATTCCGTCTGCTGACGAATCGTAATCTTGCGCTCGACCGAAAACTGCCTGACCAATATTTTGTTCGTTTAGCTCTTCCTCGCGCCCCTGCAGCGCCAAATCGCATACATAGGTCAGAAGCGTACACAGACGCTCGCTGCGACCAAAAGTTGGAGCATGCACGATGCGCCACACCAGTTCACGGTATGCGGCCTCCGAGCGAATTCCGGGCAACTCGTTCAAACGCCGAGAGCGAGAGTCGACCGCTCCACGCTCTGGTCGTGTCGCAATCATCCGTGACCCAGCCTCCAGGGTAGTCAATCATGCCTGTGTGAATAGCTCGTCAACGCACTTCCAGTCGCTTTCCGCGCAAGTCACGACACATGAATAGCAGGTAAATGGTTGATTCGACATTGGTTCGCCACTGAGTCGGATGGAGCACCGTGAAATGCTTTGATCTGCCACTCCAACCCTGCTATTCCTCGCCCATGCACCCGTTTAGAAAGAAGAGCAGCGAACATGGCAAGGCGGACCAGCCCTTGAGTAGTGTCTTCAATCCTCTGGTTTCACTCAAAGGAGGGAGAATGCTTGCGCGTTCTGGGCATCTGACTTGCATTTTGCTCGGAGCCTTGCTGGTGACCTCGCCCGCATCCGCGCAGTTCACTGCGAATCTGCAGGGCGTCGTCACCGATTCGACCGGAGCGGCTATCCCGAAAGCTACTCTGACGCTCGAAAATGAAAAGACCGGCGCACAGTTTACCGGAGCCGCTGACAGCAGCGGAAACTATCGCTTCAACAGCCTCGCCCCAGGGGGCTTTCGCATCACCGCCGCCGCTCCAGGATTTGGCACCAAAACAATCGAGACTGTCCTGACTACGGAACAGACGGAAGGGTTGAACATTCAACTCGCCGCCGGAGCCACGACGGAAACCGTCAACGTGAGCAGCGCCTCTGGGCCGCTGCTGAACCCGGACGAGACCCGCCTGCAAGTCACTGTAGACCAACATCAGATCGATGAACTCCCGTTGCAGAACCGCAATATCTACTCCATCGTGACGATCGCCCCTGGTGTGACAGGATTTGCGAACTCCGGGAGCACCGACGATTTCGCAAACGAAAACAGAGTCCAGGCGAGCGCGAACGGGCACTACGCGTCCGGCAACCAGTACGTGCTGGACGGTTTTTCTGTCACCAGCTCGATTGTCGGCGGCACGGCCAACATTGCACCCAATCCGGACTCGGTCCAGGAGGCTGCACTCCAAACCAATACCTTCTCGGTCGATCAAGGGCAGGGAAGCTCGATTCAGGTCGAGTTGACCACCCGATCCGGAACCAACGCCTTTCACGGCGCGGTAAACTACCAATATTCAGATGAGAACCTAACGCGCTTCGGCTATTTTCAGAAAACTTATAACCCCTTTCGACGGCATGACGTGTCCGTATCCCTCGGCGGTCCCATTTGGAAAGATCACCTGTTTTTCTTCGGTTCCACCGAGATAAAGCGCCGCCTCGTCGGGGCAAGTACAGGCAATCTCACCGCCGAGACCCCGGCGTTTTTGGCTTATGGCAAAAGTATCAACCCGAATGGCCTTGGGGTGCAGCTACTGACCCAGTATCCGGCCGCGTTGGTCAACACGCAGACGCGCGTTACCTCCGGGCAGATACTCGGCTGCACGAACGGAGTCAACACCGACACTGGCAATCTCGGGTGCAACGTCCCTTTTATTGTTTCAGGGCAGAACCCGCGCGCGACTCCAGACAACGGACGGCAATATAACTTTCGCATCGACGGCACGCGGCCTAGCGGCAAAGACCGCGGGTATGTCAACTACTACAACACCACCAACGCCGCAGGGGTCATTCTGACTCGGCCCGGCTTCGACGTAACAACGACACTGACCAGCTACTTCCTTTCCGCAAACTACACGCATACGTTTGGCGGCAATCTAATCAATCAGGTCAGTTACGCCGGCTACGGCATCGACGGTTATCAGGCTCGTGGTGCCAGCAACTACAACGTCCCGGTCATCAATATCAACCAGATCAGCGCCCCTTTGGGCATCGTCAATGGCCCCGGGTTCTTCGAGCAGCGCAACTACTCCGGCCGCGATGTGGTGAGCTATGTACGGGGGAGACAGAGTTTCCGCTTCGGTGCTGCCCTGCGCCATGAAAACGACAAAGCCGATTTTGGTGCGCGCCTGGCGCGGCCCATCTTTACCTTTCAAACCGTGCAAGAGTTGCTGGCGGACAACCCGCTCACCGAAAACGGTGTGACCTTCGATCCCCTGACCGGACTGCAGAAGCTGGACCGTTTCGGCGGCCAGGATACTCTTTTCAGCTTCTTCGTAAGCGACGATTACAAGGTTACGCCGCACCTGCTGCTCACCTTGGGAATTCGCTATGACGACTTCGGCAACGTTTCGCCCTACGGCTTTGACAGCTATAACCAGACCTCCAACATTGTGCTGGCGGCGGGCAGCGACTACATCACGCGGATCACAGGCGCACATGCGGTTGTCAACCCGGGAGGCGTGTACAACGGCCGGCGGTCGGACAATTTCTCGCCGCGCGGCGCCTTCGCGTACTCGCCCCATTCAGGTCTTTCGATCCGTGGCGGTGTTGGGATCTACCGTGACGAGATCGGTGTCGGACAAGTTGTAGACCGCGTCAACACCAATCCGCCCACGTTTATTCAGCCTACTTTCGACCGGCGCATCGCGTTGAAACCGGTCTTTTCCGTGGGCACGGTCAAGACGGTGGACGTGACCACGGTTACGCCGAATCCCTTCGGATTCACCCTTCCCGTCTTCCCGGCAACGGGTCTGGACCCAAAGGGCGGCATCCCCGGAACGAACGCGTCGGTGAATGCGATCGATCCAAATTTGAAGCTCCCGAAGTCACTTAATTATGTCGTTGGCGGTGAACAGAGCCTTGGCAAATCCACCGTAATCGGGCTCAACTACAGTGGAGCCTACTTGTACGATCAGTTGATTGGGCCTAACCTGAACCGTGCCCCTGGCGACTTGAATATTGTTACCGGGCTCAAAACGCTGCCGAACACCAGCTTCGGTGCTATCAACCTCGTCATCAACGGCGGCTACGGTCACTATGACGCGCTGATTGCCACCCTTCGTCAAAGTCGCGGCGAGTGGTTGTCTTATGAAGCCTCGTATACCTGGAGCCATTCGCGGGATATCGGCATTGCGGGGCTGCGCAGTGCCCTGAGTATCGGACAAGACGACTACCCCGACCCGACCAACCTTCAACGCTATTATGCCAATTCATCCTTCGATACGCGCAATCGCATCACAGTGGCCGGCTACGTCAAAACGCCTTATAAGCACCAGGGTTCTTTGCTGAAGCAGTTACTGGATAACTACGAGTTGAGTACTATCTCCGTTGGCCAAAGCGGGCAGCCGTTCAGCGTCTTCAACAGTGCTGCCTACAAAGTAGTAAATGGTGTGAACGTGGGTGGAGATTACCAGGCACAAGGGTACAACTACGCCTTTCCAAATCGACCTCTGAAGAACTACACCCGCCCGCGCTCAAAAGCGGAGTACGTCAACGGCTTATTTGCAGCCAGTGAGTTCACCGCACCGCCAGTGGGTGTCTTTGTGCAGGGCACGGAGACGCGCAATCGCTATCTCAATCCTTCCTTGCTGAACATCGATGCCAGCATCATTAAAGCGTTTTCCGGCAGCGTGCGCGATCATGCCCTCACGCTGAAGGTTCGTGGGGACTTCTATAACGTAATCAATCATACCAATCTGACCGGAGTAACGAGCGATCTAAGCTCGGCATCCTTCGGCAGGTCGACCAGCAATTACCAGCCGCGCACCATCCAGCTTGGAGCGCGTATCGAGTTCTAATCCAACGCGGACCCGAGCTCATAGCTTGGCAAGCAAAGCTGCTCACTAACTTTAGCTAGAGTTTCATTGAATCTTTGGGGTGGAGTATGTCGTCAGCTCAGCGAAGTGGACTTCCTTACAACTTGCCGGAATACCTGTTGCGTTTCACTCTGATGCTGGCGCTCTTATGTGGCGTCTACGCGTCCGAACCAATCGTCCAAGCTCAGACTTCTATACCGTCCTCGTTCTATAACCCTTATGGTTTTGACGCGGTACGCACCATCAACGAGATTGCTCATCCTCACTCTGATCTCGTACTTGTCTCCTCGCACCGCGGCTTACACGCCCTTGTGAATGGAGAGTACCCGGACATACCCGAGAACAGCCTACAGGCTATCGGCTTTGCTGCTTCGCAGGGGCTTGAAGAGATCGAGCTCGACATCAAGCTGACCTCCGAGGGTGTACTGGTGATGAGCCACGATCAGTCCTGGGGGCGAACGCGGGAATCAACATCAACGGAAGATACTTTGATCCTTTTGATTATCCAGCTGGTTCGTCGGAGACGTACATCAACAGTATCGGTCGCCCAGGTGGTGCAGCGGACCTACAAGCCGACCACAATCCTCCTGTCGCCAATCTAAGCCTATCTACGGCACAGAGTTTCCAACTCCGAACTTCCGTTGGTTCCACGATACCCAAAACAAATGCCGAGAACCCGTCGACTCTGCAGCAAGTATTGAATTACCTGACCGCAAACAAAATTCAGATGGTGCTCGCCCTTGATCTGCGGGATGCCGCCACCGCTCATGCCGTTTACGCGCTCTTGTCAACGACAAACGACTCCCTAAATCGGCCATACACGGAAGATGCCCTCTTTAAAGTTCCAGCGATTGCATTCAATAGCGGAAATGCAGTAAGCGTGGATTTAATTGGAAGTACATTCAGTCTAGGCTACCAAGCAGGTCCCCCTGCAAATCTACAGCCGGTGTTCAATACAGGTGATATCCAACCAGCAGCATATGGCAGCGAGGAGAATGTTGGGGCTGCACTGCAAGCGTTTCGCACAGCTACACAATCACCCACGCCATACGTGAACATTCCTGCCGTGGAGATTCAGTACAAGCAGAATGGCGGCAACCTCACTAACTTCGTCAATGACACCAAGCAACTCTACCCTATCAGCGTTTTCAGTCCGTATATGGATTTCATCCCTACGGCCAGCGTGCCTGGACAGTTCTACACAACGTACGGGTACTGTTGCGTTTCGCTGAGCGCATTCTTTAGCCCTGGAGATACGGCTGATAACCGCGGAGATATCAATTTCGACCTGAGTAACGGGTTTAAGCAGATTACTCGGGACGATGCTGAGGACTTCCGCATTGAGCTTTATCAGAAGGGTCTCCGCAATCTGACGTACATCACTAATAACCGACAATCGCCGCCTCCGCCTCAACCCGGGCAGCCACCATCTTCAGGCGGAGGCGGCGGAACACCTCCGACCGACCCCAATGCCCCGCCCGCCGGGGCGGATCCCCTGCCTCCGTTCACTCCAGGAGAGACCGGCACCCGACGGCCGGATCCAAGCGCGATTTACACCAATGGCGTGTACTACTCGGTGGAATCGAACGACGACACCAATCCGGGGCTGGACACCATCTACCTGCGCCAAGCGTCCAGTCTTGCGGGCTTAGCCGGTGCAACCCCCTCGCCCATCTATACCGATTCCGCACACTTGGGCGAGCTTTGGGCGCCCGAGATCATGTACATCAACGGAAGCTTCTATGTCTACTTCACCATGGGCTCTGGATCCGCGCACCGTATGTACGTCATCAGCTCGGCCTCGGCAACCGGCGGTTATACCGGGGCACAACAGCTGAACCTGCCCGGGAACACCTGGGCTATCGACGGCACTACGTTCTCATATAACGGCCAGCGCTGGTTCGCCTGGTCCGGCTGGCCGGGGAGTACGGACGGGGAACAGGATATTTATCTGGCCAAGATGAACGATCCCGTGACCCCGACCGGGGATCGCTACCAGATCTCGCAGCCGCACGAGCCGTGGGAGCAGGCCAGCGGCACAGCCCTGCTCGTGAATGAGGGCGTGGAGGCCATCAAGGATCCGAACGGCCAGCTTCACATCGTGTACTCGGCCAACGATTCTTTCACCGACCAGTATTGCCTGGGCGACCTGCGCCTTCAGGTCAGTGGCGACCCGACCAATGTCTGGGACTGGCACAAGTCCAACGGGTGCTTGTTCGGCTCGAATGGCGGCAATATGGAACCGGACGGCTGGTACCCGACCCTGTACGTCAACGGTCCGGGCCACCATACCTTCGCGCTGCCGGACGGGGACATCAACAAAAGCCCGGACGCGGCTTACCCCCATACTGCGGACCTCATGTATCACGCCGTGCCCAAGGGCCTGAACTATAGCTGGGCCAACCGCGTCACCTATGTTGGCGCGTACACCTGGTACAACAACATCAATTACAACCGCTGCTGTGTGCCGGGCACCAACACCGACACCGGTTACAGCCTGATGTTCTTCGAGGATCCTGGTTTCGCGCCGCACCCGCCGCCGGCAGGGCCGCCGGCGGGCGGAGGCTCGGGCGGAGGAGGGGGTGGCGGAGGCTCCGTACCGGGGTCTACGGGCATCCACAATGCCGATCCGAGCGTGATCCGGGTAGGAGACAGCACCTACTACTCGGTGGAAACCTGGAACAATCAAACAGCAATCGCCTTACGCCAGGCCTCGTCGCCGGCAGGCTTGGGCACAGCAACACCTACTGTGCTGTTCCAGTACAGCTCGGGAACGACTGCCATCTGGGCACCGGAGATTTCAGTGGTCGACGGAGGCTACATCGTTTACTTCTCCGCGGACATCGGGGCGGGGCACCGGATGTTCTATGCCAAGTTTGCTTCAGATTTTACGCCGGCTGGGGGCGGCCAACTGAGCCTGCCCGACGACCAATGGGCGGTTGACGGCAACGCCTTCGTTTTCGGTGGTCAGCGTTTTTTCGTCTGGTCGGGGACCGAACCCGGAGACCCGAACGAGCAGAATCTCTATGTTGTAGTGATGAGCAATCCAACGACCCCGACCGGGCCGCGCTACCGGATTTCGCAGCCTCATGAAGCGTGGGAAAGGGTGACCGGCGGCCCTCCCAACAACTACATCAATGAGGCACCCGCGGCCATTATCGACCCGGACGGGCGATTGCACATCGTCTACTCGGCAAACGGCTCGTGGACCGAGCAGTATTGCCTGGGCGATCTGCGTCTGGTTGCGGGAGGCTACCCAACTAATGTCTGGGACTGGCACAAATCGAACGGCTGCCAGTTCGGTTCCAATGCCTCTAACATGGCACCCGACTACGATGCCACCCTGTATGTGAACGGTCCCGGCAGCCATAGCTTTGTGCTGCTGAACGGCGATATCGGGTTCAGCCCCACGGCTGCCGCGCCGGTGCCGCTGATGTACCACGCCGTGCCGAAGGGCACGCCCTACAGCTGGGACAACCGGCAGTGGTTCAACGGCGCTTTCCAGTGGTTCCACGGCCCCGATTACACTCGCTGCTGTGTGCCGGGCTCGACCGACGACGCGGGCTGGAGCATTAAGTTCTATGAGGACCCGAACTTCGGCAAGTAAGTTCATTCCACGCACGAGCCCCCTATAAGCACCTGATATGAGGGCGCGAGGCGATGTGTAGGAGCTTGTTTCGACCTATTGGGGAGGCTCAGCCGTTTCGGGAATGGGTGCCGTGTCTTGCACGGGTTCCGGCCGGCTTTTTGGATTGGGTTTGGTCGATGGGGCGGGCTTCTGGCTCTTCGAGCCACTTCCTGGGTTCGCCGGGGCTGGAGCCGCTTTTTGGCGCGGCTCGTTCTTGAGATCCAGCAGGTACTGGGCTGCTTCGGTCTCCGGCCCACGGGTTGCGAAGTACCAGTGCCCCACCGCCCCCAAGACGACACCGAACAGGATGGCGATGGTGAGTTGCTGCCAGCGGAACGTCCGGGTAAACATCCGCCAACGGTCGGCGGCCAGTTCTGCGGTGCTGGCTGACTGTTCCAGTTTCCCGAGCGACCGGTCGATGGTCTTGAGCGGACCGGCCATGGCGGTCTCGATCTTGGCGCCTACATCGCTGACGGCGGCGTCGCGGATGGCTTTCTCGGCTCCCTGGGAGATGCGGGTAAGAACTTGCTCGCCCGCTTCCTGGATACCCTGCCGGGCCTTTGCACCCTCCTTGGCGATCTGCGCCGGAACCGCCCGATTGTCTGCAACCAACCGGGCAAGATCGGCGACAGCCTTCGTCGCCGCGCCCTGGATCGAACGCGCGGCGGCGACCATGGCGATAAGCTCCTCCTGCGGATCGTCCGTCATCGCTCCCTCCCTCCTCGGCTGATACCCCGGCTGCGCGGGTCGTAGTCGATCTCCTTGCCGATCGGCAGCGGCTCGCGGCCACGCATGTCCAGCCGCACCAAACCTCCGCCGAGCCTTTGGAGGAGAGCTTCCTCTTTCCCCTCCGTGTAGCCCAGCACCCGACCGGTAATCTCGGATTGACGAACCTCCTCTATAGGCTCGATCCTGCCTTCCGGGAACCGCGCTTTGGAATGGGCAATCTCGCGCAACTGGCGATCCAGTTCCTGACGGTTTGGCTCTCTCGGCTTACGGGATGCCTCCAGAATCTCGGCTTCCTTTTTGCGGGCCATCTCCGCATCGACCTTGCGATCAAATGCGTCGACTTTGGACATAAAACTGAGGAACCGATCCGCCTTTCGCTCCAGGGTCTCCTTGATCTCCCTGGCTTTTTCGATCAGCTTATCCAAGATGCCGAGCTGCCCGTCGCGCTCCTTTTCAATCCCCGCAATCTCGATCGCCGCACGTCTTTCGATCTCCTCGGCAGCCGCTTCCTGGCTCAGGTGCGGCGCGGGCAATTCATCCCGTTTTCGGCGCAGCTCTTCCACCTGCATCCGCAGCTCGACAGCCTCCCGGCCATCGCCGCCGAGCAACTTCGGCTCCCGCAACTCGGCAAGATCCTCCCGCCCCTGTTCGGCCCACGAACGCGGGTCCATGCGCTGCTCGATCCCGGCCCGTTCCATCGCACCGTTCATCATCGCAACCCATTTCTCCCGGACCTCCTCCGGCTTGTCCTTGCTGTGCCAGGTATCGCGATCTTTCTTCGCCCCGTTCCGTTTGAAAAACTGTTCCTCTGGAATGAGGCGGGTGCGTTCATCGACGATCCGCTCGGAGAACATCAGGTGCATGTGCGGCTGATCGATGTTGTCCTTGGCAAGCGGTACATGCACGGCCAGCGTGTACGCGAAACAATCGCCCAGCAGCTCGCGAGTAGCCTCCCGCGCCAGTTCCTGACGCTCGGCCGGAACAAGCTCACGCGGCAAGGCGA
>CAXTYH010000057.1:0-13489 GCA_964248405.1 uncultured Bryobacteraceae bacterium
CATCTTTATGTTTGCAACGGTAACGAGCTGAGTTACTTTTTCAGCATCCTGCTAGTCAGCAATGGCCGCAGATGAGCTCGGATTGCTGAGATGGAGACTGGACCGTAATACCTGGAGTCGAAGCTGCGCGCGTTATAGCTTGAGGCGACCCAAACTTGTCCCGGTGCGACAACGTATCGGCCATACGGATAGTGCTGCAGGGGTCGGCCTTCCGTGTCCTTGACGAGTGGTGCGCTGTTCGGAAGCGGGCGAGCATTAACCGAGATGCCTTTGGATGAAATCTCGACAACATCGCCGGCCGAGGCAACGACTGGCTTCAGCAAAGGCGAAGCACCGTCAGGACAGTTCCCTTGTGCCCTGTACCCTCTCGCGGATGCCAGTGAAGCGGCTGGCTCTGCAGGACAGAAATCGACTAGCGGGGACGTTGAGGCGGTCTCAATGTATAGTCCGACCGGAAGAGAAGGTGTCGTGTTGATTCGAATGCCGCTCTTACCTGCAACTACGAAGACGCTAATCAACGTTGCCGTGACGATAACCGCAAGCCCCCGACCTTGTCGCCAATCCGTTAGGCGAATACGACTAAAGAGGCCAGTTGTGTTGGAAGGTTTCGCTTGCTTCGTTGTTTTCATTCAGTGATGGCTTCAGGGAATCGGCGCTCTGAGCGACTGCATCACTTCCACTCGCATGGCGTGACGGTGCAATCAAGTGGCAGCTCTTGACTACAATCTCGGACACTGTTCGTTTACTTCCATCGGCTGGCGTGAACTGGCGCTGTTGCAAGCTACCTTCAGCAAACAGGTTGTCTCCTTGCTCGAAAGATACGGCCAGGTCAGCGAGCTCGTTGTAGAACGTCAAGCGGTGCCAGTTTGTATGAGTTTCCGTTTTCTGGTCCTTGCCTTTGAATCTGTAGGTCTCGCCCATTCGGGCGTTTGCAACCTTAGTGCCCGAAGGTAGAAAGCGGAGCTCTGGCTTAGCAGCCAAGTACCCCGCGACTTGAAATCGATTCTGTTGCATTGCTAGTCTCCAAAGGTTCCGAGTTGTAGCTCTTCAACAAATCCTTTCTCGCAATCCGTAAGCGTGTCGGCTTCGCTGGGCACCGTCTCTGGCTTGCTGATTCGATTGCGAGTCCGGGCAATCGTCTTTTGCGGCGTTACAGATCCGCCATCGATCTCATAGAAGCCTGATGGGGGTGGGATCTCGGCACGTGTGCGCAGAACAGGATCCAGAAAGTAGAGCATCTGAGTGCCAAGAATAGGGAAATGGCCGCTGACGAAGATAAGCATTTGGCCAGGCCCGATAATCTTTTCGGAAGGACCCTGTCCTTCTTTCCGCGCTGGCGCTAGGCGAGACACCTCGTCAGGCGTCATCAGTGGCCGCTCAATATGATCGACGCTGGCGTTAACGTGCTGCATCACTGGCGAAAACCGAGATCCACTGAAGCTGTAACTTGCCTTCGGAACTGTCGCGACTCCGCTCATCTTGCTCAACAACTCGGCAGTCTCGTACTGATTCGGCGCGTACGCAATTCGCACATGGCAATTGGAAACAATGCTTTCGTTATTCCCGTAAGCGTCCACGATCTGACGGATGTCCTGGGTGATAAGGTACGCCTTCAATCCGTATCCGGCCATGTAAGACAGGCATCAGCAAATATCTCCATCCGGTTCAGGCTAGGAAACTCGTCGATCAAAAGCAAAAGGCGGTGACGGTTCTTTTTCTGCTCAGCACCTTCGAACACCATGCGCTCCGTCAACCGATTCACCACCATCGTGAACATGAGTCGAATCAGTGGGCGCAGGCGGATCTTGTCACTTGGTGGAACGACCAGGTAAAGCGATACGGGTCGTTCATGGTTGACTAAGTCGTCAATCGTGAAATCGCTGGCGGATGTGTTTTGAGCGACAAGAGGATCACTGTAGAGGGTTAGCGCAGTCTTGGCCGTTGAGAGAACGCCACCGAAATCCTTGTCCTCTTTGTCTAGCATTTCTTGAGCTTTCTCCATAACAACGGGATGAGTGGCTGTTTGACCTCCATGTGGCATGTGCCAGCCATGAGCGAAGCCGGGATCGTGCTCAAAACTTAGGATTTCAGCAAGTGTCTCCCGGAATGACTGGCCGGGAACAGTGAACGTATGCGTTAGGTCCGCAGGGCAAGCGATTCGCCCGTCTAACGCTGCCTGATAACAGACGTGGAGGATCATCCCTGTCGTGATCGAGGCCGCGGCGTCTTGCCAGTAGCGCTCCTGTGGGCTGTCTTCTCCTGTGCGGACAATCATATTGGCTATGTTTTGGGCGTCGCTAACGTCTCGAGGAGTGAACAGCCGAATTTCGGCAAGTGGATTGAAGCGAGAGCTTGCGTTGAGCTCCACAGGCGAAAACTTAAAGCAAAGGTGACCAGCCTTGTTTCGGAATCCGGCTGTTCTAGCCCAGTTCTCGCCCTTAATGTCATAGATGATTGCTGACTCGCTCCAGGCAAGAAGAGTCGGTATTACCAAACCAACGCCTTTGCCGGATCGTGTTGGGGCAAACGCTAGAAGGTGCTCCGGCCCGTTGTGGCGTAGGTAATGAGTATGGGAATCGCCTTTCGGAGTCCATCCACCCACATAGACTCCTTGGGAGGATTCGAGAAGTCCGGTATTCTTCACATCCTGTTCTTCAGCCCAACGAGCGGAGCCATGTAGATCTTCAGCGTTCTCTGACAATCGGCGGGATCGCCGGTTCGTAACGAAGTAGAAGATTGCAATGCTCAGAAAGCTGCCGGCGAAAACCATCATTTCCGCTTCGAAAAGCGGTTGGCGAATGCGCGGATCACGCGAAAAGGAGTTTCGCCAGCCCCACACTGTCCACGCAAACGGCTGGTAAACGTTCAGTTTGCCGATTCTGCAAGCTGGCGCTCCGAGCGCCGTTTGATACTCGAAGCATTTGGCCAGGAATTGGGTGGCTATCCAGCTCACCAGGACGAGGAAGGTGAGACCGAGTAACGTAGCTCGCCAGTTATAGCTACCTAAATATCCAGGCTTGCGAGGAACTCGGTACAGGTTTGCATTTGGATTCATAAGCTTCGGTGCACTGACAATGCCGATAGATCAACCGCGTTCGTCAGCGCGACATGGCGAGAGTGCGACTCCGCTCTTTGACTTCGTGAACGGCAGGCTTCCTATCCGAGTAGTTGATGGCAACATTCGCTCCTATATTTGGAGCTTGATCGAACAAGTCCTTGGGGTGGGCGACGACGGACCGTGGTGAGAGACGCTGCAGGAATAGCTCAGATGTTTCTCCAATGACCGGACCTCGATAGACACCAGCCTCAAGCTCTGCTTGCTTCACCTTTGCCGCGGGCCCCAGCAACTGCTCTGCTAAAGAGGACGCCTCCTTGAACCGGTCCGGATTTACAGGTTGGGGCGCTACACGATTCGTAGTTGGATCGATTTTGTCGCCGGTCACTGCGCGCCCGACCTGAGTTCTTCGCTCTGTACCGTCTTGCTTATTGGTGACGCTTACGGCCGCGTTTTCGGGTTCGATGCGCGCGACTGTTTGCGCCGACTCTAAGGCTATTGCCTTTGAGATCTTGTCCTTTGACATCCCTTCAGCAGGCGAGCCGTCAGCCTGTTGATTGTTTGGCATACCGAGACTACGACTTGCAATATTCTGCTGGTCTTTGACCCAAGCCGGAGCGGCGTTTATATCGGGATTGAAAGAAGGATCTCGTGCTAGTTGGGCCCGATACTGCGCTTGGCTAATCTCGTTCACCCAATCAACTTCCTTGATGGACTGGTTGACATTCGGACGTGCATGCAGTGCAGCGTTGAATGCCTGGTGTCGAAGGGAGAGCTTGTAATCGTAAGGCTCAAGCTGACTCCGATTGGCGCTGTCCAGAATAGCCGCTCGCTCACGGTTCACAACATCCGGAGAAGCCTTGAGCAGTTTGTCTACCATTTGCTGATACTCAGGATCACGAACGATGCGCTGTTCTGCTGGAGTCAAACCCGTCTGAAGAAACTCCCGCTGAAGTTGTGACAGGTTTGGTAGAGCATCCTCGGCGGTAACTCCCTCGCTGAGGTACTTATCGTAAGCCTCTTGCGGCGCAACAACAATGAAGAATTGGCGAGCTTCTTTGTCCAGCTTGGAAATCTCGATCTGATCGCCACGGCTGAATACCTTCGGGTATTCCGAACGACGTTCAGTTAACCGCGCCGGGCCCATTGCTGGCTCGAAAGAGACCTCAGCCGGTAACGGCATCCTCTCTTCTGCAATGTCATCGCGATCGCGGGCGAGGTCGGCCGTGTCTTGTCTCAGAGTCTCTACCCTGCTTGCCCCACTTGGCGAAACATCGTTTCCCGAACTGAGTGCCTGGTCAGCAATAGAGGTATCGCGCTCTAGCGCGAGCACAAAGTCAGCCGCTTTCGATGCGTCGTGAGCTGCGCGGAAGATTTCGTTTTTGTCTTGCTTAAGCAACTGTATCCATGAACCGACGTACGCAGCGTGGTTTTCGGGATTATGCGGAATACCCTTTTCCGCTGCCAGGAAGACGCTGGCAAGTTCTGCTCGAAGCTCCTCCTTCGCGTAGTTCGTATCGCCGAATTTGTAGTTTTCGGCCAGAGTGTATCGATTCAGGCGGGTCGGGTGTCCACTCCAATGAGCAAGCTCGTGCAGAGCTGTGCCGTAGTAGCCACCAGAGTCCTTGAACGACTGCTGAGGCGGAAGATGGATTTCATCTTTTCGGCGGTCGTAGAAAGCGTGGTTGGCTTGATCGTGGGCGATCTTCGCGCCGCTACCACTCAGTATCCGCTCGCCAGCCTCGACCACCTCAAAGGGCTTACGTTCGAGTGGGGTTGGAGCCGGGATATCGTCAATCTGGCGCGCGTTAAAAACCGAATAGACGCGGTGAATAAGTCGCGAGGATGGCTCATCTCCTTTCCCTTTATCGCCGTCCTTCAACGTGACTGGGCTCCGAGTCGCGTCCTTCGAGCCTTCCTGTTGAGGCTTGACGTCCCAGAACTCAATCTGCGTGCCCCGTTCGCCCTTTCTAACCTGCCAGCCCTGCTCTGAAGCTTGTTTATAGGTCATCCAGCGCGGATCATCATAGTTCCGCTGGAGTCCAACAGCAAGTAAATGGATGGCGTTACCGCCTCGATAGCCTCGATCCGTTGTGGGATTCACGGGCATGGCCATCTTCGATTGAGCATCCCAAGGCTTTTGCCAAGGCGCTACGCCCTTCTCCAACAAAGCGACGATGTTGTCTGTTACTTCCTGGCGAAAGTCACGTAGCTTAGGAGTCGACTGCTCATTGGTGTCTGGCATCGACTATTCCTCAATCTCACTCTCAGAGCTAACGAAGTCCGGTTCTGGCGTTTCCGCCTGAAAGCCCGAACCGGCTAACCCCTCGCCCCCAATGGCGTCGAGTTCGGTCGTGATTGTTTGGTGTGAATGAGAAAGATCTTCCATATGCGCTCCTTTGGTGAGCCCTGAAGTTCAGGGACTCTCACTTGCCAAGGGAACGGCGGAAGGAGTTTCAGTCACGAGGATTGCAGGCACGTCTAGAGGACCTGCTGCTAGTTGCCGAAATTGCTGCTGCGCAGCCGAGGATTCAGAGCTAGCCGGAAGGTAAACACAGCGAGTTACGTGCGGACGAGGGCTTTCGAAGGGCCAGATATCAGCAATGCGCGTTACGCGTCAAAGTGGCGTGAGGCGGTGCCCAGATTCGCAAGCCTTGCGACCACAGCGATTCGGATTCTGTTCGACAACTCAGTCGTGTGCGCACGGTTTTCGTTTCGGGTGCAACTGCCAGCCCCCCCCCGCTACATTGCCCTCATCTGATGCGTCCTCTGCGTGGCAATGCGTGAGAGCACATCACGAAACCAGGCAAACCACTCGACTGAGTTGCGTTTGCACATGTGGCACGGTGCGAATCGCATTTGACTTGAGTGTCTCCGCAGGTATATACTTTTACACCAAATGGATCTGCCGGCCAGAATTCTTCGTCGCGAAGGGGTGCGATCGACGAATCCTGAGATCCTTTGGGGCATTCAGCGCGCTTTTTCGCTGCTTGCTGTTTTCATGTGCTTTGAGGTGATGGCCATGGGGCAAACTTACAGAGCGACTTTCAACGGATATAACGGCACGAACGGATACATAGAAACACGAGATGATACATGCCAGGGACACTCCGTCGTATCGGACAGCCATACTTCCAACGGCAATTCACTTCTGATCAACTACCTCGCCTTGGTTTCTGAAGGGTTCATCAAAGAGAACGGCACATGGAAACCAGTTTCACAAAGCTTTGACTTCTCTGGACCGGGGTATCCAGTGTTCACCATCGGAGTAGTTCTAGATTCCGCGGGTATGGTCACGGGTGATGAACATTGGAAGCAGAATCCTAGAACTCAATACAACGACTTCAACGCACACGAAACTCTCAACCTGAACACCGGCGATTATCACTTGAGGTGGACTGGACTGAATGACTTCGATTACTCGACTAGTGGGCGCGCATGTCATTATCACAGCGTGCAAAATACATATGCAGATGGGACTGTGCCGGTTACGCTCACCAGAATCCCAGGCTCCTGTCCAGTTGACTCGCTGCGTCCGATCGATGATCTAGCAGTGGATCCATTGTATGCGGATCCGGTTTATGACCCAGGCGGTACTCGTACCCTTACTCTCGAGAATGACGGCGGCATTGATGAGCAAGATTTGCAACCAGGCGTTTATGCGGCCTTGCAAGCGTTCCGAAGTAGGATCAACGCACAGGCAGGTGGACGCTTCAATCTTCAATCAGCCTTTCGAACCAAGGCCTATCAACAGCATCTTCGAGAGGTGTACGACAAAAAAAATCAGTTGGACGCCATCATTGATGATCATCCAGAGTGCACTAGCGTATACGACGATACTAAGTCTGAGTTCGCCAAACATCAACTAGGAAACCAGAGACCCGGCAATCCACTAAATCCCAAGTACAAACGACATACCACAGGCGTGGCCATCGATGTGGGTCTAAATCAATCCGGCCTGCCTTTGTCCACTCTGATCTCGATTGGGTGTAGTGTAGGTCTTTACAGGCCGCTACTTCCCGGCGACCAACCTCATTTCGAGCTTTTACCGAATTTTGTGTTGCGATGTCAATGATGTACTCCAGAGTAGCCATATTCGCCCTTCTCCATGGATTCTTGCTTTATGCGCAAGGGCCATCGGGCCAAGCGCAGGTACAAGTATCGACATCGGTTACCTCAGGGAAGGTGCGGTATCAATACCAAGTGAAGAATGTTGCAGGTGCCCCGATTGTTCGTTTCAGTGTCGGGGTTGATGAGCTTGGATCCGGAGACCCAGAGTTACTCAGTCAACCAATTGGGTGGGACTTCGTTGCCGAAGCCGGAACGTTAGCGGCTCCGTCAAATTGGCGAGCGAAAGTCGAAACGTTTGACGAAAGCGCGTACTTTAACATTACGTGGACACGTTTAGCAGGTACAATTCACATTCAACCTGGCGATTCTCTGGACGGCTTCGTCGTTGACCTTCGCATGGCAGACGATCATTACCGGACAGCGCACTGGACCGTGCTTAGAGATGATGGAACAATGACTTCCGGCGTCTTGCAGGCAACCGACCCGTTGGTTGCAGGAGACGTGAACGGGGATGGCAAAGTGGATTGTAGTGATATTGCAATTGTTAAAGCCGGATTTGGTCGGAAAGCAGGAGACTCGCTTTTCGACGCTCGCGCTGATACCAATAATGACGGATCAGTGGACGTGCGCGACCTGGCAACGGTCGCGCAGCATTTGCCCATAGGAACCCACTGTCAGTAGGTGAATTCTGTGATTGATAAGTGTTTGCTCGTCATCTTCGCGATCGGGACTGCCGCACATGCCGCAAACATCACCGCGACAGTCCAGCAAGCCTCCTACAGCACTGAGGATTTGATTCCGGTCGGCATCTCGGTTTCCAATATTTCGGATTTGTACGCGTTCCAATTCGATCTGTCATTTGATCCGGCAGTGCTGTCAGCGCAATTGGTGACTGAAGCGGGCTACTTCCTGTCGAACGGCGTTTCCTTCTCGCCAGGCGCGATTGACAACACAACAGGAACGATCTCATTCATTGCCGACACCTTAAGCGGCTCCGGTCCAGGCTTCAGCGGGCAAACTTCCCTTGGAACCGTGACGTTCATGGCGGTAGGTCCGGGAATTGCGAGCGTTGCACCGATGAATGTTGTTCTGCTCGACGGCAACTTGTCGGAAATCCCGGCGGCTGCGTCGGGCGCACAGGTCAACGTGTCAGGCGCGACAATCACGCCAGAGCCAAGTTCATTGATTTCCGTGGGCATGATTGTCCTTGCCATTATTGTGTCTCGGCGGACGATCAAACGTCGATTGCAAAGGTGACGTTTTGTCACGTTAGTTCTTCCTACTGAGAAAGTCGAGACGTTTCAACAAACCCGACCCTGTGTCGTGCTTTTGATTCGAAACGCGGACCGGCCAGATGCCGTCTTGACTTCCTTGATGCCGACGTATGGCCTGGCAGAAACGCAGAAACGGTGTAGGGCTGAGCCGGGCACTGCATGGCGAGCGCTCCGTGTTGGCGCTCGTTGTTGAATTCCTCAATAAAGGCGTCGAATTTGCGTTGGTGCTGCAGGATGTTAGCACCTGCCTGTGTACCACAGATCCTTACGCTGCAAGGCATCAGAGAGCGGTGTGCCTTCGCGCACGTACGGGCCGTGTCAGGCGCTTTACCAGGCCGTGGCGATCCAGCACGGCATGCACGGTGGCGGCCGATACTTTGACTGCGTACGGCAATCGTCGCAGCAGGCTCGGCAGCAAAGCGCAGGTAAGGACGATGGCGCGCTGCAAGCGCATTACCACAAGACGGTCGCTGATGCAAATGACGAGAAATCAAAAATGGTTGATGCTCGGCGCCAACTTCAACGGTTCTGTGCACCAGTAAACGACGAACGTGAGCTTTTCGACGAATTCATTTTCCTAGCAGGTAGGGGGGCGGTTCCAAACACTTGGGAGACTCTGACTGAAATGCGTCACTAAGGCGTTCCTACGCAGCTATTCGACTGGACTGATGGTTTCGATATAGCGCTATTTTTCGCCTTGGAGCAGTCCAGCAAACGTCGTCACGGGGGACGCCCGCGCTAAAACGTCAGCGCTCGTTCAATTGGCTCTTGCCCCGTTCTGGGACATACGCACTATGGCATACCGCAGATTGGTAGCGGCCAAGCCAGCCGCCCCAGCCTTCTTCGCTGGGAATGATTCCTCGAGTGAGCAATCTCCGTGCTGCGTTACTCAGGAGGGCTTTGTTCTTCAACAGTGAATTTGCGTCACCCAAGTCTTGAACCTTCAATACGGGTTGGCCACCATCGAATTGCTTCTGAAGTCGAACAAAGTTGTTAGGCTTCAGCTTTCCTGTACTCCTGGCCTGCTCCATCTCCGGCGTGTAGAAGATCATATGTACCTGTGCATCGGTTCCTTCGAGCAGCATGTAATGGCGACCAGCAACGCTCTGCTCTTCTTCACCATGGACGAGTACTCGACCTTGAACTTCCGGGGTTTTTCGGAAATCGAGAACATTCAGCTGCAAGCGCTGGTCCGAAAGTAGGCTGCCCTTAGAGGCAAGCATCCTCTGGCGGTCGGAGGCCAATTGCATCGCTCTAAGAACGGTCGGAAAGTCCCGACGTACGCGCCAATTCTGATCGCTGAGCTGGTCTGCAAGACCCATGTTCCGAAGTACTAGCAGCCGTGCCTGAAGATGCTGTTCCTGACTGCCCGCTTGGCAAGGTGAAGAGCCACTTGCGCGGCTTATAACAACGTGTAAAGAAGTAGGGTCGCTGCCATTACTTTGCGCTCCACGCCGTTCGAGAGCTCGGTCAAGCGAGGTGTAGCGCTGCTCATTCACTTCGCGCTGGCTTGCTTCAAACGCATCTAACTCCGTCCGCGGTCCAAGCTGAAGAGTGCAGGCGTTCTCAGCTAAATTCCGAAAACCCTGCTTTACAAAATCCCTCGGCAGATTGAGAGGTGTTCCGTCGTCCCGTCGACCGCGAATCACAACGTGAACATGCGGATGCTCTGTGTTGAAGTGAGAAACGGCAGTCCACTCCAAGGCTGTGCCAAGTTGCTGCTCTGATCGGTGCATAACATCGCGCGTCATCCGCTGAAGGTTTATACGATCACCGAACTCTGGCGAAAGAATTACTTTCCAGACCCTCTCGTCTTCGGCCGCTTGCCATTTGTCGAGAGTGCTGGCTGGGTCCTTGGCTGATTCATCCTTCCCGAAGCTACCTCGACCCCGATCACCCGATGCACTCTCCCGAGCTATGTATATCCCGTGCGCTCGCCATTGCCCTGCAGTTTTGTTTGGTGAATAGGTAACCCGCACGGCGCAACGCTGGCAGAATGAGCGGCGCGGGTGAACTTTGCCGGCTGACCTGCCGGAAGCGGCTTTGCGGGATTTTGCAGAACTTCGGGCGTAATGAAATATCGACCTGAGAGCGATCGACCAGGCCATCTCTCCACGGCCGGAACTCCGTGGAGATCTCGGACGCAAACGGAACGCCGGTTCGTCATCACCCGAATGCGATCCGCTCGCAGCTTCGTTAGTGGTCCGCTTAGGACGTTTGCTCTTCGCCATTGAAGGTAGCCAACTCCCCAAGTACCGCCTTCGAATCTCCATCCATGGCTTTGCCAACGCTCTTCAAGAACTCGGAATATCGGGACATCGCCCGCGCTTTCGCCTGGGCAAGAACCTCGCTGCTGGGCTCTGGGATGCAAGTGAGAAGAACCTTTGCCAAGGTTTCCGTAAACGCAAATTGTGCTTGCTGAACGCGGCGAACACTGCGGAGCTCTCGGGCCATGCGGTCCAAGCCAGCTACCAGCCTTTGTTCTGCGTCTTCAACGGCCGTCAGCTCTCGTGAACCGTTCAACGCTGATCTCAGGGCGTTTCGAGCGAAGTCGGATGTCGTTCGGAATCCCAGACTGGCTGCGGCCTGTTTGACCTTTGTGTCTAGCTCGTCCGGCAATCGGATCGTCCGCTTCTTCATTTTTCCCTCGCTTAGAGGGAGCGGAAACGGCAGTTTCAGTCGCTAGGAAGTCGATGGGTGGTGTGTCCGGCTGATGTCCGACGGATCCCCAAAGCAGTCCGACTCCCAAAGCCTGCGCGGGGCAGCAACTTAAACCAACAAATCCAACCAAGTGTCCGACAACCCTTTATGTTCCACTACAGATTCTGCATGGCAGTTAGAGATGTTGTTTGCTGATTCCGCTGGAAGCGAGATGCTGTTTTCCGCCGTTGAACGCTGCTTTCTGCCTTCGCTGTTATCACGTCGCCCGTTGCCGCTGTCCTTTGCCGCTTAGAGTCGCTTTCGATAATTATTTGCCGTACAAAGAAGGCAGCAGTGACCGAATTAACCGTGCTGGTGACCTCTGTCTTGGAAGGCATTTGCAACTTGGAATGGCCGGGCAACAAGCCGCAAGATTGGATCGAGGTTGCCCGCGCGCGCATGACTGCACGGGGAAAGTCGCTTCCCCTGACAAAGGCCGGGGCTGTTCGAGCATTGTGGCCTGCTATCGAAGCAGCGCTGGCAAACGGGCAGAGCCTGAAAAGCGTTCGTGACTGGCTTGAAGAAGAAGGCGTGCGCTTGACTTACAACCAATTAACTTCTTACGTTGGCAGAATCCGTCGAAGCCTCAAGAATCCGAAACTCCCGTTTCCTGAGTCGCCAGAAGTTGCGTCTGAGACTTCCGTAGCTCTCCGTCCGGATGTTCGGCAGGTCAGCAGCGTTCAGGTGGCGCATGAACGGGATAGCGTTTTGCTCCCTTCGTCGGATCCGCTGGCGAACATCCGAGCCCGTGAGCAGAAACGCCCTACCTTCGAATACAACCCGAACTTCAAAGAAGACGAATTGATTTAGGACGAGAGAATCCCATGGTAAAACCAGCATTACAAGAAACAACCGCATCGAAGATTTCAGGAGAAGCTTTCGGTTACGCGCCCGGGATACATATGTCATTGCAGGGGAAAGGCGGGGTTGGCAAGTCCCTCGTCGCCAGCATTCTGGCTCAGTACTTCCTGTTCGGCGGCCGGAAGATTGCATGCATCGACACGGATCCGGTAAACCGAACACTGTCGCAATACAAGGCGGTTAATGCGAGTCGATTGGAACTGCTCCGCAACGGGAATATTGATCCACGTGGGTTTGATGTTCTGATGGAGCGGCTGTTAACGGAAGATCTTACGTTTGTCATCGATAACGGCGCTTCGACGTTCCTTCCGCTTTGGAGCTACGTCATCGAAAACCAAGTCATCGATGTCTCGAAGAAGGCCGGGAAGAATTTGTATGTTCACACCGTAATCACTGGCGGCCAGGCGTTGCTGGATACGGTCAACGGTTTTAGAAGCTTGGCCCAAAGCATTGAAGAGCAAAGCATAGTCCTCTGGATCAACGAGTATTTTGGACGGGTCGAACGAGACGGCAAGAAGTTCGCTGACATGGCCGCTTATACGGAAAATGCCGAGAAGGTGTTCGGCTCCGTGCATATTACCCAACGCAATCACGACACGTTTGGCCGAGACGTCGAAGAAGTGATCTCGCGAAAACTCACCTTTGAGGAAGCCATCAGCGAGGGTGAGTTCTCGATTATGAGCAAGCAGCGACTGAGAGTCGTTCAACGCGATCTTTTTGAGCAGCTTCGTTCAATTAGCTTCTGAGTATGCTCGACGTGAATCATCTGATCGGTGAGGTTGTAGCCAAGAACGGAATCCGCCTTGAACCGGATGATCCTGCCTTTGCGCTGGTAACGCTAAACCAGCTTGTGCTTGAGGAGACGGTAAACCGCCTGAACGAGCACGTGTCCGCACTCCTGGAACAGTTTTCGGCATCACTCAGCAAGGTGGAGCAGCGGGCTGGTGCCTTGCTGGCGCAACAGGTGAACAGTTCGCGGACAGAACTACGAACTGAGGTGAAGAGCCTTGTCGAGGTTGCAAGTCAGAGGACTCGAGAGCAGGTGCCGGAGCTGAGCCACACTGCCAGTCGATCTTTTATATACAAATGGATGGCTGTTGGCGGCCTATCGGGCATGCTGCTTTTAATCAGCGGGATTGCGTTCGGAATAATGCTTGCCGGTCGCTAGAGGAGCTATGCGCCTGTTCTTTATCCTTGTTGCGATCTTCGGTCGCACATTTATTCTTGTCTGGTCACTACTCGCGCTGGTACTACTGGCCTCCATGTTTCAGATGGCACGATAAATTGCCCGTCACTTGTAGGTTGGCAGACGAAAACAGACTTCTGGGGACAAGTCCGACCCGGGTGGATGCCCAAGGAACAGTAAGAGATACCTTCTTTGGCGTTGAGGAATCCGGTCCCGAACTGACACAGTGTGTCTCGGCCAGCAGCTCAAGCGGTTACCGGGGCTGGCTCGTCTTGCGGTTCAACAATTCTAGCAGGGTGCTGAAAAAGTAACTCATTTCGGGGGTTTGTATCTCGTCAAGAG
>CAXTYH010000058.1:0-13293 GCA_964248405.1 uncultured Bryobacteraceae bacterium
TCCTGGTCTTCCGGCGTACTAGCGTACGATTTTTGACCTTTGGTGTAGTGACCCCTACCTGCTACACCCTGCGCCGGCAGGATGAAGCTCACTTCGGCGGGTTGCGAGAGACAGTTCTGGAGCGTGACGGCCACTGCTGCCGAGTCTGCGGGGCATCAGGCAGGGATAAGTGGTCCATCACCGTTCATCACCGGAAGCCGGGAAGATCGCTTCTACACCTGATGATCTCGCTCTGTCCCGGCTGCCATGCCAAGGTACATCGAACAAAAGCGGTTCGTTCCCTGATGCCGCCGCTCCTGTTGGATCTGTGGCGAGAGCAGCATCCGCATGGACATGAGCAAACCGCATTGAACTTTGGTGTGCAAGGGCCGGCAGCTCGGAAGATTGCTCTTTTCGAGGACGGCTAGGCAGGGAACTGACCGTTAGTCGCGCTTGCTTCATGCTGACTCAATTAAATCAGCATGATAGAGAACATTATCATGCGTGAAAAGACCTGCCTGAATTGCACGGCCCCTGTGCACCTACCGCTTCTGAGAATGCGACATGTCGGTAGTAGCCATGGGCTGAAGCTGAGCGGAAGGCTTTTAGCTGGCCCAAAAAGGCAACGGCTTTGCCAGACCGTGAGAATGCGTTAGGCTCACGGTAGTCGCGAAAAACGGCCGCCTGACCTCAGCGATCCGCTGGCAGGTTGTCGAGTACAAGTCAATCACGCTTTTCTGCGTGATTCGGCCAGCGTCTCCGAATGCAACTGCCCAGTGCGAGTTGCGACGGTCAGCCCACAAAGCTGACTACGTCCAAAAAGGAGCGCGAACATGCGAAACACGATCACAATCATTGGTGCCGGACTGGGTGGCCTCACACTTGCCCGCGTTCTCCACCTCCATGGCATTGCAGCTACTGTCTATGAAGCGGAAGCATCGGTCCATGCGAGAGCGCAAGGCGGTCTGCTCGACATTCACGAATACAACGGGCAGATCGCTCTGAGAGACGCGGGCCTATTCGACTCGTTTCTTCCACTCATTCGTCCTGGCGAGGACGCCAAACGCGTCGTCGACCAGCATGGCAACGTTCTCTTCGACAAACCCGGTGGACATTCCGACAAGCGGCCCGAAGTGGATCGGGGCGACCTACGGAAAATGCTCATCGACTCCATCCCCGGTGAAATGATTCGGTGGGGTCACAAGCTGGCATCCGTGACGGCCATTGGTGACGAGAGACATGAGGTGACTTTCGCCAATGGCTCGACGGCTCTCTGCGAGGTGCTTGTAGGAGCCGACGGTGCATGGTCGAAGGCGCGTCCACTCGTCTCCGGTTCAAAGCCCATCTACACCGGCACGTGCTTCATCGAAACATTCCTCTCTGATGGCGACACGCGCCACAAAGCAACCGCAGATGCGATCGGCAGCGGTACATGTATGGCAGTCGCTCCGGGCAAGGGCATCCTTGCACATCGCAATGCGGATGGAACACTGAAGACGTATGTCGCCTTGAACAAGCCAGAGAGCTGGATCGCTTCCTTCGACTCCCGTGACGCAAAAGCCAGCTTGTCCCATATCGCAGATCAATTCCAAGGATGGGCTCCGCAGCTTACCGCCCTGATTACGGACAGCGAAATCGATCCTCTGCTTCGACCGATCTATGCTTTGCCGGTGGATCACAGCTGGAAGCGGGTGCCCGGCGTAACCCTGCTCGGTGACGCGGCGCACCTCATGTCTCCGTTTGCAGGTGAAGGTGCCAACCTCGCCATGTACGATGGCGCGGAGCTGGCCCGAGCCCTACTCGCACATCCTGGGGACAGCGAAGCCGCACTTGCTGCCTATGAGAGCGAACTTTTTCCCCGAAGCGAAAAAGTTGCTCGCGAAACTGCACAGAACCTTGATCGGTTCTTCGACGAGACGGCGCCCCAGAGCGTGGTGGACCTCTTCAGCGAGCATTTTGCGTGAACAACGAACCTGAGTCCTGAGAAACGCACGATGCTCTACAGGCCAAGGCGCTCGGTTTTAAGCAGCTCTGCGACTCGGCCCTGGACATCACCCCGGATGGTGCTTACTTCATCGATGGTTTGCCTTTGGGATCAGGCAGCGGCCAGTCGTCACGTCACAGCCCTGCCCGCTGCTGGCCCGTAAGGGCAAGCGCAGGGAATTGTGACCGGAGAACGGGACCGCACGAAGGCTTTTGTCCGTTTTCTGACGGGACCCCTATCTGATCACAACGGATTGTCCGATGTGCCAGTTGACGATAGACGTCGAAGGGTGCGGGATTGCAGCCTCGGCCGCTACAAGAGCTGCTCGATCCTGATCCGGTTTGTCCAATGAGTTGACGAACGTCTCGAAGTGAACGGGCAGCATAATTTTAGCCTGGACGATGTTTGCCGCCCTTACAGCTTGCGCGGGATTCATATGAGTTTTCTGCATCACCTCTTCGGGTGTGATTGGACCAATGGGTAGCAGGGCGAGATCCACGGGGCCGTACCGCTGATTGACTTCGCTGAAAAACTCCGGGCGGAAGGCTGTATCGCCGGGAAAATACACAGCCAGCCCGTGGTATCTAATCAGGTAACCGGTAAAGGATTTCAGATGCGACTTGCCATCGCGGAGTGTCCGGCTGCCTTCGTGATCCGCAGGAACCGCAGTGATCTGGACCCCGTTGACGTTCATGGACTGCCATGTTGCCAGTTCATGAACTGGGTAGGGGGCGGGTTGAAGGTCGGGTGCCGTTCTTGGGGGGACGACAACGGTCTTCACCCGCCATCAGCACTTTACCGTCATGCTTGAAAGAAACTTTGCGAATTTTGCGTTTCGTAATGTCGGTGCCCATTTCCTTTTTTAGCCACTCGGAGTCAGACTGCCACATCTCTGCTTCGTTCATTTGATCCTCACCCGCACAAGCATAGAGGATTCCACCTAAAGGATTTGTAGGCTGATGGGAGTACAAAAATGCAGGCCATGAAAACTGGTTAGTTTCGGGGGTCCGCAGCTTGAATAAAGAATGTTCCATACAGCCTAAGTTAGCGGACCGCCTCGCACAACGTGTCTTCAAAGAGCACATCAACGCTAAGACTTTGTCCGGAGCGATGCGACTGCGGCTCTTACGAGCGAGCTTGACCGCTTCGGAGCTTCCGTCCACCCAAGGTCTTTGTCCGGTTTCGTCTTGGTCCATGTAAAACTATCAATCACCCTATGACGCGTCGCTTACTCTCAATTCTGCTGCTGGCGTCGTCGTCGCTGCCCGCTCAAACACTGGTCACCCCCAACAACCTGTACTTTTTTGTAAACAGCGAGGCATTTTCTGCTGAAGGCTCATGGGTTCCGGTTAATCCTAAAGACCATGCGGCTTACCAGGAAGAGACACAATTCGACTGCGATAAAGCTACGCGGACGTGCATGGAGGCGACCGCAGATTATTATTCCGGCCATCCGCACGTCTCCGTTGCATACTTCCAGGTTGTCAAGTGGGACAGTAACGGAATAATCGCTACCAACGCGGATGGGGTTTGCGCCGGTCGGACGGTATCGATAGGCTTTGCCGCCAAACACATCAGCGACACGAGAGAAGCCAAGGTGCTGCCGAAAGAGAAGCAAAGCGCCTGTAACACGCTCGGCGTACCTTCAAGTGAAAGCTGGACATTCGTTCTAAAGAACTCGCAAGCTTGGGCGACCGAGCGCGATCGGCAACACATGCAGTAGCCACAGCTCCCGGAAAGTCTGCGTTTTCGGCAATGTCTAATCTCCGCCGTCGAGGCTGTGGGTTTGTGGGACGCGGGCTGTATCCGCGTTCCAAGCGCTTGCGCGTCAAATCCGTAGCCTGCCTTTAGTGCTGCCCATGCTTCTTCCCGGCCTGCGGCGGCGAGGTGTGGGTGTCCGCTGGAGCCGGTAGAGGCGTAACCAGCATCTGCTCCAGGTGGTCGAAACGGCTGTTCAACGCCGACACCTGCCGGGTAAAGAAGAAGTACGTCCCGAAGGCTCCCAGAGCAAAACCCAGGGCCAGGATGAGGGCGAACACGGTCCAGGTCTGGAAGCGGGCCTCTTCCTTGAGGTGCCCGACCGCCTCCCGCGCATGGTAAGCCGCCACATCGATGGACCGGATCGGGCCCTCGATCGCTTTCTCAAGGGGCTGCTTGAAGTCCTCCTCGACGACCTCCCGGATGCCGGCGGCGATGTACTTGCTGGTCTGCTGACCCAGCATGGCCGGCAACTGCCGCACCTGAGCGATGGTGGCCTCAAGCGTCGCCGTGCTCTGTTTCAGCTCCGCGTTCCGCGCCGTCATGCCCTCGGCCAGCTGGCGGGTGGCTCCGTAGATCGCTAACAGCTCATCGTCTCTCATGGTCCCTACATTCCTATGCCAAACCCACGAGAGTGCTCGCGCTCGATCTCCGGCTCTTTGGTCTTCGTCTGTTCCCCCTGCTGCTTCAATGCCTGCTCCTGCTGCTGACGGGCAAGCGCCTGTTCCTGCTGAAGCCTGGTCTCCATGCGGTTGCCGAAGTCGGCCAGCTTCGCCTCGACGGACTGCTGCGCCTCCATCCTGCGATGAAACCCGCCCAACAGTTCATCCAGCCTCGCCTGCATCTCCGGCGTAGGCGGTCGTGCCTGCTCCTGCGCCTGGTCTTTCTCCGGGGCGGCCTTGGCCTGCTCTTCCTGGGGCGCGTTGCCGAACAGGGGACCGGCCCGCTCCTTGATGTCTTTCGCAAAGGCGACGGTACGGTCTTTGACCTCGTAGGCGAACTCCCTGGCGGCGGCGATGAGCTTGTCCAGACGGCTTAACTCTCGGGCCTCGCGCTCTTGCACCTGGGCAATTTGCTGCTCTGCTCCCCGTTCCCAAAGCTCGATCACCTTGTCCGCGCTCAGGTGCGGC
The DNA here is from genome assembly GCA_964248405.1 of uncultured Bryobacteraceae bacterium. Taxonomy (GTDB): domain Bacteria; phylum Acidobacteriota; class Terriglobia; order Bryobacterales; family Bryobacteraceae; genus Bog-105. Next base: position 4,852 of record CAXTYH010000058.1, read on the forward strand.
GCAGGCAGCTCGGCCCGCTGCTCCCTGAGCCCATCGATCTCCCGGTGCCGCTCCATCGCTTCGGGGCCATCGCCACGAAGCGTCTTCTGCTCCCGCAGCTCGGCAAGATCGGGGCGGCCCTGGTCGGCCCAGGAACGCGCATCCAGGCGCTGCGCTGGATCCTGAATATGGCCGTGCCGCTCCATGGCCGCGTTCATCATCTCCACCCACTTCTCGCGTACTTCCATGGGCTTATCCCGCGAGTTCCACTCTGGGTCTTTCTTCGCTCCATTGCGCTTGAAGAACTGCTCTTGAGAAAGGGATTGAGTGTTCGAGTCGATCACCCTTTCCGAGAACATCAGGTGCATGTGCGGCTGCTCGATGTTGTCCTTGGCCATTGGCGTATGCACCGCCAGCATGTAGGCAAAACGCTCGCCCATCAGCTCGCGGGTTGTTTCACGCGCCAGCTCATGGCGCTCACTCGGAGCAAGCTCGCGGGGAAGAGCGATCTGCAGCTCCGTATAGGCACGGCCATTCTTCCGCTCGAAGGCGTCCGCCGCTTCCCAGAAGCTGTGCGGATTCTCGCGCGCGAACTCGGGCATGTTGCCCGACTCGACCAGCTCCAGGCCACCACGTTGCTGATACTGGCCATCGCGGGCGATGTACTGCGCGTGCGCCGCTGCGGGCGGTGCCGTGCTGGACGACTTCATCACCACATGAACGATGGCCAAGCGAGCGAGCCTTTGCGGTTGCGGTTGTTCTTGCCGTTGCGGTTGCTTTTGCCTCTGCCCACCGCAGGTGCGCGTAGTTTGTGAAACAAACTAGGTATCGCGCATTAGTTGCTAACGAACGTTTACGCCAGCACGCTCTTGATTGTATGCTAGGACGCATGGCCCGGCCCAACCCAAAGAGTATCCAGGAACTCGAAGCACAGAAAAAAGCAATCAAAGAAGCAGCGGCGGCTGAGGTCGCAGCCATCCGTAAGGCGACAGCGGAGAAGGTCGCGGCACTCAAGTCGAGTGAGCGGCGGCTGAGAGCCTTAGATATCAGAGAACAGAAGAGACGAGAGAACCACGCCAAGATCCTCGTTGGCGTCGCCATGATCCATCAATGCAGGATTTCAGAGTCCTCGGCCACCAAGTTCAAGGGAATGCTCGAAGAGTTCTATTCCGATTCGCCAGAACGGCTTAAGGCTTCGCTCTTCGGTCTGACTCTCACGGTAAAGAAACCGTCCAGCGATCAGGAACAAGACTAAGCCATGACGGTAATGACTGATGAGGAAGTGCGGCAATTCATCGAGCGGAATAAATGGAGCACTGCCATCGAAGTTGGGGGTAGGCGTTTGCAGTACAACGAAATCGAAGCCAATGCTCTGCTTTTGAAGTTTCCCGAAACACCTTTGCGAGCTACATACTTCGCAAGAGTGGCCTCCCTTCTTGGTGCAGAAGACGAGAGTATGTTTTATGGAGCACTACTATGGATCACGCTGTCGGATATTGGCAGTCCTCAGCTCGAAAAGACTGGCTGGACCATGCTCGAGATGATGCGGCGAGGTTTTGGAGAAAATCGTCCGCTCGAAGCTGCTTCTGGTCATTGGTTTCGCAACGGAGCCGCAGTAGAACTTGCGGCGTTCGTTTTACCCTGTTTTGTCTTTGGCTGGGACGCCTACATCATTCCAAGCCGTGGAGACCTCTTCGTGCATATTAGCCACGATGATTTCTGGGCTGTTGTGACAAAGAACGAGGAGACATACAAAACGATCTTGGCCGAATTGCAAGATCTAGACCCCGAACAGAATCACCAAGGTCTACTGCGCGAGTTCTGTCCTTCTTCCCGACACATTGTGGCAACAAACTGAGCCATGGAAAAGACGGCGATGGAGCCGCCTTGGAAAACGCTCAAAGCGTTTCCCACTTTGCCCACAGCTCCCGGCGACGGATCGATATCTCAAAGCTCAACCCTGTTTTGCGACAAGCCGGATGTCGAGGCTCATGCCAACAGCCTCGGCGTACCGGATGAGAGTTCGCATGTTGACGTTCTCGGGCCGTCGTTCGGTGCGGCTGAGCTGAGGGGTACTGGTGCCGATCTTCTTGGCGAGTTCGGCCTGGGTGAGTCCCTGCCGTTTCCTCTGATCGGCGAGCTGGAGCCCAATGCCGAGAACCTTGGTCTCCTCCTCGAAAGCCTGGCGGACGGTTGGATCGGCGAGCTGCTGATCGAGATAGCTGTCCCATGCGTTTTTCATCTGCGCTTGTTCTCCTTTGCCGGTGTTCGTGGTGCGGTTTTCTGTCCAGTTCTCGCCGCCAGCCTGGACTCGTGGCTGGCCATCCTGGCCCGTCCGATCTTCTTGTCCGATTCTTCGACGGCTGCGGTGGCCTTGGTGAAGCCATGCAGGAGGATGGCGGTGCGGTCCTCGTCGAAGAAGTACAAGACGCGATACCGGGTCTTGCCGACTCGAAGCCTGGCCTCGCGGAGTTTGCCCTCGATCTGCGAGGTATAGGGATAGTCGAGCGTCGGCCCTCCCGTCCTGAGCAGCTCGATCCGGGCAAGCACCTTGCCTCGGACATCCTGCGGCACGGTGTCGAGCCAAGCGCGTACCGGTAACGAGCCGTCGTCGCCGGTGTAGAAGTCGATCTTCCAAACTTCCGGCACAGGCGAACTCATCTCCTAAATTTATCATATTTGATAAATTATCCGGCCCGACGCCCCGCTTGCTTGCGGATTTCTGGTTTCAGGCTCCCTGGCCTCGTGGCGGGGCTTGTGTCGTATTTTGGTAGGATGCCTCACTCGCCGCGTTGCGGCTTGTTCTGGATGCCTCTCCGTTCGGTTGCCAAGGCATTTAATCGTTAGCCACAACCGCTAGACCAACCCCACTCTCATTAGGGAGGTTTTGCTTTTGAAGTTGCTTCTGCCGGGTTTGGGGCGCAGCTCCAAGAAATGGGCCGTTAGGCTCTCAGCTCGCGTCCGAAGGACGTGCTCCGTCTGTTTTCCACGGATTCACCGTTTCCGGCCAACCTACATCCTGCTATTCCTCTTGTTCTTCTTGTACTTCTTGACTTCCTTATATGCAGAGCCAAACTGCCCCCGGAAGTCCCCTAAACTGCCCCCGGAAGTCCCCTTTTTCGCCCCCGGAAGTCCCCTTTACTGCCCCCGGAAGTCCCCTTTGGAAGAGAGTTATTCGAGGAGATCTGTGAATTGCTGCACCGCCCGGTGTGGACCTCCTATGCCCCCGGAAGTCCCCTCCCATCAAATGGGTTAGGTCGTTTATTGGCAATAAGATACGTGTTTACCCGCCCCCGGAAGTCCCCTACAGTCTTCGGGTGTTTGTTGCTTCCACCAGTAAATAACGGCCTGCTCTTGGCTTCCCCACCGATAACCCCGTGGACAGTGCCTCGGCATTGACCTCGGGCCATAGAGTGCGCAGACAAGCAATGGCCTCTACAAACCTTTCCCGGATACGCCGTTCCTTCTTATCGTCCTGCCACACCTGCTGCCGCAGGTACTCCCATTTGATAAGGCTAGTGCTCTCAGCCGCATAGCAACGCCAGTACAGAAAGACGACCAGGTCCTGCAGCTGCGATTGCTTCCGGGTGGCTCGAATGATCTCAGCCGGAACGGGTACATGATGGGCGAGCAAGTCTTTGAAAAACTTGTCGTCGATCTCGACCCCGTAAACGATTTTGTCAGTCAGAGGGAGCATCGCGGCGCCATTTGTCTCTGCCCTGACGTCGATGCTTGTGGGCAGGTGGTACTCGCCGATGATCGGCATCACTCGCCCGCTGTAGCTGTCCGCTGTCTTACGTTCGACACCGATAGTGAGGCCTGCAATCCGTCTGAAGCGTTCACGAAGATCCCGCCGATTCTTTCCACCGGTCGCTAGGTTCATCGTGTTTAGAAACTCTGTCGCCGTCTCCCAGCTCACAAAACGGGAGCCTGTCTTCACTGCCCTATCCATGAGGAAATGTAAAAGGGTCCGATCGCTTCCATACGGCATTGCCGCTTCAAGAGCCGTGCTAAACGTGACCGCTACTGTACTGCCGTCACCCAGACGTGCCTTACGCGTAAAGTGCCGCTCTGTGGTCGGCTGATAAGGGAGCCCGCAAAGAATGAGAGCCTGGGAGACCTGGAAAATCTCCTCAGAAAGCACACCTTCATCGCGTTTCTCACGGATGCCAGCGAACCGGGCCGCACGACGACTCACCGCAAGATGCTTCTCTGCAGCATGGTCACGCTTGGAAATCGAGTTTGGTCCGGTTGGTGCTGCCATGTACTGCCACCTCTCAACTGATACAGGCGTTACGCTTCAGGGCCTTCCGCTGGCCAACGCTCCTCGATCATCTGGCGGAGGACAGAAGCCATCCTGACGCCCTTCATCGTGCAATCAACCATGACGCGACGATGGAGAGACTTAGGTAGATCGAAGGTGATCCGGGAGGTAGGCTCGGCACTTCCCTTCTCTGCTGCTGGTTCTGGCGGCGCAGTTGTTCCATTCACCCATTCGTCTGCCGCTACGCTGGATGGCTGAGGCTTCGCCGGTATCAATCCTGATTTAGCCATTGGTGGTCATCTCCCTGATTTCTGCTGCCAGCTTCTGAATCTCCCGCGCTGCCTGCCCTTTCGGTTCGGTCTCGACGACGGTCAACCCACGCGCTGAACTTTCGACGAACGCCACCCGCTGCCCAACTTCAGTAAGAAATATGGGGCTTTCAGGAAAAGCCGCCGAGAGCGACTGACGGAAGTCGCGACTTATCGCCGTACCTGCGCTTTTACGATTCACCGCAAAGGCGTATTTGAGGCCCGGTTTGTACATCTGAGCTTCGGCGATGAGATCGGTAATCTTTTTCGCACTCCAGATATCAAAAGCCGACGGCTGAACAGGGATTACGACTAGATCGCTTGCCATGATCGCGGACTTGGCAACGTCGAACACAAGCGGCGGTCCGTCAATGAATGTCCACTCATAAGGGGCTGCCAAGGTGGGCATGTCGCGATGAAGGGTGTTCTTGGGAATGCCTACTACCGGAAATAGAGGTTCGCCTGTCCTGGTTGCGCTCCAGTCGAGAGCCGTAGCTTGCGGATCGGCGTCGATGTACTGGACGCGCTCTCCTGCGCTGGCGAACACGGCGGCCAAATTGGTCGCCAGTGTGGTCTTTCCCACTCCGCCTTTTTGGTTGAGAACTGCAACTACTGGCATATCGCTGCCTTTACGGTGATGAGGTATTGCGATAGAGCGACGTTACGCTTTTACGGCGTTACGGTCAACATCTTCAAAGCCGCATGACGCTCGCAAAGTAGGCATCCCTGAGACAGGCTATGGATTTGCCGCTCTTCGAGCTTGGAACGAGCACATAACGCTCGTCCCACAAACCCACAGCCTCGACGGCGCGGAATTGAAGTCGGCGATAAACTCCGTGCGAGTTCAACCGGTCGATTCAACACCATCTAAGTAAACTCGTTCAATGTTCATAACGCGATTAGGCACGAAGGCGAGCAGAGCCGTCCTGATCCTCTGCCTATTGGTCCCCGTAAGCTCGCGGGCTGAAGTGCGTCAAGTGGAGCAGTTCTCATTCGCTCAGAAGCAGCCTTCATGGACGCTTGGCGATCTATATGGACGTTTTGGACAGCAGGCATTGGCATTTACAGCGCAAGGTGATCTGTTGATTTTTTCCCCCCGCCGAACAGGAGCCTGGGAACTGTTTCGGATACAGAAATGGGATACGGGTAAACCTGCAATCGATCATCTGCAACTGGCCGATTACTTTTCCTCTCATGACCAGCACGACCTTGAAGAACTGACAGTGAAGGTGTATGTCACTCCTGATGGTGCTCATGCAGTCTGCGTCGGAAGCGCTTATTGGCTCAAGCGGGTAAACGGAAAGGCTGTAGGCAAATCTCGAACGAACAACATCATTACAGTGGTCGATCTCGCCACGTTTAAGACTGTAAAGAGAATTGACACTAAAAGCCTTGATTTACTTGAGTTTCAATCCCTAACGATGGATAGAGAAGGGCGCATCCTGGTGAGCAGCAGCGTCTTCGGAGACTCCCCTCATGGGGAGTTCGTTCAACTCGCTGTGCCGTCTCTCGAAGTGGGGCAGAAATGCACATACGCGATGGTCAAAAGTGGCTCCAGCAAAGAGCACGCCATTCCGAAGACTGTAGACGCCTGTAGGCAAGATCTAGGGGCGGTACCCCTTGAGGAGTATCTGAATCAGGCAGCGTCTGTTCCAACTGCGTCTGGATTCATCTGCAAAGACACAAAGGCTGAGTATTGCCCTCAGCCGGATAGATTCACGACAGACAATCGCTTCGGCTTGGGGGTAAGAACCGAGGGACATGATGGATTGCTCGGTGGTTGGGTCCAAACGAGATCCAGCGCAGTCCTCTTTTCAGTGAAGACCCACACTGAAGTAGGCGAACTGGACCTTACCCATTCATCTCCCTACATCAGACTGGCAGCGGTGGCTGGAAAAGACTTCCTTGTCTCAGTCGAGGCAGGCTCAAAATTAACGGTGTATCAGCTTATCGATTCTGAGTGAACGAAAAGACCATAGCCGGATTCTGTCGATTGCTGGCCCTGTTACATTCTTTCTACGGACGTTGAAACCATGCTTCGTACAGACGCTAGCAGCCCATCAATAGGGCAATTCGCTTTAAGGCGGCGTCTTTATACTCCCGCAATTTGCCTTGTGGATGGTTCATCCAAACAAGTGCCGGCACCCCTGCATAAGGTCGTCTCCACCAGACTGATAGCAAGCCCTCGAAACTGTCCTCATGGAGCATTCCGTCTGAGTCGTCGTCGCTCTTTCCATCGCTTATGGAGAAAGCTGCTTTGACCACCTCTTCCTCATAGCCGACGGTCACAAGCACAATCAAATCTGGCTTGTACTTCTCCACTTCGTACCGCAGGTCTTGTGACGCTTTTGCACGTTGAACCTCGGCCTCTGCACCTGTCGGATTACCTCGCTTCACGCCCTGTTTAAAGATGTTGCTCCACACCAGGTTGTTGCGCCCTTGCACGTTCCGGTCTGCTAACGCGCTGACCTCATCGGCAAAACTCCAAAAGTGTGACTTTTTGTGCTCGAAAGCCTGCTTGTCAGCGTCGTCTTCGGTGAAGGGGCCATCTGTTGCTTTGCCGATATAAAGGATCTTGCGCGGTTGATCCACATATCCCTCAGGTACATAGGGACTGAAAACTCCTGCCGCTTCAGCACTCATTTAGGATTTCCTCGCTCGTCCCTGATGCGGTCATGGGAGGTTCATATACAAATCCGCTCCACTTCATCAAGGGAAACCTCGTCGCTCCTGCGGTCGTAAAGCCCTGTCGTTCGTGCGGATTCGTGGGCTGCCATTTGCTGCGCGATCTCCAGGCGACCGCCGTTCTTGAGGTAGGCAGTGATCCCGGTCGCCCGGAAGGTATGGCATCCGATCTCGGTCTTAATGCCGGCCGCAAGTGCTCGCCGGCGGATCATGCGCCACACATCGGACTGGAGCAGGTAATTGCCGGTCAACTCGCCGGAACGACCCCTAGTTGTTCGGAAGAGCGGCCCTTTACGGTCCTCTCCGATGCCGGCGGCGGCGATATATTCCTCCAGGTAACGGTCAAGATTATGGTGAGTGGGCATTTCGTGTTCCTTGCCGCCCTTCTCATGGAGCCGCACCCACCCCCGGCGCCCTTGTACATAGAAGTCTTCGACCCGCATCGAGACCGTCGCACCGACGCGGGCAAAGGTGTAAATCATCAAACCGATCAAGGCGCGGTCGCGTAGGCCGGGCAGGGAAGTGGCATCGATAGAGTCGAGAAGGGTACGGGCTTCGTCAGCTTGTAGTACCGGCGTTTTGCCCCTCCGCTGGGAGTGCTTGGGGCCTCGGACGGCATGAGCCGGATTTATGGGAACGACTTGGCCGACCACCATCCAATCAAAGAGCATCCGCAGAGCGGCCAGTCGGACCTTTACCGTGGGCTTAGATTGCGTTTTCAGCTGCAGCTCGATAAATGCCGCGATGTGGACCGGCTCGACCTGGGCGAGGTCCACGATGCTGTGCTCGGCACAGAAGGCGGAGAACTGCCGGACGGCTTCCATATACGCACGGCGGGTGTTCGGGTTGCGGATGTGAGAGCTGAAGAAGTCGCGCATCCGCGTCCGAGCCTCAGGACGCGCCGTAAAGATTGAGGGCAGGGAGCCATGGAGCAGAACGAGTTCTGACATCAGGCCAGCACCTTTAAATAGGGGTTCTTGTCCGCCTGGGCAGCCACTATCTTCGTTTGCAGCAAGTCGCTCAACTCGCCTTCGCGCTCAAGGAGAGCAACGATCTCCTGCAAGTCGGTCAGGACACAGCGCTGGTTTAGCAGCTCGGGTGGGTAATGATGAACATGATCGACGCTCTGCGGCATTCCTCCATGATAAAGGACATTATCATGCGTGAAAAGACCTGCCTGAATTGCACGGCCCCTGTGCACCTACC
>CAXTYH010000059.1:0-12982 GCA_964248405.1 uncultured Bryobacteraceae bacterium
ATGCGCAACGACGGAGCCTACAACCACATCTACCGTTACGACTCGTTCGGCAACATGCAGCTAAACGATCAGGTGCAGCCGCAGCCCCCCGGCTACTGCATCAACGCGAGCACCAACCGGCTGTTGCTGACGAGCGACCCGAACTGTCAGGGCGCCAGCAGCCTGGTGTACGACGCAAACGGTCGCCTGCAGGCGGATCCGGTGCGGCAGTATACCTACGATGCGGAAGGCGAGATCACCGGTATCGGCGGCAGCACCACGGCCACCTATGCCTACAACGAGGGGCAGCGCACGGGCAAGACAACCTCTGCGGGATGGACGGATTACATTTACATCAATGGCCAGCCGGTCGCCGAGCAGTACAGCGACGGCACGGAAACGGACTACATCTACGCCAACGGGCAGAAGATCGCCAAAGCCACCAATACGGCGTATTTCCCGGCCAGCACTGATTTCTATGTCGCCGATCAGGTCGGCTCCACGCAGGTGGAACTGTCGGGAACGGGAACGATCCTCTGGCAGGGTACCTTTACTCCCTTCGGCCAGGAGATCCTCAATGGCGGCACTTCCAATGCCTTGCTGCCCCAGAACGACGGCGCCTCAACCCATTACAAATTCACCGGCAAAGAACGAGATCAAGAATCAGGTCTCGATTACTTCGGGGCCAGGTACTACGGATCGAGCATGGGGCGATGGATGAGCCCGGATTACTCCGCAAACAGCGTCATCTTGGAGCTGCCACAGTCGTGGAATAAGTACAGCTACGTCTTGAACCGACCGCTCTATGCAAGGGACCCTGATGGTCGTTGTCCTTGGTGCATCGGTGCTGCAGTAGGAGCAGTTGCAGAAGGAGGCTTTGATCTCGGCAAACAGCTTTACAACAACGGTGGGGATCTCTCTGCTGTGAACTATCGAGAAGTGGGCGCGAATGCGCTTGGCGGTGCGGTCGCCGGAGCTTTAGCTGTTGCGACCGGAGGAGCTTCACTCGTGGAAAGCGCAGTTGTCGGTGACATCGCTGCTGGAGGAACCGCGAACATCGTGGGGGGTGTAGTCACTCGGGCTGCTCAGGGCGATAGTGCAAACGATGTGCTCTCAGCTTCAGAGGTGTCCCAGGATGCTGTCGCCGGGTTCGTGGGAGGCGGTGCTGGACATCTGGCTGGAGATGTTATCCATGTGCCTGATGATCCAATCCGTCCCGACCCTCGTCATCAAGCCAGAACCTCTGTCTACAACTCGCGGATGGCGGCTCGTAACCGAGCCATCGTGAGTCAAACAGTTCGTGCAGGTGTAGCTTCATCGGCTGGTACGCATGGAACCAACGGAGGCTTTTCGCTCTTCGACTGGTTGTTCTCGTCGCCACCCTCCAACCCCCACCCGAACGAGCATGTGACCGTAACGATCCACTTCGACCCAAATCAGCAGCCGTTACCACAATGAGCCCGGAACAAAATGCTGCTAAACGGAATCATGAGGGGTCAGCAGGAATGATCTTCGATACCACTGAAGAACCGGATACTAAGGAGTCAATCGAAGCCGCGATACAACAAGCACAGCGGCTCGTCGGCCTCTGGGATAGAAGAGCCTTATATGCCGGAGTTGCGTTCGCCCTGAGCTGCGCAGCCGTGTACCCGTTCTTGAAAGGGCATGTGCTTCATAGCCACTGGGAATCGTTCGGCAAGTATCTGGTGCTGCTGTCTATGTTCCTGCTGCTTCCGCTCGTCATCTGTGCTGGCGTAGCGATCAACTCGCGGGTGTATCGTCGCAACCTGGGGAAGATGGAGGTCTAGCTTCCAACCGGGAATCCGTGAAAGGCCGTCTCTTCGGAGGCGGCCTTGCTGCGTCTGGGGCTTCCATCCGGAGCCGTGGCGACCGGGAGAAAGTACGCGGTGCTCTGCACCGGGAGTAGGGTGACACGTCACCCCAGAATGGGAGCTGCACAGCAGCTCAAGTTGGTGTGTGGGAACTGTCTGAGACAGAGGGCTAAGAATTTACCTATCGCTCGCCGAGGCTGTGGGTTTGTGGGACGCGGGCCCAATCCGCGTTCCAAGCTCGCGCTTTTGGCGAGCGTCAAATCCATAGGCTGGCTTCAGGCTATGGGGCAATTGACGGGGCTACCGGATGTCCATGACGCCCTTTCGTTGAACCGGCAGGTAGAGGCTTTGCATTCTGGGCTGGTGTTGCCGGCGCGATCTGCTGCTGGATGGTATTGAGCTGGGTCTGGATCTCGTCGAATTTCCGTATCTCCAGAAGGTGATAGCCGAGCGCTCCGAGCAGGATTCCCAGACCCAGGACTGAACCCCACCAGCTCACGGCATGGAAGCGGGTCGCCTGGCTGACTTCCGTCATGACGCTCCTGGCTTCCCTCGTCGCCCGCTCGAGGTTTGCGATCGGGCCTTGAAACGACTCCTTGATGGGCGTATCGAAGTCCTGCTGAATGGCTTCCCGTACCCCCATGCCGATATACTGGCTGGTCTGCTTGCCGAGCGTAAAGGGGAGACCCTTCAACTCGGCTACGGCGGCCTGAAGCGCGGCCGTGGCCCTCTGCAGCTCCGCTTCGCGCCCGTTCATGGATTCAAGTTGCTTCTTCGCCAGCCCATAGAGTGCTACCGCGTCGTCTGCCATCATGTCTCCTGAACGCTACCTCTCGATACCCTTGGAAAGAACCTGCCGCTCGGAAAGCTCCCGCTCTCGGCTCCGTTCCTTTTCCTGCTGTGCCTTGGCTTCGGCTTCCATTCGCTTGTCGAGCGCGGCAAGCTTGGCGTCCATGGTTTCCTGCAGCGCCATGTGTCGGTCGAGTGCGGCCAACTTCTGCTCCATCAGCCCCTCGGTGGAGAGGGGGGGCGGACTGGCCTGCTCCTGGGCAAGCTCGGGTTCGGCTGCGTTACCCCGCTCGCCGCTTCCAAAGAACGACTCCATCCGCCCAACGAAATCCTGGGCAGCGGCCACGGTCCGCTCCTTCACCTCAGCCGCCAGCTCCCGTGCCTTCTCGATCAACTTGTCCAGGATGCCGAGCTGCTCGTCGCGTTCTTTCTCGATCCGCTGGACCTCGGCCTCGGCTCGCTTTTCGATCTGCTCGGCGGCTGCCTCCTGGCTTAGATACGGAGCCGGCAACTCCTCCCGCTGCCGGCGAAGCTCGTCCACCTTTCCTCGCAACTCCCTGGCTTCTTTTTCATCTCCGCCAAGCATCTTCGGCTCTACGAGAGCCGCCAGATCCTCACGTCCCTGCCCAGCCCAGGAACGCGCATCCATATGCTGCTCGATCCCAGCCCGTTCCATCGCGCCGTTCATCATCGCAACCCACTTCTCCCGAACCTCCTCCGGCTTGTCCTTGCCGTGCCAGGTATCGCGATCCTTCTTCGCCCCGTTCCGTTTGAAGAACTGCTCTTGGGGAATGAGCCGTGTCCGCTCATCGACGATCCGCTCGGAGAACATCAGATGCATGTGCGGCTGATCGATATTGTCCTTGGCCAGCGGAACATGGACGGCCAGCGTGTACGCGAAACGGTCGCCCAGCAGCTCGCGGGTCGCCTCCCGCGCCAGTTCCTGACGCTCGGCCGGAACAAGCTCACGCGGCAAGGCGATTTGCAGCTCCGTGTAGGTGCGGCCATTGGCGCGTTCGTGAGCATCCGCTGCCGCCCAGAACGCATATGGATCGGCCTGGGCGAACTCCGGCATGTTGCCGGATTCGACCAGCTCGACGCCGCCGCGCCGCTCGTACTGGCCATCCCGCGCAATGTACTGCGCGTGCGCCGCTGCGGGCGGCGCCTGGCTCGACGACTTGAAGGCGACGTGCACGATGGCCAAGGTTTTATTTTCCTTTGCTCTTGCGGCTGGCCGTTGCGGTTGTTTCTGCTGCTGCGGTTGCAGTTGTCGCAGCGGTTGTTGTTGTCTTTGCTGTTGCTGGTGTCTCGGCTCACCGCAGGTGCGCGCCGTTTGTGAAACAAACGGGGTATCGCGCACTTGGTACATTTTGTATTTATTTGCCCTGCTGGTGCTCGCTATAGATTGTATGCTGAATTATGCCGCCCGCCAAGCCCCGCACTATCGAAGAACTCGAAGCGCAGAAGAAAGCCATCAAGGAAGCCGCTCAAGCTGAGATCGCAGCCGCCCGTAAAAATGCTGCCGACAGAATAGCAGCCCTAAAATCGAACGAGCGGCGTATCCGGGCCGAAAGCATTCGTGACCAAAAGAAGCGGGAGAACCATGCCAAGATCGTGCTCGGGGTGGCCATTATCCACCAGTGCCAAACTTCAGACGCCTCGGCTGCCAAGTTCAAGGGCTTGCTCGAAGACTTCTATGCCGATTCCCCGGAACGTCTCAAGGCCGCTCAGTATGGGCTTACTCTCAAGGTCAAGAAGCCGGAAAACGATACGGAACAGGACTGAAAGGGACAACATGCTTGGTTGGTCGGTTATCGTAAGTACTCAAACTCCAGAAGAACGGGATGCGGACACTCAACGTACGGCAGCGGTTCTTGCCAGTTGGGAGACAGGTGTCTACGGAACGAAATGGCTACATCAATGGATCGACGGAGGGATCGCTCAGGTTCACCAACTTAAGGGTGGCTATCCGAACCGGTATATTGTGCCGGCCCATCGTCTTCTGCCGCTATTGTCCGAGGGAACTCCATTCACTCCTGGAACCGACATCTGGGCCTACGACGAATGGAACGATACTTCCCGGCTCATCTCTGGCAGCGAGAACTGGAGTGTCGAGACCCATCCCGAAAAGATTGCCGCTTGCCCGCCCGACAAGCTCCTTACCGTGGAAGTCTGGGATCTTTCGTAGTTCACCTCCTAACGCGATGCCGAACAAGACTGAACCCGCCAGCCAAGCTGAAGCCAAGAAAAATCCCCTGCGTCTGGTCTGCATCGGCGACACCCACGCCTCCATCGCCAACTGACTCTGCCTCCCGGCGACTTCGACGGAGACTCGGTTGAGAAGATCGACGACTTCAATGCCTGGCTCCGTACCCTTTCCTTCCGGCACAAGCTGGTCATCGCCGGCAATCACGATCTGCTCTTCGACCGCAAACCGAAACTGGCCCGCGCTCACCTGACCGAAGCCGTCTACCTTCAGGATTCCGGAGTCACCCTCGAAGGGGTGAACTTCTGGGGATCGCCGGTCAACTCGGTCGGCGGAGATTGGGCTTTTGCACGGAAGCGGCTGGTCAAGATCCGCAAGCACTGGGATCTCATCCCGGACGACACGGATGTGCTCATCACCCACGAGCCTCCCTACGGCACGCTCGACAAACCGCACATCATGGCCAAACACGCTGGCTGTCAGTACCTGCTCGGGGCCGTACTCAGGATCAAGCCCCGGCTCCATGTCTTCGGGCATGTTCACGGCGGCTATGGCCGGGAATCTGCCTGGAGTGGAATGACCCTGGTCAACTGCGCGGTGGTCGATAACGCTCGCGCCCTGGCCAACCCTCCAACCGTCGTCGAACTCACGCGATAGAGACGCTGGCTGGAAGGTGTCGCCATACCCTACCGTCGAAGGCAAGCTCCACCAGCTCGGCATTGGCGCTGGCCGGGGCTCTGTCCGTGGCGGATGAAAACGGTTCGCATTTGGGTTGTTCCTTTCTCCCCTACATCCCCGGAATGACAGGGCATTGCGTTTCGGCCTGAGAGCTTCGGGTCAGGGCCGCGCAGCGCCGGTGTAAACCGGGGCCGAAGGCAGCCTTGACGCGGAGCTGGCCGAAACGATCTTCGCCGAGTCCGGGATGGAGGATGGACTGATCTCGTGCTCGATTTGTTCGTTCTCGGTCCTGCGGACCTCGCCCAAGCCGTGCAGGAGGGGTTTGTACGGGTTTTGAGATGGCGAGGTGCCACCCAGACCCTTACGGCGGCTCTTGCCTGCCTTTCCGCTCGATTGTCGACACCTTCAGTCGTTAGCCCCAACCCTCGCCAACCCCAACCCTTATTTGGGAAAGCTTTTGCTTTTTGTTGTTGTTTTTGCGGTTGTTTTTAGGTTTCGGCTAATAATTTCCTGTTTTGCATTAAGAGAACTATCGGTGAAGTTGATTATTTCTATTAAAGAGACTTACAGGAAGTCTTTACTACTAGCGTGCGTATCCTATTGATTTTGAAATAGTTACAATCACTTCAGTCCGGTAGAAGTACGCGAATTGCCTGTGGAAGTCCGGTAAATGTACGCGCAGGGTCCGGTAAATGTACGCGAATTTAAGCCCTTACGGTCCGGCAGAAGTACGCAGTGAGAGCAATTCTTCACAGGTCCGACTGTGGAAAAGCTTGACCGAAATGTAAGCTGAGCAGGTCCGGTAAAAGTACGCAGCCTGGCATGAGGAATCTTGGTCCGGTAAAAGTACGCAGTTCTGGACTGAGAATGCGTCTACAAGTCCGCTGGAAATGGTCCGGTAAAAGTACGCGGATTTGGCGTCGCAGCCCAGACTCATGCTGTCTTTGATCTGGGTCTAGGTCCGGTAGAAGTACGCAAACTAAGACGGCAAAATCGTCTTTTTCGCTGTTGCCGGAACCGGCGTCGGTGAAGGGTGCAGCATGATCCCCTTCCCTTTCGGGTCAAAGCTAATTCGCAGCATGGGGTAGGCAATCAGGACGCGCGTCTCGATCTGCTTCTTGGACTCGGAACGAAAGTTGTGCCTTCCTCGTTTGTCAGTGAAGTCGTATGCAGAACCGAATTGGCCGTGCAGCTCAGCCCATGTGACAAGACGTGATTTCCTGAGGCTAAACATTGTCCTGGCAAACCACAGATAGTAGTCGATCGCCAGCGGTGAGCCGCTAAGAATCGGAAAAGCGCGGGTGTCGATCGGCACTGGATTCGCCAGCAGGTATTCTCGAAACTTCGGGGTAAGGGCTATATAGGAGCCCCAAAGGGCGTCCTGTTTCTCAGTGTGGCCCCACAGCTCGATTTCATCCGCGAGTTGTGCGCTCTTGTACCCAAAGTGATCCGGCACGTCGTCTTCAACGGTAACGGAGATCTTCGACGTGAACAGAGCGATGAGCTGTTCCTTGACATTGCGGATGTATTTGCCGGTTCTGGGAAGGTGCAACTCATCTTCGAGAAACGACGATAGGTTCTTGCCTAGTTCAATGACGGTTGCGCTGGGATGGCGGACTTGCCACGTCGCCACCCACGCTATCAGCAATCGCGGGATGCTCCCGTAAGGTACTCCATAGCGGCTGTCGGCGGTGATGCGAAGCGTGCGGTTGCCGTCTTTGCGAACCCACTTTTCGCCTTCTACAGGGCTATGCGGTAAGCCAAACTGTGTTGTGAAGTATGGAGTATAAGCAATTACCTTGCCGTTAGAGTTCTTGTCCGGCGGGTTCGTCAGAATGTCGTGCGACTGCGCGTACTTCGCTTTAGACTTTCGGGCAGCTCGTAGGGCTTTCTTCTCGGGCGTGTCCAGCTCCCGTACCTTTTTGGCTTTGCCCGTTGTTGGGGTCTTTTGCCCTTCCACTGTGCCGTGTTGGGGTACGTTATCCATCGAACCCACCTCCTCTGCGGGATTTGTAGATCACTCGCCCCCTGGTTGGGGAGGATTTACAGTTGCCGACACTCCAGTTATTACTTTCTGCTGGTTTGCAAGAAAGCATGAAAGCAAGAGAGCAAGTAATCTTGCATCGTCATTTCAGCGTCTGTAGCGGCATGTTTCAACGCCTTTACCTCCTCAGCGGGCCACCGGAAGTTGACGGCCGTTCCGTATTTTAGGGGTTGTGCCTCCCTTCTCTTGTCCTTGGTGCTGCGCGGCGCTGTCGCTGCTGGCGTTTGGTGCATGGCGGCGGTTAGGTCGATATCGAGGTCTGCAGCTTTAGCCATGACGGGGTGATCCTTTCTGCTGGGAGTTGGCGGGAATAACTTCCTTGATGTTTTTCCATAACGCGGCCATTTCGAGAGCCGCGGGGCCTTTCGCTGCAAGCTCTTGGGCGGTTCTGCCATCCGTCATTGCGGCGGCATATGCTGTCCGGTCGGCGACCAACGTTGCGGTCACTTGTCCATATTTCGAGAGAAGCGCCATGGATTGCGCGGTTATACCTGCGTTCGGCTTGGTGCGCATCATGACGAACACGAAAGGGATGCCTTCCGCCTTAAGAAGCTGAAAGGTGGCGGCGGCTGACCAGATATCAGAAGGGCTGGGCTGCACCGGCACAATCACCAGATCGGCCAGCTTGAGGAGGGACAACACATCCGCCTCACGGCTGGGCGCGGTGTCAATGAAGCAATATGACGCTCCCCGCGCCTGTAGCTTCTCAAGTGCCTGGGCTACGGCGGCCAGAGGCGGTTCAACGCGCTGTGGGGTCTCCGCCTCACGTAGGCTGTGCCATTTGGTTAAGGTGCCTTGCGGGTCGGTGTCGATGATATAAGCCGGGCCGTCGTTCTCCCGCTCGGCCTGTGTCGCCAAATGGGCGGATAGCATAGTCTTGCCGCTGCCGCCCTTCTGCGAGTTGATGATGATTGTTTGCAAGATTTCTGCTTTCCAAGATAAACAGTACGCTTGCAATCCTGCATGAACGCGATCTTGTTTGCAAGATTTCTTTTTCCTTGGGTACAAACAAGTGAGCCTTATCTTGCTACGCTTTGCTTGTCACACAGCAGAGCAGCGCGTTAGTGCGTCGCACTGCCGTCATAACGGACGGGCGAACCTTGATCTGCTTTTCTCGTCGCCGAGCTTGAGCGGACGACGTACTTGCCCGCATTCTTTTGCCAATCTCGCATCTGTCCCCCCCCCCCGGTTGAGGAGACAACCTAAAGTCTACTGAACCAAAGCCAGAAACGGGCTGCTGAAGAAGCAGTATGTACTTCAGCGAGCGGAATGCTAATAAAAGCATCCGCCGAATCGGATGATTTACTATTATTCAGAGGTCAGCACGTGAGCCATGCCCTGGAAACATTGACCACTGCTGAGACTGCGGTTGCGGCCGGCGTTTCTGTCCGTGACATCAATCGCGTAGTGGACGAGCATATTCTTCCTGCCAGCCTTTACAGTGCAGAAAAGATGCGCCGATTCCGTACCGACGCCTGCCTTCTAATTGCCTTTTACTTCTCGACAGCAGACCGGCTGACTGCAGACGCACGGTTACGAATGATCCGGAATAAGCTGGTCCATAGCCCCACCTGGGACGGTTGGCAGCATTGGTCGATTGAGGACGATTTTCTGACAATCCATTTCGACTCGCTATGGCGGTCTGTCAATCAGCGGCTATGCGATTTGGAAGCGGCTCGCGA
This sequence comes from uncultured Bryobacteraceae bacterium, assembly GCA_964248405.1. GTDB lineage: Bacteria > Acidobacteriota > Terriglobia > Bryobacterales > Bryobacteraceae > Bog-105. The sequence goes on from CAXTYH010000059.1 coordinate 9,211, forward strand.
GCTTGTGGTTGAGGACGAAGAGATTCTGAGTGGCACGCCGGTAATTAGGGGTACCCGTGTTCCGGTTCATCACGTGGCGGCAGCATTGAATGCTGGCACGTCAAAAGAAAGCCTCCTACAAACCTATCCGAGCCTGGATGAACGGCAGGTGGATCTCGCGGCGATTTATGCGAAGGCGGTCCCCCCACGAGGAAGGCCTCGTAGATTATCACCGCCAAAAGGCGCCCGGATCCTTGTGGCCAGAAAGCAGCTTCGGAAGTCCTCTGTAGGAGAGTGACGCCCATGAAATTGCTGATTGATGAATGCCTGAGCCCTGACCTGGTAGCAGTGGCTCTGGGGAAGGGACATGGTGAAAGCTCCCATGTAGTCTGGCTGGGCAAAGCAGGATGGAAGGATTGGGAACTGAAGAGCTTCATCTTGGATGGTGACTGGACCTTTGTCACACGGAACAGTGTGGATTTTCGTGGCCCGGAAAAGAGGCCCGGCACAAAGGGGCAGTATGCGGACGTTTCGCTTCATGCCGGACTTATCTGCATCAACGGTCCGCTTGAGATGGATGCCGAGCTGCAATGTGAGTTGTTTGCTGTCGCCCTTGATGAGATTGGCGAAGAGGGCGAGTTAATCAATCAGGTGCTCGAAATCTTTTTGGAGGACCTCGATGGAGAGATCGAGATTTTTCGGTACGGGCTTCCAGAAGAGATCACCTAGCGAAGAGACATTTTCTGTTGCTCTAGGATTGGTTCTCGTTTTTGCGATGGAAGGACGAGTAGGGTATCAGACCCGACAGACACTTTTGCAGAGCCGTAGCCAAGATGAATGGCCAAGTAGCCGCTAGCCAAATAGCTCTGCCATTCGTGCTTCTTGGCCACATAGTTTAGAGTAGGCCAAGTGATGTGTACTCAACTTGGCTAAAGCTCCACTCAAAGTCGCCCGCATTTATCTCCGCGTCAGCACGGAGGAGCAGGACCTCGCGCGTCAAGCCGGTGTCGAGGAAAGCGCGCGGCTGGCTGGCTACTACGTGGCCGGCGTTTACCGCGAGAAGGCTTCGGGCGCTCGCGTTGATCGGCCGGAGCTGCAGCGGATGATCGGGGATCTGCAACCGGGTGAGGTGGTGGTCGCGGAAAAGATCGATCGCATCAGCCGGCTTCCACTGCCGGAAGCGGAGAAGCTGGTCGATTCGATCCGTGCGAAGGGCGCGAAGCTGGCGATTCCTGGCCTGGTCGACCTGTCCGAACTTGCGGCCGGAGCGGGCGGGGTGGCTAAGATCGTTTTGGAGTCTGTTCAGGAGCTCCTGCTCAAGCTGGCCTTGCAGATGGCGCGGGAGGACTACGAGACGCGACGCGAGCGGCAGCGGCAAGGTGTCGAACTGGCGAAAGCCGCGGGCAAGTACGCGGGCCGGGCACCCGACGTGGCCACCCATCAAAACATCGTGGCGCTTCGGTCAGCCGGCCAGACCATCGAACGCACCGCCAAGCTGAGTGGGGCCAGTCCCAGTCAGGTCAAGCGCATTTGGGCGATCCATCGTCAAGGGGAAGGGAAGTGATGCCGCTTACGATCGGAAAGGACGGCTTCTCCCTCCCTCTCGAACTGGTTACCTCGACACAGGCGATCCTCGCCCGAAAGCGCAGCGGGAAGAGCTACACCGCATCCGTGCAAGCGGAGGAACTGCTGCGTCACAAACAGCAGATCGCGGCCATCGATCCAACTGGCGCGTGGTGGGGCTTGCGGTCCTCGGCGACGGGCGACGGTCCGGGTTTTCCTGTTGTCGTGTTCGGCGGCGATTACGCGGATGTGCCGCTCGAACCTCACGCGGGCCGGATGCTGGCCCGCGCCCTGGTGGAGCATGGCTTCTCGGCGATCTTCGATGTCGGCCTTATGCTGACCGACGATCAGATTCGCTTCACGTCGGACTTCGCCAGTGAGCTGCTGCGTATCAACCGCACCGCCCTGCACCTCTATATAGATGAGGCGGACACTTTCGCTCCGCAGATGATCGAAAGCAAACAGCAGAAGCTCTGTCTGGGAACCGTGAGCCGCCTGGTGAAACAAGGCGGCATCCGCGGCGTCGGGGTCACGATGATCTCGCAGCGCCCAGCCGACATCAACAAGAAGGTCCTTAGTCAAGTGGACATCCTCACCGTCCTGCGCATGAGTCATCCGCTCGACATCGCGGCGGCGACGGACTGGATCAAGAGCGAAGTCAGCCCGGAGTTTGCGCGTGAGGTCGGTGACGCTTTGCCGTCCCTGCCGGTCGGCACGGCATTTGTGTGCTCGGCCTCACTCGGCATTGGGGAGCGGATCGAAGTCAGAGCGCGGCAAACCTTTAACTCGGGGGCGACTCCGGCGCCTGGGGAACGAAAGGCCGAACCGAAGGTGCTGGCCACGGTCGATATCGAGCGGCTCGGCAGAGGGATTGCGGAATCGGCAAAGCGCACTCTGGAAACCTCGCCCGAGTTTCTGCTGAAACGCATCGCGGAGCTCCAAAGGGCAGGGAAGAGCAATAACCGGATTGACACCGGGCCGGAACTCGCGGAGCTTCGGTCTGAAGTCAGTCGCTTGAGACCCCTTGCTGAACGCGTAGAAGGTCTCGAAGCTAAACTCCGCGATGCGGAGGATGCCAAGCACGAGCTCGTTGCTACGTTACGCGGCCTCGTGGGGAGGTTTGAAAACGGAAGCGCTGCCGTTGTCAGAGGAGCAGCAACGAAGATCCCAACGCAGCCGTCGGTCGCACCTCCTGTTCCGGCCGTTTCCCTGATGGCTGTATCGGGGACACCTCCCAGAAAACGGACAAGGGAGCACGTTAAACAGGGAAAGCCAACATCGCTGTCACCGGGGGCAATCTCGCCTGCAGTTGCGGCGTCAACCAACGACGGGCTTACCAGCTCCGAGCAAAAGGTGCTGGATGCCCTGGCAAGTCTTGAGGCGGTGGGCGTGGAAACACCGTCCAAGTCGCAGCTTTCTGCCTTTGCCGGTTACTCCAATCCAAAGAGCGGAGGCTTTGCCGGACCCGCCGCGGCCCTGGTTCGCAAAGGCATGATGGAAGCGGCCGGCGGGCGAGCTGGACTGACCGCCGCAGGACGCCATGCTGCCAATAAACCGGCTCGGCCGGCGACGACAAAAGAACTGCAGGATCGGATCTTTGCTCTTCTGGGCGAAGGGGAACGCAAGCTCTTGACGTTGCTCATCGCGTCCTATCCTGAAACGCTGCGCCGTGTCGAGCTGGCCGAGAAAGCCGGGTACAGCAATGCCAAGTCGGGAGGCTTTGCCGCTCCGCTGGCGCGCTTGATCGAGCTGGGCTTCGCTGAGGCAGTGAGCAACGGCGTCGTGCGTGGGAGCCAGATGCTTTTTCTGAAACAGCGAGCGGGAGCGAAACGATGAAGCGACGCAAGCGGCCCGATCAACGTGCGATGCACTGTCCATGCGGAAGAAGCCCGTTGATTGCTCGTGGCCTCTGTGCGACCTGCTACACGCTAAAGCGTCAGGATGACGAACACTTCGGCGGTCTTCGCGAGAAGGTGCTGGAGCGTGATGGGTATCTATGCCGCGTGTGCGCGGAGCTGCCGGAGATTGATCGTCTGTGCGCAGGTCAGCCTCCCTGCGTGCACCACCGCGTTCCCGGCGTTTCCAAGCTCCACCTGATGATCACCCTCTGTCCGGCGCACCATGCTCAAGTTGAACGCTTGCAGGTCGTGCGAAAACCGATGTCCCGGCTCCTCCTGCAGCTCTGGCGCGAGCTGCATGCGAAGGGTCACGAACAGATCGCGCTCAACTT
>CAXTYH010000060.1:0-12972 GCA_964248405.1 uncultured Bryobacteraceae bacterium
TGCCTCTGCCCACCGCAGGTGCGCGTAGTTTGTGAAACAAACTAGGTATCGCGCAATTGGCTGTTTACACCGTTTACGCTGCCTGAAGGTTTGATTGTATGCTGGAACGCATGCCCAAGGCGAATCCGAAGAGTATCCAAGAGCTAGAGGCCCAGAAGAAAGCCATCCGCGACGCTGCCGCTGCCGAGGTTGCGGCCATCCGCAAAGCCACAGCCGCCAAGGTCGCGGCTCTCAAGTCATCCGAGCGGCGACTACGGGCGCTCGACATCCGCGAACAGAAGCGCCGCGACAACCACGCCAAGATCCTCGTCGGCGTGGCCATGATTCATCAGTGTCAGATTTCGGAAGCCTCAGCTACCAAGTTCAAAGGTCTGCTCGAAGAGTTCTATGCGGACTCACCGGAGCGGCTTAAGAATGCTCTCTACGGACTGTCGCTGGTGGTAAAGAAGCCGAGCAGCGATCTGGAGCAGGACTAATGGGACTGCGCCCATACAGGTCCCTGGTGATTGCTTCGGTTGCGCTCTCTGCATACTGCATTGCAGTAACGTCCCATGCCGATGCTCAAACGAGTTCAGTCCCGTTCGTGGGCTGTGCTTCTGACGGTCAGGTAGGCCCAAGAAAAGCACCCCATGGAAAAGCAAAGACCGTGCCGTTGTCGGCTGAGCTGGCCAGCAAACTCGCCTATTACCAGGCCGAGGAAGGCTCAGGTGTTCTGGCTCCCCGTGGATGGCATTGCTTCAGCACGTACGGGTCGAACGGAGGTTCACTGTTCGTTGCGCCTCAACTGATAGATAGCAAGATCGTGTTCTCAGACAAATGGAAGGGCTTTGCCGGGCCGGTAGTCCAAATATCAGATTCCCTGGGTGGGACCTCGGGCCGCTTTGAGGTCGCCTCGATCATCGCGCGTGTATTCCCTGCTCACAAAGCATTCGTGGCGAATGTGGTCGGGGAGGGGATTGAGACGGCGGCAGACTTCCCCTCTGGCCCATACCCAAAAGACAAGCTTCGCTATCGCAGCAAAGAAGTGGTGGAGTACGAGACCCCACCCCAAACAGAGGGACTTGGAACGCGATCACGTCTTCAGAAGAGCGACAAGGCCATCACGGGCGTGGAGATACTCTCAGGCCCAAATGAAGAGCTTGATTTGGTTTCCCTTTCGGTTCGACTTCCGCAAGGCTCTGAAGACCTGACACTGGTAATCGTTCAGCAGACAGAACGCGAGGCAGCCGCGAACCCTACAAACTGAGCTATGGAAAAGACGGCGGCCTATGGCCGCCTTGGACGCCGCTCCGCGCCGCCCACTTTCCGCACAGCTCCGGCGACGGTCCGATTTGATCGGCTAGAGACGACCGTGGTGAGTCCACCACACAATCGCCATTACGACCACGGCCAGGCTTGCGCCGAAAGCTGCGCATACCAAGCGAAAGTTGGTCTGTGTTCGAAGTTCAGGGTAGTAGGACTTTGCCGGATGGTGAGGATCGTAACGGATCTCGACCGTGTCGTCCCGCTTGAAGTAACTTTCATCGGCTCTACCGAAGTCTACGAACTTTCCTGTGTAAAGCTCTCCTTCGGCTGAATAGCTGTAGATCACGGTGTAGTAGCCGACGGAGCTGTTGGCCTGTTCGGGGAGATCGGCATATTCGCTGGAGTAAACCCTGGCCATCGCAGGAAGCCACTTGTCGCGGCCTGTAAGCCTTAGCCATGTCGCATTAAGTGGTGAGGCTGTGGCAGGCCCAGTCTCCTTTGGCTCGAACATCCGGTCCCCTTCACCCCTGTTTAGAAGCAGCCAGCATCTCGCGGCGGAGAATGGCGTTGATGCGGGACTGATAACCCTTGCCCTGACCTTTAAGCCAATCGAGCACGTCGGCATCGACGCGGGCGGTGATCTGGTGCTTCACGGGCCGGTAGAACACGCCTCGCCGCGCGTGCTGGAGATGGTCTTCGGTGGAGGCCGGGATGTCGCTGTAGTCGATCTCGTTCTCAGGCCGTGCCGCCAGCGCCTTCAGATGGGCCTCCTGCGCCTCTGTAAGGGGCGGCAGGGTGTCCAGGGTATAGCTAACCGTTTTCGTCTTCATAGAACCGCCTTTCCTTGCGATCAGCGCGCCGTGCCGAGATGATCCGAACCACCGTTTCCGCCTGGTCCTCTTCGTGAACGGTATGGGCCACCATGACCAGCAGCACCCCTCGGACCATGCCAAAGGTCTGCCAGCGCTCCTCTCCGTCTTCGATCCGGTCCTGAAGGGACACCTGGGAGGGATCGCGGAAGACCTGGGCGGCTTCCTCGAAGCTCAACCCATGCTTGCTTTGGTTCGCAACGTTCTTTGCGTCGTCCCACTCGAACCGAATTGACTCCACGCACTCAGTGTAATTGCGATTCTGTAATTACAGAACATGTTTGTTGATTACGGTGAAACGCTACCGGGATCGGCAGGGAGTATTCCTGATTTCCTCATCGCCGGTTTTACCGACTACAGGACATAAAGAACTACAGGTAAGAACTACAGGCTTCCTTATAGCAAGTGAAAAGCGTCACCGTTTCACCGTAGTGGCGTCACCGTTTCACCGTAGGAAAGTCCAAACTTAGCCACTTTAAGCGTCACCGTTTCACCGTAGCGGTTTGTGAAAAATCACGCTTTTTTGGCGATTGCGGGGCGAGATGGATGCACGATCAGAGCATCGTCCGTCGTTTCCACTTTCAGGGTCGGGTACACCGTCTGGATGCGCCGGAGTGCCGCCACCACCTTGGCGCGGAACTGCCTGAGCAGGGCGTACTCGGCTCCCATCTGCGTATGCAGGCCTTCCCACGGAATCGACCTAGAGATCCCCTTCCGGCTCGCCGCAAACGCCGTGTGGGTCAGCAGCGCGTAGAGGTCCAAGGCAAGGGGCGACCGCTTCAGGCCGCGCAGGGCTCGCAGATCGACCGGGACGGGGGCGGCAGTAATGGCGGCAAAAAAGTCCTCGCCCAGCTCCACCCAGCTCTCCCAAAGATTGTCCTGGTGCGCCCGGGATGGGTCCCACCAGAACTGCCCGCGTGGAGCGACCTGCATGTCCACGTAGCTCTTGCCCCACTCGCGCCGGTCCTCAAACGTGATGGTGGACCGGAACAACCGTTCCATCTGGTCGTGCAGGCGTTTGGCGTCCCCCCGCTTCCCTCCCCCGGTCCTCGGGTTCAGGCCGATCTCCCGCATGAAGGCGTCGAGGCTGTTCCCGAGATGGATACGGCGGTTCTTCTTCTGCGTGGCCTCGGTAACGATCCAGAAAAGCAGCAGCCGGGGGATGGAACCGTAGGGGTACAAGGGCTTGCGGGTCCTCAGATCGACGTTGGGACGAATGGCGAGGGTGAGATGGCCGTTGGTCCGCACCCATACGGATTGGTCGCCGGGATCGCTGTGCGGGAGCGTGCACTGCACCAGCTGCCGCGCCATGTATGCCCGCTCTACGGCGTCGGGGTTCTGCTGAATCTCAATGGCCGCGTCCAGCAGCCGGTCCATGGGGGATGGCGCTGCTGGGCGCTTGCGGACTACAGGGGACGGCTGCAGCTCCACGGCATCAAGCCGTAGCTGTTCGTCTGCCTTCGATTTCTTACGCGTGGCCACGATCTGCCCACCCTTCAGGTGCATGGGTACCTAGGTTCCTAGGAACCTAGGTACTTGGTTAAAAGGGTCTCGATAAGGCTGGAAAGGTCGCGCCCACCCTCGTCCTCCCACTTCCGCTCTGCTTTGCGTCGCTTCTCGGTATGCATAAAGAGCTTCACGGGCTCGTAGGCGGGATTCCGGCTCTTGGCTAACCCTTGGTGTGCCGGAGCTTGTACGGGAGCCTTGTGGGGCGATTTACGCTTCATTGCCACGGGCGCAGCTTCAGCCTGGGGCTGCTGCTGTTCCTTGCGGGCCTCCTGGATGCCTCCAAAGGCGGCGGCGAACTGGTTCATCAGAGGATCTCCTTACCCGCGGCGGCATAGGCCTGCCAGGCCCTGGCTGCGTTGCGGTCTGCGGTCTGGTTCACGATCTGGCCTGCCGAGGCCGCCTTCTTGAACGCCTTCAGTTCGGGTACCTCGGCCTGGAACATTGGGACAGAAAGCCCGGTCAGGAACTCGCGAAGCTCGGCGGCTTCCTTTTCGGGCGGCGGCGGAACTTTGGTGAGGAGCACCCGGTAAGCCCCGGTTCCGATCTGCTGCAGGGCGCGTATGGTCTGTCCCAGCCCGTCCGTATCCAGACTGGCCGGCACTGCTGGGATAACAAGCAGGTCACAGCCGTCGGCGGCGGCCTTGAGGTCGTCCAAGCTTGGCCGCTGTCCGGTGTCGATCACGATGTGCTCGAAGTCGCGGGCGAGTTTGGCCGCCTGGTCGATGCCGGCGACGCGAAAGGGAAAGCCCTTGCCGCGCTGGCTCCAGGCCGTGGCGTTCTTGGTTTGGTCGCCGTCCAGTAGGAGCGTGGGGGCAAGCGTCTGCAGGTAGGCGGCCAGATGAACCGCTGAAGTCGTCTTGCCGACGCCCCCCTTGTAGCTGGTGATGGTAAGGATCATGGGTCGCCTAGGAGCCTAGGTGCTCAGGTACCTAAAGCACTCAGGTACCTAGGAACCTAGGCTCCTAAGCGCGTAAAGTCAAAGGTTTTAGGACCTTTGCACCACGTTGGGCACCCCCCTAGTTCGGAGGAATATCGCCTTGGAGATGGCCAGCGGTCAAGCTAACGCGCATTGATCTTCGCGGGATCATTCAAAGCGATGGTGGTGTCTAACCAAAGATGACGAAGGGTTTCGAACACATCGCGAGTCTAGTTTGTCTCTTGTCTCTGCTCGATCCGGGAGTACGTCTGACCCCAGACACGCACGTTGGTGTCAAGGTGTCATTAGGTGTGACCTGCAGTGCAGAGAATGCAAGACAACTCCTTGTGCGCTACTTGGCGCCCGGGAAAATCTGGCTCAACGATTCCCCCTTTGATGAGGCTGGTCTTCGCGCGAAAATTTCGGAAATTATGGCGAACATGGCAATCAAGCGCGTCTGGATTGCGGCTGACGAACGGGTGTCTTACGGCGAGGTGGTTGCCCTAATCGAGAACCTGCATCAAGACACTCCAGACCTCATCATTGGTATTGCCACCAAGTCGCAGACTGGTCCTGTAGATCCCATGCGGTTTGTAGTTTGGCGGGACAAGAAAGGCCATCCTCACACTCTCCTGCCGATGGCTCCTTGCTTTGCTGCGGCGTCCAAAGAGCGGCCTTGAATGCATGAAAAACCGCCAGTACTCCACTATCAACCCTCAATCACCATGGTGCGTTCGTGGCCGAGCCCGTCGAGCGAGCGGCGAGGACCCGTAGGGATTGCCGCCTGTTACATTCTTTCTACGGACGTTGAAGAGTGTTTTCGATCCTCAGATGCTCGGCTTGATTTGTCCAGATGGGGAGATGACGACGCCCGCACATCCACCTGACACTGTCCGGTAGTCCGTACATTCGTGGGCAGGGAACTCGTTCACTTTCCACTTCAGGATGTGGTCAAGACTTTGCCAGCGCCACATGATGATGGTCTTGTCGGGGAGGACAATCCAGGTATCTCCGTGGCCGCTTTCAAAGAGGGCCGCTTGGTGTTGCACAGCGCGGACCCGTTCAATGAGGTCATTTCGACCAATGGCTTTCATGTCGGCAGCGAACACTTTCATTGGCTTATCAATCAGTGATTCTCCATGTACGTAGAACAACCAAGTCCGTTCTTTTGGATGGCTTTGAGATAGGCGTCTAGCCATGGCACGGAAAAAACAAGATCTTCGTAGGCCGGTGCTCGTTTCAGCAGCTCACTCGCACCCTCAGTGTTGCCGTTCTGACGAAGGAGAATGGCCGTCACGGTAAAGCCTTCTGGGAATCCATGACGCCAGAGAGTAGCGTGAAGGTTCTCTTCGTGGGGTTCTCCTCCATCCCAAGCCTTTCCAAAGGCGAGGTCGTGGTAGGAATCGACCGTTGCGCTGCGCACTTCGTAGGCGTTCTTCAACACTGCTAACGCATCTCCAGAAGCATGTTGGGCTCCTAAGAGGTCCCAGCGTTGTTCCACGGCGTTGGCAGTGTTTTCACCGATCATGTCCGCCAGACCATGCTCTGTAAGCCGATCACGATTATCGAATTTAGGCGGGAGTAACGCGAAAAGCGCTCGAGAGATATCGGCGTTATAGGTTTTCTGGGCTTTACCTTTTGAGGTGATGCACCACGGCAGCATGTAAGGATTCTGCGAATCAGTGGTTAGGGTTATCTGGGTGCCGTCTTGCAGCGCAAGCTGCATACGCATGTGGGGGTAGTCGTCGGTATGAAAGCTCTTGTAAACCTGCTCAATACGGGACGGAAGCGTCTGTTGATCTTCAAACGCCTTTCGAAATAAGGCCTTCTGTTCTGGAAGGCCTTCACTATAGTAGAGGCGGCTGGTATGCGCTCCGGCCCGATCGCCGTATTGATGAAGCCATTCAGCCGAAACGCCGAGATTCGCAGCCACAGGAGCCCCTAAAGCTGGTGCTTGGATAGCGTTCTCAAGTGCGTACAAGGCAGCAATCGGAATGGCGCGCCCACCAGCTTTGTAAGAGTCACCCTGCCGTTGGATTGATATTTCGGAGTGAGCAGGCTGCCCTAGTCCACCCCACGCCGACTGAACCTTTAGAGTTTGAACCTGCGAACTTTGCGTCTGAGACCAGATCGGTAAAGCGAGCAACAACGAGAGAACAAAAAGACAGCAGGCTTTCACAAAGGGTCTCCACTGATCAGCGGTGCTCATATAGACACCGCTTCGCTCCATTAAGAGCCTCATGGCAAGCATTTACGTACGGTTCCGGCATACCACTGTGACCCTTTGGGCGTCCGTAACCCCAACCCGTTGAGCTGAGCGGCGATGGCCCGTAAAGTCATGCCCTCGGTTCGGTGCCGGCGCATCATCTCAATCAGCTGCGGCGCGGGCGGGATGGGGTCTTTGATCTGTCGCGCTTGGGTGATGGACTCGGACCAACGCGGATTGCCCAGCCGGGTGCCCCGCTTGCGGGCAGCCTGGAGCGCTCCTTTGGTGCGCTGCGAGATGGCCTCGCGCTCATGCTCGGCAAAGGCTGCCAGGATGTGAATGGTGAGCCGGTTGGCCTGCGGCATGTCGGCGGCCACAAACTCGACGCCGGTCTCCATCAGCCCAGATATGAAGTGGACGTTGCGAGCGAGCCGGTCCAACTTGGCGATGACCAGCGTGGCCTTCTGTCGGCGGCTCAGCTCGATGGCTCGCAGCAGCTCGGGCCTGTTGGTGTGGCGCTTGCCGGATTCAACCTCGGTGAACTCAGCAAGTAGGGAAGTGGAGCTTCGCCCGGAGCCAAGAAACCGGCTGACCGCCTCTCGCTGTGCAGCGAGTCCAAGGCCGCTCTCGCCCTGGCGCTCCGTCGAAACACGGTAGTAGGCGACGAATTGGGAGTCTGCAAGGGCCATCTATGGGCAGTGTACTCGTCTGAAACGCCCGTTTCAGTGAATACAACGGCTATGGCGGTACGAAGAAGCTGTTCTTCGGACACATTGACCGTTCGCCTCAGTCAACGGATCATTGCTAGCGGTCAGTAAGCATTCGAGTGCACGGATGTCGCACTTCGGTCGAATGGGAGGTAAGCAGTGTGGGTCGTTATGCCGGCAATCCGGAGAACAGAATACGGATGTGGCTTGAGCACATTCTGACGACGGGCGGCATAGAGCGGTTCGATGAACTCCACATAGACGAGATCGACCCAGCTTGGGCAGATAGGACGCAGTGGATTCTAGGAATGACGAAAGGGTTGGAGGCCGTTCGAACGATCTGCACTGAGCTAGCCCCCGACAAGGTGCCTGCACTGATCTGTTCTTTAGAGGATGGGCCAAGAGAACTTCCTACGAGCCTGGAAGAGCTGGCGAATCAGTTTGATTGGAGTCCACCTGCTTTCTATCTCTTCCACCGAGGACAGGAACCGTGGAACCTACCATCCGCCGCTTCCAGGCTCATTAACCTCCCTCTTGGTGACTTCATCGCTTTAAACGCCTTAAGGGTGTTCGTGTCTGAGTGGGATCGAGAAGACTGCTTACGCCGCAGCTTCTATGCGCTTTGACACGCGCCGACACGATTGTCGGGCAGAGCCGCAGCAGTATGGCGGTCGGCCCTAAACGCACGTTTCAGTGAATACAGCTTTCTTCGTAAAATTGGCTGCGCCTCAAAAGTAGCTACATCGTGAGAGCTCTTTCTCTTTTTGAATAGAGCTCCACAATATTTACCGGTGAGCTCTTTACTTTGAGAGGAGGAGCTGTCATATTATTGACAGCAGCTCGCCAAGCCCTTTGAGCGTTTTCGCTCTACAAGGAAATTGAGCTGCCTGGAGAGAAAACATGCAAGTTCACGTACCAGCTATGCGCGGGAAGATGGGAACCCGCACCTACTACGCCTGCCTCATGCCTTTGGAAGCTATCGAAAACATGTTCCGGTTTGATCCCGAGGCGCGGCAATGGTCCGAGCTGAGCCCGGAGCAACGCGAGCAGCGCGCCCTCAACCGGGGTCGCGTGCCGGCAATCACGTCCTACATTTTGGACAACGAAGACGATTATCTGTTCGCGTCCATCACTGCTTCCTACAAGAGCGAGCCGACATTCGTGCCGTATCAAAATGGACAGGACATCGGGACGCTGCAAATCAGGCTCGGCGACGAACTGACTATCAACGACGGACAGCATCGTTGTGCGGCAATCGTAGATGCAGTGAAGAAAAACCCGGCTCTAGCGGAACAGACGATTTCAGTGCTGCTTTTTCCTTGGGAAAGCACGGGCCGTGTCCAGCAGATGTTCACGGATCTTAACCGCCACGTTGTTAAGACTTCCAAGTCCATCGATGTTCTGTTCGACAAACGGGATCCGATTTCGATCGCGACCATGTTCTCGCTCGACAAGGTGCCGGTATTCAAGGAGTACACGGAGAAGGTCGATGCTGCTCTCAAGGCCAAATCGACGAAGCTCTTTACCCTGGCCGCACTGTATGACGCAAACCACGACCTGCTACGCGATTCCGATGAGAAGGACACCGAGGAAAGTGCCAAGCTCCTGACGGAATACTGGTCAGTTGTGGCATCACACATGCCGTCGTGGACCAAGGTGGTGTCTGGGCGTGCAACAGCCCAAGAATTAAGGTCTGAGACCATTGCTGCACACTCAACCGTTTTGCGAGCTCTGGGAGGGTTGGGTGCCGATCTGATGAAGGATCCAACTTGGAAAGAACGCTTGGCGCGCCTGGCAGATATCGACTTTTCCAAAGCAAATACGGAGTGGCAGAACATCTGCATCGTGGCTAATTCGGTTGTTTCCAACCGTCAGGCCCGGGCAGCGACAAAGGCTTTTATTAAAAATAAGCTTGGACTCTCGTTGACGGACGCGGAGACGAAGGCCATCACTCACGCGGCCAGCTCAGACGCAGCACCTTCCAACTCCAGCAACGTGGAGGTGCAGGCATGAGCGTTATAAAGTCGCACTCCGTCGGCAACGGAGACATGTTCTACATCGAACACAACTCTGACAATTTCACTCTCATCGATTGCTGTTTGAATGATGACGATTACGAGATTCTCAATGAAATTGCAGCTCTTAATGCCTCCAAAGGTATCGTTCGCTTCATATCGACTCACCCTGATGACGACCATCTGCGGGGCCTGGACCAGCTGGATGACCGGATTACGATCCGGAACTTCTACTGCACCAAAAACAAGGCCACAAAGCCAGACCAGACTGACAGTTTCGACCGCTATTGCGAGCTCCGGGATTCATCCAAGGCTTTTCATATAAGTAAGAGTTGCAAACGAAAGTGGATGAATCAAGGCGATGAGGTGCGAAAGCAGTCAGGAATCAGCATCTTATGGCCCGATCCAAGCAATGCGGACTATAAAGAGGCTCTGCAGGAAGCGGCTAACGGAGATTGTCCGAACAACATTTCGGCAATCGTTCAATATTCAGTGCAGAATGGCGCAACTGCTCTCTGGATGGGTGACCTAGAAACCCCCTTCATGGAAGCCGTCGAGGATGAAGTAAATCTACCCCTCGTTGATATTTTGTTTGCTCCACACCACGGGCGAAAATCCGGACGAGTGCCGGATTCGATGCTCAAGAAAATGTCACCTCGGATCATTGTGGTGGGCGAGGCACCGTCACAGCACCTCTGCTATTACTCCGGGTACAACACCATTACGCAGAACTGGGCCGGGGACATCGTTTTCGAATGTGAGACAAACGCCGTACATGTATTCACCTCCAACGACTACGAAGCCGATTTTCTTGAAGACTGGTCTAAGTCGCGCGATGGGTACTTTTATGCCGGAACCCTCGATCTCACCGATCCTCGATGACTCTCGATCTCATTAAGGACAGCTACGACCGTAAAGCCAGGCTTTACCCTGCATTGCTGGTCATAGTGCCTCTGGCCCTAACGATAGGACTGGCAGCTTCTTTAAAGCTGCCAGTCCTTGAATCAGTGGGCGCTACACTAGCCAGCTGCGGAGGTGCCTTTTTGCTAACTCAACTTGCTCGCGATGCGGGTAAACGGCAGGAATCCTTTTTGATCGCGGGCTGGGGTGGATTGCCTTCTGTGGCAATCCTGCGGCACAGCGATGGGCGGATCGATGCCATTACCAAATCGAGGCATCACAAGAAGCTCGCAACTTTGGTGAAAGGCACAAAGGCGCCCTTGGCGGCGGATGAGCGTAGCGAACCAGATAAGGCGGATACCGTGTACAGCGCTTGGTGTGCCTATCTTCGATCCCATACCAGAGACACAAAAAGGTTTTCCTTGCTGTTCAAAGAAAACGTGAACTACGGATACAGACGGAATGTCTTGGGTCTGCGCCCTGTCGGCATTACGGCGAGCGCTCTTTCGTTTCTAACGTGTTGCAGTTGGGAGTATTTCGTTGCCAGAACTGGCAGAGGCGTCCAGAGCGAGTCTATTCTCGCTGGGATTGTAGCTTTGCTGTTCCTGCTGTTCTGGATTCTTGTTGTCTCCCCCGCTTGGGTTCGAATAGCAGCCGATGCCTATGCCGCACGTTTGGTCGAGACGTTGGAACAACTCGAAGCTAAACCTACGGCCAGATCACAGGCGAAGATTGGATCGTGACGAGCAACTCCGTCGAGGCTGTGGGTTTGTGGGACGCGGGCTGTATCCGCGTTCCAAGCGCTTGCGCGTCAAATCCATAGCCTGCCTTTAGTGCTGCCCATGCTTCTTCGCGGCCTGCGGCGTTGGGGCGTGGGTGTCCGCTGGAGCAGGGAGAGGCGCGGCCAGGAGTTGCTCGAAGTGGTCGAAACGGCTGTTCAACGCTGACACCTGCCGGGTAAAGAAGAAGTATGTCCCGAAGGCTCCCAGAGCAAAACCCAGAGCCAGGATAAGGGCGAACACGGTCCAGGTCTGGAAGCGGGCCTCCTCTTTGAGGTGCCCGACCGCCTCCCGCGCATGATAGGCCGCCACATCGATGGACCGTATCGGCCCTTCGATCGCTTTCTCAAGTGGCTGCTTGAAGTCCTCCTGCACGACCTCCCGGATGCCGGCGGCGATGTACTTGCTGGTCTGCTGGCCCAGCATGGCCGGCAACTGCCGCACCTGGGCTATCGTGGCTTCAAGCGCCTCCGTGCTCTGCTTCAGCTCCGCGTCCCGCGCCGTCATCCCCTCGGCCAGCTGGCGGGTGGCTCCGTAGATCGCTAACAGCTCATCGTCCCTCATGGTGCTTTACCTTCCTATGCCAAACCCACGGGAGTGCTCGCGCTCAATCTCCGGCTCTTTGGTCTTGGCCTGTTCCCCCTGCTGCTTCAATGCCTGCTCCTGCTGCTGACGGGCAAGCGCCTGCGCCTGTTCCTGCTGAAGCCTGGTCTCCATGCGATTGCCGAAGTCGGCCAGCTTCGCCTCGACGGACTGCTGCGCCTCCATCCTGCGATGAAACCCGCCCAACAGTTCATCCAGCCTCGCCTGCATCTCCGGCGTAGGCGGTCGTGCCTGCTCCTGCGCCTGGTCTTTCTCCGGGGCGGCCTTGGCCTGCTCTTCCTGGGGCGCGTTGCCGAACAGGGGACCGGCCCGCTCCTTGATGTCTTTCGCAAAGGCGACGGTACGGTCTTTGACCTCGAAGGCTAACTCCCTGGCGGCGGCGATGAGCTTGTCCAGACGGCTCAACTCTCGGGCCTCGCGCTCCTGCACCTGAGCAATCTGCTGCTCTGCTCCCCGTTCCCAAAGTTCGATCACCTTGTCCGCGCTCAGGTGCGGTGAAGGCAGCTCAGCCCGCTGAGCCCTGAGCCCATCGATCTCCCGGTGACGCTCCATCGCTTCGGGACCATCCCCACGAAGCGTTTTCTCCTCCCGCAGCTCGGCTAGGTCGGGGCGGCCTTGGTCGGCCCAGGAACGCGCATCCAGGCGCTGCGCTGGATCCTGAATATGGCCGTGCCGCTCCATGGCCGCGTTCATCATCTCGACCCACTTCTCGCGTACCTCCATGGGCTTGTCCCGCGAGTTCCATTCCGGATCTTTCTTCGCTCCATTGCGCTTGAAGAACTGCTCTTCGGAAAGAGATTGAGTGTTCGAGTTCACCACCCGTTCCGAGAACATCAGGTGCATGTGCGGCTGCTCGATGTTGTCCTTAGCCATTGGCGTATGCACCGCCAGCGTGTAGGCGAAACGCTCGCCCATCAGCTCGCGGGTTGCCTCACGCGCCAGCTCATGACGCTTACTCGGAGCAAGCTCACGGGGAAGAGCGATCTGCAGCTCCGTATAGGCGCGGCCATTCTTCCGCTCGAAGGCGTCCGCTGCTTCCCAGAAGCTATGCGGATTTTCACGCGCGAACTCGGGCATGTTGCCCGACTCCACCAGCTCCAGGCCGCCGCGCTGTTGATACTGGCCATCGCGGGCGATGTACTGCGCGTGCGCCGCTGCTGGCGGTGCGGTGCTGGACGACTTCATCACCACATGAACGATGGCCAAGCGAGCGAGCCTTTGCG
>CAXTYH010000061.1:0-12642 GCA_964248405.1 uncultured Bryobacteraceae bacterium
TAGTGCTGGTTGGAAACGCGTACATATTCGCGCCGTCGCCGTTGTAAGCGTAGGTTGTTTGGTTTCCTTTTGGATCGTACGATGCAACAACATTTCCAGCGATGTCAAAAGTAAATTGAGTCCAGCTATCGATTGTGTCCGAGCCAGTCTGAGATTTCCCAAGAGCAGTCAGGTTGCCGCGGGTTGTATAGGCGATATCGAACGAGGCGTTATGTCCCACAATCCCTGGTGCCTCTTGTAAGCGCTGCTGATCGTAAACGTAATAGCTATGAGCGACTTCCTTGTTCGTGCTGTCGTAAACACTGACTGTTTGGGGCAAGGAGACCAGGTAAATAGAAGGATCTGAATAGCCGACTACGTAGGTCGTTGCCGTGTGGCTCAGCAATCCATTGGTCGAAGGAGCCTGGCACGCAGAGCCCGGAGCTGGGCCCCCATTCAGGTTATAGGTCCACTGATCGGTAATGTTGTTGTATTGGTCATAGGCAAGCTGGGTTGCTGCAGAAAAACCGTTGTCGAGGATGGTGAACTTCTGACATACTTGCGGATCATGAGCAATGGCGTTGGGAGAAGTCGAACTGCCGTACCAGCAATTTTCACCCGAACCACAAGGGCGCTGCGTCCAGGTCTGCTGCTGTTGTTGGAGCAGTGCGCCGGTTGGGCTCAATACTTCGGTGAGTGTTTCCCGACCGTCCTGCCAGGAAGTAACAGTGCTTCCAGCACCTGCCATGAAATTGCCTATAAAATGATGCCTGGTGATCTTGAGCACAGTTCCTGCTCCATCTTTGTCGGTCACAGTGGACGTAAGAGTGCTGTTATCGAAAGAGGTCGAATAGATTGTTTGATGAGTCAGCACACTCCCAGCAGCATCTGCATACTCTCGTCGGCCGAGTAGCCGCCTGACAATCACACCTCCATTGATATTTCCGTTGCTGTCTTTTGTGGGCAGCGAACAGGATGTGGTGCAGTCATTATTCATGGAGGTCGGATAGTCGTAGGCAATCATCCCTCCCGTGGGAAGCTTAATGCTGGCCACTTCACCATAAGGCGTGTACGTAAATTGATAACTGCTTCCATCCGGCAACGAAATCGCAGAAGGAACAGACGGGTTGTAGGTTCCTCCCCCGGTCGGATGCAGGTCTGGGAACAATTGCTGATAGGTTAAGGGCTGTCCCCCTGCTATCAAGCTGGACAAGCTACTGGAATTAATAGCAATCTGTCTGGAAGCTCCGTTCAAGCCTGGGTAGGTCACTCCACTCGAGGAAAAGTTGATCTGCCGCCCCAGCGGATCAGTAATCACACTTCCATTGAAACCGATTTGGTTGCCGTTTCGGTCTTGAACAACTTTTGTGATACCGTTTTCGACTCTTTGCTTATGACCATCGGGAAATGCAAGCCACCCAGTTAACGGGCTCTGCACGCTACCAGGGTTCGTGCCGGTGAAAGCAATGGTATCCACAATATCGGTATCGGATTGGAACAAAATGTTCGAGCCATCGTCAGCTCGGAAATTTCTTCCTCGATTGATACCCGAGTTGGGATTGATTTGACAGTTCGGCGTAGTGTAGGGCAGCAGATCCTGTCCGCCGTATCGCGTGTCAACAAGATTGTGTTCGGCTCCGCCAGCATCCAAAAACGTCACCTTTGTCACGACGGTGGAGAGAAAGTAGGAGTATCCACTTCCGCCGGAACTGCAAGCGGTGTAATAGCCTGCATTTGGATTGGCGCTGATTTCTCGGCTGACAACAACGCCTTTCAAGAGTGGATCCCAAGGGGACGGTCCGCCTGCGCCCGCGGAAGAGATAGAGAGAGCATGACTGCCATCGCTATTAGTTGTTCCCCAGATGGTCCATCGGTTCTGCAGCTGCAGTGAGAGTGGATAGGTAACCGAACCGCGTCCTCCCACTTGGTAAAGAGGAATATTGATGTAGTTCGAACCAGAGTATAGGTCCACCGTGTCCAGCCCACTGAGGCCATAGGAACTGCTCGGAGAGCCCGCTCCGACCGCTAAGGGCGACACAGAATCAGTGATGGTTGTGCTCGTTTGCGCAGTCAGTGATTGCGTTATGAGCGGGAGAGCGAGTAACCAACAAGTGGCGGCTCGCTTCTGTTTGACTGAGTGTGGAGAACCCGAGTCACGTGATGTTTGAACAATCCGTTTCACAGGATTACTCTTTGCAACTTCACTCAGGTAACGGCAGAGGAGACCAGTAGCTTCTTGGCAGTTCATCTTGTTGGATTACGACAAGAATCACAGGTAAAGAAGCCATGAACAATCCCACCTCATGCCTTCTGAGGCTATCGTCCGTTCTGCATAAGGAAGCACCGGAGTAGGACTTCGCGCTGCTTCGGGGTGCTTTAGTTGGCCTACAGTATTAGGAGTTTTCCCTCCCTGCCAGCTAAACAGCTGATTGACACGCTGACAAAAGCTCCTCAATGGGATGCGGCTTTACGCCCTGCTTAGATGGCTCTTCCTGCTCGGGGCAGTACCCTCCCCAGACCATCCTGAGTGCAATTGAATTTCGTTTCCGCTCTGCTCATGCTTATTGCAAGCCTTTTGTTGAATTTTCGAGAAGCTGTGATTTATCTGAGCCGGAGCATGTGCCCTTTGACCAAACAATTTTTTGATCTTCTATCTCCATTTACGCAAGCACCACAGACACGGAAACAATTCTTTGCTGTTGCCTTGCTGATCGGTGGTTTGCTTTTCGCCCCACCGGTGCGAGCCGACTTCGATGGCAGTGGAAGAGAACAGATCGCCGTGTACCATCCGTCCAACGGCACGTTCAGCATCGTGCACGACAATGGTCAGTCAACGTCCATTACCATGGGCCAGGCAGGAGACGTGCCCGTCTTAGGAGACTACGATGGTGACAGTCTTTCCGATTTAGCACTCTGGCGACCGTCCACTCAGCAATTCCTCATTCGGCTCAGTAGCAATCAACAGGTTTTAACCGTGCACTATGGAAACCCGGGTGACGTTCCTGTCCCGGCTGACTATGATGGAGACGGTTATACGGACGTTGCCGTGTGGCGACCTTCTACTGGACAGTTTTTTATCTCCTACTCCAGCAATCAAGGTATCACCGGGGTCATTCCTCTCGGCCAAAGCGGAGACACTCCGGTGCCAGCCGATTACGATGGCGATGGAAAGACGGATGCAGCGGTGTATCGGCCCTCTACCGGAGAGTTCATCATTAGATTCGCAGGCAATGGCCAACTACTCGCGGTGGCTGAGGGCCATAGTGGTGACATTCCAATTCCTGCAGACTACGACGGCGATGGCAAGACCGACGTCGCCGTGTATACGCCTTCCACTGGTAAATTCACTCTTGGCTACTCTGGGTATCCCACTCCCGCGTCGATTGCTTGGGGCCATAGTGGTGACATTCCGGTTCCTGCAGACTATGACGCAGATGGCAAAACCGATATCGCTGTCTGGCGCCCGTCTACCGGCCAGTTCATCATCGGCTACAGCAGCTCCTCTCAACCGGGAGTCCTGGTCTTAGGCAGCGGTTCCGACATTCCTCTTTACTCATCGCCCGAGCGGTCTCTTACCTCTCGAAGCATGCGTTCTGCCGATGCCGATTACGACTCCGATGGCAAAACAGACGTAACGGTTTGGCGCCCTGACACTGGGGACTTTCTGATCACCTTAAGCAGTACCGGGCAACAAATTGCCATTAATTGGGGCAGATTCGGAGATCTTCCGATTCCTGGCGACTATGACGGAGACGAAAATGACGATATAGCCGTATATACGCCGACAACAGGTGTCTTTGCAATCCGCCAGAGTCATCCAGTGCAGGGGGTTTTCATTCCGTGGGGGTCGCCCGGCGATATCCCTGTACCGAACGATTACGACGGAGACGGTGCTACGGACATAGCGGTTTTCACGCCCGACACCGGACGATTTTGGATTCGGCAAAGCAGCAACCTGCAAGGGGTGTCCATTCCTTGGGGCAAACCGGGAGATATCCCGCTAACGGGTGATTATGACGGTGATGGATTGGGAGATGTAGTGGTGTTCCGGCCGGATACAAATCAGTTTTTCATTCGGCAAAGCAGTACCCAGCAAGGAGTCATGATTCCTTGGGGCGGACCGGGAGACATTCCCCTAGCGGGTGACTACGATGGTGATGGCTTGACCGATGTCGCTGTGTACCGGCCAGTCACCAACCAGTTTCTGATTCGGCAAAGCCGAACGCAACAGGGTCGTACGGTGAACTTTGGGATAGCCGGGGATATCCCGCTGGTGGGCGACTACGACGGTGATGGCATTACCGACATTGCTGTGTACAGGCCTTCGAACGGTACGCTATACATTCTGGAAAGCAGCAACGGACAGGCCTTATACGTCCAAGGAGGAAAACCGGGAGATATTCCACTCTCGCATTCCGATGGCCGAGTCGGTCTCTCTGCCAATGCGCCGAATAAGGAATATATTTACCTTAACGGAAAGATGATTGCCGTGGAAAATATCCGGCGCTAGCGAAGAGATCAGGAGCCCTTCTTCAGCCGTTTAGGCGGAACTGGTGTTGGTGAGGACGCCAGCGCCGCCGGCAGAGCCTGAACCGTTCTCTGCAATTGCGCGACCTGGCCTTGGAGTTGAAGGATCGTTTCGTCCGAGTGGCGTTGTTCCCACCCGGACCCTGCGAAGGCACCGGCCAGCAGCAGCGCCAGGGCAACGGCTGGGATGATCCACCATTGCAGATCCTGCACTTGCCGGGCGAGCTCCGTGTTTTTCAGATCAACCGTTCCGGCTGTGTTGGTGAGTCGGATCGCTGAGAGATTCAGAGCCGTGGCAGCTGCTTCCAGGGCATCGATCTTTCCCTTGATGGTCGTCCCGATATCGGCATACTGGCCCGCAATCGGCGTGACGGCTACCGCAACATCTCCGGCGACTCTCTTCAGGTCGCGAGTGGCGTCCGTCAAGAACGTTTTACTTTCTTCGATACCGGTGGTCCTCAGCTGCTGCCGGAAGCTTTCGCCCATGGCTTTGGCAATGGCGGCCGGCTGCACGCCGGCAGCAATCTCGTCAGGCAGTCGGTTTAATCGCTCTTGCAGCTGCTGGTAATAGCGCTCATGGAGTCTGACTTCTTCCTGCAGTGCCGGGTACGCCTCGCCCCAGAACTCCCGCCACTTCGCTTGCTCGGCGGCTAGCGATTCGGGCAACTGGCGTCCGATGAGTGTGAGAAAGCCGAACAGCTGAGCGACCTGGACCAGCTCGTCTTCCGGTGGCAGGGAGTGAACATAAGAGACGAGCGCCCCATACCAGGCGCGGTCCTTCGGATCGGGTAAGTGCTCGGCCAAACTGAGCAGCGGATCTTTCGCGTCCGCTGCCCGTGGAGCTGCTGCCGCGCTCATAGCAGCAGCAGCTCCTTGACCCGATCGAGTTCGTCAAACAAGTCGCGCTGATACTTCTGGGCTCGGATGATGGTGGTCCACTGCCCCAGCTCCGGAATCGCGGTTTGCCGTTTGGCGACCTGCTCCAAGGTGACGCCGTACTGCCGGGCCGGTCCTTCCACCTTCGCCTCGCGGTGCCCCATGGTGATTTCGCGCGGATGAAAGAGGCTGCGAAACTGTTCGACCTTGGGGGCTTGCTCCCAATCTTTGAAGCTGGCCGGTTGCGTCAGGGCGTTCTTGACAATCAGATACTGAACCCGGTCCTGCAACGCCTGCGCCCAGTTGAGGACGCTTTCCATGCTGGCCGGGTCGGGCGTGACCAGACCGATGGCGGTAAAGGCCACCCCGAGTTCCCGCGCTCCCTCGTACATGGTGTCGAACCATCGATAAGCCACCTGGCCCGAGCCGCTGCCCATGTCGGCAATGACTATGGGTGTTCCTTCCTCGAGCGCATCGAGCACCGCATCGAGGCCTTCGGAGGTGTGGATATTCACCTTGCGCGTCTTGTCGCGGTAGAAGTGAGCCAGGCTCCCGCGTGCCTTGTTCTCGGTATCCAAATCAAGCAGGGTGAATGGGATCTGGTGCTTGTCGAACCACTCGACAAGTCCGCTCATAAAAGTCGTTTTACCAACTCCGCCCTTGCCGCCTTGCGTGAAGATTACGCGGCTGGTCGGCGCTGGCTGGGTCTGGGCGATCAAGGCAGGTTCAGGGGCGGTAGCCATAGAAAAAGTTATCTGTCTTTCTTCGGAAAGGGGGAGGTCAACGGTTCTTCCGGATCGAAGTGAAAACGCGGCCCTTCCGGTTTCGGGGGAGCCGGTTGCTCGCGCAGCAACCGGATGCGCTCCCGTCGTTGGTCGGTCGAGGGAAGCGATAAGGCCGGTCCGGCCGGTGGGGGAACAGGAGACAGGGAAACCGAAGAGGGCGAAGGCGGAGGGGGCAGCTGCGGGACTTCTTCGCGCACCTGGCGCGCTTGCCGGGCTCGGGTTTTCACAAACTCATGGATCGTGCTGGGAGCCACCGACAGCTGCAAATGCTCCCGGAAGAACGCTGCAATCTCCTGGTAGGTCCGCCTTTTTTTACGGAGCTCGCGAATCACTTCCCGATGCGGCTCAAGCTTCGAACGAGGCGCTCGTTCAGGGAGCTGATCGAGTAAATGCCGAAGCTTTTCGTCCATGAACAGAATCCGAAAGGGAGGCGAACTGCTGTCGATTATACATCGAATTAAATCGAATGTATTCTGGTTCTATTCGATCTATTTTCAGGCCCAAGCCGGTTGGAAGAACGTCCTAAGCCGCAGGCTTAGGGATAGTGTCTACTCTCCTTGCACTTTCCTTGCACTTTCGTCAGTTCAGGCAGAAGCCCCCAAAGTCGTCACCTAACAACATCCAGTTTGGGGTGATGATGTTTGC
Organism: uncultured Bryobacteraceae bacterium; assembly: GCA_964248405.1. Classification (GTDB taxonomy): domain Bacteria; phylum Acidobacteriota; class Terriglobia; order Bryobacterales; family Bryobacteraceae; genus Bog-105. The sequence goes on from CAXTYH010000061.1 coordinate 6,813, forward strand.
TGTTCCTGGTTGGGTTTGCAATGAGGAGAGTTCAAACAGGAACACTAGCTTCCTCGCGGCGCTGGGCGCGCCCCAAAAAAGCCATGGGCTCCTAACGCAAATTCGCGGAAATTTGCGCCCATGCCTCGAAGTGACATTGCAACCCCGCCCCACTTGGGTTTACTTGCGCAAGTTGGCGCAAATTCACGCCAACTCGGCAACGATGGTGAGCGTGGCACTAAGTTCGTAACAGACCGGCTTTCATCATTTAACGTGAGTCGTAAACCCTGGTTCCAATGTGCAAAGTGACTCTGTGTAAGCTCATAGTTCCAAGGGACTGTCGCACGGTAAAGCAGAGTAAAAGAGTTGATTCTTTATGTTCCACTACTGCTCTACGACACAGATTGAGCCACCTTCGTAGCGTTCCGGTGCCGCGCTCAGTACCGCAAAAAGAGGGGCCGTCCAGACGAGAACTTGCGCGAATTTGCGCACACTTCAAAAGGCGAACTGGTATACCCAGCTGTCAAAGCAAAGTCGCGTGAATTTGCGCAAGTTCTCGGGACATGACCGCCCAGTTGGAACAGCAGGAGCAGATGCACTGGATGAAGTGCTGGCTGAATGTCTGGAATGGGAAAAGCTGAAATCAACGGACGGTTAGAGCGATTCTCGCCAGTCTTGAGCGCCGTGCCAGATATGGAGAATCTGAATTGCTTCGGGTTCCACTACCCGATAGGCAACGAGATAGGGTGTTTGTGAAACCACAAGCTCGCGGGTTCCTTCTTCGTCTCCCGGTCTGCCGCTGAACGGATAGCGTTGCAAGGTTTGGATAGCATCGTAAACGGTTCGACATACCCGGTTTGCCGTGGCAAGATCACGATCCTTCTCGATGCGGTAGGAGATGTTTTTGAACTGGTCTAGGGCTATCGTCGTCCAGCGGATACGAATCAACTACGTTCCCGCTGTTCGAGAAAGGCGCGGGCTTCGTCGTCATCCACGAGGTCGCCATGATTAGCCGCCGCAATACCGCGCTTTACGCCATCAAGATATTGGGCGCGGCGCTCCATCACGCGCGTCATGGTTTCTTCCACCAACTGCGCGGCATCTTTGCCCTTGCTGGCGGCAAGGTGCTTAATCTGGGCTTCTGTGGTGGCGGTAAAAGACACTTCCATGGCGGTTGCCTTTAGGCTCTCATAGAGTGCCTGTCAGCGGGCTTACCTGGATGCCCTTGCCCTATCGGCCTGCTTCCATTGGGGAGCAAAGCCCCGTGCGGCGCACGCTGAATGGGCTTATATCCTCTAAGAGGCTAGAACCGGATTCGGACACGCTTCAGTAAACAATTTTCAGCGGGGTTAGAAGTGGCAAAGGCCGGAAGGCGGTTTCTGCCTTACCGGCTTGAACAGCAGGAGCCCGCAACGGAGAGGCTGTCAAGGATGCCGGCTTTGCCGGCACCGCATAACGGCGCGAAGCGTCCTTGATCTGGCTCGTGAGTGTAGGGCTGGCCGGGATAGGTTAAGGGAAGGGCGGCGCTGGAGCGTCTTCCCTTATTTCAAAAACGCTGCGTCTGGTCGTTAGACCAAAGCGCCTCCGCTTCCTGCTCGGAAGTTTTCCACAGTTCGGGAACCGCTTATTACAGGTAAGTTAGTCCAGGCAACCGCAAATGGGTCTTCCAATATATGAGCGTAGTTTGAACTCGACCAATTTCCATATAATCACGACTGTCCTTATTATCATGACAATCTTGCTATTTTCTGTGTTTGAGGCGCCCGTCGCGTTCGGCCAATTGCCGGTAGGTCTTGAGCAGGTCGCCGCCCGTCCTGGTCAGCTGAAGGGCAGAGCGGATAATCAGGCTGTCCGAAGCGCGAATCCCCTGCCCTGCCAGCCAGGCGGATAATTCGCGGATCGTTCTCCGGTCATCGTCATGCAAATAAAACTGAAGCTTGTGTGCCGCCTTGCGCGGAGCGGAAGCTTTTGTTTTTTTGTGGATTGCGGCCGCAGGAGTGGGCTCATCTTGAGCCAGTTCTGGCGCAGGCTCGGGCGCAGCTGCCGACACCTTGCGTTGAATGGTGGCCAGAAGATCGTTGACCTTATTGCTTTTAGCGTTCATACCCTACAGTCTTGACAATCATGATTATCATGATAATCACGATTATAAACTGCTATGCCTTGGAAAGCAACGCCACGGTAAGATGCAGCACTTCTTCGCGCGCGGGGCCGTCAAGGGCTTTCCACCCCTGCGCGACAGCATGCTGATAACATTCGCGGGCGCTGAGCGAGACGGGAAGGGGAGGGACGCTGATCTGCTTGGCGCTGCTGTCCACCAGGCGCCCGAGGATTGTCCCTTTGCGCACCTTGTTGAACATCACCCGGACAACTGCCTTAGGATTTCGCGCCTGGACGAATTTCACGGCTTCCTCGGCTTCCCAGATATCCGCCGGGGCAGGGGAGGTGACTACAAGCGCGATATCTGCATTTCGAACGGCCGTCGCGGTCGCCGTATGATCGAGGCTCGGCGGCGTATCGTAAATCGTGATATCGGGCTTTGCCGGCCGCGTTCCATCGCCGCCGATCAGCTCCAGTGATTTTGAGCTCGTGCCTTGCACGTCCCAGTCTTCAATCACAACCGTTTTTCCGGCCTGCCGGAACGCCTCGTAGAGCAAGAGCGACACCGTGCTTTTCCCGACACCGCCCTTTTTCGCAAGCAAGGTGAGTTTCATATCCGCCTCATTGTATCCATTGTCATGACAATACCGACAATCATTACAGTAATGATTCTCACCCTTGCAATGCTTTTCTTGCCGTGAGTGGGTCCCCGATAACGAGACCTGCCCAGTTTGGAGAGACGAGCCACGTCACGCCATTTCAGAAGCCGCCCAGTTTGGGGAGACGACTATTGACCGCTTAAGCTTGAAAGACATGCAATAACCCCTAAGCGTGGGCCTTCATCGCAGTTTAGAAGGAATTTGTGCTGCCCAGTTTGGGGAGACTCCTTCAACGTTCGCCCAGTTTGAGGTGACGACCTGCCTAGTTTGGGGAGACGAAGCTGCCCAGTTTGAGGTGACAAACTGCCCAGTTTGGGGAGACGGACGCTGATTTTTATCGCGACGAACGGCTGATTTTGCAATGACTTACAGAGCGGCGTGATTTCCTAAACAAGAACAACAAATTGTATAGACAGAAGAACAACAAAACAACATTTTGATGCTGTCTTGTTTCGTAATCGGATTAGGATAGAGAGAAGTTGAGCGCAGAACTGGCCGCTACAGATTCTCAGTCGGAATTTCCCACCCTGAACCGCATTCGGGTGGAAACGGCTCTCTCTCGCTTTCCGGTTCACCGCCTCGCCAAGAAGGGCACAATCGCAATTGACCTGCAACGGGCTTCCGACAACCTGCAAACCGATTTCAGGTGGAAAGTCTCCTATAACAGCGAATTCGGCCAGCCTGGCCCTCTGGCCTACAAAATTGACACGCTGATCGTCAATCGCCGCATCGATCAAGTCTCGCGTCCGCTTCCCGAAATCATCAAACTGGGCAGCCTCCGCGAAATCTGCCGTGATATGCAGATCACTGATCACAATACCGATCTAGTCAAACAGGCCCTCCACCAGAACGCCAGTGCCTACATCACGGCCAAATTCAGCTACAAGGCCAAGAACGGACACGAGAAGAAGGCCGAGATCGGCTATACGCGCTATTCCGTGGTTTTTACTGGCGAGACCCTGCCCGATGGATCGACGGCCGACGCCGTCTATATTCTTATCAATCCTTCCTACCGGGACATGCTCAACCAAGTCGAGGTGCGACCCCTCGATTACGACTACTTGGTAGAGCTGAAACCAGGGCCGCAGCGGCTTTATGAGCTGCTGAGCTTCCAGGTTTACGGCGCGATCGCGAGCGGCAGACCGAGAGCGAAGATGCTCTACTCCGAATATTGCCGCTACGCTCCCCAGACCCGCTATCCCGATTTCGATCACGCTAAGAAGCAGATGTACAAGATTCATCAGCCGCATCGCGAGTCGGGCTATATCGTCAAGGTCGATTATCAGGAGTGCACCGATAGGGAAGGGAAGGCCGACTGGGAGATGCTCTACACGCCAGGCCCTAAGGCTTTGGCTGAGTTTCAGGCCTTTACCCATCGTCAGATCCGCATGATCGAGGGCGCCGGCCGCTCTCAGGAGCAGCACATGCAACTGCCCGCTGCATCCTTCCGGACGAAGCTCGTTCACTCTGAGCGCATTCAAGGAAATCTCGAACTGGAAGCCGCTGAAACCCCGATGCTGAATGAGCTAACCCGTCGCGGAATTACACCGAAAAAAGCGCAGGCGCTTCTTTCAACCCTGAAACCCGGCCAGCCACTCTTCGACCAGCTCGAATATACCGACTCCGTCATCGCCCAGGCCCCGCGTGGGAAATTCCACAATCCTCCCGGCCTTTACATCAGCGTCATCCAGCAGAACGGCCCGGTGCCCGACAGCTTCGTCAGCACTCGCAAGCGCCAGCTCAGCGAGGAGGCGCAGCAGAAGAACAACGCCGAGCTCGCGCGGCAGGCGCAGCTCGAGATGGATTACGATGATTACCGGCGCGCAGAATCCAATCGCTTCATTGAAGAGAATATGCTTCCCGACGAATACCAAAGCATGTTTGCCAAGGTCCGCCAGCAAAATCGCCGCGTTTATAAACAGATGACTGACGCGCAGCTCGATGACGTCACCCGTGCGGCCGTCGCTTACGATCTGAGAGAAAGCGGCTGGATTCCGATGCTCTCTTTCGAGCAATTCTGCAAGGAGCGCCTCGCGGCGGTCTAGTCATTATAAAAGGGCAGGTGAGAGGGGCTGCGCCCGTCTTTATCGATGCCTTCTAACACGGCAGATCAAGGCTCCTTCGCTTCGCTCCCGGCCCGCTCACGCGGCGGGCACACCCCGCCCGACCCTGACAACCACTCCGTTGCAGGCATGGTCCATTCAGGCCAGGCATGGCAAATTGCGCCATACGCTGGCGTTTCAATTAAAAATCTAGTCGGAGACAAAGTATGAATCGCGAATTGATGCTGAGGTTGGAAGCGCTCCGATCCGATTCCCGGACCAGGGTGGAAACCAAACAGGCTCGTATTAGGGTTGCGCAACCGATGAGCCAGATCAATCGATAACGAATATCTTCGCTCCTCCCTCGGAACGAGCTTGATGTGGAGAGCCATGGTCATCGGCGACGTGCCAGCTTGTTCCTGCTAGAAGGGTGCAGGTAGCTCCGTCTTCATGTTCAATGAGCATCTGTCCAGCCGTCCACAGATCAAGAAGACTTGGGTCAAATCGGAACTGTCGAGGTTAAACCGCTAAGCTTTGTTGAACCCGCCTCGTAGGTGGCCATCCCGTTCTATAGCTGAAGTATTTAGGATCGCCTAACTTCATAGCGATCTAACGTGTGCGGGAGTCCTTTTCAGGCCGTCAGACGTCGACTCCCCGGAGCTGGACGTAGTGGAACAGGCGCCTTTTTTGCCGGGGCAAGCCTCTGCCCAACGACGATCAGTTCCGCGCCGAGATCCCGGGCATTGGCCTGTGCGGCATTCAAAAGGTTCATCAACTGTCGATATCGCATGTTCTCCTGCCGATGTGGGGTCATACTTGCCTTTTCGAGATTGAAATCGGTTAATTGCGGTTGGACGATCATGACCCGCGGGCGGCAATTTGATCCCAAGGACTGCAACTCTGCAAGGAACAATTCCCGGCTGGAGCGCGCTCCCCGATGCCACACCGCGTTCGCTATTTTCTTGCGCAGCCCCTGAGCCAAGCCCTCACGCAATCTGAGTGAAGATTCCGGTCAAAGCTAGACACCGATTCCGCCCGGAAGGCGACCGG
>CAXTYH010000062.1:0-12528 GCA_964248405.1 uncultured Bryobacteraceae bacterium
CAAGAACGTGATGGTCAGGATTGAGCAAACAACCTCCCGCTCCAAAGATGCTGCTGGCCTGTTCGCACAAGTGAACGAGAGTGGCCACAACCAGGCCCGCAGCATCGAACAGATTTCTACCTCTATCCTGCAATTGCAAGCCGTCACCCAGCAGAATGCAGCCAACGCTGAGGCCGGTGCCGCGACCAGCCGCGAGGTCTCCGGAAGCGCCGAAAAACTCCGGACTATTGTGGACGACTTGCGTCAGTTGACGGGCGTCTCGAACTAGCATCGTTATTTGACCCGCTGCCGGCGGAAGCTGCCATGGAGCAGCAGCCGCCTTAGCGGAATAATTGTTTATCGCCGAATTAGTGCCTTACCTAAGACACGCGTCTAAGTCAGGCCTCGCGGGTCCCTTAAGCTAACAGCTTTTCCGGCGTAATTGGTAGGTCGGCAGACGTTTGACTGTCGCCGCGAGCTCAAGTGAACTGGGACTTTGAAAATGTCGCTTGACAGGACCTACATTTCGTGCGATACATAGCAATATAGAGTATCCAGAATGAAGAAAGCAGTCTTAAAGAAGCCGGAGCGCGATCCCGAGACGTGGGCAGCGCAACTGCGCAAAGGCTCCTTGGAACTCGCTATTCTGGTGACGCTCTGGGATGAACCCTTATACGGTCTCGAGATGCTGCGAGTGCTGGAGTCCAGCGGACTGGCCGTTGCTGAAGGAACGCTCTACGCGATCTTGAACCGCTTGCGGACCGATGAACTCGTTGTCTCTGAATGGCAGGACGCAGGCACAGGCCATCCGCGTAAGTACTTTACTTTGACCGACGCCGGTCGCACCGAAACACAATGGATGGCGAACACCTGGAAGCAGTTCTCCGGACAAATGAATACCGTACTTCGAAATATGACGGGGAAAGAGGCAAAGCATGCACGTGCAAAATGAATCCGGCAATCAAGCGGAACGGTACCTTCTAAGGTTGAGGATCGCTCTAGGCAAGACTCCGGAAGAAGAAAAGAACGAGATTGTTTCCGATATCCGCTGCCATATTTCGGAGCGCATAGCAGAATCCGGATTACCGGAGGATGCAACTGTGACACAGATACTAGCATCACTTGGAAGCCCGGAATCGCTCGCCGAAACATACCGCGCAGCTGGCCTGATGGATCGTGCGGCTGCCGCCTTCAATCCGTGGCTGCTACTACGAGCGACCTTCGTGTGGGCGCTCAGTGCCACTCGAGGCTTGTTCGCCCTACTTGCTGTCTTTACTGGCTATCTCACGGCCTTAATCTTCTTGGCCTGTGCGGTTTTGAAGCCGATATTTCCCCATCACATCGGAATGTGGGTTGATCCTCCGGTCTTCACCTTCGGCATACTGCAGCCCTCTCCATCTCCGGCCGGCGAACTGCTCGGATACTGGATTATTCCGGTGTCAATAGTGTTGGCTGTCTCGACCTTTGTCTTTACTACGAGACTTGCCAAATGGCTCGTCCGCCGCTTCTCAACTCGAGTTTTCTTTGTCTCCGACATGTCGAAGTCCGACAAAGATCTTCTAAGACAAACCATCCGCGAGTGCATGATGCGAATGAGAGAAAGACGGCTCCAGAGTTAGTCAAGCCTCAACCTACTCGCTTCGCATGGCAGTCATTGGATGAATGCGAGCAGCTCGGATCGCAGGCAACAGACTACCGGCAAGCGTCATGGTCAGCGCGAGCACACTGCTGGCGCTGAACGCGGCCGTAGAAGCAGCTCGCGCCGGCGAGGCTGGATTAGGATTCAGTGTAGTCGCCGAGGAAGTACGAGCTCTGGCGAAACACTCAGCATCAGCAGCTAGCGATATTGCCGCTTTAATTGAGACCTCTAAGACGAAAACTCAGGAAGGGCAAGGCCGCTTCAAGAACGTGATGGTCAGGATTGAGCAAACAACCTCCCGCTCCAAAGATGCTGCTCGCCTGTTCGCAGAAGTGAACGAGAGTGGCCACAACCAGGCCCGCAGCATCGAACAGATCTCTACCTCTATCCTGCAGTTGCAAGCCTTTACCCAGCAGAACGCAGCCAGTGGGCCCTCAAAGACGAGCCTAGGGCTGCTTCTGCCGGGCAGCGCGCCGTTTCTTTGCCCAGCCTTCTTTGTCCACTTGCAAGGCACGGCCAATGGCTAGAGCGTCTGCGGCGACATTCTTGGTGATAGTGGACCCGGCTGCTGTATATGCGCCGTCTCCTACCGTCAGAGGCGCGACAAGAGTGTTGTTGCTACCAATGAACGCTCCTTCGCCGATAGTGGTTTGGTGCTTGCTTTGGCCGTCGTAGTTGCAGGTGATGGTACCGGCTCCGATGTTGGCTTTCGCCCCAATTGCCGAATCGCCAAGATAAGTCAAGTGACTAGCCTTGGCGCCCTTACCCAGCCGGGTCTTTTTTAGTTCGACGAAATTGCCGATGTGCGAATCCTCGTCTGCCTCAGCACCAAGCCGTAAGCGCGAGAACGGTCCTACCGACGCGCCACGCTCGATGCGTGAAGAATCGGCGACAACATAGGGCAGGATGGTGACTCCATCCCCGAGTTCGCAATCTCGCAAAACCGAGCCGGTTCCGATTGTGCAATTTGACCCGATTCGCGTGCGGCCAAGCAGGTGAACATTCGGCTCCAGCGAGGTATCTTGTCCAACCTGCACCTCAACGTCGATGTTGATGGTCTCGGGCTTTTGCATGGTCACCCCGGCGAGCATCAGCTCCGTGGCTTTCCGGTTGCGTAGAATGCGATCGGCAATGGAAAGCTCCACGCGCGTATTGATTCCCAGTAGCTCGGTTTCATCATGAGTCAGCAGCGGCGAGATTGGATGGCCGTGCTTGCGCAGAATCTCGATCATGTCGGTGAGGTAGTATTCGTTGGCCGGATTATCGGGCCTGACTTCGTTGATGTACTGCCAAAATGGCGAGGCATTGAAGCAGTACACGCCCGGGTTAATCTCCGTAATGGTTTGCTGTTCCGGGGTGGCGACCTTCTGCTCGACGATGGCTCCAATGTTCCCGTCCGCATCGCGCACAATGCGGCCGTAACCGGTGGGGTCAGAAGCGTGGGTGGTAACGATGCTGCCGCCGGAAGGGGCGCTGCTGCGAGCAACCAGCGCTTGCAGAGTTCCGCCTTTTAACAGCGGTCCATCGCCGTTCAGGATGAGCAACAGTCCATCGTCCGCGCCTGCTTCTTGCCGTGCGCAAAGGACAGCATGGCCGGTGCCCCGCTGCTCGGCTTGGGTAGCAAAACGGATGCCCGGAGTTGCAACGCTTTGCCGAACCTGCTCGGCCTGGTGCCCCACCACGGCTATGATCCGGTCCGCGGTAGTGACCTGGAGAGCGGCCCGGATGACATGATTGAGCAGGGTATCGCCCCCAGCCTGGTGCAGCACCTTGGCCTGGCCCGATCGCATCCGTGTCCCGAGCCCAGCAGCCAGGATCACGGTGGTAACGTTTTGGTTCATGTAGTTTGTTTTTTCTTCAACCCAAGTGCTCTACGCTTATTCTGGTACGCTCGCGAGCGGCCAGCCAGATCGAGGACAACCTCCGCCAGAGCCGCCGGATTGTGCCGAATGCGCAAGCTTTCGGTGCTGGTGTCGCTCATAAGATTGGCAGTTACGACTTTAACTCCCAAGGCCCCAAGCTCGTCGAAGTCGTTGACGACCGGTCTGACATGGGCACGCGCATACCGCTTTTCCAGTGCCGCGGGAATGGGAGTATCATTCAGGACCACGCAGTCGATCAACTTGCACCCAGCGTGTTGCTGCAGAGCGCTGACGTGGCGAGAGGCAGAGAAATTGATGGTTTCGCCCGGCTGCCACATCAAGTTCACGAAATAAGCTTTCAAAGCGGGTGACTTCTCGATGGCTTCTGGAATGCCGGCTACCAGCAGATTGGGGATAACACTGGTGTAAAGAGATCCTGGACCAAGCGTGATCAGGTCGGCTCGCTTGATGGCCCGCAGCGTCTCCGGCAGCGGGTCGCAGTTATCCGGCACCAGTTGAATGGAACGAATCGATTGGCGGCTCTTGCTGATCTTGGTTTCACCGCGAACGGTAGTCTCGTCTTCGAGAGTGGCCTGCAGTCGCACATCGGAAGAGGTGGCCGGAAAGATGCGACCGCGGATGGCAAGGATTTTTGAAGACAGCTTCACGGCATGCGCGAAGTCACCGGTTATTTGGTGCAGAGCGGTGAGAAACAGATTGCCGAAGCTGTGACCTTTGAGCCCACGCCCAGTCTCGAAGCGGTATTGGAAAAGCTGCGAGAGCAGATCGGCGTCTTCCGAAAGAGCAGCCATGCAGTTTCGAATGTCGCCGGGGGGCAAAATCTCAAAGTCACGGCGCAAACGGCCCGAACTGCCGCCGTCGTCTGTTACTGTCACGACGGCTGTGATTTCGATGAGCGTCTTGCCTGGCTCCGGACGCTTGTGTGCTTCCCGAGCGTAGTGCTTCAGCCCTGCCAGCAGCGTCGACAGACCGGTTCCACCGCCGATTGCGACAATGCGCAACGGACCCTTAAGCACCCTGCTCTCCAGGCCAAAGATCCTCTGTAGGTTCGAGGGAGTTCACCGGACACGATGGACCAGAAGCCTGCATCCTGTGATTGATCAAAGCTTGTCTCAGCATGGAGCAAGTAAAGTGCGAACGGCAAGAGAGATCAGCGCCTTTTTCTCGGCTTCTCTTCTTCCTCTTCCTCGTAAACCGGAACCGAATCGAGATCCTCGGACTCAAACACTTGACCACATTCCACGCAGCGAATGTAGTCAATGCCGTCACGGCGGTACAAAAATTCGGTTCGCTCGTGCTGACAACCCTGCATAGCGAAATAACACCATTCTAGACTGCGACGCTGCGCTGTCAAGCAAAACACAGTCTTTAGCGTTTATCGGAACGATAAGCAAAGCTGAAGGGAGGCAGTACAATCCAGTAGGTTCGATTGTTTCGGCATGAAAGTCCCTCCATTTGTGACCGTACACGTCGGCGCCACAGAGCCGGTTTCCACATGCGAAGAGCTGTTGGGGAAGTCGGGTGTTTTTGCCCTGGAAGTGCAGGGGCAAGTCACCCATCTGAGTGCAACCGGCAACTTGGGCCGGCGGGCGGCGCGAATCGCAAAGGCAGTGCCGCAGGCGACAACGGGTGTGATGATCCACTGCTGGCACACGAGCAGCAAGCTGCAAACGTCGTTGTTGCTTTACAATTTGGCGCGGCAGTACTTCCCCGGGACTTATCCTCAACGGCTCCACCTTCGACCCCCATGGTTTGTTGCTCTGCTGGCGCAAGATCGTTTTCCCCGGTTGGTTATCAGCAATCGACTGCTGAGCGGGTCCAACCCCATCATCGGTCCGTTTCCGAGTAGAGAAGCGGCGCAGCTGTTTGAGGAGCGGGTGCAAAGCGCATTCTCATTACGGCGCTGTACGGAGACACTGCAGCCTTCGCCGGACCACCCCGGGTGTATCTACGGAGAGATCAGGCAGTGTCTGCGGCCCTGTCAGTCTGCAGAAAGTCTCCCGGAGTACCGAGCCGAGGCGGCCACGGTGGCCTCTTTCCTGCACGATGAAGGCCGGAAGACGCTACCGGCCTTAGTTGCGATCAGAGATCAAGCTGCAGCAACAACTGACTTCGAACTAGCGGCGAAGCTCCACAAACAGATTGAAAAATTGCGTGAGGCAGGAGAAGTCCGAAGCTCCATCGCGAAGGATATTTCAGCTCTTCACGGAGTTGCAATCGTTGTCGACAGCCGGGGAGAAGAGGTTCAACTCTTCCCCATGGTTGAGGGTCAATGGCAGGGGATGACGACGATGCCAGTGAGCGAGGTGGCCGGAGAGTCTCCAGAAGTTCTGTTGGGAACGCGCTTGCAAGATCTCCTGGCGGACAGAGAGAAAGGTGACAACAATGCGCCCGAACACCTGGCTTTGTTCGTGCGTTGGTACTTCTCATCGTGGCGACAGGGCGAATGGGTGCCATTCATAACTCCTGATCAGTCGCTCTATCGAAAGCTGCTCAGAGCCATGAGGAAGCTGCTGCGAAAACGGGAGGATCTCTCAACCACCAAGCCGCATGCTAGCTTGATTTAAATGTCAGTCAACGAAGAACTGCAAGAGCATGTCCACCATGCCCAGGACAGGTTCGAAAAAGTAGTGGCGGGTTCGATGGCGATTATTGCCGCCCTGTTAGCAATTGTGTCTGTGCTGGGCCAGCACTACAACACCGAACAACTCTTAAAGCAGGCGCAGAGTTCAGATCAATGGGCCTATTTCCAGGCGAAAGACATCCGCCACTACATTGCCCAAAGCACTCAGGATCTAGAAGCGAAATCCGACCCCGCGGCAGTGCTGCGCTATCAGAAAGACGGAGCGCGATTCAAAAGCGATGCAGCGGCGATTAAGCAAGAGGCAGAAGCGCTGGAACACGAGCGGGACAGGATGGAAGGCAAGGCACGCCAATTCCACTTTGGCGAAGTTTTTCTAGAAGTTGCCATTGTTCTCCTTGCCCTATCCATCCTGACCAAGATGAGGATTCTGGCGTTCACCGGGTTCACAAGCGCGGTTGTCGGTACAGGTTGGGCCGCGCTTGGATTTCTACGTTAAAGAGGCGACTGGCTTCCGCCTCTGGCTTGCATCTTCACCAGACGCTCCAAATCCGTTTCAGGAAAGGAAAGCGTGGAATGCACCTCGAGGCCGTCAGCCTTCAGGCTCATATTGTCGAAAGCCGGCGCCAGAACAGCAGCGCGTGGATCTTTGTCACGCTGCATCTGCATGGCACTGGAAACGAAACGAATCACGTCGGTCAACGACTGCGCGTCCTTTTCCGACCGAGTCACGGCGTTAAAGGAGAGTTGAACAGTATTTCCAAAGCGAACGCCGCCACTGGATTGAACTACACCTTGTAAGGCACGTGCTCCTTGGGCGGGAGTGCTCCCTGTTTGCCGACTCACCTGATCGGCGAAGTTGCTGCCCGGTACGATCGACGCGAACCAGGCGTCGTTGCTTCCGCTCGCCTTCGAGATCTGATCCTGCAAAGTGCTGTTCAGTACCGCCGGATTAGCTCGATTTCGGAGAACCTGCTCAACACTGGGGCGATCGCCGAAAACAGCAATGCCAACCTCCGGAAAGGCAAAAGCAACGGAGCCGGCGCCATTTTGAGGGATCAGCACATCAACGCCTTGAATCTGTTCCGAAGTCATGCCCTTAGACTTCCCCAGTGCGCTGATGCGGCTCTGGTCAAAGAGGCCACGCGCGAGCAGAACAAAGCGCCCGTGGCCGCCGCCAGTTGAAGGCAGGGCGCCGAAAACAAAGTTCTGCAAATCGCGCCTCGGATCAAAGCCAGTCTGGCTAACGAAATCCTGCATATTACTGTCCAAAGTAATCTGCTGGAGCATGAACTGACCGAAGGCGGAGTTACGAGAGGAATCCACATCCATGCTCGTCACAACCTGGCTTTCGGCCGGTAGCAAGGACAGCAGAGTGGTGTCAGTGGCGGCAAAAATATTCAAAGAAGCTGTAAGCGTAAGCCCGATAACGAGCGGAAGGCGAGCCATAAATACCCTCTCCCTAGTGTACGTAGAAGCGGTGACGCCAGTTCACAGAATCAGCATTTTACTTCGGGGAGAGTTGATTTCTGGTCCTTTAGGCCACCAAGAGGCAATAGAAACCAGAAGGTGGAGCCCGGATCGGGCCGATTATTATGCATTCCGATTTGCCCGCCCATGATGCCCACTAATTGTCGGCTGATGGTGAGACCAAGTCCGGTACCGCCAAACCGGCGCCGGTGCGTACCGTCAGCCTGGAAGAAGGCGTCGAAGATTCTTTCACTCACCGTATCGTCTACACCGATGCCCGAGTCGATCACTTTACAACAGAAGTGGGCGCTGTCTTGGCATTCGGCCACGTTGACATAAATCACTCCACTAGGGGTGAATTTGATCGCGTTTCCGAGCAGATTCGTAAGTATCTGGCGAAAGCGCAGCCCATCCCCGCAGACCCGATCGGGCAAGTTGGGGCTAACCTCGCAGGTAATCTTCAAACCCTTCTGGTCAGCACGCACCCGCAGTAGCTTGATGACGGCCGTCAGGCTCCCGCGAAGCTGAAACTCCTCTTCGGCTAAAGAAAGCCGGCCCGCCTCAATTTGGGACAGGTCAAGAATGTCGTTGATGATGGTAAGCAGATCGTTTGCGCATTGCCCGACGATCTCCGTGTACTCGCGCTGTTCAGGCTCCAACCTGCTGTTCCTGAGCAGGTCAATCATGCCCATAATGCCGTTTAGCGGGGTTCGCAGCTCGTGGGACGTGTTGGCGAGGAACTGTTCCTTGAGTTGAGTAGCCTCGTGGGCACGCTGGAGTGCCGTACTAAGTTCCTCATTTTTGCAGCGTAACTGCTGGGCTGACTCCAGGAGGCGCTGCTGGGCCAGCTTGCGCTCGGTAATATCTCGGCCAATTCCCTGGATGGCAATCGGTTGACCGCGACGGTAGAGGATCCGCGTGCTGACTTCCAGGAACCGGCGAGTTCCGAACTTTGACAGAATGGGCAGCTCGTAATGCTGAGTAGCGCTCCCGCCCAGATGATTTCGGATGCTGTCTTGCGTCTGGCTCCGAGCTTCCGGGGCAATCAATTCCTCGAAACTCCGGCTCACTACCTCCTGGCGTGAATAGCCGGTCAGATACTCGGCCGCACGATTGATCTCTATCACCTTGCCGTTAAGATCGTGGACGAAGATGACGTCATTAGCGTTCTCAAAAAGGTCTCGAAAGCGCTCCTCGCTGTTGCGCAGAGCCTCTTCTGCTGACTGCTCAGCAGTTTCGTCACGGATGATCGCGACGCGCGCTTCGTAACCCGGTACATGGAGCGGCAGTACGATCATGAGCACCGACAAGCGCTCTTTGCCGGCGGTCTGATGCTCTCGAGGCCCGAGGGTGTTTAGCGGCTTTCGAAGTTCGTCCTCAAGCGCGAGCCGGTCTGCAGCTGTTCTTAGCTTAAACAGCTCTAATACGTTCAAACGACTGAGATGTGTTCTGGAATATCCATATAGGTACCCGGCTGCTTCGTTTGCGTCTAAGATCTGGAACGTTGCGGAGTCATAGATAAAGGTCGGCACTGACGAATCCAGGTAAACCTGGTGAGCTTCATAAACGGTAGATAGCTGGATGGGCCACGGCCCTAGTCCAACCGGCGATGGTGCGCCCGCTCGCAAGGCAGTTAACTCCTCTGCTTCGCCGTCCGAAGTTGACGTCCCATAGTTCTTCTCCATGTAAGCGACCCCTCAAATTTATCAGGAGGAAAACAAAATTAGTAGTCAGATTTACAGAAGTGTCGCATCGGAATATGACTGTTCTCGTATGACTACGGCTCTAAGGTGGAGAAGTACCTACCCCTTTATGAGTGTCAGGCGCGTCACTGCCAAAGACAACGGTGGATTCGGCTTCAAACTTCTGATAATTGCGAAATTGCAAGTCGTTGCGGATTTTGCCGGTGGGCGTTTGCGCTTCGATAACAGCGGCGGACGGCAAAATGTAGGAGCGTGCTCCGATGGTTATCGGGCTGTAATCGATGGTGGTGACCAAACTCCTGGTTTGAAGTTCAAACGGGATCTCAGTCAGGGCGTTCTCGATTCTCAGGATCATCCCGGTCTCGCCATTTGCAAAAACGGACCCGTGATAGGGCACAATAGCCGCGGCTAAACCGGGCAAACTGAGCTTGACTGTTGAATGATCACGGTCGATGCTGTAACTAAAGACAGCCACCTGCACATTCCGTAGCTGCTGCCATCCTTGCCACTCAAAGCTGGCATGGCTCTCCTCACCGAAGACATTGGAGATCAAAATAGCAAACTCGCCCTCGGTGGTAAGGGGCCGGTGGAAGGCTCGGTGTGAACCTGGCCCGACCGGGCGGCCATTCACGCCTTCCAGCGAGCGCTGTTCAGAGCCATCGGCGAAAATGAGCTTGGAAGTATAGGTGTCCAGCTGCTTCCAACGTTTGCCTTTCCGCCCTGACTGATACTGCTGTGTGACCTGGTCGCAAGTGAAGTTAGGCAGACTGGAGATATACCGCTCAGCGTATTGGCGAATGATCTCCAGAACGTGCACTGAGGGGTCAGGGTTAGGCGCAACATCAGTGAACTGAGCGTTAGCAGTGCCGGCCAAGCCGATGGGGAGAAGAAAGGCAGAAGTAATCAGGCAAGCCAAGTGCACAAGGGCAGTCCAGTTGCAGTTGTATCACGAAGCGAGCAGTGCGCGTAGATTCTCCGCGGACCTTCATTAACCCTTGTCGGCCGAACAAGCGTAACGGAATGGGGGAGCGAAGGTCAAACGGCTGTGGAAACCCAACCCATCTACACACAAACGAACAACGCCCAAGTTTTGAACGACCAACCATGGTATTGGCCGGCTGATCCGGTTCGACATGCCGGGCCGAATGACGGTGGAATCAAACGCGGAGATCGGGAGGACACGGGCGACGACGCAGCATTTCCTGATGACCTCGGAACGGGCACAGGCGGAGGCACAATCGATCCGACCAGCCTAGGCGGGGGAACGTCCATCTCGTCCATCCCCGAGAGCAGCTTTGACGCCGAGCAAGAGATTTCAGATTCCAGTGACGGAATGGAAGTCATGGAAGCTAACGACGGCCGATTGGGTCTGACTGGCTTGCCTGATTCTCCGGCGGAAGATTGGGCTGCCGATACGGGCGAAACACGAAATCCGAACGACTAAGTGTGAGAGGCACTGGCGGGGCGTACTTGATGTTGCGCCCCGCGCCTGTTCACGTGCTACGAGCCAGCCTTGGTCTGGTCGTTATAAGAAGCAACGGAATCTTTGTCAACGACAAAGGATCCAGTATCGATATAGGTCGGTAGCGGCGAGCGCGGATTCTGCGCCCAGTTATTGGAAAGCGGAGTGGGCGGGTGATGATGAATCTCATCGAGCATTTTGGCTCCGAAATAGCCCATTGTGTAGGGTTTCTGGCCGATGGTAGCCGAAATCACGCCCTTCTGTATCCAGTCCATGGTGCGCTGATCGGTGTCCATGGCCACGATAGCGATTTTTCCGCCCATGCCGGCCCGGTTTATCACTTCACCGACTTCGGGACAGGCCACCGCCTCCAGGCAAACGAAAGCATCCACTTTGGCCTTACTGTCGATCAGCTTCTTGGCTGCGTCAAAGGCTACCGTGGGGTCGCCTTTCATATCTACGATCTGACTGATTTTAATGGAGTGCTCAGCAAAAGCGTCCTCATACCCGTGCAGACGATCCTTCAGATTTGACTGGCCAGGAATAGTAAATACAACGACGTTGCCCTTGCCATTCAGAAGCTTGGAAGTGAGATGGCCGCCCAGTGTACCCGCGTTGTAGTTGTTGGTTCCAATGAAGAATAAGCGCTTGCTGTCAGGCGCGTCGGAATCCATAGTAACTACCGGGATTCCTTGAGCGAGAGCCGCGTTGATATCCGGCGTCATGACGGCCGCGTCCGCTGCTGAGATCAGGATGCCGGCAGGTTTCTGGCTAACAGTTCGTTGAAATTCGTCATGCTCGAGTTTCACGTCGTAAGTATCTGGACCTACTAGTTCCGCCTTGACCTTCATCTCAGAGGCGGCATGATTCAGACCGGCTAAGGCATTTTGCCAATAAGGCAACTTTGTATTAGTGGTGACCAGAACATACTTCTCGGTTGGTTCATGGGGCAGCGGAGCACAGCCTGAGAGAGCCAGGAGAGCTCCCGAAAGGCCTGTGGCAGTCAGCGCTCGTTTAGCAATTTGCATCTGATATACCTTCCGCGGGAGTATAACACGCGAGAACAGTTGCGAATGCCGGCTGTCCGTGAGCTTACAATCTGGGCTTCGCGGTACCCGAGCTTTCGCTGGCGGATACGCTGATATACTGTCGAGCAGTCGGCCTGGTGTGCTGGAGTGGCGGAATTGGCAGACGCACGGGACTCAAAATCCCGCGGGATTCACTTCTCATGTGGGTTCAACCCCCACCTCCAGTACCACATTGTTTCGCTGACTCAGCAAGAGGTCGACTCCTTACCGGCGGTTCACCTCGGACTCTGCGTACCTCGTCGGCTCGGCACGATGCAGAAGCAGAGTCTTAATGCCCAAGGTAGCCAGACAACTAAAGAAGCATCAGACCGTTCTCAATCCCTGCCAACTACTTTCCCAGGTAACATCCAGGTCGGCATTCGTCATTGCCATCAGAGCTAAGGAATCGGGAATTGGCTTAGGGGCCGTTGCAAAAGCGATTAACTGTATGGAACAGTAAGCAAGAGATCTGCTCCAGGGTATGAAGACACCTTCTGTCGCCAAGGTTGGTGACATCATTAGCGGTCTAGATCAACTTAAGACATGGTCGAACGAAGATCGCTGGCGGCATGACTCCCGATATAAACAGGTTCGATTGTAGGATTCGTCGAGGCGAGTTCACAACACAGTTCGCGCAATCACGATCGGTCTGGTAGTGTCACAACTTTTGTGAAGCGTGTAGTAGGCAGAGATAAAGCAACAATGTTTCTGTAAATTAGGTTAGTCTTGATCTGGCGAGTACAA
>CAXTYH010000063.1:0-12187 GCA_964248405.1 uncultured Bryobacteraceae bacterium
GGTCCACCTCGCCTTCCTCGTCCTGATACTCAGAAGATCGTGAACAGGCTCTTAGGACCGGTCCTGAGCTTCGTGTGAAGCGGCGTTCGCCCGCGCTGTGCCCTCCAGAAAATTAGAAACCAAGGCCAAAGCTGAACCCCGCGATTGCTGCTGGGCCGACAAGCTCTGTACAGCGGCCTGTTCCTTTTGCGGAGACGGCGGTTTGTGGAATGAGATGTCAGTAGAGTGGATGACTACTCGCGTGTGGCTGCGGAGACGCCGCGCCATCGCGTACATAAATTTCCCTTTCTTGAGGTGCCTCCCCCGTTCGCTCCCGTAGCGAATGGTTACGGCGGTTCGTTTCGTTGTGGCCAAGCCTACCCCTCTAGATGAAGCACATACTGCTTCTCGAGCAGCCCGTCTCTGGCCTTGGTTCTGTAGGCAGTAGGATGTCTCCTCAGCGGGGGGTTAACAGATGCGAGATTGGCAAAGGCCGCGGGCGAGTACGCCGTCCGCTCAAGCCCGGCGACGAGAAAAGCAGATCAAGGTTCGCCCGTTCGTTATGACGGCAGCGCGGCGCACTAACGCCCTGCCCTGCTGAGTGACAAGCGAAAACGCAGCAAGAAAGGTTCATTTGTTTGTACCTCCTGAAAAGAAATCTTGCGAACAAGATAGTTCCGCTTTGCGTACACGCGCGCCGTCCATGTTCCGCTTGCCAAGGACAACATCGATCAGCCACACATGCACCTGATGTTTTCCGAGTGGATCGTGGACGAACGCACCCGCCTCATTCCAGAAGAACGGTTCTTCAAACGGAACGGGGCGAAGAAAGATCGCGATACCTGGCACAGCAAGGACAAGCCGGAGGAGGTCCGGGAGAAGTGGGTTGCGATGATGAACGGCGCGATGGAACGGGCCGGAATCGAGCAGCACTTGGATGCGCGTTCCTGGGCCGAACGGGGGCGGAGGATCTTGCGGCTCTCGTTGAACCGAAGATGCTTGGCGGAGATGGTCGGGGCCGTCGAGTTGCGGGAGAAGGTGGAGGACTTACGCCAGAAGCGGGAGGAGTTGCCGGCCTCGTACCTGAACCAGGAAGCAGCCGCCGAGCAGATCGAACGACTGGCCGAAGCCGAGGTCCAGCGGATTCGAGAAAGAGCGCGACGAACAGCTCGGAATTTGGACAAGTTGATCGAGAAGGCAGGGGAGCTGGCGGCAGAGGTGAAGGAGCGGACCGTTGCCGCCGCCCGGAATGTCCCAGAGCGGGTGGAGTCGTTCTTTGGAGGTGGTGAGCGGGGTAAGGCAGCCGAATCCGAGCTTGCCCAGAAGCAGGCCAGTCCGCCCCCTTTCTCCGCCGAGGAGCTGATGGAGCAGAAGTTGGCCGCACTGGACCGACAGATGGCGCTGCAGGAAACCATGGACGCCAAGCTTGCCGCGCTCGACAAACGGATGGAAGCCGAAGCCAAGGCACAGCAGGAAAAGGAACGGAGTCGGGAGCAGGAGCTTTCCAAACAACAGGTTCGTTCCAGGGGCTTCGAGATCGAACGATAAAACTTAGGAGGCAGTATGGCAGACGATGCGGTCGCAAATTGCCCCTGGCGACAGCGTTGGTTGGGTTTCCCCCGTGTAGGGCTGGGGCCAGCCTGAAGAGGGTACGAGGGCGAAGAATCTCCGCGTGTGCCGCCGACAAGGTACTTAGCAGCAATCGCGAAGACAAGTGGCGAAGACGCACATGGTGTCACCTCAAGAATCTATGGTCCCCCAAAAACAACTGTATACAAATGCGCCTGAAGCGTCGTAAGTCGCCGCGCTGTGGTTGGGGCGTGAACCTTTTATACTGTCAGCTATGAGGGACTCGCAGCTTCGGCATTGGCGATGGGAGAGGGACCTCGGCTTCCGGCATCTCCTCTTGCTCGTTTGTTGCCTCCTCGCGTTTGCTCAGATCGCGCGGCCGCAAGGATTTCCAGATATCCAGACGTTGTATTCCGAAGCCAAAGCAGCGCAGGCGGCCGGCGATCTGTTCGCCGCCATTGCGAAATACCAGCAGTTGATCCATTTGGCCCCCCGTCTGGCGCCGGCCTATAACAACCTTGGCATGCTATATGAGCAGACCCAGCAGTATCCGCAGGCCATCGAGGTACTGAAGCGGAGCCGCGCGATCAATCCGAGCATTGGCGCGTCGGCCGCGTTGCTGGGAATCGCCTACTTCGAGACCGGTAACATGAACGAGGCGCGTACTGCGCTCGAGTCGGCGCTCAAGGCCAACCCCGATGATGAGCATGCGGAGATGCTGCTGGCGCAGGTGCTGTTGCGCACAAAAGAGGACGAACTCGCCTCGCAGCATCTCCGGCACTTAGCAGCCCGGGTCCCGAACGATCAGCAGGTCTGGTATCTGCTGGGGAAGGCCTACATGCAGCTTTCGCAGCAGGCCTTGGCCAGAATGCAATCCATCGATCCGGGTTCGGCGCTGGTGCACGAGATGTCCGGGCAGATCATGGAAGACATGCAGAATTATGACGGCGCGCTGGTTGAGTATAAGAAGGCCGTGGAGATGGCGCCAAAGAAGGCGGGCACGCACTTCGGTCTTGGCATGATCTATTGGAGCCAGAACAACTGGGATGCAGCGATGCAGGAGTTCCGCAGCGAACTGGCGAACGACCCGGGCAACTGCGATGCGCGGGCCAAGATCAGCAGCATTCTCCTGGAGCAGCAGCAGTTCCAAACAGCGTTAACCGAGGCCGAGTCCGCTCTTAAACTCTGCCCGGGTTCGCTGGAGGCGCACGTTGGCCGAGGCAGGGCGCTGCAGCGTTTGGATCGGAACGCAGAGGCCATCGCTGAACTCCAAGATGTGGTCAAGTTCGACCCCGGCGATCGAAGCGCGCACTTCTACCTGGCGCGTGCCTACCGGGCTACAGGTAATAACCAAGCTGCAAAGGTTGAGATCGAAACGTACCAGAGACTTGAAACAGCAACTCGCGAGAAACAGTCGGATCGTCTGCAAGAAGTCATCCGAAGCAAGGAACCTTCTGCGGTCAATGGGGTAGCGGGTCCGCCGCCCCGGTAGCATCGTGTGTGTGGAGCGCCGCGCTGGCCGCGAACTCGGTGCGCGCCTTGTCCGGTTCACCGTTCTTGCGGTAGACCTGGCCCAGCATAAAGTGAAGCGACGCGGAATGGGGCGCAAGCTGGACAGCCTTCTCCAGTTCTAGCTGCTCCTGCGGCCATTGCTCCAAGTTTCTGAAGGCTTCAGCCAGCTTTTCGTGCGCGCGAAGATCCTTGGGGTCCATGCTGACTGCCTGCTGGAGATAGGAGACCGCCTCCGCCGCACGGCTGTCCTGGGTAAGCGTGTCGCCCATATCCACCCAGGGAGCGTTATTAGTGGAATGCTGCGCTTTGGTCCACGCTATTGCCGTCTGAAAGGCCTCGCGGGCGGCATCGGTTTGACCCAGCCCGGCGTAGGCAAGGCCCAGATTGTCTGCGGCCGCGATGTTCTGGGGCCTCAAGGTGAGCGCGTGACGAAATGCTTCAATCGCGGCGGAATAGTTGGCTTGCTTGAACTTGATCCGCCCCTTGTAGTACCAACCCTGCGCGTCGTTCGGCTGCCAGATCAGGGCTTTGGAGAGCCATTTGTCCGCATCCGGGTAGTCATTCAGAAGAATGTAATCCAGCGAGACGATCTTCAAGTCGAAGGCACTTGGAGTTTGGAGTTGCGAACCCAGGGTGTACTGCGCCAGCGATTCCCGCGCGTTCTTCTCTCGCAATGCTACCGAAGATGGCAGCGGAGGCAGCGCGGCAGAGCCGGACGTGGCGGCTTCCTCTGTCTGAATCTCGCGAAAGAGGATGTATCCGAGCAGGAAGTGAGCCTGGGCTGCGTTGGGATGGCTGGTCAGGTACGGACGGAGCAGCTTCTCGGCCGCCTCGGGCTCGTTTTGGTTCAGCAGCGCGCGCACCTGTGCGAGTGTATCGCTGCCACCCCGTGGTGATGGAGCCGTTTGCGCGGCCCATGCACGATCCGGCCATAGCAAGCTTAGAAGCAGACTGCAAGCCACCACGGCCTGTGTGCTGATCCCGAGCATGAATTCATTGTAGAGCGGGAAGTCGGTCGCCTTTTCGGAACTTTCGGTTTGTGGCAGAAGCACAAAGGCCGGAGCATGATCGCCCCAGCCTTTTGTGTTCGAAGCAGGTTGGTTTAGAAATTTAGTTTGAAGGTGGCTTGGCCTTGTCGGGCAGTGTTTCCCTGACATGCACCACCTAGCGAATCAGTGCCGAAGTTGCCGTTGCTGACATTAGTCTGACTGCTTCCGCACACCGTCATGCGATTAAGGATGTTGTAGTACTCCATCCGGATCTCGCCGTTTAAGCGCTCGTTGAAGTTGAGGTGCTTGGCCAAGGCCAAGTTCTCATTCTGACTCCAGGGGTTGCGAAGGGTACTGATGTTGCGAGCCGCATCGCCGACAGCCCACTGCCCGGGATCGGAGAACGCATTCACGTTGAAGACCGGCAGGCCCTTATAGTAGTTGTTCCAGTTCAGGTTGAGCGGCTGGCCTGGCACCACGTTCGCACGATTGCAGTAATAGCCCTGCAAAGGACAGCCGTTTGCGCCGATGGTGAAGGGGGTTCCACTTCCATACTGGAAGATGCCGCTGAGCTGCCAGCCACCGACGGCCAACCGGTTCACTGCATTATTGTCATGCAGAAACGGTTTACCGGGGCCGATAGGCAACTCGTAGACACCACTGATATTGATGAGGTGAGTCTGGTCGTTACTGGCGACCGCCCAGTCGGCCTGCTGGTTATACGTGTTGAGCGAGCCGGCATTGAAGGTGCCGAAGCCGGAGTCGGTGTTCGACATCGTCTTTGAGAGCGTGTAGGACACCAGGTACGTGAGTCCGTTGGTGAAGCGCTTCTGGGCCTGTACCTGTAGGGCGCTGTATTCGGTCACGCCTTCGTTTTCGAAGTTGTTGACGACCGAAGAATATTGCGGCAATGGACGCAGTGCCTGGGCGAGCTGCTGCGACGTGCCGTAGTCGTTGATGAAGTTGACATACGGTGTGAAGTACCCGCCGGCCGAACCGAACCCAGCGGACTTCAGCACAGCCTGGGCCGCAGGCGAGGTCCACGCCTGGCCCAACACGCAGTTGGGAGCGTTGTTTGGGCAGAGCGTGTTAAGGGTTGCGGGCGTCAGCTGATTCGGGTTATTCAACCGCGAGGGGGCGTGCACTTCGTGGTTGCCGACGTAATTGACGCTGAGGAAGATGTTACCGGGAACCTCCCGCTGGAAGCCGAGGTTGTAGTTTTCCACGTAGGGCAGCCCTCCCGCGTTATGCGCGAAGGAGTTGATGCCCTGCCCGTTGATAATCGAGGAGGCGAAGGGCTTGGGACCCGGAAGCGGCATCGTTCGGGTGTCCCAGTTGCCGTATGCGGGCACGCTGGTACCGTTGCTTGGAACGTTAAAGACACCGCTCAGGGTGTTGCCGTAGTTGACCGCCACCTTGTTGGTGCCAAACTCGAACGGACCGCCGTCCAGGTGATTGAGCGAGAAGCCGCCTAGAATGACCATCTTGTTACTGACCTGATATGCAAAGCCGAGGCGCGGGCTGAACATCTTCCAGTCGACTTCGGCGCGGTTGTACCCGGAACAATACGAGCACGTACCCAGGACAGAGGCGCCGCCGAGCAGCGGCTTCCCGGTTGCCGGACTGACCGCGCCTACATTCGGAGCAGCGGCGTCGAAGAAGACGATGTTATTCGGGGTACCGTCAGTGAAAGGCCGGGCGATGTCCCAGCGTATGCCGGCGTTGACCGTCAACTGAGGCGTGATCTTGATGTCATCTTGGACATACGGCGCGATGTAGAAGTTACGCAGCCTGTTCTCGGCGGCGAGAATACGATTGGCACTATCGACGGTGCCGAGTAGGTAGCTGGCGAAGCCGCTGCCCGTGTTGTTCTGGTTGACGGTGTCACTTTTGTTCTGATCACCGTTGCTGGTTGTCAGCGAACTGAAGGTGAACTGGCCTCCACAGTTCTGACACTCGTTATCGTCCTGGTAGGCGCGGCGAACCTCAAAGCCGAAGTTGAAGGTCTGGTTTCCGCGCGTGTACAGCCAGTTGTTCACGATTCCGATGCCCAGCTTGCGATTGGTGGAGTTGATTTCGCCGCCACCGTTCACGCCCCAGGCTGTCGGTGCGTCGAAACCGCCGAAGTTGATGGTCGGCAGGATCTCGCTCCCGGCAGCTGCGGGGAAGCTTACCCCCCGGTGGGCGTTCACCTCATTATTGATCTCCCCCAGCCAACCTAGGCCACCGGTCACGACGAGGTGTGGTGTGAGCACGTTCGTGTAGGTGCCAAAGACGCCGGTTCCCAAGGTGGGTTCTAACTTTCTCGCGGATAGGGGGCCGCTGAAGTACCCGCCATGATCATATGCATCCCCTAAATGAGAGTCGCGCCAGAAGCTGATGTGCGCGGTCTGGCTGGTCGTGAAGTGTTCGTCGATGTTGAAGCCCCAATTAGTCTGTGTCGTCAGGGACGAGGTAACCTGGGACACGAGGTTGTTCGTATAGCCGGGCGCGGTGGGGACTGGGATGGCGGAGAACAGGGTCTTGGAGATATTGCTGATGCAGCTTTGCGGGATGATGTTACCGGGAAATGGCTGCCCTGGAGCTGCACCCGGGTTGCAACCTGCGATCAGACCGCTGGTGGGCACGTAAATCGTCTGCGGAAATCCGCTGAAGTCGCCGGTGATCATCGCCTGGGTAGGCACGGTGAGATTGCCGGTGATGGCATTGTTCTGGCGAAACCAGTCGGAGCTCACATAAAAGAAGGTCTTGTCGTGCCCATTGTAGATCTTGGGCAGGATCACGGGGCCACCGAGCGAGAATCCCCAGTTATTCTCTTTATCGTTCGGTGTAATCGGGACGCCGTTGACCCGTGGCGGATTCGCGCCCTTTGCGTCGAAGTAGTTGTTCCGCAGAACCTCAAAGGCATCTCCATGCAAAGCGTTCGTACCGGAGGCGAATTGGTACTGCGCTACGCCCTGTCCCAAACCGTACTGTGCGGGGAAGACGTTCTGCAGAATTTGAAATTGACCAACCATCTCGAAGGGCGGATTGATGTTGGTCTGGTAACCCGCGGTCTCAGACTGCACAGCCGGAACACCATTGAAGACGACCTCGTTCGAGAAGTCCACACCACCGTCGATGCGGTGGCTGAAGGTGCCGCCCGAAACACCGGGAGCCAGAAACATGAAGGCATCAATTTGGCGGTCGCGTCCACCAATCTCGATCGGCAACTCCTTGACGAGTTCATCCTCGATGGTGGTTCCCAAGCTCGGCTGCGTAGTTTCGAGCGAGATCGCCGGTGCGTTCACCTCGACGGTCGCACTCGTTTCGCCGGCCTGCAACGTGGCGTTCGCGGTTGACACAGTTCCCACGTCCACATGAACGCCGTTCACCACGGACGCGCCGAAGCCACGACCTTCAACCCTTACATCGTAGGTCCCTGGAACGAGGTCGGTTACCCGGTACGAGCCAGAGGAGGTAGTGACCGTGCGCACAGGGACATGCGTCTGTTCACTCGTCACCGTCACGTTTGCGTCAGGGATGATGGCCCCCGTCGAGTCCGTGACCGTTCCACTGATTCCACTGAGCGCCTGTGCCTGGGCTTTCGGCTGAGGAAGACACAGCAGAAGCGCAAGGAACAGGAACGGAAGTGGCCTCAAGGACGTGACGAATTTACAGATGCTTTCTGAGTTGACGGACAAGCGTGTGTTCACTTTTGCCTCCTAAGGGAATGCAGTAACTAGCGGTTCGAAGTTCTCTCGGGAACAACATCTTTCTTGAAAGAAAGGCTTGGAAACGATACCACTCCAGAACAAGGTGAAGCTGCGTGCTTCAGAATCCGTCTCTAAAAGTGTTCCGAAAGCCTCGCACCGCGCCACTGCGCTTGTCAAGCATTTAGCTCTGAGTGTTTCTCGGCCATCCGCAGTCTGAAGAAGCTCGGCTACAGCACGTGCGCCGTTGAGTAGGCATCCCTATTCTTCAGAACAATGTCCTTTATCAGCCGGATCATCCCACAGATCCCTGTGCTCCCGAATCGCTCGGGTTCAGCTGAGATACTTTCCCGTCATCTCTGAACAGTCGAACGGCCCGAGCTGCAGGTTCCCGGGTTCGGAAGTCCAACATGGTTTGTTCATGCCCGCGTGGGTGCTGCTCGCGCCACAGTTCGAGCAGGAGCGGCGGCATCTTCGAGCACCGCCTTGGTCCGATGAACCTTGGCATGGCAGCCCGGCCACAGCGAGATCATCAGGTGCAGCACTGATGTCCCCGGCTTGCGATGGTGCACGGTGATCGATCGCTTGTCCCAGCCCGAAGCTCCGCAGACACGGCAGCAGTACCCATCGCGCTCCAAGGCCACCTCTCGCAAACCACCAAAATGCTCCTCATCCTGGCGCCGAAGGGTGTAGCAGGTCGCACACATGCCATTCGCGAGAACTCTCAGGCCACCGCAACGGCCGTAGAGCGACCTTTGGAGCTCTCGTTTCATCGGCTCCGGGCCGTTCCTTTCAGAAACAACATCTCGCTCCCGCGTACGACGCCATTCTTTACCGCTTCGACGAACCCGAGCTCGATCGGCCGGGCAAGCGGAGCCGCGAAACCGCCGGACTTGGCGTTGCTGTAGCCACCTTGCCTGGTCAGCTCGACCCGCTGCAGGCTCTCCGGATGGGTTGCGATGAGAAGAGCCAGGAGCTTCGTTCTCCCTCTCCAAGAACGAGAAGATTCGTTCTTGGAGATCTCTGGTCGTCGCCGGCCGCCGGGCTTATTCGCTGCCTCGCGGCCAAGTTCATGGAGGCTTTGCCCGACCTTGATGTCGGCGTGCACGTGTCCGCCCGTGCCCTTACTGATGGCATCGGAGACTTTCTTTGTTGTCCTGTTGACCTTTCCCTCGAAGCCATCCTCGATGTCGGCGAACGCTTGACCGTTGACCTGATTCTTCATGTCGGGAATGAGCTCATCTACCAGCCTTTTGTAATTGACAGGCATCTTGTCGTAGGGAACGCGGCCCTGGATGGCCCAAGAGATGGACTGCAACGCCTGCCGCTTATGCCCGGTGAGCATTCCGCGCCAAAGCAACGTCGAGATGGCTCTAGCCGCAGTTCCTTTAGACCAGAAGATTTTCTCTCGGCACGGCCCGCGACTCCTTCGGCCTGCTGATGAGGTCTGAGCTTCTGTGTCTCCTGATAAGGCGGTCGACCCTCAAGTACACGCCAATTTGTTTCTCGCCCAACGTGACTGGCAATCTCGCCATCTCCACGTGGACCGAACACAGCGCCTAGTGTGCGTCGTGCGTAGCGGGTCCAGTCGCGATTCTCCAAGGCTCGCGATGGGACCACCGCATCCAGCAGCTCTTTCGCGATTGCTTCCTGAGAATGTCCTGTGACGCGCATACGAACAGCGATCATGTAATCGAGCTGCGATGGGTTCTTTATCTCCACCTTTGACACGATGTCTCGTCGATGCGCCTCATACGGGAACATTGGCGACCTTTGGCCTGTTGCCTCCGGCAAGGATCGTTCTTGCTGGGTCATCGCCGGTACTGCCGGCAGGTTCTGAATGCGGAAGCCATGCTCCCGGGCCAGCTCCGCGCAAAAGACTTGAAACTCAGCTGGTCCAGTGACGGTGAGGACACCCCACTTCTGTGAAGCCACCTGCAGAGCCGCTAGAACAGCGGTGCGGTCACCGCTCTGGTAGATGTCGATCTGCTTGCCGCGATCTACGAAGCTGAGTGTTTCTGGACGTGCCTGGGCGTAATAGCCAACGATTCGTTCGTGCCTGCCCCCGATACGCTCAACCCGAGCCTGGAAATCGCGGATGTTAAGCCACTTGCATTCTTCGTCTCCGACGCCGGATATGCTCGCTACCGATGACAAGATGTTCCGGTAACGCCAGAGGTCGGCGGCCTTGTCCTCGTCGGCTGCACGAAGGTTGCACGAAGCCTCATGGCTGCAGACCAGGCTAGCGCAAAGCCGTCCTCATCTCGGAACAGGAAGCAGAACGCGACGCCGTTCGTAAGAGGTTGGGAGTGCGTCCGACATATGAAGAGTTCCGCTCATCCCGAAACGTTGCGGCCTGCTCCTCTCGTGCACTTCGTTGAGAGGCGCGCAAGCCTCGTTGCGCTTGATCCCTCTCCACTCCGTACGTCTCTAGAACTGGTCGATACTCGGTCCACCGGCTTCCTGGTTCCGCACGCAGCGGCTTCAGTATCTGAGCGAGTGGGGACACAGCCGCCTTCTCTCTTGCGGTTTCGAACGGTCCAAAGCGTTCCTCCATCCGCTTCCTACTGAATTCCCGCCCGATTGCTGAGGCCTTTACGGCAGTTTCACCGACCCAGACCAAAGCCCCGCTACCTTTCTGCTCATAGCGAAAGCCTTTTGGCGTGAGGGCGGAATGTACGTCTGACCAGCTCTGAGCCGGATGAAGCAACTTCGGAATTTTATCCATCGCTAAACGCTCAGCCGATTTTGCCCCGGTCGCGTTCTCGAAGTCACGAGCCTTTGTACACGGTCCAGAGACGCCCTTGTCCCTGCGTTTCTCACCCTTCCCAGGGTGATAGACGGCGTTCGTTTCCTGTTCCCAGCCCTGCCGCTGGACAATCTCGGCTACGGCCTGGTGCGCACGATCGATGCTCCATCCGTTGTCGGCGACGCGGAACGTCTCTGGGTCTGTTCGGTTCAGAACGATATGCAGATGAGTGTTCTCCGTGTTGCCATGCAGGGCACAGACTGCTTGATGGTCAGCCGACATTCCAAGGTGTCGCTTCAGGATCTCGACGGCCTCCCGGCACTCTGTTGCGCTCGGCTGATCACCGGCTTTCCAGCTTAGAAGCCAATGGTCGATCGGGTCTCTGCTCCGTACTGCCTCACTAGCGAGGGCAATCATCTCGGCCCGCTGGCCTTGCTGTGATTGCGTCAAGAAGTCACCACTCGCAAAGCGCAGCTCCACTTTCTCTGTATGTTGTGCCTCGATGTAGTCCAGCAGATTGCCGATGCGCGTCGCCTACGGCGAAGGAGTTCTCGGATTGGGAATCTTTTTGACAATCATCGCGCCAGTCTCTCGATGGCTTCACGGAGCGCTTGGATGGTGGCGATACATTCGGAGGCCACGCCGGTCTTGTCTAGGAGCTTGTTTATAGTGTGCTTCTGGAGCCCTCCCAGGCGGCGCAGCTCCCGAATCGTAGTCAAATCAGACGCAGCTTGGACCGTGCGTCCTAACGCCCTTCTGCGAACGAGTTCGCTCACGCTGAGGCCAGCAAGGTCCGCAGCCTGCTCAAGCTGCTCGCGTTCGGCGCTCGTCAGCCTCAGCTCAAAGCGTGAACTGGCTCGCTCTCGGGATCGTGGACGGAACGGCATGAAGCTCCTTACGCGAAGCGTGCCCGGTTCAGGATGAGCCCACAGTGCGACAAGCGAAGCGCGGAGCATATTGGGCAACGGGTTGGGAGGACCATGCGCAGCATGTGTACGGACAACCCGCATCCTGTACGGCTCTGTTGGTACGTCTCTCGTAAGTCAGATGAGATGCTCAGCGCTGTTCTCCGCACGAATCAAAGTAGTGTGCTGAAATTATTTTTGCAATGCCGCTTACGTCTACTTACGGAACACTGCTGAACTCTATGACAAGCTACGGAAACGCCTGCAATCACGCCCGTTTTTGTAAATCTGATCAAGTGTTACGGTGCTCATGAGAACCCCGCCGTAACGCAAAGGATGGGTAATGGCAAAGTCACAAGTAGTCACAGAAGAAATGATCGAAGCGGCTCTCTTGTTGCTGGAGAAACGCATCGCTGAACCACCTTTGCCAGCGCTCAAGACTTACAGCAGGCGGGATGCATTTCTAAAGCTCAGAGGACGAGCAAAGGAAGCATTAGCTGCCGGACATTCCCTCGAAACAGTGCTCGACGATCTCAAGGGAGTCGGCATTGGTATGACGATCTCCACCGCTCGTCAGTATTTGAAACCAGGGCGCTCGACAAAGAAACAGACAGGTACCTCACTACTGCCAGACTCCCGTAACGCTAGGCCGCCGAAGCCGAAGTCTGTTGAGGAGCCAAGCAAGCTCAACGGCACGTTCACAGTAACGGAAGACGAAAAGGATATCTAAGGAGACCACTGACCTGCCCCCGGAAAACTCAACCAGTTGAAGCTGGAGTTTCTCTCGTAAAT
>CAXTYH010000064.1:0-11200 GCA_964248405.1 uncultured Bryobacteraceae bacterium
ATCGGTAAAAACAGATTAACAGAAACTTAGACCTTAGCGTGAACAGGCCCTAGTTCAGGCTTCGTGGGCTAAAACCCTGCACTCCGGGGAACTCTGCCTGAAGATCCCGGCCGAGACGCTCAATGACACGAGTACCCCAGCCCTCCCGCTCCTGGCGGCCCAGGATGTCTCTCCCTATGGACCAGTACAGCAGCCACCAGCTCCCGGCTCACAGCCAAGGCCGCGCGCACCCGAGACGTGCGGATGCGCTCTTTCAGGCTTTCGAGGAGCTCCGGGTATCCCGGAGGAACGATCTGGAGGTCTGGCATAGGCTGGAACCGGCTGGCAGGTCAACTTTTGCAGCAGGCTGCTGCAAGATTACGGCCGCACGGTACTCAATCAGCCTACCAGACCCTTACCTCCGACAATTGGCATTGTCGTGGGTAATGTGGGCCTGACTCCTTCTGCCGTAAATAGCAGGTATGCCAGTAATCCCAGTATCCTGAAGCGAGCTGTTTAATGAGGTTCCTGCCATGGCCAGGCCGGTCAAATGGTCCCGCGATCTCGACCTCCACTGCCGATCAGGTCCATCTGCAGGCAAGCGCGACAATTCGCCGAGGCTACCGGCGAGCCCCTTCCGCGCTACGGGACCGTATATGACCTCGTTCGTGAGATTCCTGGCGGGCTACTTACTCTCGCTCACCGGGGCGGCAAGGTCTATAGTGAAGGTTACGATCTGGTTCACAGGCGTGAAGCAGCTCGCTCGAACGCCATTTGGCAGGCGGACCATGCGCAATTGAGCATTCTCCTGGTTCGGGAAGACGGCCGGACTGCGCGACCGTGGTTGACCATTGTCATCGACGACTACAGCCGCGCCATCGCAGGCTATTACCTTGGCTTCGATCCGCCTTCTTCAATGAGAACCGCTCTTGCGCTTCGACAGGGTATCTGGCGCAAGGGGCACCCACATTGGGAGATCTGCGGAATTCCAGAGGTTCTCTACACAGACAATGGCTCCGATTTCACTTCGAAGCATGTGGAGCAGGTCGCCGTCGATCTCAAGATCCATCTTGTCTTCTCTACTCCGGGCAAGCCACAGGGGCGCGGCGGGATCGAACGCTTCTTTCGGACCGTCAACCAGATGTTTCTTTGCGAACTCGACGGGTACATCAAGAAAAAACGACACAAGCCAAGTCTCACACTGGAGCAGTTCGAGGAGCTCTTCCGCACGTTTCTGCTTGAGACGTACCATCGCCGAACCAGCGTGGAAGGGCGCCCGGCGCCCTCAGAACGATGGCAGGCGGGCGGGTTTCTGCCGCGCATGCCTGACTCGCTGGAGCAGCTCGATCTGTTGCTTATGCAGGAAGTCCGCGCCCGTAAGGTGCGCCGTGATGGCATCCACTTTCAGGGGCTCCGATATCTGTCGCTCACCCTGGCCGCTTATGTCGGCGAAGAGGTGACTATTCGCTTTGACCCGCGGGATATGGGGGAAATCCGAGTGTTTTATGAGGACCGGTTCCTCTGTCCGGCTGTCTCGGCGGAGTTGGCCGGGGAGACCATTCCTCTGCGAGATGTCATTCGCGTGCGCAACCAGCGCCGCCGCGAACTTAGCTCGATTCTCCACGACCGGCAAAAGGTCGTCGACTCGCTACTGCAACTAAAAAGAGGAACAGCTCACAAGGAGATTCATGCACAAGCCGCCCCGTCACCCATCTCCGGAGTCCGCATCAAGAGGTACCGTAATGGATAGGCGCGCTTTCGTTGAAACAATTGAATACAGCAGATTCGTAGAATTCTGCGATGCTTGCCGCCAGTTTCGCTACATCGGGCTATGCTACGGACCGCCCGGCATTGGCAAGACTCTCTCAGCGATCCATTACAGCCGCGCCGACAAGATCGTTCCGCGCGATCGCTGGACGAGCGAAGTGAGCGACGACCTTCCCATCGACACACTGCTCTATACCACCTCGGTGATCAACACCCCATCCGGCGTGAGGAGCGATGTCAATATGGCACGGGAGAGAGTCATGAGCGTAGTGCTCGATCCGATTCGACGCGAGTCATTAGTTGTTCTGGAGGAGATTCGGCTCAAGGATGAAACGCGTCGAAGAGAGATCATGGACAAGCCAGGGTGCTCTCCCTGCGACCGTCCGGCAGTCGACCCAACGTACTTCGAAACGTACAAGCGATATCAAGCCAAAAAGCGGGCAGTCACGGATCCGACGACACTCATCCTCGTGGACGAAGCTGACCGTCTTCATATGAATAGTCTTGAGCAGATCCGCTCCATCTTCGACGAGGGCACGGCGGGTTTGATCCTCATCGGTATGCCGGGTATAGAAAAGCGCATTGCTCGATTTCCCCAGTTCTACTCGCGGATCGGCTTCGTCCACGAGTTCCGTCCCCTCGACGCCGCTCAAATGCAAGAACTGCTTGACAGACGATGGACACCTTCGGGAGTGTCTCTCCCCGAGGAGCCACTCATCCCGGAAGTAAGCGCGAGTCTGATCAGGATGACCGGGGGAAAACTTCCGACTATTGGCGCGGCTCCTCACTCAGATCGAGCGGGTCTTGAGCGTCAACGACCTGAACCTCGTTACGAATGCTGTCGTTGAAGCTGCCCGCGACAGTCTTGTGATCGGTCCCGGATGACGCAAACTACGCCAAATAATTCTGAAACATTACGCCAAATAGAGATCTAAGCTACACTCTCGGCGGCCTCATTAACCCCGATACTGGCCGAGCCATTCCGTCGCAGGAGGGTGGCTTCCTCACTCGCATGGACCTGCGGGAAGCCAAGTTCCACGAGACCTACACAGCAGGGAAGACGGGCACAACCCGGTTCTCTCCTCTCTGGCAGGCCGACGGATGCAAGATCCAGCGAATGGCACCGCTCGACTTCATTGGCCGCTATATGAAGGGCTGGTGGGACTACTCGATCGCCGACGAGCTGCACCAGCTTGCCGGCGACACGGCGCAGGGCAACGGTCTCGGGGTTCTCGCCCGCTGTGCCGAGAAGCTGATCGCGCTCACCGGGACGCTGATGGGCGGTTACGCCGACGATCTGTTCAACATCTTCTACCGCATGGAACCGCGGCAGATGGTGGCGGCGGGGTATGAAGCAGGTAGCCAGGGCCGGCGCGACTTTCAGGAGCAGTATGGCGTTCTCGAGACAGTAGAAAAGGTCAAAGAGACCGACAATGCCTGCTCCAAGGCCCAGAAGCGCACGGTGCAGGTCCTGCGCAAGCCTGTGGCTCACCCCTGCTCTTCGGCAAGTACCTGATGGAGTCCGCCGCCTTCATCACGCTGGAAGACATCTCCGATCAGCTGCCTTCCTACGAGGAAAGCGTGCTGACCGTCGACATGGACAAGGAGCTTGAGAAGGCTTACGAGGAGATCTCGGAGGACATCACCTCAGCGATGAAGGAACACCGGGGCAACAAGAGCCTGATGAGCGTCATGCTGAACACGCTGATGCTCTACCCCGACCACCCCTTCGGCATCGAGGAGATCTGGGGCAAGCAGTACGACCCGAAGGAAGGCGGCATGGTGCCCTTCTTTGTGACGAAGCCGCCCAGCCTGCCGGAAACCGAGGTTTACGCCAAAGAACAGCGGCTTATCGAGGACATCCGGGAGGAGCTGAAGCAGGGCAGGCACTGCCAGGTCTACGCCACGTTCACAGGCAAGCACGATGTGACGGGGCGGTTGGCGCATGTGCTTGGGAACGCGGGTTTCCGGGTTGCGGTTCTCCGCTCCACGGTGGCCACTGACAAGCGGGAGGCCTGGTACGAGAAGCAGCTGAAGGAAGGGGTAGAGGTTGTGATTTGTCATCCCCGGCTGGTGGAGACGGGTCTGGACCTGCTGGCCTTCCCGACGCTGTACTTCTACGAGACGGGGTACTCGCTCCACACGCTTCGGAAGGCAAGCCGGCGATCGTGGCGGATCGGGCAGCAGCACCCCGTTCGGGTGAAGTTCCTGGCTTACAGCGGGACCATGCAGGAAACCTGCATCCGGCACATGGGCAAGAAGATGCTGGTCGCGCTCATGATGGAGGGCAAGTTCTCCGGCGAAGGGCTGCAGTCGCTCGACGCCAACGAGGATCTGCTGTCCGCCATGGCCCGCGAGCTGGTCGAGAAGGGCGGCGTTGGCGAAACGGCTGATGCTGTCTGGAAAGACCTGGAACGCGAACGGGCCAAGCATGCACCGGCACCCAAGCCAATGGCCGAGGTCATCACTCTGCCAGTAACCCCCGTAGAAGAGGAAGTCGTGGAGATCCTCCCGGAGCCGGTCGACCTTCCGGCGCCTGCTGGTCCTCAGCTGGTGTCCCCTGCGAACACACGTCCAAAGCGGAGATCCACCCCGCTCTGGCCAACCGGTCACACCTACGGCGAGCAAATGAGGCTGTTCGGATGAGTCGCTCCCGACCGCGGCTCGAGAGGGGAGGAGATGTTCCTTCTCGGGCCCACTACAAGATCAACTATGGAGGACCAATGGAGGAATATGATAGGATTGAATCCTACTCGGAGGCGGCATCCATGCGCTCTACACAGCAACTCAGCATTACGCTCCCTAACGAAATGGCGGATCTGGTGCGTGCCAAGGTGGAAGCCGGCGAGTACGCCACTGAAAGCGAAGTGATCAGAGATGGTCTCCGGACTCTTATCGCTCGTGACCGCGTCGTGGAAGATTGGCTTCTCGAAAAGGTAGGTCCGGCTTTTGACGCTTTGAGAGCCGACCCGTCTCGGACCGTTTCCGCAAAGCATGTGCGGGAAGCACTCTCGACAGAACACGACAAAGTGCGTGCAAAGCAACGTTGATGTCCTACATCGTCGTTTTCACACCTGAAGCAGAGGCGCAGCTAATTGAGCTGTATGGCTATATCGCAGCTGAAGCATCTCCGGAGACCGCTGCGCGGTTCACGGACGGCATTGTCACCTACTGCGAGAGCTTGAGTTCCTTTCCAGTGCGAGGGACTCGTCGCGATGATGTACGGCCAGGGCTGCGCATCACCAGCTACCGCAAACGTGTCGTTATAGCCTTCGCGGTTGACGCCGATCAGGTCCAAATTATCGGGATCTTCTACGGCGGTCAGAACTACGAGGCGATCCTTCAAGACGAGGACTGACGTCAGCTTCGTCAGGCCTCGCGCTTGTCATCTAGCCCGCCCGTCACCGGACG
Organism: uncultured Bryobacteraceae bacterium; assembly: GCA_964248405.1. Lineage (GTDB taxonomy): Bacteria > Acidobacteriota > Terriglobia > Bryobacterales > Bryobacteraceae > Bog-105. Next base: position 5,158 of record CAXTYH010000064.1, read on the forward strand.
GGCTTTCTTGTGTCTGGACCCGGCCTTCGTGCCGGGTCTTTCTGCATTGAAGGAGATTCCATGTCCACTGCCGTCGCCCTACCCGTCCCTGTGCTCCCGTTCGGCCCCCCACAGGAGGAACTTAAACCCGTTGTCGTCGTCACTGCGGAGCACTCCCTTCTCGAGATCGACCGTGAGATGGACGTTCTCTTCGATCACATTCAGGACGAACTCGAGGAGGCCAGCGAGCCGAGCCAAGAAAGCAAAGATCGATTCCAGCAGATCTGCGATGTGTTCGGCGACAAGGTCGACCGCATCGGCCGCTTCATCCGCGTCATGGAGGCCCGTGCTGCGTACTGCAAGGGCGAAGCTTCCCGGCTTGCCACGCGAGTCCGAGTTGCCGAGAACAAGGTCGAACAGACCAAAAACCTGGTCATGTACTTCCTCCAGAGTCGCGAGGTCTCGAAGATGGAGGGCAAGCAGTTCACTCTCCGTTGTCAGAAGAACTCGCAGGATTCCGTCCGGATCAACGATCCGGCGCTGATTCCGCTACGCCTGCAGAGGGTCGAAGCTCGATTTGACGGAGCGCTCTGGGAGCAGATAATCGCAGCCGTGCCGATCGAAACACGAGCGCTTCTGCTTGCCGGCATCCAGGAAACCACGCCTGTGAATGATGCGATCAAGCAAGCGATCGCACGGAAGGAGGACGTAGCCGGCGCCACCGTGACACGTGGCTATCACGTTCGCGTGGCCTAGACCGCAACCTTGGAAAGGTGAGCCAGTATGAATTCGATTGTCGAGATCGTAGCCGCGGCAGAACGGGAAGTGCTGGCTCACACGATCGAGAGCACTCGCGGTCTTCGGGCCTTCTTCTGCCAACACGGGGGAGAAGAGACTCTGAAGTCCTTACAGGAAGAGGCCGTCCGGCGCGGTCTCTACCGCTACATGGGGCAGCGATACGCGAAGCTGTTGGAAACAGTGCTCTGCCGCACGCGCCAGTGCATCTCCCTCGGCCGGATCAAGACGGAGGACGAGTTGAAGCACTACCTCATCGACTTAGCTCCTTCCCTCGTTTGGTTTCGCGACCTTGATCTGGTGGTGAAGGACTTACTGATCGACGCCAGACAGACAGGTTGTTCAGCCTTGTCGCCCAGTTGGCTCCCCGGCCAGCAGAAGAACGCCAAACTGCTTTTCACCAACCCAGAACGAAGGAACCTACACCATGAAGTCCGCTTATCTGTTGCCTACAGTCCACGTTGCGCTCACACAATCCATGGTGTGGGCGTTCTTTGTGGCGCTCTCGCTGCTCGCGATCGAATGCGTGGTGATCGCAAGGGCGAACCGCCAGCCCCGGCGTGCGCTGCCGCGGTCCCGGCAATCTTCTGTTCTGCCTCAAAGACACCCTCACTAGCCACCGCCCCCGACAGCAGGAGACTTCGACATGCAAGTGACTCTGGTACGCAAGAACTCAGCTGGAACGCAACTAAGACTGGACGCTGATGCTCTCAACGTCCTTTCAGCAGCTCTACAGTTCACGTCCAAGCTGAATCCGCACTGTGAAGAGCTCGCGAAGCAGTTTGAACCTCTGGTCGCCAAGGATTGCCCTGCAAGCAGCACCCCATGAACGTTTAGAGCCAGACCCCACCGTTTAGCAGACACACACGATGGCCAGCGAAAGCTGGCCATTTGTTTTGGAGCCCACGTTGCCAAAGCCTTTGTTTTACGCAGACGAGTTCACGCCCACAGAGTTCTCCACCGCGCAGGACAAAGCGGCCTTTGGTAACCACTTCTTCCGGTTCATCGAATCCGACTGGAAGCAGACGATCTTCACCAAGACTTTCTACAACCATCTTTCCAATTGCTTCGGGCACATCGCTCATTATGTGGAGCGCGTAGTTATGCGGAGTCTTGGTTCATATGGCGCGTGAATACAGCGTTAAAACGCTCTTCCACTCTGCATAATTTGGATCTTTAATGGCTCTATGCTGCGCCGGGTTTTCGGAGTCGGTGAGTCGCGACAAACGTCACAGTTTTGAACTTGTAAGAAGCTCAATGAGCGCATCGGCGATTTGCACTAAGCCGCTATCGCGGCGGGGTTATGCTTTTGTGGCGTTTGGATAGATTGTTGGACACCGAAGGAGGTGTCCATGACACAGCTACGCCAACGCATGCAGGAGGATCTCCGGCTACGGAACTTCTCCGAACGCACAGTTCGCCACTACACTCACACCGTTGCCGAGTTCGCAGCTTACTTCCACAAGTCGCCCACTCAGCTCGGGACCGAGCATATTCGGACGTTTCTTCTGCATTTGCTCAACGAACGGAAGCTTGCTTGGGGAACGATCCAAGGGGCCCGCTCGGCACTGAAGTTCCTCTACATGCGGACCCTGAAGCAGACCTGGTTCGATCAGGAGATCATCAAGCCCAAGGTGCGGCGCAAGCTACCCACAATCTGGAGCCGGGAAGAGATCTGTGCCTTGCTCGATGCAGAGATGAACATCAAGCATCGGGCGTTGCTGGCTCTGTACTATAGCGCGGGCCTCCGCTGCCAGGAGGCGCTCGATCTTAAGGTCACCGACATCGACAGCAAGCGGATGATCATCCACGTTCGCGAGGGCAAGGGCAAGTTTCCGCGTCAGGTGATGCTGTCGCCGAAGTTGCTGGAGATCCTCCGCGCGTACTGGCGTGGGCGCAAGCCCAAGGACTGGCTCTTTCCCGGCAGGCGAGCCGGAGAGCAACTGAAGGCGAACGCGGTTCGTGTTGTCTGCCAGAAGCTGCGCAAGCAGTTGGGGATCAAGAAGCCCTTTAGCCCGCATGTGCTGCGCCACTCGTTCGCCAGCCACCTGCTGGACGCGGGCACCGATCTGCGCAGCATCCAGCTCTTGCTCGGCCACCGCGATCTGGAGACCACCTCGCGATACCTGCACGTCTCGAAGCCAGACTGCATGGCACGCCGAGCCCGCTCGACGATCTGCCGATCCGCATTCCACGCACGCCGCAGGGAGGGAACAGGACCGCATGACAGCACATCGGCTTGAAGTGGCCGATGTCGTTCATGCTCACCAGAACCAGTTCCTTCACCGCTGGGGCCATGTGCTCTCGGACCAACAGCGCAAGGTACTGCGCGACATCGGCCGATGCCGAACGGCGGCGCTCGGCACTCATCTCGAACGATGCGATCGCTGCAACTATGAGACTGTCGCTTACGACTCGTGCCGCAACCGGCACTGCCCCAAGTGTCAGTCCTCGGCACGCGATCGCTGGCTCATGAAGCAGGCCTCAAGCCTGCTGCCGGTGCCCTATGTCCATGTGGTCTTCACCGTGCCCGAGCAACTGGCGCCACTCGCACTCCGCAACCAGCGTCTGTTTTACAACCTGCTGTTTCGGGCCGCTTCCGAGACCCTGCTCGAGATCGCCGCCGTGATGCACACCTGGTCGCAGAACCTGGGACATCATCCCCACCTGCACTGCCTGGTTCCCGCCGGCGGACTGGCGCTCGACCGCTCCCGCTGGCTCCGGTCAAGGCGTGACTTCTTTCTGCCGGTACGTGTGCTCAGCCGCGTGTTCCGCGGCAAGCTGCTCGCCTTCCTCAAGCAGAGCTATCGACACAACGAACTACGCTTCTCCGGCACGTTGGCTGCGCTCTCTCAGCCACGTGCATTTCACTCTCTGCTATCTGTCTTGCGCAACAAGGAGTGGGTGGTCTACTCCAAGCCTCCCTTCGGCGGTTCGGAACACGTGCTGAAGTACCTGGCCCGCTACACCCACCGCGTCGCCATCTCCAACGGGAGACTCCTCAGCCTCGACCACGGACAGGTGCGATTTCGCTGGCGGGACTCCAGACATAACAACCGCAGTGCAGTCATGGCCCTCGACGCGGTCGAGTTCATCCGCCGCTTCCTGCTTCACGTCCTGCCCGCCGGCTTCGTCAAGATCCGCCACTTCGGCCTGCTCGCCAACCGCAACCGCAGCCAAGCCCTCGCCCTATGCAGGAGCCATCTCCACGCCGTCGCCCTTTACAACAACGCACTGCTGACTCAACCGCAGACATCCGCACTCAACCGATCCTGCCCTCAGTGCAAGCTCGGTAACCTGCACCGGGTCCCGCTACACTTCTCCTTTGAACCGTGCAGCCCAAACTCACTGACCGCCCGCGCGTGCTTCGACTCATCCTGAGCAAGATCATGCCGACCTGCGTGCCAACCCGGTTCCTCTCACCCACCGGCGCTCATCCCGCCAACGCCACCCCATGGCTTGAACCGGCTCCAGGTGACCTCGATGCTTGCGTGAGACCTCTCACCTCTACCGCAGACGCACCACGGATCGGTCCCGCTAAGCTCAACGCCATTCCAACTCGTGCCCAGTTAGCCGCATCGGCTCACCACCAACAGCTTTCAATCCCCATACTTTTACCGCGCTAGCGGCTTAGCGCAAATCGCCGTATCCGCACTGCTCCGCACCAGCAGCGCCGACGCGCGAAAGTTTTCGCAGCGGAGCACTGCCGATACGGCACTAGAGATTTGGCACCAACTCAGCGTCTAAACCGGCTCGGATTCGCTCAAGCCGAAAAGCGGATCTGCTTCGCGGACTACGACTCGATGACCAGCTTTCTCAGGGTCCGGATCGGTGGACAGTCCTTGCAATGAAGCGCGCCTTAACTCGGAACTCTGGCGACAAAGAGTGTTGGCGATCTCGCGAGCGCTTCTTTCGACAAGTCCTCTCAAATGTCGTGGAATAATTGGATGCAAATCATGTTCCACGAACAGGCTGCCACCCGCTTCAACGAGTTAGCGCAGGAACTGCTCACGAAGGCCGCCAGGCTTGGACCGGTTCCGACGGAGTTAAAAGGCGCCACCTCTCCTCGTCCCGTCGTGCGGATCGACGAACAAGACCTTATTGGCAAGCCTGAGTGGAAGGGCCGCTCTGTTAACGGCTACGGCGATGAGACGGGACGGCATTGGGATTCCAGTTCCGGTTGCGTGGGATATGAGGGAGATACGTACCTTGCTGTGAAGGAACTTGCGAGCCGATTGGCGAAGGCGGCTCCGCTTAAGGGTAAAGTGTCCGAAGATTTCCTTTTGGGAGAGCTTTCTACCTGGCTCGAAGAGACGCTTTCCTCAAAACGATCGGACCGTCTTATCGATTTCCTCACGGAGGAAGTTGTTCAAGGCAATCGCAGTGCAAGAGTTGTAGATACCTGTCTACCGGACGTACTCATCGCAGGAAATCACGTTGGGAGACGTGACGTTCAGACCGCTCCTGCCCGCAATGCTCGATCGATGGTATTCCCGTATTCCACTAGAAGAATGCAACCAACACCCCGAGGCGACTCTTGCGCTCTCACGTCAGCGATCCGCGTTGCAAGGAACTCTTGCCGCTTGTGTCACTGTCAAAGCCGATCCAATCCACGCAGCTGATCTTGCTCATGTGGCGGCAGACGAAGCTGTTGCGCTGCTCCGGTTTCTTTCTGAGGTTAACTGGACGTGCCGGATTACAAGCCATTGCCTCCCGATGGGGAAGGAGAATACCCGCACGGCAATGACTATCCGGGTTGAAGGTCGTGAAATTCGAAGCATTCGCAGGAGTGTGCTGGAGCAGAGACCAGCCGGGTGGAACATTGACGGTGCCCGAAAGGAACCTCTGAATGTAGGGGTGTTGGAGCTTCTTCAGAGCCTGGTGTCGCGCTGGAGTGCCCGATCTTTTGTGCCGTTGGAAGAGTTAGTGTAGCGCAGCTGTTGAAGGGCCTAGCTTTTCTGTACCAGGAAGAGTGTTAGTCGCCGACCTGTTTAGGCTTCAGCCAGATCGCGGCTAGCCGCGATCTGGCTGGCGAACTCGCTGGGCGTCCGGTCATCGAGAGATGAGTGAGGACGACTGTCATTATATTCACGCCTCCAGACCTCGATCAGCTGCCGAACCTCTTTCAGGTCGAGGAACCAGTGGAAGGGCAAGAGGCCAGCACCGGGCAGGTTCTGGTCGCTGCGCTCCTCAAACCTGTCTTAGCGTGCTTTATTGCGTGCGCCGTGCGAAGGCACGGTTTTCCAGCGGGTGCGAATCCCGCCCGGCA
>CAXTYH010000065.1:0-10086 GCA_964248405.1 uncultured Bryobacteraceae bacterium
GCCTGATTTGCATTCAGGAGGCCGCCGGTTCGATCCCGACCAGCTCCACCAGTTTAGGGCCTGTAGCTCAGTTGGTTAGAGCGCACCCCTGATAAGGGTGAGGTCGGTAGTTCGAATCTACCTAGGCCCACCACGCATCAAAACGCGAAAGGCAGAAGACAGGGCTTTGCGAAGCGTTGACTCCTGTCGTTCGAAGCCTGACCTCTGTCGTTGTGACGACAGAGGTCAGACGAGTGATGGTTGCCGAGATCATCGGCAAAGATCTTTGAAAATTGAATAGTTATTGACGGGCAACTACAAGTTGCAAACGTGCTGTCGCGATACGGGCAGATATGGATCGCCGTAAGGTGATTCGAAAAGCCCAACTCATTATGCGACAGCAGCGCAGCCCGCTGACAGGCAGTTTTAACCGGCCTCGGCCGGAGCAAAGCTGCAGGGAAAGTGGGCAACGTAGAGATACTCAAAACGTAGAATTAATTTTATGGTCAAGCTACTAAGAGCATGCGTGTGGATGCCTTGGCGCAAGTAGGCGATGAAGGACGTGGCTAGCTGCGAAAAGCTTCGGGGAGATGCAAGCAATCGATGATCCGGAGATGTCCGAATGGGGAAACCCAAGTCGAGTAATCGGCTTACCTTCCGATGAATACATAGTCGGCTGGAGCGAACGGGGGGAAGTGAACCATCTCAGTACCCCTAGGAAGAGAAAACAAAACAGTGATTCCGATAGTAGTGGCGAGCGAACTCGGAACAGGCTAAACCGTGCGATTCGAAAGGAAAGCGCGGGGTTGCAGGACCACAAGAATAACCGCTGGGTCGGTGGACGGCGACGTCCTGTCGAAATAGCGGTTGTTCTAAAGAGGTTATAAGAGAGTGTTACGAGAACGGCGTGGGAAAGCCGGCCAAAGAAGGTGATAGCCCTGTATCTTAAAATGCAATCTTAGCTTCAAGTGGCTCCTAAGTACTGCGGGACACGAGAAACCTTGCAGGAATCTGCCGGGACCATCCGGCAAGCCTAAATACTCACTTGCGACCGATAGTGAACTAGTACCGTGAGGGAAAGGTGAAAAGAACCCCTGTGAGGGGAGTGAAATAGTACCTGAAACCGCATGCTTACAAGCAGTGGGAGGACTATGGCCGAAAGGCAATGTCTGACCTCGTGCCTATTGAATAATGAGCTGGCTAGTTAGTCTCAGTGGCAAGGTTAAGCGTAAGCGAGCCGTAGCGAAAGCGAGTCTGAACAGGGCGTTCAGTCGCTGGGATTAGACGCGAAGCGGGATGATCTACCCTTGGCCAGGATGAAATCCGTGTAACAACGGATGGAGGTCCGAACCAGTGTTGGTTGAAAACAGCTTGGATGAGCTGAGGGTAGGGGTGAAAGGCTAATCAAATTCCGTGATAGCTCGTTCTCTCCGAAATAGCTTTAGGGCTAGCGTCGGGTGATTTGGATCGGTGGTAGAGACATGGATGGACTAGGGGGCTTTCCGGCTTACTGAATCCAACCAAACTTCGAATGCCGATTACAACCAGCCCGGCAGTCAGACTGTGGGGGCTAAGCTTCACAGTCAAGAGGAAAACAGTCCAGACCGCCTGCTAAGGTCCCCAAATTACAGTTAAGTGGGAAAGGAAGTCGGAACGCTCAGACAGCCAGGAGGTTGGCTTAGAAGCAGCCATCCTTTAAAGAAAGCGTAATAGCTCACTGGTCGAGGGATTCGGTGCCGACAATCCAACGGGGCTCAAGCACGTCACCGAAGTTATGGACCCATTGGGGTGGTAGGAGAGCGTTCCTAGTGAGATGAAGGTATACCGTAAGGAGTGCTGGATTGCTAGGAAGTGACTCTGCCAGCATAAGTAGCGATAAGCCAGGTGAGAACCCTGGCCGCCGCAAGTCTAAGGATTCCTGAGAAAGGTTAATCCGCTCAGGGTTAGTCAGGGCCTAAGGTGAGGCCGAAAGGCGTAACTGATGGACACACGGTTAATATTCCGTGACTACGTTTGTTCGATCAAGACCGATGGGGGGACGCACCGCGTAAGCGAGATCCGGAGTGGCAAATCCGCCGGGTCGTGTGCCTGGAAAATCCTCTAAGGAGAGCAAATGTACCTGTACCACAAACCGACACAGGTGGACGAGATGAGTATTCTAAGGCGCTCGGGTGATGGAGTTGCGAAGGAACTAGGCAAATTAACCCCGTAACTTCGGGAGAAGGGGTGCCCACTTCGGTGGGCCGCAGTGAAACGCGTCAGGCGACTGTTTAACAAAAACACAGGTCTCTGCAAAGTCGAAAACGACGTATAGGGGCTGACTCCTGCCCGGTGCCGGAAGGTTAAAGGGAGCGGTTAGGCGCAAGCCGAAGCTGCGAACTGAAGCCCCGGTGAACGGCGGCCGTAACTATAACGGTCCTAAGGTAGCGAAATTCCTTGTCGGGTAAGTTCCGACCTGCACGAATGGCGTAACGATCTGACGACTGTCGGCGCGCTCCGCCCGGCGAACTTGTGGTTCCGGTGAAGACGCCGGATGCCCGCCACTAGACGGAAAGACCCCGTGCACCTTTACTATACCTTAACAATGAATTATGGTGCGATCTGCGCAGCATAGGTGGGAGGCTTTGAACTCAGGCTTTTGGGCTTGAGGGAGCCAACGGTGAGATACCACCCTGATCGTTCTGTGATTCTAACCTACGACCGTGATCCGGTTGAGGAACATTGTTAGGCGGGTAGTTTGACTGGGGCGGTCGCCTCCTAAATTGTAACGGAGGCGCGCGAAGCTACACTCAGGTCGTTTGGAAATCGACCGTCGAGTGCAAAGGCATAAGTGTGGTTAACTGTGAGACCTACAAGTCGAGCAGATGCGAAAGCAGGCCTTAGTGATCCGGTGGTTCTGTATGGAAGGGCCATCGCTCAACGGATAAAAGGTACGCCGGGGATAACAGGCTGATCGGAGTCAAGAGTTCATATCGACGCTCCGGTTTGGCACCTCGATGTCGGTTCATCGCATCCTGGGGGTGTAGAAGCTCCCAAGGGTTAGGCTGTTCGCCTATTAAAGCGGTACGTGAACTGGGTTCAGAACGTCGCGAGACAGTTCGGTCCCTATCTGTGGTGGGCGGAGGAGATTTGAGGGGGCTTGCCCTTAGTACGAGAGGACCGGGGTGAACAGACCTCTTGTGATGCAGTTGTCCGGAAGGGCACAGCTGCGTAGCGAAGTCTGGTCAGGATAAGTGCTGAATGCATATAAGTACGAAACCTTCCCCAAGATGAGATCTCCCTGAAGAGCCGTGAAAGATGATCACGTTGATAGGACGGATGTGTAAGCGTAGTAATGCGTTGAGCTTACCGTTACTAATAGCTCGTTCGGCTTGACCATAAAATGAATTCTGCGGTTTGTATACTTCTTACGTCGCCCGTTAATACTATTCAGTTCAGAGAACCTCCCGAGATGACAAACAGTTTCGGGTGATTTCAGCGCGAGGGTTCCACCCGTTCCCATCCCGAACACGGAAGTTAAGCCTCGCAGCCCCGATGGTACTGCACGCGCAAGTGTGTGGGAGAGTAGGACGTCGCCCGATTATTTTCCTCAAGCATAGTAGCCGTTGAGCGTTCACCGCGCCCAGCGGCTTTTTCTTTGTTCCGTGCCCAGCCCTATCCAGCGACAAAGCCGACCGCAGACGCGCGGAATTGCCTCTTAAATTGCGTCGCCAAACTTCCGAGTTTAGTCTACCCTAATACACAAGCCTCTCAGTGAGGTTCTTCATTCCATGGACTTGCTTAAAATGATCACGGAACTTCAGGACGAGCGTCAACGCCTTGACGAAGCCATCGAGGCTCTCGAACGCCTTTCTACTGGAACCCAAGGTCAGCGCCGAGGACGCCCTCCCCGCGTAAAAGCGGACGGATTTGATGCCGAACCACAACCTCTATCTGAGAAAGCTGCTGATTCAACCTCTGCTCCGCGCTCAAAGAAGTCTTAGCTTTTCTCTACGCTCGCCTCTTCCGCTCCGAAGTCTAACTGAGATCAGCCGGGCGATATCTCTGGATCTCCCATTCGGGATATTCTGTAGGAATGCTGGCTCGATTGCAACGGTTTTTTACAGGCCGGGGCGTGGTCGGCAGCGTATCTGTCATATTAGGCTGCCTTGCTTGCCTTGCGTTTCTGGCTCAGAATGTGGGCTTGGGTGTGTTGGTGTGCCTGCTCGGCTTCCCTTTTGGGCTGATTCTGGCAATCCGCACCTTTCGCTCCGCTCACCGCCGATTGCTCTGGAGTCTCAGGAACCGTCTTCTGTTTGTTTACGGTCTGTTCGGGGTGCTACCTCTCCTGCTGGTGGTGACCTTGGTCGGTTTGGGTGCTTGGGCCCTTATGAATGAACTGGCAATCTACCTGGCTAGTTCAGCGCTGGACCGTCGGCTCGAAACTCTCACCTACGCTGTTGACGCCGTGCAACGCCAGCCTCCGAGCCGGCGCGAAACAGTCGGGCCTGATATATCCAAAGCATTTGATCGCATTTTCCCCGGCATCATGCTGCTGGCCGTAGACTCGGCTGGCGCCCACCATTTTCCACCTAGTGCGAGCGTCACCGCCGTTCCGCCAGGTTGGAAGAATGCTCACGGTTTGCTGGTGGTAAACGGGCACTTCTACGGCTGGCATCACGTGGTCGATCACAATGGCGAAGTAACGGCGATTGCTCCATTGAGCAATCAATTGATCCTCAATCTGGTCCCCCACCTCGGCAAGATCTCGCTGGCCGAGATGGAAAAGAAAAACTCAGGTGCTACCGCCGGCGCTTTGGAATTTACAAAGTCAGGCCGAGATGTGGATCTGGTCGCGACACCTGACGCTGACAGTGCGTCTGCCCTTCCGCCAAGCATCAGCCGCTTCGACATTCCCGTTTTCATTCCGTCTAGCCAGGTCCACTCCCACCTGGACTCGCCGAACAAGTCGTTTGACGGCATTCTGTGGGTCTATTCGAAACCATCAGCGGTTTTGCGAACATTTTTCTCCGGTTCAGACTTCGTACGGGAAGTTCTTATCTATTCCATCCTTGGCATCGGCGTCCTGTTTCTGCTGGTGGAGCTCGGAGCGATTTCCATCGGCGTTTCTCTCTCCCGGCGTATCACCAGTGCGGTTCATCAGCTCCACTTAGGGACTCGGCGGGTCATCAGCGGTGACTTCGGCCATCGCATTCCTGTTCATGACAGCGATCAATTGGGTGAGCTTGCCCAGTCGTTCAACCAAATGACCGGCAATCTGGAACGACTGCTCGTCATTGAAAAAGAAAAAGAACGGCTGCAAACCGAAGTGGAGATCGCCCGCGAAGTGCAGGGCCAGCTCTATCCGAAAGCGGCGCCGCCAACTTGCGGGCTGAAGCTGACCGTCCGCTGCGACCCGGCCCGTATGGTCTCGGGCGATTATTATGACTACCTGCAAATTGCGAGTGGCAAGCTTGTCTTTGCCATCGGCGATGTTGCGGGCAAAGGGATTTCGGCTGCGCTGCTGATGGCAACTCTCCAAGCAGCTCTGCGGGCTCAGGTGACTACTTATACTCCTTTGACGGAAACGAACTGTGCCGAGGAGCCGGAGGTGAATGCTGCCGCACTGGTCAGCAAACTGAATAAACAGATCTACGCTCACACGTCACCGGAAAAGTACGCCACTTTCTTTTTTGCCATCTTCAATGAGGTTAATTGCACTTTGACCTACACCAACGCCGGACATCTCTCGCCCCTTTTGATCCGCAAAGACTCAGTCACTCCGCTCGATTCCAACGGCACGGTTGTTGGGGCTTTCCCGTTCGCCAAGTACGATGAGAGCTGCCTCGGTATGCAACTCGGCGATTTGCTGGTCTGCTACACCGACGGCATCACGGAACCCGAAAATGCCTTTGGTGAAATGTTCGGCGAAGACCGGATGATTGCTCTGATCCAGAAGAATTGGCACTTAGACGATCGCCTAATCATCGACTCGGTGCTGGATGCGGTCCGAGGCTGGACCGGTACCCCCGAACTGCATGACGATATGACGATTTTGCTTGCCCGCCAGGTCGGTGCGTCGGCGTGAAAGTTTTAACAGCAGAGCAGATGCGCGAGGTGGATCGGCGGACGGTTGAGCGCGGTTTACCCGCTCAGCTGCTGATGGAAAACGCCGGGTGCCGCGTCGTTGATTTCCTTCTCGAAACCTTCCCTCCGCTCTCCAGTCACCACGTTCTTGTTGTCTGCGGCAAAGGAAATAACGGTGGAGATGGATTCGTCATTGCCCGCCAGCTTTTCACCCGCAAGTTGTGCCGCAAGCTCACGGTAGTTGATCTGGCCGGCGCCGCTGAGCACCGTCGCATTTTGGAGGCAACCGGCTGCCCCGTTGTGGATTGTCTCGATCCTCACACACCGGCCACTTTGATCGTTGACGCGATCCTGGGTACCGGCTTGCGAGGCCCTGCCGAAGGCGTGAGCTTGCAGGCCATTCAGACTTTGAACCAGGGCTTCCCGCTGGCTAATCGGGTCACGGTTGACATCCCATCCGGCCTGCCCTCTGACAACGACGAGCCCACAGGCGAGTTCTTCCGAACTGATCACACAGTCTCGTTTACAGCTGCCAAGCCGAGCCAGGTTCTTTCACCCATTTACCAGCATGTGGGAAACCTGCGCATCTATCCCATCGGTAGCCCCGAGGATTTGTTCGCTTCCTGTCAGTTAAACCTTTCGACCCCCGACGACTTCCGCTCACTCTTTGCGCCGCGCCTCAAAAACTCCAACAAAGGGATGTACGGCCATGTCCTGGTCATCGCCGGCTCTTACGGCAAGAGTGGCGCTCCCGCCATGGCCTCAACGGCCGCTTACCGTAGCGGTGCCGGCCTAGTGACCGTGGCCGTCCCCCCGGCTGCCTTACCGATTGTTGCTGCTTATCGGCCCGAGCTGATGACTGAGCCGCTGCAGGGAGACACTCTCTTCGGTCTCGCTGCCAAGATGTCGGTCGCAGCCATTGGCCCAGGCTTGGGAACCGAACAGGAGACAGTCCGCTTAGTCAAACGCCTCTACACCGAATTAGCTATCCCAGCCGTTATAGACGCCGATGCCTTAAATGCAATTGCCGGCGACGTTCCGCCTGCCAATGGCAAGATTCGCATCCTCACTCCTCACCCGGGAGAAATGAGTCGACTCACTGGTCGGCCAACCAAAGAGGTACAAGCCCATAGGTTGGAGATCGCGCAGAGTTTTTCAGCCGCTATCGGTGCGGTGACTGTCTTGAAAGGCGACCGAACCATCATTGCTTTTCCAGACGGCGAAACCTGGATCAACCCGACCGGCTCCCCGGCGATGGCGACCGGCGGAACAGGAGATATTCTGACCGGTTTAATCGCCGGATGTGTCGCACAACACCCGGGAGAATGGAAACGGGCCGTTGTTGCCGCTGTTTGGCTCCATGGACGAAGCGGCGAGCTCGCCGGCGAACGCCTGGGCGACGAATGCATGCTGGCGACTGACTTGCTCGACTCTCTGCCGGAGGCAATGAATGAGCTCCGACCGGTTTGAAACCGCATCGGAAGACGAGACGGTCGCACTAGGAAGCCACCTGGCAAGCATTCTGCCGCGCTCGGCAGTCGTTTCGTTAGTCGGAAATCTCGGGGCCGGCAAAACAACTCTAACCAAAGGAATCGTTGCCGGACTGGGCGCGGATTGGCCAGAAAACGTCAGTAGTCCGACTTATACGCTGATCCACGAATATGGAAAACCGGTGCGCGTCTACCATGTGGACCTTTATCGCCTTGACACGCTGGCCGAAGTCAACCGGCTAGGTCTGGAAGAACTGTTCGACAAACCGGCCCTAGTTTTGATTGAGTGGGCAGATCGGTTTCCGCAAATCCTTCCCAACAATTCCGTTCAGATTCGGCTTACTTACGAAGGCGAAGACCGACGCGTCGTCGAGCTGCAATGGCCAGACCACCCAGACCGGCGGCAGTGATCCATAAGCTCGCAGGTTCCGGAGCTGTCGACCCTGTCAGATCCTGATAGGCAATGTTAGCGACAACTGCTTGTCCCGCGGTAGTGGGGTGTTCGGTATCCCAGAACACATACGTATTCGGATCGACATTGGCAAGACCTTGCGCCGGCGTCGTGGCATTGGAGAATCCATAAGCGCTGGGATTGCTATTAATTGCCAGAAAGGCGCTGTAGATATCCACCCCGATCACGTTGATGCCTTGGCTTTGCAAGCTGGCGATATCTATCCGCCATTCGTTATTGAAGAGAATCGAAGCGCTGTTCAAGGCAGCAGATTGGCCGCTCCCCAACCCCAGCGGCGTAAGCCCGATAGGGGGTAGATCGGTCCAAAGAAAGTTTTTAGCGCCCGCCGCGGCCAGAGTTTTGATGTTCGCGGCAAGAGCGTCAGCCGCTCCCATTGGAGAGTTGCCTCCCAAGGTCAGGTCATTCGCTCCGCCCCAAATCGTGTAGAGTGCGTTGGGCCCAAGGCCGGTGGGATGGGCAGTCGTGAAAGCAGTAACCTGGTCGGAAATGCCGTAAAGGCCGTTCGAACCGGTCTTTGCGCCTGCAACAGCATAGTCGGTCCCGCCGGTGCCCGCCAAAAATGGCTGCGGATCAGGGACGCCCAACTTGCCAGCCAGTTGATCCACCCAGACTCCGATGGGACCATTGGTCGCCGGTGTGGTGTTTGGACCATCGGTGAGTCGTCCATTCGAATAATTCGCAGGGAACTGGGAACCTACAGCAATCGCGGCGTTACCGGTGTCGGAAAGGCTGTCGCCGAACACCACTAACTGGTCGATCGGTGCAGCCGATGCAGACAGTAGAAATAACGAAGCCAGACAAACGCCACCAACAAGCAACTTACACATGCCCATCGATTATTACTTGATTCAGAGCGAATGGGCACTTCGATTAGTTTCCCTTGTATCTCAAGTACCGGCTCTGTTAGTCATATCGCTTTTCCAAAAAAGTCCAAGAAAATTGAGAACTCGTGATTGCCCGATCATCTTACTAGCAAAACCCTGAATAGTTGATCCAGGTTTCCGGTTTCTGTAGTAGGCGTATAATTTGATCGGCAAGTCCCGTTGCTGGACACGATCTCCGCGTTGAGAGAGGTACCATGCGCTATGTCGCGTTTTGGGTATTGATGGCCGGAGCTTTTGCTCACGGCGTTGGGTCAGAGTTGCCCAGAGATTTCACGTTGTTGCTCGATTATGAGGGTGCGCACTCGCCCGTGTCCGAAGCGGCGCTGGGAGCGGAGTTGCATTCCATTGTTTCGCTTTCCCAAGTCCCCATTCGGTTACAGGTGATCACCGGACCCCTACAAGGTGATGTGCCGGGCTCCCTCGTCATATTTAAGATGAAGGGAAGTTGTACCATGCGGCCAACAATGCCTGTTGGCGCCATGTCCGATGAGCGTGGTCCGCTTGCTATGACTTTCATGGCAAATGGCGAGATGCTTCCGTTCGCCAATGTCGATTGCAATCGGATACGCACATCCCTAGAGCGAACGCTTGGACGTGGTTCCTCAAAGCAGCACGAAAGGCAATACGGCACTGCTCTTGCGCGCATCATGGCGCATGAGCTTTACCATATACTGTCCAAATCTCCCGCTCACGATACAAGTGGCGTAACGAAGAAGGCTCTGTCTTCGCGCGAACTGTGCGAGGGCCACTTGCTGTTCTCGCAAGACGCCCGCCTCAGCCTTGCTCACTAATCTCAACCCCGTTTGGGACTGACCGCTGTGCATGCACGGCCCGAAGATGACCGCTCGGCAGGAGCTGCTGCGAGCATTACGGCTGCGGCCTTGCCGTGCAATGATTGCTACGGTGATAGCTCACAGGTTAGACTATGGCTAACTTTTAGCTTAGGTTTGATAATAGTCGGATTCTGCCAACTGTTATTTCTGTTAGTTGTTGCGCTTTGTTACGAAAACTACGATGCTGCTCTTAAGTTTTTCTTACCCTAATAATTATCGGATACTCCGGTAAGCTTGTCTTTAAGAGAGCTAAGCAGGCTATATGGCTGTGATATCGTTCCGTACAGCGTCCACGTACCGATACAGGTTGAGTCCTTAAACTTCTGTAAATAGGGCGAGCGTTGCCGAGCCGGGAGGCGAGG
>CAXTYH010000066.1:0-3503 GCA_964248405.1 uncultured Bryobacteraceae bacterium
GCGATTCTGCTATTGTGACATGAGATGCCGAAAGCCTCAGAACCTAATGTGACAAAAGGCAAGCGTCGGGCTGGTCAACTTGTCGGCTACCTGCGTGTCAGCTCTCTCGACCAAAAAGAACTGCGACAGCTTGAAGGCATCACTCTCGACAAACGCTTTGTGGATAAGGCTTCCGGCAAGGACCTCCACCGGCCGGAACTGGTGCAGCTGACCGGGTACGTACGTGAGGGCGACACCGTGATCTGCCATTCGATGGATCGGCTGGCGCGCAACCTGGACGATCTTCGGAAGGTGGTCCTGGGGTTCACGGATCGCGGAGTGCACGTCCGGTTCGAGAAAGAGAACCTAACCTTTACCGGGGCAGACTCGCCCATGTCGCATCTGCTGCTGAGCGTCATGGGAGCCTTTGCCCAATTCGAGCGCGACCTGATACGGGAGCGCCAGCGAGAGGGGATCGCTCTGGCCAAGCTGCGAGAGGGAGCGTACGTCGGGCGAAAGCATTGTCTCAATCCAGCGCAGGCGAAAGAACTTCGTCGGCGTGTGGCGGCTGGCGAATCAAAGACCGCGGTTGCCGGCGAGTTGGGCATCAGCCGTCAGACTCTATATAGGTATGTGGCGGGAGCAGGGTAATGAAAGGTATTCGTCAACGGGTCATGCATTGCCCATGCGGGAAGGCGAAGGTACTCGCCCTCGGCTTATGTGCGACCTGCTACACGCTGAAGCGGCAGGATGAGGAGTAATTTGGAGGACTAAGGGAAGCGGTCCTGGAGCGCGATGGGCACCGTTGCCGCGTCTGCGATTCCTCCGGCCGGGACAAGCGCTCGATCATTGTGCATCACCGAGTACCTGGCAAATCAGTTCTGGGCCTGATGTTGTCTCTGTGTCCCGGTTGTCATGCCAAGGTTCATCGCACGAAGGCCGCCCTTTCAGCCATGCCGCCACTTCTCCTTGAGCTATGGCGAGAACAGCACCCGAAAGGGCATGAACAGGTGCAGCTTGATTTCACACCCAAAGAGCCTAGGGCAATACCCGTCCGGCTGTTCCGGGATGTCGAAGTCGAGTCTTTTGAGATGCAGAACAGAACGACTCGCAGGTCATAACTTCAGAGTGCGCAAGCGTAGGGCATTCGCGATGACTGAGACCGAACTGAAGCTCATCGCTCCAGCAGCGATCATTGGATTTAGAAGAAGCCCGAAAGCGGGGAAGAGAACTCCTGCTGCTAGCGGCACACCAAGCATGTTGTAAATGAACGCAAAGAATAGATTCTGCCGTATGTTGCTCATCGTGGCCTGGCTCAAGTGCCGAGCCCGCAGGATACCTCGAAGGTCACCCGTGAGCAGCGTGATGCCGCCTGCCTCCATGGCGATATCCGTACCTGTTCCCATGGCGACTCCCACGTTCGCCTGAGCCAGTGCGGGAGCGTCGTTGACCCCATCCCCTGCCATGGCAACCATCTCGCCTCGCTGCTGATGTGCTTTGACGACTTCGGCCTTTCGCTCTGGAAGAACGTCGGCCTCGTAGGCAATTCCCAGTCGGTCTGCAACTGACCGCGCAGTGGTGGCATTGTCCCCGGTCACCATGATGACGTTCAGGCCAGCCGCCTTCAGCTCCTGAATTGCATCCGGTGTGGAGGGCTTGATCGCATCTGAGACGCTGACGAGACCTGCGGGCTGTTGGTCGATGGCCACCAACATGACGGTCTGCCCCTCTTTCCGTAGCTGGTCTGCCTGTAGGCCCAGAGGCTCGGCACTGATACCCAGCTCACGAAAGAGCTCAGAGTTTCCTACGGCAACGTCCTTGCCTAGAACCCTGCCACGAACACCCTTGCCGGTCACCGAGCCGAAGCCTTGCACCTCTACTAATGTGAGCTGTTTTGCTTCCGCGCCCTTCACAATGGCTGCGGCTAGCGGATGCTCGCTGGAGCGCTCAAGGCTTGCTACCAGTCGCAAGAGTTCACCTTCCTCGATGCCCGGCTGAGCAATGACAGAGGCCAAGGTAGGTTTGCCCTCCGTAAGCGTCCCCGTCTTGTCGAGAATCAACGTATTTACTTTTCCGAATGTCTCAAGTGCCTCAGCATTGCGAACGAGGATACCGGCACTGGCACCGCGGCCCGTTCCGACCATGATCGCCATCGGCGTAGCCAGGCCAAGAGCGCAGGGGCAAGCAACGATGAGGACGGCGACTGCGTTGACGAGGGCGTGAGCGAACCGGGGCTGCGGCCCCACAAGGAACCAAGCGATAAAGGTGATGAGCGCAGCCAGAATGACGGCTGGCACGAAGAACGAAGCGACACGATCAGCGAGCCTTTGGATCGGAGCACGGCTACGCTGCGCTTGACCGACCATCTTGACGATCTGAGAGAGCAGAGTATCGGCACCGACGCGCTTGGCTTCCATAATGAAGCCGCCTGTTCCATTGATCGTGCCGCCTGTCACCTTGGCATTCACATCCTTCTCGACGGGGATCGGCTCTCCACTGACCATGGATTCGTCTACCGAGCTGTTGCCTTCCAGAACCACGCCGTCCACCGGGACTTTCTCTCCGGGCCGAACACGAAGGTGGTCACCGACCTTCACCTGGTCCAGTGGGATATCGGTCTCCCGGCCTTGCTGATCTATTTGTCTCGCGGTCTTTGGAGCCAAGCCGAGCAATGCGCGGATCGCGCTTCCCGTGCGGCTACGGGCACGCAACTCCATCATTTGGCCGAGTAAGACCAGTGCGATGATAACCACGGCCGGCTCGAAGTAGAGGGCAATCTCGCCGCCCTCGGCCCGGAACGAAGGCGGGAAGATCTGGGGTAAAACGGTTGCGGTAACGCTATATAGGTAAGCGGCTCCTGTGCCAAGTGCAATCAGGGTGAACATATTCAGACTGCGATTGATGGCCGATTGCCAGCCCCGCACGAAGAACGGCCACCCGCACCAGAGCACGACGGGTGTGGCCAGGGCGAACTCGATCCATGCCCAGACGCGAGCAGGGAACAGGTGCTGCAGAGGCATGGAGCGAAAGATCCCGGAGACCATGAGGGCGAGCAGGGGGACGGCAAGTCCAACACTGATCCAAAAGCGCCGGGTCATATCGACCAGCTCGGGATTGACCTCCTCTGCTGTGACCTCGCGCGGCTCCAGCGCCATCCCGCAAATGGGACAGTTGCCTGGCTCTGAACGGACAATCTGCGGGTGCATCGGGCAGGTGTACTCGGTGCGGGTTGCTGGCGCTGCTAACGTTGCAGGCTCCAAGGCCATGCCGCATTTCGGGCAGCTTCCCGGCCCCGCCTTGTGTACCTCGGAGTCCATGGGGCAGATGTACTCGACATTCGGTTGCGCTGGAACGGGTGTGTTCTTCTTCGGCTCCAGAAACGCCTGTGGCTCGGTCGCAAACCGTTTCGCGCACGAAGGATTGCAGAAGTAGTAGGTCTGCCCGTTGTATTCCTGGTGGCTGACGGCATCCTGCGGCTCGATCATCATGCCGCACACGGGATCTCGGACCAACTCGGATTCTGC
>CAXTYH010000066.1:3603-9700 GCA_964248405.1 uncultured Bryobacteraceae bacterium
GGGGCAATCTCCTTCACCCATGCAGACGCACGTGCACGCTTTCTCTTACACCTTTCGTTTACAGGTGCAATCCAGGCACTTGTGCTCAGCACAAGCGCCGCAGATTTGGGTCAGCTTCTTTGCGGCAGCCCGACGAGCCCGGTGCAAGCGGACGGAAGCGTTGTTTGGGGTTGTTCCTTCCGCCTGGGCAAATTCGGCCACCGATGCTCCTCCAAGATCGATCCGCTCTAAGGCGTTCCGATACTCCGGCTTGAGCGTCTGGATCACGCCGCCGACGCAACCACAGAGGTTAGCCTCAAACTCTACTTCGTAACTGGAAGGGGCTTCTACGGCGAACTCCTCGTGAGCGCGGGTCCGAGCGGCATTGCGTCGGTAATGGTCTATGAGGGCATTCCGCAATAGGCGGTAGAACCAGGCCGTAACGCTCTCTGCACTCCGAATTTGCTCGCTTTTCTCAAGCGTCCTTATGTAGGCGGCCTGCAATATGTCTTCCGCAACGGCTGAGTCATGCACTCTTGCCGAGAGGAACCTCAAAAACTCGGCGCGACGTGCAAGGATCTCCGCAAGCTGCGGTGACGGTTCTGGTGCGACCTGAGGTGCGAAGACTTCTGGACTGCTCACCCCATCGCCTCCTTCCAGCCGATCTTTACGAGCAGTCGATTGACGGGCAAGGCCGTAACGAAGCCGCAAATCATGGCGATCTGCATCATCAGCCAGTAACCGGGCTCATTGGGGTGCAGGTGCGGGTTGGGGAAGAACTTGAAGAAGACGAGCGCCATCCACCCGTACATGCCGATCTGAAAGGTCAGGATCGAAAGCGTATCCGCCTTGATCGCTGCCCAAACGCCGCCCGCGACGGAGAGGTTACGCATCGGCTTGATGGTGAAGTATTGAAAAGCAATCCCCAGCAGCCAGGCGGCGACAAAGTCCCAAAGATAGCTGGCGTATAGCTCCATGCCTAAAAACGTTGCGCCTACTCCGAATACCGTGAACTCGGTGACGATGTCGGCCAGGGTGCAGCCGGCTCCGCAATGACTGTCGGCCAAAGCAGTTTGCTGCCAAGTCGGAGAGCGCCGGGCCTGCTCTTTCTGCTGTTGCTGGTGCTGCTTCATCTCCTGCTCGGACATCCCTTTCATGGCGTCCTTGCTCATGCTCCGCCCCTTGCGGAAGTAAGCCCAGAGCGCGAAGACGCTGAAGTAGAGAGCGGTGACGGGCCAGACCATGTTCATGATCCACATCTTCTGCGGGTGCTTCACCTCGTCGATAGCAATGGCGAAAGCGCAGACAAACGCGATTCCGAGTGAAATCCAGGCAATGGTGTCCAGCATGCTTCACCTCAATGAGTGTGGTCGTGTGTGTGGTCGTGTGCGTGTTCGTCGTGATTCATTGGTTCCTCACTCTTAGCGATCACCTGCTGCTGCTCTGCAGGCGTCAGCTTTGGGAGATGGCGAACGTAGGCCACGATCTTCCAAGCGTGTTCGTCATCATCGCCTGGCTTGCCGAAGGCAGGCATTCCAGACCAGCGGACGCCGTTTTTCACTACCCAGTACAGCTGGCCATCGGACATCTCCTGGGTGTCTGCGGAGCGAAGATCGGTGGGCCGGGGATACATGATCCCGTGGAACTTGGGGTCACCGCCGCCGTTATCGGCATGGCAAACGGCGCAATGCTCCTCGTAATGTCCTCCGGCCTCGAGCAGGTCAATGTCCCCTGCTGCAAGGGGATTCTGCATGTGCTGGTAGCGCTTCGGGACGGCGCTGTCGTAGGTTTTCATTGCAACGCTGGCTTCTAACTCTGATGGTTGCGGCCGGGAGCCGAGGCCGTGACTCCAGAGGACGAGACCGGCGATCACGGCGGCGCTGACTCCGAACAGAGCCAGCACCGCCCATGCATAGATCGCTTTCCTCATCACTGATTGCCTCCAGGCGCGGTAGGCAGGTTGATGGTTGTGGAGTCCGACCCCTGGCTGATGGGATAGTCCAGCCCGTCCATCAGGGCGTAGTTCTGGAGAGCAATAGCTGCTTGCCACTCCTGATTCAGCGCTTCGGTGTATCCAAGTTGCAGGGTGAAGAGCATGTGCTGTGCCGCAAGAACGGGAGGGTATTCCTGTGACATCTGCTGGTATTTGGTTACTTCAAGCTGATAGGCCCGGCGCGCTCTCGGAATCATCTGCGTCCGGTAACGCTCTGCCGTGAAATGAGCGGAAAGGTATTGCTGCGCCAAGGGTTCGGTCTGATGACGCGTCCAAAGCTTCGTACGTTCGACATCCTCGTTGGCGCGGTTTACCAGCACCTTCGCGGCTTGGATGTTGCCCTGATTGTGATTCCATAACGGAAGCTGTACACCCGCCTGTGCGAAGCTCTCCCATCCAGCCTTGGCGCCGCTCTGGACCTCTTCACCGGAATACCATTCGCCGGCCGTCACGTTCAGATTCGGCACGCGCTCGCGTTTTGCGTCTTTCAGCTTTGCCTCGTTGAGCGTGACGTTGCTCTGGGCCTGCTTCACGAGCGGGCTTTCCTCCACATCCCGCTGCACGTAGTCCTCCGGGTTGAAGGCCGGCGGTTCCACAAGCGCACCTTTCAGGGGGTGCACGTCCAAGGAGTGTTGACCGGCAAGGGTTTCGAGCCGCGCGTAGTGGGCCAGAAACATGCGTTGCGCGTTCTGAAATTCCACCCGGGCCTGCTCGGCCGCGACCTCGGCCGTCAAGATGCCTGGCGCATCTGCCTGCCCGATGCGGCCTAATTCGTGCGTGTTGGTATCGGCATCCAGGGCCACCTTCAACAGCCGGTCATGCAGAACGACGGACTGCTGCGCCGCAAGGGTGTCGAAGAAGGCGCGAGCCACATCGTTGTGAACGCGGGCGCGCTGCACTTCCAGCGCGTACTGATTGGCTTTGCCCTCGGTGCGGTAGATGTCCCGTCGCAAAGCGAGCTTGTGACCAAGTACAAACTCCTGCGAGAAAAAAGCGCCCTGCTCGCCGCCGTGGTACTCACCCCCGCGGATGTGGTCGCCGCTGTAGCCAAGAATGGGATCGGGAGGCAGGCTGATCTGGCGGGCCTGCTGATTCGAGCGGTCCACATTGCGCTGCGCCTGGGCGAGTGTCGGATTCGCTTTATCGGCCATGGCGAGGAACTGTTCCAGCGTCATGGGATCGCGCTTGACCACATCGCCCAGCAGCTCTGGAGCAGGGAGGTCCTCGCCGGTGCGTATCTCGATGCCCTCAGGTTCCTGCAACTCCTGTATGGGGATCTGCACTGACTGCTGATCGCTGCTTTTGCCGGGCATCTTGCCGATCTGACCGGCTTGTTGCTGGGCAGAGTTCTTCTCGGCAGCGGCGTTCTGTTGTGCCTTCTTATCACCCGCGTCCTGGCCCATGCTCTTCATGTCCTCGGGCATCGTCTCGGGCGGGGCCTGATTGCGGTTGGGCCGACCCGGCTTTGCTTTCGGGTTCGGCTGCGGGTGCTGTAGCACCGGGGTGTTCGGCGGCGGTGCGCTTTGCTGCTTCTGCATGCCCATGCCGGGCATGTCCGGCATGGACTGCTGCTGGGCCGCAAGCGTGTGGGATGCAACACCAAGCGAGAGGCCAAGTACGAAAACTGTTCTCTTCATCTGTGTCTCTTTTCGCGAGCAAAAGGGGTTCTAGGAAACGAGGTCCATGACGAACTGAGCGGGCAGACGCTTAGCCCCGCACTGGCCTATTCGGTTCGGCGTAAAACGAGACGTATGGATCATCGGGCCGACGC
Organism: uncultured Bryobacteraceae bacterium; assembly: GCA_964248405.1. Lineage (GTDB taxonomy): Bacteria > Acidobacteriota > Terriglobia > Bryobacterales > Bryobacteraceae > Bog-105. Next base: position 7,347 of record CAXTYH010000066.1, read on the forward strand.
GCCTGCTTCATGGCGGCAATCACCTGGTCATACTGCTCGGGCGGCAGCACGCGTACAAAGGTCATCATGCCCTGCATGAATCGGCTCCAGTTTGGCCGAAGCCCGAGGTTCTCCGGCTTCTCCACCAGCTTGTCCATGTTCATCATTGGGCCTTCCATATAGGCGTCCTGAGGAAAGTTTGGGACGTTGTTGGCGTGTGGCGAGGTTTCGGTCATCTGCTCCTTCATGCTGGGCTCACCCATGTCGAAGGCGTTCAAATACTTCTTCTGCTCCGCACTCAGCCGCGGCCGATTACCCATCTGCTCCGCCATCATGCCGTCCATGCCTGCGTCCAGGTCGGTGTTCGCCAAAGGCCCATCGGCAGACGTGGCCTGGATACCCGCAGAGAGCGACGCGGAAGGCACCGCCGGGTCCGTGGCTGCATTGGGATTCTTGGCCCCCATCTGCATACCCTCGGTGTTCCTGGTGTTCATGCCTTCCATCCTCATGTCCATGCCCTTCATATCGCCCATCTTCATCTGCTCGCCAGGACCCATGAGGTGACCGTGGCTGTCGTCTCCCCGAAGTCCCTTGCCGTCAGGAAAGCCCGCCATACGGGTCATCGGACCGGCCTGATTCGCCATGCTGTTCATCATGTGGTGTGGCAGATGGCAGTGCAGCATCCAATCGCCGGGATTGTCGGCGATGAACTCGATGTCTCGCGCCTGTGCGACCCCGACAAGGACCGTATTGCCGGGCCACCACGCCGTCTCCGGGATGCGTCCGCCCTCGGTCCCTGTGGTGTAGAAGGTGTGACCGTGGACGTGCATCGGGTGATGCTGCATACCAAGGTTCACGAACCGGACACGCACTCGGTCTCCCTGACGCACCACGAGAGGCGTCGATGCGGGACCGGCTTTGCCGTTCAGCAGCAGCCAGTTCCAGTGCATTCCCATGGTGTCCGGCGTCGTGGCATTGGCCAGAACTTGATACTCCTGGAGATGGATGAGAAAGTCCTTGTCGCAATGGGGTCGGTAGGGAGTCTTGGGGTGCATGATGAAGCCCCCGAGCATGCCGGCCATCTCCTGCATCGCCATGTGCGAGTGATAGAAAAAGGTGCCTTCCTGCTTGATGGTGAAGTTGTAGGTAAAGCTCTCGCCGGGCTTGACCGGAGCCTGGCTGATGCCGGGCATGCCGTCATTGCCGAGCTGGTCTTCAAAGCCGTGCCAATGAATCGAGCTGGGCTCCGGGAGCTCGTTCTTGAAGATGACTCGAACTTTGTCGCCTTGGGTGACCTGGATCGTCGGGCCGGGCGCGCTGCCGTTGAACCCCCAAAGATCGATGGTCTTCTGCGGAGCGATCTGCTGTTTGAAGACGTGGGCGGTGAGGCGAAACACCTTCACGTCGCCGTCCATCTCGTAGGGCATATCTCCTACGTCTGTGGTGACAACTGGCGTCGTGTTTACCGGCCCGCTGTGCATGCTCACCTTGGAAAGCGAGCCACTGCTCACGCCGAGGTACCCACCGCGACCGGCGACCTGACTTGTGGGATTACTGCTGCTGTGCTGGGTGGGTTCAGCTACGGCGCGACTGGCAAACAGCCCCGCACCCAAACCAAAAGTGCTTTGAAGAAAAGAACGACGATTCGCCATGGCGAGAAAAGCTCCGTCTACGTGAAAAGGCGCAGTTACGCCGCGAAAGCACGAAGTGCTCTTCCCCAGTTCAGGAAACTGGAAATGGAGACACCCCGGCACCGCGACAGTGATGCTGTCTGCGGGAGTGTTCTCTAGACGCGGAGAGTCGTATGAAGGGAAACGGGAGTGGAAAGCTGAAGGGGTGGTCGCCGCCGCTCGAAATTTTCCTCGGCGGGGTCAGGAGGCCACAGCATCGCGCTGATGAGCAGCACGATGGGATGACTAAGGCTCACTCGAACCGTTTGGAAACTGGCATCTTTGAAGAGAACCGGGCCTTGCGCACAAACATGGTGTTCGCAGGACGCGGCCTCAATTGCCCCAAGGTGGTCAGGCTGGGCAACGCTGTGGTCGAGCGTCGCGCCCATCGACATGCCCGGCATGGCCTTTGCCATGGGTCCGGAATGGCTGTGCCCATGATGGGCCGATCCATGACAAACGACACCTGTACGGGCGAGGTCGCACCGTGCTTCGCAAGCAGACGCAAACGAGGAGAGTGACAGCAGAAGAACTGTCAGTACGCTCGAAAGGACTGCTCGGAAACGCATGGCTGGAATTAAGACCTCGGGGGCTTGGATGCAGGGTGAAGAGAAAGGGTTCCGGGTTGCCGATGTGAGGCAACCCACAACGTCTACCTGTCCATTCTCTCAAGAATCGGACCTAGCAGGTACGCGACAAAGAAGC
>CAXTYH010000067.1:0-9539 GCA_964248405.1 uncultured Bryobacteraceae bacterium
TTATGTTTGCAACGGTAACGAGCTGAGTTACTTTTTCAGCATCCTGCTAGAGGACTCTGTAGGCTTCAGCAGGTGACAACTTGGCACGGCCGTTTGGTCGAAAATAGGCGGCCAGTCTGGTTCGATCTTACGGGAAAACAGTGATCAGCCAAACCAGAAAGATGATAAAACAGTATTGGCTAATTTTGTTTTAAATCGGAACGGCCTTTAAAGGAGCTGAATGTCCGATAATTCGTTTTCCTCGCAGACGCTCGATGACCTGCTCCGCGACGTTTTCAGATCGCTGCTTGCACGCGGCGAACCGACTACTTCGACAAAGGGCGAGTCTCTAGAACTATTTGGCGTTCTTCTCGAGATAGTTAATCCTCGCGCACGTTTGAGCCGAACCGAGACACGCGGAAAGCTGTTCAGCTGTTTGGGCGAACTGTGCTGGTATCTCGCAAAGACCGATGATCTGCCGTTCATTTACTATTACATCCCGGAGTATGAGAAGTATGCCGACGAGAATCGTGTCTACGGCGGGTACGGGCCTCGTATTTTCCAATGGGACGGCATTGACCAGTTCCGGAATGTACGCGAACTCCTGGCGCGTAAGACGTCTTCCAGGCAGGCCGTCATTCAGCTTTTCGACAGAACCGATATCGTCGAACAGCAGGAGAACACCCCGTGTACTTGCAGCTTACAATTTGTGATCCGCCGCGAGAAACTTCACCTGATGACCAACATGCGCTCCAACGACGCCTATATTGGCCTTCCGCACGATGTCTTCTGCTTCACGATGCTCCAGGAGATCTTGGCCAGAACATTAGGCCTGGATGTGGGGCTTTACAAACACGCGGTGGGAAGCCTACACATCTACAACACGGACATAGCAGACGCAGAGCAGTTTTTGAGCGAGGGATTGCAGTCGACGACGACGTCCATGCCACCGATACCCGAGGGCGATCCGTGGCCCGACATCAGCGGTTTTCTGCGCTGTGAGGCTGCACTGCGCTCGGACCAGGGTCTGCCAAACGAAGCAGATGGTTTGGCTCCATACTGGCGTGACTTAGCCCGACTTCTCGAAATCTTTCGCTTTAAGAAGCAAAGCAACTTTGATGCGATCACTGCTTTGCGACCACTCCTGCAGCACAATGTTTACCGCGTCTTTGTCGATAAGGTGCTCAGCGACTTTCGACTGAAAGTCCATTCCAGACGCGGGATGGCGCCGCATTCAAGTGAATGACTAACGGAACATGCATACAACCCTTACGGCCTTGATCGATCGCCTCGACACCCGTGCACTCTCGAGCGCGGAAGTAATTACTTGGGGATCACCTGTTCCGTCGTTCGGAGACATTGAAACAGCGCAAGTCGCAACACTTGGACTGAACCCGAGCAATCGCGAGTTCGTAGACGAACGCGGTGAGGAACTGGAAGGGAAAGCTCGAAGATTTCACACACTTCGCTCCCTGGGATTATGCACATGGGCAGACGCCGATGCTCGTCATCTGCGCTTGATTCTGGACTCTTGCGTATTTTATTTTCGCCGGAATCCCTACAATTCTTGGTTCCGCCGCCTTGATCACGTGGTCGGCGGGACTGGAACCTCCTTCTATGACTCCGAGCGTCCGGCGTGCCACCTAGATCTAATTCCATTCGCAACCGCTCGGAAATGGACTGAGTTGAGCTCGCGTCAGCGCGGTGCACTGCTGTCTGGTAACGCAGACGCGCTCGGGCAGCTGTTGAAGAATTCGTCAGTCCGAATTCTCATCTTGAACGGCCAATCTGTCGTCAGATGTTTCGAGAATATCGCTAAAATCGAACTGGAAGCGACACAAATGCCGGATTGGACGCTCCCTCGAACCGAAAAGCCCTACGTGAGGGGCATCTCCTACCGAGGGATTATTCATAGCCTCCCGGGCTTCACCCTGAACCGCTCCATTCTCGTGCTTGGATACAATCACAACCTGCAGAGTAGTTTTGGCGTCACGAACCAGGTGATCAACGCGATCCGCCATTGGGTCACCACATCAACTGAAAAGACCGGATTGTGAGACCGCGAAATCGCAAGCTCGCGGAGCTTTTTGATGAACGGCTTGTTGCGTTTGTTGCTCAGCGCCGCCCCCTGCCGGGACTCCTTGATGCCGTTGCCAAACGAGCATTCTTGGAGCAAATACTGGAGAGTGTGCGGCGGATAGAATTCATTCGAGCAATACGGAGGCGGCCCCTAGACCCATGCCGCACTGACCCCTCCACTCCCTTATTCGATCCGCTGCGAGCCGCAGTACTTCACCAGCGTCGAGGGAACATCGACGAGGCATCTTGGTTGGTGTTCCTATTTGTGCACTTTGGGAAGCACCGACGGGGGGACTGGCGGCTTGTGCGAGACGTATATGGCCGCCTGGGAAACCGGCCTACATGGAATTGGGCAGCGACGAGCGCAGACCCAGAAGGTTTTCGCGAGTGGCTTGACGCTCACCAAGCCGAGTTGACGCAATCGGGCGTTGGGTTTGGTAACCATCGCAAGTACGAGAGCCTTAGGGCCTACTCCGCCTCAGGAACGGGGGCGGTCGTCGATAGTTACGTTCAGTGGATCGCACCCCCAAGAACTCATTCGGAGCTTTTCGGCGAGGCCCTTCAACTATCCGCGAATGATCAACGGCGTGCGTTCGACTACCTGTACCGCTCGATGGCGACCGTCCGTCGCTTCGGGCGCCTAGCGAGGTTCGATTATCTGACGATGCTCGGTAAGCTTGATCTTGCTCCAATTGAGCCGGGATCAGCTTATCTTACCGGGGCGACCGGTCCCACAAAGGGCGCATGCCTGCTTTTTGGCCAGGAAGCAGCCGCGACTGAACTTGATTCGTGGCTGCAGGAGCTAGATGTCTACTTGGGCGTGGGCATGCAAGCTCTAGAGGATTCTCTGTGCAACTGGCAGAAAAGCCCAAACAAATTTATAGCATTTCGCGGCTGAGCAGGCTATTTACTGCTCCCGCCACTCGTAACGTCTCTTAAGGCTGTTCATCTGACTGTGCTTGATCCTGCCAATATGCTGAAGCTGTCCTACAACAATGCCGGGCGCAACGCCTATCTGTCTCGCGAATTTTATGATGCGGTGCGCGTCTATTGGGAGCGCTGAAAGCCGCGGTTTGTAAGCGTCGGGTATTAGGAAGCGCGCCGCGAATTCGTTGGCCTGTTGTTCTTCGGTTGAGGTAAGCAAGCCCTGTCCTTCCTCAATTTCCTCCAAGAAAAGTCCAAGACTGGCATGCAGAATTAGGTGACCAGCTTCGTGAAAGAAGGTGAACCAGAAATGGTCGTCCGATAGGTAACGAAAGCTCAATAGCAAGACGGCCTTTTCAGGAGATGTAAAAAAGACCGCACCACTCGCGCGACAACCGTTTGGAGATCGCACAATACACAACGCAACTCCGCTTCTGGCACAGAGTTCACTTAACCTCGGAAGAAATTGACTGGGATCCTTTAGACGAGTTAACGCACGGCTCTCAGAAAGCGCCCGCTCAAACCCTCGCACGTCCCAAGGAGCACACACCACTTTCTCGGCGTCTATTTCAGCCTGTCGCAACCAAGCCGCAACAGCGGCAGCACGCGATTCGAAGGATACGGATGTTCTAAACGGAACCGCCCCATGCAAGAATGCGTATCGCCGCCCCCATGCCGCGACATCTGGCACATTGAAGAACCTGAGACAAGCTGCCATTTCCTCAGAGGGTTTGGGCGTCGGGGTTAGCCATCCAAACTTGATCATGTCGCCGAGGGGGAGCTCAGATAGCCACGCTTCATCAGCACTGCGAAGACGTTTAACGTCCTCACGGTAGCGAAAGTCTCGAGCCATCCAAAACTGAACCGAAGCACCGAGAACGCGCTCAAGCTCACGAGCAGTTCTAATCGTGATCGTTGACCGCCCCTGTATCAGATCAATTGCTTCTTCGATGGATTGCCCAATGTCTTTGGCAAATTTAGGCAATGGTAAATTCCGTTCGGCCAAGATGTCGGAGATGGTGTCACCCGGCGGCGATACCCAATCCGGACTAAAAAGAGAGACGCTAGTTGCCATGTATCTCCTTTGCAATCCGCACAACTTTTACTCGGTTCACTAGAGGCCACTTTATACGACCGTCAGATTCCAACGGGGTTTGATTGTGATTGGCTACAAGAATCAGTTCATATTCTTCACAGAGGTCAATAACAAAGTATTCGTCATCTCCCAAAACCACGGCTCTCGGATTTCCCACGATGAGATCCTCCGGCGATGAGGCAGCATCGATATCGTTCAACCGATGCCGGAGCTGGGCCGCTGCAGCCGAACCAAGCTGATCTTCCGCCACAATCTTCTGCTCACACAAGGCCCGTATCGCCTTCGATTCGAACGCCAGTACCAATAAATGAATCCAGGGTCTGAGACCGCTCGCGAACTGCTTTATAAGGACACGCGCTATTCGCCCTGATGATCGCGGCGCGGCAGCGACATTGTCTCAATGAAAAGCAGCCCGTTCCTTTCCATGCACAAACTGAGATTCCCAAGAGCACGGGACCGTACGCTCGATTATCTCGCAGCCCAGATTCAATTCGATTCCCAGCCCCCTACTAAAACTGCCGCGTCGTGAATTCTCCCGGTAAACGCGCTTCTCGCCTGGGCTATAAATTTTACCACTCGGCTGATATCATCTGCAGCGACTCTCGCTCTTAGCAGCTTTCAACGCCTTTTCTATGGTCCTTTGGACGTAATCGTTTTGGCGGCGTTCATTCCCTTTGTGCGACAGATCCCGGGAACACAGAGCTCCGCTAACGGCTTGACAATCTAAGCCATGCGAAAAGGCGTAAATGGCGTAGGCCAGATCTACGCGTGTGCCGTCGCCGTTGTAGCGGGGATCGTTGCGGAACGTCTCGATGGACTTGAGCGCAGATGCTTTCGGAGGGCTGACCTGAGCTGTCATCGCGAGTCTTTTCCGCTTTTCCTGCTCGGCATCGATTAGCGAACGGACGTCGCCACTAAACTGCGCGCCGTTGGCGAACGGCAAGCCGCTCTGCTCGACTAGAAGAACGAATGGGTAAAGACCAGAGTCACCTCTATACTTATCCTTCCGGTTTGTGAACCCCGCCAGCCTTCCGAAGTGTCTCCAGTCTGCAGCCCCAAGATCACCGCCGAACTGCTCGGCAAGCCTCCTTGCAGCGGCTGTACTCACCTCTTTAGTCAAAGCTTCAGGATGTTTGAGCCACGCCTGGAAGTTGCCGGGTGACGTCTGCACAATTAGGGCTGGAGCAAAACCGGCATCTTTCATTGCTTGCAATTTGACAAGATTCAAGTCGTCAACAAGCGTCAAATTGTGCTCGCCCTTAGGCCGAATGTAGATGTTCCTGCCATCTCGATTCTGATGTTTGAGCCAAGGGATAGAGCGGAGAAGAGTGTCAGCATCCCATGTACGGGGCAGCATCACCGGATCTTTGCCCGTAGCTGATGGTTTGAAGAGACCTATCTCGAAAACTTCGCCACCCATCGCTCGGACTTGACTCGTTACCGCTTGCGCTGTCCTATCCACTGCGCCTCGCCCTCCCTTGGGTTAGGGATCAGCAAGATCACCTTCGGTCAAGACAGGGTCATGAGGCCAATATCGTGGGACCGATTACAATTAAGGCTTAACTGCGATGACTTCCTTTGCACCAACCGAGGAGGTTCGAAAGCAGCTGATTACCAACCTAATCACCACTTGTGAGCGACGTTTTTACGACCCGGCGCTCCATGGCGTTTCTATTCGCGACATTCTCACCGGCGAACAGTCTCGGCTTCTGCGAACTTCCACTTTCACCTCCGACATCAATGACCTGCTTTCCATCCTTAAGGCGTATCCCGTCGAGTTCGGACACGAGCCTGAGCGGCGCATTGGGCTCTGGAAGACAATCAAATGCAGCTTTTTCCGCTGGAACGGCGCTTGGATCTTTCAAGATGTACTAGTTGGCGGCCAGGCAAGAGCGGCCGGTGTTCGATCCGGAGCAACTCTTCTCGCCGTTGATGATGCCGCACTCGACAGCACTGATATACCCCGTTTCACGCAGAACAGCCGTGTAAGAGTCACGTTTCAAAATGCAGGAGAAGGACCCCAGACCTTTGAATTCAATCCGACTCAAAAGGAAGATGAGGATCGCATTCGGTACGTGGAGCATCGCCAACTTGACACTGGAATCGGCTATCTCAGGGTCAGTAAGTTTCCTGGGATTCTTGGCATGCGTGTCGCGCATCAGATTAGCTCGGCCGTGCGGGCACTTCGAGGTTCTAAGGTCATGATCGTGGATATGCGAGGGAATCTTGGATCTGTGGGTGCCGGGAATCTCAGGCTGATGAGCTACATGACCCCGGAGAAGATCCCGGTAGGTTACAGCCTGACCCGCGCGCGGGCAGAACAAGGATACAAACGGGAAGAGCTGGCACAATTCACGCAGATTCCACGGTTAAAGTTACTAGCCCCTCTGACTCTGCTCAAGTTCAAAGACGGCGACAAGTCGATCGCCATAGTGACTGAAGGTTTGGGTAAGAAGACGTTCCAAGGTCGAATCGTCATGCTCGTGAATGAGCACACAATTTCAGGCGGCGAGATCGTCGCGGGCTTTGCCTCCGATCACAAGCTGGCAACTCTGGTTGGTTCTCCGACAGCGGGCAGGCTTCTCGGCTGGTCTTCCTTACCAATCGGTCATGACTGCTTCCTTACCTTACCTACGGTCAACTACCTGACCTGGGAAGGGCGCTCGTTTGAGGGGAGCGGTGTGGCTCCTGATCACCACGTTCCGTTCTCGCCCGAAGCTGCTTTGAGCGGAGTCGATAATCAGCTCGAGGCGGCCGTCCAAATAGCCCGTACTCTTTAGTCCAAAGTTCCAAATCTTAAATCATGCATTTTTCCGCCGTACTCATTGCGCTAACTTTGTCCCTGGTTCCGACTCTGAAGGCCGAGGCTCGTGAAGCAAAGCAAGAACTCGCAGATGGAGTGAAAGCCGCTGAGTCGTACAACTGGGCTGAGGCCCGGGCTCACTTCCGTTCCGCTCAACTTCGCCTTTCTTCATCTAACACCAAAGAGCAACTCCTTGCGAAGGTGGGGTTCATGCGCTCCACAATGGAGCAACGAAACTTGGCGGAGCTCACTCGGCAATATCAAACTCTGTCTCAAAGTTCAGTGGTCCGCAACGATCCGTACTTACGGATGTGGTTGTACATCGCCAAGGGAGATTGCGACAACGATCTTCAATTTCCTGAGGCAGCACGGCGCGATTGGCAGATCGTTCAGCAGACAGCGGTCGACATCAAAGATTCAAAGTGGACATATCGCGCTAAAGGTGAACTCGCAATCCCGGCGTATTATCTTGGCAATCTCGCAAGTTCTCGCCAGCTAGTAACTGAGGCGCTGCAAGCAGCAACGGCCGCAAAGGACAACGCTTCGGTAGTCAGACTCTTGACTCACATCGGCACGGTGTATATGTTGCGAGGCGACTTCGCGAACGGCATGGATCACCTGGGTAAGGCTGATCAACTTGCTGCGACAACACCCGAGATCGGCTATCCAGTCAACGTCAAAGAGGGTGAACTGCTAGGCCTCATCGGGACTGGCAAGCTTAAGGAAGCCATGGTTCTAGCGAATGACATCATCACCAGAATGCATTCGCAAGATCGACGCATAAACGAGGCGCAAACCCGGGTGATGCTGGCGGGAATCTACCAACGGCAGAAGAACCTAACCGCAGCACTAAGCGAACTCAAACTTGCCATTCAGATCTCGGAAAAAGGGAACTACTATCATTCACTCTCTGAAGCTCAGATGGCCATGGCTAACCTGTATCTTCAAATTGGAGACCTTCGCCAATCGTCCAATTGGGTCGCAAACTCTATTAATTCTGGCGGTAGAAGCGGCATCGTGTCTGACTTGCCGGCACACATGTTGTTGCTGGCACGCCTGAAGGTGAAAGAAAAACGATATGCAGAGGCCGCCGCAATTTTCACGAAGGCAGAAGACGAAGTCGACGCCCAGCTTGCGCTAACGCCGATGTCTACTAAGCCATTGCTTCTGAGATCGACTAGTAACCTCTACACAGATCACTTCGAGCTTTTTGCGGAGCACTTCCACAACATCAACAGCGACTACGCAATTATTGAGCGTGTTCGCGGACGCATGCTCACTGATCTGCTGAAGAATGGAAGCTTTTCAGGTGAGACTGGGGACGATTCTGCGGAGCAAGAAGTTAGCGCTCTCAGGCTGAAACTTGCTTCTGCAACAACGGCTAGTGATGTTGCTCGAGCACGCGAGGCGGTATTCTTCGCTCGCCATAAGCGTTGGCTTGACAAGGAAACCGGGTCGGCCCCAGCTTTCCGGCAAAATGCGGGCGCCGTACTCCCCATTGCGGTTGTTCAACGAAAGTTAAAGCAATCTGAAGTTCTCATCGAGTACGTTGTTGCTGCCCAATCGGTGTATGCGATTGTTATTACTGATCGATCGGCACACCTCGCCAAGATCGGAGCCACTGTCGTAGTTAACGAGGCAATGAACCGCTTCGTAAATGCCGTTCGCGCCAAGCAGAGTGCCTGGAACGAAGGAGCCGCACTCCACAAAATCTTGTTCAACTCGATTCCTGAAGTAGTGAGTCACTCTGACCTGGTACTTATCCCGGATGGTCAACTGTACGGCGTTCCGTTCGCCGCGCTTGTAGTGGATGGAAAGCGACTGGTCGAAACTCACTCCATCATTCGTGCGCCTTCAATCAGCAGTTACGTACTCCTCGGTCGCCGCACAGAAGGGGCTGTTCATCATGCCTCTTAGCAGTCGGGGGTGTTCGTTACAACTCGGATCTTTCCCGCGTATCAGGAGTTCGCGGTTATGGAGAAAAGCTGAGCAACCTTCCCGGATCTCTGGAGGAGGCAGACGCTGCTTCCGATGTGCTTGGCCCGCTGCTTGGGCGGAGTCTGCTCCTAGAGGATACGTTGGCCACTGAGACTGCGGTGAAGGATGCTCTCAAACAGGAAAGAGAAGTGGTTCACTTGGCCGTGCATGGAATGTCTCACACAAAAGACGATCCTGAACTTGCGGCCCTAGTTTTCCTGCAGGACAAAGTGTCTGGCGAAGACGGAATTCTGGAAGTTCCTGAGATTCTTAGGATGCACCTACGATCAGATTTAGTAGTGTTATCGGCATGTGAGACCGCGGTCGGAGAACTTCAGGGTGAAGAGGGTGTGGCAAACCTATCACGGTCCTTCCTCTTAGCGGGAGCGGAAAGTGTCACGTCCACTCTCTGGTCGGTTGACGACGCTTTCAGCGCGACGTTGATGAAGCACTTTTACCTTTCGCTAGCGGAAGGTGTATCGAAAGCGAGTGCCTTGGAAACCGCACAGAGGTACGTCTTGACCCAGTTCAACGGAACGGCTATTCCCTGGTACTGGGCTGGATACGTAATCGAAGGCGATGCAAGCGGGCCCCTTCCAACATTCGAGGCTTGGAACCCGCACTCAGATGATGATTCCGGTGAAGCCGGACACCGATTCCGCCAGGAAGGCGACCAGGGTT
>CAXTYH010000068.1:0-7390 GCA_964248405.1 uncultured Bryobacteraceae bacterium
CTCCTATCTTCCTCTCCTTGAGAACCGCGTTTACACAATCTCTTTTACACCCTCGCCGAAGCGTCTGACCAAGGATTAGATCAGGCGCTTCGGCTGAGTGCCGGATGCCCCGTCCAGCACTCCTTCTCACATCGCTTGAATGAGGTTGCATCCAAACTGCATCGGTCCCCAGCCGGTGCAGCCATCGCGTGTGCCCGCACGCGGGATAGCAAGACTCAGCGAACGTGAAAACTCAAATTCGTTGCCTTTGCGTGGTTCGAAACCACAACAAAAACCGTACGTTGCACACAAGAGCCTCCGTCCAGTACAAAGGAGGGCTCAAGCGCCTGTGACTCAAACTTTTCAATCTCGTCCACCGTTGTCGGCGGCTTTAACGAGCCAAGCAACTGCTGGCTCGTCAGAGACGCGAATGCAATGGCCGTCGCCCAGTTTCCTGGAAGCGCATACTTCGAGGCACTGACGACCGAAAACACTCCAGTCACCGTGCCCAAGCTCCAGGACAAAATATTGATAGGCCGGTGTGCCTGATTTTTGAGGATGGCAGCCAAGATCAGCTGGCGCCCTACTGGCTGCAAATCGCGATTCGATGATGCAAGTGCTTGATAGATTCTGCTGCTGATAACGGTTTGCCTCGACTCCGTTACGTTGCAAATATCGGTGTCGAAGGCCCCAATGCTCTTCGGCAGTGAGCCAAAATTCGCTTTCAGGAGATCTGGCGGAACCGGCGTACCGGTCACCTCAAACGTTGCCTGACCGTAACCGAGGCCGCTCAAAAAGGCCACCCCAAGCGTGGCTGCAACAACAACCTTCATCAGATCTCCTTGCTTTCAGGGCCGTCGCTGCCTTCGTTCGCCTGACCCGCAACAAGATGTATCGTGCCGTTGTTCTGGCAAGCCCTCTAAAACGGAAGTAAGTTATTGAAGGCAGGAGAGATAGAATTTTTTACTATTCTGTGATCTCCTTCGCGTGTAGAAGCTTTCGGGATAGCTTTCCGACAATCAGGTGTGACTGGTTTAACTTTCCCTCGGCTTCGAGAAGATGCGCTTAAGCAGTTCAATCGCGCGGTCGACATCGGACTCACTCAAAATGTAGGGCGGCAGGAAGCGCAACACTGTGTCGTGCGTACAGTTAAACAGGACCCCTTCCTTCATTCCGTCCAGTACAAATTGTTTGCACGGGAACTCAAGCTCAACGCCGATCATCAGGCCTTGGCCGCGCACGTCTTGGATAAATGAGAATTGCCGCATCAGCTCGGTCAGGCGCATCCGGAAGTAGCCGCCTACGGCATTGATAGAAGGCAGAAGTTCGTCGAGGATATCGAAGAACTCAAGCGCAACGCGGCAGGCAAGGGGACCACCTCCATAAGTAGTTCCGTGCATGCCGGGCTGGATGGTTCTTGCGGCTTTCTCATTTGTGATGACAACGCCCAGAGGTAGCCCGCAAGCCATCGGCTTAGCAGCAATGACGATATCGGGAAGCAGCACCGGGTCAAGCAGTTGGTAAGCAAAGTAAGCACCCGGCCGGCCTACACCGCATTGGATCTCGTCGAATACCAGAAGAGCGTTGAACTTATCGGCGAGCTCACGGGCCTTGCGAGCGAATGGCTCAGAGATCGGATTAATACCCCCTTCACCCTGGATGAATTCAAGAACAATGCCTCCTGTTCTTTCGCTGACAGCTGCTTCTAGCGCGGCAATGTTGTTGCCGGGCACAAAGCGCGCGCCGGGAAGGAGCGGCTCAAAGTCTTTCCGATACTTGGGCTGGCCGGTAATCGAAATCGCGCCCAGGGTGCGCCCATGGAATGAGTTCTCAAGCGAGACGATCTCGTGTTTTTCACTGCTAAGCGCGTGACCGTGTGAGCGAATCATCTTCAGCGCACCTTCCATCGCCTCTGCACCGGAGTTACAGAAGAAGCTGCGCTCCAGACCGCTCGCTTTTGCCAGACGCTCTGCTAAGCGACCCTGGTACTCGTGGTAGTAGAGGTTGGAACTATGAATGAGTAAACCTGCTTGTTGCCGGATGATCTTGGTGATCCTCGGGTGGGCGTAACCAAGTGAGTTAACGCCGATGCCGCTGATCAAGTCGAGGTAACGATTGCCCTCCAGATCATAGACGTAGCAGCCTTTCCCGCGATGAAGCGCCAGCGGATATCGAACGTAGTTCTGGAGTAAGTAGGCACTCTCAAGTTCTTGGATCTGGTCGAACGAGATGGACGGCGCTTCCAACTCGGGGGGCGGCACGGCTGACATGTTCTCATTTTAGTGAGAGCGCCTCCCTGACAAATTGAACCTGACCGCTTGGTGGCAATATTGAATAGGAGATCAATAACTTGGCAAGCCAACTTATTCAGACCACTCATAGCCTTGATCTTGAGCGTTACGAGTGCATCGACGGAGTGTTGATCGAAAAGCCAGTGCCTACGATCACGCATGCTTCACTCCAATTGAGGGCTCTTGATCCCTTACGAAACGCTGCTCAACCGCTCGGAATGACTACCTTGTCAGAGGTATCACTCAATCAAAGGGATGTAGAGCGGAGTGACTGGATGACACCGGATGTGATGGTATCCAAGCCCGGTGGCTTTAAGGGCGCAGCGAACGATCACGCCCTTCCTCCTGTGGCCTTGGCCGTTGAAATCCTTTCGCCAGGGCAAAGCTTCCTCCTTATGCGGCAGAAAGCTGAACGCTACCTGACGTGGGGAGTCCGAGCAGTCTGGTTGATCGATCCCGACTCGAAAGCAGCTTTGTGCTTCTCGTCCGAGATAGGCGCAGGCTCCGGCCATCTCATCTTCGACGGAACTCTCCGAGCGGGTGACTTGTTCATTCATCTCTCCCAATTGTTCGGGTAAGCAGGCCGCTACTTCCGCTTTAAGATGTAGTCAAAGCGAACCAGGCCGTTGCGGTAGTCCAAATCTAAACGAAACAGCACGAGCACAGGCATGCCAAGGATGCCGGACATCCGAACGCTCTGATGTCCGGGCATATTGTTTAGATCAAAGGCCGTTATGTCCAGATTGCTCTGTCGAAAGTGGGCAAATTCCAGTTCAGCCTTGTCCGCTGCATAGACGTTCTGAACCTTACCCGAAACGCCTCGGACCGTTGTGTACTCGTCGCCATGAATTTTGGTCGAGAGCCGGGCGAAAGAAGAGTCGAGGTTAGACGCAGAGGCACCAGTGTCCAGCAGAAACAACCCCGAGCTTTTTCCGTTGACCTTGGTCGGAATCATGAGCTCATGACCGAAGCGGAAAATCGGCGTAAAGTCTGCTTCGTCCGGCGGGATTGTGCGGTCGTAGCCTTGCGCATTCTGTTCTCTGTGGGGCAGCGGCTTCAGATGCATCAAGCGTTGCTGGAAATCGATGTGGATCAGATAGTCGGAGAAGAAATCTGTCCCGATGAGCCCGTCCTCATCCCCTGCGATACGTCCCTTGCCTTCCATACCTTCAAAGAGGCAGTTCTTATAGGGAATCTTGCCGATTGTGCAGGAAGACGCAAGGGCACCGAAGCCCTTTCGAATCGTTCCGTTCCCGACGCCCCAGGACTCAGTAGAACCAATGTGCTGCAAGCCGCCTCTGTCGATCACACCCTCCCTGAGAACAACACCGCTGGCACCCGTGTCCAACAGTAAGCGAAGTGGGCGGCTACCTTCGATAGTCAGTTCAAGGCCGAAGCCTCGGATACGAGTGGGACCGTATAATAAGTCGACTAGGTGCAAGGTGAGCTCTTGCGGTCCGCCCTCCATCTCAAATGGTTTTCGTTCCTTCAGCTCCTTTTTGATGGCAGATGAAGTCTGCTCGTGTTGCTCATAGTGCTCGGCAAACCAGGGGTGGGCCTGCATGAACGGACCTTCCTGCTCACGCCTTTTGTCGGGAACCAGATAGCGCATGAAGGCCAGCGTAACGAGCGCGTCATCGGGGTCGAGCTGGTGAGCGGCCAAGCAATTCATACGAGCAGAACGGTAGTAAGAGGCGGCGTGCAGCAAACGGTACAGGCCTAGATAGGCCCGCGCCAGTGTTGGCTTGGCTTTCTGGGCGGAGCGGAAAAGCGTGTCAGCGCCGAATACATCACCCATGTAATAGAGAAACTCGCCTCGCGCAGCCATTGCCTCCGGCACATTGGGATATCGCGCGGCTAGTGCTTCGGAGAGGTCGGCCGCCTCATCCGCCTTGCCCTCATAGACAAGCGCAGAAAGAAGAGCTGCACGTGTAATCGCTTCCTGCTCTTGTGGAACCGGTGCCCGCAGCAATGGGATAGCCGTCTTGTAATCGCCGCTCTTGAATGCCTTCATAGCCTCAGAAACAGGGGGCTCAGATTGAGCATTGGCCAACCTTGCAGCGACGAGAAAAAGACAGAACGCGATCTGAAAAAGAACCTTTGACATGTGCCTCTCTGGTAAAGAATGCTAACAGAATCTTCGTCTTTCCTGCGGTCAGGCTTTTCTTATTTCAGGAGTACCCGGAGGCTTACTGCAGGCGCTGCAAAGGTGGGATTTGAAACGTCACGGTTGTGAGACTGGAACCGGCTGTGACGTGGATCCGAGTGGCTTCTTCAGGCGGAGGGAAAACCGGGATAGAAGAAGCAGCGGTGATGCCCAATGAAGAATGGGCTCTGGACTTCATCTCCGACAAGCTGGCGAGCGGTCGCAGTGTCCGGGTGCTGAATGTGGTCGATGCGTTCACCCGAGAGTGTGTGGCGCTGCAAGTCGATACCAGCTTTGCGAGCCGGCGCGTCACTCGAGTGTTGGAAGAGGCGATGAGTCAGCGCGGGTGGCCACGCCGCATCCGGTGTGATAACGGGCTAAAAGCAAGTGCTTTCGTTTCTTTTTTCGCTGAATAGGCATAGTTCTCCTGGATCGCCACTGCGGGCAATCTTCTCGACACAGCAACCTACAGTCCCGTGGTCTTCCACGTAAATGGGGACCCGCTGAGCATAGTAAACACAAGATCGGCAGGAATCGCCGTCTTCACAGGGCTTGAAACAGCGTGGATGACCCAGTGGAAGGTCCGAACATTATCTACGAGGTCGCAAGCGCCTCAACGGCCCGTGTGAGCGGGATCGATCCACTGGGAAGTCGTTGTTCAAAGAAGGGCTGATAGTCTGTTCCGTTCTTGACCACGCCGTAAGCGACGCGCGCCATCTTGGCGGCGATCGCAGTGAGCTCTTTTCGCTTCCGATCGGCATCAAGAGGATTCGAACTCAGGTAGCGCTGGTACTTGGCGCGGAACTCGTTCTCGCGCAAGTGGACGGCGCGCAACCCGGCCAACCAGAAAATCATTCGCAGGCGTTTGTTGCCGCGTTTCGATAGGGCTTCCTTTCCGCGTGACTGACCGGATTGGCTTTTTGCAAGGTCCAGGCCGCAGTACTTCAGGAACTGCCGGTGGTGGCCAAAGCGGCGCATATCGCCAGCTTCTGCGAGGATCGTCAATGCAGTGATGGCCGCGACGCCGGGCAGCTGGATCAGACGCTGAAAGTCAGAATTACTTGCTAGCACCTCCTGTGATCTTCGCTCTAACCAGGTTCGCCGCTCGTTGAGCTCAGCGTAACGCTCGAGTTGCAAACGGAAAGTTTCCACGGCTGGTGAGTCGAGCGCGACCGGCAGTCCAATAGAGCAGGCGGCGAGGTCGTAAATCTCTGCCAGTTTGGCACGCTTGTCCACTTTCTTTCCTACTACGTTCCATGCTTCCGCGATGAATGCGTCCCGGTCCAAGGCGCGCACTGCAGATGGCAGCGGGAAGCGAATCAGAAACCGGATGAACCATTCGGTTCGAGTCGAATACCAATAGCGTCCGAACTCAGGGAAATAGAGCGGAAGATAGTGCAGTAGGAGGCTATGCTGAAGTCGGGTTCGAGCCAGGGTGACCTGATAGTAGGTGTTGGAAAGCTCTTGTAAATCGTGGTCTCCATGAAACAGCGGGTCGTGATAGATCTGAACCAGACCCTGCGCTAGCATGGCCAAGATCACTCGCGCATCTTTCGGGTCGTTCTTGTCCCAAGTGCCATAACGAGCTTCCCGAAAGCGCGCTTGCGCGATCGACGAAATCGAAACAACTTCAAAGCCGGCCTGCAAGAGGCGGAAGGCAAGTGGGCGATGAAACTCGCCGGTTGGTTCAAAAGCGATGCGTGTTCGGCCGCTTAAGGAAGCGAGATACAGCAGTAGCTGATTATGATCGGCGGCATTGTTGGCCACCTTGAAGTTTCGTTTCTGCCCGGAAGCTTCCTGCACCAGGACGACATTCCATTCTTTGGCGATGTCGATTGCTACCAGGTTGGTTCCTGCTGTAGAGTGCGATTGGTCAGTCATGAAAGTGGTTTCTCCTTTGGGGATTAGCGTTTCTAAGGATGTTGTCACCCGAATGACTGACCACCCATTCGATAGCGTCCCGCCGGTGGTTTCCGGGTGGACACCTGCATGGGGACTCCGTCCCCAGACCCCTGGGATTGACCGCTTTCTGGCCAGAATGTTGGTGCGGACAGGGCGGCAGCGGCCGCCCTGCATTCCGGCACTTGGATCGGCGCTCCGGTCGCATCCCTGCGTTGCCGTACCCTCCGCCCAAGCAAGAAAACACTATCAAAACTGCACAATGAGGTCCTAAACGATGAGTTTTGATCACCCCCTTCCTCATTGTGCTTGTACTACGGCCCGGAATTCACTTCGCGACATTTTCTAGCTTGGTGCATTGAGAGACGGATTGAACTGCTACACATACAACCCGGACGTCCGATGCAAAACGGGCAAGTGGAAAGCTTTCATGGCAAACTGCGCGATGAGTGCCTGAACACGAGTTGGTTTCGCAATTTGTTTGACGCCCGTCGTCAGATCGCCACTTGGCAGCGCGACTACAACGAATATCGGCCTCACTCCAGTCTGGGTTATCGAACCCCAGTTGAGTTCGCGCGCCAGGTGACTTGGCCCTCAACCTTGTCAGATAACCGCTCCGGGGAGGCGAGGTCAAGGCAACCCTGCGGGCTCGCTTCGCTCGGCCTTGACCTCGCCTCCCACTCCGCGGTACGGAGCTGTTCATGAGGGCGAAGCCACTAACTAAGTCATGCTAGTTTGGCAGATACTTGTGTGCGAAATTTGGGGGCAGGGCAGCATCACTGAACGGAAGTTCTATCTTTAACACTTTCTAGCTACGAAACTCAACTATTGTCGTTTTAAAGACCCAATCTGTAAAAACACATCGTAGGTGTTTTGTGGAGAGCCACTTGAGTCTTTAAAAGCCGACTGGTATCGAAATTGATTGCCGAATTGATCAGTCCAATTCGATTCGATGTAAGCTAAGGTGATGCTTTCGACTCCAATTTCTGGAAGTAAATACAGCTCTTCGGGCTGACTAATTGATAAAGCAACAATGTTTCTGTAAATTGGGTTAGTCTTGATCTGGCGGGTACAA
>CAXTYH010000069.1:0-5738 GCA_964248405.1 uncultured Bryobacteraceae bacterium
GACGGTTTACTTCTCCCGATCCTGATAACGCCGGAGCCGATCTTTATAACCCGCAAAGCTGGAATGCTTATGCGTATGTGAACAGTAATCCTCTCGATTCAACAGATCCGAGCGGAATGAAGCTGGTTGATTGCGTGTGGGACGGCTGCGGCGGGCATACAGGTGGTGGAGGCGGCGGAGGAGCTCCTATTGTAGATGGCTTACCCCAGACAATTCAGTCCGGTGTACTAGGCGGTAACAGCGTGACTGCATGCCCGAACAACATATGTGGCTTTCAAACATCGAGTGGTTATCAGCAATTTTCTTCATACGCGAATGGTTTGTCAGGGTATGTTCCCCTTGGAAAGCAGCCGTATCAGGTCCAAACTACGTTTAACGGACAGACCACCACATCTTACGGGAATATTGAGATTGTACCTGTGCCAACTGACCTGTTCCAGGTCGGTCCGACACAGAGCGGCATTCTTGTCGCAAGCAGTCTAACGGCGTTCGGTCGAATCAAAGGCGAGCGTGGCATGACCGGCAGTTCGAATGCAACCGACAATCCAACTAAGAAGGCCCGCCCACAAAAAGATGCAAATGGGAAGATAATTGGCTGGCTGGTCAAAGATCCAGTCACCGGCAAAGACATAAAGAAATCACTTGCGTGGGGGAAAGCGAACGGTTTAGATGCCACGAAATTTGCTATCGGAGTTGGAGCGGCTGTGACTGGAGCCACAGTGTGGGACGTTCTCGAAGGATTAGCGGTGGGAGTCGCTATTGCGTTCTAAAGGACGGAATATGACTAATACGAAAATTACGGCAGAAGACTTGTTTCTTAGAGCGGAAGAGAGAGAAGAAAAGGGACAGGTGCAAGAAGCGTTTAAAGACCTTCTTGCGGCCGCCAAGATGGGTCATACCTGGAGCCAGGTGAATCTAGGAAACTATTTCGCTGCTGGAAAAGGAATTGCGGCCGATTTTCAGGAAGCGGAAAAGTGGTATCGCTTAGCTGCAAATAAGGGTGACAGTTCGGCTGCCTATAACTTGGCACTCGACTTAGAGGCGCGAGGTAAGCGCAAATCCGCTATGCATTGGCTCAGAAAGGCGATTGAGCTTAACCACGGAGAGGCTTATGTAGCACTTGCCAAGCTGTCCGGCAATCACCGACGCAAGATAGAACTTCTAAATAAAGCTGTCTCGCTGCATGATGACCATATCACTGAAGAGAGTCGAGATGAGGCTAAAGCGCTGCTCGCCCACATCTTGCAAAGCCATAAAACTTAGACTTTTCACGGCCCAAAGTCTAGCGCGCGGGTGCCGTTACTAGCGACTTCGATTCATCTCAGATGACAATTTTCTCGACCTCATGCACCGAAATCTCATCGCCCCTCCGATCATACAGCCCCGTCGTCCGTGACGACTCATGCGCTGCAATTTGCTGCGCGACTTCCAGGCGTCCGCCGTTCTTGAGGTAAGCGGTTATGCCGGTGGCGCGGAAGGTATGGCACCCAATCTTGGTCCCAATGCCGGCTGCGGCCGCCCGCCGGCGGATCATGCGATAGACATCCGGCTGCGTCATTCCGTTCTCGCTTAACTGCCCGCTGCGTCCGGCCGCCGAACGAAACAGCGGTGACTTCGGCGCGACTGCCAGGCCAGCCCCTTTCAGATACGCTTCCAGATAGTCATCGAGCTGGTGGTTCGCTGGCACCTCGTGTCGCTTGCCGCCTTTCTCGTGCAGCCGCACCCAGACACGACGTCCCTGCAGGTAGCAGTCCTCCACTTTCATCGTGACTGTGGCGCCAACCCGCGCAAAAGTAAAAACCATGAGCGCAATGAGGGCACGATCGCGCTGGCCGACCGGCGTGTCCGCCTCGATGCTGTCGAGCAAAGTCCGCGCCTCGTCCGGGTTCAGCACTGGCGTCTTGCCCTTCTTTTGTGAGTGCTTGGGTCCGCGCACATTCTGCGCCGGGTTCGATGGGATCACCTGGCCGATCACCAGCCAGCCGAATAGCATTTTCAGCGCAGCCAGGTGCTGCTTGATTGACGGGCGCGAAAGGGTCAGCTGCATCTCCTCGACATAGGCCGCGACATGGACGGGTGCGACGGCCCCCATCTCCTCCAGTCCGTGCCCTTCGCACCAGCGCGAGAAGCGGCAGACGGCCTTATAGTAAGCCCGGCGTGTGTTCTTATTGCGGATGTTGGCGGTGAAGAATTCCCAAAAACGTGTCGCACTACGCGGCGTGAGAAAGAGAGTCGGTTGCTCCGCCAAGGTTGCCAACTGCCGAGGCAGTGAAGGAAGAAGCGCGTTGCTCATGACTGGATCGTGCTAGCAGCTTCGGTTAAAAACTCTCGCGCTTTCTCAACCGCCCGTTTTTGAAGATCGGCATACGATCCGGTGGTTCGACATAAATCTCGACGGCTGCTCCTTCGCTTGCAACCGGCGTGCTGCCAAACTCCTTTCGTTGTTCGAACAATACCTTGGCACGTACCAGCTCCGGCGAGGGAGTGGGAATGAGGCTCAGGACGCGAACGGTCATAGGTTTCTTTGTAGCATGATAAAGGACGTTATCATACGTGAACGATTACGTGGCGGGTTGATACGATACGCGAGATGCGACTTGACGATCTTTTGGAAACAATCATCAATTCAAAGCGTTCGGATTGGACTCACATTCCATGCTGGGGAGCATTCAGCGGTCCTTCTTACCGTGATAGCTTTTCCTTTTACGGGGTCTATGAAGGACAGAAGCAAGTGCTCCATCACAACTCTCAACCTAATGTTGCGATCTACATACCGGACATCGCTATAACGATGGCTTTTGGTCTGGATAGCAATCCCAACTTCAAGGAGCCTTGGATAGAGCGCTTCACCAATTCGGAGGCATCTAGTTCGCTTGTGGATGTCTTCCATAATGGGGTGTTTGTTTTTCGATCTACATACGTTAATGTTGACGGGGGCAAGGCCAAACTTCCGATGCCAAAACTAGACACCCTCGAAGTTCCGGATGAGCATAGACGGTTTGTGAAACTGCTCGACTTTCTTGAAGGCGGCTCTCAATTTGCCCATTGCTTCAACGAAGCGGGTTTCATGGTTACCAATGATAAGTGGCCGTTGCTTTAACGAGAATTCACATTTCCAGGTGTTGAGATAGCTCTTTTGCTGTCCAATTCCTGAACAGCAAAAGAAGGCCCTGTCTGGCGACATAGCCCTAGGCATCGAAAAAGCTTCGGCGTAAAATGGACGCATTCATGCGCATGCAGTCCAGCTTTTGATATCGCGCAGACCTGAAGCGGGCTGTGCAGATCGCATGAAGCGATATATTAGCAGCGAAGCGCGACCTGCCTTAGGCTATGAGTTGGTCAGCCATATGGGTGTTACTTTCACCCTTCCTTTCAGCAGGCATTGTCTTTGCTTTTCTTAAATGGGCCGGCAACACATGGATGGGGCGACTCCTTAATCGCGATCTGGAAGCGTTCAAACGTGAGCAGCAGGAAAAAATCGAGACACTCAAAGCCGAACAGCACAAGAGCTAGAGCGATTGCGGCATCTGCTATCCAGTCGGATCAGCAAAATTCACGAAAAAGAGTTTGAGATATTACCGGAGGCGTGGCTCATGTTGCATGAGTTAAACGGGGCCGTCGCCCTTGCAGTACAGGTGACACTGCAATTTCATCCAGTTTTTAACACTCTTTCGTCCGCAAAGCGCGAGCAGTTTCTGCGCGACGAGATCGCAGCCAATCGCCTTTCTGAGTATCAGGCGAACGAGTTGCGGACGGCAGATACAGACCAAGAACGCCAGACTCTCTATAAACAATTCACCCATTCGAGAAACCTCGATGACGCTGCAGAAAAACAACGGCTCTTCAACAATTACATGATTAAAAACCGTATCTTCATGAGCGACGAATTAAGGAACGCCTTTGAAGATGCGCATACTGTTCTACACTCTGCGATGGCTGGCTATTCCATCGGTACAGATGCAGGGACGGTGACAGATAGGCAGCTGGTCCGCAAAGCAATGCTAAGCATGAACCCCGAAGAAATGGAGCGGCGTCTCAATCTCATTGAACATACGATCAAAAAGCGTTTGCGTTATGCCGAGGCTGATTAATAGCCTAACTAAACGGACCTCTTGAGTGTAGTCGCCCTGGGGCTATAGCCCCAGAAATCTCTGAGAGAAAGCGGCCGCTGTAGCCACTACGTTTATGTAGGTCTCCCCGCCGCGGGAGAGCCGCCTTGTTTCCTCTATGGAATGGCATTTCGAAAGTCTCCGACCTTACCCCTCATTTCTTCTGGCGAAACTCCGGGCCGGACAAAAAGTAAATGAGCTGGTACCGCTTTTGCTCGACGAGCTGCACACGATTCTAAAGCTCGGTTCTGAAGATCGGGTGCTGCAATCCGGCGGCGAAACCTATATGAATGGGAAAGTCGAAGTGGGCGGATTCAGTTACGAGGTCAGAAAACCGGCCCCAGAGTTTGGAGACGGTACAAGGCTCAATCTGGAGCATCATCTCGCACTGATCTTTCGCCTGGGCAGATCGGTCGCGGTTCATTTTTCCGAACCACAAGCCTGCGGAACGTTGCTGTGGCATCTGAACGACGCAACGCTACCCGTGCTCGGAAAGCTGGAGGCTTTCGGGCCGCAAGTTCTGCAGGCTGCCTTCGTCGATGGTTCTGCCAGCACGCTCTGGCTGGCAGGTACTCATCGGCGAACGACACTGAAACCCGATAACAAAATGTTTCAGGGCATGAATTTGTGGGACTCTCTCGACCCACTTCGGGATCAGAGCTACTACATGAGGGCGGGGCGTTCAGAGCCCCACATCGGCACTGGACGGGTCAAAGTCGGCGTTTCCCTCTTCAAATCGAAAGTCTGGTTATCGGGCTCGCGGCCCTGGGACGAATACGTCGCAACTGCGGCCGCGCTGCTGACGCAAGTCGGTTCCACGAAACTAGATTTAACCAACAACGTTCCCTTCCTGGCAAGCGCGTCCGCGCTCGACAACCTGGAAGATGCTTACGAGATGGCGATCATGCCTCCTGAGCTCCAGGTCGATACCGTGTTCCTTCCTGACACCGAGCTCCAAATGATGGAAGCGTGGCAGGAGAAGACCTCATTTGCGATTCACGGCTCAGCTAGATGTGACATTGATGCCACTGTCTTTTATGACGGGCAGGAACTTGGTCGCGTCCGGTTTCGCCTGCTCGAAAGATCCCAGCAAAAAGTCGCTCTGGACACGGAGACGCAGAGTACAAATCCTCGGCTAGCAGAGCTGCTGCAATATTGCCGCCGCCGTCAATGGCTCAAAATCTGGTTTGCCTCGGGCGACACTCTTGCGAATGATCGAGTATTCCGGACGCAGCTTCGCGACTATCCTTTCGAGAATTTCCTTTGGGAAAGCTTCCCTGAGTGCACGGTAACACAGGAAAAGCCGGCAAAAGGACAGACAATTGGAGCCGGGAATAGCCTATTCTGCTGGACCGTCAGACGCTGGGCCGTAAAAGGTGACGACACCTGGCTGGTTTGCGATGATGGCGCAATGGAACTGGCAGACTTCATCCATCTGGAAGGACGGGCGCTTACTTTAATACACGAAAAGGCCGCTGATACGGTTGAGTCTGACCGCGGACTTTCCGTCTCGAGCTTCGAGATCGTTGTTAGCCAGGCGATTAAGGGGTTGCGAAATCTCGATCACCTCAGATTGATGATTCCGGTGAAGCCGGACACCGATTCCGCCAGGAAGGCGACCAGGGTTCC
>CAXTYH010000070.1:0-5606 GCA_964248405.1 uncultured Bryobacteraceae bacterium
GGCAAGCTTCGCCTCGATCTCACGTTTCAGAAGTGCTGCTTGGGGCCGCATTTGTCTCTTCGCCTTCTCTTCGCTTATTGGAAGCCTAGCCTAGCGCATTCCGAAGCGGAAAAGAACTGGAAAAGCCAGGTTGCACGAAGAGTGGTGCATTCACGGGTAGCATGTCGAGTCGTTGCTCATACCATGGGATCTCACGCAGATGGCAGATGGCGACAGCAAATCAGGCGGAGCATCCCGTCTGCTTTGTTGCGGTTAGCCGACTCAGTGGGAGAGTTCGATTAGCTTCCGGCCTGAGTCAAGCCGGTACCCGGCACCGTTTCCAGCTTCCACTGGCAGAGCAGGCATCTATGGGCGGAGCTCGACCAGCTGGTGCATTGAAGGCATCACACGGTAGCCGTCTTGTTCCGATCCAAGGCCTCTCCCGTAGGAAGAGACGTTCCGCACAGGGCATACGCGGAAGCCCACCCTGTCACCTGCGGAGCTTTACTCTGAAACTGGATCTTTTGGGAGAGAGCTGATGTGTGGCCGGTACGTTCGTCGCAGTGACAAACAGAAGATCTCGGAGTGTTTCACGCTGGTCCGAACCCGGCCGATCTGCCAATGCCGGATGCGGATTACAACGTAGCTCCGACGACGCACCAGCCGATCATTCGGCAGAGCAGGGAATCAGGAGAGCGGGAATCGATTCTTGCACGCTGGGGTCTGATCCCCTTCATCACCAAGGATCTGAAGGATGCGAAAGGCCTCACGGCCATCAACGCGCGTTCGGAGACGATCACCACGGCTCCGACCTGGCGTGAGCCCTTCAAGAAAAGACGCTGTCTCGTCCCAGTGTCGGCATTTTACGAGTGGGTGCGACCTGAAAGTCGTTCCGATGATTGTCCGGCGTGGTCACGCGACCGGACCTGCCGTCCCATCGGCAGTACCCTAGGAGGTCAAGCGGAGCGGTAACGCTTCGTTGAGAAGCCCTCCGACAATGTAGCCGCAGCCGTGAGGCTGGCGGACGAACCGTGAGGGGAGTCCGCGCCTGCCAGCATCGACGTGGGCCGGAGCTAGGGTTGGTGGCATGGCCAGCATATGCGAATTCTCGATAAAGCATCGTCAAGAACAAGGAGCCTCAAGATGCTGACAGGCTCTGATGTGCAGCGAGGACGGAAGTTCCATTCTCTTCCGTCATGGGCAAACAGCGCTGCCGGTGTTCGAGAGAGGGCCTAACCCATCGTGTCATCGGAACGGAACAGGGTAAGCCCGTATCGCTCCCGCAAGGGAAGCCAGATCGTGAGGTCTGATGACGGCGATGCGGGTAAAGGAGGAGAGAGCAAGCGAACGCCCACAGGAAAGCCTTTAGCGCCTATCCCTATGGCATCACATTACAAGCCCGGGCCCCAATTGATCGTCTTGCCTCAAGGCTCTTCAAGCGGCTTATGACCTCCGTAGCACCTGCTGTCGTCTCCACTGCCCACAGCCTACCGGCACCCTGCTGGATGGCAGCGACTAGAAGACTTTTAAAAGCACCGACGTCACCATTACCGACTCGTGAGGCCAAGATCTGCGCGATGTCGTCGCAGCATTCCTCATCTTGCGGGTGTATGTTACCAAATGCATGAATGACGATGTGCCCTAGCTCGTGCGCGAGAATGAAGTCAAGCCGAGTTGTGAACCGCTCCAATATAGAGGTCGCCACGTCTTCGCGCCGCTTGGCTGGAAAGGAAGGATACGCCAACAAAGTCTCAACCTGGTTCTTCACGGTGTCCGCAAAGATCGCTCGCACGAGCACTGGAGACATTACAATCTTGTACTGACACTGAGCGGGTTTACTGTCTGTCATAGATTGCATCCACACTATAGCGTCGGAGTCCGAGTGGCTAAAAGTCAGATGGCAGCCAGCCGCTTTGCTCCGGTTGTCTTTCGAGAGCTTACCGGCCAATAACGTAAACTCTTGGTCAACAAATGACGCCATTCCTGTGGGCAAAGTGGACCTGTTAAACGCAGCCGTGCTTTGCTTGTAGAGGCGGTTGTCGACTAGGAGAGTCACGTAATCAAAATAGATCGCCCGACCCTCTTCTGCCGCCCTGCCTATGACGTCAGTGTCGGGTAAACCAGTCAAAGGATTCCGGTAAAAGAGCTCTCGTCGACCTAGAATAATCTGTCCTGCTGAACCTGCTTCGAGCATGGTCTGAACTCTTCCCCACTCCTCCTCCTGCGCTCTCGTAGAATCCACTTGCACTAGCTTCTCTTCGATCAGCTTCGCATCTTCCGGCGCCAGACGAGCCGTCGCAGCTATGACCTCGTCTCGACTGAAGAACGCATGGCCAGAGAGTTCAGGAATCGCACGTGGCAAGATGACAATCTGGGGCGTGGCGGAGAAGATCTCCCGGACCCATCCGAATACCATATCGGGATCGCGTCTGGTCATATTTGGTGGCGACGCTCTAACGTCTGTAGAGGCCAGTAAGATAAACGCCCCACACGTCGCGAACAACAATGCTCGCACCATTCCACCCCGCCTCATCCGCAGATTAAGGACCAACATTAGGAAGAGGCGTCTTATCGGCCACGGCTTTCTGATTATCCAGAACAGTCACAGGAACTAAATCAAAGTTAAGTGAACCGCCTCCTGTGAGATTTCCGGCAACATGGGTTGGCTCATCGAGCCCCCCGGCGATGTACACATCAGATGCCAACTTCAGAGTCAGTCCCTTGTTCCCGGCATATGCTACTGTGAAGCTGGCCCCCTTGTCCCCGCCGATTGTTACCGTTGCGCCATTTTGGTAGGCCTCTTTCAGCTTGGCCAAGTCCTCAGGCTGGTAGTCGAGTGTGTATGTCAAACCACTCACCCGGTAGGCCCGAGTAACTAGGTATCGGTCCCCAGCGAACAGGTCTTGTACGTACACGTCATCCTTGTTTGCCGTTCGACGGCGGTTAACCTCTTCTTTAAAAGGAACCTCGGCGATAAGGTCAAGATTCAACTTGTCGACGCTCACAGTTGCTTTCTTCGCCAAGCCGAACTGTGCGTCTACCCCTTTCGTTGGGAGAAACGTGGCTAGGAACGGCAATCCTGCTTTTAGGTTCCAACCAATCGTCTTGTGAGGGTCACATTGCGCTACTTCTTTGCCGGGTACAACGGCACGGCCCCGGGCTGCTGCATCAGGAAGCAAGTCTGAGAGTTGAAACCGAAGTGCATAGCCCTCATCTGCTTTCCTCCAGACACTGCCGACCCCAACACTGTTAGTCGGACCGAAGAACAGCACCTTCTTGGGGTCTCCGACAAGATCGTTCTTGCCACATGACTTGAGAGCTTGCATCCACACTTTACGCACATCCTGCGCGCGGGCGGTATGAGGAGGAAGCATGGCAACAATACCCAGCAGTGTTACGAGTGCGATTCTCATGACGTTCTCCTGTGAGCGGAACTGTAGCATATCGCCGATTCCGTGGGGACAGAGCACGTCAGCCCAATACGTTTTGGACAGGAACGAGAATCCCGCTCTGAAGGCTGTCCTTGTCTCGATGGGGTATACGCATTTAGTACAGTCCAACTTGGGCAGGAACGCGTACTAATAGGTTCGGTTCTGAGCTATTATGACAGGCAGTGAAGCGAAGCCAAGAGCCTATTAGGACAGAACGGGCCAGCGAAGCACCCCACAGGGGTCTTCAGGTCGGCTACTTGCGTGTGAGCGCGCTCGACCAGAAGGAACTGCGGCAGCTCGACGGTCTGGAGCTCGACAAGCGGTTCACAGACAAGATTTCTGGCCGCGACCGAAACCGGCCCGGCCTGGATCGCATGATCGAGTTCGTTCGGGAAGGCGATACCCTCTTCTGCCACTCGATGGATCGGCTCGCCCGGAATCTGGATGATCTTCGTCTGCTTGTAAAAACCCTGACGGGCAAGGGAGTGAAGGTCTGCTTCGTCAAAGAGAGTCTGACTTTTACCGGGGAGGACTCCCCGATGGCGAACCTGCTTTTGAGCGTCATGGGAGCCATCGCAGAGTTTGAGCGGGAGCTGATTAAGGAACGCCAGCGGGAGGGAATCGCCCTTGCCAAGAAAGCTGGCGCATATCAGGGGCGCAAGCGGACCCTGACGGCTCCCCAGGCTGCCGCTCTGCTGCAGCGGGTCTCGGCCGGCGAGTCGAAGACAAAGCTGGCGAAGGAACTGGGCGTGTCGAGAAACACTATCTATATGTATGTGGGCCGGGGAGGGAAGTGATGCGGGTCTTGGTCGATGGACTGGATACAGTGATCGAAGGGGAAGTGATCGGCGGCGAGCTGCTCGACGGCGTGAGCGGGCAGTACGACCTGGACGCTGCTTTTACCGTCCAGTGCGACGATGGCGCTTGTTTCCTGGTTCATGGATGGCTGGTGGATGTGGAAGTCCTGGACCCGTCCGCTCAGTGGGTGATGTAGACAGATGGCGAGAGTAAAACAGCACGCGATGCATTGTCGGTGTGGGAAAGCAAAGATTCTCGCTCATGGAATGTGTGCTGTCTGCTACACGCTCAAGCGGCAGGATGAGGAATACTTTGGTGGTCTACGTGAGAAGGTTCTAGAACGTGATGGCTACCGCTGCCGCGTCTGTGATGCTTCCGGCCGTGATAAGCGGTCCATCATCGTTCACCATCGCGTGCCGGGCAAGTCACTGCTTCACCTCATGATTTCGCTCTGCCCTGCCTGCCACGCAAAGATTCATCGGACACGAGTCGTGATCCGGCTCATGCCACCTCTCCTCCTGGAGCTGTGGAGAGAGGTGCATCCAAAGGCGCACGAACAAACCGCGCTGAACTTTGCACCGACGCGACCGCCTGCGAAAGCAGGGGCACTGTTCACTACGGATTAGTGCCATGACTTGTAAACGGTGTCGTGTCGCTATGGTGGAGCTGAAGGGTCACATCTACCACGGCAAGCGAAAATTCCGATGTCCGAGCTGCCAGAGAGCGAAGATGAAGAAGCCCAAGAGGGTTCGCGACTGACGAGAGCCCTTATCTCGTCAGTCGAACGATCCGCCTGAATCTAGCGGTTGACCAGGGCCTGCATGTGGGCGGGGTAACGTTCGCCCTGGACCTGGACCTCATTGAGCACCTTTTGAATGTCCGCCAGCTCCTTTGCCGTCAGTTCCACCTTCGCCGCGCCCAGGTTCTCCTCCAAGCGGTGCAGCTTCGTAGTGCCTGGAATCGGCACGATCCACGGCTTCTGCGTGAGCAGCCAAGCCAGAGCAATCTGCGCCTTGGTCGCACCCTTCTCATCGGCAATCTTGCCCAGCTCGTCCACGAGGGCCTGGTTCGCATCGCGTGCTTCCGCGCTGAAACGGGGCACTGTATTGCGGAAGTCGCTTTTGTCGAATTCCGTTTTAGAAGAGATTGCGCCGGTAAGGAAGCCCTTCCCGAGTGGGCTGAACGGCACAAAACCGATGCCGAGCTCTTCGAGCGTGGGCAGGATTTCTGCCTCCGGTTCACGCCACCACAGCGAATACTCACTCTGCAACGCCGCCACCGGCTGCACGGCGTGCGCTTTACGGATGTTTTCGGCACCAGCCTCGGACATCCCGAAATGTTTCACCTTGCCCTCCTGGATGAGCTGCTTCACTGTTCCCGCAACTTCCTCGATCGGCA
>CAXTYH010000071.1:0-5268 GCA_964248405.1 uncultured Bryobacteraceae bacterium
TTATGTTTGCAACGGTAACGAGCTGAGTTACTTTTTCAGCATCCTGCTAGAGGACAATCTCCTCAGATATTCACTCCGTCTGTCCCTCATGCCCCCTCATGCCCCTCTTACCGTCCCTTAACTCGTCTGTCTCACGGTAGGGGTTCACTGCAAACATAGTTTCGAGAGACCCTATCATCAGCAATGATCCAAGTTCTTGTCCAGCGGCTGCTGCAACATGCATTGCGAGCCACAAGCAGACTCTGCTCTGCGGCTGTTTTTCGTTGGATGCAAGCCGAAGACGGCGCTAGGAGTTAGGGGGCTGTCGAGTTGCGCCGCTCTAACTCGTGCACACGTCTTTCTAATGCTCGTAAGGTGCGGAGCATCTCCGGCATGCGGGAGTACGTGGCCGAGGCTCGAAGCCATGTGCGGGAATCGAAGGCCGGCGAACCACTCACTGTAGTACCCTCTGGTACATCATGGCCGATCCCTGACTGTGCCCATACAATCGCATTTTTGTGCACAGTCAGGTGACCCGATGAGCCTACCTGGCCTGCCAGGATGACGTTCTCTTTCAGCACCGTACTGCCCGCCAAACCTGTCTGCCCACAGATGATGTTGTCTTCGCCCACTACGCAGGCGTGCCCAATCTGGCACAAGCTGTCGATCTTGGCTCCGCGTTTCACCCGCGTCTCGCCCATGGTGGCGCGATCGACGGAGGTCAGAGTTTGGATCTCTACATCGTCCTCAATCACTGTGCGCCCAGACTGAGGGATCTTTAGCTGTGTTCCGTCGTTTGCTTTGGCGAACCCGAATCCATCGCCACCAATAACAACGCCGTTATGCAGAATCACGCGATGGCCAATGATGGAGCCTTCCCGCACCGAGACATGCGAATGCGCAGTGAAGTCATCGCCAATGGTGCAGCCCTCATAAATCACCGCATGCGGATGGAGAACCGCGCGTGCTCCAACGCGGCAATTCGGCCCAATCACAGCGAATGGGCCCACGGAAGAGCCGGGGCCCAGGCTTGACGTTTCGTGAATGAACGCTAAAGGGTGTATGCCTTCGGCCGGCTTCGGCGGTTGATGAAACAGCCTAAGGGCCCGTGCGAAATCCAGGTATGGGTTTTGCGAAAGCAGCGTTGCAGCATTGGTATCACGCAACGGCTCGGAAGCCAGCACAGCCGCGGCTCGTGTCGCTTTGACCTTAGGCGCGTACTTCAGATTCGCCAGAAAACTAATTTCTGAGGGGCCAGCCTGCTCCAGCGTCGCCACGCCGGTAATTGACGTCTCGCCGGAACCTCCGGACAACGCGCAGCCAAGCGCCTCTGCTATCTGGCCCAGCGTCAACGGTGGCACTTACTTTTCAGCCACGACGCTATTGCGCAGTTCGCCGATAGCCGGAATCTTTACCACCACATCGTCCCCAGGCTGAAGGAAGCGTGGCGGTTTGCGCGCCACACCCACGCCTGCCGGTGTGCCCGTCGAGACGATATCGCCCGGCTCCAGAGTGAACACGCTGGAGAGGAACTCAATCAGCTGCGGAACCTTGAAAATCAACTCACGGGTGTTGGAGTTCTGCATCACCTCGCCGTTGATCTCAAGCCGCACGTCCACGTTGTGCGGATCAGGAATGGCATCAGCCGTCATAATCCAGGGCCCCATGGGAGCGAAGGTATCGAATGTTTTGCCCATCAGCCACTGAGTGGTCGCACGCTGGTAATCACGTGCCGAGACATCGTTCACGATGGTGTAGCCGAACACGTGGTCACGCCAGTCATCCGCTTTTATTTTGCGTCCACCCCGCCCGATTACAAAAGCAAACTCCCCTTCGTAATCGGGCGACTTGGAAACTTTCGGCAACACAATCTCCTCCCCGTGCGCGATTACGGCAGTTGCGAACTTGCTGAAGATGGTGGGAACAGCCGGGATCTCGGAACCCGTTTCGAGTGCGTGGTCGCGATAGTTCAAACCTACGCAGATTAACTTGCGAGGGCGCGGAATGGGGGCTAGAAGCTTGACGGTGCCAAGTGTATAAGCCGAATCGACCTCCGGGTCAGCGGCAAACTTCTCCAAGCTGACATGCTGTGCCGAGGCGGCCTCAATGACTTCCAGAACAGAACCAAACCCCTCGGTAGAAAGGTCGAAGATTCCGTCTGCTTCATTCAAAACACCGGGCCGGATTTTCCCGTCCGCTTCAAAGGTGACAAGGCGCATGCTTGCCATCTTAAGACGTCGCTCACGTAAACCCGGCCGGCGAGTTGCTGGGCGGGGGTTCTACTTCAAGTCCAGCTTGGCGTGGTCACCGAGTTTGCCTGGATCTTTTGCTACAAAAGCCTTTGCGAAATTGAAGGCACGTCCGAGTGCGGTGCTGGGAGAATCCCAATATTCTGCTTTTCCCACTGTGACCTTTAACAGGGAAAGCTGAGGATCTTCCAAGCCATTGGGGAAGAAAGTCTTGTAGATCGGCTTCCAGTATTCCTGAATCTTCTGTTTGTCGCGGACCAGGGTAGCGGTTCCAGAGGCTGAAATATACGTATTCTTCTCGGGATTGGAAAAGGCCACATTGACCTGCGGATGGTGGTCGGACTCCCAGACCTTCGGCGAGTGCGCGCCGGTGAAAAACCACAAGTCACCATCAAACTCGACATCCTGCGTGGCCATCGGCCGGCTATGCAGCACGCCATCATCCTCCACCGTTGTCAGCATTACAAACCTGAACTCTTTCATCAGGCTTGCCAGCTTCTGTATCTCTTCTGCGTGTTCTGTATTCGCCAAAACAACCTCCAAGTAGGTGGGACTTACCGGACGGCGCTCTGTTTCAAACCAATGGGGCTCACCGGTCAGGCAACGCGATTGGTGAGGGTGCCGATGGGTGCGATGGTGATTGCGATAACATCGCCGGATTGCAGGGTGAAAGTGTCCGGCGGGACAATGCCTGTTCCGGTCAGCAGAATGCAGCCTTGCGGGAAAGCGTTATCGCGGAAGAGATAGTCGATCAGCACTTGCGGCGTTCGCTTCATCTGGGCCAGTGTCGTCGCGTCCTGGAAAACTGTTTGCTCGTCTCGTTGGATGTGCATCGTAATTTCAGTGCTAGGACGAAGCGGCTCAGATTGGATCAGCACGCACGGTCCGAGCGCGCAGGAGGCGGTATAAACCTTGGCTTGCGGCAGATAGAGCGGGTTCTCGCCCTCAATATCACGTGAGCTCATATCATTGCCCACGGTGTAGCCAATTAAGCGGCCGCGCGGCGTGACAACGAGCGCCAGTTCAGGTTCGGGAACATTCCATTTCGAGTCACTGCGAATCCGTACCGCGGAGCCGCTGCCCACCACACGATGAGGCGTCGCTTTGAAGAATAATTCAGGGCGCTCGGCTTCGTACACACGATCGTAGAAAGAGCCTCCCCCGGCAACCTGCGACTCTTCCATCCGTGCTGTGCGGCTGCGGAAGTAAGTCACACCAGCGGCCCACACTTCGCCCTGTTCTATGGGTGCGGCCAACGTCGATTCAGCCGGCGCAGCGACCGTCGAGAGCCGTCCCACGAGTTCCGCCAGGTACGCGGGCAGATCTTCACGCGTCACAAGCTGGGTCCACTCCGACCGGGTCAGCCGATACCACTTATCAGCTTCCTCCAGAAACACGCCGTCCTTGGTTCGATACAGTTTCATGTCGGTTTAGGAAGTGCGCGTCTTCGCAATTTCGGGGATCTTCTCGGTCGCGGAGGGAGTTGCTGGTGTGGGCTCAAGGTAGTTCTTAGTCAAGACGTCCTTTAGGATGGAGAGCGCTTCATCGGGCGAATCCGCAAAGCGAAACAGGTTCATGTCGGAGGCGGAGATGACTCCGTGCCGGATTAATGCATCGAAGTTCAGAACTTCCTGCCAGAACTCGGCTCCGTACAGGACGATCAGTATGTTGCTTTCCAACTTCTTGGTTTGAGCGAGCGTGAGAATTTCGGTCAATTCGTCGAGCGTACCGAAGCCCCCGGGGAACACCACCAGAGCCTTAGCGAGGTAGGCGAACCAAAACTTGCGCATGAAGAAGTATTGGAACTCAAAGGAGAGTTCGGGAGTGATGTACTCGTTAGGACGCTGCTCAAACGGCAGGCCGATATTCAATCCGATGGTCTTGCCGCCGGCCTCACTGGCGCCACGATTAGCGGCTTCCATAATGCCCGGACCGCCTCCGGTACAGACGACGAAGCGGTTGTGGGTTGCGCCGCATTCGTCGGCGACCGATACACTCTGCGCCCACTGGGTAACAAGGTGGGCCAGTTCCCGAGCTTCTGCATAGTAGCGGCTCAGCGTGCCGGTTTCCTGGATGCGGGCCGAGCCGAAGAATACAACTGTGTCCTGGATTTTTTCTTCGGAGAAGTGAGACAGCGGCCACAGGTATTCAGACATGATGCGCAGCGGCCGCGAGTCTGGACTCCGTAGAAACGCCTCTTCCCGGTACGCTCGCGGGTGCCGGAGTGCGCTGGCTTTGCTGCTCAGCTGGGAGCTTTGATCGTCTGGTTCCACCAGTTATGAGTTTCGCATTGGATGGGGAGAAGCCTCAAGGCTTCGAATCTATCCACTACGGAGTGTTCCCCACAGGAGAGATTCAGCGACGAGCATCTGGCTCAGAACCGAATGCGCTGCCGAGTTTGAAAAGTCAGTGTTACCTCCAGAAGCAGGCCTGTCAGCCAAGACCTTCGAATTTTGATTCAAACCAGACCCAGCATTAACCTAAGCGCTTTGATTCGAAAGTTTCTGAGCTACCTCAACTGCATTTTGCCTAGCGGCATGCGGATCTGTTCGGATACGAATCAATTGATCGGTGCTCGAATCTTGAACTTGGCCCATCTCAATGCGTTTAACAGTGGCAACTCCTACTCCGAGCCAGGTTGCAAACCGACTCTGGCTCATGGCAAGAGCCGCTCTTCGTTGTTTAATATCGTTGCTGGTCAAAAGACCATGATCTAGCCGGTAAGCATCCGCTAATTTGGGCATCACTTCAGGTAGATCAGATCCCTCAACCAAGGCGTATTCACAGTGCGAACAAACCATTGCCGAACTTTGCACTTTGTATTTTTTGTCCCGGAACTCGCGTTCCATGCAGGCCTGCCCGATCTTGAACTTGCCTTTATCACAAACAAAGCAACGCATGTCTATCTTCCTTCTAGCCTCGAGAATCGATTAGGGTCGTAAGCTTCATGGATTCGAATAATCACAAGTCGCTCTTTAGTTTGACGATTGAGTCCTTAAACTTCTGTAAATAGGGCGAGCGTTGCCGAGCCGGGAGGCGA
>CAXTYH010000072.1:0-5189 GCA_964248405.1 uncultured Bryobacteraceae bacterium
CTCTTGACGAGATACAAACCCCCGAAATGAGTTACTTTTTCAGCACCCTGCTAGGTTGTTGACAACCTTGGATGGGCCGTTGATCCAGAGTATGGGGTCTTTGCAATGACCCCGAACAGACAAGAACACAGGCAGCAGCAAGCATAACCCGCGGTTGAATAAGCCTGCTTGTCTTAGACGCTGAGCCTATCTTGGATCAGCGTCGAGCAGAAGGCTATACCCAATGCAAAGTCGCCGCTATTGAGCCGTTGAAGGTTGAACGGGAGCCGCCGAAGAGTCTACAGGATGCAGAAGGGGCTTGAGGCTGATATGCGGCATGATGGCATGCTTCATATACGCATCCATTTGCGATGTCTTGTCAGGCCCGAGAGCCATTTGTAAGGTCACCATATGTTGCACGAGAATGGCAGAGCGGGCTGCCTGTAGCTGATCAAGTTCAGGAGGAATAGGCGGGAGCGGCATTCCGGCTTGCAACTCATCTTGCGCCTGCTTCCGATAGGCATCGATGATTGTTTTGGCTTTGGCATCCTGACGCTTGAGATCGGAATCTAGCATCTTCGATTCTTTGCGGATTGCGTCAAAGTCAGCGTTTTCCAGTCCGGCATTCTTAAAGGGCTTCGCGAACTCGTAGGGATCAGTTGCCCCTTTAGCAACTGCTTTCTTATCTAGGTCATCTACCCAAGCAAAGAAATGCCGATAGACAATCTCCTTTGAGATCGGCTGCGTTTGCGAAGTAGAAGAATCAGACTTTTTAATGGGAAAGGGAGGAGCCTGCGCAAAAGCTGAGCCGGTTCCGGCAATAACAAGGCTTGCTACGAAAAGAGTAGTTACATTCATATTTGTTCTCCAGTTATTAATTCTTTGTAGGTTTCAGTTCACAGGGCAGCGCCCAATCGTATTAACAGTGAGCAAGCTACCTGGGCGACCGGTGCCGTTTTCTCAGCGCTTCGGAAGCATTTCTTTGCATGAGTACCCAAGACTCTTTATAGTTGAGCAAGCCATTTCGCGAACCAAGGGCGTCTCAGTGTTTTCAACTTGCCGCAAAGCCCGAATCAACGCGCTATCCCCAAATTGTCGATAAATCCCAGCGTTGTAAATCATGTCACCCATTTCCTTGTCCGAAATGCCTTCTCCCCGTGTAAGCAGTATGCGGAGAATATCATCGACAACTGGTTTTGTTAAGTCACGTTTAAAGTTCGGATGAGCTCCAGACAGCACTCTAACAACACAGCTCCCTGGAGACTGATCAGCTATCGTGCGGAGTTTACGGTAATCCGGCTGCAGAAAAAAAAGATCTCGAGAGCCTTTAGGAAATGAAAATAATCGTTCGCTCGTACCAAAGCTCCGGTCCTCAATGAAGAAGTAAATATTTACGATACTTCCAGAAATGAGGGTGCCTTGAAGAACCTTCTCAATTTGGACTTTTACCTGATAACGTCGTGTGTGAAGTTTCTCGTCATAGCGAGCTACATGGAAGTTACCAGCAGGACTGGCTGACTCCACAATACTGCCCACAATGATAAACGGGACGTTTTTCGGCTCGGTAATGCTATATAAAGGTAATCGCTCAGTCATTTCCGGAGTTTCTGATTTGATCGAAAGATCAAAGGATACGAGTAAAAGTAAAAGTACAGCAACAGGATTAACGACTGTAAGTGACATTTGACTCTTGATTGAGCAACTATATTGTTTAGCGCTGTGGAGCACACCCGGTTCCGGGGCCTTGATCCCCGTCGATGCCAAAATATTGGTGAGTCAGTCTTACAGGCTGACCGGGAATGGCCATGCCTTGCGGGTTTTGACATTTATTATCAGAGTCTTTGATCCACAGGGGCACAACAAGTCCGGGGCTTGAGACGGAAGGCAAAGTAAAACCTGAGACCGCCAGCTTCGATGGAGGTGCAAACCCATAAGCGTAGTAATACTGTACATACCCAATTTCCGCTGAATAGAGGCCTAACCCATAACTGTCTACAACTCTGGAACGATCTATCCGTCCATCTTGCTTCGTGCAACCTGAGATCGTGAACCAACAACCATCTGCGGATGGGAGCACTCCAGGGCCAACTGGGTTAGCAAATCGTTCCTTTATCACAACGGGCGAACTACCCGGCCAAGGCTTTCCAAAATTGTCTTTCAACTCGTAAATTCTTTGACGCGCTTTTCCTCCAGTTGCTAGGTTGTCCACATATTCATCTCCTCCGTGAATGAGCTCCAACAACGCAGGTATTGGATGCGCGGCAAGGTCGTTTTTGTCTGATGCAGCCGCAATGTCGGCAATAGCGTGTAGCTTCTGCGCCCAACCTAAGACGTCAATCTTGAACTGAGGGCCAGACGGGCGCGGCGGGATGAGGCCAAAAAGTTGTCATATAAGGCATCTGGAAAGGCTGGAACGCTTCCGTCTTGGGGAATGTTTGTTTGGTCTGCTAAGGTACTTCCTAGATAAATCGACGCGGCCTGTATCCAGTAAGCTCCCGAGCCGCCACTGAGTGTGCAATCGCTGTAGGCGTCATAGCAGCTTCCCTGGCTAAAGTAAAGCGGATTCTGATACAAGCCGCCTGTGATGAAGTAGGCCACCACGTAGTGATCAGTTTGCAGATCGTAGTCATTCCAGTTGATAGCTGGCGTACTTAGATACCCAGCAGCGCGGCCACCTAAGATGGGCGTTACACCGCCCGCGATGGCTGTCCGTTCCTGGTACAGCGTACCCACCGTTTGCGCATTGTAGTACAGGCTGGCAGCATAACCGAGTTCTGTGGCAGAATATGTGTTCACGGTTCCATTTGAGACCGAGATGATTGACGTCCCTGTTACTGAGCCATTGCTGGTCTGTCCTATATCCGTGGAAGTGACTGTACCACCCGGTTGACGCTGGCCGACAAAGAACGTCAGGGCGGGCGACACTTGTACGTTTCCTACTGACCAAACTTGTGTATAGTTGCCAATCCAGGCAGTTTGCTCTACGCCGGTTTCTCTAAAGTACCCGCTTCCGTCGGTCCAGCCGACCAGATTAGAGGGGCCAGCGTTTTGGCTTGTATAGACAGGCTGGTTGGACCTTCCGTACACGGTGTATTGGTACGAGTCACCGGCCAGAAAACTAGGCGACAGATAAGGGTGCGTTACATTAAACGGAACTACCGTCGCCAGAGTGACTGAGAAGTTGATGTCTGGCGAAATCTGGATCGTGCCGACGAACCAGGTTTGGGTGTAGTTGCCGACCCAAGCTGCTTGCTCTACTCCGGTTTCTATAAACACGCCACTTGCATTGGTATACCCAACCAGATTTTGCGGCCCGGAGTTTTGAATCGTGTAGACCGGCTGGTTCGGGTCACCTGTAACAACGTACTGGTAGGTGTCGCCGGCGACGAAGCTAGGAGATAAGCCGGGATGAGTCAGATTATTGGCTTGGACCGTCGGATAAGTCGCAAGCGCTGCTGCGGGCCCCAGTATTGTCAATAAAACCGGGATCAAAATCCTGCAGAAGGTTGTCTTCAGACCGCTTTGATATTGCATTAGTCATCTCCCCCAAGGCAAACACTTACTTACTAAGATCGACAGCACGAGTGATAAATTAGAACCTGTTCGAGCCGTTATTCGAGCTACTGATGCGTAAAAGCACCAGTTCGTAAATGAATTGTGCTTTAGAAGATAGCCGGAGAGCAAATATATAATTCTTTTCTCTACATGAAAAGAATGCATGTTCTACCCCTACAGGGCTATAAACACAGCTGAGGAGATCAGTTGATACCAGGCGTGAAAACCATCTCGTCGACAATTTGGAAGGCTGTTCCGATCACTCAGAACAGCCTTTCACTTACTGCAGGGGCAGTTCGCCTGTCGTCTCGACGGCGATGATTTCGGTCTCTGGAATCAGTGACGCCGCAGGGCATCGCCTTGCTTCAATCTCACCAGCCGCACGCCTTGGGTGGAGCGGCCTGCTTGGTGAATCGGTCCGGACTCGAGTCGGATGATCTTCCCTCCTTGGTAATGATCATCAGATCGCTCTTCTTGCTGACGCAAAGGATCCGAACGACCTTGCCTGCCTTGCTGTTTTGTCTTGGTGTTGATTACGCTCTTGCCTCTACCACCTGTTTGTGCAGGCAAGATCAGAGCGCGTTTTCACCTTGAAGAACATTCTCGACCCTTAGCACAACCCGTGATCGAATGTACCCAGCCACCGCGCTTATCACAGACACTGAGCCTATCTCGACTCAGGGTCTTAGCGGAAGGCAGACCCCAAAGCAAGGTCGCCGCTACTGAGCGGTTGAAGGCTCAGCGGGAACCGCCGAAGGATCTACAGGATGCAGAAGGGGCTTAAGGCTGATATGCGGCATGACGGCACGTTTCATATACGCATCCATTTGCGCTGTCTTGTCAGGCCCGAGAGCCATCTGTAAGGTCACCATATGATGCACCAGAATGGCAGAGCGGGCTGCCTGTAGCTGATCAAGTTCAGAAGGAATAGGCGGAAGCGGCTTTCCGGCTTGTAACGCAGCTTGCGCCTGCTTCCGATAGGCATCGATGATCGTTTTGGCTTTGCCATCCTGATGCTTGAGATCCGAGTCGAGCAACTTCGATTCTTTGCGGATTGCGTCGAAGTCGGCGCTTTCCAATCCGGCATTCTTAAATGGCTTCGCGAACTCGTAGGGATCAGTCGCCCCTTTAGAAACCGCTTTTTTATCTAAGTCGTCTACCCAAGCAAAGAAGTGCCGATAGACAATCTCCTTTGTGATGGGCTGCGT
Source organism: uncultured Bryobacteraceae bacterium (assembly GCA_964248405.1). Lineage (GTDB taxonomy): Bacteria > Acidobacteriota > Terriglobia > Bryobacterales > Bryobacteraceae > Bog-105. Next base: position 4,743 of record CAXTYH010000072.1, read on the forward strand.
CTGCGAAGTAGAAGGATCAGGTTTATTAATTGGAAAGGGAGGAGCCTGCGCAAAAGCTGAGCCGGTTCCGGCGATAAGAACGCTTGTTAGTAAAAGAGCAGTTACATTCATACTTGTTCTCCAGTATCAATTCTTTGTAGGTTTTGGTTCGCAGGCAGCGCCCAATCGTATCAATAGCGAGCAAGCTACCTGGGCAACCGGTGCCGTCTCAACTTGCGTGACCTTTTGGAGCTTACTGATCAGAGCATCGTTACCGAAAATGCGATATCGTTCCGATTGCTTTATGGCATTTTCCATCTCTTCGTCGCTGACGTGCACTCCTCTAGTTAGTAAGATATTCAGGATGTCTGATCTTGCCTCTAGGATCCGTATCCCATAACCAGTTATTTATATCGTCGTCGTGGCTGTGGGAAAGTTGGAAAGCGGTTTTGGCTTTCCTGCTTTTCC
>CAXTYH010000073.1:0-4663 GCA_964248405.1 uncultured Bryobacteraceae bacterium
GGAGAGCGCCAGAAAGTCGGGGTTCATGCGGCTTGAGCGCGGAACTGCGGATACCACTGGCGGAAGGTTCCTTCGAGTTCGTTGTTGAGGACTTTAGTGCGTGCACCGAGCAGTACTGGTTTGACGGCAGCGGCCAGCGGGTGGCCAAAATGGGTCCGTCCGGAACTTTCATTTATGTCTACGATGCTGCCGGCCAACTCATTGCCGAGTACGCGAGCGCGGCTACGGCAGCGTCTCCCTGCTCAACCTGTTATCTGAGTACCGATCACCTCGGAACTCCACGGCTGGTGACCGATGAAAATGCGACTGTTATTTCCCGGCACGATTACTTTCCTTTTGGCGAAGAAGTTCCTGCCAACCAGGTCGGTCGCGATGCTCACTTCGGTTCCGGTAACGACACCGTCAGCCAAAAGTTCACCGGCCAAATGCGCGACATCGAAACCGGCGAGGACTTCTTCAATGCCCGCATGTTCGGCTCTGCTTTAGGGCGGTTTACTTCTCCCAATCCTGATAACGCCGGGGCCGATCCTATGAATCCCCAGAGCTGGAACGGGTACAGCTATGCCTTGGGCAACCCTCTGCTCTATACCGATCCGAGTGGAACATTCTCGATAACTGGCTTTTTCGGCAACTTAGGTGATCTACTCGGAAGCTTGGGAAGCGGAATCAGCAATTTCTTTAATCCGCCATGTGGTGCGGATTTCTGTGCCACCGGAACCGGCGTGAGCGATGTGAGCACTATCATTGTTGGTGTCCCTGGCGGTTTGACTGGTGGCGGAGGAAATGGCGGCGGAAGTGGACAGTCAAACTTCTCGGTTACTCATACAGAGAAAGTTGGTTCTTCGGCAGCACCCCCAAAGAACGGGCCAACGTTCACGAAGACTTATCTTCCTGGTGATCTGTACCAAATTTGCGCTGTCGGCAACACATCCTTTCCCGCACCTTACACTTTCGACATAACGAAGGTCGAAGCAGCAGGGCGTGCGGGAGGTTCGAACCTAGTCAAAATGGGTGCTGCTGTCGGGCACTACGGTACGTTCGACTTTCAGCGAAGTAGAGACAGTGCCGGGAACACGACGTTCTACTCTGGCTTCACACCTGTTTCAAATTTCAACGTAGGGGTGTATGAGCAGAGCGCTGGATTCAGCCGCTTCATGGCGAGCGCGATCGCGAACACTTTCGCGCTACTTAAATCTTCAAACTTCGGTGATCCCGCTCAGGCCCAATACAGAAATCTTGGGTACGACACAGCAGCAAAAGGACAAAAGCCCTTTTGCATGAATCCGGATTAATGAGGCGTATGATGTCGTGGTTTAAAAGGCTGGGAACGGTAAGCGGCGTACTTCTTCTAGCAAATTTGGTGGGAGCCGTGATTTACGTGCTTCGGGCTCGGAACGGTTGGGTGATACCGGAAGAAGAAGCGAACGGGATTCACGTTATTACGAGCGAGCCTATGATCTGGGCTCTCTCCATCCTGCCTGTCTGCGTCGTGTTTTTATTCGTTAACGTCATCTGGGGCGGAACAATCGCCCTGCGCCGTCGATGGGTGCAAGGTCGCATATGGCTGGTTTCCGCCTTAATCTGGATTGTTGCCATCGGTATCGACTTCGCGCACCATTGACACCTGCCTTCGGACAGTGCAACTGGTTCGGCAGCAGCTAGAACGCGAAACGGTGCTGCGCACCGGCTAATAGGTGGCACGGCGCAGCGGCGTCTTACCTGCTGGGCAATACAGTGGGACGCCGCAACACCTACAACCCGCGCCTGCAGCCGTTTCAATCATCCGATGCCATCAACAACTCGGATAGCTCGCTGCTCATGCGCCTGACCTGGAACTGGGGCGGCAACACCAACAGCAATGGCAACTTGTACGGGATGACGGCCGAGCACGGCGGTGCCGGGTATGCTCAGCTGCTGACGTTCGGGCAGAGCTATGGCTACGACGTTCTGAACCGTGTGGTCTCGGCCAGTGACTCGGGTGGCTGGTCGCGCAACTTCGGGTACGACCAGTGGGGCAACATGTGGGTCTCCGGGAGCACTGGCCAGGCGCCGGCCGGCAACACTCCGACGATCAATGCGTTCACCAAAAATCAGCTGCCGAGCGTTTCGTATGACCCTGCCGGCAATCAGTCGGTGGTCAACGGGAACACGGTTACCTACGATGCCGAAAACCATCAGGTCTCGGTGGCTGCCCCACCGGTTATGGGCAGTGGCGTCGCTTCGCCCGACAAAGAGAGTACTGCCTTGATCACTAGGACGAACTGCGGTGCTACGTCCGGCTTCTTCTCTAATGTGGCTATAAAGACCAATCGATTACCGATACGTGACGCTGGAATGGTATTCGGCTTTCGAGGAGAAGGACGACTCGATCTCTCATGGTCAGGACCCCTCGCACTGCAAATAAGAGGATGAAAGTTGTCTTGCTTGTCATGGTGGGAACGCGTCAGCGTCTTAGGTGGAAATAGCCTTTACTTTGAAAAGTACGCCTTCCTGGTTTTGCAGTGCCATAATCACTCCAAACAAATTCGACATAGAGGGATTGCCCTTTGCACTGAACATACGCATCAAGCTTTCCGAGGGCGTATGGACCGTTTGGGCAAGAGCAGTAAATCCCACAGTCGCATTGATATAGTTGCGAATCATAGTTTTACTGAGGTCGATGTCCCCGGCTAGCATCTGTTCCATTGCTTCCTGAAGTAGGGCGCGGCGGAAACCCGCATCCCGCTGAGCGCGTTCGCGTATTGTGTCCCGGAAATCTCTCGTCAGTGCCATTCCCATTACTCCCCTTTTCTCTTACGTCGTCTGTACTCGGATCAGTAGGCTTTTGCCGCCGTAATATCCGCTGATTGTCGTTTCTTAGTTCCGCCGCCTACCAGGATTACCAGCCGGTCGCCATCTCTCCCAAAGTAAACTCGGTAGCCCGGACCCCAATCGAGTTTGTATTCCGACACACCCTCACCGACCGGACTGACGTTAGAGAAATTGCCTTGAGCAATCTTTTCCAACATCGTCGTAACCTTTGCAGCCGCTTGGTTGTTCAGGCTAATAAACCATTTCCCGAAGGGACTCTTGCCATTCTCATCGATGTATTCCTGAACGTCATTCACGGCTTATGACATATATGTTAGCTTGGCGCGAGGTGTTTCTCAAGTCCTCCTCACCAGGAAGAGCGCCTGCAGACCTGCCGTAAGTCTCTTAACCCATTTGTGCTTGGTCGAAACAACAGTTCTCCCTGACAAGACCCGGCCTAATATTGCATTTCTGCCTGCTTGAAATGCTAAAACACTCGACCGAAACATTGAGTACCCGATGATGTTGAAGGACATTACATGGTTCATGCTTGCATGCAATCATGCGAGCATGTATGCTGGTTTTCATGCAAGTTGTAGCAGCATGAGTTATGCAAGTCATTGTTATCAATTCCCAAAAAGGTGGCAGCGGCAAAACGATGCTGGCCAAACATTTATCGGTGGAAGCAGAACGCGTCGGTGACGGCCCAGTCTTTTTAATCGATACCGATCCGCAAGGCAGCTTGTCTGCATGGCACCAGAAACGCGAAGCTGAGGCCCCTGCCCGCATCGAAGTTCTATTTAGCAATCTACGCACTGTGTTGGAAGCAATCCGAAAGCAGGGTGCAGCTTATTGTTTTATTGACGCTGCATCCGGACGTCTTGAAATCGCCAAGGAGTTGTTTAGTCTAGCAGACTTCGTGATTTTCCCCGTACAGCCAAGTGAAGATGATTTGATCGCAGCGCCGGTCACAGTTCAGGCGCTGAAGGCCGCAGCCATTTCTTTCGTGTTCGTGCTAACTCGCGTAAAGACGGGAACGCTGATTACTGCGCAAGCCGCGGCCATTTTGTCAAAGCATGGTGAAGTTGCGGCCACCTTTATCAATGACCGTACTGGCTACAAGTCCCCGTGGGCGAAAGGCCAGACCGTTACTGAGGCTGAACCGCGTGGTCCGGCTGCCAAGGAAATTACAGCGTTGTGGGAGAACATAAAATCATGCTTGCATGCAAACATGCATGGGAGTGGAAGGATAAGGACCCATGCCTAAAGCGCTTGAACTAACAGGCGACACGTTTGAAGCCTTACCAGCGGTCCCGCGTGCCGCGCAAGTTCCTCTACCAAGGGCTGTGATTGCAAAGGCAATAGAGGGCAGCAAAAAGAAAACCTCTGTAAAGGCCGCACTCCCCGAAAAGCAAGTTCCCCTGCAAGTCCGCTGGCCGCGTAGCGAGGTAAAGGCCGCGAAGTTGGCAGCCATGCAGAACGATTTTTCGACAGTAAGTGAGTTCATGCTCGCATGCTTTCATGCATACATGCAACTAACGTCCAAGAAAAGCTAGGACAGAAGGGCGGGTATGACGAAGAGACCGAATAGTTATTACGTTTACGATCAGCAGCGCTTACAAGAGGCACCAGGGATTGTGGGACATAACGCCTCGTTCGATATCGCCTATACAACCCGCGGCAACCTGACTGCTCTTGGGAAATCTCAGACTGGCTCGGACACAATCGATAGCTGGACTCAATTTACTTTTGACATCGCTGGAAATGTTGTTGCATCGTACGATCCAAAAGGAAACCAAACAACCTACGCTTACAGCTGTGTCGTTAGTATGTGAGTTGACCGCTCTAGTTCACACGTGAGTGGTCCGCTTTT
>CAXTYH010000074.1:0-3059 GCA_964248405.1 uncultured Bryobacteraceae bacterium
GTAGTTGGTCGTCGCTCCTACGAAAGTGCCTCCCACGTAAGCAGGGCGGTTGGCCTCGTCGTAGCCCGAGGTGACCACTCTTATCGAAATGACCTTTACCCGCGAGGTCGACTCGCCGCTTCGAAGTCGGTGTATCGCATGGGGCAAGGTACATAGGGACGAACGGAGCAAATATCTGAATAAAGTCCAGGTCAAAGCCTTATCTCTTGCACTTATACCCGATTCGAACTTCCCCTAGCACCTTCCGTTCCTATCCTCCTCAGATATTCACTCCGTCTGTCCCTCCCCTTCCTCAACCGCCACCCCGGACGCACCACAGGCCGCCTCGCGGCGGCCTGTAAGGGTTCTAGGGAGCTGGGCGTGCCCTGAGCATGGCCGCTCTCATGAGGAGAGGTATAGGCGGCTGGACTGCTTTGCTTCTGGTACATGACGGTCGGCTTCACCGGTCGCGCCGTGAGCTTTACATCCAGAGAGGGGAGCATTTCGACTTTGGCATTTGTCGGCTTTTCGGTCTCCGTGCCGGAGATTTCATACGTGTAGGTCACCGTGAACGCCCCGGTCACATCGGCGGCGAAGCGCCACGTCTTCAGGTTCTCCAGTGTCGGCGACTCCAGCAACCGCCCCCCAGCTCCTACGGCAGGCTTGGAGAGTACCTCGGTTTGAACCATCAGTCCGTCTTTGACAGTCACTCGCACGACCACCTTGCCGGTTACATGAGCGGCCTTCGCGATTGGAGGATACATCGGCAGCGCCGCTCCCTGAAGGATCGGCACCGCCGAAGCTGGTGTGTTCGGAGCAGCAGTCTGCCCGGAAGCGGAGACCGTCAGCAAGATGACAGCCCAGAGACCGGCGATACGGAGTTCATTGCGCATAGTTTTACCTCCGTCGCCTAGTGAGGAACCGATGGAACCGTCGCCTTTGGAGTCACCCCATTCACAACCGAAGGGCCTTGATTGGTCGAAGACATCGGTCTGCCGCCCTGGTTGTAGATCGCATTGCCGCCAACGAGTCGATCCACCGTTCCCGGTATATCGGTCGCACCTCTGCCTAACAAGCACCCTCCAGAACCGCAGACGTAATTGCGGGACTCATTTGCAGAATTCAGGATCGAGTTCGTGACGCCATAGGCTCGCTGCTCTGATTGATACGGCGTGATGTTCATACCGGCATGGATCGCTTGACCGTCCTCCGTGAGGCCGCTCCGCACCACGTCCTGAGCATCAGCAGCATGGCTTCCTTCATGCCCGACATCCGCCGTGAAGTCCGTACCACCATCCTTCGAGTTCAGAGTGACCGCCGAGTTTGCTCTTAGGCTTCCGTCTGCGGCAACTCCGATTGTGGAAACGGTATCGCCACCTTTGCCGGATTTGGAGAGGTCAGCGAAGCCAACGGACACCCCGTTGTCCTTGTTCTGCCCACCGTAAGCGTTAGCTGCGCGAGCTACATCTGCATCCTTCGAATTGCGTAGACCAGCTAGCGTTTTCTCAAGAGCTTGATCCTTTTTGGACGAACAATCTTTGCTATCCGTGCAGGTATACATTCCAGTCGGATCGGTGTTCGTCAGCGGGGTGTTTAGAACGTAGGCATATCGATTCAGTGACTGAGGGTTCGTCAGATCGCCGCCCAGCGGATCGGGGCTCATGAAGCGCCCCATCGAACTTCCGAAGTAGCGCGCGCCGAAGTTATCTAGTCCTGATTCTGAGTCTCTTTCTTTGCCGGTGAACAGGTATGGGAATGCACAGACGTGGGAGGCAGTCGTAGATCGAACGAGGTTCCATCGTACCGATAACATTATCTTCCGCTATTTCTTGGCCGACGATAGATCTCGAACTTCGGTCAGGGTCAGTACTCGCTTTGGAGTTTTCGTAGGCCGCCAGAGGAATCTGCCCGTAAAAGTGCCGGTGATCGTCTTGTCAAGCGTGCCAGGCCGCCCCAAGCTGAGCGCTTTCTTCAGCTGATCTTCACCCCTGAAATGTTCAGGTGTGGAAACGGATAGACCGACGTCCGTGCATGCGCTGTCAGTCAGAACGCTTCGCTCCATCCCATCGCTCTCAAATCGGCTTGCGAAAACGACGATCTTACCAGCAAAACGGTTGGGATCAGCGGAGATTTCACACACTGTCGTTTTGACGGGCGTGACGAGTCTCCGAGCAAAGCATTTCCCTGCAAGGGCGAGACCACAGAACAGCACAGAGACAACAACTAATAGTCGATTCATTTGCAATTTCCTCCACCCTGGCACCATGCAGCCGTTGACCCGTTTGCATAGTCATTTATTGCTGCAGGATTGAATCCGCCCTGCATCGTCCAAATACCATAAGCAGAATTGTCTTGTTCGCCTTTGTTGACATAAGACTGCACTGTGTATGCATCAACCTCGCCCGCTTTCTCTTGAGCCTTATTCTGTGGCATTCCGTGATCTTGCTGCTGGACGCCGTGTTCACCCTCATGTGCAACCTGACCGGCAGCCTCCGTATCTGGTGAAGCCCCGTTCTGCTTGTAGAGAGGGTTGGTTGCTACGTCCTTAAGGGACAAGCTCACTGTTGTGCGTCCGTTCTCAGTCGAGGTTCCTCCGGCTGTGATGCCCACCTTTTGGAATGTCACGCCAACGCCGTTATCGTGCCCTGCTTTTTGAAGTGGGCCATAGAAGGCGAGGACTTTGTTCAACGCTCCCGCCTCTTTCTTGCTGAGGTTTCCGGAATTAATTGCTTCCTTGATATTTTTCAGAGCATCTGCGACCGCCTGGCAGTTTGCAGCGCTTCCACTGCATGAGTAATGCCCTGATGGATCAGTCCTGGAAAGAGGATTGTTCCCAACATAGGCATAGAGGTTCAAGCTTTGCGGATTGTCGAGTTTTGCATACGGCACAGGCTCAGCTTTGGCTGCCCAGTCCGGCGACATGAATCGGCCGATGTTGGAGGCGTAGTACCTTGCGCCGAAGAAGTCGAGTCCTGATTCTGCGTCTCGTTCTTTGCCGGTGAACTGCTGGTTCACTGTATCGTTATAGGGGCCGAAGTGGGCATCGCGCCCGACCTGGTTCGCCGGAATCTCTTCGCCGA
>CAXTYH010000075.1:0-2377 GCA_964248405.1 uncultured Bryobacteraceae bacterium
ACCCGCGCACCGCGCCGCAGTCCCCTCACTATCACTTCCCACAACGGCGTTTACAGGGACTGATCCCACACAGGCTCAAGAGCAGGTTTGATCGACGAGTATCGCAGGTATAGCTCGAGCTTAGTTGCTTGCACCAACGGCGTGTTTTGGGCTGTAGATGTAGTTCGCGAAGGCGTATCCCCAAGGCATGGCGACGATGGGTAAGAGCACCCATGCGAAGGCTGAGGCGGTGTCTTCCGCCGGAGATCCGGCCAGGAGCCCCCGTGACCAGAGTGGATACGCAACAATCAAAAGCCAGAGTATCTTGTAGAAGATCTCCAAGAGCACAATTGGAAGCATCTTGAGAGGGCGCAGGATTCCCAGACCAGCCAGGGTAGCGAAGGCCGTCCACACACACCACGCGACAGCTTCCATCGGGTTCCATGCGCCCTGGTGGGTCAGGATGTGGGTCCAGGTCTGCTTGCCAAGCACAAAGAACATCAGGATATAGAGAACTCGCAGGAGGTAGATCTGAATGGGGCGAACGCCATCATATCTACCCGCAGGCTGGAATATTGCGATCGGGCTGAAGGACATAAATTCTCCTGTGGGTAGCTTGATTGACGTTCAGGGTGAAGCCTGTAAGGTTTACTGGCCGTTGTCATCTTCGAAGGTCAGAATGTCGCCCGGTTGGCAATCCAGCACTTTGCAGATTGCCTCCAAGGTCGAGAAGCGCATGGCCCTCGCCTTTCCGGTCTTTAGGATAGATAGGTTCGCAAGCGTGATTTCGACTGCCGCCGATAGCTCGGTTAGGGACATGTTCCGTCGCTCCAGAAGCTCGTCGAGCCGGATCGAAATGGGCATCAGCTACACCGTGCCTTCCAGGTCGTTCCTCATCGCGGTGCCTGCCGCAAAGACGCGGCTGAGCACAAACACCATCAGAACAGCGAGCCAGCCTCCTGGGGAGAAGGTAACGTCCGGTGCACCGGAGCCGAGGGATGGAAAGAACTTCTGAAGCAAGTCCCCTGGAATGTCGAGCAGTTGGAGCGCAAGAAGTGACCAGCCGATACTTCGAAGTCTTGGAGCATTGGCCGCGATGAACGGATCGCCTTCACCCGCGCTCGCTATGATCTGCGTCAATGCGGCGAGTAGGAATCCGGTCGCGACAGCCATTGCACCGCCAAGCAACATCAGCAGACGCAACCCCGTCATCTCCGAGTGCACGTCGTTTCCGGGTCGCTGCTGGATCAAAAGCGTGGCGAATGGCGTACGCAGGATGCAGGACAGAAGCAGACCCAGCGAGACCGCTATCAGGAAAAGCCCGTTTGCCCAAGTAGCGATGCGAACAGCCCAGCGAGAACTCTTGATTAACTTATCTTTGCCATCCAGCATACGTTGCTCCTTATCGATAAGGAGTAAGAGATCAGCACGAAGAGGTCAAGACAATTCTTATTGATAATCGATATGCCCTGAATACGTCAGCGAAGTCACCGAGCGCGCTAGATGGAAGGCAGCAAAGAACAGAGGCCCTGAACTGCTTTGTCGCTCAATGGTTCGGCAGGTTGCAGAGCTTGCGCAAAGGAGGCACGACGAAAGGAGAACCGCGAACGTCTCTCGTGCAACGAGGACTCAGAAGGCGGAGGGAATCGTAAGATAAGTCGTACAGTCTTGACCAATTCGGTCGATTGGACCCTCTCGAGGCTGAAAGCTCCAACTTCCGGCAACGGCGTTTCAGGGACTAGAGCGGTTTTCCTGCAGGTGTATAGCGAAGACACAGATCTCATGGCCGTTTTCCCTCGATGAAAACGGCACTCCCAGGCTCTATCCGACTCACAGCAACAGGAGAACCGCTCTAATCTTGGTGCTTGGTATGTTCTTTTCATGGGCGTGGTTCAGTGGATTCTGCTTGTTCTTGCAGTGTTCGAGGTCGCCGTCGTCGTGATCGTCACGAAATCCACGCATATAGCATGGCCATCGACGCGGGTCATCGGAACGTGTCTTCTTCTTCTTGTGTTTGCATGGGTGGCGATAGCGAGAATCCAGCTAGGCCGAGCATTTTCCGTGACACCACAAGCTCGGCAGCTTGTCACGACCGGACTCTACGGACGCATCCGAAATCCGATCTACTTTGCAAGCCCTTTCCTGCTGATTGGGCTCTCCCTCGTCATCGCACGATGGTGGCCGTTGCTGCTCCTGATTGTGATCATTCCATTACAGATCGTTCGCGCCCGCCGCGAGGAAGCAGTGCTTCGCGCCGCATTCGGTACCGAATACGATCGATATCGCGCCCGCACCTGGTTCTAGCCATCCGTCCAACGCTCAACGGAATGCAGGTTCATCCGGCCATTGTATGGTCCGCCGCGCGACTGCAAGGGGAAGTTTGGTCGAGAAGACAAGT